>NZ_VCBC01000002.1 GCF_005843925.1 Thalassotalea litorea
GAAGTGGCGTCCCCTAGGGGATTCGAACCCCTGTTACCGCCGTGAAAGGGCGGTGTCCTAGGCCTCTAGACGAAGGGGACGCAAAAAATATTTAATAAATCAAATTGACCTACTAAGTATATCCGCATAAGAAAATAAGACACTTCGAATCTTAAATTCACCTTCTACAGATTGTTTTATCAATCTGATTTGACTTTTGCCAAAGTCATTGGCTTGGAAAACCAAACCGTAAGAATTCTGGTGGAGCTATGCGGGATCGAACCGCAGACCTCTTCGCTGCCAGCGAAGCGCTCTCCCAGCTGAGCTATAGCCCCAGAACCTGCTTCCTTGAGCGACCTTACTCGTTGAAAGCGAGGCGAATTCTAAGCAGGGTGCCCATCAGAGTCAACAGTTTTTTTGTATAAAAACGTAAAAATAACAAAAAATGGGGTTAAGCGATTATTAATTCATCGCTTTGTTGTTTTTTTGGTTGGCCCTATCGATATCGGCGGCTATTTTAGCAGATCAAAACCTCAGTAATTCGAGTTTTTTAACCAACAGATCATGAATTTTTGAAGTCTCATTGTACGTTGCAGCAATGACATGGGCTAACTCACCAATTTTGCAGGGTCTATCCCCCTGCAATATAAGCTAAATGTATCGCTATAATGCAAAGCCGCACATATATAGGTAGAAATCCTCATCGGATTATCGCTACAATGGCAATGCGCAAATACGTAACCACGCAAACAAAAAAGACAATTTTCTTGTGAAGGTCTGATATAGCTCCTATAACTATGTATGCAAAAACCTTAATTATTATTTTTCTCCGCCGGTCTTATTTTGCGCAGTATTCTTGGCTCCAGAGGTAACTGAAGATTTATGCGCTTACAAAAATTAAATGTAGTTGCCATCGGCGGTGGCCATGGCCTTGGACGAGTCCTCTCTACCCTATCCTTCCTGGGCGATCAATTAACTGGCATTGTCGCGACAACCGATAACGGTGGTTCTACCGGAAAACTTAGAAAGCGAACCAGCTCTATTGCCTGGGGTGACTTACGTAACTGCCTAACCCAATTGGTCGAACCCGAATCCGTTGGCAACCAATTATTCAATTTCCGCTTTGACGGCAACGATGAACTCGGTGGGCATAATCTTGGCAACCTTATTTTATTTGGTTTAAATGAGATCCAAAGTCGACCGCTCGATTCCATTAATCTGATTTCCAGATTGTTGCGTGTTAAAACGAAGGTCTATCCAATGTCTGAAACACCAACCGACTTACTCGCCTTTTATGAACACGGTCGATGTAAGGTAGGTGAGATTTCTGTTGATGATATGCCGTCAATGCCTAACAAACTGATGTTAGCGCCGTTGGTCAAATCCATTCCTGAGTGCTTGATTGCCATCGAAAATGCGGATTTAATTATCCTTGGTCCGGGTAGCTTTCTTACCAGTGTGGTACCGCCACTACTGGTCAATGACCTGCGTAACGCCATTGAAAGGCGAACTGGGCAATGTGTATTTATTGATAATATTAATCAGGAAGACAGCCCAGCTGGCAAACTTTTGTTAGATGATAAATTAAATTGGCTTGAAAGTAATTTGGGTTGCTTACCAATCGATACGGTCATCACTCCGGATAGTGAGGCAACATCGAGTAAGGTAAATGTTGTTTGCAGAGCGTTAAATGATGCCGAGCAAGGGGACTATCACGATAAAAAGCTGTTATTAGCGGCACTTGAAGACTGTGCAGGCAAACTATCCTTTGCATCATCCGATGTAGTCAATGGCTAGCTAAGGCAATTCATCAGACACGATCAAAAAGCCCGGGACATTGTGTGCTCCGGGCTTTTTTAATGGCGCTGTCGCAATGATAAACTAACGCAGTTGAGATTATGCGTCGTCCTGACTAATACGGCTCGCGACTGCGCCTTTTTGATCTTTATATTTAGCATCATCACGTTTGTTATATGGACGGATCGCTTCACCAGACATGGTTTCAAAATTCAGCGCCGCGATTTTCATCTTAGGTCGTAGCGCCAATGGCAATTTACCTGAGTTAAAAAATTCCAGAACGATTTGGCCAGACCAACCCGGATCGATGCGGTGGGCGGTAACATGGACCATTAAACCGAGACGGGCTAATGACGAACGACCGTCTAACCAGCCAACGATATCCGCAGGCAATGTTACCGACTCATGGGTCACAGCAAGCGCCAGTTCTCCAGGGTGCAAAAAGAATGCATCGCCATCAGAAATATGGATTTCATCACTCATTAAGGTGTTCATCGCGTCTTGAACTTCCGCTTTCGGACCACTGAGATCAATATATGGCGCCGTATGATCTTCAAAAACGCGGAATTTATTGCCTAGGCAAATATCCACACTCACGCCGGAAATCATGCTTGAGTCAGGGCGAGGTTCAATACAAATTTTTCCAGCCTCTAATAGGGCTTCAATATCTTTATCACAAAGTCTCATGGCTTATTCTTCTATAATGCTCAAATTGGCAGTCGCAGGACTGCGCCAATCCAGTTGATAATACAAATCGCTTACAATGTTTGTGGCTATTCTACGGTAGATTTGGCTAATGTCACTATCTATATCGGCAAATACTGGTGAATTACCATGATCGGCCCCCTGACGAACCTCAAGATCCAAAGGGATTTGCCCAAGTAACTCGATCTCTCTTTCACCGGCTAGGTGCTCTGCCCCACCCTGGCCAAAAATATGTGACTCGTGCCCACAATTGCTACAAATGTGATAGCTCATATTTTCGACGACACCTAAAACAGGCACCTGAACTTTATCAAACATGCTGATCCCTTTGCGCACATCGATCAAAGCGATATCTTGCGGCGTGGTGATCATACAAGCGGCAGCAACTGGAACTTTTTGTGCCAGCGTTAATTGGATATCCCCGGTACCCGGTGGCATATCAATCAACAAATAATCGAGGTCATCCCAGGCGGTTTCATTTAATAACTGCGTAAATGCCGTACTAGCCATGGGACCACGCCAGATGCTGGCCTGAGAATCCGGAACTAAGAATCCAATCGACATTGCCGACAGACCCAAGCCATTTAATGGCAACATACGTTTACCATCTTCCGAACCTGGCTTTTGATCGCCAATGCCAAGCATTGTCGGTATTGAAGGACCATAAATATCGGCATCAAGTATTCCAACTCTGGCCCCCTCTTCTTGCAATGCCAAGGCGATATTAACCGCAGTCGTCGATTTGCCGACGCCGCCTTTACCCGATGCAATCGCAATAATGTTTTTAACACCACTAATATTATGCTGCCTGACAGCTTCCACCTGGACGTTCGCTTTCAGATCAAGATTAACATCGAGATCTTCAGCCATCTTTTCTATGGCAAGTTTTAATTGTGTAAAACAAGGAAATGCCAAGCAGACATCGACAAGGTAGCCATTCGAATTTTCAGTAACGTTTAGCTTTGTCAATACGTTCAATAAACCAAACGGAAAACACTTGCTGCGGTATTGCTTTATATAACTGCGGATTTCTTCTTCCATTTCTCCACCTTCTTGCAATAGGGTGCATTTAGGTACGAATACCTGCGGCTCAATACAATAAATTAACGCTTTGCTTCATAATAAGTGGCTTTTTCATCAATATCGATAATTATTAATGAAAAAAAGCCGCAAATTTTGTACTATCGCTGCCACGATTACCATTAAAAATTTAAATTCGGACAATGTCGAGTAATAAACGTAAAATCCTTGTCACCAGTGCACTTCCATATGCCAATGGTCCAATCCATTTAGGGCATCTTCTTGAATACATCCAAACCGATATTTGGGTGCGTTTCCAAAAAATGCGTGGTCACGAAACGTATTATGTCTGTGCGGATGATGCCCATGGCACGCCAATCATGCTAAAAGCTCAGCAGCTTGGAATAGCGCCAGAAGCAATGATCGAGCAGGTTCGTCAAGAGCATATGGCGGATTTTGCCGATTTCAATATCGAATTTGATAATTACCATTCAACCCACAGCGATGAAAACCGAGCATTTGCCGAAGAAATCTATCGTCGTCTGGATGCTAATGGCCATATTAAACGCCGTACTATTTCACAGCTTTTCGATCCCGAAAAAGAAATGTTTTTGCCGGATCGTTTCGTAAAAGGGACTTGTCCGAAATGTAAGAGTGAAGACCAAAACGGTGATAACTGCGACAATTGTGGCGCGACCTACTCACCAACCGATCTAATCAACCCAATTAGTGTGGTTTCTGGTGCGACACCAGTACTGAAAGATTCTGAGCATTACTTCTTTGATTTGCCTGCGTTTGAGCAAATGCTTAAAGACTGGACCCGCAGCGGTTCATTGCAGGAAGAGATGGCGAACAAACTCGCTGAATGGTTTGAGCAAGGTTTGCAACAGTGGGATATCTCCCGAGATGCCCCATATTTTGGCTTCGAGATCCCAGATGCACCAGGTAAGTTTTTCTATGTTTGGCTAGATGCCCCGATTGGTTATATGGGCAGCTTTAAAAACCTGTGTGACAAACAGGGCATCAATTTTGATGAGTTTTGGGAAAAAGACTCTGAAGCTGAGCTTTACCATTTCATTGGTAAAGACATCATCTACTTCCACAGCTTGTTCTGGCCGGCCATGTTAGAAGGCGCGAATTATCGCCAACCAACATCGGTATATGCCCATGGTTTCGTGACCGTTAATGGCACTAAGATGTCTAAATCCAAGGGCACCTTTATTAAAGGTCGCACCTATTTAGATCATTTGAATCCAGAATATCTGCGTTATTATTTTGCCGCAAAACTCACCAGTCGTATCGATGATTTGGATTTGAACCTCGAAGATTTTGCGCAACGAGTAAATTCTGACCTCGTCGGAAAACTCGTAAATATCGCATCACGTTGTGCCAGTTTCGTGACGAAGAAATTCGATGGGATTTTGATCGCAAACCCAGCAGACCAAGCGTTAGCTGACGAAGTTATGCACGCGGGTGATAGTATTGCCGCTCACTATGAAAATCGTGAGTTTGGTCGTGCCATGCGTGAAATCATGGCGCTAGCGGATAAAGTCAATGAATACATTGCTGTAAAAGAGCCATGGCAGTTAATCAAAGATGAAAACAAGCAACAGGAAGTTCAGGAGATCTGTTCTTTAGGCATCAACCTGTTCCGTATTTTGATGATTTATTTAAAGCCCGTCATCCCTGCTCTTGCAGAAAAATCTGCTCAGTTTCTAAATGATGAGCTTAGCTGGGAAGGCCATAAGGCACTGTTGAGCAATCACAAGATCAACAAATTTAAAGCGTTATTGCAACGCGTAGAAATGGATAAAATCAACGCTATGGTTGAAGATTCAAAAGAAAATTTAGCGGCTCAAGCCCAACAACCGGTAACGGGGCCGTTAGCTGATGACCCAATTGCAGATGAAATCAGCTTTGATGATTTCGCAAAAGTCGATTTGCGAGTGGCAAAAATCGTAACCGCTGAACACGTTGAAAAGGCTGATAAGTTACTACGCATTGAAGTTGATTTGGGTGGTGAAACCCGTCAAATTTTTGCTGGCATCAAATCGGCTTATCAGCCAGAAGACTTGATAGGTAAATTGACCGTTGTGGTTGCCAACCTAGCACCACGAAAAATGCGCTTTGGCATGTCCGAAGGCATGATCATTGCTGCAGGTCCTGGTGGTAAAGATATCTTTATCTTAAACCCAGACAATGGCGCCGAGCCTGGCATGCGCGTCATGTAATCGACAATCGAAATATACACAGGGACCTGTTTTTCAGGTCCCTTTTTTATGCGTTGTTATCAATTTCACCCTAGCATATCTCACGCCCCTTATTATCAAGACACCCACGATAAGCAAACCTTAGTATCGATTTAGCATAGCTCCCCCCTTACCTATCGAGACACCCATGTTAATAATTGACTGTGATTTGGAAAAGGTAGTTAACGCCTATCCATACAATAAATGGCTACATAGCTGCATTCAGACCTCGTTTGCTTATCAACCGAAATCAAGACACCCATATTAACGACTATTGGCGATTCCGGTAGAGACGGCCAAGAAGCTGACCAATTGTTAAAATAAGAATAAGACTGAAATCATGCCTTAAGACAGGGTGTTTATAGTTTTACAAGACGGTTAAGTCACGTAAAAGTATTAAAGGATAAAGAAAAGCGTTTATTGAAAAAGGAACTATCAAAGTCAAATATGCGCTCGGTGTTTATATTTACCTCTATTGCACATTTTCACTAACAGGTCCGCTTGTAATGTTAAGAAAATCGCAGTAATTAATTACTCCTATGTAACGGCAAAACATCTAACCAAATCTAAAAACCAAGAAATGGATTAAAGGCCATCGAAGCTCAAATCATTCGCAACCTGACTGAAATTCTTAGAGTATTATGGAGCCATGTCAATGATTCACGATTTATAATAAATTTCGTAGGCTCAGAGAATGCAGAAATGATAACTGTAAAAACAACTTTGTTTCTTCATTGTCCTATCAGATTCATCTTAAAGGTTAATATGGCCTAATAGAATCACAACATGTTTACTTAAAAAATCTTGTACTAGCGCAAATATTGCTCCGCCTTTCTCGGTTTTGAATTTCACAAAGATGAGTCAGAGATACGTTATTTCCCACAGGTCCTTTGAAGTGAAACTCGAACCGAGTCGCCAGACTCAGCCAATTACTTGATGAAATGTTTAAACGTGTCAGAATTTTCGGCACATCGTTGTCTAAATATCCACTATTCTTGTCTCTGATCACCCTACTAGTGAGATCCACTAAATTTAAGTAATCTTCGAATTTATACGGCAAGCCTGGAGCCATATCTTGATTTATGTCGCCGACAAACTTAATCAAAGGCTTAGGTTGCTCACCTTTCAAAGCTGACGAAACTCGCCTACGAATACTTGTATACAATGATGTTTCTGGCGTTTGGGCTAAACCGGCCCTTAACGGATTTAGATCAACATAGCTCATACAGGCAGCCAGAGCGGCTTCGTCTAATAAAGCTTGACTCGAAAAACGGCCTTCCCAGAATCGTCCTGTGCACTCATCTTCAGCGTTTGCCATCCTGGCAATTGGTTCATTTAATAATCGCATAAACCAGCTGATATCAAATAACCGATTCCGATAGGTTTTGATGGTATCGTTGAGCGTTGAAGCAAATGATTCCGAAATATGCCCATCTTCGATATATTGCTGGGTAATTAACGTACCTTTACACACCCTATGCCAACGATTGATTACCTCTATGTCATCTAATGCATCAGCTTTGCTTTTATCGACATGCAGAACAATATGGCAATGGTTTGTCATGACTGCATACGCGCAAATATCGATACAAAAAATTTCAGATAGGAATAGTAGTCGCCGTTCAACCCATTCGCGCCTGTGTTCAAAACTTTTATTAGTAAATTTGTCGTTTCCGCACAAAAATGCTCGACGCACACAGCGGCTAACACAATGATAATAAGCTGTTGCTTGAAGGCAAATCTGCCGATTTCTGGGTGTTGGCACAATTCCGCTCCTTGGAATTTAAATATAATTTGAGAATAGCTTTGCATGAAAACGGTGCCAGTCATTTTTTTAATGGAAATAGAATTGATTAGATTTAAGCGTGGGTGTCTTGGTAGCACAAGTGCTAAGTTGGGTGTCTCAATAGTCAAACACAGTACGATAGGATGGGTGTCTATATAAAGAAAAGCCCGCGTTAGCGGGCTCTGCATGCAATACTACTAGCTCATATGCATAAGCATTAAGTTTGGATTTTCCAGGAATGACTTCCATAAATTATTGAATCGAGCAATTGTCCCGCCATCAATAATCCGATGGTCTCCGGACCAACTGACTTGCATAATAGAGCGAGCCTGAACGTCACCATTGCTATCAAATCTTGGCAAAGTTTGCACCTTACCTAATGCAACAATGGCCACCTCTGGTTTATTGATAATCGGGGTTGCAACCGTACCACCTAATGCACCGATATTGGAGATACTGATAGTACCACCTTTTAAATCGGACGAAGAAACTCGACCTTCACGGGCATCTTTAGTTAAACGCGTGACTTCTTTAGCTACATCAACAATCGATTTACTCTGCACCTGTTTCACATTCGGCACTAACAAACCAATCTTGGAATCGACCGCCATACCAATATTGTGATCATCAAAATAAGTTAATTCCGTACAATCATCATTGGGTTGTGTATTCATTAGCGGAAATTCTTTAAGGGCCAATGACATAGCCTTAATAAAGAACGGCATCATCGTTAACTTAATATCTTGCCTGGCATATTCGTCTTTTACCGACTTGCGCAATGCAATCAAATCCGTCAAATCAATCTCTTCACAATAAGTAAAGTGCGGAATTGTAGTAACCGATGCGGTCATGGCTCTGGCCATTGCAGCTTTTACCCCTCGGATCGGTTCAACACGAGTATTCCCGTTTTTCCCAGAGAAACTTTCCTGAGATTCAGCCGCAACGGAGGCTGTTACTTCCCCGCCACTTTGAGCAAACTTAACAACATCTTGTTTAAACACTCGCCCTTTCGGCCCACTCCCCTGCACCAATTGAATATCAACCGACATTTCACGGGCAACACGGCGAACGGCAGGACTTGCCAAGGCTTTACCTTGTGTCACTTTGCCATTTGCAGCAGATGCTACCGAGGTATTGTCGACCTTAGCAGCAGGTTTAGCGTCGGCAGTCGGTTCAGAGCCTATCGCAGCACCAACAGACTCTTGATGTTCAATGGCAAATAATGGCGAATGTACTTTTGCAATATCACCCTTGCCATAATGAAGTTTAACGACTTTCCCTGCATATTTAGCTGGAATTTGAACCAGAGCTTTATCGGTCATAACATCGACAACGGCCTGATCTTCTTCAATAATATCGCCTTCATTGACGAGCCACTCTACAATTTCACATTCGACAATCCCTTCACCAATATCCGGCAGAATAAAGTCTTCGACGTGTGACGACGATAACGTCAAAGGTGAAGTCGCTACATCACTGGCGATTACGGGCTCTATCGCCGGCACATCACTAATGTTGTCAGAACCTGCATTAACATTTGAGTCATCAGCTTCCTGGGTCATTGCAAACAATGGCGAATGAACTTTAGCAATATCACCTTGCTTATAATAAAGCTTGTCCACGACACCAGAATACATGGCCGGGATCTGTACTAAAGCTTTGTCGGTCATAACATCAGCAACGGGTTGATCTTCTTCAATTCGATCTCCCTCATTTACCAGCCACTCGACCAACTCACACTCTACGATCCCTTCACCGATGTCCGGTAAGATAAAATCAATACTCATCACAACCCCCTAGAAATTCACTGAGGCCATAATGGCTTCAAACGTTTTTAATTCATCTGGCATATATTCTTTTTCATGTGCCAAAGGAAACGGTGTATCTAAACCACACACACGTGTTATTGGCGATTCCAGATGTAAAAAGCATTCTGATTGAATGGTCGCGGCAATTTCCCCGGCAAAACCACCCGTTAAAGGCGCCTCATGGTTAATCAATAACCGACCTGTTTTCATGACAGAGTTAGCAACGGTTTCCACATCCCAAGGTAAAATCGAGCGCAAATCAATAATTTCACAAGAGACACCTTGTTTTTCGGCCATTTTCGCCGCTTTTTCAAGAGTATCCATCTGAGCTCCCCAACCCAGCAAAGAGATATCGGAGCCTTGCGTAACAACTTCGGCTTTACCTAAAGGAATTTGATAATCTTCTTCAGGCACTTCGCCAACGGATGCGCGATACAATTTTTTCGGTTCAAAGAAAACCACTGGATTGTCATCACGAATCGATGCAAGCAACAACCCCTTAGCCTGGTATGGATTTCTTGGAACCACAATTTTCAGGCCCGGTGTATGAGCAAAATACGCCTCCGGCGACTGGCTATGATATAAGCCGCCGGCAATGCCGCCGCCATAAGGCGTGCGAATGGTGAGTTTGCCAACATCAAATTCGTTACCACTGCGATAACGAAATTTGGCAGTTTCATTAACGATTTGGTCAAAGGCAGGAAAGATATAATCTGCGAACTGAATTTCGGCAATAGGTAAACTACCTTGAGCCGCCAGACCATTGGCAAAACCGATAATCCCCTGCTCCGTTAAAGGCGTGTTAAAACAACGCGCTTTACCGTATTTTTCCTGAAGGTTACTTGTCGCACGGAAGACGCCACCAAAATGACCAACGTCTTCACCAAAACAGACGGCAGAATCATTCTCAGCCATCGCAATATCCAGCGCGCTATTAATCGCTTGTAATAAATTCATTTGCGCCATGGATTAAAATCTCCCTGCTGTAATTGGATAGGCGTCGGGGTATTTGCGAATATGCTCTTTTAATTGTTCAAGCTGTTTTTCAAGCGCCGGCGTTGGTTGATCATAAACATCCGTTACCAGCTCTTCGATGCCTGGTTTGGCAATTTTCTCCGCCACCTTCACCGCATTAAGCACATCTTCGCGAAGTTTTTCGAACAATGCCGTTTCTTGCTCTTCATCCCACCAGTTTTGACTTAACAGCCAATTTTTCATGCGAAGAATTGGATCATGGTCGGCCCATTTCGCCTCTTCTTCCCGTGTTCGATAACCGCTTGGATCATCGGAAGTCGAGTGAGCACCTAAACGGTATGACATAGCCTCAATTAACACGGGTTCGTTGTGTTCTATCGCATAGGAACGCGCCATCTGCGTGGCTTTTAACACCGCCAGAATATCGTTTCCATCGATACGCAGCGTTTTAATACCATAACCAACACCCCGTGATGCGATACCATTTCCTTTATATTGTTCATTAGACGGCGTGGAGATGGCATACCCATTGTTTCGACAGAAAAAAATCACTGGCGCCTTGTGTACTGCAGCCATATTCAATCCCGCATGAAAATCGCCTTCTGAGGCTGCACCTTCACCAAAATAACAAATCGTACAACGCTCTTTGCCCTGAAGTTTTTGGCCATAAGCATAACCTGCAGCTTGTGGGATCTGAGTACCTAACGGAGAAGAAATCGTCATATAGTGCAGTTCTTCGGAACCATAATGAATAGGCATTTGACGGCCTTTCCCGAGCTCCAGCTCGTTAGAAAACATCTGGTTCATGAATTGCTCTAAACGGAAACCACGATACATCAACGCACCTTGCTCTCGATATTGCGCCATGATCATATCTTCATCGTGCAACCCCGCTGCACTGCCAACACTGGCTGCTTCTTCACCGAGTGCTGCCATGTAAAAGCTCACTCGCCCCTGGCGTTGAGCCGCAATCATGCGCTCATCCAATACACGATGGAACGCTAGCGTTTGATAAATTTTGATGGCGAGGCTCTGATCAATCTCCGGTAAATCCGAACCTTGATAGACACTACCGTCCTGTTTGAGAATTTTGAGAATTGGGATATCGATGGAATGACCATCGATAAAATCGGCGCAATGCACTTCACGACTCGATTTATAGATTTCTGTATCCATAAGTGTCTCTTGTTGTCTGGCTTAATCCAATTGCTTACGTTTTAGTTATTTTAAAGGAGCGTAAAACACAGGCTCCTGGAAACAATGCAGCAAAGGTATTTGTAATTTTTAACTTAATTGCTGGCCACGATTATTATTTTTTGCCCAATAACACGTAAGTTTCTTGGTACTTACCAGTCGGGCTTTCGGCAAATTAGAGTCTTTATTCGACTCCAGACCGCGTGACTCCACCTTTTAAGGATTGCCAGAACTTTACAATCCGCCAATTTTACTTGCAATAAACCGCATGAATTAGCCATGTAAAGAGTCAGGTAAGTGGAAATTAAGGTTTACAGTTGAAGGGAAGGCCTGAATAAATCAGGCCGTCAGTTTGGCTGGAATTACGGTAAGTAAAGCGCGCTGGCCCAATGCAACTTCCGCATTAGGAAAGATGATTGCCTCACCTGGCAGAGAAATTTCGTGGGTGACATCACCATCGTTAGCAAGTACATAACCGATAGGGAAATCGGTAAAATTCTCGACATCATCGGCGAAATTAAGCGTAAAATTCTCTTGTGTTCGGTTTATGGTTTTATATATTTCAAAAAGGTTTAGTTCAGTGATATTAAATTCACCAAAATCAGGAGTATCTTCTGACAGTAACGCCCGCAATGTTTTATTGATTTGGCTAAAATCTTCCGGATTATTTTCACCAAATGGCCTGACCTTTCCAAGCTCAACCGTGAATGCATGGGCACAGCACTCATTTACCGAGAAATAACTAAACGTCGTTGTTGGGCTATTCGAAAGCAATATAGTATTTACGCCACTGGCATTGAGAAATTGCAGTTGTTGTTTGTTTCGAGGTTTACCATGACTAAACGGATAGACGGCAAACTTATCATTTTTAGAACCTCGTATTGCCGTGTGCAGATCATAGTGAAGGCGTTCGCGATCGTCGCCGATATTTCCACCTTGATCAAAAAAATCTCGGATATAATCTTCTAACGCCTTTGCTCGTCTGCGCTCCTGATTTACCAGACCAACATCATCGCTATGGGCGCCACTAAATAGACGATTGAGGTTTTCCTCAACAAAGCGGCTTCCTAAATTAATCGCCGGTGGATTACCAAAAAGAAATAGCACCCTCTGGCGCAACGTTAGTTGCCCATGCAATAACTCTTTAATGAGCTGTTGACAGATTTCTATCGGAGCCGTTTCATTGCCATGCACACCACAAGACAAAACTATGTCGCGCTTGGTTTTCTTATCTACCGGCTCAAAGCAGATCACGCCAGTATCGAGGACACTCACCTGAGTTTGCTGTGTTTGAGTGTTCAGGTAAAACGTAAAAGCCTGGTCGATCTGTTCAGGGTGTTCGCGTGTAAAAGAAAGAAAGTCGCCGCTTTCCAATAATTGTCGAGAAAAATCCGCCACGTTACATCGGTTCATCAAAAAAATGTTAATGGCATTTTAGGTGAAAAAGCCTGGCCTTGCACCTTTTAAGCGAGGCAGATTTGTTGAAATCATCACGAGTTGCCCGTGATTTTTGTCTGTACGTTAGAATGGCGGTAAAGCGTACCATCGTTTATTTCATACAAGGTTTCAGCCCAATCCAGAGTTTCCTGACGATGAGCAATCGTAACTCGGGTCATCTTCAACAGCGAGAATTGCTCGCTGATCAGCTTTTCATTGGTGCAATCGAGATGGCTTGTCGCTTCATCCATGAACAAAATAACCGGTTGTTTATAAAGGGCCCGCGCAAGCAATATTCTTTGCATCTGCCCACCCGATAAGCTTGTTCCCATATCCGCGATCACACTGTTGTACCCCATAGTCATTTTTGCAATTTCGTTATGAATAGAAGCCGCGCGGGCACACTGTTCAATTCGTAATAAATTAGGGTTGGGGTCAAAAAAGCATATATTATCAGCAATGGAACCGGATAATAATGTATCGTCCTGAAGCACTCCGGCGATAAGCCTGCGATAATTTAATAAGCCAATCTGGGTGATATCCTGACCATCGTGAAGCACACTTCCAGATGTTGGTTGTAACAAACCAAGCATGATTTTCATTAATGTTGATTTACCAACCCCGGACGGGCCTGTTATCGCAATTGACTCCCCTGCCGCGACAGTTAAATTAATATTTTTCAGTAATGGTTCAACGGCTTTTCCACTTTGTTGGTAACTAAAGCTAACATTAACGAGTTTTAACTCTCCTTTTGGTGCAGACAAATGCCGTTCACCTTGTCGATTCCTCTCTTCTTCATGTAACGCAATGTCGGCGATTCTATCTAAGTGCAATCGCATCATCTTAAATTGAATCAACTGTTCAATCAGTTCCATTGCCCTTGCAGTAAATTGATTTTTATAGGCGATAAATGCCAGTAACATCCCCACGGTCAACGTGGTTGACATAACCATGCCCGCAGCAATGAATATCACCAGTACATTTTCCAATCCAAATAACAATTTATTGCAGGTATCAAAGCCTATATTTAATCGCCCTAAACGTATTTCATGATTAATCACATCGACGTATTTATTTTGCCAGGCATCCTGGCGAATGGATTCATGGGCAAATAACTTTACCGTTTGCATTCCTCGAGCCGTTTCCAAAAAATGACTTTGTTCTTTGGCAGAGCTTTGAATTAATTCCTCGGAAATTCGCTTCAAAGGTCGATATAAGCTAAAACGAATCAGTGAATAAAGAGCGACGACGCTAATAACAATAAAAGTGAGCTTTACCGAGTAGGCGAACATCATAACCAGCAGCGCAAGCGACAGTATTCCATCCACTAACGTCGTAACAAACCCAGTCGTTATGCGTTCACGAATTTGTGCCAAACTTCCAAACCGAGAAACCAAATCACCAATATGCCTAGCTTCAAAAAAGGACATGGGCAGACGCAGTAAATGTGCCATCAAATTTACGCCCATTTGTAAGTTCAGTGCACTGGAAAGTCTCAGTATGATCCAGGAGCGGGTAATATTAAGAATGCAGGTAAGGAAAACAACCAGAGCAAAGCCAAGACCGAGAATCATCAGTAAAGATTGGTCGAAACTAACAAGCACTTCATCGACAACCCATTGCATATAATACGGAGCGAGTAACGCGCAAAACTGTAGTAAAAACGACAGTAAAATTAGCTTCACCATCGATGGCAAAACACCTGCACTTTTCGACCAAAGCTGATAAAACCTAAGGCGTGATTTTTCCTGTTTTTGTACAAAATTCGCGGTTGGCGTTAATTCCAGACAAATGCCAGTAAAATGTTGCTCAAATTCCTTCAGTGTTAGTCGACAGTTACCTTTCCCGGGGTCGTTGATATAAAACAGGGTCTTTTTCCCAGACTGAGTAACACGGGTTAACACCACAAAGTGATTCATATCCCAATGCAATATACATGGAAGTTTGAGCTTGCGGATGTCGTTTAAAGGACATTGCAAAGCTCGGCACGACAGATTCAGCTGCTCGCTAAGGCCAATCATTTGTTGTAATGTCATACCCGATGAGCCAGCTGAATGGCGCTGGCGAATAGCGGCCATATCTAAAGAGTGGCCGAAATAGCTGGCGATCATAGCAATGCAGGCCAACCCACATTCCGCAATCTCCGTTTGCAAAATCATTGGGACTTTTCGAGCAAAAGAAAAATTTAATACTGCTGCAGTCATATGACTCTCCTTAGTCAGTTGACTGGTTTAAATAATCATACGGTTGATTAGAAATATAATAATCACTACACACCCGCGATAAACCGTTATAAACATTTGTTTTTATGTAAAAAGGAAGTTTGGTTACTCAAATCGAAAACGTACTCACTTGTTGTGAGATTTGATCAACAACAGGAAGTTAATCAAACCACAATTGAATACAAATTAAATCTCAGATTCGTCGGAGGAATTAACTTCAGCCGCACTAACTTGAAACGTTGACAATATGACATGCAGTGACGATGTAATAATCGTTATTCTAATAGCCTGAACTGTACTGTAGATTGCAAGTAGAGCAATGATAATCTGACCAATTATGTTTCCTTCCATAAAGATAAGTAAAAACCCAAGTAGTATGGCTAGAAAAATGTGTCGAACGATGCCGTTTTTGATTTTATATATTCCATTGTGCCTTTCGATGTAGATATTTTCCCGAGGGAAATGCTGTATCTTAATAACCTCATTTTGCTCAAGGCTGCAGTTAAGACCAGAACCGTTCAGTATATTAAGTAAGGATTGCATTTATTAGCTCCGTTTGAAAAAAGGCATGAAACATGCCTTCAAATTTTTTCAATAATTAGTTAAGCCTCACTAACATTATTGATAATAAACCCTCCCAGAATCAACCACGCTCCGATAGTGGGTCCAGCAACAATCACTGCCGCTGTGGCCAAAATGGCCTCTCCTACGATTTGACCTTCGCTTTTAGTGTGGCCACCACTGACTTCTGCGATTTCACTACAATTTAACTCTTTCATAAAAAACGTCTCCTTTTGTTTTAAAAAAATGTGAATGTTTTACTGCTCCGGCTCCTCAGAGTCGCACCACCATTCAAAATTAAGCTTCGAACCATGGTATTTTCTGCACCTTTCCATGTATTTATGCAGAAGAATTTTTCTAATCAATCACCACCGAATGTTAAAGTTTCTCCGCCGCGCCTAATAAGGGTTCAAATAACCAGGCCATTAGGCTGCGTTTTTCTAAAATAATATCGGCTTGAAACAACATGCCACTGCGCAGCGGAAATTGACTGTCATTGGTTTGCATTCCTTGACTGTCCAGCTGCGCACGTATACGGTAAACCGGCTCTCGGATGGAAAATGGTGCTGATAATTCCGCAGGCTTAATAATGGTTTGATCCACCTGAATAATTTTTCCATTGATAAAGCCAAAACGTTGGTAAGGAAACGCATCAAATCGCAACTTAGTGGCTTGACCTGAGGTAATAAAACCCGCACTTCGAGTGGGTAGATATAGCTCTGCTAACAATACCGAGTGTTCCGGTATCAAACTTAACAATAACGTATTCGGACTTACCGACTCCCCCGCGACGACCTGCAAGCCCGTCACTATGCCATCGCGGTTCGCGCGCACTGTGTATTTATTGTTGGTGCGGATCTGTCCAAGTTGATTTTCCAGTTCCGCTTGATGGCGATTCAGTGCACTGATTTTTAATTGGTATTGCTCAGGAATTGTGTCTAATTCCAGCTCCATCCGAGTCAATTCTCGCTGTTGTTGCAGCTGAATTCTTTTCAGTCCCTGACGTTCTTGCTTTAAATCCAGTAATTGCTGATGATGACTTTGCTTTTCTCTGTCAGAGACAAACCCTTGATTAAACAAGCTTTCGATTTGCTGATGACGATGAGCCAATATTGAAAATTTGTTTTCCAGCAACGCTGCCTGTTGCTTAGTCACTTGTTGTTCAACACGAAGTACACTATTGCGTTTTTCCAAGCTTTGCAGCTCTTTTTTCTGGAGGCTTTGGTATTGTTCCGCTTCCAGATTTAATAAGTGTATTTGCGAGCTAAGTCGGTTAATAAGGCGCTCTGAGAGTGCCAATTGGTCATCTGTGTTTGCCGTTTCTGTTGACTGTCCGAAGCCAAACTGCCCTCGCGTAGATAGTGTGAGTAATGGCTGTCCTTGCGCGACGGTATCGCCTTCTTCGACATACAGTTCATCCACATAGCCAGTTAATTGTCCGTAGGTTTTTATCACCCCTTTGTCGGGCTTTAGGTAGCCTCTAACCGTTTCCTTGCGCGAATACGAAGCCAAAGCTAAAAAGCTAATGATTAAGAAAAACATTATTACTATGGCCGTAACCAACAAAGAAAGCGACAGTGGTTGTGTTAACACCACAGTTCCTTGCAAACGATGTTGTTGCTTTTCCAGGACTTCCTTGCGAAATAACCCCATGCGTCAAACCGAGTAATTTATCAATGAATTATGGTTTCAGCATGGTTTGTGTTATTTAAAAATCAAACGGCAAATAACCTGAACACTGAATTTCAAGCGAAAGACAGACAAAATAAGGCATGTGCGCTGCAGGATGATTAAATTTTCGTTGTCACCGGATACGAAAAATTGTCTAGGGAAGTAACCAAAACAGGAAATTCAGTGAAGGAAAAATTTTTAACTCGTTATCTTTAAGAGTTTATTGAATGTTTAACTGGCGGGCAATGTTCAACTTATCGGGCCAGCAATTGGCGAGCGCCGTGCGGGAATCATTTAGGCTGCCACTGCTGTAAAAGCTCATGGCTGGATTATTTTGCTCGGGGTTTAAAAGGTTATTTTGTCGCAAACGCCGCTCTAGTTGTTTAGCAACCGCTATCGATGTATCGACAATATTGGCTTTGTTAGCCACTAACAAAGATATTGGCTCCAATAAAAAAGAGAAATGGGTACATCCTAATACGATTTGATCACATTGCTGTGCAATAAGCGGTTGAACATATCGAAATACGGCTTCTTGCGCCTTGGTATCATTAAAACTGCCGCTTTCAACCAAAGAGACAAAATCTGGACACGCCTGCCCAATCACATCAACATCCGGACATTCCAGTAATTTTAATTGCGCAAAAGACTGACTTTCCAATGTTTGCTGAGTGGCCAACACCCCTACCTTGCCCGTCTTGGTGGCTTTCCCAGCAGGTTTTATTCCTGGTTCAACCCCAATAACCGGTAATTTAAATTGTTCTCTGAGTTTTGCAATGGAATGCACGGTTGCGGTATTACAGGCCACGACAATCGCCTTACACCCCTGCTGAACAAAAAACTCAACAATTTGCTCCGTACGTTGCAGTAGAAAGCGATCAGATTTATTACCATAGGGTGTGTTTGCCGTATCGGCAAAATAGAATAGGTGCTCCTGTGGCAAAGCATCAAGAATCGCCCGGCAAATGGATAACCCACCGAGTCCAGAGTCAAATACACCAATGGGTGAATGCTTATCCATAATTGCAATCGGTTGTTAGTCGTGAAGAGATAACGAGCGAGGCGCTAAACATGGTTTAGAACCTCGCAGTGAATTTACAGGCCGGCCTTGGTAAATACCGCACTGACTAATACTTGCGCTTCGGCAATAATCGCCTCAAGGTGTTCTTGAGAGACAAAACTCTCAGCGTAGATTTTATAAATTTCTTCGGTACCCGACGGACGTGCTGCAAACCAGCCGTTTTCGGTCACTACTTTTAAACCACCAATCGCTGCACCATTACCCGGTGCGTGTGAAAGAATATCCGTGATCGTTTCACCGGCTAAGTCGGTTTGTTCAATATCGTCTTTGCTCAATGAGGTTAATACGGCTTTTTGCGCAGTGGTGGCCACCGCTTCGACGCGTCCATAGCATGGTGTTCCGAGCTCTTCCGCCAGGCTTAAATACCATTGATATGGGTCTTTACCTGTGACCGCTAAAATTTCTGCGGCAAGCAAAGCAAGAATAAATCCATCTTTATCCGTAGTCCAACAGCTACCATCAAGGGCTAAGAATGATGCACCGGCGCTTTCTTCACCACCAAACGCATAACTACTATCGCATAGACCATCGACAAACCATTTAAAGCCAACGGGTACTTCAGACAGTGGACGCTGAAGTTTCTCTGCCAGACGATCTATCAATGAGCTAGAAACCAGAGTCTTGCCTATTTTTGCAGTTGCAGGCCATTGGCGGTGCGTTAGCAGATAATTAATTGCAACGGCCAGATAATGATTGGGGTTCATTAACCCACCGGTTTTAGTCACGATCCCGTGGCGATCAAAATCAGGGTCATTGCCAAGGGCAACATCGAAATCATCCTTCATCGCGATCAGACCTGCCATCGCATACGGCGAAGAGCAATCCATGCGAATTTTGCCATCTTTATCTAACGGCATAAATGCAAAGCTGGCATCAACAACCGGATTCACTACTGTGATGTCCAAGCCATATTGTTCAGCAATTTTAGGCCAGTAAGCAATACCGGAACCACCCAGTGGATCCACACCAATTTTCACACCTGCATCAGCAATGGCTTGCAGGTTTATCACTTTTGACAATTCATTTACGTAAAAACCGATAAAGTCCTGACGCTGCAAAAGTGGTGAGTTCATCGCATCCTGCAATGAAACATGCTTCACATCTTGTAAATTGCTGGCAAGAAGCTCATTGGCTCGTTGCTCAATCAATTTAGTAATCTCACCTTCTGCCGGACCACCATGGGGGGGATTGTATTTAATGCCACCATCGGTTGGCGGATTATGAGAAGGCGTGATAATCAACCCGTCAGCGCGGGTGTCGCTGGTATCGTTATGGGCAATAATCAGTCGTGAAATCACCGGTGTTGGCGTAAACCCTTCATCATCTTGAATAACCACAGGAACATTATTTGCAATCAATACGCTAATCGCGTTGGCAAATGCCGGCTCAGATAGAGCGTGCGTATCCTTGCCTAAATATAAAGGCCCGGTAAACCCCTGTTGATTACGATATTCGGCAACCGCTTGGCAAATGGCTAAAATATGCGGCTCGTTAAAGCTAATTTTAGTTGCGCTGCCACGGTGACCTGAAGTGCCAAAGCTAACGCGTTGCTCAGCAACATTAACGTCAGGTTTAAGCATAAAATAATCGCTCGTTAAGCGACCGATATTAATTCTATCCTGAGGACGCGCGGGTTTGCCTGCATGGGGGTGAACACTCATGGTATTTCCTTATTTACGATAGTGCGAAAGCGAATAATTACAGAAAGTCGCGAATGCTTTCAGCTTGTTCGTTGTTGTAGCCCAGCACCTGAGCCACATCCGTTAGCATTAACTTTTTCTTTGTCGTATTCGAGTTGGTTATTACCCAGTACTCCGAATCTGGAATTTGTTTTGGCTTGGAAGAACTGCCTGTTGCCAGCAAATCCGCTTCACTTTGAGCGAAATATAATCGGTCCCGACCACGAATATCCAACACTGCGGAAAATTGTTTCGGGTGAACACGATGTAAGTTGCCTAAGATATTTAAAAATCGGCCAACGGCGCCTCTTTCCATTGCCAGTTCTTCTTTGTTAATTAAATCAAAAATATTCTGGCAGCTGGTTAATGTTTTCGCTTCCTGAACAACGTTCTCGGATTCTTCAACGACTGCGTGTTGTGATGCTGGATCTTCAGTGACTGCAGTATCTTCTGCGACAGGGTTTGATTTAACAGCCGCAGCTGACAGTTCTGCGTTTTCTGTCAATAGACGGCGAAGGATATCTGAGGCACTTTCGCCAATAAATTCCGTTTTACTCGCGATGTACTGATATAGTTCGTCTTCAATCTCAATTGTTTTCATTTTAATACCACTGCTAAAAATTAGAGAGCCCCAGGCTTTAATTCAAAGATGGAAATCAAGCTTTTTGATCAATATTTGAACGAAATCAACCCTAAAGCCACTGATTAACTCTTATTATTTCAAAGATTATACTTGGCTTATAATCAACTCTCTACCCTATTGAACTGAAATTAGTGTAAATTATCGGGATTTATATAGGTCGAGTAATGTACTTGATTATTCATTTTCAATTCAACGAGTAAAACGAGCATCATGACAACCCTACTCAATTATCAACGAGGCGGCGCCGGAGCTACCGTAATCCTGATCCACGGTCTGTTTGGCGCCATGGATAATCTCAACCATTTGGCTAAAGCGTTACAAGAAAAGTGTGATGTCATCCAGGTGGATGTTCGCAATCATGGTGACTCTTTTCACCATCACTCGATGGAATATGATGATTTAGCAAACGATGTCTTTCATTTAATGGATCATCTCAACATTGAGCAATGCCACTTCGTTGGTCACTCGATGGGCGGGAAAATTGCAATGCAATGTGCATTAACTCAGCCAAACCGCTGTAAAAGTCTGGTGGTTGCGGATATCGCCCCGGTGGCATACCCGCCACATCACAATCAAATCATTGCTGGTTTAAAGGCAATAAATGTCGAATCGATTCGCCAACGCCGAGATGCAGACAAGATCCTTGCCGAATATGAACCAACTTTAGGTGTACGTCAGTTTTTGTTAAAAAATTTGGTCAAGTCAGAACACGGCTACCAATGGCGGGCCAGTATCGACAATATCGCCGATAGTTACCTTCACATTACCAAACCCGTGCGCCAGGATTGTCAATATTCAGGCCCAGTGTTGTTCATTAAAGGCGAGAATTCTGATTACATTGTTAATGAATACCGCGCCGCGATTGGCAAATTATTTCCCAATGCAAAAGCTCGGGTGATTAAGGATACTGGCCACTGGTTGCATGCCGAAAAACCCCTCGAATTTAATCGCGTTGTAGAACATTTTATTGAAAAAAATGACGTTTAAAATCTAACAATATTTTTCACTGGACACTGATGTAATTTACCTAAGGCATATGCTATAGTGCCGCTCTGATTTTTAAGGGCGAATTATGCTGGCAGAAAATTTAGAATTAATTGAAACCATAGGTTTGAATTTATTTTTTCTCATTATTTTTTTCTTTATTGGGATGTCGATTCACGATGTGATGAAAAAAAATAACGTCCCGAAAAAAGGCCAATTTGTGGTGTATTTTGTATTATTCCTAGGCTGTGCTGGATTCATTGCCAAAGGCATTATTCAGTTCGTTTGGGAAACTAGAGGAATCGGCTAAAATAGTATGGCAAAAGAAGCAGCGGATCTGACCACTATTGACTTGTTTGTTGACGAAAAACGCCCTGGGCGTCCCCGAACCAACCCTTTTCCTCGGGAAGTACAGGTAAAAATCAATAAACGCAATCAAGTTAAGCGTGATAAAAATAAAGGTTTGAAACGAGTAGAGTTTAAAATCCATCACCAATTGTTCGAACAATTGGATGAGATGGCACAAGATCAAGGCATTAGCCGCAGTGAGTTGATTGAAAACATATTGACTCAAGCGTTACAAGAAGACGCATAAATAAAATTTAAATTTAGTAATTAAGGGTTTTAAAAACATGGCAACTGTTGGACTATTTTTCGGTAGTGATACAGGTAATACCGAAGCTGTCGCCAAAATGATCCAGAAAAAACTGGGTAAGAAAAACGTAGATGTGCGCGATATTGCCAAGAGCAGTAAAGAAGATATCGCAGCATTCGATCTACTAATCCTTGGTATCCCTACTTGGTACTATGGCGAAAATCAATGTGATTGGGATGACTTCTTACCAGAACTGGAAGAAATTGATTTCACCGATAAGTTGGTTGCAATCTTTGGCCTTGGCGATCAAGAAGATTACGCAGAGTACTTTGTTGATGCAATGGGACCGTTGCGTGATATCGTGGAATCGAAAGGCGCGATCTTGGTTGGTCATTGGCCAACTGATGGTTATGAATTTGAAGCATCCAAAGGTTTGGTTGATGACGATAACTTCATCGGTCTTGCCCTTGACGAAGACCGTCAGCCAGAATTAACAGAAGAGCGTGTGGACGGTTGGATCGCACAATTAAATGACGAAATGGCTCTTTCTGAACTGTTAGATTAATCCAATAAATCGATTATCTATCGAAAAAGCCCTGCGGTTGCAGGGCTTTTCTTTGCCAGGAATTGGTTGAAGATAAATGCAATCCTTTAAATATTTGTAATTTAGGGGTTTTAACCTCTCGTTAATGCCCCTATAATTTCCTATTAATTATCGTTTAATAAAGCAGGTTTTCCATGCCGGAACAAAATGAAGAACTAAAAAGGGCTGGATTAAAAGTAACGCTTCCGCGAGTAAAAATTCTCGACATTTTACAAAATCCGGATAACCAGCACATTAGTGCTGAGGACGTTTACAAAATCCTTCTCGAGCAACATGAAGAAATTGGCCTGGCAACAGTTTATCGGGTGCTTAACCAATTTGATGATGCTGGAATTGTTAGCCGTCATCATTTTGAAGGTGGTAAATCTGTCTTTGAATTGTCGCACAAGGCTCATCACGACCACCTAGTCTGCTTAAAATGCGGGAAGGTGGTAGAGTTTGAAGACGATGTCATCGAGCAACGCCAAATCGACATTGCCAACAAAAACAAAATCAAACTAACGAACCACAGTCTGTACTTGTACGGCGAGTGCGAAGATGAAGACGCTTGTGAAGCATATCGAAAATCTAATCAATAATCGTTGCTGAAAAAGGACCTAAAGGTCCTTTTCTTTTATCTACCAAAATATATTTTCAATGCATTTATTCACCAACAAATCAAAATTTTGGGTCGCTTTGGGCAAGGCATTAACGACGGAATAATTTTATGACAATCGAAATAACTTCATCCCCGTCTAAGCAAGATTTGAAAACGATCAGTTAAGGAATACAATCATTTAATCAGACGCATTTGTCTGATCCCGTTGTCTTTGAAGCCGATACTAAGTTTGCAGTATTTGCCAGAAACGACCAAGGAAAACTACAGGGTGGGATCCGGGCCAACGCATTTTGGAATTATTGCGTGATTGAATTACTCTGGCTCAGTACGGAAACCCGAGGAACAGGAATAGGCACCAAATTAATGCTTGCTGCAGAGCAGTTTGCTGCTAGCAATGGCTTTGAGTACGTTCGCACTGAAACACTCGACTTCCAGGCAAAACACTTTTACCAAAAGCTTGGTTATCACGTATATGGCCAATTATCAGACCTTCCAAAAGGCCACACCACGTATTGTTTAGTTAAGAAGCTTTAAAGTCCGTTAATCTTGGCAACCGCCAGGTTTTCTCTAACCAGCTTTACTGTCTTCTATTATTTGCCATGCAATAACTGAGAGAAATGATGACTCGCGATATTAAATCCCTGATTTAAATATAACTTGTGGGCCAGAAAGCGTTGCACGCCTGAATCGAGATGCAGTTGCTCACAACCTTGTTCAATGGCATATTCCTGCAACCAGTTCAGCATTTTCTGGCCATACCCCCTCCCCCGAACCTTTTCATCGGTCACCAGATCGTCCAGGTAGATATGTTTTTTCCAAGCTAATTTGTAACTCAGAATAAATCCCGCCAGAGTAACCGGTTTTTCGTCCGCAACAAGCACTGCGATTTGATAGCCCGATTGCATTTGCACTTTGATGGTATCCATCAGGGATTTTTCAGTATATTGGCTTCTTAACGTTAGCATTATCTGAGCAACATCATGCAAAAATTCATCCGAATGTTGAGCTATATTACCGTCGTTAATCAGTGTAATTGATATATGTGCAGGCATATCCTGTATCCTGGTCGTTAGTCGTTAGTAGAGTGAAAGTGAACGTTCATTTATCATCCAAATGATTGATAGCATTTTCATACCAGCAAGGGTTATTAATATATTGGATTTGCGATTGCAGTGGCAAGTGTTTGTTATCTATATATTTAATCGTATCAGGATGAGGCTTGCCCACACATAAATCCAATGCCAGGCGTTGCGGCTTACAATAATGCCCCCGGTGTATCATTTGAGCGCTGAAAACTAACGCATCACCCGCTTTCAGATCGATCAACTTACTTCCTGGTAGCGGTTGGTGATTTTCATTACCACTCAGTTGTAATCGAACATTGCGCTCCTTGTCTGTATCCCAACGTCTGTGGGTACCCGGTATCAATTCAATGCCAACTTCATCAATCAGGGGAATTCTGATATGAAGATTCAGCAATGTTTTTAGGTAATCTTTTTGAACGTCTTCAGTTTTTCCATTGTATTGAGTGTCTCGATGCCAATACGGTTTACGACGATTTTTATAAGGATTAAAAAACAATTGAGTATTATGAAAATACAGTTTATTTCCAAACACTCCCGACAGGGTTTCAATCATATTGATTGGCACCAATGAATTAAAAAAATGCCCCCTTTCACGGTCAGGACATTCTCCACCTTGAAAATAAATCGCTTCCGTTAGGCCATGCATATTTACCATGGCATATTGTTGAACGTCCCTTTCATTATCACTCATCCAGAACTGATATATGCGCTCGACTTCGGCAGTTAACGCTTGTAATGCAGGAGATTTAAAGCATTCAGGAATTATAAAATACCCATCCGCCTCGTATTGTTGATGGTAGGTTGTTATCAAACTTATATCTGGCTTAGCTTTTATCTGTTTCATCGACAATCCCTAAGTGCGTTGACTGAGACAACGTCATAGATGCAAAGGAACGTTGACTTTAAATGATATAACACTCGTCTTTTCACCAATATCACGTCCGCATATAAATATACAGTCAACATTGGTTGACATAACAATCAAACCATTTAAAAAATGATATGTCTATTTAATTAAGACACCCACCATTATGGCCCAATTGCTTAGCTTTGTTTATACAATTTGCGTTGGTCCTAATTCACAAAGAACAAAACTAAACATGGGTGTCTTGATAAGCTCGAACCAAAGCTAAACATGGGTGTCTTGATAAGCTCGAACCAAAGCTAAACATGGGTGTCTTGATAAGCTCAAGCCAAAGCTAAACATGGGTGTCTTGATAAGCTCAAGCCAAAGCTAAACATGGGTGTCTTGATAAGCTCAAGCCAAAGCTAAACATGGGTGTCTTGATAAGCTCAAGCCAAAGCTAAACATGGGTGTCTTGATAAGCTCAAGCCAAAGCTAAACATGGGTGTCTTGATAAGCTCAAGCCAAAGCTAAACATGGGTGTCTTGATAAGCTCAAGCCAAAGCTAAACATGGGTGTCTTGATAAACGCAGTTTTGACAAACGCCTAGGGAATCGGCGGATTTATAAACAAAAACGGAACCAAGCAGGTTCCGTTTTAAGTGTATGGCTGTATGGGTGTGGTGCCACCCGTTAGTCGATGTGGCTAGCCAGAGATTTTTGCCCAGGTATCACGTAAACCGACGGTGCGGTTAAATACTAAGTTATCCGCACTGCCATCTTTGCTATCCAGACAGAAGTAGCCTTGACGCTCAAACTGAAACGCTTTTTCTGCTTCCGATGTGGCCAAATAAGGTTCAACTTTTGCACCTTTGATCACGGTGAGTGATTCTGGATTTAACACGCTATGGAAGTCTTCTTCACTTGCCGGGTTTGGTACGGTGAATAAACGGTCGTACAATCGAACTTCAGCATCTAGGCTTTCACTCGCGCTCACCCAATGAATAACACCTTTTACTTTACGTCCATCAGCTGGGTTTTTCCCTAAAGTATCGGGATCATAACTACAGTAAATCGTGGTGATATTACCATCTGCATCTTTTTCAACACGTTCGGCCTTGATCACATAGGCACCACGCAGGCGTACTTCTTTGCCAAGCACCAAACGTTTGTACTTTTTGTTCGCTTCTTCACGAAAGTCTTCTGCTTCGATCAACACTTCACGGGTAAATGGAACCGCTCGCGTCCCCATGGATTCATCATTTGGATGGTTTTTTACCGTTAGCGTCTCAACGCTATCTTCTTTGAAGTTTTCAATCACCACGCGAACCGGATCGAGTACCGCCATCGCACGAGGAGCATTTTCATTTAAGTCTTCTCGGATACAGGCTTCCAATACGCCCATTTCCACGGTGTTATCCATCTTGGTTACACCAATGCGCTGACAAAATTCACGAATCGACGCTGGTGTATAACCCCGACGACGGAATCCCGCGATTGTTGGCATCCGAGGATCATCCCAGCCATTGACGAGTTTCTCTTCAACCAGATCGTTAAGCTTACGCTTGCTCATCACCGTATACTCAAGATTTAAGCGAGAAAATTCATACTGGCGAGGTTGTGTTGCAATAGAGATATTGTCGATAACCCAGTCATATAAACGACGATTGTCCTGAAATTCCAGCGTACATAGGGAATGGGTGATATTTTCCAAAGCATCCGAAATACAGTGAGTGAAATCGTACATCGGATAAATGCACCATTTGTCACCGGTTTGATGATGATGAACAAATTTAACGCGGTAAATTACCGGATCACGCATACACATGAAACTAGACGTCATGTCTATTTTTGCACGCAGCGAACATTCGCCTTCTTTAAATTCGCCATTCTTCATTTTCTCAAATAAAGCCAGGTTCTCTTCAACCGACGTATCACGATATGGGCTATTTTTTCCGGGAGCGGTTAAAGTCCCACGATACTCACGCATTTGTTCGCCATTAAGGAAATCCACATAGGCGAGTCCTTTCTCAATCAGCTCAACCGCATAACCGTATAGCTGGTCAAAATAGTTAGAGGAATAACGCACATCTCCGGACCACTCAAACCCTAACCACTTCACGTCTTCCTGAATTGAATTAACGTAATCGATATCTTCTTTTTCCGGGTTAGTATCATCAAAACGTAGGTTACATTGGCCCTGATAATCCTGGGCAATGCCAAAATTCAGACAAATAGACTTCGCATGACCAATGTGCAGATAGCCATTGGGCTCAGGAGGAAAACGG
The DNA here is from genome assembly GCF_005843925.1 of Thalassotalea litorea. Taxonomy (GTDB): domain Bacteria; phylum Pseudomonadota; class Gammaproteobacteria; order Enterobacterales; family Alteromonadaceae; genus Thalassotalea_A; species Thalassotalea_A litorea_A. The sequence goes on from NZ_VCBC01000002.1 coordinate 27,805, forward strand.
GTATGAACGCCAGTGTGCTTCCCTGAATCCAGATCAGCATTGATGATTTGGCGAATAAAGTTGCTCGGACGGTTTTCAGTTTCCGACATCTAGTGAACCTCAAAAAATACGTAAGAATTTAGATAAATAGCGACGCATTATAACAACACTATCTGTTATCTAATAGAGTGAATCGGGCAATATAAATAGGTTTTTATAAAAAATGTAAGCGATGCGAATCCAATTTCTGGCAATCGTTAGTTCTGCACTATCAATAAGCAAAATCAAACTATAAGGAAAATTAAACAGCTACCGACTCGCGCTTATTGCCAAGTTCCTACAAAATCATTGCGGGTCTTGTCCCATTAACGCCTGAAACTTTTGCTCTAGCTCATCTTCACTTAAATCTTGCACATGGGTCGCCAGCGTCCAGGTATGCCCAAATGGGTCTTTCAGGGTTCCTGCTCTATCTCCATAAAACTGGTCCTCTACTTCCCGAATGACTATGGCACCAGCGTTAACTGCCTGAGAAAAAGCGGTGTCGACATCATTCAGGTAAATCATTAGGCTTACTGGCGAGCCACCTAAGCTATCCGGACTGACAAAATTCATTTGTGGTTGCTCGTCTGCCAGCATGACATGGCTATTGCCGATCATAATCTCGCCATGAGCCACGCCTCCATCCGGCATTTTCAAAACGAGTTTTGTTTCGGCGTTAAACGCTTGCTGATAGAACTCGATGGCTGCAAGCGCGTTCTTGCAAATTAAGTATGGTGTAACTGAATGGTATCCGTCAGGGATCGGTTTGGCAGTCATATTATTTACCTTTTTGGCCCGATAAATTTCAAGAATAGCAGACAAATCAGATAAATAGAGAAGGAAAAGGCTTCGTTAAATAACGACAAGATTGAAAGATGTAGATGGATAAAAGATATGTTGGCGGAGTGGACGGGACTCGAACCCGCGACCCCCGGCGTGACAGGCCGGTATTCTAACCAACTGAACTACCACTCCGCGCTATAGGGATTACATTCGCTGCTTGCAGATATGTTGGCGGAGTGGACGGGACTCGAACCCGCGACCCCCGGCGTGACAGGCCGGTATTCTAACCAACTGAACTACCACTCCGCATCTGTGTCTTTGTTCAACATGTCGTTGAATGCGGCGGGAATAATACGGTTATGAATAACATGAGTCAACACTTTTTTCAGATAAAACCTGCTGACTGAACAAATGTCGAACAAAACGGCCAAAGTCGCCGCGAGCTTGCGTATTTATTAAGCTTTATTGCGCTTACTCAGGCACAACTTCTTCAGCGGTTGACCGCCAAATTGGAGTACACCCTTTGTTGTCAACAATATCGAGGCGCTCTTCGTGAGCTCGCAACTCTTCAGGTTGAGCCATAAGCACCGGCAATGGACTACGATTCGCTTCGACTCTGCGAATGCCCGACGTATCTCCTTCACTACCATCACCATGTTGTAAATTCAGAGTATTTTGCCGGCGGGTCATTTCGATATAAACGAAAGCCAGCAATTGGGCATCAATTAATGCGCCGTGATAAGTACGGTCGACTAACTTATCGACTCGATAAAACCTCGCCAGATAATCCAAGGTTTTCGGTGAGCCAAACTCATCACGCGAAACTTTCAGTGTATCGGTAATGGTGCAGATGTCATTGGTCATTGGCAGGCCACGATTTACCATGGCAAATTCATGGTCCATAAAACCGACGTCGAATTTTGCGTTATGAATAACTAATTCCGCCCCACGAATAAACTCAATAAACTCATTCGCCACTTGGTGGAATAATGGTTTATCTGCAAGAAAGTCATTGGTTAGACCGTGAACATCAATAACCTCCTGCTCCATAACCATTTGCGGGTTAAGGTAAGCATGGTAGTTACGACCGGTTAGCCTGCGGTCAATCATTTCAACACAGCCGATTTCAACGATGCGATGCCCCGCCTTCGGGTCAATACCCGTCGTTTCTGTATCAAGAATAATCAATCGTTCTTGTTGCGTTTCTTGCACTTGATGTACCTGACAAATAAAGAGTAATAACGTATGGGTTTTGCAAAGGCCTAATTTTATCCGCCAATAACAAAACTCCAAGCTGAAAAATTAGTATGATGTTACACTGGCACCAGCAATAAGCAAAGTAAGAATAATCAGCCTATGAAAAAACAAGTCAATATATACACGGATGGCTCATGTCTTGGTAATCCGGGTCCCGGCGGGTACGGAGCGTTACTGATATATAAGCAGCATCGCAAAGAATTGTCCCAGGGTTATCAATTAACCACCAATAACCGCATGGAAATGTTGGCGACTATTGTAGCTTTAGAATCATTGAAAGAGAGTTGTGATATCACCTTAACTACGGATAGTCAGTATGTTCGACAAGGCATAACACAGTGGATCCATAACTGGATCAAAAACAACTGGCGAACAAGCGCAAAGCAGCCGGTTAAAAATGCCGACCTTTGGAAACGTTTGTATCAGGAAACTCAGCGTCATGAAATTGACTGGAAATGGGTAAAAGGTCATTCTGGCCACCCTGAAAACGAGCGGGTTGATGATTTGGCCCGTAACGCTGCGGAAGGTAAAAATTTAATCGAAGATGTAGGCTACCAGGAATAATTAAGGTAAGTTATCGCTAATTATCAACACGAGCCCATTTAAATCAAATCTCAGGATGAATTATGAACCCGGATATTAAAGCATTTTTCCATCAGGCATCATTCACTTTGACCTATGTCGTTTCCTGCCCCCAAACCCGGGAGTGTGTCATTATCGACCCTGCGTTGGATTTTGATCCGGTCGCATGTGAAATCAGTTCTAAATTCAGTGATGAACTGATCCAATATATCTCCGACAATAAACTGACTCTAACCTATATTTTAGAGACCCACGCCCACGCCGATCACATTTCCAGCGCAAGCTACTTAAAATCGAAGTTAGGTGGTGAAATCGGGATCAGTGACAATATCAAACGAACCCAGTCAACGTTTAAAGTGATATTCAATATGGCGAAGCAATTGAATGAAGGGACTCAACATTTTGATCATCTCTTACAAGAAGGCGACAGCTTATCTGTTGGCAAGTTGGCTATCAACATCCTCGAAACGCCCGGTCACACACCGGATAGCATTACCTTTGTTATCGGTGAACATGCGTTTATTGGTGATACGTTATTTATGCCAGACTCTGGCAGTGCCCGTTGTGATTTTCCCGGTGGTGATGCCCGCTTACTGTACTCTTCGATTCAAAAGCTCTATGCTCTTGGCGATGATACGCGTTTATATATGTGTCATGATTACCAGCCACAAGGCCGAGCGCTAGCTTACCAATGCACAGTGGCTGAACAAAAACAGCAAAACATCCAGGTTCGAGAAGGCATTGCCGAGCATGAGTACGTAAAAATCAGAGAACAAAGAGATGCGACTTTGACCAACCCTAAGCTCATCTTCCCTTCCCTGCAATGTAATATTCAAGCAGGTAAACTTCCCATGCCTGAAGATAACGGCCAGGTCTATTTCAAATTACCAGTGAAAGTCGCTTAACTAATTAGGTGGCTTTTTCGATCGGCCACTCTTTTCCTCTACCTGCTCTGGAAATTCAGCCAGGTTAAGACGTACTCGGGGCAACCACATTCCACAGGCAATAACGATTAACGCGATAAACCATTGCAGGTAGACTTCTGCGCTAATATTTCCCTGCCAGATAATGCTGTATACGCTAAATAACAGCGCTTCGATAACCAGAATAACGAATGCCAGCCAAATCATATTCGGCCAGAGGTAGTGGACTAAGCGTGATGCATCCGGCTTCCTGAAAAATACGACGTAAACGAACAACAATGACGGTATTGAAACCACCAAGGCGACATAAAAAGTCTCGGGTTGCGGGTAAATCATTTGAATAAACTGCAATTTATCTCGCATATTGACGACAGAAAGCAACCCAACCAGGTACGCACGATTCAAATAAATCATCACCAGATAAAACCACCAGGACAACTTAAGGCACTGGTTCCTATCGAAATCTTTTAATGAATACTTAGCATATGGATGTACAACTTTCTTATCCATCGAACTCTCTTGCAAAATAACTATTGTGGAAATGAATCGGAGAAATCATTCTCCAAGTTATTAACTCCCGCCTTGATGGCTTCTAGAGCACGAGATTTAAATTCTCGAGAATACAATATATAGACAACCGCCAGACTACTGAAGATGAACAGCAGCGGGTGGAAAAACCAACAAAGTGCCGCCAGGGCAAAGTAATAAGAACGCAGTCCATAGTTATATGCATGGCCGGCCTGATCCTGAACCACCGCCATTTGCTTGGCATAATCCATTAAATGTTGTTTTGTGGTCCCTTCTTCAAATGGCGCCGCCCCCATCATAATATTAACAAAGCCATATTGGCGCATCGACCAGGTAAACTGGAAAAATGCCATTACAAAAATAACCACCAAAACACTCAGCTTTATTTGGATCATAACCGGCCCTTTATCTGTTGCATACGGGATAGCAGATAACATGGCCGAGACATTGTCTACCTGGGTGAAAAGCGTTAACACACCGGCCAATACCAGCATGGTGGATGAAGCGAAAAATGCGACATGGCGATCAAGGTTCGACAGCATCGATGCATCCGATACCCGGATATCATGATCAAATACATGCCGCATCCAAATAATGCGGGTTTGATGCAAACAACGGGATAGACAGGGTGTCGTTTTCGCTTTAACACGAGAAAACTGGGTATAACCAACCCAACTGGCGACAAAAATGAAAAGTGCAGTGTAATCTAATAGCGTCAATGTCTAATCTCCTTGATAATCTTATTTATTATGCCTAAAACAAAACGACTATTCGACTCACATATTCAAAATTAATTGATTTTTTATATACCACAAGCCTTTAAAAAGCCGTTAACAGATTGTTTAAAAATGAATTTCAATATTCAAATTACAAAAACTTACAATTTGACATAAACCGCCAATAAAGGTATAAAAAAACAAACGTTTTCGGTATCCCGGAAAAACAAAAATAACAGCAAAAATAGGAAGTTTGAATGATTTTGCTTAGGGAAAACGTTAAAGGTCTCTTACTTTGTGTTGGTCTTTTTCTTGTCTCATTTGCCTCCGTTTCCAAACAGCAATTTTCAATTCCCCATATCAAGGCAGATATCACCCTTGACGGGGAACTCAATGAGGCTGCCTGGCAACAAGCTCAGCGTGTCGATCTCGATATCGTCAACCACCCATTTAACAATACCCCTAGCCCGGTTAAAACCGAAGTCTATATCTTTGAAGATGGCGAAAAGATTCACTTTGCGTTTAAAGCCTACGATCCAAATCCGAAAAATATTCAGGCATTTTTGCGAGACCGGGATAAAGCCTGGGGAGATGATTTAGTCGGCATCAAACTTGATACGTTTAATGACCATCGTTTGGCATACAAGTTTTTTGTTAACCCGTTTGGGGTACAAAATGATGGCATTCAAAATGAGATGACCGGGGAGGAAAGCAACCTTTGGGATGGTATCTGGTACTCTTTTGGCAAAATCACGGATTTTGGCTATTTAGTTGAATTTTCAATCCCTTACCGTGAGCTTAACTTCCAACAAGGCGATGACATTAAAACCTGGGGCATTGAAATGATGCGCTTGTACCCGAGAAACCAACGCTTGCGTATTTCTCATATCAAATTGGATCGTGACAATCAATGCTGGGTTTGTCAGATGGATGAATTGACCGGGTTTGAAAACGCCAAAACAGGTAAAAACCTTACCATAACCCCATCACTGGTTGCGTTACATAATAAAGAAAAAGCCGATTATTTATACCCAGATAACCAGTCGCAAACAAAAGATTGGCAGTCTGAAAATGACATTGAACCTGGCTTGAATGTCCGTTGGGGAATTACCCCGGATACGCTGTTAAACGTCAGTTTAAATCCTGATTTTTCGACCGTTGAATCCGATGCAGGACAACTTAGCGTGAATCAAAACGAAGCGTTATATTTCGATGAGAAACGGCCGTTTTTTCTGGATAATTCTGAATATTTTTCCAGCCAATCGGATCTGGTTTACACCAGAAATATTGTTGACCCAGATTTAGGTGTAAAACTGACGGGCCGTGAGGGTAATCATTCATTTGGACTATTTACCGCCAAAGACCAACAAACCAATTTTATTTTACCTGGCAATGTGTATTCTCGTCCGGTTGAAGTGGTTGGCGATAACTGGAGCAGCGCACTACGTTATCGATATGACGTTAACAATGACCTTTCTTTGGGATTGATCTCAACCATTCGTCAAGGAGAGCAATACCATAACCTCGTTTCCGGTGTAGACGGAAAATACAAAATCACAGATTCGAACAAAGTGGTCGCCCAAGTGATGTATTCGGATACCGAATATCCTGACGACTTATTCAATCAATTTTGTGATGAAGGTCAATGTGATCATGCCAGCTTAGTTGGTAAGCAAGATGAACGTTTTTCAGATACTGGTTTTAAAATTGGTGTTGAGCACAATAGTACAAACTGGAACCTAAGTGCCCACTATCAGGATTTAGGGCGGGATTTTCGCGCAGATTTAGGCTACATGCCGTTAATCGACATCAAGCAGTTGAAAACCAATATTGAACGCATTGTTTATAGCGATGGTAGCTGGTGGACCGACCTATATTTTGGTGCCGAATATGAATCAACAAACAATCAGGAAAACGAGTTAATTAACGAATCTTTTGCAGCAAATTTTGGTATTTATGGGCCGATGCAATCATTCGCAATATTTAGTCTGATAGAAGAAGATCGAGTAGGGCTTAGATTCAACCCCAACGATACCAGTATTGATGGCAACACCGCCTTGTTTGAATTATCAAAGATGAATGGCGTATTTCTGATCCAGCCCTTGCCAAATTTTGTCTTTAGCCTTTTTGCTGAGGTCGGAGATGGTATCGATTACTACAACGACCGGGTTGGCGATGCGATTGTATTTGCTCCTGAAGCAACCTGGAACATCAATCAAAATACTCAATTAGACATGGCCTATACCTTTGCTAAGCTCGATGCGGAAGGTGCCAATGTCTACATTGAAAGAGTATCAGATATACGTTTAAGCTATCAGTTTGATATCAACAGTTCGATAAAATTAAATCTTGTTTATACCGATTCAGATATAAATCTTAACAATGATGCTTGGGCATACGATTTTGATTATTACAATTTTAAGTATAATATTGCTGAAGAAAATAACGTATCCGCGCAACTAATTTATTCCTATCGGATCAATCCACAAACGGTATTTTTCTTGGGCTACTCCAGTAACGGCTATGAAGCGATTGGCCAACCCAATACGCCCGATCAATTCCTGTTAAAAAGACTGGCTAAAACCGAGAATGAAACGGCCTTCTTAAAGCTCAGCTACGCCTGGATGTAAGCCAAAGATGATGCATAGCAGCAAGATAAATAACCGACCGTTATTTTTTCTTGCTCCTACTAAAACAAGCGACCATAAAAAACCGTACACCTCTTAAACAATCGATATTCTGCTCCGTGCTAGCGCTTAAAATCGGTCGCTTAAACCTTAAATCGCCACCATGCGCACGGCGCCAAAGAGTTTTTGAATATCGACATTAGGGTTTAACATCAACTATTCGTCACTGACGACAATTTCTGCGAGGGTATGCGAGGGCGTGGATTGTACGAATACGAATGTATTTTGTTGGTACTGGCATGCTAACGCGCAGGCGTTACGACGATCGATATTAAGCACCAGAGCGCTTGGCTCTATCCAAGTGCTGGTGTCGTTGCGTCCTTCACCAACATAGAATTGATAGCCTTGATTGATTAAATCATCCTGAAGCGTTTGATCGGCGACTAGATTTTGTTTATCGGATACTTTTTTACTGTATGGATTATACGCACTGATCAGAGCCGCGGCATACACGCCTTGTTGCTGTAACAAGTGGTGCAGTTCACCATTAGATTTACCCAAGGGAATTGATAAAACGTCTCCATCGATGATGGCACTAAACAAGGTATCGTGATAAACCTGCATTAACTCTTCAGAGATGTGCTTAGTCATAGGATAAAACGATACCTTTGCCTTTGTCTGTGTCCTTAGCTCAAAATTCCCCGGGCAGTGCGACTAATATTGCTTTTGCCGAGAGGATGGCGGCGCAGAGCGTGTGGTTGTCTGTGCCGGCGCTCTTGGTGTTGATACTCTTGGCGTTGATGCTCTTGGTGTTGCAACCCGGGCAGGCGGCGATTGGATCGTGCGTGTCGGCGTTCGCATTGTACTGCGTGGCGTACTCATTTGCGTACTTTGCATTGTTGAGCGAGCAGGCGTCGTGCTGCGCATCGCAGGTGCAGTACGAGTCGTAGGTGCTGTGTGTACCGATGGTGAGGACGCAGGCGTCAAGCTCCGCCTTGACGACGTGGCCGAAGGCTGATTGACACTGCGGCTCGGCAACGTTGCTGAACGGCTAGGTTCGACCGTTCTTGTTGCAGATACACTCGGCTGCGTAACACGAGAATTGGTAACAGAACGAGGTGCAGTTTGCCTGACCGGTGTTGTGGCATTGCCGGTACGCATTTTCTGCTCGCGAAGCTGATTGTAATCCGCCGATGAGCGCGAAAGTTTGTCCTGCACTTTCTGGTATCGATCACGACCTTGCAATTGTCGACTCAGTTCATTGTTTGAGCGATTTATCTGTTCCGTTGCCGAGCGGGTCGCTGGCGTCGTAGTCCGTTGCTCATTTCGCGTTGTTGCTAAATCCCGACGCTGTTGTTCAAATCGTTGCTGATAACTTTGAATCAACTCTTTATTCACAGGGCGTTTTGCGACATCTTCATTGCGGTATTTTAAACGTTGCGCAGTGTCATTAACCGTTGCATCGGTTTTGCTTCTATTTGCAGGAGACAGTGTAGTATTCATACCCGTATCTCGAATTTGCGCCTGAGCATCCACTTCTTGTTGCAGTTGTTGATGTTTTTGACGCATTAATTCTTTACGACCAGCCCCCTGCTCGCCACCAACATGCCCCATTTTCCGCATATCTGCTGTAGGCGGGGTCACATAAGCATCACGATTTGAATGGTACTGTTTTTTGGCATAATCGGTTCGATAACCAACGCCTTTACGATGTTTAGGATCATGTTTCCATTGCTGACCAAGGTCTTTTTTTATCTTGGTGGCGTAGTAAGGCTTTTTATGATGATATCTTCTGCCAGGATAATGCTGGTTGCGATAATGATACGGCTTATATCGATAATCGTTATACACTCGCATATGATAACCAGGCCAGTAAAACGAATTAAAATGATAGTTAAACGAAATACTCACACCCGGCAGCCAGGTATAGTAACCAACCTGAGCAAAACGATTGTGATTATGATGCCAACGCCAATCCCAATAAACCGGCGGGTAATAACCCCAGCGCCAGTTTCCGTAGACTACGCGTGTATCGTAATAGGGAACGTAAATAACTTCCGGTTCTGGTGATTGGATCACGATCACATTATCTTCTTTATAGACTTCAACTTTGTCCATATTACTAAGACTGCCAGCCTCATCGGCCTGCTGTCGCAACGACTGAATACTGGCAAGAAGACGCGACTCGTCGTCAAGGAATGCATCTCCTAAATCCTGAAGCCAGTCCAGATCATCAGCGATCCGTTTTAATACTTCAGGAAAGGCAATCAAGGCTTTCACGCTGGGATCCCAATCTTCATCTTCCGCGGCTTTCATCGCTTTGTCGTTTGCCAAAGATTCATTTTCTGCACGCCAACGACTGGCTTGAACGACTTCAAGAGGATACGTGGATGCAATCAGGATGTGGGTTAACAGGCTATCTGGGTACAATGCGATAGGTGCCAGCATTTGCTCGAGCTCTGCATCGCTAAATATCTGTTCAGTATTGGCTTGTTGAGCCTTTTTGGGGGCGCTAGACTGTGCCGGTTCTGGCTCGCTTATTTGTCTAGCGGTGTTGTTTTCTTGCTGAGCAAACACGATTGAAGCTGAACTTGTCAGATAAAGTAGCGCAAGCAATTGAGTAAAACGTGTCATAAACCACCTCTTCGCGAAGATGCATTCCCTGCTGTCGGTTGGTACTTTCAGTATAATACCAAGTCCAATAAATAACTTTCACTGAGTTGCAATGGCAATTTGGTATGTGCCAAACGTTACTCAACTGCATGATATCGCCCCAACAGACGGAAGCTTATTTTTCAGTTTCTGTGTTCGTTGGACACCACAGTGGTCACATTAGTTTCAACGATTTTGGAAAAACGCTAATCCGATGAAATGCCAGCCCACTGAAAAGACAGCAAAATTGTTGTTCATTTTGTTATACGTGATTGACGCCAGCTTGTCTACGAAAAAGGTCGTGACTGAATAGTTAGGCGACAACTAGGCAATCACTAGACATTAACTAGGCAATAACTAGATTCTAGTTAGGTTTTAGGTGAATTCGATCAAAAAGTGACGCTGTATTATGCATTGGCCAAATGATTAACCATTGTGTACAGCATTATAGATACAGAGTCCGCAATATCTCTAATGCGTAATCAGGGTTGTTTTGAGGAAACCGATTTGAGCTGCGCAACAATATTGCTGCTGTCGATTTCTGCGAGCGCCTTTTTTAACATTTTCCTAAGATGTGACTTTAAAAATGGTGTAACTGTTGCGGGAGATATGCCCTTAAGCTGGATAAATAATGCAAGAGAAAACACATGCTCGGCCTCCGTTAAATAGCCATTACGGCTTGCTTGCCAACCTTGAGAATCGCTATCGGTATATTGGCGGAAATTAAACGCCGAATTTGCCATAAATACGCCAAATCCTAAAAATGTGGCGGTAATATCCGTGGCAAACTCCCAGTTTTCCCAACCTCCCGGAGGCTCTTGTTTAGCGCTCGCGGTTAAGTAGTGCGCCAATTCATGGGCAAATGTTGCAATCATTTGGGTCGGATTGGCAACAATTTTTGGGTTATACCAATCACACTAAGTTTGTGCACCACTCAGAGTTAGGGCAGAGGTTCATTTACAACATAGATTTTATTGATATAGTCATTCTATATTAATGAAATCTAGGGCCGTAAATGGGCCCCTGATATACTCCCTAAGGGTGAGTTTTAAAGGCGTTTATCCTGCGTTACTGATTTTGACAATGGAGTGACCATTCTCTGCAATCAAGGCCTTGTCTAAAAGCCTTTAAATTCTCACTGAGTGAGCAATAATTTAATGTGATTGGTATTAAAGGTGATCTTAACGGAATGCGTACTGTCAACCTGGAACGTACCGTTTGGATTGGCCGGCACATTGGCGATGGCAACGGTTGGCGCAACAATAGTGTTTACATCTTCTTCCTGGCTGATTAATTCACACGGCCATTGCGCCATGCCGGCATAGTGTTTTACACGTTCAAAAGTCGCCAATGCAGCTTCTTCCGGCGAGTCGATTTGGTTTGGGAAATGATTTGAGGTTGGTAAAACAAGGATTGTATCCTGATAAAAGTCATCACCTCCAAAATTTGTCAAAAGCCATTCAAAACAGGCAATTTGAAACGCTCGGTCCTGATCAGATAAAATCGGTTTCGTGGTGAAAAGCTTTAACATCCAAGGTCCTTAATCTGTTGCCAACCATTTAAACATCACCAACGCATCAACATACCCCCTGTCAGGGTGTTTAAACGCTTTGGGCAAGCGACCACAAATATCGAAACCGAGGCGTTGCCATAGTCGAACCGCCCCTGAGTTTGAGCTGGCCACAAAATTAAACTGCATCGCTTTATAGCCAAGTGTCAGGGCGATTTTCTGAGAATGCTCGCACATTTGCGTTGCTATCCCTTTGCCCCGTGCACTGCTCGCTACCATATAGCCACAGTTACACACGTGGTCGCCCGGCCCCGCCTGATTCGTTTTGATGTAGTATGTGGCTAACACCTTGTCATTTTGCTCAACCACAAACGTTTTTACCGGTTGCTCGAACCAGACATTAAAGGCGCACTCGCGATCCATGTCTCGAGGGTACGCATACGTATCTCCCTGAGCAATAATCTCCCTCATAAATGGCCAGAGTTCGTCAAAATCTTTTACTGTGGCTTCTCTTACTCGCATTTAAATTTCCACTATCTCGATAGTATTTCCATAAAGCGCGCTGTTGTAAGCAATCGAACGCAATGACAAATCCGCTAAAATTACTCGCGTAATCATTTTAGTTTGTCGCGACAATTATCCTGCTGCCAGCACTATCATTACTACTGCCGGTACTATTTTGCACATCAATGCGCAGCGCCATTTGCTCTTTCAGTTCATTGACGTGAGAAATAACCCCGATTGTGCGACCGGTTGACTGTAAATCAATGAGTGTATTGATCGCCAATTGCAAAGATTCCTGATCGAGACTGCCAAACCCTTCATCAATGAATAATGTGTCCAGTTCAATACCGCCAGAACGTTGTTGAACAACCTCAGAAAGCGCCAATGCCAGCGCTAACGAGGCCATAAAAGACTCGCCACCGGAAAGTGTTGCCACCGGTCGAACCTTACCGGTATGGGCATCATCGACCGCCAAGTCTAAACCCGCTGTTACATTACGCTTTTGCTGCTCTTCCGCCTGGCGAACCAATCGATACTGGCCTTTACTCATCACGTGTAATCTTTGACTGGCAATTGACAACACATTGTCGAGGATATCCCCAAGGACAAAACGCTCTAATGACACGCGCACTTTTCCTTTACCACTGGCCGCATTGGCCAAGGTACCTATCACTTCATAATCCTGTTTATGCTGTTCCTGACGTTTTTGATAGGTTTCAATACGTTGCAGCACATTAACACTGTTTGCCAGGGCGATAGCGGCCTGATTCACCTCTTTGTCATGCAACTGGTAACGCCCTTCTATACCTTCTAGCTTTGCCTGTAAATCGATAAGATCAGGGGCCGTTTTATCGGTCAATCGGGTGGAAAGCAATGCCAGGTTATCCGCCAGAGTCTTTGATTTTTGCTGATACTCATTTACTTGTGTTTGCAAGCGTTGCAAGCTGATTTCTTCCATACTTGCTGCACAAAACGCCTGTTCATCGCAAAAGCTGCTCGACTTCAATTGTTGTTGCCATTGATTTTGCAATTGCTGGCATTTTTGCTGTAACTGTTCGAAATGCTGACAATGCGTTGCCTTTCGACTGTCAATGGCACTGAAATGTTCACCGGCTTGCTGATGCTTCTGCTGGGCTTGTAGTAACTGATACTCCAATTTCGCCAATGCCTGCTGATTATCGCGAATCGCTTGGGTTAAAACACCTTTATCACGATATTGCTCCGGCAAATCTTTTTCTGCATCCGCCAGTTTCATTTTTGCGGTCGCGCTTTCGGCCGCGATAGCCGGCAATGCCTGTTCTAACTGTTGTAAATTCGCTGACAATCGCTGCAATTCTTCTTGCATTGCCTGGAGCTTTTCTGATGCTTTTACGAGTTTTTGCTGATCTTGCTTTCGCGCATTAATCAGCGCCTGATGGGTCGATACGGCTTGTTCCATTTCGGCAACTGAACTAACCTCTCCCTGCGCTTGTTGTTGCAACTGCTGTTGCTGTAACTGACAAACTTCAAGCTCTTTTCGCAATGTTGCTAATTGCACCTGCGCCTGTTGTAACGCGTGTTGTTTTTGCTCAACAACTCCACGTTGCTGGTCGATCATCGACTTATTGACCGGCGGTACTGCTGGGTCAATTTGTGCGGGATTTGGATGCTGCGTTGAGCCACACACGGGACAAGGATCTGATGGATGTAACTGAGCCGCCAACACTGCCGCCTGAGAGCTATGCCAGTTAAATTCAAGCGTCATTAACACTTTGTTTTCGGCTTCTAATTCCGCCTGACTCAAATTTACCTGAGTTTGCTGTTGCGCTAACACTTGCGTTAACTGTTGTTGCTGCCCGACGAGCGCATGCAACTGACGACTTGCGGTTAATTGCCGCTCTAACACGCCCTGTTGTTCAATGATCTCTGGCAAAGTATCAACATCTTTCTGTAACGACAGGATCAGAGTTTCGCCGTTTTTGACCCGTAAAGAGTACTCCGTAATTTTGGTATTCGCCTGCTCTATGCGCTGACGAGAATCAAATTCTGCTTGAGTTTTTTGCTGACATTCCTGACCAATGCTTTCAAATCCCGCCAATATCTCCTGATATTTCGCTAATTGTTGTTGAGCATCAAGCATCGGTTGTCTTTGCTCATATTGCTGCTGCGCCGTCGCTAATTCATTTTGGCGTTGCAACAGCTGAGATTTCGCTGCCGTTTGCTGCTTTTCGGTTTCGTCAATCAGCGTTTGCAGTTGACCAAGATCCTGTTGCATTGATTGCAACGCCTTAAAGGCCGGTTCTATTTTCGCCGCCTGCTCTGCGTGCTGTAACGTCTGGCTTTGCACCTGCATTGCTTGTGCATCGTTCAGGTGTTCATTCTGAGCTTGCTGTAATCGAGTCCGCTCGGCGAACTGTTCACTGATTTTCTTACCATCCTGAACTGCGATAATCGCCTGTTGTCGTTCTTTTTCAAGTTGCTGTTTTTGTTCCGACAGGCTATCCAGTTGGCGTTGCTGCTGAGCTTGACGGCTTTGTAATTGCGTAACTTCCTGAACATCCGCTTCTTGCAGCGCCTGATTAATCATCTCCTGGTTTTGCTCGTAATCGCCTTTGATTAACGCCGCTTTGTCTTTTAATATCTGCTCAATTTTTTGAAAAATTTGGGTTTGAAAAAGTGTCGATAGTATCGATTGCCGGGCATCGGATTTCGCTAACAGTAGTTCCCGGAATTTGCCCTGTGGCAAGACCATAACCTGACGAAATTGTTCCACACTTAAGCCGATAATTTCTCGGATCATCTCGTCGGCATCTTTTTTCTTTTTCGCGACTAACGTGACCTCGGTATCATCCGCAAGCAGCTCTCGAAAATGCGCGCTGGCTTTTTCTTCGGTAAAACCATCACCACGCTTGGCAGGTCTTAGTTGCGTCGGGGTACGGGTAATTCGATATCGCTTATCGCGTATCGAAAAGGTTAGCGTCACCTGAGTAAGCACATCATCATTGGCATTATCACAACGCACCGCAAAATCTTTACGGGCTTCATCGGTTGTTTCACCGTATAGGGCAAAGCATATGGCATGCAGTATCGACGACTTACCGGCCCCGGTGGGTCCATCAATCAAAAATAACGGAGAGTTACCAAGCTTTTGAAAATCAATCTCTTGCTTATCGGCAAATGGGCCAAACGCTTGAATTGAAAGGTTTAAAAACTTCATTCTTTGCCCTCCGTTAACGCTTTTGCCTGATTAATTGCATCTTGCAGTACCTGTTGTTGGCTGGCAGACAATTCACTTTCCGTGACTTGCGAAAAAAATTCTGAAAATATCTGCAGCTCGTCTTTTTTCTGCCCTGTATTTTCACCATTACCGTCAGCCTTGTTGCCCGCTTGATAGTCCTGAGTAAATTGCTTGCGCTCCAATTGCAAAACATTGGGATATACTTTGCGAAGACGCGCCAATGGCTCCAGTAAACTTTGTTTATCGGTTAGCCGTACCAACAAATAATCGTCAAAATTCGGATCTTGTTTACCGTTTTCGATAAGCTCGCTCAGTTCCCCTTCTATCACCCTGAGGTTATGGCGCGCTTTGAGCGGCAACAGAGTAATGCTCGGGTTTGCAGTCGAAGCATCATTCGCAGCAAACTCAACTAGGGTGACGGATTTATTTTGTTTATATTCTGAAAACGAATACTTTAGCGGCGAGCCGGAATAACGAATTTGCTCGGCACCTTTAAATTGCGGCCCATGCAAATGGCCAAGTGCCACATAATCAAAACTCGTTAATGGCTGCCACGACACGCGATCCGCCCCACCGATTGCCAGTGGACGCTCTGAATCCGATTCACTGGCGCCATCAATAAAGCAATGGCTAATCAATACCGAGGTCATCTGTGGTCGATGTTTTTTGTGCTCAGAGAGAATTTTCTCTGCCATAAAGGTATGGGCATCATCATAAGTGCGTATGCTTTTTTCCCCAATACCGTCGTCATCAATATCATTGGCAAACGCTTCTCTGACTTCGACCGGGTCATGATAGGGTAATCCATAGAAGGCAATACAATGTTCGCTGTCCTTGCTTGCGCCTTTAGCCTTGACGATTACCGGCTCAGTCGCATGGTCTAAGTCGGCAAGAATATGTAGATTTGCTAAACGCATCTGCCTTGCACCAAATCGTAATCGTTTGGCACTGTCATGGTTACCACTGATCATGATCACCGGAATATCATGTTGTTGTAGATCCACTAAAAATCTATCAAGCACATCGACCGCATGGGCTGGAGGCACCGAGCGGTCAAAAATATCACCGGCGACGATTATCGCATCAACGTTATGCGCCAGCGCGTAATCTTTGATTTGAGAAAGCACATATTGCTGATCTTCGAGAAGGGAAATATTTTGGAAAAGTCGACCAATGTGCCAGTCTGATGTATGCAAAAAACGCATGCCAATCCTTTGTGGTTTGCTACGTTGTAGCCAAATAGAGTCTAAAGATAACCACGAGTCTACCACAAGCATTTTTATCGGGCAGTAGCCATAATGCTTTTTTATTATCAGTCGTTCAACGCTGTTGTTATTGCGGTTGTATATATTGTGATATATGCCGCAATCATTGCCGGTGTCCTTGTTGTTAATGTCGTTTTAAGAGCCGTTGTTGTGCCAGCGCTTAAGCTTGCTCTTTCGCCTTCAGTCCGATAAATTGAGCACCATCAACACTGCCAATGAATTAAAATCCGTAGTTAAAAAACATGTTCTCAAATCTAGTAAAACCAAAACCCATAATCGATACGCAAACGAAGCAGTGGATTGACGACGCATATGCATGGCTTGAACTGCATTTTGTCAGTGCCGATCCCGAACTTAAGCCATGCTGTATTTTACCCACCAATGATTATTATCCTGGACGGGTGGGAAGTGTCGATGAAATGGCGCAAAGTATATTTATCAAGACCGCGGGATATGCAGGTATGCGTCAATGGCCAGTGGCGCTGCGCTCCACCAGACTGGGACCGCCTCCGGTAAATAATGCCTTACCACAGTTGAGTTTCCCAAGTGGCTTACGCGGATCAGATATTAAAGTCATTAACAATGATTTTTCCATGCAAGGTGCACAACCTATGGTTTGGCCTTACCAGGAACAACAAATCAATCATCCTCAATTAATGATCGCAAATTTTGCTCAGGGATATGCATCGTTATTGATGCAGCAAACCCCGGACAATCCGCCAGGTGGCGAAGAGTTTCGAAATCAAACCATAGAGCTATTGGCCTGCTATCTGGGGTTTGGGGTAATGATGGCAAATACCGCCTACCAATTTCGCGGTGGTTGCGGCAGCTGCTATAGTCCGTCGGCGAATCGACAAACCATGTTAACCGAAGAGCAGACCGTATATGCATTAGCACTGCACTGTAGGCGCAATGAACTCGACACTAAGCCTGTGCGCAAACAGCTTAAATCTCATCTTCAAAAAGATTTTAAGCGGGCTTTGAAGCAAGTTGAGAACGGAGCATAAGCGCATTTTGCGGGAATTGAAATTCCCTTAGGGTCGAGAAAGAAACACGTTTCTTTGGGTGGAGATTACGATTAATCGTAATGGAGGGATAATGCGAAAAACGCATTAGGTGGATAACGTTTCATTTTATGAAACGTTGGTAAAAGCCACAAAAACCTACGTCATCCCTGATACTACAGAGAATCTATCACCACCGGTTGAATGGCGGCTATATGCCAACAACGGGTGTTGAAACTCCCTTAGTACGTATCGCAAGCGATACTCCGGGCACGTGACGGAAATCGTCACTTCGAGTACGCTGATGTCATCAGCTCCAAGGACACGCTGTTTCGAGTGAAAAGCAACCTAACCTCGCGTCATTCCCTGACACTACAGGGAATCTTAGCTAGAGCCGAACGTCTCTTAGGTCGACTTACCCCATTTATTTACACCGTCATCCCCTGCTCCGACAGGGGACCTCCCTTCGTTTTACTGATACTTGTTTACTTAGCTCTTTAGTTAAGAAGTTGAAATAAATAGGATCACAGCATGCGATAGGAGGTCCCGCATCAAGTGCGGGATGACGGCGCATTATTAAAAGAAAGTGGGAGGTTCAATGACTCAAACTCGCTCATCTGAGACATTAACCTTTTCAGTTAGTTAACGTCAAACTTGGAACCAAACGATAAAACATTAAATACTTGAAGCGCTCACAATATCGTCCAGCTTCTTAAGATTTTCTATATCTATGCTCTTTATACACAAAGGGCTTCCCGTGTATACAACAACGTCATATGCACCAGCTCCCAACGCTAATTCTCGGAAGGCTCTGTCTTCAATCTGACTCAGTCCACCCTCAATTTTTTCCATTGGGTGAATTACAATCGTGGGTGCTGGTCTAAGAGAAAACTTCCCGATTAATGTATATATGGCATGCTGCAAAATTTTCTCTGCGACAAAAAAGTTATTAAGTAAAAAACGAGGGTGGGAAAATGGATTTATCGATTCCTCATTAGAGGAAGTTGCATGCTGGGCATTATTGCCAATGGCCGCTACGACCTTTACCCCTTTGCTGTTTTCTCTGGTTAATAGATAGGGTTTTTCATCAAACTCTTTACCTGTTTTCGTATCCACCACTCTTATGCGGTTTTCCCATATTTGGATATAAATTATTGGGTTAAACTTGTTTAAAATTTTTCTAAACATTTAATACTTCATCCATCATGATACTGCTTTGGCTAACGGCTCTTGTTCGCTCAAAGCCGTCCCTTTCGTTAAGTCTATTTGACAGGCTCGGGACTGCGCTTTTCGCCCACCAATATGTCTGTATAAGTTAACACGTCTTTGTATAAGGCTTCATAAGCTGAATATTGATGCTCGCTATTGTTATAAATGAGGATGCAGTCACTCCGAGCTTCAATACAAACTCCATTTTTGTTGACTAATTCTTTCATCAGTTCAGGAGGAAAGTTTCTCTCAATAATTTCTTTATTTAAAGCCGTTAAAGCATATTTTTTCGAAAATTCTTTGTAATCATCGTAATCAATATCTTCGAATCCAATAGCCTGTTTTACTTTATCAAAAAAGCCCTCTGGCTTAAGCTCGAACTGATAAAGTAACTCGCCTGGGAGTTGGACATATACAACTCTTTGTGAGGCCGTTCGGGAATTTCCATTGCCACTATTTATGATGTACTTGAAATCAAAGATATAGATATCTTTAGAATGAACCTTTTTAAATAATATATTCTCAATTTGACCGTCGTCATCAAGAGCGAATATGTTGAACCCCTTCTTGTAAACATTTGATGAAATAGTGTTTACCTTTTTAAATCCATGACTTGATATGAATTTATCCGCTGATTCTTTAAATTGATCTTTCTTTTTCCTAGCCATCAAGGACGTAATAAATGCAAGAATTACAACCGTTGCTAGAAAATATAAATCTACTTCACTCATTTGTTATTCGCTCACTACAGCCTCCGGGTGTCCGTTCAAGTTACAGGACTATCTCAGTCGTTTCAAACGTGCCAACTATGGTAATTTAGCTTTGTTTCTTTTTAAATAGATCAAACAACATTTCCCTTTGGTTTGAGGAAAATGTGTAATAGCTAAATTCAATATTCTCTTGAGTTTCAAGTTCAATGATCACCCTGTAAGGTATTGATTTTGTTATTTTGTAACCCTTAAAACCTCTCCAATCTACTTCTCTTTTCATCTGATAGTCATAATAATCAAAGCCATTTTCATTCATGACTATTTTTTTTGACGGTTCAGGGTGAAGAAGCCACAGATAAATTATGAATAATGAAGTAAAAGCTAATGAAATCTTTATGAAGAAGATGATATCTATGCTTGTCGAAAAAAATATTGAAGCTGGAATGCCAATAACGACATACCAAAAAATATGTACCATCATGACATAAAGTCGAGAAAAAACATTTTGAAAGCGAGATTGAACAATTTCCATATAATTCACTTACGGTATTAACATCCTTTATGGCGAGGGCTAAATCATTATCAGTTTTACAAGCTCTTGCTAGTTAGGTTGAACTCACAGCTCATATGAGTCGTCCATTTATTTGGAACATGAGCAGGCAATTTCGCCATTTGAATCCACCCATTCATCATAATCATTTAACGGGCAACGACTCTTAACATTGGCACAAGCGATTCCATTATCTGTGAACTCACTTTCTGTTAGCTTTTGCCGAGCCAGTTCAACCAAAATGTCGGACATAGTTTGAGTCGTAGACGAACATCCAGTTAGTACTAATGTGGCTACAAAAATCCATATTTTCACGTAATTTTCCTTATGTAAAATCCAAAATAAAGCGAGTGATTCACGATCGCTATTCTCTATTCTCTACAACTATCTTCTTGATTAAATACCTTACATTGTACTTAACCCAGTCCATTACCTTTATGGTTTCACGTTCGTGTCACACTGAACTCTAATCACGAGTTTTTCTACATCAAGATAGTAATTCGGATACGGCTTTTATGCCTGAAAATTAAAAATACTGGTTGGATTAAGTTCTAATCCCACTGCAACCATGCTATTTGCTCAATCTCCCCACAATGAAAGCTATTCTTTATCGTGCGTCGCTCTGGCCATAGCCACTAATTCAGGCGCGGCAATTTTTCTCTCATCAATAACCACAGTGGCAGATATTTTATCCTGGATGGCCTGGCGGTTTGCGTCCCAGTATATTTGTACAAACCCAAGTAAACCGGTAGCAAGGCCAGCACCATAGCCACCATAACGACCAAAACTATCCCAAAGTGAAAGTCTTGTGCCATCGAGCTGGATCACTCGAATGCCGAATAGTTTCTTGCCGGGTGTTTTGCCATTGAACATTGACCCACAAACGGTAAAATAAAACGCTGCCCAACCAAATCCAAGACCAAGGTCCCGTATCAAGGCTTTAAAATATTCAACAATGGAATATATCGGCTTGGTGGCTTTATCCTTGATTTTTCCGGCGTTTGTCTGCGCTGGCGCCGATGTGTCTGCTGTCGTTATCACTTCTGACGCCTCGGATTGGTTCATTTCCGTGCCATTTATACCAGCCCCATTATCCGTTTGATTGCTAGGTTTCGCTTCTTCTACAGGATGATTGGGATCTGCTTTCGCTGCTTCAGTAATCGTTGCCTCAGAGGTATTAGGTACATTAGTCGACTCGCTTTCGCTAACTCCATTGTCATTGTTTAGAGGTTTTTTAGCCGCAGATTGTGCGACCAGCTTTCCGTAAGAGCTGGTTAATTCCGTCGCTAATCGCTGACGCTCTTCACGAGAAATGGGCAATTCGCTGGTAATTTCTGAAAATAAATCCGCCGCCTGTATTTCAGTCAAACCAAACGAAAAAGCCTGCTCTGGTACTGGTGCTAACACTTCTTGCCAGCATGACAGTTCCTGATCACATCCTTTCTCTTTCACGGCATTCACGGTTTTAATGATAAACCCAGTGAGCTCTAAGGTTTTACCGAGATTAAAATCCGCAGCGATAACACCGTCTTCTGAATAGTTTTGTGTGGCATCGTAAGAATTGAAATCGTCCGAATCTAAAGGGTTACTGCCGTTAAACATTGATGGCAATATTTGCAGCAATAAAACGAAGATTATCAACGCGCCGATAAAACGCATCGCTGCACGGCGCTTAGTGCCATTGACTTTACCCAGTTGTTCAGCGCGTTTTCTACTGCCAAACCGAAAAGCGGCAATGGCAATTGCCAAGGCCAGAAACTCCCCGCCTGCTGAAGAAAGTATGGCGATCAATATTAAATCGATTAGCATCGCCGCGCCGCGTTTCCATGGGGAGGCAATCGCAGTACCAAACAAATTCTGATCAATTGAAAATGCAAAAGGGGTAATCACTTCACGAGTTTCACGACGAGTAAATTGCGCGTGTGCTTCATTTTCTATCGGCATTGCGTTCATCTTATCTTTTGAGAATTTATTGTTATTTTTCAATTGCTACCAATACAGTAAGGTAACATGACAATACTACAATAACGCTTTTATGCCATTTGATAAACCGTCTAATGTCATCTCATACATCTCCCCGGCCATGATTTGATCCATTAATCCAATCGACTGATAATACGGCCAATAGGTTTTAGGTTGAGGATTTAACCAAATGCTGTGTTCGAAATGCTCTAACAGGCGTTGCATCCAGACACCACCCGCCTCTTTATTCCAGTGCTCAACGCTGCCACCCGGATAGGTAATTTCATAGGGCCCCATGGTGGCATCGCCGACAAAGATTATCTTGTAATCTTTTGGGAAGGTACGAATGATTTCCCAGACATCAATCGTATCATTGTGACGTCTCTCATTATCTCGCCAGACTTGCTCATAAATGCAGTTGTGGAAGTAATAATATTCAAGGTGTTTAAATTCGCTATGCGCCGCCGAAAATAGCTCTTCACAGGCAAGGATATGATCATCCATCGAACCACCAATATCAAAAAACAATAATACCTTGATAGCATTATGCCGTTCAGGTCGCATTTTCAAATCCAGAAAACCTGCATTTTCAGCGGTGGCTTTGATGGTGTTGTCTAAATCCAGCTCCGATGCGGCGCCGGTACGGGCAAACTGACGCAATTTGCGCAGCGCCATTTTAATGTTTCGCGTCCCCAGTTCAACATCCGCATCGAGATTGCGAAACTCGCGTTTATCCCATACTTTCGCGGCGCTGCGATTGCGACTTTCATGCTGCCCGATTCGCATCCCACCGGGATGTTCACCATAGGCTCCAAAGGGGGATGTGCCACCGGTACCAATCCACTTATTGCCGCCCTGGTGCCTTTTTTCCTGCTCAGCTAAACGCTCTCGCAGGGTTTTCATTAACTCTTCCAGGCCGCCGAGTTGTTTTATTTTCTTGCGTTCTTCGTCTGTGAAGTGACGTTCAAAGCGCTTTTCCAGCCAATCTTTGGGGATTTTATCCAGGTTTAAGTCGATGCTTTCTACCCCTTCAAAATAGTCTGCGAATGCGCGGTCAAATTTGTCGAAGTGGCTTTCATCTTTTACCAGAATCACCCGGGAAATCATGTAGAAATCATCCAGAGACGCAAATATCACCCGTTTTTCCAATGCCTCGATCAAGTCCAGTAGCTCTTTTAAAGTAACCGGCACTTTGTAGCGCTTTAAGGTAAAAAAGAATTCAATTAACATAGCAGCATAATCAGTGGTCGCTAGCGGGAGCGATTTAAAAACGCGAGTTTTTCGAACAGATGAACATCCTGTTCATTTTTCAACAACGCGCCGTGCAGAGGCGGGATCACTTTATTCTGATCACTCTCATGCAAAACATCAGGGCTAATATCTTCGGCTACCAGCAGTTTCAGCCAGTCGATTAACTCAGAGGTTGATGGTTTTTTCTTTAAACCGGGCACGTCTCTTAACCCAAAAAACAGTGATAAGGCTTCATCAAGCAAGCGTTGCTTGATATTGGGGAAATGCACATCGACAATGGCCTGCATTTCGTCTTTTTCTGGAAATTTAATGTAATGGAAGAAGCAGCGTCTTAAAAATGCGTCGGGTAAATCCTTTTCATTATTGGAGGTAATGATGACAATTGGGCGCTGCTTGGCAACGACTTTTTCCTGAGTCTCGTAAACAAAGAACTCCATTTTATCGAGTTCAAGCAATAAATCATTGGGAAACTCAATATCGGCTTTGTCAATTTCATCAATCAACAATACCGGGCGCGTGTCTTGTTCAAATGCCTGCCACAGTTTGCCTTTAACAATATAGTTGCCAATATCCTTAACCCCTGCTTTCCCTAGCTGGCTATCTCGCAATCGGGAAACCGCATCGTACTCATACAAACCCTGCTGGGCGCGGGTAGTGGATTTTATGTGCCATTGAAACAACTGACAGTTGAGGCTGGCCGCAAGCTCTTCCGCCAGCATGGTTTTGCCAGTTCCCGGCTCGCCTTTAATTAATAAAGGTTTCTCAAGGATCATAGCGGCATTTACCGCCAATTGCAGATCCTGACTGGCAATATAATTTTGTGTACCTTTAAACACGGACAAACCTCCAATACCGTGCACAACGATGTGCGATATTTTTATAATGAATAGAAATAAAGAAATTACAACTGAATGGAATTAGTTATAACGTTCTATTACTTCTTTGAAAACTGAAAACTGAGTAATCTTAACTATAATACCAACTACCATCATCAAACCTGTATTAGAAAGCGTAATTTATCGCGTTTCAACAACAGGTTAGAGCATGCAGTGTTGGAGTGCTTATTAATAAACGGCGGCAGCTATTATGGCTACGGCAGCGTTTAATGCAAAGAATAACCCAAAGGATCATACCATGACCAACGTATATCAAGATAACTCCCAATCTATCGGGAACACCCCGCTAGTAAAGCTAAATAGTATCACTAGCGGTAACGTTTACGCCAAAATCGAAGCCCGTAACCCGAGTTTCAGCGTTAAGTGTCGTATCGGTGCCAATATGATCTGGGATGCAGAGAAAAGTGGTAAGTTGACCCAAGGTAAAACCATTGTTGAGCCTACCAGTGGTAATACCGGTATCGCACTTGCTTTTGTTGCCGCTGCCAAAGGTTATGATTTGATCCTGACAATGCCAAGTACGATGAGCCTTGAGCGTCGTAAATTGCTTATTGCATTGGGCGCCAAGTTAGAGTTGACCGAAGGCCCTAAAGGCATGAATGGTGCGATTCAAAAAGCCAATGAAATCGTAGCCCGTGATCCGGAAAACTACATTCTAATGGGCCAGTTTGATAACCCTGCCAATCCACATATTCATGAAAAAACCACAGGTCCGGAAATCTGGAATGATACCAATGGTGAAATCGATATTTTTGTCGCCGGTGTTGGTACTGGCGGTACGATTAGTGGTGTAAGCCGTTACATCAAAAATGAACAAGGTAAAGCCATTCAATCCGTCGCCGTTGAGCCGACAGATTCACCAGTGATCAGCCAAACAATGGCTGGTGAAGAACTCACGCCTGGCCCTCACAAAATCCAAGGCATTGGTGCTGGTTTTATTCCGGGCAACCTTGACTTGTCATTGATCGACAGCGTTGAAAAAGTTGGCAACGATGAAGCTATGGAGATGGCTCATCGCCTAATGCGAGAAGAAGGTATTCTTGCCGGTATTTCATCTGGCGCAGCAGCCGTTGCCGCTAAGCGACTAGCAGAAGATCCAGCTAATGAAGGCAAAACCATTGTAGTGATTTTAGCAAGCTCTGCAGAGCGCTACTTAAGCAGCCCGCTGTTTAGCGAAACATTCACCGATGCCGAACTAGTACAATAAATAGCAGGCAAACTTCGAGTTTAAACTAGGGGAAGCGAAAAACAGAGCAGTATCCTGTTTTTCTTTAGAACAATCCCTGCCAGGTTTCTGGCAGGGATTTTTTTTGTCTCAGCAATCCTTATCAAGACACCCACAGTAATCCTTATCAAGACACCCACAGCAATCCTTACCAAGACACCCACAGTAATCTTATCAAGACACCCACAGCAATCTTTAGATTTTCGTCAGATTAGTAAAGAAGGAATGAAAAAATAATCCTCCGAAATCAGGACGATTGCGATACGAAGGATTGAGGCTCAAACGGTTTATAGGGTGGGTGTCTAGTTAAGAGAGTGGGATGTTATCGCTATTCAACTTCTGTTATTCAACGGTTTTAGAGGTATGAAGGCACCAATTGGCTAGCTAGCCTGATAAGAGCAACGGCTTTGGTTATCTTGCATTGTTATCGACATAGATTGATTATGGAAAATATCCTCCTCCTCCGGTGCTGAACCTAAGCAGGTAACTTATCAATACCGCATGCGCTGATTTATTGTGGGTGTCTTGTTAATTATTGTTAATAAAGGTGGGTGTCTCGTTAAACGCGTACCTGAAATCGGGATAATTTCGACATTTTTTGTTTAGGGATATGGTAAAAACCCGTCATGTCACTGACGGGTTTTGTATGGGATTAACATCAATCTACAATCAAAGGTGTGAGGGGGACTTAAATAATCCGTTACTCGCCCAACACCACTCCTTCCCTGCGCGGGTCTGCCCCGCCCACTAATTTATCTTGAAACACTTCGATACCATGTAGACCACTATTCAGATCTCGTATACTTACCTTATGCCCCATAGCTTCAAGCGCAGGCTTAAGCTTCTCCAGTTCTGTGCCTTTTTCCAGGGTTGTTACGTCATTGCGATGAGTAACTCTTGGTAGATTAATCGCGTCTTGAATTGACATTTTCCAATCCAGTACGCCAATTAAAGTCTGTGACACGTAATTGATGATCCGACTACCACCTGGAGAGCCTACGACCAAACGTAAACTGCCATCGCCATTAAATACCATCATCGGCGCCATGGAACTGCGAGGGCGTTTTAGCGCTTGTACTCGATTAGCGACTTTCACGCCATCGACCTCAGGTGTTTTTGAAAAATCGGTCAACTGGTTATTTAACAAGAAGCCATTCACCATCACCCCTGAACCAAAAGCCATTTCAATGGTTGCGGTCATGGACACGGCATTACCATCTTTATCTACAATGCTCATGTGCGTGGTAGAAGGCAGTTCATAGGCGTTGTCATTGGCCCGAGATAAGGAAGAGAATACGCCAGGTCTCGCTTTACCCATATCTTTTTCAGGATCAATTAAACCGCCACGCATTTCTAAGTATTCAGGCGCCAGCATTTGCATTACGGGTACATCAACAAAAGCTGAATCGCCGATATACTTATTACGATCTGCAAAAGCCAGTCGCGCGCTCTGCGTATATAAATGCACGCCTTTTACATCATCAGAGGCTAACGGTGTTAAATCAAATTGTTGTAGCTGACCTAATATTTGCATCACCGCGATACCACCTGAGCTTGGTGGTCCCATGCTGCATAACTTAAATGCGCGATACGGCGCACAAACTGGGTCTCGCTGTTTGGCAGAATAGTTTTTCATGTCGCTGACTGACAAGCCACCTGGAGATACCACTGAACTTTGCACTGCATTGGCAATATCTTTACCAATCCAGCCATTATAAAACACATCACTACCCTGCTCTGCGACATCTTTTAATACCCGTGCAAACTCTGGGTTTTTCAAGCGCATACCGGCTTGCAAGGGTTTGCCATTTGGGAAGAAATAATTACTCGAGGTCTTTAATGTTTTAAGGCCTGGATTTATTTCAAGCTGAACCAGTTTGGCAAGGCGCGGAGAAACGATAAACCCTTGCTCGGCTAATTGAATCGCTTGTTCAAAAAGGCTCGCCCACGGCAATTTACCATGTTGTTGATGCGCCATTTCCATCATTTTAAAAAGCCCTGGCACACCGACACTGCGGCCACCGACAACCGCTTCAATCCAGGAAACTGGTTTGCCTTGCTCGTCTAAAAACATGTCTTCGGTAGCCGACGCCGGCGCAACTTCTCTACCATCAAAAGTGTTCAATTCACCTTTGTCTTTATCGAAATACAACATAAAGGCACCGCCACCAATACCAGAAGATTGTGGCTCGACCAAGCTTAACACCAGCTGCACGGCAATCGCCGCATCAACGGCGCTTCCACCTTGTTTCAAAATGTTATAACCCGCTTGCGTCGCCAAAGGGTTGGCCGCGGTAACCATAAAGGACTCTTTGACTACAGCCTGTTTTTGAGTCACACCTGTGGCTGCTTCTGGTTCACCTTCTTCACGTTTTTGTTTCGCGACAGGCGCTTCATTGATACAACCGGACAGCATCGTGATACATACGACGAGTGCCGACAACTTTTGGATACTTAACACAAAATCATCCTTCTATTTCTGGTTAACTAGGGTTTGGCCTAGTATGCGCAAGTCGTGCCTGAAAATCATTAAATTGTTCAAAGCCAGACAAAATTTTCTGATATTTATTTGGATCGGCTTCCAGTACGCCTAAAGCATGCGCTGTCGATTCCAATGTTGACAGGCCTCGGGGGTCGTGGTGCTTGCGTATGTGATATTGGCTGGTGAAGGTGTCCGGTAAAGTTACTTGGTCTAATGCATGCAGATTTTTCGACAATTGCAGCATTTTATAGGCTTTTTTCCATGTGCCATCGAGCACGATTAAACGAAGCTTATGTTGTTGCTCACTGGACTTCGGTGCAACAATTTCCGATTTTTCACCTGGATATAATAGATAGGTTTGATATCCCGGTGCTTTGATTAACTCGTTTAGCTGTGCATGTTCGCTAAAATTTTCACCGACAAACAAATGACACCGGTGCAGGCTTAATGCCAATAAACCTGCCGTGCCCTTCGCTTGTTTTTCTTCACTTGTGTGCTGCAAAATAACAACATCGATGTGGTTTTGTGTGGGCGATGAAAATTCACAAATACAGGTGACTAGCGGTCGTTGGCACCTTGTGCAATACTGTCTGCTCATTGGTGAAAGCCGATTAAATAATTAAAACAACACCCATTATATGCGCGAAACCTATTTATGTTGAAGTTATCTTTGCCACTGCAAGTAAATGCCTGGCTTACTCCTCTCATTGTACTGCTAATATCCATTGTCGTATTTTTCGTACCGGAAACGTTTTCACAATCACTGGTATTTGATCGTAACGACATTGCAAATGGTGAATTATGGCGTCTGTTCACCGGCCATTTTGATCATACCAACCTAAATCACATGCTATTAAACCTGGCTGGCCTAACCATGCTATGGGCCTTGCATGGTGATCATTATCGACATGGGTTATTCATCGCGGTGTTTTTTACATCGGCAATAATCTGCAGTCTTGGTATCTATTTTTTCGACCCTCAGATGACCCGATATGTTGGCTTATCCGGCGTACTGCACGGCTTATTCGTATTCGGCGCAATTGCCGATATCAAACAAGGGGATAAAACGGGCTATCTGTTATTGCTTGGTGTCACGGCAAAAATCATCTACGAACAATTCGCAGGTGCCAGCGCTGATATGGTGGAATTAATCGGTTCTGATATTGCCATCGATGCACACTTATTTGGCGCCATTGGCGGCCTGATTGCCGGGCTTGTGTGGCTGGTGCTGCAGTTTAAAAAACCTGATAAGGGTTGATGGCAACAAATACGAACAGCGAATCACCACTTAGCGTTAGCCTTGTGGGTTAGTCGGGTACTCATACAACAGATTCTGCGTCAGAGCCATTCAATTATTTATCCATCGTCAGAAAACAAAAAAAGCTACAACTCAATCATTAGAGCCAGTAGCTTTTTTTATTTGTAGTGCTGAAAGTACGGATTATCCGTTACTTAACTAGCTGCTTAACGAGTTGTTTGATAGATAGTTAAAGAGTCTCTTCAAACAACTTAAAGATCCGACGGTATTCATCTAACCAACTGCTAGGTTGCACGAATCCATGGGGTTCGACCGGGTAAATCGCCGTTTCGAAATCTTCTTTTTCCAACTCAATCAATCGCTGAACCAGGCGCACGGTATCTTGGAAAAATACATTGTCATCAATCATCGGCGCGTTAATCAGTAGCGGTTTTTCAAGGCCTTCGGCAAAGTAAATCGGTGAACTACGCTCATAAGCAATTGCATCATCGCCCGGCATATTCAAAATATTCGAGGTATAACCGTGATTGTAATACGCCCAGTCAGACACCAAACGTAACGCCGAACCCGATGCAAATACGTCAGGCTCTTTAAACATGGCCATCAAGGTTAAGAAACCGCCATACGAACCACCATAAACACCAACCTTACTTGGATCAACATCCGCATTTTCTACCAACCAGTCGACACCACTTAACATATCCTGAACTTCAGGCTCGCCCATATGGCGATAGATAGCGGTACGCCAATCTCGGCCATAACCTTTCGATGCCCGATAATCCATATCGATAACCGTATAGCCTTGTTGAACTAACATTGAATGGAACATAAATTCGCGGAAATATCCGGACCAGCCAAGATGTGAGTTTTGTAAGTAACCTGCGCCATGCACAAACATCACGGCTTTGCCTTCGCCGCCCTTACCTGCCAGAGCATCGCCTTGGTAAACTCGGGAGAAAACCCCTTGTTGTGTGTGCTTTGACGGCACTTCAACGATACTTGGGGCAACCCAAGGCATTGCTTTAAACTCGTCCGATACAGTATCTGTTAACTGGCTTGCTTTGTTATTGGAAGTCAGATCTTTGATATAGAGTTCTGGTGGCATGGTGGTCGTTGAATGCTCGATAAGCAACTTGCTTTCATCTGGTGACAAAGCATATTGATTCATACCGCCAAGGTCGGTCAACGCTTCGAAGGCACCACCATCTTTGCTCACTCGGTAAATTTCATAAATGCCCGGATGTTTAACATTCCCTTGAAAGTAAAACGCATCCTGATCCTTCGCCACGGTCACATTACGAACTTCATATTTTCCTGAGGTTAGTGCCTGGGGTTTTCCATCAACAGGTTTCACATACAAGTGGGAAAAACCCGACTCTTCCGAAAGAAAATAAAGGCTCGGCTCGTCTTGTAGCCAGCCAAATTCATTAAACTCCCAGTTAATCCAGGCATCGTCATGTAAGCGATGCTGACTAACCAGTTGTTTTTCTTCAAAATCAATTGTCGCTATCCAGCGGTCTTTGTTGTCCCAGGCTTCCATCATCACGGCAACCTGAGAACCATCGGGATGCCATTTAATGCTATCGGAAAAGCTCAACAAATGAATGTTTCGAGCGGATTTTTTCGACTCGTAGGTTTTACCTTCGCGGGCATGGTTTTCTTCACGCACATCGGCCAGCACATCCTCATCAAAGCCATCTAAGCTATCGTAGTTCATTAGATATTGTGCATTGTATTGCAAGTCAAGAAGATACAATTGCTCAGAATACTGTCGGTTGTCGCCTACCCGGCGGCGGGCAGGAACCGCTGCAATATTGCCATCCTCGGTAATATAATTCGGCATGATATCGGCGTCATTGCGCCAGTTTTCATTGCTACTGGTGCTAACGACTAAATAACGAGCATCTGGAGAAAGCTTGGCCTGAACGATGCGCTTGTCTTTGCCAAAATAGAATACCGCTTTGTTAATGCTGTCGTTTTCTGCACGAAGGGCGTTGTTCTTGTCATTTTGCAGGGCTTTATTGCGCTGCTGCAAAGCAACATAATCAATCAACTTGCTTTGCTCATTCGCCAAATAATTTGAATCACCGTTGCCGGATTTCGGTGTATCCGTCATTTGCAAATTCGCCAATTCTGCAATTTGGAACGTCGCAAGATCCAACGCATAGAAACTATTGCCTTGACGATAGGCGATGCGGTCATTGGTTAAGAATTGTACCGAAGATTCTTTGGCGGTGGTAAAGGTCAATTGTCGTATTGAGCTTTTATCCAAGTCTTTTAAAAATACGTTGCCTTCAAAAGTGTATAGCTCTTTACTGCCGTCGGGAGATGCAACCGCGTTGCGATCGGCAAATTTGTGAAGCTCAGCCAAACTAACCAACTGCCCCTGCTTTTCACCGAGTGCATGTTGGTAGAGATCGCGTACCGGATTACCTTCGCGTTTTTGTAAATATAGGACTTGTTCGCTGTTATCGCCCCAATACCAATTTGTCGGCGTACGGCCAATCCAGTCGGGGTTCGACATGATCTTTTCCATGGTGATCACATCGCTATTTTCACCTAACTTCTGGTTATCGGCCTTGATGGTTGGCGTAAGTTCGACATTTGCCGTCTGGCTTTCATTTGGTTGGGTGCTCTGTGAGGCTGCACAAGCTTGCAGACCGAACACGATTGATGCCACCAGCGCAGTACGTTTGGCCGTGCACATGATGCTCAATTGGTTAACTTTTGTCATTGACATCCCATTTATTTTAATCTTTAAACACTCATTTAAACAAAAACTTACCCATCAGGGCAAACAGAACTTGTCGTAACAGGTTAATCCGCCCTTTTTTCAAGATTAACGGCTTAAACTTTACGCCAGTTTCTGCATGGCTCGGTAATCGCAACCCGATTACCACGTTTTCGAATCGAAATATTGCTCGTCATCCTGACCACAATGTGCCCGATATGTTGCAATTTTATAAAACAAAGCTCAACACCTGCTTCTTGCTCTTTGCTATAATGCCCTACTATTTTCTCCATCATTGTTGTTTTCTATGATCCCACAACCAAAAGTCGGACTGTTTGACTATCCAAAATATTGGGCGGAGTGCTACGGCACCGCGCCATTCTTACCTATGAGTCGTCAGGAAATGGATGAACTGGGTTGGGACAGTTGTGACATAATTCTGGTTACGGGAGATGCCTACGTCGATCATCCAAGTTTTGGCATGGCGGTGATTGGTCGAATGCTCGAATCGCAAGGCTTTCGGGTCGGTATTATCGCGCAACCGGATTGGCATTCAAAAGACCCTTTTATGGCGTTAGGTAAACCGAATCTATTCTTCGGGATTACTGCTGGCAACATGGATTCGATGATTAATCGCTATACCGCTGAACGTCGGTTGCGTCATGACGATGCCTACAGTCCAAACAATGAAGGCGGTAAACGACCTGATCGAGCGGTTCTCGTCTATTCGCAACGATGTAAAGAAGCCTACAAAGATGTGCCTGTGATTTTAGGCGGCATCGAAGCCAGCCTTAGACGTATCGCTCATTATGATTATTGGTCTGACAAAGTTCGTCGTAGCGTTATTTTTGATGCCAAAGCCGATTTATTAATTTACGGCAATGCCGAACGACCACTGGTTGAAGTGGCGCACCGCATTGCTCGTGGTGAAACTGCAGATACATTAACCGACGTACGCGGTACGGCGTTTATCACCAAGCAAGCCTTGACCGGTTGGCGTGGTGTCGATTCGAGAAGTATTGATCGACCAGGTAAAATCGATCCGATCCCCAGTCCTTATCAGGAGATGACAGCACAAACCTGTGCCAGTGAAGATAAACCTGAGCAGGAATCTGCCGACGTGCAGATTGTCGATGTATCGAAAGAGGCAGTACCGATTCAAATAAGCGATTATCAAAATAAGAGCTGGGATAAGCGACACAAACCGTGGGAAAAAACCTATGTAAAACTGCCGAGCTTTGAGCAGGTTAGTAACAACAAAACCTTATATGCCCATGCCTCGCGAATTTTTCATCAGGAAGTGAACCCCGGAAGCGCGCGCGCGTTATTGCAAACCCACGGGGATCGCAGTGTCTGGCTAAACCCTCCAGCCTATCCCCTCGATGAATCAGAAATGGATGGTGTATTTGGCCTTCCTTATGCGCGAGTACCGCACCCTGTGTATGGCGATGCAAAAATCCCGGCCTATGACATGATTAAAACCTCAATCAATATCATGCGCGGATGTTTCGGCGGGTGCTCATTTTGTTCAATTACAGAACATGAGGGAAGAATCATTCAGTCCCGCTCTGAGCAATCGATTTTGGATGAAATTGAAGACATCAAAGAAAAAGTGCCAGGGTTTACGGGGGTGATCTCCGATTTAGGCGGGCCTACGGCAAATATGTATAAATTGCGCTGTAAAAGTCCAAAAGCAGAAGCGACCTGTCGCCGGCCGTCGTGCGTATGGCCGGATATCTGTGGCCATATGGATACCGATCACACTCCGACAATTAACCTGTACCGTAAAGCCCGCAAAGTTCGCGGCATTAAAAAGGTTCTTATCGCATCTGGCGTGCGATACGATTTGGCGATTCAAGATCCTGAATATGTAAAGGAATTAGCTACCCATCATGTCGGCGGTTATCTAAAAATCGCCCCTGAGCATACCGAAGAAGGCCCATTGTCAAAAATGATGAAGCCGGGTATGGGTACCTATGACAAGTTTAAAGAGATGTTTGATCATTACTCTAAAGTTGCCGGTAAAAAGCAGTTTTTGATCCCTTATTTCATTTCGGCACATCCTGGAACCACCGACGAGGACATGATCAATCTGGCCCTTTGGCTTAAAAAGCATGATTTTAAATTGGATCAGGTGCAAAATTTCTACCCTTCGCCGCTCGCGAACGCAACGACGCTGTATCACACCGAGATTGATTCGTTATCCAAAATCCGTAAAACGTCGGCCAGTGTTCCGGTTGCCAAAGGTGGTCGTCAGCGTCGACTGCACAAAGCCATTTTGCGCTACCATGATCCTGCGAACTGGCCAATCATTCGTGAAGCATTAACTAAAAAAGGACTGGCCCGAAAACTCATTGGTAGCGGTCCACAATTTTTGGTGCCTGCAGAGACACGACAAGAGAAATCCATGCAATATCGCAAGGGCAAGAATAACTCCAGCGGACACAAAACCTCGCCAGGACAAAAGAACAACCGTCGTTCGAAGCCCGGGCAACAGGGATTGACTCGATTCAGCAAGGATCAGTTTAAATAAATCCTTGGTTATTTCGGATGTAGGTTCTACTGCCAGAGCAATATAAGACAATCAATAGTGCCGTGATAATCGATTTGTTGCGAGCTGATTCATCTTTTTGTACTTGTGTTTCGTATCGAGTTCTATAACCTGTTAACAAACGATTTACGATGCGATGGTTTCAACACTAAAACGATTGGTGAAGGCCGGGGTCATGCTACTAGTTTTAAAAAAAGCTAAATCCAAAAAAGTTCAGGCCGAAAAAGACTCAGGTCGATACAAGCTCAATTAGAAAAATTTAGCTAATGAAAACTAAGTTCGTGAAAAGAATGATCTAACACTATAATTTGAAAAAAGAACAATTAGCAAGTTAACAGGGTTATCAATCAATGTAGTGGGTAGAATAATTTTCCTGGCTGTCTGCTACATCGATAAACACAGACTGTTTAACTGGATAACAACTTGAAAAGCAAACTTATACTATATTTAGGCACCCTGCTGCTTCTGTCAGTCGGCCTTAACACCTACCAGTTTTTCTCCAAAGTCGAGAAAACTCATGGCCCTATGTCCGCCCTCGCAGAAACCTTAACTGCGCAAGCCTCTATGAATAGACCCTCCTTAACAAACGAAGCATCAGTGGCAGCAACGGAGCCGGAATCAGAGGTTCAGCTGTCATTAGCGGAAATTCCAATTGGTGAATCCGATAGTGAAAATGTGCAGCTTCTCGCGGCAACGGCACAGCAATTTTTCCATGTTCGTCAATTTGATAATGCCGCCGATATTTTTACCGACCTCGAAGGTTTATCTCAGGTTTCGGCAACGCAATTAAAGAGCCAATGGGTCGCGCAATCCTATCAATGGCTTGACCAAAAACAGTTTACTTTGCTCAGTAGCTTGCTCGACAGCTTTCTTGCTTACGACCCGGAAGATGAAGACTGGTTGCTGGTGAAGATAAATTACTTCGAAGCCATCGACAAAAAACAAGCGGCTATATTTTTGTATTACGAGCTGATCCACAGTTCTTTCGACTATGAGAAAGAAGAGATGTGGTTAAGCCAAATTCATCAAATTGCCGAAAAGCAACGACGTAGTTACGCTCATAATGGCGCATGGCACGAACAAATCGACTTTTTCGAACCCTTATTGATGGAAGAGCCAAACTATCCTCCCTATATTCTGGCGTTAAGTCAGGCATTTATTCAACTTGAAGAATTTGTGATCGCAGATTCATATTTGGATAACATCTCGCACCTTACGGCCTACCAGGGGCAAGTCGCGAAGCTACGTCGACAAATGCATAGCTCGCAAACTGAGCTGCAAGCGATAAAACTGAATAAACTCAATGAACACTTTATGGTAAATGCGCGGATTAACAAACAGTATCGTACCAATTTAATGATTGATACCGGTGCCTCGATAACGGTGCTGTCTGAAGCGTATTTTAATGCCCTGAAAGAAAGTGGTGATATTCGTGTCAACAGGCAGCTAGAGATCAACACCGCCGCAGGCAACCAAGCGGCGTATTCGGTGATTGTTGAATACTTTAATATTGGTGAACACCAATTAGAGGATTTTGAAATTGTGGTGATGGAATTGCCCGGGTTCGAACATGCCGATGGTTTGTTGGGAATGAACTTTTTAAAACAGTTTAAGTTTGAAATTGATCAAGAAAACTCCTTGTTGTTCCTCTCTGAACCTTAATCATCACGTTCATCCACTACCCGTCTTGAACAAGAAGCAGTTGCATCTCTGATGCAACTGCTTCTTTTTATCAGTCAACCATCAATAACTGCGTATTGTATTTCCAACCGTATTGTTTTCCGACATGGTTATGCCGCCTTGCTTCTTCTTGCTTTCATCATGCGGTGCTTGCGTTTAATGGCTGGGAAAGATAAAAGTCTAAACCTTAATTGTTTGCCCTGCTCGTTAAGTAACACTCGTGCAAAATGTGTATCCAAAACCTTGGCCACTATCATTAATGCGAGACAAATTAAAGGCACATAAACCAGAGAAACAATCACCTGATCGAACCAAATCATATCCAGAATAATAGGCAAAGCAATGATTAGAATTGCTGACATTCTAAAAAACCATAAGTATTGCGTTCTTGTACTATTCATTGTGAACCTCACAATTAAACTAACCTCGAAGCTAAGAATAGAGAGAATCGTAAAATTCAGCAAAGGGATAATATTCACTCAATAGGTGAATTTCATTCACCTTCCATTAACATTTGTCGTACCCAGCTGATAAATGTCTGAATATCATGATTTTGTCGGTCAGCATCTCGGTAAACCGCATAAAGCGACATTGGAAAATCGGCTTTAAGATTGAAGGGATCCACCAATATTTTAGATTTTAATAGGTAGTTTTCGATTGGTGTCATCGCCAAGGCTATGCCTAGTCCCTGTTCGGCGGCCTGCAGCGAAGCATCATAGTCATTAAAGGTTAACTTGGGCAATACTTTCAGCCTGCCATTGCCAACAGCCTTGCTCCAATTGCCCCAGATATTGTCAAATCCAGCGAGATCGATTAACGGTACATCGGTAATTTGCGACACATCCGTTAATTGATTTTGTTCTTTAAAACTCATCGAGCAAACCGCTATAATTTCAACGTCCATGATTTTTTCAACCGCAACATCTGGCCATTCACCAGCGCCGATACGAAAAGCCAAGTCGATGTCTTCATAGCGCAGATCCAATAAGTTCATTGAGGTTTCAATGCGTATGTCCAAGCTTGGGTTTTGCTGTTGAAAGCTGGCGAGCTTAGGCAAAATAATATTTCGCGATAAGGATGGGAATGTCGAAATTTTTAACGTATTGGATTGAAAGCGATTTTGTAATTGTCGGGTTGCATGCTCGAGCTTTTGTAATGACATACTCACTACATTTAAATAGCTCTGTCCCGCCGCATTTAAACTTACCCCGCGTTTATCTCGCTGAAATAACTCAAAGCCAAGGAACTCTTCCAATGAACGGATTTGATGGCTGACTGCCGATGGGGTGATAAACAACTCAGCACTGGCTTTTTTGAAGCTCTGATGACGACCCGCCGCTTCAAATACGACGAGCAGATGCGCCGGTGGTAATTTTCTGGCCATAATGTCCTTCTGGGAATTAAATCTAACTCGTCACTGCATACTTAAATTCGCTATCTTTATAGTAGTCGTTCTATCTTTGTCTTTTGGTTAATCCGTGTCTTTTTGTCGTTTTCTTTTCACTCTTTATGTTCGTTTTTATACTCACTATTTATTCGTCGCGTGAATCAATTCAAACTCGTGTGTTCGCGGAAGAATCGAAAGGATTGGTAAATTAGGTTGATAAGTGAGGTTGATTAGTGACGGTGATAGGTGAGATGAATAATTACCATCTGCTTCCACGTACTAAACATACTTTTAACACGACGATGACGGCAGGTTATCCACTATTTAAGTCATTTTCAGGCATTAATTTGTTGATAAGTTAAAAAAGTTTGATTTCTCTCTCATTGCTTCCATTGTTGAGCGAGCGGAAAAACAGAAGGAGGAAACCGTAAGCAGTTCCTCCTTAACTTGTTTTTTGAATCGGCAAAGCATTAATAAATGCATTATGAATTTTCTTGATTGCATTTATAAATGGTTTAAAAAATATCCGATAACTGCCTGTTTACTCGTACGATTTCAAGTTTTTTCTGAATCTTTCATAAAAAACAAAAGTAATCTTGAGTGGTAATTGAAAAATCTACTCAACGGTTAACGCGAATTCGATCGGGATTTATTCCTCCCTTAAAGTTTAGAAATTCTGCAAATACAATTTAGATTTGACCACAAACCACCTGTGGATAACTATGTGGACAAATAAAACCTCAATAAAATTAATGCCTAGAGCACAGAAAACAAAAAAATCCAGTTAAAAAACCAAAGTAAAGATATTTTTTGCAATTTATTTTTTGAATTTTTATATGATTTATTAAGTTTTACACAAAAACAGTGGATAACTTTTGCGGTGCCTTGCCGTGTCTACCCTCTACTTTTGCAAGCACTTTTTAAAACTTTTTTTAGATGATTTTATTCTTGAAAAAAACCTTGGACCATGTTTCGATTTTGCACCAAAATGGATTACAATTTTATCCATCACCATCATTCTTGGAACATCAATGAAAACCGCATTAGTATTGGGCGCCACAGGACTCACCGGCTCTATTTGTATACAAAAGCTTCTTAACGATGAACGTTATACGAATGTGATCGCCATGAGTCGCCGTCAATTAGCTATCAGCCATGCCAAATTGGTTCGCGTTGAGATGAATGATGAGCAACTGCAATCCGTGTTTCATCAGCACAACATCGATGAAGTCTATTGTTGCCTAGGCACCACAATCAAAAAAGCTGGTAGCCAGCAAGCATTTAAAGCCATCGACAAAGATTTGGTCGTGGATCTCGCCAGCTGTGCGCTTGATTCAGGTGTGGGTAAGTTTGCCGTGATCTCAGCATTGGGAGCCAGTGAAAAAGCGTTTGGCTTTTACAATCGAGTAAAGGGCGAAATGGAGCAAGGATTGATCGCATTGGGATTTGCGCAGTTGGTCATCGTCAGGCCAAGCTTGATATTAGGGCCAAGAATTGAATCCCGTACCGGCGAAGATTTGGCAAAATCCTTTTATCGCATGGTGGCGCCAATTGCCAACAAGCTACTACCTGACCATCGACCAATCGAGGCAGAAGCCATAGTCACTGCGATGATTGATGGGGTTAACCAAGTGCAACCCCATGCCGTTACGATTATTGAGAATAAGGAAATGCACGTCGCCTGAAAAACCCTAAGCTAATCGCACAGCATTCATTCTACACGCGGTGATTTAACGTCAATTCAGATCGCACCATGCTCGGTTAACAATGCGATTAACTGCTCTTCTGTTAACACACCTACACCGAGATCTGTCGCTTTGGTAAGTTTAGAGCCTGCCTTTTCTCCAGCAACCAGATAACTGGTTTTTGCTGAGACACTGCCGGAAACTTTTGCCCCCAGCGATTGCAAATGGCCTTTTGCTTCGGTGCGCCCCATCTGACTTAAGGTGCCAGTTAGCACGAACGTTTGATCTTTCAAAGGCAATTCGTTTTCGGCTTTGACCTCAATTTCCGGCCAGTGAAGTCCCACAGCAATAAGCTGCTCAATGACTTGCTGGTTATGCGCTTCTGCGAGGAAATGGAGGATATTATTGGCAACAACTTCACCCACATCATCGACATCAATTAACTGTTCAAATGAGGCAACCTGTAAGGCCTCTAGCGTCTTAAAATGTTGTGCCAGATTGCCCGCGGTGGCCTCTCCGACTTCTCGAATGCCTAACGAATATATGAATTTGGCTAACGTCGTAGTTTTTGCGGTTTGCAATGCTGCCAGCAGATTATCCGCGGATTTAACGCCCATACGTTCAAGCGTGGTAAGCTGTGTTTGGTTTAAGGTAAATAAATCGGCGGGAGTTTGGATCAAATTTTCATCGACCAGTTGTTCCACCAGTTTATCCCCCAAACCATCAACGTCTAAGGCCTTTCTAGAGGCAAAGTGTTTGATTGCTTCTTTGCGCTGCGCACCACAAAACAAACCGCCGGTACAACGCAATACGGCTTCACCCACAACGCGCTCTACTGCCGAGTCGCATACCGGGCAAGCGCTTGGAAATTCAATGTCTTTGGCATCATCAGGGCGTTTATCCACGACCGCACTAACAATCTGAGGGATCACATCCCCTGCTCTGCGAATAATGACGGTGTCATGAATTTTGATCCCTAAGCGATCGATTTCATCCTGATTATGCAAAGTTGCATTCGAAACCGTAACACCACCGACAAAAACCGGCTCGAGACGCGCTACAGGTGTAATCGCACCGGTGCGACCAACCTGAAACTCGACATCAAGCAACGTCGTTAACTCTTCCTGAGCTGGAAACTTATAGGCGGTTGCCCAACGCGGAGCCCTGGCGACAAAACCAAGCTGTTGCTGGAAAGCGATGCTATCGACTTTTAATACCACTCCGTCAATTTCGTAACTGAGCTGGTCGCGACGATTCAAGATATCCTGATAAAAATCTACAC
This sequence comes from Thalassotalea litorea, assembly GCF_005843925.1. GTDB lineage: Bacteria > Pseudomonadota > Gammaproteobacteria > Enterobacterales > Alteromonadaceae > Thalassotalea_A > Thalassotalea_A litorea_A. The sequence continues at coordinate 68,250 of NZ_VCBC01000002.1, forward strand.
ACTCACTCGGATGTTCAACCTGAACGATTTCCGGGCACATCGGTAGCCCCAAACGTTTTAGCATCACTAACCGTTGATAATGGCTGTTTGGCAAGTAATTGTCGGCGTCTTCAACAAAGCCGACACTATAGGCATAGAAAGACAAGTTTCGCTTTGCGGTGATTTTGGAGTCCAACTGGCGTAATGATCCGGCCGCCGCATTCCTGGGATTGGCAAAGGCTTTTTCACCTTTGTTGATCGCTTGTTCATTTAACGCATCAAAACTTGCCTTTGGCATAAATACTTCGCCGCGCACTTCAAAAATGGCAGGGATATTTTCGCCGCGCAGTTTTAATGGAATTGCATTAATGGTTTTAACATTTTCGGTGATATTCTCACCCACCTGGCCATCACCACGGGTCGCGGCTTGCACTAAGATACCGTTTTCATAACGAAGACTTACCGCCAGGCCATCGAGTTTCGGCTCACAGCAAAAACGCAAACCGTCGCCATCAATACGACCAGCATTGCGACCAAGACGATCATTGATACGGCTGATAAAACCTTGCCATTCGGGTTCGTCAAAGACATTGTCCAATGACAACATCGGGATCTGATGAGTGACCTGAGAAAATGACTTAAGGGCTTCACCACCCACTTTTTGTGACGGTGAGTCTGCTCGCTTTAAATCGGGGTATTGGCTTTCCAGGGCCATTAAATCGCGCATTAAGCGATCATAATGGCTATCCGGTACGGTAGGTGCATCCAAGACATAATATTGGTAATTGTACTCATGTAGCTGGCCAATAATTTCTGCCATCTGGCTTTGTATTTGTGTGTGAGTTTGCTCAGACATCTATCTATACAACCTTAGTCACGTATCTCTTAGGTTTGATAACCTGTGGGTTCGGCTTATAAAAGTAAAGCCTCCACCGGAGGCTTTGAAAAGAATCTATTATACGTTAGCAATTCGGCTTTTGCGGTCGAATTCACGAATTTTGGTGAGGTAATGTTGCTCGGTTTGACGGGTCATCACACTGCGCTGCCCATCTAATACCTGGCCACCAAATTCACTGGCCAGCTGTTTTGCCGCAGACAACATAAGTTTGAACACTTTACTGGGATCGCCTGCATTTGGCAGGGTCATAAATAATGTTAACCCTGTGGTGGCAAAATGTTCCATATTGTCCAAATCAAACGTGCCTGGATTTACCATATTGGCCAGTGAAAAATGGATTGGACCTTTACCGGAATTATCCTGGTGGCGATGAAAGACGTTCATATCACCGAACTTCATACCTAAGGTGAGAAGACTCGGTAATAACGCAGCACCTGAAATTAATTGATGCTGACCGGCAACCACACTGATAGCCAGGACTTCTTGTTCAATATCGCTAGCAGGTTTGGGCGTTTCTTCGTCGACAAAATCGATTTCCATTTGATCGCGGCGAATTTGCGCTTTGGTTTTTTCAACACGGCGCTTCGTTTGAGTGCTCTCTTTAATTTGCGGCTCTGGTTGCTCCACAACTTCCGGTTGAGAATCAAACGTTGGCTCAGTAAACTTCATTTCCCTAGCTGGAGCGTCTTGCTCGTGGGCTTGAAAAATTCGTTCCATTTCTGCCATTGCCGGTTCACTGGCAACACTTAACGCCGCATCATTGGTATATTGGTCTTGCACAGAAATAATTTCTTCGGCAATGACGCGCTCATCAAAATTTTCACCTGAGTTATGCGTTGTCGTATTGAATCCTTCAGTGGCCACCGTTTCGGCCGCCAATGATTCCCTGCTATACGGCTCTGAGCTAAATGATTCAGAGCTATACGATTCAGAGCGAGTAGAGCCGGCACTAAAAGACGGCGCGGACAAATTATCGGTGATCGGATTCCCTTCTTCACCAGGATTTACCGTAACTTTTTTCGGACGACCGACTCCATCCTGATCAAAGCCAGAATTGTCGAACATCCTAAGATCTTTTTCTTCCGTTGACTCAGTGACAACGGTTTTCTTTAACTTATAGGGATTTTTGCGTTCTTTACGCAGGGTATACATACCGTGAATACAAAGTCCGGCAATCGCCAGAACACTGATAATGAGGAGAATATCTCTTAAATTAAATTCCATATTTAAGCCTGTTTATGATGCTTGCGCCATAGCGACTGCTTCATCGATATCCACGGCAACCATTCTCGAAACACCTGGTTCATGCATGGTTACACCGGTTAGATGCGTCGCCATTTCCATCGCAATTTTATTATGACTAATGTAGATAAACTGCACCGTTTTCGACATTTCCTTAACCAACTTACAGAAACGTTCTACGTTGGCATCATCCAACGGCGCATCAACTTCGTCCAACATACAAAATGGTGCTGGATTTAGACGGAAAATCGCAAACACCAATGATAATGCTGTTAGGGCTTTTTCACCACCAGAAAGTAAGTGAATCGTACTATTTTTTTTACCTGGAGGTCTAGCCATGATAGTAACACCGGTATCGAGCAAATCTTCACCAGTTAAATCCAGATACGCACTACCACCGCCGAACACTTTCGGGAATAAGTTTTTCAAATCGTCATTGACCTGGTCAAATGTCTGTTTGAATTTCGCCCGACTTTCACGATCAATCTTATGAATCGCGTTTTCAAGGGTCGACAGGGCATCTTCCAAATCGTCATTTTGCTTATCCAGAAACCCCTTGCGTTGCTGCTGGAGTTCATATTCTTCAATGGCGGCGAGATTAATCGCTCCTAAACCATCGATTTCTTTGGCAATGCGCGCAAGTTTAATTTGCCATTGATTTTCTTTTGCATCCATTGGCAGGTCTTGCAAAACATCCTTAATTGATTGATGCAATTCATCAAGTTGCTCAATAGCGGTATTGGCTCTTACCCGGTAGTTTTCCCCATCGAGGCTAAGTTTTGCCATCTTGTCTTTGATTAGACCGATGTGATTGACCAGCCCTTGTTGACTCTGATTAAACGCAAGAATCTCATCGTTTGCTTTGGATTGTTGCAGATGCAAGGCTTGTTGCTGTTGCTCAAGATCACTACTTTGCATCAATTTTTTCTGCAACCGTTGTTCATCATCAAGCAGCGGAACTTCGAGCTCCTGCAGGGCAATTTGCAATTCTTGCTGCTGCTCTGTGGCAAACTTAATTTGCTCTTCGATGCGCTGCATCATCAACATTGAATTTTTCAGGGTCGAAGCATATTGCTCGCGCTGCACCAGCTTTTGTTGCAATTGCTGATTGAAATTATTGATTCGGCTTTGCCATTGTTGCAGTTCCTGGCTTGCAGTTGTTCTTTGTAGCTCCAGCGAATCACCACCATCGACAAACGATTCCAGCTGCTCTGACAGCTCCTCTTCGGTAAATGCCAAGATTTGTGCTTGTTCGGTTTTTTCAGCAATCCCGTCATCCAGGCCGGTTAGCTCTTCATTAAGGGTGAGCGCTTGCTGTTGCAGTAAGCTCAATTGTTGCGAAGTCAGCTGCAATTGTTGCTGTTCCTGAACCAATTGTTGCTTGCTATGTTGCAATGATTGTTGTGCCGATTGCGCCTCAGCCTTGCTATTTTGCGCATCAAGTTGCGCTTGTTCACTGTCACTGACAATGACCTCGACGGCGTGAGCCTGTTTCCCTTGCAACGCTTTTAGATCCTGCAATTGGTTTTGTCTTGCCAGTTGACCGGACTCTCCCTGCAACATGCCTTTTTGCATCCAGTGTTTTCCAAACCAGACACCTTGCGGGCAAATTACCGACTCCCCGTCTTGCAAGCTTGCCACTTTATCTTTGGCTGCCTGCTCGTTGTCAGCGATATACACGTTTGCCAATAAACTTTGGACAACATTACCCTTGAGCACCTTCGCGCTCAAAGTGCCTGGCACAATCGTAACCTTTGCACCTGCATTTGCATCCACAACCAATGCCCCTTGTGGCAGGTCAAACTGTTCAGGCAGTTGCTCAAGGACATCCGCATCTAGCCAATGGCCCAGTACCATTTCTACCGCTAGCTCCCAACCTTTAGTTACATTAAGTTGCTCTGCAAGAGCGGTGTGACTCTTGATGTTGTGCTCGCCAAGATACTGCTGTTGTTGCTGTTGCCAGTCGCTTCTGCTCTGGCAAATCTGTTGCAAAGCATCGATTTGCGCGTCGATTTTCGCTAATGATTGTTGGCGCTGTTGTTGCGCATTGGCTAACTGCTGGGAACTTTGCTGTTTTTGTTCTGCAATCGCTTGCGCTCTGTCAAAATCGTCGGCAAGTTCCCGCACTTGTATTGTGAGAAGTTCGACTTGGCGTTGCTGCTCAGATTGTTTTTTTAATATTGTGTCGAGATCAAAATTGCGCTGTTGCACAGCAAGCTGTTGACGACGTTGGGTTAACTGCTGGATTTGCTGTTGTAACGATTCCACCTGGGATTTTGCCAACTGTCGCCTTTGCATCAGCTCATGCTTTTGTTGCTGAAATGATTGCCATTTATCCTGCCACGACTGCTGCTGCTCACTAACGAGTTCGGATTGCTCACGCGCCTGTTCCAGTTGCAGTTGCAACTCTTCAATCTCGGGCTCAATAATACTTAATTGTTGCTCAAGTTCCTGGCGGCGACCATTCTCCTGATTTAACTGTTGTTGATTTTCCTGAGCGCGCAGAGTCAACTTGTCCAAATCCTTAGACAAAGTAAGCTTGCGTTGCTTGCCATGCTTGATATTCTCTTCAAGCCTGGTGATATCAGTACTCAAGGTTAATTTTTGCTGGGCAAGCGTATTCAGTTCACTGGTGCTTTGCTCTTGGGCTTGCCGAGCTTTGACTATACTGAGTTCGCGCTCAGTTTGTTCCGCATTAAATTGCGCTAACTGGACCTCGAGCTTTTGCTCATCGGTTTTGAGTTTGTCCAATTTATTCTGGCAATGTTGCCAACGGATCGCAGCGATTTGCGATTTAAACAAACGTTCTTGTTGTTTTAATTCTTTAAAGCGTATCGCCGCTTGTGATTGACCATGAAGTTTTTCTAACTGGCTATGCAGTTCATGACGAATATCGGTCAGCCGTGATAAGTTTTCGCGTGTGGCCCGGATCCGGTTTTCCGTTTCCCGGCGTCGCTCTTTGTATTTCGATACCCCAGCCGCTTCTTCAATAAAGATACGCAAATCCTGAGGCTTGGATTCAATCAGGCGGGAAATCATCCCTTGTTCAATAATCGCATAACTGCGGGGACCAAGGCCTGTCCCTAAGAAGATATCAGTGATATCTTTGCGCCGGCATTTACTGCCATTGAGGTAATAAGTGTTTTGACTGTCACGGTTTACGACGCGACGAATGGATATTTCAGTGCGATCCGCCATCGAACCACGAATCCGTTGTTGCTGGTTATCAAACACGAGTTCCACACTGGCTTGGCCGGTTGGTTTTCGGGCAGTAGAGCCATTAAAGATAACGTCGGTCATTGAATCGCCACGCAGATTTTTAGCCGAGCTTTCACCCAGCACCCAGCGCACGGCGTCGATGATATTGGATTTACCACAGCCATTTGGACCGACAATGGCGGTCATCTCCTGCGGAAATGGCACATTGGTGACATCCACAAAGGATTTAAATCCGGCGAGTTTTATCTTTTTTAAGCGCATCGATTCTTATCGTTATGAGACAAACATTAAGTCTGCAATTACGTATCCTCGTTCTTACTGGTCGGTGATTTTACATTTGACTACTATTCTTCACCGGCGGTGGACCGTATTGATTTTCCAAGAATAACGGTACACTTTTAAGAACTGCTAAGTTGATAATACCTGATTCAAATAAATATTGAAGAAGTTTGTAACACTTATTCAGTTGCCAACCCCCATTCTTTCAGTAAGATATTTAGCATATTTACGTATTGTGGAAAACAGGATGAATCAGCCGCAGTTACAACAATCGGCAGCCCAAAGTGGCGCCAGTTATTTTATGCAGGGTTTTAAATTAATTCGTACCAAAGGTATTCGTCGGTACGTTTTCGTGCCACTTATCGTCAACCTGATATTGTTTGCTTGCGCATTTTATCAGTTAAGTTTTTATATTGATGACTGGATTGGGCAATTGGAAGCCTGGTTGCCTTCGGCACTTAGCTGGTTAATCGTTATCGTTGAACCACTAATTTATATCGCCAGCGTCATCGCCGCGTCGTTTGTATTTTCTACGGTTGCCAACTGGCTGGCGGCGCCATTTAATGGCTTATTATCGGAAAAAATTGAGCAGCATTTAACCGGGCAATCACTCAGCGATGGCGGCTTTATGGATATTGTCAAAGACATTCCAAGAACTCTATTTCGCGAATGGCGCAAGCTGATGTATTACATCCCTCGTGCCCTTGGTTTCTTTTTGATCTTCTTGTTTGTTCCTGTGATAGGGCAAATTATCTGGTTTGCTTTTATCGCCTGGATGATGGCGATTCAGTATTGTGATTACCCATTTGACAACCATAAAATCGATTTCCAGACGATGCGTGCCAGTCTCAGTAATCAACGGGGCAAATGCTTTAGCTTTGGCCTGACCGTATCCTTGTTTGCGATTATCCCAATTCTCAATCTGGTATTAATGCCAGTGGCTATCTGTGGCGCAACGGCGATGTGGGTTGATCACTTCCGCCGCGATCACGTTTAACACCGTTCTTTATTTTTGCCTTTTTATCAAGGGGTCAGAGTTGTTGAATTATCAACAACTCTGACCCCTTGATATTTAATTGCTGTGAAAGTCGTTGGTTAATCTATTGGTCGGCAATTAACCCATACGTTTTACAAAACAATCGACAAAGCGTTGCGGCGATGTCGGGTCCATATTGAAATATAAGGAAGGTTCGATAAGCTCTGCTTCCATCATCGCAAAGCCATCTTGATAACGAACAAAATCGAGGCGGGCGTACATGGGGATTGAGGGTAATTGTTGTAATGCGTGTTCTGCGTGCGCCAGCAATGTTGCTTCGGGTTCAATTAGCGCTAACCGACCACCGTGTTCTTCCTGTACTCTAAAATCATCTTGTTTCGGTGTTTTTAAAATACTGTGACTGTACTGACCGTTAAAGTAGAAACACGAAAATTCACCTTCGCCAATCACATGTTCCATAAACGGCTGTACCATAAAATCGCCTCTGGTAAACGCGCGTTCCAGAGCATTTAACGAATCCTGGAAATTGTGTTTATGCAGCCAGAAGGTATTATCGGCATTGGCCGATACACAAGGTTTGATAACAATCTGTTCGGTATCAAAATGTTCAAAGTAGCTTGCTAACTCAGACGCTGAAAAGTGTTGCTGCCATAACGTTGGTACTATGGTGACCTGATCCTGCTCGAGTTGTTGCAAATATTTCTTATTGATATTCCAACGCACCGTTGCCAGATCATTTTCCAAAATAGCCGTGGATGCTTCAATGGTTTCCAGCACCGCGATAAATTCTTGCTCATATTGCTGGTAATCCCAGGGACTGCGGATCAAAACCACATCATAAGCATTCCAGTCAATTGATTTATCATGCCAGTCAAGGGTATGGGTTTGCCATCCAGCCTCAAGAAATGGTGTATCGAGCAGTTCATCATAAACTTCGAACTCTTCCAGGTTTGCCATCGACAATATCGCACAGTGTTTCAAATTGGGCCTCTCAACTAACATCGGTAATGGTATTGGTATCAAGTGCGAGAGTGTAAACTCGATATTGTCTCGATAGCAAGACCAAGACAACAATTGTAGATAAACACTGTGTCGTTAACGAATTTGCTGAATTTAACCAATATTCAATTCGTTAATCCGGCTTTCGGGTCATAGGTATCATGAATTTACTTGACGATGTGCGGCGAAAAATTTACATTGTGGGACGAAAGTATTCGTGAAGTAATAGTGACGCAATGATATTAAAAATAATGTTAAAAAGAATGTTTGTGCTTTTACCACTCTTAGCCAGCGCAACTTTAGCCAGCGCCGAAGAATCCCAGGTAACCGATCCCGTCGTGGCGATCCCATTGACCAATGATGCTAAGGTTTTCTCTCGTTATGACGATGACTACCCTGCCATTTTGACGTTTTTCAGTCAGTTATCTGAATCCGAAATCAAATCATTTTATGATGATGAATTGGGTGAGCCGTTATCGGCGAAAACCGTATACGGTCGCCTAGAGCTTAAATACGCTCAAAACGACAAATCCTATCGCGTGATCATCGACTCTTTGCAAGAGAATCATCGTGAAGTCGATGTCTTGGTAAGCGAATAATTCAATACCAATGCCAGTCACCTGGCATTGATAAAATACCCTGCCCCCACACAATTTTCACTGCCTGGCTTTGGCCCGGCGGTTACTATGCCAATTCTGATGCGATCACTTATCTATCAATCTTGGTATCAATATCTGTAAAAAAAAAAGGAATAACCATGACTAAAACCATGAAAGCGTCTGCTTTATCTATCGCCTTAGCTTCTTCTGTTCTTTCTGGTTGTGTAACCACTGTCGATCCCTATACCGGCGAAGAAACAGTATCAAATACAACGGTTGGCACCACCGTCGGTGCGGTAGCAGGATCGCTACTTGGCGTTGCCATCGGTGACAATAAAGAGTCGGCAGCCATCGGTGGTGTCGTCGGCTCTGCAATCGGTGCCGGTATTGGCTATAACATGGATCAGCAAGAAGCTGTTTTACGTCAAAAGCTTAAGAACTCAGGCGTTAAAGTCGTACGTCAGCAAGACGGTTCAATCAAATTAATCATGCCATCTAACATTACGTTCGGTAATGATGAAACTATGGTAAACCCTGCGTTTGTAAATACCCTGGATGCAATCGCCGAGGTATTAAAACAAAATGACAATACCCGTATTCGAGTAATTGGCCATACCGACAGCATTGGTAAAGCCGAGTACAACCAAGGGTTATCCGTACAGCGCGCTGCGGCGGTAGCAACGGAAATGCGAGTACTAGGTGTTGCGGCAAACCGTATCGCTTCGATGGGAATGGGCGAGAGTCAGCCATTAGCCGACAATAGTTATGCCAACGGTCGTGCGTTAAATCGTCGTGTAGAACTATATATCGTACCCTCAGCTTAGGTTTAAGCCGATTTGACAACGCCCAGGGAGAAGGTTCTCTATCGAGGCGGTCTTGATATCATGTAAGTGAAATCCAATTGAAAAAGCCCCGGTTTAATTTTTAAACCGGGGCTTTTTATTGGCGGTAAATTAACGCGATTTATTTAGCTTTATCGACCATAAATAAGCAATTTCGATAAGAAATATTGGGCACGTAAACACGCTTAATTACCGCTTTAAAATCTCGTCGACTGTCCCCTGAGCGAGCGGATGATACCCTGGACGAGCTTTCTGATAAACCGGTTTTACCCAGGCCAGTCCTGCATCTGTTTCTGCCAGTTTAAGGTACAGCGGCACAATCAGTTTGCGTCGACCAATATTGATTAAATAATCTTCCAATTCAGGTTTGATCACATCATAGCCATTATTTAACGCTAACAAATACCAGGCATGGGCGATTTCCGCATTTTGACTGTGCGTTAAATCAAACGCTTTATCCAGTTCCTGCATCTTTTCCAAATCAAGATCACGTGGTAGTTCATTGATGAAATACAACCACTCATGAACCGTCCATTTATTGGTTGGGATCTTAGCTAAAGACAGTTTTCCCTGTTGCCAGGAAGATGACTGGCTCTTTACTTTGGTAAATACATCAGACGAAGGATTAGGTGCTGTTTTTGGCAGGCCTTCGCCAAACACCCATTCATCAATTTCTGCCTTACTTACCACACCCGGATACTTATTGATCAGGTTATTATTTAAGTACTGCAGAAAGTCCTTGGTACCAATACTCTGAAAACTAAAGTGATTAAAATAAGCAAGTACAAACGGGTCGAAACGATCGCGTCCAAAACGTTGCTCTAAAAACATCAAAAACAGCTGACCTTTAACATAAGGCACATTGGAAAACGCGGCATCTGGATCTCGGCCTTGTAAATCAAGATAGAGAATTGAGTCCGCAGCCGGTAGGGATTGCAAATCACCTTTTAAACTAGCAACGCCTAATACCTGCTCCATCACCGCGCGCTCTTTAGAGAAGACTTCTTCCATAATGCGGTTTTCCACATAAGAGGTGAACCCTTCATTAAGCCATAGGTCACGCCAAGTGGCGTTGGTGACTAAATTACCGGACCAGGAATGGGCGAGTTCATGGGCAATCAGATTGACTAAAGATTTATCGCCTGCCACAACGGTTGGAGTGATAAACGACAATCGCGGATTTTCCATACCACCAAATGGGAAGCTTGGCGGCAACATCAATAAATCATAACGTCCCCAGCGATACTCTCCATACATTTTCTCTGAAGCGACGATCATAGCTTGAGTATCATTAAACTCTTGTGCCGAAGCTTCAAGAATATAATTTTCCGCATACACACCGGTTTGCTCACTCATGGCTTTAAATTCAAGATCGCCGACCGCAATCGCAATCAAATACGCAGGAATGGCCTGTGGCATGGTAAATTGATAATCACCATCTCGCTCTGTACCCGGCTCGTTGTTGGCGCTCATCACCGCTAACACAGACTTATCGGTATTAATTTGAGCGCTATAGGTCATGCGAACGGCCGGAGTATCTTGAATTGGGATCCAGCTACGGGCATGAATGGCCTGATTTTGACTGAACATAAATGGCAGCTTTTTGCCTGCCGTCTGCTCTGGCGTCAACCATTGTAGACCTGACGCCTGTGGTTGAGACTGATAAGTCACTAACAGTTTATCCGCTTGAAACTTGGGAGAAACCGTCAATTTTGCGCCCATCACATCATCGCGCTTGGCAAGTTTAAAAGGAACCTCTACCCATTCTCCCTCACCTTCTTTGGCTTGGACCTGTTCAACGACGAGATCACGGGTATCCAGGTAGATTATTTGTTGATCTTTTGTTAGCCAATCGAGCGTCAATTGTGCCGAACCCACCAAGGCTTTTTGATCAAAATCGACCGTTAAATCCAAATGTACATGGGACACCTTAACCTGATCATAATTGGCATAGGTTAAATCATCATCTACCTTAGCGTATCCCTTTAACATCAACATCACATTCACGGCCAACGCAGCCGTAACTTGCTTGAACAAGCGTGTATTTAAAAACAACATGTTTAACTAAATCCTTAAAACAATTTGGCGGCATCGGTTATCAAGCAAATAACTAAAATTTGCGAAAACGACTGCCCCGATAAGTTGTACACGCTTAAGTGTACCGATGAAGTCACTGGTTGCAAGTATTGTAGGCACTCAAAAATTCGCCATAGCGAGCAACCGGACAACAAAATGATTGGCCTTAGCACGTGGTTTTCTGCGATAATTGTCAACCTTGATGTTCTTTAAAATTTATTGTGAAAAAGTCATGAGCGACACCCAAAAAACTCTGTTTGCGCAACGATTCCGAGGTTATTTCCCTGTCGTTATCGACGTTGAAACGGCCGGATTTAATGCCGCCACCGATGCATTATTGGAAATTGCTGCCAGCATATTGCAAATGGACGAGACAACGGGGTTGTTGTCATTAAAAGAAACTTTGCATTTCCATGTTGATCCCTTTGAAGGCGCGAACCTCGAGCCTGCCGCATTGGAATTCACCGGGATTGACCCCACCAACCCATTGCGTGGCGCGGTGGATGAAAGTGTCGCGTTAAAAGCAATCTACAAAGCGGTGCGTAAAGAAATGAAAGCCGTCGGCTGTCAACGCGCAATCATGGTGGCGCATAACGCGGCCTTCGATTTAGGTTTTGTCAATGCGGCGACTGAGCGTACATCAATTAAGCGCAGTCCTTTTCACCCGTTTGTCACTTTCGATACCGCAACCTTGTCCGGTTTAGCGTTAGGCCAAACCGTATTGGCAAAAGCGGCAATTGCCGCCAATCTTGAATTTGATAATCGAGAAGCGCACTCCGCCCTATACGATACGGAAAAAACAGCTGAACTATTCTGTTATATCGTCAATCGCTGGCAGGAACTTGGCGGTTGGCCATTACCGGAAGTGGAATCCAAAGATGAACCGGAAGATGAAGGTGAAGGTGAAGTGGAAGATAAAGGAGAAGCTCCGGAGAAGTCCGATAAGGATTAACTCTGGCGTTCGGTAATTATCACTTATCTGTGTGGTTTTTAGTCTTTGTGACTCGCCATGGTGGGTTTAAGCGGTTTTCACCGGCCCAATACAGTTTAATTTTATTATCACTTGGGTCTCTTAAAACCGCTTCTCGCCATAAATACCCCTTATCCTGGGCATCATGTTCAAATGTAATGCCGCGGGCTTTTAATTGCTCAACCCACTGATCTAATTGTTCATGTTCAAAATATATCACCGCTGAATTTTGAAATGACGTTTGTTCTAACGACAAAGAGAAAGTTGCATCACCTTGTGGACACATAAACCTGGCATAATGCGGCGTATCAACGATTTGGGTAAAACCAAGAGTTAAATAGAACTCTACCGCTTGTTCCATGTTATTTACCGGTAAAGTGATTTGATTGAGATTCAAAATCATTCCTGCTGGCTGCGTTGATAAGGACAAACTTGTTGATGAAATCAAGGGGTCAGAGTTGTTGATGTGAAGTTCAACGACTCTGACCCTTTGATATTTATTGCAATGGAATGCTTCGTTTACCGGAGCATTCTCCACCTCAGCGGAGGGAAATCAGAGATTTCCCATTACCTAGTTTGATCTGCACTTTTTGGCTTAAGATACTTGTCCATCCACGCAAACACTTCGCGATACCATTCTTTTAAATTATCCGGTTTACGAATATGGTGGTCTTCATCGGGGAACATCACTAGGCGTGAATCAATCCCTTTGCGTTGCATGGTGGTAAACGCTCCAAGACTTTGCGCGTACGGCACGCGATAGTCGAGTTCGCCCTGGATCACCAACATTGGCATTTTCCAGTGTTCAACAAAAAGTGATGGGTCAAATTTATCGTAGTTTTCGGCGTTGTTGTAATATGGGCCAGAAAAATCATGCTCTGGGAACCATAGCTCTTCCGTGGAATAGTAAAAACTCTTCATATCAAAAAGACCAGCATGATTTACAATACAATTAAAACCGTCGGACCATTTGCCCATAAACCAGTTCATCATATACCCACCATATGAGGCGCCCAATGCACAGGCATTCTCACCATCTAGCCAGCTCTCCTGTTCAGTGATAAAGGCGAAACCTTTTTGTAAATCGACAAGCGGCTTACCGCCCCAATCGCCACTGATAGAATCGGTAAACTCCTGCCCATAACCGGTAGAGCCGTGGAAATCGATCATCACCACACCATAGCCTTGTGCCGCCCATAATTGCGCATTCCAACGATAATGAAACATATTGCCAAAACTGCCCTGAGGGCCGCCATGAACTAAAAAGGCAATTGGATATTGCTTCCCTTGTTGATAGTTTGCCGGTTTTAACCAGTAACCATGGACTTTCTCATCATTCCAGCCTGGAAAACTGAACTGCTTAAATTCTGCCATTTGCAGATTTTCCAGCACGTCTTTATTAACCTTTGTTAACTGCTTGAAGCCATAACCGTCCTTGTTAATGGTGTAGACATCCGCCGGTGTATCAAGTGTATGACGGGTGAAGTAAATCGCTTTGCCTGAGCTTGTAACATTGGCTACGGTGCCATTTTGATAGACAGGCGTGACCTCGCCAAATTGTAAACTAATGACGAAAATGCTTTTTTGTCCGACATCCTGAGCAACCGCTATGACGGAACGATTGTCTTCACTGAAATGAAAGTCACTAATCGATCGATCCCACAAAGGGGCAACATCCTGAACTTTGTCGTTGCGTAAATCTTTCACCTTAAGGGTGAATTTACCAGACTCATAAACCGGCGTTTTCATCGCCTTCCAGGCCAGGTAACGACCATCGCTGGAATACTGAGGCTGTGCATCCCAGGCTTTATTATCAGCGGTAAGATTGGTCAGTGCTTTGCTTGCCAAATCTACTTCAAAAATATCCCAGTTGGTGGTCCATGCATGGTCTCGCCCCGGCGCTTTTGCAGAGAACGCTAACTTAGTCCCCTCGACATTGAAGCTTACCTGAGCCATGCCTGCGATATCAGCATTCCAGTCGGGCATCAAATCCACCGCTTCGGTTAACTTACCCTGCTCGGGTAATGTCGCGATGAACAAATGCGTGTTTAAACTATCAAGCCAGTGATCCCAGTGACGCACCATCAACTGATCATATGCCCGGGTATTATGTTTTTCGTCGGCCATTTTTGCTTTTGCATCCAAGGTACATTGCATGGTTTTACAACCGGCTTTTACATCAAATGCCAACGCAATGGTTTTACCATCATCGGCAAGCTTGTAACCACTCACATCTAATGGAAAATCGGTAAGCTGCTTTGCCTCACCGCCATCTAAAGACAACAACCAGACTTGGGTGGAACCACTTCGCGCTGACAGAAAGTACAGGCTTTTGCTGTCAGCCCCCCACTGCACAGAATACTCAGAGGTCGGGTTTGAAGTAATTTGCGTCACTTTTTCACTGGCGATGTCTTGCAGATAAAGATGATGCGTGCCCGTCTGCTGACCATTTTTAAGGCCATAGACCAAAGTGTTGCCATCCGGCGAAATTACCACGTCATTGAGTTGCCGAAAGTTATTGAGGTGTTCAACGGTCAACGTTTCTTGCTGGGTTACGGTTGAGGGTTGATTCGCCTGGGTTTGTTGGGCGATGACTGGCGCGCTCATTAGCGTGGTGCCAAATACTGAACCCAAGACAATGTTTGTAAATGATTTCATTTATGTATTTCCTGGTGTCAATGTTCCTGATGAACATGGAGTGCTGAAATTTTCATCCGAAATACTCAGCACAATGTGTTTTCAAAACAATTTGTTAACTGGCATCTATTCAACCATAAAATAGACCAAAAATAAAAACGGTCAAAATAGAGCTGGCGATAGTGAAATGCTCGGCAAACAAAAACGCCTCTGTGTTTTTATCCACAAGAGGCGCTTTATCTGATTGAAACGATTCGATTACGCTTTTAATTTCTCGTCCAGCTCTTCAATTTTTGCCTGCCAGATTGCAGGGCCGGTGACATGGGCCGATTCACCGGAGCTATCGACAGCAACCGTGACTGGCATATCTTCGACGTCAAACTCGTAAATGGCTTCCATTCCCAGCTCTTCAAACGCAACGACGCGAGATTTTTTGATTGCTTTAGAAACCAAATATGCAGCGCCACCGACGGCCATTAAATACACCGATTTATGATTTTTAATGCTTGCAACAGTACCTGGACCACGTTCCGCTTTGCCAATCGTGCCCAACAGGCCGGTATCCGCCAACATCATTTCGGTAAATTTATCCATACGGGTTGCTGTGGTAGGACCCGCAGGACCGACAACTTCATCACCAACCGCATCCACTGGACCCACGTAGTAGATAAATTTATTGGTAAAGTCGACGCCTTCCGGTAACCCTTCGCCGGATTCAAGCAACTGCTGAATGCGCTTATGGGCAGCATCACGGCCAGTTAGTATTTTACCGGATAATAATACCGTTTCTCCGGTTTTCCACTCGGCAATATCGGCTTTAGTCAAATCATTAACATTGACGCGGCGCACATTGTCGCCAACTTCCCAGGTCACTTCAGGCCATTCTTCTAACTTCGGCGGTGTTAAATCCGCTGGGCCTGAACCATCCAAATGGAAATGTACATGACGAGTTGCCGCACAGTTCGGGATCATCACCACAGGCTTGGATGCTGCGTGGGTAGGCACCGAATTAATTTTGACATCTACCACGGTAGTGAGACCACCTAAACCTTGGGCACCAATACCAAGCTTGTTCACCCGTTCGTAAATTTCCAAACGTAGCTCTTCTTCAGCCGTTTGCGGCCCGCGATCGATCAACTCTTGAATATCGACAGGATCCATCAAGCTTTCTTTCGCCAGCACACCGGCTTTTTCAGCCGTGCCGCCAATGCCGATACCTAGCATGCCAGGTGGGCACCAGCCTGCACCCATCGTCGGCAGGGTTTTTACTACCCAGTCAGCAATGGAGTCGCTTGGATTTAACATCGCCATTTTGGTTTTGTTTTCACTGCCGCCGCCTTTGGCCGCAATCATTACTTCCACCTGATCGCCAGCCACCAAATCAATATGCACCACCGACGGGGTATTATCTTTGGTATTTTTGCGGGCTCCGGCAGGATCAGCAACAATCGAAGCACGCAAAGGGTTGTCTGGATTGTTGTAGGCACGACGAGTACCTTCATCAACCATTTGTTGTACGGTCAGATCAGTTTCGTCCCACTTTACATCCATGCCGACTTTTACAAAGCAGGTGACAATACCGGTATCCTGACAAATAGGACGATGGCCTTCGGCAGACATACGGGAGTTGATCAAGATTTGCGCAATGGCGTCTTTTGCCGCCTGGCTTTGTTCTTTATGATACGCTTTTTCAAGCGCCTGGATGAAATCCAGCGGGTGGTAAAAAGAGATATATTGTAAAGCATCTTCAATGCTATCAATAAAAT
Organism: Thalassotalea litorea; assembly: GCF_005843925.1. Classification (GTDB taxonomy): domain Bacteria; phylum Pseudomonadota; class Gammaproteobacteria; order Enterobacterales; family Alteromonadaceae; genus Thalassotalea_A; species Thalassotalea_A litorea_A. The sequence goes on from NZ_VCBC01000002.1 coordinate 84,753, forward strand.
CCTGTTGCTTAATGATAGTCATAATATTCTCGTCGTTGTTCCATAAAACGGCCGATTGCGATATTTGCCCGGGCGCTTTCATTGAGGTATTGGTCAGCGTATCTTACAAGGTTCAATTTTAGCCATTTGCTTCGGATAAAACATAATCTTAATAGGATAACGCTCCTAATTATATTGAATTTATTAAGATTGTCCGTATGATACCTCGCCAAATCGTTATGAGCCAGACAAACGTAGTATCAAATGTACATTTCGTTCTAAATGAATTTATTTAGCGAACAAAGCATTTATCCAAATTCTTTAGAGTTTGGTAAACTTAGTAAAAATTCCCGTTTGTTTGTTCGAACCCGAATATTTCTGACCGAGCCTAATGTCGATATATACCGTCAATCTAACTGAAAAGACCCAACGGACTGTTGAGCAGGTATTTGCCCAGTTGCAACATCTGCCCTATGCCGTTTGGCTGGACTCCAATGCCAGCGAACATACGGACAGCCGCTTTGACATTATTGCCATCGAGCCGGTATTAACCCTGGAAACCCAACAGGGGAAAACCCGGGTTCACGATACCACCTCAGGCCAGGTGCAATATTCCATTGCCGATCCGCTTTCTTTGGTTGATCACTATCTGACTCGCCACTGTCATCAAGTCACGCCGCAATCTGAGCTGCCCTTTACGGGCGGTGTACTCGGCTATTTTAGCTATGATCTGAGCCGCTATTTCGAACGTTTACCGGCGACAAGCAAGCGAGATATTGATTTACCGGATATGGCTGTTGGTATCTACCGGCATGCGTTAATTTATGATCGCAAGACCCACAACTTCACATTGGTTAGCCAGGATGACAACCTGCAGGATTTAACAAAACAATACTTGCCGCAACCTTGCCCGCAATTTTCTAATGATACGAACTCGGCATTTAAATTAATCACGCCATGGCAAGCCAATATGAATGTCGAGCAATATCGGCAAAAATTTGCTCAGGTTCAGGAGTATTTACTTAGTGGTGATTGTTATCAAATTAATCTGACGCAACGATTTGAAGCCGCCTACCAAGGTTGTGAGTTTGACGCATATATAGCACTAAGAAACAGTAATCTGGCGCCATTTTCGGCGTTTATCCGTCTATCGCAAGGCTGTATTCTCAGCGTTTCCCCTGAACGTTTTTTACAAGTAAACGATTCTAAGGTGCTGACCAAACCGATTAAAGGCACTCGCCCGCGTGGTAAAAGCCATGAAGACGATGCACAGCTCGCCATCGAACTTAAACATGCCAGCAAAGATCAGGCCGAGAACCTGATGATTGTTGATTTATTGCGCAACGATATCAGTAAAAATTGCGAGCCCGGTTCGGTCAAAGTTCCGGAATTATTTGCCATTGAAAGCTTCCCTGCGGTTCACCACCTGGTTAGCACCGTGGTTGGCAAACTGGCGCATGATCGCAGTGCCACAGATTTACTGCGCGGTTGTTTCCCCGGTGGTTCAATCACTGGTGCGCCAAAAATCAGAGCCATGGAAATCATTGAAGAACTTGAACCAAATCGGCGCAGTGTTTATTGTGGGTCTATCGGCTATCTTTCAGCCTGTGGCAAAATGGATACAAGTATCACTATCCGAACCTTAATCGCTCATCAACAAACGCTATATTGTTGGGCCGGAGGAGGCGTAGTTGCCGATTCAGAAGTCGATAGCGAATACCAGGAAACCTTCGACAAGGTGCAGAAAATTTTGCCAGTGTTGGAGCAACTTTAAATACTCAGGGAGATAAGCTTAGGTGAATAAATTGGAATTTATCCAGCGGTTTTCATTAGCTTCCCTGACCACAAGTTGCCAGGAATTTCGCTACCCGGGAAAATTAAAAGACGCGAGCGTGCTCATTCCATTACAACAAACCGAGCGCGGTCTGGAAGTCATCTTAACCCGCAGAGCCGATCACTTATACCATCATCCCGGACAGGTAAGTTTTCCCGGAGGTAAATGTGAAGCCGTCGATGTCGATGTGATTGCCACGGCACTTCGAGAATCTCATGAAGAAGTTGGTATCCTTCATAGGGATGTTGAAATCCTGGGACAACTTCGCCAATACCATACCATCACCGGATATTTAATCACTCCGGTTGTCGGGTTCATCCCACCGCAGTATCCATTCAAAATTGATGCAAACGAAGTCGCCGAAGTATTTTCCGTACCTTTGTCACATTTTCTCGACGAAACCAATCACCTGCCAGTTACGGTTTCACGCCGCGGTATGACCCATAAAATCTATTTTATGCCTTACATGACATATAATATCTGGGGAGCGACCGCCGCAATTATTAAAGACTTGGTTCTCCATTTAAAGTCGTGATCGAGTATGCCGGCACATACGGCGTTGATATTCACCGCCTAAATCCACGTCATATTACGGTAAATCAAGTACTTAGTGGCGCATGAGAATTTGAATTGTTGAGAAACGCCAGGCAAACAAATAATTCGCCTTAGAAAACTGGGTTTTCATCTGAACATCAGTTAGAATCCGAATATTATTCTAACAATACCAGTTACAACAAACTATTATTCAGGTTTATCTATGATTAGTGTATTTGATATGTTTTCAATCGGCATTGGCCCTTCCAGCTCACATACTGTAGGTCCGATGCGCGCTGCAAACCAATTTATCGCTGCCCTGCAAGCGCAGGCGTTGTTTACCAAAGTCGAACGCATCAAAGTCGATCTGTTCGGTTCTTTAGGCCAGACCGGTATTGGTCACGGTACCGGCAAAGCGGTAATACTTGGGCTTCATGGCGAGGCGCCAGAAAGTATCAATGTTAGCTCAATTGATCAGATTTTAGAAACCACCGTTAATACCGGTAAAGTGCATTTAAATAACGAGCATTTTATTGATTTCCCGCGCAATGAATCGATTATCTATCACCGTAAGAAAACGTTAGAAGCGCACGCGAATGCGATGACGATTTATGCATTCGCTGACAATGAAGTGATTCTCGAGAAGACGTATTACTCTATCGGCGGTGGTTTTATTGTTGAAGACTGCGACTTTGAGAAAGAAAAAGACAAAGCCTTGTCTTTGCATGCAAATATCGAACGCCCGTATCGATTTACCAGCGCTGATGAGCTTTTGGCACTATGTCAGGAAACTGGACTAAGCATTAGTTCGATTATGATGGCCAATGAAAAGTGTCTCAATGATGAGTCTTATATTCGCGAAGAACTGTTAAACATCTGGCAGGCAATGGCCAATTGCGTTGAAAGAGGCATGAACACCGAAGGTATCTTGCCTGGCGGGCTTAAAGTCGTGCGCCGAGCGCCAAGCCTGTTTCGTTCATTATCTGTTGAAAGTAATTCCGATCCTTTACAGGCAATGGATTGGGTTAACTTGTTTGCTCTGGCAGTTAACGAAGAAAATGCCGCGGGCTCACAAGTCGTAACAGCGCCTACCAACGGAGCCGCCGGTATTCTTCCAGCCGTGCTTTGCTACTACGATAAATTTGTCAAAGAGCTAACCGAAGATGATTGTATTCGTTACCTGCTAACGGCTGCAGCAATCGGTATTTTATATAAAACCAATGCGTCTATCTCAGGTGCGGAAGTGGGCTGTCAGGGTGAAGTGGGTGTTGCCTGCTCAATGGCCGCTGGTGCACTGACTGAAATTGTAGGTGGCAACCCCAGGCAGGTGGAGAATGCCGCAGAAATCGGCATGGAGCATAACCTCGGGCTAACCTGTGATCCGGTTGGCGGCTTGGTACAAGTGCCTTGCATTGAACGCAATGCGATGGGCTCAGTAAAAGCCATTAACGCCTCTCGTCTGGCGATGCGCGGCTCTGGTAATCAAAAAGTTTCTTTGGATAAAGTAATCAAAACCATGTGGGAAACCGGTAATGATATGAAAACCAAATATAAAGAAACCTCACGAGGTGGCTTGGCCGTTAACATTATCGAATGTTAAAACAACGCGCTTACCTGGATTGAAATCATCCGCCTATTGCCTTGTTGAAAAATTTAGGTGAAAAAAAAGGTGCAGGACTAATCATCCAGCACCTTTTTAGTATTTGCAAACCTTAACCACAAAACCTAGAAGCCAAAACCTGGATCCTGCCCCCTTGCCCTTGCTTAACGCATTGGTAACGTCACGTCACTTAAAAATGCTTCTATCTCATCATTGTTTTTCAACAACATCGCTTTGGTCACCACATCTTTATTCAAATGCGGTGCAAAACGCTCAATAAAATCAAACATATAAGTGCGTAAAAAGGTACCGCGTCTAAAACCAATCTTGGTGGTACTCGGCTCAAACAAGTGCGCCGCATCAATCACCACCAGATCTTTATCCTGTACCGGATCGATTGCCATAGTCGCAACAACACCAATACCAACGCCCAATCGAACATACGTTTTGATCACATCGGCATCGGTGGCAGTAAAAACAATTTTTGGCTCTAAATCAGCACTTTGAAATGCCTTGTCTAACACCGAACGTCCGGTAAAACCAAACACATAGGTGACCAATGGGTGAGCGGCAACGTCTTCAATGGAAAGCTTGCTGATCTTCGCTAAAGGGTGGTCTTTGCGAACAATAATACTTCGGTTCCAGTGATAACATGGCAACATGATCAAATCGTTATATAGGTGTAGCGATTCTGTGGCGATAGCAAAATCTGCATCCCCTTTTGCCGCCGCATCACTGATTTGTGCAGGAGTGCCTTGATACATATGCAAAGATACTTTATCAAATCGTTTCACAAACCCCTGAATCACCTCAGGTAGTGCATAGCGAGCCTGAGTATGCGTGGTAGCAATGCGTAATCGACCTTCATCGGGTTGTGTGTATTCCCGGGCGACAGATTTAATGCCTTCAACTTTTGAAAGAATGTCTGCAGAAATCTTGATAATTTCCTGCCCTGCCTGGGTTACATGGGTCAAATGTTTGCCGCTACGACCAAAAATTTGCACGCCAAGCTCATCTTCCAGCATTCGGACTTGCTTAGAAATGCCCGGTTGCGAGGTGAAAAGAGATTCAGCAGTGGCCGAAACATTGAGGTTATTGTTCTGTACTTCGACGATGTATCTAAGTTGTTGTAGTTTCATATGGAATAAGAAAGACGTTTTTTATAACTAAAAGAATATATGAATTAGAAAATACAATCAACCAGCGAATGTGAAAATGGTCTCAAAATAAACAATTTTTTCCTTGATAGTGCACGATAACAAATTTACTCGCCTCCGCGACTAATCGTATGTTTTTGAAATATAAAAAAATACCGCCTTAAAGGCGGTATTTTACTGTTTTGAGAACCGCGTTGTATGCGGGTTTTCTACTCTATTTTTTCGATGCTGGCTTTTTCGCAGCCTTTTTCGCCGGCTTTTTCTTAGTCTGTTCTTCGACCCATTTACCATCGACAAATTTTGCGACCCAGCCCGTTGCCTTGCCATCGACTTCGGTCATCACGTATTGCTCTTTGGTCTTACGTGAGAAACGAACAATCGCTGCATTGCCATCAGGATCTTGTTGTGGTGCGTCGGCCAAATAGTAGAATTTAGAAGAAATTCTATCTCGAAAGCGATGCAGTTCCGCAACCAATGGTGCCCGCGTTTCTCGCGATTTAGGGAACGTACTGGCCGCAAGGAAGATACCCGCGGCGCCATCACGTAACTTAAAGAAAGCATCGGACTTTTCACAGCGAAGCTCTGGTAAATCCACCGGATCTTCTTTCGGCGGCGCAGCTTCGCCGCTTTTCAATAGTTTACGAGTATTTTTACAATCCGCATTGGTACAATCAAAGTACTTGCCAAATCGTCCCGATTTAAGCTGCATCTCGGAACCACAGCGATCACAATCGAGTATTGGACCGTCATAGCCTTTGATCTTAAATTCACCTTGCTCTAACTCCACCCCATCACAGGTTGGGTTGTTACCACAGACATGCAGTTTTCGGGTTTCATCAATCAGGTAGCTGTCCATGGCAGTGCCGCATTTTTGACAGCGACGCATTGCCATCAAGGCTTCGGTTTCGCGATCTTCACCAATCACACTTTCCGCTTCGTCACCTGGTGTCAGGTTCATGGTTTGCGTACAGCGCTCTTTTGGCGGTAAGTTGTAGCCACTACAACCTAAGAACACACCGGTAGATGCGGTGCGGATCGCCATCTTACGACCACAGTTTGGACAATCAATATCGGTTAAGACTGGCTGATTAGGTTGCATCCCACCGTCTTCGACCGTTTTATCGGCTTCACCTAACTGCTCGGTAAAGTTTTCATAAAACTCCGTCAGGACTTGCTTCCAGTACGCTTTATCACTGGCGATGTCATCAAGTCTGTCTTCCATTTTTGCGGTAAAATCGTAGCTCATCAGATCTTCAAAGCTTCCCGATAAACTATCGGTTACGATTTCACCCATTTTTTCAGCATGGAAGCGTTTACCTTCAAGGCGTACATAGCCACGATCCTGAATGGTCGAGATGATTGACGCATAGGTCGAAGGACGACCAATACTGCGTTTCTCTAACTCTTTCACCAGTGAGGCTTCACCAAAGCGCGCAGGCGGCTTGGTGAAATGCTGAGTCGGCTCCAATTTCTCAAGAGTGATCGGTGCGCCAACCTGTAAGTCCGGTAAGTGGGTATCTTTATCGCCTTTGGACAAATGCGCATGCACTTTTGTCCAACCATCAAAGCGCATGACTCGCCCTTTGGCTTTCAAATCAAAATTGGCAGCAGAAATCGTCAGAGTCGAAACATCATAACGTGCGGCAGTCATTTGACAGGCAACAAACTGACGCCAGATCAAGTCATACAGTCGACGTGCATCGGCTTCCATATCGTTTAAAAACGCTGACTCGACCTTAACACTGGAAGGACGGATCGCTTCATGCGCTTCCTGAGCATTGGCTTTGGCACCATAAGCTTTCGGATTTTCGGGTAAATAATTCGCACCAAAATTATCCGTGATATATTCTCGACAGCTTGCTACAGCATCTTTAGACAAATTGGTTGAATCGGTACGCATATAGGTAATATGGCCAGCTTCATACAAGCGTTGTGCCAATCCCATGGTACGTTTTACGCCAAACCCCAAACGGGTACTTGCGGCCTGTTGTAAGGTCGAGGTAATGAAAGGCGCGGATGGCGAGCTCTTAGACGGCTTGTCTTCACGTTTGCTCACCTGATAGCTCGCATTTTGTAAAACACTTAACGCTGCGTTTGTCTGGGCTTCATTAACCGGTTTAAAGGCTTTACCATCTTGATGGCTTACCTGTAACTGCAATGCTTGCTTGTCTTCGGTGAGTGTATCAGCATGTACTTCCCAGAATTCTTCCGGGATAAAAGCTTTAATTTGACGCTCACGCTCAACCACCAGCTTAACGGCAACCGACTGTACGCGCCCTGCCGATAAGCCTCTGGCAATTTTCTTCCAAAGCAAAGGGCTGACCATAAAACCGACGACGCGATCGAGAAAGCGACGTGCCTGCTGTGCGTTAACGCCGCTCATATTGAGCTCGCCCGGTTGTTTAAATGCTTCTTTAATTGCCGATTGGGTAATTTCGTTAAACACAACGCGACGGAATTTCTCGTCTTCGCCGCCAATAATTTCTTTTAAGTGCCAGGCAATGGCCTCTCCCTCGCGATCCAAATCCGTTGCGAGATAAACCATATCGGCTTTGTCAGCCAAAGTTTTTAATTCGTTAACGACTTTTTCTTTGCCGGGCAATACTTCATATTTTGCCGCCCAATCTTTTTCAGGGTTGATGCCCATGCGATTATACAAGGCGACTTTGTCACGCTTGGCTTTATATTTCTCTTTTTGCTCCGGAGTCATCTTCCGGACTTCTGCCGGAGATTTGGTCGGAGCTTTTTTGCCACCTCCACTGGTGGGCAAGTCGCGCACGTGGCCGACACTGGATTTAACGATGAAATCCTTACCAAGATATTTGTTGATCGTCTTTGCTTTCGCTGGTGACTCGACAATTACCAGAGACTTTGCCATAAATTCTTACTTTCCTGTTCACAGGCTAAGGTTATATGCAGTTTTTATACTGCCTGCTATATGTATCGATTAACGCCTATATGGGATCACCTAACCGTCTTTTAAAGGGAGGGTGTCCTAATATATTGTTTCAGCGTTAAAAACTTTTTTAAATTATGAATTGCTATTAGGTATATATGTAATTTTTGCCACTGACAAGCAAATAATTTTTCAAGGTCGGCCTGAAATTAACATTTCAGGGCTTATGTTCAGCCATGCGCTCCTTGCCAAAACTGCACCTTCATCACCAACAAAACTTCTCTGAGCTTAAAATGATCAATGAAAGACATAAACCAATTTTCTGATAATAATCAATCAACGACCATAAGTTAAAGAAAAATTTATTTAAATCTGTTAGTTGATGATTATTCGAGCGATTTAAGCAATTATCTTGACAAAAAAAAGCCACCCTAAGGTGGCTTAGTCAATTCTAATAAGATTATTTCACAACGATAGTAATTGGTGAAATCGTTGTCGTCAGACCTGCCGGTGTTGTAACTTCGACAATCAGACTACCGGATTTTGCTTCTTTTTCACCCTTAATCGCGACCGTTATTTCGCGGCCACCATTATGATTATTGCTTGGCCAGATATAAGTGTCCGGGCCAACAATACTACCAACAGTTGCGGTAAATTTAACCGAGGTTCCCGCTGGCATTGGTTGGTTGTGAAGATCAGCAAAAATCAACTTAGCGGCACCACTGCTTTCACCTTCAACCACAACACGATTGTCAGTCTCATCATAATCGACATCGCTGGGATCCATTGAATCAAGCGTTTGGGTTACTTTGTGATAGGCGGTACTACCGGACATGACCAAGACGATGCTTTGACGCACGTTAAGCGACTTGTCTTCGGTGTTACAACCTGCATGAGCAGGAATGGAACACAGGCTACCATTGTATAAACCATCGGCCTTATCGAAGTTACCACCACCATTAAAATCGATGAACTCTTCGTTTTCACCACCAATTTCTGTGCCACCCTCTTGTGGGTTGTAAACCCCATCTTCATTGTGGTCGACAAAAGCTTCAGCCAAATCATAGGCAGCACCACTGACATCCGTACCCATAAATGCGGTAACTTCCGTATCATCAAAGCGTCCATTACCGTTGGCATCCGGGAAAGACTCTTCACCGATAGCTGTGGCGACAATGGTTGCACGGCCACCATATTTCTGGCCATAAGGCGTCAGCGATGGCTCGGAGAATTCATCACCAATAATTTTCCCTTCTGGGCGTGGATATTGACTCACCCAAACAACCGAACATTTACCGTCAATGGTTACACAAGATGGCTGGATTGAACCACCTTCGGCTGTAAATGAAACGGCAGTTCCATCAGGTACAGGGTTATTAAATGCATCGGCCATGCGCGCGGTAACGACCACTTCAGTACCATCGATACTCCACCCTTCTGGATTTAGCACGTCAGCGGATAAGCTGAAGCTATCCTGATCTGGGATACCGGTTGATACAACAAGTAGGCTAGACTGAGAAGAAATCGCCGGCGAGCTGTCCGCAATTGATGCGGTAACTCGAACCGTAGTGGCGACAGAGCCCGAGTTCACGACGGTCTGCACTTCACCATTGCCATTGGTTGTGGCAAACGATGGCTCTAGGGAAATACCGCCAACGTCGGTGTTCAAGCTAAAGTTTACTCGAGTATTGCTGACCGGATTACCATTAGTATCCTGCACTCGGAAAATCACTGTCGAACTTTCCTGACCACCAACACCTTGTAACGAAATATTCTCCGGCGTTGCACTCACAAACTCCAGGCTACCAGCATCCGCCGCCAATACGTTGACCGTTGCAGAAGCTGCCAGGTTTACACCACCAGCATTTGCCGACACGGTTATAGGGTCGTCATTAACACAGCCTTTTGCTAAGTATGTACTGCTTGCCTGACCATTAGATGTGGTAACCGGTGATGTCATCTCAGACAAACTATTGTTCACACAATTTGAGGTAAACTGCACATCCACTGGCAAGGTATACGGAACGCCGTCTGCATCAACAATGTCAACGCTAACCACCGTGGTTCCACCGGCAGAGATTTGCGACAAGCTTAATTGTGCTTCGCCTTCAACAAAAGGTGTACCACTGCCCATTTTCAAATCTGTCGCGCCGACAACGATCAGCTGTTCACCGGATGAACCATCAGGTAAAGAGGCGGTAACGGTACCAGCACCTAAATCGTTGCCAGCGTATATATCAACAATTGCCTGATTGTTTTCATCAGTGATTGCCGTTGGAATTGGGATCTCACCAATATTCGAAGAAAATGTCACAATAACCGGCTCTGATACGCCAATAACAGTGGCAATAAGCTTTCCGGGATTGGTGGCATTTATCACAGTTGTTTCAGCACCCGTATTTGCATCCAGCATGCTTAAATCGACCACGATTTGTGAAACCTGATCACCTACAGTCTCAAAGCCGATAGAAGCGCTTTCGCCGCCATCGATACTTGCGGTAACAGTAGAAGCGCCACCGACAGCACCCGCGGTCAAGCCGATCGTTGCGATACCGTTATCATTGGTCAATGCGGTACCGGAGTCGACATCAAATTGTCCAAGGTCGGCAGAAAAAGAGACAACAATACCAGCAACAGCATTGCCGTCAGTGGTTACGGTTGCGGTGACAACTGCTGGGTTGGCAGCAGTAATATAGTTATTATCAATATCAATAGTCACTGTGGTATTGCCCTGCGGCGTGGTCACAGTACCAGAACCAGTATCCACGGGGGCATCAGTGGACTCTCCTTCACCTAAAGGGTCACCACCACAGGCGGTCAATAACGTGATAGATAAAAGGAAAAAAAGTTTTTGAAACAGCTTCATTTAAAGCGCACTCCCTGAGCATATTTTTATTAGCGCTCCCATATTAACCGATAATTTACTAAAGCGTTACACTTGATTACAAATCTCCTATGAAAAATTTCGGTGGCGGTATTAAGACAAATGGTTAACAATAGCGAACACTAACTAGAAACAGGCATCATGCCTAATAAATAGACGAATTTTATGGATAAACAGTTTGCACAAAGCCTTACGACTCGCATCGTAGTAGGTATGGGTGCCGGTATCGCGCTCGGCTTTATTTTCAAGTTAATTCTAAGCTTCGGTGAAAATGGGGAACTCCTCATTCCACTAGGATTGTTCGATTTTGCTATCAGAGGCTTTTTCGTTGATGGCATCTTCCACGTCGGTGGTCAGATATTTATTACCAGTTTAAAGATGCTGGTTGTTCCTTTGGTCTTTGTATCATTAGTTTGCGGTACAACGTCTCTGAATGACACGTCGAAACTGGGAAGAATCGGTGGCAAAGCCGTGGGCCTGTATTTAGTGACCACTGCTATCGCGATATCTCTTGCCATTATTGCTGCCCTTTTGATAGCACCCGGTGAAGGCATTAATATGACCGCAGAAGCCACCTATGCTGCTAAAGAAGCACCGTCTCTGGCGCAAGTCATTATTAACATGTTCCCTAGCAATCCATTTGACGCGTTTGCCAAAGGCAATATGCTGCAAATCATCGTGTTTGCTGTGCTGTTTGGTATTTCGGTGGCTTTGGCCGGGGATGCTGGACAACGCATCGCTAACCTTTTTCAGGATATGAATGAGGTCATTATGCGACTGGTGATTATTCTGATGAATCTAGCACCTTATGGTGTGTTCTGTTTAATGGTGAAACTATTCACCGATCTGGATTTAGGTGCCATCTGGTCGTTGGCTCAATACTTCCTGGTTGTACTGGGTGTTTTAGCGATTCACGGTTTAGTAACCTACCCGCTACTATTGAAAACGTTAACAGGCCTGAACCCTATTACGTTCTTAAAGAAAATGGAAACGACAGCGCTCTTTGCATTTAGCACCTCAAGCTCAAATGCGACGATTCCATCGACATTAAACACCACGACCAAGAAAATGGGAGTCGATAACTCCATCGCTTCATTTACCGTACCGTTAGGCGCCACATTGAATATGGATGGCACCGCGATTATGCAAGGTGTTGCTACCGTGTTCATCGCTCAGGTATTTAATATCGATTTATCCATCACTGACTTTTTGATGGTAATTCTTACCGCAACACTCGCCTCAATTGGTACTGCCGGCGTCCCCGGTGTTGGCATGATCATGCTAGCGATGGTTCTGGCCCAAGTTGGGTTGCCAGTGGAAGGAATCGCGTTAATTATTGGTATTGACCGTTTATTGGATATGGCACGAACCGCGGTCAATGTTACCGGTGACTCTATGGTAACGGTTATCGTTGGAAAAACCGAAGGACAATTTAACGAAGAAGTCTTTCACACAGACATCAAAGCAACGGATGATAAAGTCGATTTTCATCATCTCAAAGATAAGTAGTCAGATACAATTAATCGATAAATAGAAAAAGCCCGTAGCTGTAATTACTACGGGCTTTTTTCGTTTTACAAGCCTCTCATCTATTGCTCAGATAGACCTTCATCCATGCGCGCACCTTGGGTTCAACCCTACGGCAATTCCCGGTTATGCACTCAACAGCATATCGGCGTTACAACTACCATGAACCACAAAGACTCCGATGCACATATCGCCGCTATAAGACACTCGATGACGGCCGGTAATACTGAAAAGCGATTGGGTAATACCAATCCCATTAAATTAATGCTCACTCAGTGAGAATTTAAAGGTTTTTAGACAAGGCTTTGATTGCAGAGAATGGTTATTCCCCTCTCAAAAACAGCCAAAATTGGGCAAAATCAGTAACGCTGGATAAACGCCTTTAGAACTCCCCCGTAGGGAGTTAGTGAGAGGCCCATTTCCTGCCCTATATTTCATTAATATAGAATGACTATATCAATAAAATCTATGTTGTAACTGAGCCTCGGCCCTAACTCTGAGTTGTGCACAAACTTAGTGGGATTGGTATAACGATGGCAACCATAGGGCTAACAATCCGGTGTGAATACCAGATGCAAATACAGACTAATGGAAATATCCTTATGAAAACCACATTGATAGAAAACGTATGGTGCCATAGTAGCGGTATACATGGCTTTACTTAGGTGCAACAGATACAAAAATACCGGCAAAAGCCGGTATTTTCATTGTGTTAAATGGCTAGCTAAGCCTTAGCTTGGAAAGATTCGATTATTCTGCCAAAGCTTCATAACGACGTTTTCTATTGATAGTGATGCCGCCTTACCAAGTTTTTCCGCTAAGCCCTTTTTGACTGAGTACTTAACCGCCATCACCGATTTATCTTTCGCACAAGCCATTAAATAATCATCACTAGTCTGGATATTATCGACTAAGCCTAGCTCTTTCGCTTTTAAGCCAAACCAATGCTCACCAGTGGCAACGTTATCGATGTCCAACGATGGGCGATGTTCGGCAACAAAATGTTTAAACAAATCGTGAGTTTCTTCCAGCTCCTCGACAAACTTAGCACGTCCCTTATCGGTATTTTCACCAAACATGGTAAGGGTACGTTTGTACTCTCCCGCGGTCAGTTGTTCAAATTCAATATCATTCTTTTTCAGAAGCTTATTGAAATTTGGTACCTGAGCCAACACGCCAATTGAGCCTAAGATAGCAAACGGTGCACTGATAATTTTATCGGCCACACAGGCCATCATATAACCACCACTGGCAGCAACTTTATCAACTGCGACCGTTAGCGGAATGTTATTTTGGCGAATTCGGTCTAACTGCGATGAGGCTAAACCATAGCCATGCACCATACCACCGCCACTTTCTAAGCGAACCAGTACTTCATCCTGCTCGTTAGCAACCGACAACACAGCACTCACTTCTTCTCTTAACCCTTCCACTTCTCGAGCATCAATGCTGCCTTTAAAATCGAGTACAAATAATCGATGCTTACTTTCGGGCTCCGAAGTCTCGCCTTTTTTCGCTTTTTGCTCGGCTTTTTCCTGTTTTTTCTGGGCTTTATGACGGGCTTTAAGCTCATCTTTGTCTAGCAGGTGGGTAACCATATCTTCTTCAACGTCTTTAAACTGTTGAGTCAGATCAGTCAATTCCAGCTCGCCTTTTCGTCCTTTTTGCTTTTGCGCAACACCGGCGGCTGTGGCGATAATGGCAATTACCGCGATAACAAAGGTAATGACCTTAGCGAAGAACAAGCCATACTCATAAAGAAATTCCAATTTCTTTCTCCTGGGGATTCAAGTGTAAAATTAAAAGTTAAAACAGATAATCATAGATTTTATCGATGTTATCGCATTATGACAAAACATTGAATACAAAAAAGGAGGCTAAGCCTCCTTTTTCACTATCTTATTGCAAGCAAATATTACTGCAAGACGACATCGGTATCGGTGACTGGAATGACCGTGGCGCCAGTTAAGAAATACGTAACCGCCTGGTTCTGCATTTCCTGCGTTGCACGGGCACTGAATTCAACACTAGGCGAACCAGTGGTTGGTGCCGGGCTCAATAAAGAACCATGATGACCATAAACAAATTTCACCGCACCTGAAATAGGCATACCATCGGAAGAAACCGCAGTCTGGCGAATCACTGGCAAACCGATAGTTTCAATTAGCGGTGAAGAACCGGCGATTGGATGGCTAGAAACCGTATTCGGAATCACCTGATCCGGTAGATTATCCATGCCATTACCCACCACTTCAATCAAATGGATTGGTGATTTATTCGCTTGTGCCATTTTTGCATAATTTAACGGGTCACCCGCATCAAGAATCGATTGTGCAGCAAAAGCAAACATAGAGAATGTTGAATTCACAGCGCCAAGCTGTGCCGGCGTTAATGCATCAACAAACGGCTGCCAAATACCCGCAAGTTGCACAGGATCTGCCGCTGCATCACCTAAAGTAGCATCCGCAAATCCTTTAAACTCAGGTGAAGCGCTATATGCCAGGCTTGCTTTAATAATGTCTTCGAACGCTGCTGACTCAAGCAGGAAGTTAGGAATACCGCCGCCAGGTGTAGACAGCGTACTCGCTTTAACGGCAAACATAGAGTTCAATACCGCGTCCTGCTCGGCACTACCGGTATTGAATGAGGTATTGGTGGTCGCCATAAAGTTTAAACCAACGATACCACCCAAAGATGCACCGATAAAATGCGTTTGTGATGGGTCTATGTTAACACCTTGAGCAAAGTTGAGACCAAGGCGAAGTGCCATCAAATCCGTGGTGCTTTGACGCAAGTTATCGCGGGCATTTAACAGGTTTGCAATATTCATATAATGAAATGGGTTGCTGGAAGCGTCAATTTCATTGTTGCCATCACCGGTCAAGTCAACACCACGACTGGCGTGTAATGGATGATCGATGGCGACGGTTGCGTAACCTGCTGCCGATAAAATACCAGAAAGTGCCAACATTTGACCTTTGTTACCGGTAATACCATGCTGAAGAATCACAACAGGCCAGCCATTCGCAGGTTCAACCAGATCCGGTTCCATCCCAAAGGCAGGTCGAACCATATTCGCTTGCGCCACATCAGGGATTGTCATTTGAACTTCAACATTCTGTAGTTCAGCAAGCTTAGGTATTGGGTTGAATTTGGTAATGTTACGCTCAGGATCCAAGCCGAACTCAGGTAAATCACGCAAACCAAACTGCATACAGGCGCCATCGGTTGCAGAAACTGGCTCAGCCGGCAACATTGATGGATCAACTGCGGCTAACACTGCGCCGGAATCACACATTGCTTTCCAAGGCTGTGTCGTAGATTCAAGCCCTGTACCTAAATAATAAGGTAAAGTCACCTGCCCCATATGAAGCTTGGCGGATGCAAATAACTGACCTAATTGCGTAGCAGGTGCAAAACCAAGCGCCTGTGCCGCCGTTAATCCTGTGTTTTGGACACCGACAACAGGTGTTGGGAATAATTGTGTCGCTGGGTTTAAAGACGCAGCTAGCAATTCTTTGGTAACCATGACCGAGTCTTCAATTGACTGAGTCGTAAATGCTGCGGTGTAAATAATGCTATCGCGCTGAATGCCATAGCCTTCAGCGATGCTTTCAAAGCTATTCGTCTGCGCTTGCAGCGCAAATAATGTAGCATCGGGAAGCGGCGTAGAAATATCAGTACGGATCAACTCATACGTTGAAGAAGGAGCAATTGACAGACCTTCGGTATCCATTAAACGATCGGTTAACGCTAATACGTAGGTTGTCTTCGCTTTAAGTGGCTTTAACGGCACGATGGCTAAATCGTTACCTGCAGCTTGTACAATAAAGTCTTCACCCAGTACTAATTTTGCCCGCGGTGCACACGCAAGGCCACGGGTAGAGTCTGGACATTCAGCATCGCCACCTGCGGCGACTTCAATTAGGCTTACCGCATCGGTGCTGTATATCGCAACTGGATCAAGGCCAACGCCTTCGGCAAAATTAAATGATTGAATAAATGGTTGGTTTGTTGACCAGCCATCAAGGGCGTTTGCCGCCACTAAGGGATCAGACAAATTCGTCGGATCTGCCACTGGCAAATTCAACGTGCCGTCCATAGTTCCGGAAAACAGAATATTGTTGGGGAAAGAAAGTACCCCGTTAGAAGGATCGAAGGCTACCGTCGAAGTCGGTTTAAGTGCTTCACCTGAATTCTCATTGATAACATTATCAATCGATTCAGAATCACATCCACTAAGGCCTAAGGCGCTAGTAACCGCCAGACATAGTAAGAGCTTTTTCATGTATTCTCCCCAAAAGCCAGTAAAGTCTTTATTTCTCTTGTTATTCTACAAAGTCACTTTACAGTTGATTGTTATTGTAAAAATGCCTGTGCATTCATTTGTGTTATTAAAACATACAGACATAACTAGTTAGACCAGTTAGTTTTTTCTAACTTAGCTCAAGATGGCAGTCTAATCTAGCGTTTTTTTCAGAAAATAAAGCAAAACCGGCTTTTCTTATATAAATTATTAATAAATTCTCGAAAGCCAAACTTAGCCTAGGTAGAATACCTCTATCAGTTTCCTTTATCTATATTCTTATGTTTGATTATCAGCCAAGTGCACAATGTTTAACCAACAAAACCCTATTAGTGACTGGTGCCGGAGATGGCATTGGTAAACAAGCTGCAATTCATTACGCAAAATATGGTGCGACGGTCATTTTATTAGGCCGCACTGTTGCAAAGCTCGAACAGGTTTACGATGAGATCATTGCCAGTGGTTACCCTGAACCCGCGATTGTACCATTGGATATGAAAGGTGCGACGCCGCAAAATTATCAGGACATGACCAATACCATCCTTGATCAGTTTGGTAAATTGGATGGTGCGTTATTAAATGCTTCGATGCTCGGCGAACTGACCCCGTTTGCGAATATCGCCAAACAGATTTGGGACGACGTGATGCAAGTAAACCTCAATGCCCAGTTCTATTTAGCTCAGGCATTAATCCCGGCATTGGCAAAAGCAGATTCAGCCTCTTTGGTATTCACCACATCCGGAGTGGGCAATAAAGGACGCGCCTATTGGGGACCGTACAGTATCTCTAAGTTTGCCACAGAAGGTATGATGCAGGTGATTGCCGACGAATATGAAGACAGTGCGATTCGCACCAATGCTATCAATCCTGGGGCGACAGATACTAAGATGCGTCAAACCGCGTTTCCAGCAGAAGACAAAAGAAAAATAGCCAGCGCTGAAGATATTATGCCAGCCTATATTTATCTGATGAGTGACGACAGTAAAGAGATAAATGGTCAACGTATCAATGCACAACAAGCACAAGGTTAATTAAACGGTGATGCCATTTCACTTATTCGAAATGGCGTCTTGCACTCAAGTCAGACTAACTTGACTGCGCCCACTTACCTTTAGTCATACGCGGTTGCCCACCGTAATCACAAATAGTTTCAATCTCTTCAAAACCATAGTCTGCATAGATTTTCTGAACCTGAGTGTGTTGCTCAAAGCCATGTTCAATATACAAGGTGGCCCCCGGCATTAAATACTGACGGCTGAGGGAAATAATGTGGCGGATATCTTTAAAGCCGTGATCTTCGGCAACCAATGCCGAATTTGGTTCAAAGCGCACATCGCCTTGCGACAAATGCGGATCATCGACATCGATATAAGGGGGATTAGAGACTATCACGTCAAATTTGAGTTGCTCGGAAACGTTCGAAAACCAATTACTCTGATAAATTTTTACCCGTTGCAAATGCAAATGTTCGGCATTACTTCGTGCCAGGGCTACAGCATCGTGGCTGTAATCCACCGCCTCCACCTGCCACTGGGCTTTTTCGTGGGCGATAGCCAACGCGATCGCTCCGGTCCCCGTTCCCAAATCCAATAATCTGACATTGTCGTTTTGGGAATAATCTTGCAAAACCGTTTCGACCAGAACTTCGGTATCTGGGCGGGGAATGAGCGTACAAGGAGAGACTTTGAACGGCAACGACCAAAATTCCTGTTCGCCGAGTAAAAATGCAATCGGTTCACCTTGCTCTCGGCGACTTAACAGGTGCAAAAACTCATCATATTGCGTTTGAGTGAGACATTTTTCAGGCCAGGCATGTAAGTAGCTGGTGTCCACATTGAGTACGTGCGCTAACATTAATTGGCAATCAAGTTTGGGGCTATCGACCACCCGATTATCGAGCAGTTGCTGCTGACCTTGCGTTAAAGCCTTAGCGATAGACATATCGCTAAGGTCTGATTCAGCAGCTTTGTTTTTCGGCGTGTTCACAGGAATATCGGCAATTAGTTCTGTTCCGCCAACGCCGCTAGCATGTCCGCCTGATTTTCTTGCATAATCGGTTCGAGAACCAGATGCAAATTACCTTCAATCACTTCATTAAGACGATATAAAGTTAAATTAATGCGGTGATCTGTCATACGACCTTGCGGATAGTTGTAAGTACGAATACGCTCGGAGCGATCACCACTGGCAACCAAGTTACGGCGTGATGATTCTTCAGCGCTGCGGCGCTTTTCATCTTCCGCTTGTTGCATTCTGGCTTGCAATACTGACATCGCCTGAGCACGATTCTTATGCTGAGAGCGCTGATCCTGACACTCAACCACAATACCTGTGGGTATGTGGGTAATACGGATCGCAGAATCCGTTTTGTTAACGTGCTGACCACCGGCACCGGATGCCCTGAAAGTATCGACTTTTAGATCGGCTTTATTAATTTCAATCGCTTCCGCCTCTGGAATTTCCGGCATCACGACAACCGTGCAGGCGGAGGTATGCACCCTACCCTGAGATTCCGTTTCCGGAACACGTTGAACCCGGTGTCCACCACTTTCAAACTTCATTTGGCCATAGACACTATCGCCATTGAATTTAACAATAACTTCTTTAAAACCGCCGTGCTCACCTTCATTCATGTTAAGCACTTCCGTTGACCAACCCTGCTTTTCCGCATAGCGGGTATACATACGGTACAGGTCCCCGGCAAAAATTGCCGCTTCATCGCCGCCGGCACCTGCGCGGATTTCGACGAAACAGTTGTTGTCATCGTTTGGATCTTTTGGCAACAATAGAATTTGTAATTGCTCGGTCAATGTTTCAATCGACTCTTTCGCCGCTTTAAATTCTTCCTGCGCCATTTCACGCATATCAGGATCATCGTCTTTAAGCATTTCCTGAGACATCTCAAAGTTGTCTTGCGCCTGCTTAAAGTCATTAAATACTTTCGTCACTTCTTCAAGCTGAGAAAATTCTTTTGAAAGCCCACGGAACTTTTCCTGATCGGAAATTACATCCGGATCCGATAATAACGCCTGAACTTCTTCAAAACGTTCAACCAGAATTTCCAGTTTTTGATAGACAGATTGTTTCATTTAATTTGAATTCGCAATATTGTTATTTAAGAGTCTTTTTTATCTAAATCAAAGACATCGTGAAGATAAATAATTTTATCCAGTTCACCACCCTGGGCGGCATTTTGAATCGCCCGCGTTGGCGCGTGCATTAGATTATTGGTTAATTTGGTGGCAAGTTCAGCGACAACTTGCTCGGGATCTTTGTTGTTTGCCAATTGCAGCTTGGCTTTTTCCAGCAAGGCATCTCGTCGACCCAGACATTGTTCTCGGTAGGCAATTACCGCGTCTTGGGTGTTTAGGCCCCGTAACCAGGCCATAAAATCATCACTCTGGCCACCCACGATCGTTTCCGCTTGTTCAGCGGCCACCCGACGGTTTTCTAGGTTTTGAGCAACAATACCTTGTAAATCATCCACTGTGTATAAAAATACATCTTCCAGCTCGGCCACTTGTTCCTCAATATCTCTGGGAACGGCAATATCCACCATAAATATCGGTCGATGGCGGCGACGGGTTAACGCTTTTTCGACCATGCCTTTACCGATAATCGGTAAAGTTGACCCGGTTGACGATATCACAATATCGGCATCGCCAATATGCTCAGGAATTTGCGCCAGGGTAATCACATCGGCGCCAACACTGTTGGCCATATGTTCAGCTCTGGCCACGGTGCGGTTTGCGACAGTAATTTTGCCCACCTGGTTATCATATAAATGACGAGCAACCAATTCGATTGTTTCGCCGGCACCAATTAATAATACTTTTGTCTGTTTTAATTGACCAAAAATATGCTTGGCTAAATTTACTGCGGCAAACGCGACAGATACAGCACTAGCACCGATTTCTGTTTCCGTTCTTACCTGTTTGGCGACACCAAACGTGCGTTGAAACAGACGGTCCATAATAATTTTCATAGAACCGGCGGCTTTGGCCTGGCTGTAGGCTTGTTTCATTTGTCCGAGAATTTGCGGCTCACCTAATATGAGAGAGTCCAGACCACAGGCCACTCGCATCATATGATTTACGGCTTGCTGATCATGATGCCAATAAAGCGTTGGAGAAATAACACTCGCTGGAACCTGGTGATATTGCTCTAACCAACCAGTAACTTGCTGTTTTACGTCAGACACCGACTGGTCTTGTACAAAATACAGTTCGGTACGGTTGCAAGTCGATAAAATCGCCGCTTCTTTGCAGGATAATTCGCCAACCATTTCCTGCAGCGCATGGGTTAGGTTGTCAGGACTGAATGCTATTTTTTCACGAACAGACACAGGGGCTGTTTTGTGATTAATTCCAACGGCAAAAATGGGCATAGATTCGAGCTTTAGTCCGGTTAACGAGTAAAAGGTGTATCTTGTTGTCTTTATCGATTCTGCACGTAGAATTTTGAGTAACGATAAACGTAACAACAAACAATGTTGCTAATTTTACGAAATTAAACCGATGATTGAAAGTACCCTGATAAATGTGGTGCAATATAGATAGACAAATTCGCCATTCACTTTCGGTATTTTAGTTAATTTATGACTCTTCCTTTTGCATGCAGTAATAACAGCAGATCTTTTTCAAGATTGAAACAGTGGCGAATAATTGCGCAAGCCGCAGTCATTTCAACCATCTTAAGCGCCTGTTCGCTATTTAGCCAACCTCCGGAGCCGCAAAGTGTCGCCGCGCAAAAGTTGCGTCAGCAGCAAATGGCGGAAATCAGCGAATGGCTGGTGAAAGGTAAAATGGCATTTATGCAAGGTTCTGAACGCAAGAGCGCAAATTTATACTGGCGTCACAACCAAGATGAATTGAAGTTAAATTTAACCACGTTTCTCGGGGTTAATGTATTATCACTATCCTCCATTGATTCCGGTTATGAATTGCGAGTCGATGGTAAACGTTATACCGGCCCCCAATTGCAACCGTTATTGGCTGGCGTTTCTGGTATTGAATTACCCGTTGATGATCTGACCTATTGGATCAAAGGCGCAAAAGCAAAATCTCAGGATGCATTATTTTTCAATTCAGAAAATGGCTTACCCGCTCGAATTCAGGCGCTTCGCGGTAACCGTATGTGGCAGGTTGATTATCAGGAATTTACCAAAGTCGATGAACATTACATGCCCAGCAAGCTTACCCTAAAGCATGGTCAATTGACCATAAAACTGGCGATTACCGACTGGCAACTGGACGATTAATTTCTGACCTCAAATACTATGAAGACAACATACGCTTTTTCATCCCCTGCAAAGATTAATCGATTTTTGCACATTACTAATCGCCGCGAAGATGGCTATCACGAGCTGGAAACCGTTTTTCAGTTTTTGGATTTTAGCGATAACCTCACCTTCACCCCGCGCGATGATGACCAGATTACATTAACGCCCAATATCCCCGGTGTGCCATTGGTAGATAATCTTATTTATCGAGCAGCGCAGTCATTAAAAAATCGCGCACCAAGCACAATCATCCAACCTCTGGGCGTTGATATTAGTCTGGACAAAAAACTGCCCATGGGCGGCGGCTTAGGTGGGGGTTCATCGAATGCGGCAACAACATTACTGGCATTGAATCGCATTTGGAACTTAGGTTTCGAGTTAGAAACACTGGCAAATATTGGCTTGGCTCTGGGGGCGGACGTGCCTATTTTTGTTCACGGTCACAGTGCATTTGCACAAGGCGTTGGTGAAATTATTACCCCGGTTGATATCGACTGTCCGGTATTTTTGATTACCGTCCCTTCCTGCCATATATCAACCGCGAGCATATTCCAACATCCGAATTTACCGAGATGCACGGCAAAATTGACAAAGCAGCAAAGAATGAAAATGGATTTACGCACCTGTCACAACGACTGTGAAAATTTGGTCGCTAACCTGTATCCTGAGGTTGCCAAGTTAATGGCTTGGTTGTTAGAATACGCTCCGTCTCGATTGACCGGCACAGGTGGTTGTATTTTTTCCAGTTTTGACTCTGTGGAAGAAGCCCGTAAGGTACAATCGAAACTGCCTCCAAATGTGCGTTCATTTATCGCCAGGGGGTTGAATTCATCACCGGTTCTGGCCGAGCTTGAACAGGTGAGTTAACAATGTTTGGGGTATAGCCAAGCGGTAAGGCAGCGGGTTTTGATCCCGTCATTCCAAGGTTCAAATCCTTGTACCCCAGCCAATTTGCCAATTACCGAAAATAGCTGGCAAATGACAACACCAGGCAATATTTGTAAGAAAATAGTCTGAGTGTAATACCACATTAAAACTTGTTTTAATGTACTAACATTAATGATGTCTAAGTTTCTGAGGAACAGACAGTGCCTGACATGAAGATTTTTGCGGGTAATGCCACCCCTGAACTGGCTAAGAAAATTGCAGACCGTCTATATATTGGACTTGGTGATGCAAAAGTTGGCAGTTTCAGTGATGGTGAAATCAGCGTTGAAATTACCGAAAACGTCCGTGGCGCGGATGTATTTATTATCCAATCTACTTGTGCACCAACCAACAACAACTTAATGGAATTGATCGTCATGGTCGATGCCTTACGTCGTGCTTCTGCCGGTCGTATTACTGCGGTCATGCCTTATTTCGGTTATGCTCGCCAAGACAGACGAGTGCGAAGTGCCCGTGTTCCAATTACCGCAAAAGTTGTCGCGGATTTCCTTTCCAGCGTTGGTGTTGACCGAGTACTGACTGTTGACCTGCATGCGGAACAAATTCAGGGCTTCTTTGACGTTCCGGTAGACAACGTTTTCGGCTCCCCTATTCTGTTAGAAGACATGTTAAATAAAGATCTGGAAAACCCAGTTGTGGTTTCTCCGGATATCGGTGGTGTGGTTCGTGCTCGTGCTGTAGCCAAATTACTGGATGACACCGATTTAGCCATTATCGATAAACGTCGTCCTAAGGCGAATGTTTCTCAGGTAATGCACATTATTGGTGATGTCGATGGTCGTGATTGTATTATCGTCGATGATATGATTGATACCGGTGGTACGCTTTGTAAAGCGGCTGCGGCTTTAAAAGAGCATGGCGCTCGTCGCGTATATGCCTATGCAACGCACCCAATCCTATCCGGCAACGCTGCCGAGAATATCGCCAACTCAGAAATCGATGAGATGATTGTCACCGATTCGATTCCATTAAAACCGGAAATTCAAAAACTGGCTAAGGTTCGTCAATTAAGCCTTGCCGGCATGCTCTCTGAAGCGATTCGCAGGGTCAGCAATGAAGAGTCTATCTCGGCGATGTTTAAAGCTTAACCTTAAGTTTTGAGTTGTTGAAACGGAAAATTTCACCAAAAGCACGCAGTAAGCGTGCTTTTTTATTTTAAGGGTGTGAAAATTCTCAACAAAGTGTTATCATGCCGCGCCTTTTTAGTAATAGGATCCTTCCTTTGCTGAAAACCCCCTTCTTCGGAAGGATTAGAGATTATTTTTTGGTCGCGAAGAATAATTAAGTTTTACTTTAAATTGAGTACATTACTATGGATTTATTCACATTAGATGCTGAAGTTCGTACAGACATGGGGAAAGGTGCGAGCCGCCGCCTACGTCATGCGAACAAAGTTCCAGCTATCGTATACGGTGCAGGCAAAGAGCCAGTATCGATCACTCTTGCGCACAACAAAGTTTTCCGTGCACAGGAAGAAGAAGCGTTTTACTCTCACGTATTAACGTTAAACGTAGGTAAAGAAGCTGTTGAAGTTGTAATCAAAGATATGCAACGTCACCCGTTCAAGCCGCAAATCATGCACATGGACTTCTTGCGTGTAGACGCTAAGAAAGAGCTGCACACTAACGTTCCTCTACACTTCATCAACGAAGACGTAGTTGCGAAAACTGGTGCTGTTATCGCTCACTCTGCGAACGAAATCGAAGTTGCGTGTTTACCTGCAAACCTTCCTGAGTTCATTGAAGTTGACGTGAAAGACTTGGAAGTTGGTCAAACTATCCACTTATCAGATATCGCTCTTCCTAAAGGCGTAACTTCTGTTGAGTTGGCTAAAGGTGAAGATCACGACCAAGCTGTTGTTACTGCTAGCGCACCTAAAGTCAGCAGCGATGACGACGATGCAGCTGAAGAAGCAAGCAGCGAAGAAACCACTGAAGAATAATCGCTGAGGAATCTCCTTGACGACTAATATTCAATTGGTTGTGGGCCTGGGTAATCCAGGCCCCGAATATTCCAAGACTCGCCATAATGCAGGTGTCTGGTTCGTTGAAGAACTCGCCCGCATGCATAATATTACCCTGTCTCCGAACACTAAGTACTTTGGCCTTTACGGCAAAGGTATGATTGCCAATCAATTGGTACACCTGTTAATTCCAACCACCTTTATGAATCGCAGTGGTCAATCTGTGGCGGCGCTGGCAAATTTTTTCAAAATTCCAGTGGCGGACATTCTGGTTGCACACGATGAGCTGGATCTCGATCCTGGTGTGGTTAAAATTAAACAAGGTGGCGGACATGGCGGCCATAATGGTCTGCGCGATATTATTGCCCGTATGGCGAACAATAAAGATTTTTATCGGTTGCGGATTGGCATTGGCCATCCGGGACACAGAGACCGGGTGACAGGTTTCGTATTGGGCAAGGCACCTCAAGCCGAACAAGGTTTACTCGACCAGGCGGTGGATGAAGCCAGTCGTTGTTTTTCAATCTGGCTCGAGCAAGATTTGAAAAAAGCCCAAAACCGACTTCACACGTTCAAAGCAACAAACTGATTATCTACAGGAACTTATCATGGGATTTAAATGCGGTATTGTTGGATTGCCAAATGTTGGTAAATCTACCCTGTTTAACGCACTGACCAAAGCGGGCATCGAAGCCGCAAACTTTCCGTTCTGTACCATAGAACCCAATACTGGTGTGGTGCCAGTTCCAGATCCACGTTTGGATAAATTGGCGGAAATTGTCAATCCAGAGCGCGTCATCGCCACGACCATGGAGTTCGTTGATATTGCTGGCCTGGTGGCTGGAGCCTCAAAAGGTGAAGGTCTGGGTAATAAATTTTTAGCCAATATCCGGGAAACGGATGCGATTGGCCATGTTGTCCGTTGTTTTGAAAACGACAATATTGTTCACGTTGCTGGTAAAGTCAATCCAGAAGAAGATATTGATGTTATCAATACAGAACTGGCGCTTTCCGATATGGAAACAGCAGAGCGAGCGATTCAACGTCAGGCTAAACGTGCCAAAGGCGGTGATAAAGACGCTAAATTCGAAGTGCCAGTGCTAGAAAAAATCCTGGCGCACGTAGAACAGGGCGAAATGATCCGCTCCTTAGAGTTAACCAAGGAAGAAAAAGCGGCGGTAAGCTACCTAAACTTCCTGACAGCAAAACCGACGATGTACATCGCGAACGTGAATGACGACGGTTTTGAAGACAATCCATATCTTGATCAGGTTCGTGCTATTGCCGAAAAAGAAGATGCCGTCGTGGTGCCAGTATGTGCCGAAATCGAAGGCGAACTAGCGGAAATGGATGAAGAAGATCGCGTTGAGTTTATGGCTGAAATGGGGTTAACCGAACCGGGACTCAACCGGGTGATTAATTCAGGTTACGGGTTATTGCATTTGCAAACTTACTTTACCGCCGGCGTTAAAGAAGTACGCGCCTGGACCGTAAAAGTGAACGCAACCGCGCCGCAAGCCGCTGGCGTGATCCATACCGACTTTGAAAAAGGATTTATCCGCGCTGAAGTCGTCGGTTACGATGACTTTGTCAGTTGTAATGGTGAATCTGGCGCGAAAGAAGCCGGTAAGTGGCGCTTAGAAGGTAAAGATTACCGCGTCAAAGACGGTGATGTGGTTCACTTCCGTTTCAACGTCTAATCAGTGAAATAAAACATCCACTGTTAATGAAACAACCGGCTCAATGCCGGTTGTTTTGTTTTCAACGGTTTTTAATTCGTCGTTTGAGATAATGCTATCCTGCCAACCTTAGTCATTAAGTTCTTCTTTCAACTTTCAACCCACATCCTCTGACATCTCCCCTTCAACCATCATTTTCTCCGTTTTGTTCAGCCCAGTTTATTTTGATTTACTTTCGTTAAAAGGTGGAAAAATCTTTCCATTGGATTATTTTTAATAAGCAAAGTAATAAAAAAAAGCGTTGGTATTTTATTGTTACCTTATCTATTCCCCCATAAATCAGATGCTGGATTTATGCATGACAAAAACGCGATGTTGCAACCGGAAGCCGCAACTGAGCCGTAACTTTCAGGTGTGATATGAAAACCTTAACATCGACATTCGCCCTACTCGCATTGTCATCCTCTTTGCAGGTCTTTGCTAACGAAGGCGATGCCCCAACGGTATTACTCTGGGGCGATACTCATCTGCATACCAATTTATCCCCAGATGCCTACGTTAACAAGAACACCAATGTCGATCCTGATACCGCTTACCGATTTGCCAAAGGCTTACCGGTAATGTCTGATGACACTAGAGCGAAAGTGAGGTTGCATACTCCCTTGGATTTTCTGGCGGTAACCGATCACGCCGAATACGCCGGTGTACCCAAAATGCTTTGGGATGGGGATGAAGAATTATCAAAAACGAAAACCGGCGCACGTTATATCGAGATGATCAAAAATGGCAAAGGCACCGACGTATTCTTTGAATTAATTGCCGACGTTAATGCCGCTAAACCTAATATGGAATTACATAGTCAACGGGTACGGGATACGGTCTGGAAAGAAATTTACGAGGCGGCAGAAAAACATAACGAACCGGGCAAATTTACCGCCTTGATCGGTTGGGAGTGGAGTTCATTGCCTAACGGCTCCAATTTACACCGAGTCGTGTTTATGCCGGAAGATGCGTCTGTGGCGGAAAAATTTACCCCCTACAGCGCGTTTGAAAGTGACCGCCCGGAAGATTTGTGGAATTGGCTGGAAAAAACGGCGGACGAAACCGGGGCAAATTTTGTTGCGATTCCACATGGTTCCAATATATCCAATGATCTGATGTTCCAAAACGTCGACAGTGATGGGAATGCCATCACCAAAGAATACGCGAAAACCCGTATTCGCTGGGAACCCGTTATCGAAATCACCCAAATTAAAGGGGATTCAGAAACCAAAAGCGAGCTGTCACCGGAAGATGAATTTGCCGATTTCGAAACCTATGAACACTTAATTAAAGTCGGTGGAACAGAGGAAGAAAAAGAAGCGGATCCTGCGGCAAGTTACGTGCGCAGTGCCCTTATGCGAGGATTGGAAATCGAGCAAAAAGTTGGCATCAACCCATATAAGGCGGGTCTTGTCGGTTCAACTGATGCACACACGGGCCTTGCAAGTACCGAAGAGGATAACTTCTGGGGTAAATTTTCTCTTGATTCAAAACCTGAAGGCAAAGATCTCGAAGGGGCGCCAGGCGTAACGGGTTGGGATATGTCCGCATCGGGTTTGGCTGCGGTGTGGGCTAAGGAAAATACCCGTGAAGCCATTGTCGAAGCATTTAAGCGCAAAGAAGTTTATGGTACGTCAGGACCGCGAATCAAGCTTAGAGTTTTTGCCGGCTATGACTTTAAAGATAACGATGCCGAATCTGCGGATTTAGCCAACATTGGCTATGATAAAGGCGTTCCTATGGGTAGCGATTTACCTCCTGCGGGTAAACGCGATAACCCAAAATTGTTGATCCAGGCGGTAAAAGACCCTATTGATGCAAATCTCGACCGAGTACAGGTGGTTAAAGGTTGGGTTGATGATTCCGGTAAAGCTCAAGAGAAAGTTTATAACGTCGCCTGGTCAGGTGAACGCAAACAATCGAGCGATGGCAGCATCGAGGCAGTTGGTAATACCGTTGACATGGATACTGGGTTGTATACCAATGACATAGGTACCGAGCAGTTAACCGTTGTCTGGGAAGATGAGGATTTTGATCCTGATATGCGAGCCTTTTACTATGTCCGGGTTCTGCAGATCCCAACGCCTCGTCATACACTCTTTGATGCATTGGCGTTAGGCATTGAGCACCCTGAAGAATACGATGCGGTGATCCAAGAACGGGCCTACAGCTCACCAATTTGGTATACCCCCAAATAGCGAGCGAGTCGACAATAAAGCCATTGGGGTTTGCTACAAGGGAGCTGTACGAACCCCAAAAGATAGTTACACCAGTGTTGCAAAAGATGCAGTAAACGCGGTTATGTTATGTCAGATTAAGTTAAATCTGGGAGGGGATATTTAGCCATCGTTGCAAGATGCCCTTCCTATATTCATCAATAAAATAACAAGGTATATGATGATTTCTCAAATATTTCGCGAGCCACTGCTGCATTTCCTGCTTTTAGGAGGATTCATTTATTGGGCCTTTGAGGCGTCATCTGACGATAGCACCGACACCATATTGGTAGATAAAAAAAATCTGCTGACCTTTATGCAGTACCGCTATCAGGCTTTTGACCCGCAACAGGCGGACAAGACATTTAACAACCTGCCCCCGGAAAAATTGCAAGCGCTTATCAAGGAATATACCCGAGAAGAAGCATTGTATCGCCAGGCACTGTCTTTAAACCTGGACAAAAATGACTACATCATCAAAAAACGCTTAATCCAGAAAATGGAGTACATCGCTGAAGATTTTAACCTGCCTGACAATGCAGATACCCCGGATAATGAGCAAACCCTGATTGCTTACTTTAACGGACATCAACAAGATTACGTTCAGCCTGACTACATTACCTTTACTCACCAGTTTTTTTCCAATGACAGCAAAACAACATCATTATCTGCACAACAACGAGCTTTACAGGCACTGGATCAATTAAATAATGGCGATAGTGGCTTACAAGCCATCAAACAAGATTTATTTATGTACAATCGACACTATGCAGAGCGCCCACAATCTTTGGTCGCCAGCCATTTTGGTGATCCCTTTGCACAACAGTTATTTACCCAAACCACGGTAAATGAAGCGCTTTGGCAAGGGCCGTTTGAATCTCCTCATGGATGGCACATTGTTAAAGTGTTCAAACGCCAACCTGAAAAATATCCTGAATTTGCGGAAATAAAAGACCAGGTCAAAGAAGACTATTTACGAGAGCAACTACGTCAACAAAAACAACAATCCATAGAAAAAATTGTCGACCAATATCAGACAAAGGTTGAACTGTGAATCATACCTACCACCAATCAAATCTGCGTCGATATATCGCTGCTCAGCTAAAACCGCCATTGCTTTTCCTATTGGCGTTTTGGCTGATAGCGTCCGCACAAGTATTTGCCCATGAATCACGCCCCTTGTATATCAAGATTATTCAGCACGATAAGGCCAGCTACACGCTAAACTGGCGTTCGCCACAAAGCCTGAGCTGGGACAATCAACCGAACATCTTGCCCCCGGAAAATTGCCAATTTAATCAATCAAAGGCAAACATAACCGCTGCGGGTATTTATCAAATGCAATTACGGTGTGATGCGTTCACAGATAGTGATGTGTTTACCATTGACTACCCATTTGCCAACCCATCAATCAGTAGCCTGATTGATATTCAATTGTTAGAGCAGTCAAAACAAACGGTGTTGTTAGGACCAGAACAGAAAACCTGGCGACTAATGTCTTCTAAAGGGTCAGATAAAAGTTGGTTTGCTTATGGCGAATTGGGGGTCAAGCATATTTGGATGGGCATCGATCATCTTTTGTTTGTCGGTTGCTTAATATTTTTTGCCCGCGGCTGGCGCAAATTATTTTGGACGATAACTGGATTTACCCTAGCCCACTCCATCACTCTTGGACTGTCCAGTCTTGATATTATCCGAGTCAATATTATCCCTATCGAAGCGATTATTGCACTGTCGATCATATTTCTTGCGGTGGAATTAACCAAACCCAAAGACACCACCCTAACCTGGCGCTATCCGGCAATCGTGGCGATCAGTTTTGGGCTATTGCATGGGTTTGGCTTTGCGTCGGTGTTGAGCGAAATCGGTTTACCTGAACAAGATAAGATATTGAGTTTGTTGTTTTTCAATCTTGGCATTGAAGTGGGACAATTAGTGTTTATTGCGCTGATATTTGTTATCGCATGGCCCTTTAAAAACATAGCCCGTGCAAAAAAATCGACCGAAGAGGTTGTTGATTTAAGCCGCTATTATCGAATCGCAGCTTATTTTATTGGGCCATTAGCCGCATTTTGGTTCTGGCAGCGGCTCGCACAGTTCTAAAACACTTACTAGGATTGCTATAAGACTATTCTTCAAAAACAATCGGTTGCTTCACCGAAGTTGGCAGCTTGTGTACATAATACTGCTCAATTTCATTACGTTTGAGCTTTAATGTTGGGGTCAGAAGTTCATTCTCTGGTTTCCAGGAATGCAAACAAACCATGATGTAATCCAGCCGTTGATGACTCTCTAACTCCGCATTTACCTGTTCCAGTAACGTTGCTAAAAGTTTGACTTGCTCAGCCTGAGATTGCGGTGCATTTTCACTCAAAACCACTAAGGCGATGGGCTGCTTCATACCTGAACCTATCACACAGGCTTGTTCTAACGCGCTATTACTCAGCAATAATCGTTCGATCGGTACCGGTACCACATATTTGCCTTTCGCAGTTTTAAACTGCTCTTTAATCCGACCAACAATTTTATAATCGCCGTCGCCATTCAGTTCGCCTTTATCTCCGGTATGGAACCAGCCATCGGTAAAGGCTTGCTTGGTCGTTTCGGGGGCAAGGTAATACTCGGTAAATACCGCATCGCCACGGATCATGATCTCCTGTTCAGCGGAAAGCTTCATTTCAACACAGGGCAAAGCTTTGCCTATCGTCCCGATCCGGCTTTCTTCGAATGGCAAATTGCCACAGGATAAACCTGAGGTTTCCGTCATCCCCCAACCTTCACCAATATTCATCCCAAGGCGCTGATACCATTTCAGTAACTCTTCCGATACAGGTGCCGAACCACAGCCAAACACCTGAACGTTGTCCAGGCCGAGTTTCGCACGTATTTTTTTCGCCACAAGATTGCCGATTATCGGCAGTGATAATAATACGTTGAGTTTTTTCTGCGGCATGGCTTTGAGGATTTGCGCCTGGAACTTCACCCACAGTCGAGGCACAGAAAGAAAGAATGTTGGCTGTGCGTGCTGAACATCACTGATAAAGGTGTCCAGACTATCAATAAAGAACACTTCCAGAGGCAGTTCGTAGGCAATTCCTTCAATGAGTCCCCGTTCAGTAATGTGCGCCAACGGCAAATAAGAAACGACCCTTTGTGGCCCGGAGTGAGCGATGCCGATGACATCAACTGCCCCTTTGGCTGCAGACGCAATGTTTTTATAGGTTATAACCACCCCTTTGGGGTTACCTGTGGTGCCTGATGTATAACAAAGCGTCATAGTATCAAGCAAATCAGGTGTCGCGATTTGTTCCATTGGCTGATGATCAGCCAGCATCGACTCCCAGCTTTGGTTATTGCTAGCAGCAAATTCTGCAACATCCGGATACGGCATCGTAATTATTGGCAGTGTGTCGGAAAGGACTTGTTGCAAAGGCAGGTAATCATCCAGACGCCCCACAAACAATGCTTTCATATCACTATGTTCCATCACATAGCTTATGGTTTTTTCACCCGCTGTGGCGTAGATAGGTACTGACACCATTCCAGCCATCATGATCGCCAAATCGGCAATAAACCAATGGGCGCAGTTCTTGGATATGATGCCAACTCTGTCGCCAGAGTTCAGGCCAAGAGCAACCAACCCTTGTGCCATCCGTCTTGCCTGTTGCTCAACATCCGTAAAACTGTACTGCTGCCAACGCCCGGCAACGGGCTGGTTTAGAAACGTTTTATCTGGTTGCTGCTGAGCATGTTGCAAAAAGCGATGCAGGGAAGATTGATAGGCCATTGGCATTCCTTCAGATGAATTTTTATTAAGTATATAAACAACATACTCTTAATGCAGGGTGTTAGACAAGACCGACCATAGGAAAAGGCGCTGGATTGCGAGCCTTAGTTCATTCACAAAAACAGGGTTTTCTAATGGCTTAGATATTACGCAGTCATTTAAGCATGATGTCCAGCAATACACTCAACACGCTAAAAAACGTTTTATTTACACTCGCCTAACCAAGCGTCGAGTTGCAACGAACTTGCCGAATATCAAGCAGTCAGTTCCGTATTCAACAGGACACCGTTAAGGTGTGCTAGCTAGTAAGAATAGTCGATGATAATTACAAAAGTAGGATTAATCCGTTCCGATATTTTAATAACAGCAAACAGGCATTGAATCGCGTAGGAAAAGCATAAAGTTTAGAGACAAACTATTGTATTCCTGCAGTATTCTATTCCTGCAGTATTTTAGTGGGCTTATAAAATATGAAAAGTAACTTTACCAGAACAGCGATGTTCAAAGCGTTGGCGCAGGTTGAAGCTAGGGGCGGCTTTATTGAGTCAATGCGTTTTGTTCGAAATAGTTGGTCTCCCTTTCCTCCTGAAAATGCGATCAAAAAAGGCAGCCGTAGCTGCCTTTTTTCAGAATTTTTTGCTTACAACGCTTTAACGTTATCCGCTTGAGGACCTTTTTGACCTTGAGATACTTCAAACTCAACCTGTTGACCTTCAACAAGAGTTTTACGACCAGTACCTTGGATAGCGCGGAAGTGAACGAAAACGTCCGGACCTTCAGATTGCTCGATAAATCCAAAACCTTTATCGTCGTTAAACCATTTTACTTGACCTGTGCGAACATCAGACATATGTGTATTCCTAAATTTCTAAATTAATGTTACAGGCTCCAATGAAGGAGCTTCCTAGCTTATTGATGTATCTGTTTAATATGTCGAGATGTATGTACTACTTAGAACGATAAAACCGAGATAAAACGTATAGCATTTTCAAGCTTGCCTTTTCAGTATACAGCTTTTAAAAACCTACACAAGGAAATAGCGCATGAAACTTGAGGGAAATTGTTGATTTCATTGACTTGTCATTAAATTGTAACAAACAAATTGTGCTCGATTTCCGTCGATTTTGGACATTTTTTTCCGTTTTATATTGTTAGAAAATGAAGGAAATTCTTTTTCATCAAATAAGCACTCATCATGGCGCCATCATGGTGCCGCCTTTGCCAAAAAAATCCCTGCATAAATTGCACTACACTGGGTTCAAGCAATGTCCGGTATTGATTGTCGGCATAGCTTCATCTTAATCAATAAGGAGATAGGAACAATATGGATATCCAAAAACCGTTACAAACCCTGGCCTGCCTCGCCCGCGGCGTCGACCCCATTTCAAAGCAGGCGTTTGCGAAAGATTCGCCTTACAATCACCCACAAGTTATTCGCGATTTATTTAGCTGTGTCGATTACATTAATGACCGAGCAAAACGAATAAGAATGACTCCGGAGCAAATCAAACAGAAAAATATTGATAAGGGTTTGCCGGTTAATTGCGGTATGCCCTGGACACCGGACCTAAAACACCAACTTGCCGAGCAATTTCGGCAAGGACTTTCCGTGAAAGATTTGGCAACCAAGTTTCAACGGACCAATGCTTCAATCAATGCTGAACTCAAGCGTCAGGGACTAATAACAGAAGGTGCAATGCCTGAATTTTAAACTGATTGGTACGCAGCTACCTGCAAATATCCGGGCAACCGTCATCTGGGTTTTGCCATTGCAACGAAGTCAATACATGCTGCCACTGGTCATCCAATGGTGCCCGGATATTTACCCTTTGCCTGGTTACAGGATGAACAAACTCAAGTTGCCAGGCATGGAGCATCAGACGGCGAAAACCGAAATGTTCACCAAAAAAGGGGTTTTGCTTGTTATCACCATAGTTAATATCGCCCAACATAGGATGCCTTAAATGAGCCATATGACGTCTCAGTTGATGGCGACGTCCGGTTTTCGGCTTTAATTTAACCAAAGAATAGCGAACCGTTGGAAACTTACCCAAAGCAATCGGTAAAGTCGCCTGGGCGAGGGTTTCATAACCACTAACGGCTTGCTGTGCCGGTTTATTTTCACTGACAAATTTATCACCCAATTTGTCCAGTTTCTCTTTTAATGGATAATCAATTATCCCGCCCTCTGGCGTAAATCCCCGACATATGGAGATATAAGTTTTGTGGATGCGATTTTCACTAAATTGTTCACCCATGATCCTGGCGACCTCTTTCGACAAGGCAAAAAGCAACACCCCAGAGGTCGGCCTGTCGAGGCGGTGCAAAGGATACACGTATTGTCCTATCTGATCGCGTACCAGCTGTAATGCGAAGTATTTTTCATGCCGGTCCAGATATGAGCGATGCACGAATAATCCGGCGGGTTTATGTACCGCCACCAGGTGCTCATCCTGATAAAGAATATCTAACACCGGTGCTTGTTCGGTTAATTCGTCTGGAATGTCGAAACCGCAGGTGTCTATTTTGTCATGTGTCATAGGTTAAGACTGGCAATAGTAAGTTTGCTGGCGCTGGCCGGACAGTAATTCATCAATGTCGGCGATAAGGTTTATCAATACAGAGATATCGTCACCATAACGTTTAAACGATTCCTCCGCCATGGGACATAAAGATATTTGATTTGGCAGAGGCTGATTTTCAGCAAGCATCTGTGAAATCTTTGGAATGAATACAAACTGAAGCCACTGCTCAAACGTTAACGTGTCTACACAAAAGGGTTGTGTAGATAACAGCAACTCTGGATTGAGTGCATTTTGTTGCCACAGGGACAGTGCCTGCAATTCATTTTGTAAACGGCTTAATAAATTGGCCAATTGCTGGTTTTTATTCATTACTGTTTCATCACAACTTCATCACAACTTCATCACAACTGCACGAAAGGATCGATTGAGGTTAATTATAACTGGCCGTCGTGCGGATGAGCAACAATATCGAGGCT
Source organism: Thalassotalea litorea (assembly GCF_005843925.1). Lineage (GTDB taxonomy): Bacteria > Pseudomonadota > Gammaproteobacteria > Enterobacterales > Alteromonadaceae > Thalassotalea_A > Thalassotalea_A litorea_A. Next base: position 120,387 of record NZ_VCBC01000002.1, read on the forward strand.
CGCCGAGGAAATTACCGGGTGTATTCAAACCCGGTAATTGTTATAATCGCGGCCACGATTATTGAATTCCACACGGTTTTAAACGTCCTAAGTTATGTCGCAAATCGATACCTTATCTGAGCTATTGCAGCTTTCCAAGAGCAACTACAAAGTCTTTGACCTTGGCCGCAAAGTCGAAAAAATATCCAAATCCGATTTTGAGCGCATGGAACAGGCAATGCTGCCTTATCCGACGCCATTGCAAGGCCATGCGCATCTGGCCGTTGTGTTTTGGCAACAGCGACCGGAAAAACCGTATATCTGGTTTATCAAGTTACCCTTGGATGAACGAGGATTACTTAATCAAGCCGCCCGTAATCATTTTATCGCCATCATCATTGAAGCGCTTGGCAATGACTTAACCGTTGACCCTAGCGAGAAGCAGGAAGAATTGTTGAAAGGGAATCCATACAATTTTACTCCTTCGCAGTACAAGCTGGCGACGCTTAACGCCACCTTAACCTTTGAATTTAAACAACCGGCTTCGCAATACCTTGAACTTTGCCGTTCCTATTTGAGCGGTGATCTTGGCTGGGACAACTGGCAAGGTATCGGTGTTCAGGGTTTATGTGACTTTGCCGTGCGAATTCAAGACAATGATAATGCTGAGCTGTTATCAAAGGCGCTGCCAAACCTTCCTGAACAAGTATTTACGCCTTTAAGCGTCGCTCTTGAAAATCAGCAACTTCCGGTTGCATTGATTGATAAACTGCAACAGCTGGCGAATACAGAGTTACAAAATCACGACATCGATATCGCCAAACTCAGCGCCATTATTCGCGCAATGAGTGGTAATGCGCTTCACCCGATGTTTTTGCAGCTTACTGATATTCTGCTCGCAGAAAAACGTTGTCAACAACTAGAGCTTTTTGTCGCCATTTCCGGGCGGGGTTGGATGGCTTTAGCGGATTACCCACGGATGCAGCGATTCTTAGAAGCCATTGTCGAGTTTGTTGATCAACCAACTTTCTTCGCTGTGTTCCAAGATCTGGTGGCATTACCCATGATCCGTCCAATTCTATTACAGGTAATTCGTTCAGCGGACAGAAGTAAGGCCCTGGAAATTGCCATCGGTGAGCTAATTAACACGATGCAAAAACAAGCATAAGGATAAAAATAATGGCTGAGATTTATGTCGCACTCGTCGGTTTTCTAATTATTTGGTATTTGTTTTTTGTTCGCAAAGTGGCAGAGACTGCTCGCATATTTGCAAGCAAGCACTGTAATCAACAAGGTCTGCAGTTTATCTCCATTGCCCGCACGTCATCGCGTTGGACCGTAAACAAGCGCCAAGGCTTGCATCTGGTTAGTGTGTTCGAATTTGAGTTTTCTGGTGATAACTTATCTAGCTATGTCGGCACGGTACAAATGCGTGGCAATCGCTTAGAAAACATCGAACTACCGCCCTATAGCATTTCTTAAAACCTCCACGATATTCGATTGTCATATCAGACTTTCGAAAAAGTACCTTAATGATTTTCAATGCATTAATGTACAAAGACTATTTTGAGAATACTGCAGTGAATAAAAAACCTCGCTAAAAGCGAGGCTTTTATATATCTGAGAGGCTGCAATAACTAAACTTTACGTCTCGATAATTGCAATAAACACAAGCTAAGTAAGGCCAAAATCGCTAACGGTGATGTAATTCCGCCTCCGCTATTGCCTCCACCGGCTTTTGGTGGCTGACCGCTAGCATTGACGACAATTGGAATATCGAAGGTTAAACTCAGTCCGTCTCGCTCAGTGGCAACGACGGTGATGGTATAAGTACCTTTTTTAGCAATTGCCCCTTGTATCGTGCGACCATTCAACAGTTCCATTCCCGAAGGCAGGTTAGAAACTGAAAAGTCCAGTAAACCGCGGTCGGGGTCGTAGGCAATTTCAAGTAGCTCGCCTTGATACAATTCGTTGGCTTTCAGGTATTGAGTAGTAAGTGGTGCATATAAGTCAGGCGCATCATTCACATTGACTAATTTAATCGTAAAGTTACTACTGCGTTGAATTTGATTTTCGTGCCACTTTGCCTTGATCCGAAGGTTAGATGCAAATCCCTCATCATCAAACATATCATCATTATCCAACGTGCCAGACAGTACTTTTCCATCCCATTTTAAATTTCGATGATTAAAATTAGTTTCATCAAATCCAGAATTCAGCGACAGCGTAATATCACCTGGCTTCAAATTTAAAAAATGGTCTGAAAAATCAATATGCAGCGGCTGATCCTGAACACCTTCTACAGATAAACTCGATAACGTTCTTTTATCGACAAAAGGTTGCGTATCTACAAATTCAAAAGTGCGAATTTCAGGCAAAGCGCCATGATAAAGCGCAAAGCCTTTTGAATCGTCAACGACGATATAAGATACGTATCCATCACTATTTAAATTGTTGACTTGCTTACTCCGATAAAAACCAAAATCTTTTGTGTCAAAAACCCAAGCCCAGCCAATATAATCAATAAAGTAATCGTTCGAATGCGATCCTTGCAAACCTTGACCTATATTAAAGGCAGAGCGTGCCGCTTGCTGCGACTCCCAGGATGAGCTGGTTTCATTAAATTGATAATAAAACTTTGATGAATAGTTGTAATCAATCAACACATTATTTTGGTCAAAATGGAGCACATTATCAACGCCAAGATAACGAGTTTCATGCTCATCTTTTTCCAATTTAATTTCACTTTCGACTACAAACTGTTCTAGTTCATTATCAAAGGACAATATCGGCATCGTCGTTCGATGTGCCAGTGTTACGTCAATGTCACGTTTGGAGGCGAACAATAATTTGTAGGAATCTCCCAAACGAACGAACTGATAGTCCGAACTACCGGAATTAAATAGCTGATGTTGTAAAAATGGAGAGCTCTGACAATCAATATTTGCGGTTAACTCTTCGATTTTACAAATACTGATATCAAATGCCTGCTCTCTGGAATAATGTAATGCAACAATAGTGGTGTCATTGACAATGATTGACTGCAAAACCGCACTAATTTCGCCATTTAAGGTCAAGTTAACTTCTTGCTTTAGTTTAAATTCTTCACCGTCTAGTTGCATACGTAACAAGGTCGAACTCGCGTCTGTGTTGCTGCGTACCAAGAAGAAATAGCTCTCTAGGGTATATCCAACATATTCCATCTGGCTGACGTTTTGAATGGTGTCATTTTGAGAGATATGTGAACGAGCGCGATAGCTAATATCATTGGTAGGTGGCTGATAATTCCACACAAAAAATTCATTATCACCAAATAACATTAACTGATTCGTTTCGCTTTCAAAAAAGCTGTTTTGTTGCCCAAGAGAGCTAGGTAACTTTCCTGAAAAACCACCAACAACGCGTTTCTCAGTATCGCGAAGAACATTGCCATTAAACTCAATAAGTTTAGTTTCATTGGCATCAAAATCAGGAACCATGAGAAGTTTGTTATTTAAAAAATGGTGGATGCCGATACTTACTATTCCCGAGTTCTGGCGAACCGGTTGTAAGTTTTGCCAGTCGATACGAACAAGTTTATCGCCTTCAACGTGATAGTCGAGATTGTCAGGTGAAGCTGTTGCCGCAGTATACTCCGTGTCTGCTTCAAACTTGTTTTCAACGACCTCGTTCACCGAAAAAATAAATTCCATCCGAGACATTCGAACATAAACTAAGTTTTCCAATGAATTTATCTTAGTTAAGTACAGGCTATTATTTACGTAATCGAAACTATCATCCAATACAGTGGTTTGATGCAGTAATTGTTCCCCAATTCCATTTTCAAAATCGAGCTGATACTTTAAAAACTTAAAAGTTCTCTGGTAGACAGATACAATCCAAAGCTGATCGCTTAAGACATCGAAATAGTACTGTTCAGATTCACGTAACTGTTTTTCAGGGATGGGTATGTCAAATGACTTCGTCAATATACCCGAATCATCTAAATGTAAAACATAGCCTTTCTGTTCTTCATGGTAGTAGTCATATGCAAGAAAGTAAGACGCTTTCAGTGGTTTAATGGAGAAGTTTTCAGACAAGGTCAGCGGAAGAGGTAAGGATTCAATGAAGGATACATGGCCATCACCGGTAACCGAAAAGCGGTGATAATTTCGTCTTGAGAAAACGATTAGGTACTGATCAATAATTTCAACGGCGGTTACCTCGTCACTCGGCATTTCGATATCTAGGTTTTGTACCAAACGATATCGATTTTCCGCTTCAGAATATACCTTTAACTTCAAGTGGTTTACTTTGTTAATTCGTTCAAAGCTCGCGGAATATAACGTATTCGAAGTTGCGTCATACACCGTATTTTTTTGAACAATGGCACTTTCATTTACGACCGAAGAGATTTCCCTGTATATATTTTCATTGCTCCATGCATTAAAACTTAACATTCCCAAAAGGAATAAGATTATTATGCGCATTGGCTGACCTATCTTAATTATTTGTTTTTAATCATTAATTGTTTTTCAACTCCGAATAGATGGATAAGTCCATTTTTCGGACAAAAAAAAACCTCAGCATTTCTGCTAAGGCTTTCCTTAATAAATGGTGCCGACTGCCGGAGTCGAACTGGCGACCTACTGATTACAAGTCAGTTGCTCTACCAACTGAGCTAAGTCGGCACACAAAACTGTGTGCGATAAAAGGTAAACTTTTATCTTGGCACCAAGTTACTGTCATCTACATTTAGAAACAATAACTTTTAAAAATGGTGCCCAGAGGCGGAATCGAACCACCGACACGGGGATTTTCAATCCCCTGCTCTACCGACTGAGCTATCTGGGCAAATCATGTTTAAGGGCAATCCCCTGTATGTTTAAGGGCTTCCCCTGCTGTCCTTGAGGACGGGCGCTATTAAACGTTTTTTCGTGCGCCCCGTCAACCTCTTTTTTTACTATTTTTTCTGTTCGCTTAATTTAAAAGCAAGGTGCACTATTAATGAACAATAATTTACAGGAATATTACTTTTGCGGGGTATAACCTTCAATTTCAGGCTCTTTACCTTCAAACAGGAACGCCACCATCGTTTCTTCCAAATACTTACGGTCTTCGGCATTCATCATCGACAGCTTGTGTTCGTTGATCAGCATAGTCTGCTTCTTCTGCCACAACGTCCAGGCGGTTTTACCTATGTTGTCAAAGATTCGTTTACCAATTTCACCCGGGTAAAATTGAAAATCCAAACCGTCATCTTCTTTTTTTAAATGTTGGCAAAATACCGTACGACCCATTATGTGCTCTCTTTACTGGTTGTTAACTTGGCTAATAAGGTTTTGCTTGATGCGGCCAAACCTATATCGGCACCGTGTTGCAGATGGTACCAAAGCTGGCCTTGGTGATCATTAATAATTGTCGGTTGTTTGTGGATTTGCAATTTTACCGGCACAATATCCAGATGAAAATGGCTAAAGGTATGACGAAACTCGTCTAGTATTTCCTGAGAATCCACTTCCAGACCGAGGTTTTTGCCAATATCGGTTATTTGTTCCGGTTGTTCCGCTTCGTAAAAACTCCATAAACCGCCCCAAATACCCGACTGCGGGCGCTTATACATCAGTACCTGCTCACCATCGGTAAACATTAACATATAGGTACGTTTTATCGGTTTGTCTTTTTTGGGTTTCTTACCTGGGTATTCATCCGTTGTGCCGCTGCGTTGCGCTTTGCAGTCTTTGGCAACGGGACATGCTTCACAACGAGGCTTACCGCGGGTACAAACCGTTGCTCCCAGGTCCATCATCGCCTGATTGTAATCCGCCGCCTGTTTTAACGGTGTTAACATTTCGCTGTGCTCCCACAGCGCCTTGTCGTACTGACTTTGTCCAGAATATCCAGGTTGTGTGTAATAGCGAGCTAAAACCCGTTTAACATTACCATCAAGGATTGGATGGGACTGGTTGAGCGATAGCGACAATATCGCACCGGCGGTGGAGCGGCCAATGCCCGGCAATGCAATCACAGATTCAATATCTTGTGGGAACTCACCATCATACTCATCACGAATTATCTTCGCCGCTTTATGTAGGTTTCGAGCTCTGGCGTAATAGCCAAGACCGGTCCAGTGATGTAAGACGGTGTCTTCATCGGCGTTGGCCAAATCCACAACGGTAGGGAATGACTTCATAAACCTTTGATAATAAGGGATGACTGTTGCGACTTGAGTCTGTTGCAGCATAATTTCAGAAATCCAGACTCGGTAAGGAGTTTTGTTTTGCTGCCAGGGAAAGTGTTTACGCCCCTGGTCTTTAAACCAGGACAACACAAGTGAGCTAAACGACATACATTCTACAATTTTGTTTTTTCATCATTGTACCTGTAACGCATTATCGCGCCAATAGTGCTTGACCCGCTATTGGTGTTTTTAAACGGTGATTTTTGATCAGGTTTATTAATCAGTTTTTCATATCATGCGTTTAAACGTTGTCTGTCGCCCTTTTGACCCATCCCTGTTTACTTGAGTTTTGAAAGCAAAACAAAGATAATACGCCGCGCCTTAAAGCGCTATGCTTAGTATGAGAATACGTCAAATCATTGCTTATTCTTGCGTACATATACAGGCTTAACCCCATTATCATTTATCGATAAACCAATTGAGTGCAATTCATGAGTAACGACAGAACCCATAAAACCGTAGAACAAGCAGAAGCGGAAGGTAAATACATTCGTAAAGTTCGCAGCTTTGTCAAACGCGAAGGCAGGCTGACTAAAGGTCAGGCCAAAGCTTTGGAGACTTTATGGGATACCATGGGTTTAGATCACAGCAAAGGCATGTTGGATTTAAACAAAGAGTTTAACAATGACAATCCCATTACCTTGGAAATTGGCTTTGGCATGGGCAAATCGTTAGTAGAAATGGCAAAAGCTGCACCGGATCGTAACTTTATCGGTATCGAAGTTCACCGCCCAGGCGTTGGTGCCTGCCTGGCACTTGCCGAAGCCGAAGGGGTGAGTAATTTAAAAGTGTACGAGCACGATGCTATCGAAATTCTTGCGGATTGTATTCCCAAGCAATCTGTCGATACGGTGCAGTTGTTCTTCCCGGATCCCTGGCACAAAGCCCGTCACCATAAACGTCGCATCGTAAAGCCTGAATTTATTGAAAGCATTCGTCAAATACTGAAAATGGATGGTGTGTTTCATATGGCGACTGACTGGGAAAACTATGCGGAGTGTATGCTCGATGATATGCGCCAAGCTGAGCATTTTGAAAACCTGTCAACGACTAACGATTACGTGCCGCGCCCGGACAATCGCCCACTCACTAAATTTGAAAACCGTGGACAAAACCTAGGCCACGGTGTGTGGGACTTACAATTCAAACGCATTAGCTAACGTATTTCATCGGCAGACCACAAGGACAAGCAATTCCAGACTTGTGGTTTGTCTCTAGCTTCAGCCTATCGCCACAAAGCGTGTAAGACATATCTCACAACAGAGTGCGATAACTACCGCAATTTTTCCTTTCAATTGGGCCCCCTTTTCCCTTTATCCCTTTTAAAATAAGCGTTTCCCAGTTTTTAACGGATTATGACAAATTTATGACAGTAAAGAATCGAAAAAAACTCGCTATTTTTTGCGATCGCTTACGTCAATAATTAAATCGTCAGGATGACAGAGAGGTTCAGGATGAGCCGGCAAGGAAGCAACAATTCTTTTTTAAGCGCAAGCTTAAAAAAAATGCTCGCAACAGGATAGGTCTTTCAATCACAGATTGATTTGACTCCTAACAAAAACAAAGTTATCCACTGAGCGAGTTTAAACCAAAAATAACAGATGTATTGGATGAAAGGATACTGGTTCACCAAGTCGTAATTAATGGCTTAAACAGAACTCTAAAGCAACAGGATGCTTAAGTTTAAGATATGGGGCGTTTTCGCCCCTTTTTTTATGCACTTCGGATAAAACCGCACTAGACTCTAATAAATAGACTTCGGCTGAATTCCGAAATACCAATAATACTAAGATAATACATCGGCCAGCAGACCCTCGCCTGTAGCTCGCCAATCAAAATAATGAAACGACATTTTTGCATTAGCGACAACTTATCCCACTTACACTTGTTCTCACTGGAGTTAGAGCAAAAAGGCTTTTTGGCGCCTCAGTTTCGCATACTCAGTGAACAAACCGGTATCAATCAATTAAAAACCTATTTCCCCAGTGGACTCTATTGGTTTATTAACCTCTACCGCTCGGAAATTCATACTATTTTTTGGTATTTCATCGCCAGCGTGCTGCTTTACCTTGGCTATATGCTCGGACTAACCAATACCGATGCTGGCTGGATCCCGCTAATCGCAATTATCATTGTCTTTGTTGCATTAACCACCGTTTTGAGTGCCCCGGATGGCAAAGATTCCATTTTGATCAACCGGCAAAGACTGACCCAGGAATTAGAGTCGGGAAAACACGTGCTATTGCTAGAAGTGGAAGAAGAACAGGAAGTGACCCTATTCCAAACCATCATGTTGCACCCTGAGCTGGAGTTCGGCGAGTTGAAGGAATAAATCGCGCTCCAAAAGCGCTAACAAATATTGGTTCTTTTGATAAATCAGGATGGAATTACTCGAAATGGTCGGTTCAATATTTCGCTTTTACATCATCAATAAATTTTTGCCAGATCTCATCGGGTTGCCAAATCGCCAGTAAATCTTTCTTCGCTATCGCTTCGGATTCATTTAGTTGCGTTACTCTGTATAGGTAGGTAAACGCTGCTCCGCGCCAGTTTAATTTACAATGAGTAAGGGTAATCCCATCGTTTCCATCGGACAATTGCATCAACGTCACGTAATGTTCGAAATCTTCAACCCTTGGATTTTCCCATACGACGGGAATATTGTGGTAGGTAAGCCCCAATTTTGCCATTAACGCAGATTCTTCGCTACGATCCGATGGGATCAAATCGATAACCTTGGTCACTCCGATTGCCTGCAATGCTTCAAACTGCTGTTGATTGGGCTGGCCAGAGCTCATCATACTCTCGTTATTCACCTGAAAGTTTTCCAAACCCGATAGCCTTGAATATGACTCGGTTTCGTCGGCTGTTACCAGGTTGACGCTGGCAAGATAAAGCCCGGTAAGCGCAAACAGATGTAACAAATACTTCACCATGGATTGTCCTCTCCCAATGATTGTTTAACGTCCGCAAACACTATGCCTGACCTGCATTTGCACAATAAACTCGCCAAAATTAATTGTCGATACCCGCCGCCCAATGAATTCCGCCACTAAGATGCTGCAAGAATTCGGGGCTTTGATAAGATTCTTTGGTATGCCCTAATCCGGTAAAAAAGGCTCTACCCTGTTCTACGTGGTGCTGCCAAGCTATGGGATGATCCCCCATGGCCCCGGGTCCAGCATCATAACTGTGTTCATCGAGTGACAACAATACGTCCACATCTTTTCTGGGGTTGCGATTAAAGTTATACCACTCATCGCTATGCAACCAGGCGTCATTCAGGTGCTCCGTTGCCAGCTGATCATTGTCTTCAACGACTAATCTCGCCTGTTGTACTTCAGGGTGACTGTTAAATTGTGCCCCCACTAACTGTCCATACCAGGGCCAATCGTGTTCCGTATCGCTGGCAGAATGAACGCCGACAAAACCGCCGCCCGTTGCAATGTAATGCTCAAATGCCGTCTGTTGTTCGTCATCAAGGACGTCGCCTGTGGTATTTAAAAACACCACCACCGCATATCTTCCCAGACCTTCTTTTGAGAAAGCTCTGGCATCTTCAGTAAAACTTAAACGCCAGTTGGCTTGTTCGCCAAGCGTTATTAGGGCTTGCTGACCACTGGCGATGGAATCGTGTCGAAATCCCTTGGTTTTACTGAAAACCAAGATGCGCGCTGGCGCTGCCGTTGTCGCACCAATTTCTTTCTCATTCTTTTTCGTTCCAACGTCTGAACTTCCTTTGGTTACTGATTTTTGACTCGACTGACAACCACTAAATCCCAACACAGCGATCAGACACAACAAATAAACGCCAACAGTTTTCATAGTAAAATTCCATCTTGCAAATGCTATTGTTCGCATTACGAGCTCAAGGAGCATCACTGGCGCTGGTTCAGGCGTCACACCTGATTATTCCCTTTTAAAAACACCAGTATTATCAGCATAATACATTAAAGAGGCGAGAATAAAACCAGACCACTGAATAAAATCATCTATTCCTGGCGTGGTTGCATAGAATTGGCGTTCGCCAGTCGATAAATTCTTCAAGTTGTGGTTCGCATAATAAATTGCCAACGTTTTGCCGTGAAACGATGTGTAACGCAAGAAATTAAACACTCAACACCATTAACGCCTTTTTCTTTCGCAGCGTTTGTTTTATCGTATCCACTCTCCTTTATTGATCAGAACGACTTTAATTAAGAGCCCATAACAATGAAATTATCAATTCCACTGATTTTAAGTGCTTTCATCATAGCTTGCGATTCTAAGCCTCCAGCACAGAGTACTGACGAAGATTCAAAAACCGCAGAGCAATCTCAAACCTTTGAGCAACGTCTTTTGGATTCACAACAACAAATTGAGCAAACTCTAAAAAACGCGGAAAAGCAGGTGACGGATAAACTGCAAAAATCCAAAGACACGCTTGAAAAAAACGTTGATGAACACGTCGCGTCAGTACAGAAATCGATTGATCAACACCTTGACCTATCAGAAATAGATCTGGAAAAAAGTGTAGAAAAATCAAAGCAGAGTGTTGAAGAAACTTTAGAAAAGGGTGAGAAATGGCTGGCTAACGAATTGGAAGAATCGAATGAGTTGAAAGAAAAGCTGAAAAAGTTGGACTCGATATTTTCTGGAAATGGTAAAGAATAGACCTTTCAATCAGATAACATTCGTTTGCAGGTCAAAATCGATTAAGCGACAAGCAGTTAAGGTACCTTTACCTTAACTGCTTCATACGATTACGGCTCTACCTTCTTTGTTTCGTCATAAAGAACTGATAGGAATTAATATCCTGCAGTTTTTGTGAAAAGCTTAAGCCCAACTGCACTAGTTGTGGATCATTGTTATACCCTGCCAGGATCTGTTTTAATCGATTCAGGGCCTCGCGGGTATTTCCAACGCTGTCCAAGCTCAATAGATATACATACACATACTGCACGTTTTCGGTATCTAGTTGCGAGGCTTTTTCGAAGGATTGCAGAGCCGCTTTCTTATCACCGGCGCGAACCAGGTGCATACCATAACCATAGTGCAGCATTGCCGATTTAGGCACAGCCTTAAGACCGGTCTGATAGGTCGTGAGTTCCTTATCCACCTGATTTAACCCGCGGTATAAATCCGCAAGATTGACATACGCAGGATCAAAATATGGGTCGGCAGCAATGGCTTGTTCTAACGCCTGTTGGGCTTTGTTGTATTCACCCAATGCAATATGCAACATACTCTGGTTTAGGCCGCCTTCGCCACGCCAGCGGTTTTGCTCGTTCGCAGTAAACAGCTCGGAAATAGCGTTTGCCAACGATGGCGAAAACTGTACACCTAAGTTTATTACTTGCTGCGCGGCAGCCACTCGCACTGCTTTGTATTCGTCATCAAGAAGGTTCATATATAAACCTTGCTGCTGATCTGCTGGTAGCATAAAGCCCATATGCGCCATCGCCAGGCGAATTAACGGCTCATCCGATTGAATCCAGGGTTTTGCCATCGATTCATTTATCGATTGCGTGGTACCAGGCAATAAACGCAAGGCACTGGCGCGATGAATTTCATTCAATGAATCGCTATTAATAACATTTAGGTGTTGTTGTAAAGTTATCGGGTTGCCATGCTGTAAATTGCGATAATGTAGCTCATCGCTACTCAATGCTTTGGGTTTGCCGTGCAGTTTTCGAAGCTCACTACTCGCCCAGCTATTAGATTTATCGTCATGGCACTTGGTACAGGCATTCGGGCTGGAAAAGCGGCTGCTTAAATCAGGACGCGGGATTTTAAAGCTATGATCTCGCCTGTCATCAACGCCCATATAGGTGGTTTCGCTCATATGACAATCAACACATTGGCCTCCGGGTTGATCCAATGGATGGCCGGTATGCTGCGTTTGTTGATATTTTTCAGGGCTATGACATTGCAAACATAAGCCGTTACCCTCAACCTTGATTTTCATTGTGTGTTTATCATGGCAATCAATACAGTTTACGCCGGCTTTGAACATTTTACTTTGCAAAAAAGAGCCGTAAACATACACTTCTTCTTTGATTTGACCATCGCTGTAGTACAAAGGATGCGCCAGCATACTTGGTGAAAACTGGTCTAGAAATGCGGTACCAGGTGCAATGCCATCAGTAAGTGGTGATCGCAATGAGTGACAGGCAAAGCATGAATCCATGAATTGATTATCTCGTTTCTCGCCTTGCCAACTTGCCACATCTTCACCCGCCATTCTTAACCACTGGCCGATATCCTGATTTGATCTTGTTACGGATGGTGCTTGTACGAGTGCAGAATATGGGTCTGCGCTTTGCGACTGATGATTTTCCATATCGCCATGACAAGACTGGCACCCGACATTGATATTGTCATAGTGGCTGGAAAAAGTATTTTTGCTGGCGTCATAATTGCGAGTTAAGCCGTCGGAGTGACAATCGGCACACATGCCGTTCCAGTTTTGCATCGGTTGTTGCCAATGCAGTCGATCCGCCGATTTAATGTCTTCATCCGCATACATAGGATACCAGCGTTGGCCACCATCGTCTTTGTTGCGACTGTCCCAGGCGAACGGAAATACCTGTAAACGTCCACCATCGGCTTCAATCAAATATTGCTGCAGCGGGAAGTGACCAAAGACAAATTTTGCTTCATATTCAACGACGTTATTTTCATGGTTCAGGGACATGAAATACTTGTTTTGTTTTTGGAAAAATTTCGCCGTCTGGGAAAAGTGCTGAACACTGACACCATTGAAATTGCCGAGTACCGTTTGCTCACTCACTTTCGCCATGGCTTTGGCATGGTCCGATTGCTGCCACGCTGTAACCTGCTGTTGATGGCAATTCGTACATTGTTCCGGCGCACCAGTATTAGCAAGAGTGACACCGCTAAAGGCAATGAAAAGTAGGAAACTGATTAGATAAGTTGAAAATTTCATTATTATTTTTATCTGGGTAATTCTGAAAAATGTTGTGATCCAGACATATCGCCCGAGCCAGAGTTAATACCAATCACACTCACTCCCTACGGGTGAGTTTTAAAGGCGTTTATCCTGCGTTACTGGTTTTGGCCGATTTTGAGATAATGGAATAACCATTCTCTGCAATCAAAGCCTTAATTAAAAGCCTTTAAATTCTCACTGAGTGAGCAATAATTAAATGGGATTGGTATAAGTACTTCATTAAACCACAATTTATTGAAACTACCCTATGGCTTTCGGGTATTAAAGTCAAAAAAATCCCGCCGAAGCGGGATTTTAACTTAAGTGAAGTGTCTTTGATTTAACCGGTTATCGTACCGAACGTCTTCTTAGTGCAAGAGGAAGCATTAACAGGGTGAGCCACGCTAAAGCACCACCTGATTTTTTCTTCTCTTTCTTCTCTTCTTCCGGATAGATACAGCTACCGTTATCATCGGTTGCATTTTCATCGAAGTTGTTGGCATTTGCATCCGTACAACCATATTCAATGCCATCAGACAGAACCGTCAGCATAAAGCTGGCACTTGCCATATCGCTCGGATTTGACGCATCAGCAACCGTTACTGTCACCATGGTTTCACCATGGAAATCCAGTTCAGGCAACAATGAGAACGTACCGCCCGGCTGATGACTGTGAATTTCCGCTGTAACGTTATCACCGCTCACGGTAACGATATTGCTACGATTATCCGCATCTGCATAGGAGATCAGAAGATCATTTACCGATTCGTTCTCGTTGATCGTTAAGTCAGGATATACGCCCATGGTCAGGTTACCATTAACGGTAATTGCCTGTTGGACTTCAACCGTCGCGATACCTTCAACGTCGCTCGTCGTGTTGATGTTCAGATCTTTACCGGCTGCATCTTCATCTACGCGAGCTTGTAGGGTCACCTCAAACCGACTCATCTGCGGGCCAACATAGTCATAACAAAGCACCAGACCATTCGATAATTTCTCATCGATATCATCGAAGGCGTACTGAGTGCCGGAATAACCATCCAGAGGACCAAAGGTAGAGCGAATGCCGGAATAACCATGGATACCCACAGTACCAGCGCTTTGACCTGCGAAATCGAGGTTATCATAAGCCATGATCACTTCATACTGACCAGCACCAAACTGGTAAGGACCTAAGTTGAAAATCACCTCAAAGTCGTAACGGTCGGTATTATTCTCAACCACGTTTTCCTGCAAAATCCAATCCCAGTATGACGATTGCGAACGGACATTATCCCACTCAACAATCACGGTCTGATCTTCAGTGTAAGCAAAGGTAATACCTGAGTTTAACTCGCTATCCCAAATATTTGGCTCATACGGCGTACCAAACGCTTGTCCAAAGAACTCACCTTTCCAAAGCGGTGCTACCATAGCATCTGGGAAGTTCGTCATTGGGAATGGCATGTGGAATGGGAAGAACAGCGGCAGATCATCGAACTGCAGATATCCCATCGGACTCAAGGTAAATTGCGGGTAAGACTGATACTCGTGATTATGATACAAAGAATACGTCGGATTACCGCCCCATAACCAGGCAAATGGTAAGGATAAGTTTTCATTCCAGACGCCACCCCAATCCGGGCCAAAGCCGACTTTAGTTAACAAGTCGATATAACCGCCATCATGATTCGGCAAACCGAATGATGGTGTACGACACATTGCATCCTGTAAGTTAGTTGTTACCAGATACTCAGGTGCCACTTTCGAGGTATCGGCTTGCACGCCACTAACCACAATCGTATTACCGTCAACCATTAGCTGCTCTTCACCAGAGTTATGCAATTGTATTGAATCAGCAATCGGGCTCATGCCTTCAGGTAAGGTCGTGGTCAAGGTAAAATTGCGATCACTACCTGTGGTGTTTTCCATGACATTTATGGTGACATCAACAACATCGCCACCAGCAGCCATAGTTTGACTGGTCTGGATCTGAGTGTCGTCTTTTTCGCGGTTTAAACGATACGGAATTAACCCAAGATCTGCCATGTTATTGGCATCAGAGCCTAACTCCATTGCGCCGTAATAGATATCGCCGGACATCATGTCCATGTTCCACTCAACATCTAACTCGAATGAAGATGCACCATCATAGCTTTGCGGACCACTTACCTGAATGCTGTCGGATAAGTCATTACCAACAACTGCCGTTGCTACCGTATAGGTATCCACTGGAATCGGCTGAGATGGATCCCACCAGTTTTTCCAGTTATGGAAGACAACCCAGTATTTACCCGCATCCGGGTTATTGATGTTACAGAAATCATTTCGTAAATCGCTTAACGAGATACAAATTGCTTCTTCATCCATCTGTACCATGTTATCGCCATTGGCATCGATACCAACGATAATATCTAAGTCACCACGAATGTAATCTTCAATTGCGGTGGTATCATCAGAGCTAATCACCTCGGCGATCAAACGCTTGCTACCTGCTGGCACATCAACCCAATGTGTATAGGTAGATTCATCAAGCACACCACTGATAAACGGTGAAACTGAGGTTTGTGCCTGAGGTAAGGAAAAACTCGTCAAGTCCGCTTTTTTCTCCTTGTAGCTCGTGACATTCAGATTTTTGAAGTTTGCACTTGTCAGGCTACGTAACGTGTATACATCGTTATTACGGTGTGCCGACATGGTGATGTTTTCAGGTAACGTACCGTGGTTGTATTTCAAAGCAACCGGTATATAACTATCGGCACTTTGTTGATTATCTTCTTTGATAACCACGCTACCATGAACTTCTACTTCGGAATTGTTGATGGCCGATTGTGAATCGAGTATTTTCGCTTCAAAAACAACCGATTGCTTCTGGCCTTTTTTCAGTGCAAAGCTTGAAGGGTAAGATGCCAGCTGTACCGAGTATTCGCCGGTTTGCGTTTCTACCGTCCAGCTGCCGTCATGAGTGGCTTCAAACGTGCGTACCCAGCTACAGCTACCTTTACAGTTAAAGTTCACCAATTCTGGCATATTCAAGGCTTTCACATCACCGCCGTTTTGCGGATTAGCAAGCATGAAATTTTCGGATGTTTCATCCAGAATAAGGCCCGCAGACGCTGCCGCGGCCACATCGACTCGACCAGAACCTGCACGATAAATACCAGCCTGGGTAATACCATCCGGCCAGCCCGCATCATAACGAACGTTACGATTGGCAGTCATCATGATCGCGGATTGAATTTGCGTCGCTGTCCAGTCTGGATTTACCTGACGGATAAGCGCTGCTGCACCACTGATATGAGGTGATGCCATCGACGTACCGCTATAAACCGCATATTTGCTCGACAGATTTACAGTTGAGAATGGATGCTCGTCGGCAGCCCCAGCATAAATATCAACACCAGGCGCAGAAATTGACGGGATCAGATGCTCAGGGTTAGTTTGGCTAGGTCCACGAGAGGAAAAGTCCGCCAGCATATCGGCATTATCTGGATTCACATTGCGGTTTATTTCACTGGCTGTGATAGTTGCCATGTGGCCGCTACCGGATTGCAACCAAGGGATCAATGACCACTGTGCATCGCTGCTGATATGTACACCCGGTATCGAGTAAACGTCATTGTTTAACGAATCGCCATATTGGGTGTTATAAAGAACGAAACCGCCAGCACCACCGGCAGCTACGTTATCGGCTTTAGCAACCCGGGCAATATCACCGCGTTTACAAACAACGATTTGATTTTCGGTGAATGTATCCGTTGCAAATGGCTCAAGACAAAGCTCGTCACCATAGTTAGCGGCTAATACGATTTCACCACTGAATTCACCAGAAATACCTTTACCTTCAAACATGCCAGGTGCCGGTGTGTCACCGCCGCTCAAGCTACCTAAAGATTTACCGGTAATATCGATAGTACGTCCAGTAGTTGTTGCGCCAACGGTTAATAACCAAGGTGACGTATGATCTGCAGAAGACATGTATTCGTTGAAGCCATCGGTACCGCTGTTACCCGCTGATGCGGCAACGACTATGCCCGCTTCCTGGGCAGATAGGAAAGCAAGTTCAACGGGGTTTTCCCAAGGGAACTGCTCACTACCACCAATGGAGAAGTTGATAACATCCACACCATCAGCAATGGCATCTTCGATACCCGCTAATAACGCTTCGGTCGGACAACCGGCGTACGGATCACCAGCGCCCCCCGGATAACAAACCTGATAAGAGATAATGTTTGCATGTGGAGCCACCCCCGAAATGGTGCCCATATTCAAACCCGTGTCGATACCATCGCCATCACCTACTTGTGGTACTACATACGGTACATCATAAAGGATGTTACCGGCTGCCGTACTGGCGGTATGGGTACCATGGCCGTTGTAGTCTTCACCATTTTTCGGTCGAATTTGCACCCCTTCCATCCACTCTGGATGATCTGGCGCCTGAAATTCTAATGCGTTATAAACATCGGTAATGACATCATAACTGCGCACACCAATCAGTTTGTCGTTACAAAGACTGACAAATTCGTCCTTAGCACAATCACCGACATAGTTGCCATCACCAAACGGGTTAACATGTTGATAGCCGTCGCCGCCAATGGCAGCAAAAGATGGATGATCGGTATTAATACCGGTATCTAGGACACCAACGATCAGTCCTTCGCCTTGCATTGCTGGCACGCCTTCACCACCCGATTGCCATACTTGCTCGGCACCAATCAGTTGTGGGCCGATATCGGTGTGTAGCTCATGTAAGGTTGAACGAGTTACCGCAGTAACCTGAGGTAAACGGGCCAGTTCACTTGCCTGTTGCTGATTTAACTCAACCGAGAATCCATTGATCGCAACGGTAAACTGCTTTCTCGCTTCAATCGCCATGCCACGAGCGCTTAAATTATCGATAAATTGATTTTGTTTGTTTTTCAGATAATTTTGATAAGCATTGATATCTGTCTTATTTCCAGCACCTGCAAAAAGGTTGAATTTCCCTTGAATGCCTTGGTTATTGGTGTTTGACAGAGCCGTAGCGTTTAACCCCTGAACGCCACCTTGGTATTGAGTAACCGGCGCTTCTTTCATACGCACGATGTAGGTATGGCTACCATCAAGTCCATCTTCCGGACTGAATTTTTCGGCGCTGTTAGCACGGGTAATATGTTGGTTAACATTGTCAGCACGCTTTAATACGTTGTTTTGCGTACGGCTTTGTTGGCGGCGCTGTTGCATCTGCTCGAGCTCCGCTTTATCGAACGGTAATTTTTTTAAACTACCACTGCTTAGTGTTGCTGATGAAGGCTCTGCCAATGTGGCAGCCCCTACTCCTAAGGCATAGCAAGCGCTGGCTATGCAAAGGGAGATAGATTTTAGTTTCATCGTGTTCTCCATGATTGTTATCATTTTTAGTTATGATTATGCGAACCACTCTTACTGGTGGACCACTCATGTTAAACACCATCGCTGTGCAAATACCCGTCAATTATTGTGCAAAATTGTGTACGAAATGGGGTCTGATGTTGTTGCGATTAAGTTGTGCAAAATTGTACACAGGCCTTTAAGTACGGTATATACAGGGTTAGTATTTACTGTCACAAGCGCTAATAACCCAATATCAAAATAACGATAACAAGCAGTTAACAATAATGAAGTATTCCCGAGCCTGTATATTTGCCGCTCTATTGTCGGCCAGTGCAGTTGCAGCTCAGCCATCTGATCAAGAGCCTTCTGAATCATCCGGGATTCAGGAGCGAAATGTGTGTGAAGGTGATTGTGTCGCAAGCAACAGCTGGGCTGTGGGTGCAGCACTTGGTTACGGCAAATATTCCAGTCCTTTGCATAGCGGTGCAGGGCTTAGTGGTAAAGGGCATAGCGGTCAAGAACGACATATCGCCTTCCTCCCCTCTTTCTATGTCTATGCTGACAATTTCTATATTGAAAATACTGCGATCGGTTACACCTTGTTTGAAGATCAATTCTGGTCCATTGATATCAAAGGCGAGCTAAATCCAGATGGGGTTTATTTTCAACGTAATAAACTGGATGCGTTTTTAAGTACCACAGGCAGCGCTGGGCTATTTCCACTCCCTTATCCAGACGAAGATACAGAGCCCAAAGACATTGAGCGTTCTCTGTCTTATCTAGGTGGTGTTGGTGTCG
This sequence comes from Thalassotalea litorea, assembly GCF_005843925.1. GTDB lineage: Bacteria > Pseudomonadota > Gammaproteobacteria > Enterobacterales > Alteromonadaceae > Thalassotalea_A > Thalassotalea_A litorea_A. The sequence continues at coordinate 139,649 of NZ_VCBC01000002.1, forward strand.
ACTATTATCCTAATGCCAGCTGGCGATTAAGCATTGATTTATTGACCGATATCTCAGCGGTGCATCACGGTCAGAAACTCGGTCTGGGTCTGGCCTATCAAAATCAATTTGGTGACTTAACCTATCAACTAAGTACAGGCGCGCAATATCGAAGCCAAGCGCTAAATGATTATTACTACGGCGTCGAAAATGGCGAGTTAATCTACAGGAGCCCTGCTTATCTGGCAGATGCAGGATGGAATCTCAATTACGAGCTAAATTTTAATTATCCTATTTATGAAAAATTTGCTGTTATCGGACGTTACCAGTATCAGGATTTAAGCGAACAAATCGTCCTCAGTCCACTGGTAGAAGACAATTCTACTCACTATTATTTTATTGGGGTGAGTTGGCAAATCGGAGGGGGATTTTAATGAAACCCTGGTGGTTATTAGGTTTTCCGTTAATTTCTCCCATCGATAGCGCCCGCGCTAATCAAGTAGCTCTGTCGCCAACCCATTGTGTAAAAACCCAGCATTCCTGTGAACTTCCGCTCACCATCACCTGGAATTTCGACCAACCCAGGGACTTTTGTCTGCGCAGAAAAACCACTAACGAAGACTTGTATTGTCATAAACAAACTCAGCAAGGGAAAATTACGATTCATGTGCCATTTGCGCAAAGTGAGCCACTGCTATTTATTGATCTACAAACCAAAACTACGATTAAGCAGTTCAGCTTGAAAGTTATGGTCCCCAGTACCTTGCGCAAACGCAAACGACACGCATGGAGTATCCTGTAGTGATCACTCATCAAGAAAATACATCGAGGCTATGCCTGATTGAAGACGATATAAAACTGGCGGCATTAATTTCAACCTTTTTTGTCAATAATGGCTTTGAGGTTTGTCATTTCGAGAATGCTGAATCCTTTCTCACTCACGGTAAGCTATCCCAGTTCGATGTCATTGTTTGCGACATTAATTTACCCGGTTTAAATGGCTTTGATATATGCCAACGGTGCCGTGAGTCTTACCGCGGCGTTTTTATCTTTCTTACTGCAAAAACAGAAGATATTGATCATATTTCGGGACTGGATATGGGCGCTGATGCTTATATTGCAAAACCGGTAAGGCCGGCAATTTTACTGGCAAAAATTAACGCCTTATTGCGGGCGGTAAATCGTCATTCGTCGACAACAGATTCGCAATGCATTGAATTGCCAAAATTGTCGATTGATAATAACGCCCGAAGCATTCATGTCTGTAACAAACGCTTAACATTAGCCACCGAAGAATTTGATTTACTCTGGATTTTGATCAGTAATCGGAATCAAACCCTGAATCGGGAGCAGCTATTTTTACAAGCGGTTGGAAGAGAATATGACGGGCAGGATCGGATTATTGATGGCCGAGTCAGTCGAATTCGTAAGAAGTTTAATCAGATAGAAGACAACCCATATGAAATAAAAACCGTATGGCGTAAAGGCTATCTGTTCGCCCAGAGATAGCGAGTCCGTCCATGCGATTACAATTTATCAAACTATTCTTGCTGATTTTTGTCACCTTATTCTTTGTTGCTATCGTGACCGACAAGCTTTCTCAGCTTTCCAAAAGCCCGACTCAGCACAGCATAGAACTCGAGCAAGTATTTAGTACGTTTCAAACGAACAGTGAGACGGACATGCCTTCCCAAATTGCCCGTTCCATTGCCATCACCAATTTGCACTGGCCGGGCGATATGAAAGCCAAGCTATCTGCTGCACAAGTTGTTGCTCTGCATGATGGCAGGCAAACTTTCTACTATCGGCTCAATGACAAAGATAAAACCAGGGTTTGGGAGATGGGGCCCTTTCAAAACCAGATTGAAGACGATGTGATTGAGCCGATAGTGATCATTTTCTATTTCAGTTTTGCGGTGTTTTTGTTTTTATGGATATGGCCAATGTTTCGCGATTTAGAAACGTTGAATCAAGCCAGCAAGCGATTTAGTAAACACAGAGAAATCAGCAAACTTGCTATCAGTAAGACATCACGGGTTTATCCTCTGGCACAAAGTTTTAATCAAATGGCTAACCAATTACTGCGCTATATGTCATTGCAACGTTTCCTTGCCAGTACCCTATCCCATGACATTCGCACACCAGTCACTCGCATCGACTTTTGTTTAGAAGTGATGGATCACAAAAACTTTTCAACCATGAAAACCTCCATTCAGCAAGATATCGATGAAATAAACGGTTTAACCCATGAGTTTATTGAATTCTCTAAGCTTGAAGAAGAATATGACAATCTGGATATCAAGCGCCACAATGTAACCTCGATGCTTTGCTCTTTAACGGAGAAAATGCAAATCAGTAGTCATAAAGCCATTAACCTCGCTAATGATTGTCCCTTGTATTGGCGTTTTGATAAGAGTTTTTTGCGACGCGCGGTGCAAAATGTCATCGCTAATGCCCTCACCTATGCCACGCTGCAGATAAAAATTGAGGCGAAGGTAATTGACAATAACTTGCTGATTGCCATTGAGGACGATGGTAAAGGGCTAAGCACCACGTCATATAAAGACGTCACTCAACCTTATGTCCGCGGTAAAGATATTGAGGATCTAGGTAATGGCTACGGATTAGGGCTGGCATTTGCCAAAGTGATTTGTGAATGGCATCAAGGAAACCTAAAAATAGAACAATCACAATCCCTGAATGGCTTAAAAGTATTGTTCCGATTACCGAACATTACTTGAGCGCGCTGCACCAAAAGCTTACTTGAGCGCGACAATGTCGTGTAAATCTCCGGTGCGACCTAACGATAGAGACATGATTGGGAATGCATTACCGACAGGAATGAAAAACAATCGACTGTCTCCCTTGCCTCGAAGGTTTGGATCGGAGCTCGATACCGTACCTCCTGCGATCAGGTGATTATCAATTAAGGTCAGCCCACGCAAAAAATAGCCTAATTGAATGTTCGGCAACTTGGGATGAACCAACTGACCATTAGCGGAGTCGCAAATATAAAACCCTTGCTCACATGGCACGAGATTATGACAAGCTTTACCAACATTATCGGTACGCTCGAGAACATTGAATTCATGATCCAGTTTTAAGTAAAAGCTATTTTTACTTTTGTCGGAGCCCGCCGAATTATGAGCAAGTAAATACAGGAAATTCTCGTCAATATGGATGGAATTAAAGTGATGATAGTCCTGGCTATTACGCGCGGTTTTTCTCACAACGTCAGTCGATGTACAGCCAGGAGCATAGTTAAAACTTTGCGAATAGATAAAGGATTTTTCAATCCGGCCATTAAGATCACAGCGCCATACAATATTCTGACGTGTGTTCGTGACCCAAAGTTTACCGTTAAAACAAATAATTTGATGTACTCTGACTGGGACTTTCACTTCCCCTTCAGCACTGATGAAATTAAAGCTTTTTTGTGCTTCGGCTTTATTACCCGCTAACTTAAACGTCAATGCCAAGCTACGCTCGTCCTTAGTGCCATCTTGCACATACGTAACCGCAAGATAACGCTCATCGGGCAGTTGAGTAATACCAAAGAAATTGCCCGATAGCAGTTTGTGAATTCGTCCCCGGTCAAACAAAAACAGGCCACTGCTACTGGTAAATAAAAATTTAAAATGAGAGCGCTGCTGCGTAAACCCATATTGGCCCATCAGACTTTTAAAGACATTAAAGCTGTATCGTTTCAGATTTGAAATTTTCTCGATGCGCATTGTGTTTCTCTGTTGTTTTTAATTTCACACTAGTTGGGGAAATAACCAGAATCGTCATTAACAAAAATCGAGATGAGGAGTGTATTTCATGCGCCTGATTAACCGCTCAATCCCTCATCCCTTAGATTAAAGGTACGACATTTTTCTAATAATTCGAGAATTCATCGGTAACTAAACGAAATGATGACGCTTGAGTTCGTTTAAACAGGAGGCAAAAATAACATAAGGTTCCCTTGTGCCATTTCTGACATATTAACAGCAGGGGTGCAGAAACCCATGGTTCGCCAGGAACGACTATAGGGATAGGAAACATATCGAGCAGAAAATATAAAATGACTTTTGGAATGTCGCGCTATTACAGGAGGTAACACGACGACCAATTGCATCCCTGTATAAAAAAATAGCGCCTGAAGGCGCTATTTCTATAAACTTGACAAGACCTGCGATTAAAACGGAAGTTTCATGCCAGGAGGCATTTGCATACCGCCGGTGACCGAACCCATTTTATCTTTAGTGGTTTCCTCAACACGACGGACGGCATCGTTGAATGCAGCGGCGACTAAGTCTTCAACCATTTCTTTGTCGTCTTCCATCATGCTTTCATCAATCTCGACACGACGGACGTTGTGGTTTCCGGTCATCGTTACTTTAACCATGCCTGCACCGGCTTCGCCAGTCACTTCCATACTGGCGATCTCTTCTTGAGCTTTCGCCATCTTCGCTTGCATTTGCTGGGCTTGCTTCATCAAATTGCCCATGCCACCTTTCATCATATTCGATTCTCCAATATTAATTTGGCTGAAAATATCAGCGCTTAGCCGATCCAGATATATTGCATAATATCTGGGGGCAGAAAATGAAAACGCAATGAGTATATCAGAATTTGGTTACCATACGCACTAGCTAAAGATACTGGCGATATGTACTCGATATGCTCAATAACCTTAGTCTGCTAGGGTTAACGCTATAACGCCTGAATACTGTTTATAGCCACTTGCGCTTGAAAATCTTGTTGCAATTGAAGGATAAATTCATCATCGCCAATCACTTGTTTTGCATATTGCAGCCGGCTTTCGTTAATCAATAATTGAATCGACAACGGTGTATCGGCAACATTTTCCTGGACGTCAATTACCAATTCAGCCGGTTGTTGCTTAAGCAAGGAATAACATTTTGTTAAATGATCAATCGCCGCCTGACTTTGCAGGTGCGCAAACTCGCTGTCGAGAATGATATGTAATTGTTGATCGTTACAGTTATCCCCTAACACGGCATTCAATGCCAGTTGCCGTAGTCGGCCGCCGAGTCCCATGGCATCAATCATATTGGCCCATAAATCTATTTGGCTGGCATCACGAATTTGGGTGGGATCGATTAACTCTGGGCTAAATCCATTCTCACTATCAATATTTACCACGCGTTGCTGATTTTTCGCCTGAATTTCAGGTTCTTTTTCAGCTGACGCTTGTTGCTGCGCTCGAGCAATCAATTGTCGGGCGGGCAAATCGTCCTCAATTAGCGTTTCGATGCCATCGGATTGTTGCGCAATTTCCTGAGCCGCTTGCGCTGCAGGGGTATTAGCTGTTGGTACCGCCTGGGGCTTTTTTGCCCTACCCTCCACGAGCTTCTTACGGCTCCTTAACATATTCCTTGTGGCTAACACGTTATCGACTGAACTGTTACCCATTGAGCTTGGTTCTGTCGCTGGAGTATCTGCCACATTCTCCATGGCAGTCGCTTGCAGTGCAGCAGTGCTTTCTTCACTGGCTGTTTGGTTATTCTCCGCGAGCACTGGCTCTTGAGGTCTTGGCTCTTGAGGTGTTGGCTCTTGAGGTGTCGGCTCTTGAGAGTCCGAAGTCTGCGGTATTTGCTCAGAGACTGGTGCAATATCTGAGGTTTGTGGCCATAAACCTTCATCCCGAGCCTGCGCTTCGAGACCTTGCTGTTCGATATCCAGCATTTGTGGTTCTTTATCTGCTTGAGCGGCAATTGGCGAAGCTTGTTCTAAAACATTCGCCAAGGGTTCGCCTTGTGCTTTACTTGCCGGAAAAATCGCCTCAGAGTCCGCAGCATCGAGTTGTGTGCCCTGCGGCACTGTGGTTACCTCGGTATCCATTTTAGGGGTTTGAGCGCCGACAACTTTCGGACTTGGATCATTACCAGTGTCGCTCTCAAGGACGTTTTCATTCACGCTTTCGACGATGATTTCGACGGCATTTTCTGGCCCTGTATTTTCTGGCCCTGTACTTTCTGGTGCAGTATTTTTTTGAGCCGTATTGGCTGAGCTTGCTACCGTATTTTTAGCTGCCATGCTTTTGGCATCCGAAGTTTGAGCAACCGTATCTGCCAATGCTTGATTCAGATCGTCACTGATACTATCAACTTCTGCAGTATTCGGCAGTGTCGCTGCACTCACATTCGCTTGCTCTGGCAGCAATTCTCGCTGGGTAGGTTTAAACGCCAGCATCCTTAATACCACCATATCAAAGCCAGCCTGCTCATCAAAACCAAATGGCAGATCACGACGACCGTTTAACACAATCTGATAATACAATTGCACATCTTCCGGGCTCATCGCCCGAGAAAACTTTTCCAATAAATTATGGCGTTGCTTATCGACATCGACCGATTCCGGGACGAGTTGCCACATGGCGATTTGATGCAGCAATTGCAATAATTCCGCCAACAATCGCTGGTAATTTGGCGCATAACTGGCAATCGTCTGGGTTAATGTCATTAAGCTTTGGGAATCTTGTTTCACTAAAGCTATCAATATTTTATAGACCCAGTTTTGATCGACCCCACCCAACATCTGTTGCAAGTTAGGAACCGTTAAATGTCCCTGACCTTGCGCGATCGCTTGATCAGATAAGCTTAAACAATCACGCATACTACCGCGTGCTGCTTTTGATAAGAGCCCTAACGTGCCTTCGTCAAAGGTTACCTCTTCGGCGTGCAAAATCTCGGTTAACTTGGTTTCAATTTGTTTGGGTGTCAACGCTTTAAGGTGAAATTGCAAACAACGGGATAAAACCGTTACCGGGAGTTTTTGCGGATCGGTCGTTGCGAGAATAAATTTCACATGCTCCGGAGGCTCTTCCAGGGTTTTTAGCAGCGCATTGAAACTACTTTTAGAGAGCATATGCACTTCATCAATGAGGTAAACCTTATATCGGCCTCGGCTGGGTGCATATTGAACGTTATCAAGAATTTCCCGGGTATCATCCACTTTAGTGCGTGAAGCGGCATCAATTTCCAATAAATCGACAAATCGACCTGCATCAATATCGACACAAGCATGACACGTACCACATGGAGTGGCAGTAATACCTTGTTCGCAGTTCAGGCTTTTAGCAAAAATTCGCGCGATTGTGGTTTTCCCGACACCGCGAGTACCCGTAAATAAATATGCGTGATGAAGCCGCTGTTGCGTCAGTGCATTGACCAACACAGTGACAACATGCTCCTGCCCCATTAATTCTTGGAAATTTTTAGGGCGCCACTTTCTTGCCAGAACTTGATAACTCATAATGCTATTTATTCGCCTTCATATTCAACCATAGAAAACACATCGACATTTAAATTATGTAAACGCTCATGACCTTTTAGTCCGGGTAAACCAATGACAAATACGGCATGATTGACTTTCGCTCCCACAGCTCGAATTAAGTGGGTTGTCGCTTCTATCGTACCACCGGTAGCTAGCAAATCATCGACCATCAACACAACATCATCTTCGGTCAACGCGTCTTGATGTATTTCCAGTGTATCCTGTCCATATTCAAGTTCATAGGTTTGTGAATGAGTCTCTCGGGGTAATTTACCGGGTTTGCGAACCGGAACAAAGCCAACACCCATTGCCAGAGCCAGCGGCGCGCCGAATAAAAAACCACGTGCTTCAGTGCCAACGACTTTGGTTATGCCCTGTTCCTGATAACGGGTTTTCATTGTATCAATACAAAGTTGGAAAGCTTTGGCATCGTCAAGAATGCCAGTGATATCGCGGAAAATTATGCCGGGAATCGGATAATCCGGCACATCATGAATAACACTTTTTAGGTAGGATACGTCGCTTTCAGTCATGGTTAGCAAATAGTAAATCAATTTGCTAACAGGATAATCGAAAACGACAAATATTTATAGTCGCAATAACAGCATTTGGTTTAGAAAAATGAAACCAAATTAGCCTGCCGCTGCCCAATCCTCAGATTCAAGCAACTTGCCCATGGCATTTAAAAATGCTTCTTTTTCAATTGGTTTCGTTAGACAGGCGTCTGCAAGCTTGGTTTCTGCCAGGCTATTGACCAATTTAGGATCCTGAGTGCTCAAAAACATAACGGCACGGGGGCTGTTATTTTCCATTCCCTTAAGATTTTTTAATAGTTGCGGGCCATCCATAAGCGGCATCAAGTGGTCAACTATACACAGGTCATAAGTTTCAGCTAACGCTTTGTTATAACCATCAAGGCCATTGCAAGCGGTTGTTACCTGGTGACCCTGTTGTTCTAATAGCTCTTTTAATTGAGCCTGAACGGACTTATTGTCCTCGACCAGTAAGATTTTCTCGGCCATAGCGCTTCCCCAATCAATCTCGATAAACAGGTGGAATTAATTTTTATTAAAGGTTTAAGTACCTGTAATTAAAGGTAGGTATACCAGCCCATTAGCATAGGTAGTAATGGCATCCCCACTAACGCCAATAAGGCAAAAAACAAGTGACGTTTAGAAGAACTTTCTTTAAAAGAATTATCGTGTGACATTGCAAGTACAACTCCGCATTAATCAAAATCGGCGGCATCATACCTGAAGATTCGTCTATTTAATAGTCATTTCTTCATCAATTAGCTATTTGTCCAATTATCAACAATAGATCAATCATAAAATGAGCTAACGACATGAATTAGCGCGTAAAAAAAATGTTAAAAAGTGAAACCATTACGTACATATAATATTTTTTCGCTAATAACGATATGAAAGATAGACGAAAACAGTAAGATTTAAAGCCTTGGTAGTAAATACAACCTTTAGCTTGATAAAGGCATTTTTGCTTGATATGCCGGATATAGGAAAAGCGTGTAAGGTGAACCGGATTTATGTTCGAGAGGCTTTGTGGGTAAAAATCCTTATCGATTAAATCGCTTGTATTTTAGAATACTGACTTAGCGAAATTGAAACAGTTCCTGATGGAAACCATGTAATTGAATGTGCTGTCGTTGAATCGATTTTTGTAATGATTTAGCAAACCCTCCAGGACCACAAAACCAAAGGTCAGCAGAATCCAATTCTCCGGTCTGTGCTAGGATGTCTTCAAGGGACAGTAAACCATCAACATGCTCATCGATAATGTATAGGTTAATATTCGCCTTAGCCGCCAAAAATTGGATCTTATCGATAAATTCCTTATCCGGCGAACGGGTACAATAAAACAGGTCGATATCCTTACCATCGCTATGCTGCTCTAACTCCGCCATACGCGCCATAAATGGCGTAATTCCGATTCCCGCGCCAATCCACACCTGCCGGGCTGCCGATGATTTGAAGTTAAACTGTCCGTAAGGACCTTCAATCGTTACCAAGTCCCCTTTTGCTACGCGCTTTGGCAATAATCGAGTGTAATCTCCAAGCCCTTTGATATGAAAACTCAACTTGCCATCATCGTGCCATGACGATGAGATTGTGAAAGGGTGATGTCCCTCTTTGCTATCGAACTGAACAAACGCAAATTGCCCCGCTTCATGCCCAGGCCAGCGATCTTTTAAAGCAACCTCCACCGCCAACACCTTATTATCTGGATGCAGCTCAGCTTTTTCAACCACACCAATGACAGTCCGTCGCTCACCTATCTTGCGCAACAGGGAAAACAATGCCGATACGATACCTAACACCATTAATATCCCAACCAACCCGGCTAGCGGAGTTTGCCAGTAACTAAACTTCATTAATACCGTGGAATGAAACACCAATACAAGAAAGAGAATGGCCAGTAATCGATGCATTTTGAAAAATAACCGATAAGGAAACCACTTAATCAATGCCACCACAATAAGCACCACAAGGATATAAAGACTCCACTCTCCAAGGGTCTCTGCCAAGCCATGCCAATCGCGAAACAGTTGTTCAAGCTCTGAATTTGCTACTGGTTTCGAGACCTTTTCTGGTCTGTTCATCAATCCCGCATCGACTAACCAATGTGGGGCTTTGATCCATAGGTAGTGCGCCAGAGAAAAAACCAAGGTCGTAATACCAAGCCATTTATGCAACCGATAGGATTTATCCAAGCCGCCTAAATAATTTGATAAAAATACTGGTCTCAAAGCAAGGACCATCCCAAAAGCCATGGCAGCAATGGTAACCACACCCGTCAGGTAAATCATCGATTTTCGAAAGCGAAAAAATTCGTAGGGGGCGGCGAGGATTTGCTCAGCACTGATCCACAGGCCGATAACTAACAGGAGTCCAATCCAGAAAACGGTTTTATTTCGAGTCATAAGACACACCGGAATGAGTAAACTGGCATCAAGATTTGATGGGTGTCACGGGTTTAATCGTTTAAAGTTTGATGGGATTAATAATAGGACAGAATCTTATTCCCGCAAATGACATCACCGACAGAATAATGTTTGCTATTGCGTAGTGCTTTGATATTTGGAACAGGCAGACGATCAACCGTTAGAGGAATTGTGATGGCCATAACCTTTTATCAGGTGATTCAAGGTTTGGGATTGTCCACATGATATAAAAAACCCTGGCTGAATCCAGGGTTTTGAGAAAGCGTATTGGTTCAATTAAGCTTGCGAGTTATTCGCCACACTTACCTTCACCACATTTACCTTCTTTCTTTTTACCTTCGCCGCATTTACCTTCGCCGCATTTTTCTTTCTTTTTACCTTCGCCGCATTTACCTTCGCCGCATTTTTCTTTCTTTTTACCTTCGCCGCATTTACCTTCGCCGCATTTTTCTTTCTTTTTACCTTCGCCGCATTTACCTTCGCCGCATTTGCCTTTCTCTTTCTCTTTGTCGCCAGCGTCAAAATCAGCAGAGAAAGCTACGTCCTGAGCGACAAATGGGTTTGATTCGGCTTTCGCTGGAGCACTGGCTAGCAGGCCTAAAACAAACGCACCCATCAATGCAGTAATTAAATATTGCTTGAACGATTTCATATTTATCTTCCTAAGTTATTGTAAACTAACCAAATAGATATTCAGGGTTGTTATTCTTTCGAGGCTGGCAAGCAAACCTTCAGGTTTGCGAGAAGCGGTTTGATAAAGCTAAAAGATTTATCAAGTCACTGAGCAACCTCTACAAACCCGATCGCAAAATGCAAACACGAAAGAGCAAAAACCCCACTCAAATGGTGTTGATTAAGACCACCTGTGTTGTTAAATAATTTCATTAGATCCAGAAATTATCAAGTAATTAACGTTAAAGTAACAAATATCTATGATAAAACATGCAATTCCAAATTGGTTTATCGGCGGTTAATCCTCACAATCGGGCAATTTCCCTGTTTAAATTGAGCAAATTTTGCTCCGGACACATAAGCGGTTTCGGGTATTATTCGCAAACCAACAAACGCGCATCCCGCTAATAAAAATGGCACTTTCAAGCAATCATTAAATTCTAAGCGCCAATAAAACCTGTTGGCTGAAATATTTTCAAGCTTTAACGCATTGCGTGTTTAACATTTTCTGATTAAATTAAAATTGTAGCGACTAAGTAAAATCGAAAAACCTTTTAACTAATTGTTTTTGTTATCGATTACTTAAAGCTACCAAGCCAGGGAGGCTTGGATCAGGGACGATGTGATGTGGTAATGGCAGGAAGCCATTGCATAGGGATATGCAGATATGCTCATCAAGGAGGATTAAGAGGCGCTTTAATAGTTATTGGCATGAATGCCAAAAGGAATACCAGATGGGTTTTCTATCGTTTTCGATAACTATTCCTCTTATGAATCTGCGATGCAACATATGCACTTCTTAGCACCTTCTCTGAAGTCAGAACACAACTTCAAGGAGCTCCTATGCCAAGGAAATCTCGAAACTACTTTGCCAATACCCCTTATTTAATTTTTCAGTTCGGGTACAACTTTCAACCCTGTTTTTTTGATAAGGCGGATTATCAGTTCTTTATTGAATTGATTGAGACAAATTGCCTGCAATTTCAGGTGCAATTAAATAAGTATCAATTATTTAATAATCAATTTTTGATGGTAATAACCGCAGCCCAAAGTCATTCTATCCCCAAGGTGTTACAAAGTACGTGCAGTATCTACGGCCGTTATGTGAATGAAAAATACGACCGCAGCGGGTCACTGTGGCAAGGTCGTCATAAAGCCAGTCCTGTGCAGGCCGGACAGTTTCTGGATGCGGTATATCAATTTATACAAATGCCAATACTGCCAAAAAGCTTCAACCGTAGTAAACAAGCTGAGCTACCATTGTCCGTCGAAGAGCAAACGTCCTGGCTGATCCACCAAAATTTAACGAAGAATCAACCAATTGGCGATGAAACATTTTTGCGAACTGTGAGTAATCACAAAATGGTGCAACGACGCAAAACCATAGTGCCCCGCACTCGAAACGGCTTAATGCCGTTGTTGAGCGACAGGCCGGGTATTATGCGTTCTTAGTCCAACAGCAAAACTATTGAACATCAAAGTCATAATATTGCTGCTTTTGCACTTCAGTCATGTTGGCATAGGTAAAGTGCCACCATTCCATATCATAAGCAGCAAAGCCATGTTTTTGCATCAGGTTTTTCAGCAGTTCGCGATTGGCTTTTTGCTGAGCATTGATATTCGGGCTCTCGGTATTGGAAATGGCATCGAACATATCATAAGGTGAGCCCATATCCAGCGCTTGATATTGGCCATGGGGATCCAATTCAACCAAGGTCACGTCAATCGTAAATCCACGACTGTGGCCGGATTTTTCTGCGATATAAGGGCCAACAAGCGCAGATTTAGGCAAGTTCGGGTAATACTGAGCTTTGGTTTTAAGATCCGTCAGGTCTTTGGCCCATCGCATAAAATGCGCAACCGCTTTTTCTGGACGATAACAATCAAAGAATTTCAACGTCATTTGCTTGTTTGCCAATTCGTTTACGATAGCTTTTAGCGCAGGTAAGGCATCACGATGAATAAAACATTTGCTTTCAAGATAACCATCTACGGGTTCACCGACAAAATTATTATAACCCGCATAGCGAATATCATATTCAACGCTTTCGAGTTCGGTTTTGATATCAACAAATTGTTGTTTCCCCGCTTCATTCGCAAAACATTGACTGCCCGCGAACAATGCCAGCAACCATAATGGCCATTTGATCATCGCTTGGCGCCGCTTCACCATTACGCTCCAATAACCACAAGACCAGTGACTATATATGCCAACACGGTCAAGCCACCGGCAAATAGCGCATAAGGCAATTGAGTTCTAACATGTTCAAGTAAATCACATCCGGACGCGACCGCACTGACCGCAGTCGTATCGGATATTGGTGAGCAGTGATCACCAAACACCCCACCACCGAGGATCGCAGCCAGTAGCAGCGGCGCGGGTAAGTCGAGGTTAATCACCAGTGGCATACCTATCGGGATAAGCAATGCAAAGGTTCCCCATGAGGTTCCAGTGGTAAATGACATCAATCCGCCGGCGATAAATAACATTGCAGGAACTAAAAACAATGGCAGATTTTCGGCAACCAAACCGGAAATAAATGCTCCGGTACCAAGCTGTTTCAGGCTGGCTCCCAGAGCCAGTGAAAATAACACAATACATACGAGTGGCAGTAGTTCTGACATTCCCTTAAAACCGATTTTGGTCATTTCCACGTGTTTAAAACGCTTCGAGCCGACCATCATAATGTAAGCCACCAGACAGGCTAACGTCGTTGCGTATAATACCGACTTAGAACCAGATCCCTGGGTAAAATCGCCGCCACCGGTGAAAAACATAAAGAACACCATAGACAAAGACATGGTCAAAAGTGGAATTAACATAAAGGAAGGTTTTGAGGGTTCCACATCAAGCTCAAGATGTTTATGGCTACGTTGCTGATCTAATTCAGCCTGCTTTAATGGGCCATGGGTTTTATCTGCCCAGCAGGTATAAACCACAACGGCTAAGGTAATGAGTGCGTAAAAGTTTAATGGTATCGTGGCAATGAGAATACCAACCAGAGATTGCTCCAATTCGTAGTTACCTAAGAGTCCGAGTACGTAAGCGCCCCAGCCATTCATCAGTAGCAAAATACAAATAGGTGCGGAAGTTGAATCAATAATGTACGCCAGTCGTGCTCGACTCATCTCGAATTTATCAAACAATCCTCGAGAAATAATACCGGCCATTAATACACTAAGGTTCGATTCGATAAAAATTACGACACCGGTGAAAAAGGCAAGAAATCGGGAGCGACGGGCGCTACCACTAACGCCTTTGCGGATCAGAAAGTTAACGGTTGCCGTTACCCCGCCTGACTCACGCATAAACGCTAACAACGCGCCAACTAACAATGAAAACACCAGAATACGGGTATTACCATCCGATTGGAAAACCCCCACTATTCGCTCGACACTCGCAACACCAAAGGTGAATAGCGAATCTCCGGTGCCTGACATTAACATCAAAAGCTCGGAGCTGGCGATGGCGAGTAACAATGCCAGAATTACTTCTTTTTTCCAAAGCACCACAATTATGGCAACTAAAGGGGGTAGTACCGAAATCCAATCTGACACAACAACTCCTGCAAATTTTATTTTTATTGTGAATGAATACACGATCTCTCGCGCTCAAACGGCCAGCCTGTCAGCAAAACCTGATGAAACCATTCATGTTATTGAACAATGATATCCTTGCAGACGTTTTTGCTCAAACACTTTCGTGGCGAAACGGCACTGCGACGTTCAAGAATGGTGCTAACCGAGTCAAAAGAATAAATTATGACTGTTGCATTGGACACTAAGAAAGCATTATTCTTCACTAGTAATATCCAGCAACATATAAATAGCAAGTGCCATGAGCCACTTTACTCTGGAATACCCGAGTGTTAGATCTGAAATTGTTCCGTAAGACAAAGGAAAGATAATATATTTCAGTGATTAATTTGGTATACACTGAATTTAGCGATATTTTAACTTAGTTAAGGTTCACACCTAATCGATTAAAACAAGGGTTGTCCCGTATATATCATTGGCTAGGGACAAACAGCAGGGCTTCTTTGCAAGTTTAATCAAGCGACTTCAGCGACAATGACTGAAGTTTTGAAATAACAATAAATAGATATGCGATGAGTATGACAAAATATAATGGAACGTCAGAGCCCGCCAGAATAACCAAATGGTGGCCTTTATTGATTATTGCCAACATCCTTTCAATGAGCCATGCGATAAGTGCAGAGAATAGTCGAGCGGTAACCAACATTGCAGCAACTAGCGCTTCAACAACCGATACCGAGGAAAGCGGCACAGCCAAAATCGACACACTCTACAGCAACGTAATTGATGTCGACGAATTAAAGTTAACGCCACAATTTTGGCAACAATCTCTACGCAACCAACAAGGCAGTAATGCCAATAAAGTGTTAATGAGTCCGGAGCAAATTGAGGCGTTTAACGACGAACAATTCACGCGTGGCTCGTATTTAAAAAATCCCTTGAGCTTTCCTGTACGGCTCGCCCCGGATACTATCGCCAAGTTTATTCGCGCCATTAGTAAACCAGCGAGCTCCGAACGCTTCTATGCGAACGGTGAAATCCTCACCCCGGCACACTACCAATCTTACGATGAGCAAATGAATTTGGTGTCGCTTAAAGACTATCAGGATGTTCGGTTTGCGGTGGTGACAAAGCGCACCAGTTTACGCACCTATCCGACTCTGGATCGGGTATTTAATGCCAATATGGATCTTGATTTAGACCGTTTTCAGGAAACCGGGGCGTTTCCAGGTGAGCTCTTAGCCGTCGTCCATACCTCCAAAGATGAAAAATGGCATTTTGTTCGAAGCTATAATTATCGAGCCTGGGTTCAGGACAAAGATATCGCCTTTACCAGTCGTAGCGAAGCCAAACAATTCATCGGCGAGCAACAGCGATTGATCGTCACCGGGGATAAGGTCCATACCACGTTTAATCCAACGAATGAACAAACCTCACAAGTACAATTAGATATGGGCGTCTCTCTGCCGATCCTCCAACACAGTGACTTTGAAAAATACCAGCTACATCGCCACAACCCTTATACCGGATATATCGTTCAGTTACCCACGCGAGATGCGAAAGGACAATTAAAATTAGAGCCGACTCTGATCCCTAAAAGTGCGGATGTCTCAATTGGTTATTTGCCGTTTACTCAGGAAAATATCATTAATCAAGCTTTTAAATTTCTCGGTGAGCGTTATGGCTGGGGCCATGACTACAATGGTCGTGATTGCACAGGCTTTGTTGGCGAAATTTACAAAACCTTTGGTATTTTAATGCCGCGTAATTCAGGGCAACAAGGTGGCGACAGTTATGGCGTGAATTTACGCTTTGACAAAGCATCAACGCCGTCCCATAAGTTGCCTGAATTAGCCAACCTCGAAGTCGGCGACTTGCTATACCTCCCTGGTCATGTGGCAATGTTTTTAGGTTATCACGACGGTAAACCTTATATCATTCATGACGTATATGGTTTGGGATATGTCGACCATCAGGGCAACCCTGTAAAAGGGATACTCAATGGGGTATCTGTCACCCCTCTTCTCCCATTCAAGGGCTACATTCATTCTTTATATAACATCAAACGAATCCGTTAATATGAAACTATCTAAATTACGCCTGGCCAGATTAAAAGTACCACTGGTCACGCCATTTAAAACCGCGCTGCGCAGTGTCGATCATGTCGATGATATCGTTGTTGAAATTGCGATGGATAATGGCATGGTCGGCTTTGGCTCTGCCCCTGCCACAGCGGTAATTACCGGCGATACCCATGCTTCTATGGTCAGCGCTATTGAAAGGTTTATCTGGCCGGCAATTGCCGGCAAGAATATCCGCGATTTAAATGAGATTTGTCGACTGATTGATAAGTCGATGATCCACAATAGTTCTG
This sequence comes from Thalassotalea litorea, assembly GCF_005843925.1. Lineage (GTDB taxonomy): Bacteria > Pseudomonadota > Gammaproteobacteria > Enterobacterales > Alteromonadaceae > Thalassotalea_A > Thalassotalea_A litorea_A. Next base: position 156,454 of record NZ_VCBC01000002.1, read on the forward strand.
CAAAAGCCGCAGTCGAGATTGCCATTTATGATCTCTGGTCGCAAAGCTTGGGCGTCCCTTTATATCAAGCGCTGGGTGGCGGCATTGCGAAATTAAAGACGGATATTACTATCAGCGTCAATAGTCCCGATGAAATGGTGGCTGACGCAATTAAGGCCGTGGATCTTGGTTATGACACCTTAAAATTAAAAGTAGGAAAAGATTTGCAACTGGATATCGATCGCATCGATGCCGTTGCCAAAGCAGTTGGACCCGATATTCGATTACGTCTGGATGCGAATCAAGGCTGGAGCGCCAAGCAATGCATTCAAGCTATTAGTGCCATGAATCGAGCCGGCATTGAATTTGAACTGATTGAGCAACCAGTTGCCGCCGAGGATATTTCAGGCCTGAAACACTGCACTGAACAATTGCATACGCCTGTGATGGCGGACGAAACGGCGTTCTCTTTCGCCCAGTCATTGCAACTAATGCAAAACCAAGGCTGCGATATCATTAATATTAAATTAATGAAAGCTGGCGGCATCTCTAAAGCGCTCAATATTGCCGATGCTGCCGCGGTTTATCGGTTGCCTTGTATGATGGGCTGTATGCTCGAAAGTAGCATCGGCGTCGCGGCGGCGGCTCACCTGGCAGCATCCCGCTATCAGGTGATCGAGAAAATTGATCTCGACGCCCCTACCCTTTGTCAATTTAATCCCGTGGTTGGTTCCGTAGCGTTTAATGACGCGACAATCACACTCAATCAATCCCCTGGACTTGGGATTGAATCCATCCAGTCATTAGCATACCTGTAGACAGGGAGTTGTAAACATTATGCCCGCGTGTAAACGAGTTCATCCATTCATCAATTTAAGCACACTGATTGCCTTGGTATTATTGCAAGGATGCGGTGAAGCCCCTGAAAGTGCATTAGCTGATAAACCGACAAAAGTTAGTCAGCAACAATCTCTGATCAAAGACGGTAAATTTGCCGAAGCAAGGGACAATATTCAACAGCTGCTCGATAGTAAAAAATTATCAGCAAAACAACGACAAGGGCTGGAATTTGAGCGAGAAAGAATGGTTCGTATTGAGCAGGATTTCAGCGCCGATTTGGCCGATGTCCGAGCCTATATCGAAAAACATATCGGTAAGGTATCCGAGCAAGAACTTGCGAAATGGCAATCCGACGGATTATTAGAGCATCGTGTGATTGACGGCAAAACTAAGTATTTTCGCAGTGCCGGATATAACTTATTTCAATTGGATGAGCAGGCGCTTAAGCGTCGCAAAGGCTATCAGCCATTTACCGAACGAGCACCGCTTTACGCCCTGAACCAACATCATAAAGACATTGTGGATCAGGTTGACCCGGACAATTCACAGGCTGAGAAAAAGCGTTTTAAAATCCGTTACAATCTCAAAGTAAATGCCAATGTGGTACCTGACGGTGAATTGCTTAAGGCATGGATCCCCTACCCTCGGGAAATTTTGGGACGCCAGGAAAATATTCGTTATATTGATTCCAGCCCGAAAGTGCATCAAATTGCCGGCGAAGATAAATTGCAAAGAACGATATATTTTGAAACCCCGGCGATAGCAAACCAACCGACAGAGTTTTGGGTCGAATACGAGTACGACACCTATGCCATGTCAGTTGCGATCCAAGCCGATAAAATCACTACGGTTATGCCCGATGATGTACTTAAGCAATATTTAGAACAACGTCCTCCGCATGTGGTGTTTACGCCTGAACTCCAAGCGCTTTCAAAACGCATTGTTGGTGATGAAACCAATCCCTATAAAATCGCACAAAAACTCTTCGCCTATGTCGATAATATCCCCTGGGCGACAGCAATTGAATATTCAACCATTCCCAACATCAGTGAATATGCAATGACCGCCGGTCATGCCGATTGCGGCCAACAAACGTTACTGTTAATTACGTTATTGCGATACAACGGCATACCCGCGCGTTGGCAATCTGGCTGGGAATTTTCGCCGAAAGAATTTGATACCATGCATGACTGGGGCATGGTCTATTTCGCCCCTTACGGCTGGGTACCAATGGATGTTACCCATGGGGTTTTGGACAGCGATGAAGACGCGTTAAAGTGGTTTTATTTAAGCGGAATCGATTCTTATCGTTTGATTTTCAATGATGATTACTCTCAGGATTTTGAGCCGACGAAACAACACTTTCGCTCTGAAACGGTCGATTCTCAACGCGGTGAGGTGGAGTGGCAAGGCGGTAACCTGTATTTCAATCAGTGGCGTTACGAAATGCAATGGCAAGATATATCAGACGAATTAATCAGTGAACAAGCAGTGTTGTCGACGCTCGCCGAGCCCGATTTCTCGTTACCGGAATTAAACGGTGACCAAGTCGTTATGGTGATTACTGATGATGAAAATGCGATTCAGGGAAAGTTATTTAGCTTTGAAAAGCAAATCGAGACACAAAACAACTCCAGCATTTGGAAATCTGCCAATATTGAAACCGATATTGTCGTTGGCAAAACAGGCATTGCCTGGGGCAAAGGATTACATCCAGAGCAAGTAGGGCAGCAAAAACGTGAAGGGGATGGTAAAGCCCCGGCGGGCATATTTCGACTTGGTACCGCATTTGGTTATTTGCCAGATTTACCGACTGGCTTAAATTACGAACCTATGACCGCGAGCCACTATTGCATGGATGTGGGCGGTTCACCGTTATACAACCAGATTGCCGATACTAAGATTGTTGGCGAACAAGCATTGGCAGGAAATTCAGAGCCAATGCGCCGGGATATCCATAAAAACGACCAAGTCTATAAGAAAGGCATTTTTGTACATCACAATCCTGGGAATATCGCCGGCAGTGGCAGTTGTATCTTTATCCATTTGTGGCGCTCTGACTCCAGCCCGACGCTTGGCTGTACCGCCATGGAAGAAACAGCTATGGATAAGCTATTAGCTTGGCTAGATAAAGATAAAAATCCGCTAATGGTAACGCTGACCAAAGCCCAGTACCAATCATTAAAACGTGACTGGCGATTACCTGAAATACCGGCTAACTAAACCTCAATGAAGTAAAAAAAACGGCTAAAAGCCGTTTTTTTTGATCCGTAACAAGACAACCGAAAGATTGTCGAAGAATAAAAGCGGCTAACAACTATCGGCCCTGCCTTTAATTATTCGACGAAACAACTCCCCCTAGTTATTCATCACAGCAAAACGGTCGCGCATCGCCGTGCAATACTCGGCCGTTATATGACAAACCCACCATTCACAGTTGAAGAAAAGTCACTTGACATAAATTATTCCAAAAAATAAATATAGATATCAATAAATTATTTACAGAAGATGAAATTGTGGTAATTTATTACTAGGTTAAATTTCGACCAGCTTGTTCCTATTAAGCTGTAGAAATTATGTCGCTGAAAATAACAACAACAGGAGAAAGCACAGTGCAACTTAATAAGATAGCAATGGTTCTTGCTTTATCAGGTATTTCTTCACAGGCTCTTGCCCAAGAGGCTGGCGAAGCAATTAACACAGAGGAAGTAGAACGCATTGAAGTTACAGGTTCCAGTATTAAACGTACGAGCCTTGAGGGTGATTTACCCGTAACCGTCATCAGCAAGGCGGATATTGATGCCGCCGGCATTACGTCCGCCGATCAGTTATTACTGCAAATGAATATCGCCTCAAACTCTAATGACAACTTAGCAAGTAACGCGGGGATTGTTGGTGGTGAAGAACGTGGTAATAACGGATCTTCGAGTGCTAATTTAAGACAGCAAGGCGCAAGCTCAACCCTGGTTCTACTTAATGGTCGTCGGGTTGCTACCCATGGTTTAAAAGGTCGTTCTGTTGATCTAAATTCCATTCCATTTGCTGCCATTGAACGTGTTGAAGTGCTTCGCGATGGCGCATCTGCCGTATATGGTACTGATGCTATCGGTGGTGTTATCAACTTTATTCTTAAAAAGAATTATCAAGGTGCTGAATTAGGCGGTTTAGCTGACGTTACTGAAGATGGTGGCGGCGATATTTATCGTTTTACCTTCGTTGGTGGTTTCGGCGATCTGAACAGCGATGGTTTTAACGTTATGGCCACGGCATCCTATAAAGATGTAAAAATCTTAAATGGCGATGACCGAGATTTTACCAACACGTTCCAGCCTGGCAGAGGCCTGTCACCCGATACGCGTGGCGCACCATTTGCTTCCATTAATGACCGCTGGAGCAGCCCAAGCGATCCAACAAGTAGTCACTACAACCTCATTGGTAGTGGTCTAATCAACCCGGAAACCGGTCTTGAAAACAGCGTACTCAACGTAATGGCTTTACCGGGTCAACCAGGTTGTGACGCATTTCCAAATATGGATGTTGATACCGGTGCATTATGGAACCGAGCGAATGAAACAGCAAGCTGTGCATGGGATTATCCTCGCGCCTCGGTTTTACAGCAACCTGTTGAAAGTATTGACTTAGTTACCAGGGGTACGGCAAAGATCACTGAAGACCTCGAAGGTTTTATCGAATTTGTTGGCTCAGAAGTCACCACGAAAAAAAGGTTCGAGCCGAATCAAATTACCCCTTGGTCTATTGGTAATGGTGATTGGGAAACCTTCGGCGGCGGCTGGTACCCAAGTAGCGGTGCGTCATACGATTACATTGTTGATGCCCTATCTTCCTACTACGGTGCTGAGCAGTTAAATATTGGCGCACCCATTGCGTATCGATGGCGTTGTATGGATTGTGGCCCTCGCGAAATTGAAACAACCACAAAAGCGTACAAGTTACAGTTAGGTCTTGACGGTTCGTGGGACGATTGGGATTACAAAGTTGGCTTATCACGCTCGTCTAATGAGGCGGATTCCGAGCTAGGTGGAGGTTATCATTATACCGAGATGTTAGCTCAAGCAATTGGTACTGGTCTGGTGAGTCCATTCTTATTGCCAGGCGAATCGCAAACTGCAGAAGCCATGGCGGCTATTGAAGCGGCATCCGCACGCGGTGTTGTCCTGTTTGGCGGTGAAACCGTTATGACTCAGTTTGACGCGTCAATCACCGGCGATACCGGATTTGAACTTGGTTTAGGCGGTGATTCTATTTATGTTGCTGCAGGGGTTGATATTCGCCGTGAAGAATATAAATTTAACGGCGATCGTCGTGCTTCAGAAAATCGTCCTGACATCTATGGCGCACCATTTGATGATGCCAATGCACTAGATAATGTTCATCGCACCATTCAAGCGGTATTTGTTGAAGCATTAATCCCGATTGTTGAATCATTTGAACTGAACTTAGCAGTTCGTCATGATGATTACTCAGGCTTTGGGGGGACAACGAATCCTAAATATGGCTTTACCTGGAAACCACACGAGAGTGTGTTATTCCGTGGCGCCTATAGTACCGGTTTCCGTGTACCTACGTTTAATCAGTTATTCAATGGCATCACCGAAGAACCATATACTGGCCTAGACTTTGCGGATCCAGCCGTTTGTGCCGGTGGCATCGTCCAGGTTGATGACCCACAATGTCAGCCAATTCAACCTACGATTCTCTATGGTGGTAAACCAGACCTAGGTCCAGAAGAGTCGGAGCAAGCTAGCTTAGGTTTTGTTTGGGCACCTTTCGATGATTTCAGCATGAATGTTGATTGGTGGGAAATCATTATTGAAGGCACCATTCAGGTACCAGGTCGTGATGATTTAGTTGAAAACTATGATGTGTTCGAAGAAAACTTTATTCGTGATAGTTCTGGTGAGTTAATCTCAATTGACCAACGTTACGTTAACGCTGGTGAGCGTAATACCAGTGGTGTTGAGTTTGGTGCTAAGTATGCAACGGATATCGGCGGTGGTCAGCTTTCCGTTAATTTCAACGGTAGTTATCTGATTGAAGATAAGAAAAAGCTACTGGATGATGCACCATTCGGTGAAAACTTAGTGGGTACCCATTCTCGCGGTAATATCCCACTTCGTTGGAAGCACACATTAGCGTTTAACTACAATTTCGAAGATTTTACGGTGAATTTAACTCAAGTTTTCCGTGATAGCTATGATGACGAAGTACCACCAGGTATCGAATCTGGCGAAATCAATCCACCGGGCTGGGATCCAGAAGTAGATAGCTACACCGTCTACAATACCAGTGTCCAGTACACCGGTTGGGATCATTTAAGCCTGACTTTTGGTATTAAAAATCTTTTGGATGAAGAGCCGCCCTTTACTGCTCACCAAAATGACTTTTCACCGGGTGCAGCCTTTGACCCTCGTGTAGCAGATCCTCGCGGTCGAGCCTACACACTTCACGCAACCTATACCTTTTAATGTCCCAGGTTTAGGTTAATGAAAGCGGCTGATTTTTCTCAGCCGCTTTTTTATTGGTGATACCTAACAACGGCTTTGCTATCGGTGAATCCGAGTGGTGAGTCATCGCACGGATAACGTTTAATGTCATAACAACAAAGCGTAAATGATTCATCGTAACGATTGATGGTGTTGGCCGCTAAAGCCGAATGAAGACTGCGATATAATCATGGATTAAAGCCAACGTCTGACTCTGGCTTTATAGGCTAAATACTCCTGCTTAAATATACTCTCCAGAATGCGTTCTTCTGGTTGTATCTGCCACCGGTCTAAATAAAACATAAAAACAGGTACCAGCAATGCAGCAGATAGCGAGGCAAGAAACACGCACCACCCGGTTAAAATGAGAGCAAACCCTAAATACATTGGGTTGCGGCTAAACCGATAAATTCCATGAGCAACTAAACTGGATGTCTGATCAGGAAATCGGGGATCGACACTCGTTTTTTTTTGATGAAAGTGAAAAACGCCAAGCATGATGGCCAGCAAGCCAATTAACCCCACAATAACCGCGAGCATATTGTGGAAATTGATCGCGATTAATGGCGCGTTAGGCGCGCGTAGCAACCATGCCCCAGCCATAAACGCGATCAATAATAATAATGGCGGAATTTTCAGTTCAAGAAACTTCATTGTCGACTCCTTAACCATAGTGCCTCCTGCGCAGTGAATGTTTTCCGGTAGTAGTGTTCGAGCATGGCTGATATTTCGGCAGTATCAAATAGCGTCAATCCCTGTTGCAAGAACTGAGTGCAATGTTCTTGTTTGGGAAAACTGTAATATCCCGCTTGCCCCGATTGCACTCGCTTTTCCATTGGTATGTTTTTTTCGAGAGCTTGCAGGTAATTTTGCAACAATTTTGGTGCCGACAAGTAAAGCTGCAATACATGCCATAAATACGATTTTTGCCGCTGCACGGGTATGCGACTCTGGGCGATCACCTGACCGGTATCGATACCACTGTCATCAATGGTATGCAAAGTCGTGCCGATTTCTTTTTCACCGTTTAGCATTGCCCAAAATGTTGCCATAACGCCACGGTATTGCGGTAGCAAACCAGAATGCAGATTGATTACGCCAAAACGTGGCACTTTAATGACATCAGGTTGCAGTATCTTGCCAAATCGAATACTGATAATCAGATCCGGCGTGTTGCAGGTCAACTTTGCTAAGCCCGATGTCTGATTGATATCATTAAGTGTTGCTAGGGGTTGCTGGGCATAACACTGCAATTGATTAAAGCCAAGAAACCTCGAACGCTTGCCGGTCAGTTTTCGGTTAGATTCCAGCAATGGCAAAATCACCTTCGATTCCATATCGGCGAGTAACGTTGAATGCCCACTATGATCAGAGGAATTTCCGACTTTATCCGACAAAAAAACCGTCAAGTTGTGATGTTGCATTGTGGGTAAAATCAGATTCAGCGCAAAATTACTGGCTAAATCTCGATTCACCAGAAATGTAATATTCAAACCATCTCCTGACCTTCTCACCGTTGACCTCTATTAAATCAATAATATTGCGGAAAAAACACCCACATAGCTTAAAAATATTCAACTACACTGAAAGATAAAGGAATAATAATTAACGTCCAATGATCAACCACTTAAGTCCAGAAAGCAAAATAAGCCGAATGTTTGATAAAAAGCATCAGCAATTTCGCTTTAAATATCGCCTATTGACAGCCAAAAGTCGGGTGTTACCCAATTTTATGGTTCTCGGTGCCCGATATTCCGGTACAGCCAGTTTGGTAAAGTTGATCAATGAACACCCTAAATTACATGGCACCTGCCAATCTCAAATCCACTATTTTGATGGCGGTCTTTTTCCAGAAAAAGACAACTTCCTTAAAGGTGAAAACTGGTACCGAGCGCATTTTCCAATGCGCAAGGAAATGCCTCAGGGGCATCTGGCCTATGAAGCCTCGACATTTTATAGCTTTCACCCGCTCGCAGCGAAACGACTTCACGACTTACTGCCGAAGGTTAAATTAATTTTTGTGCTCAGAAACCCAGTGGATAGAGCCATTCACCAATACCGAGATGCCAAACGCCACAATCGTGAATACCTGCCTTTGATTAATGCGCTACAAATTGAAGAAAAAAGGCTGGCCTGGACGCTTAAAAATAAGGATTACAAGAGCGGTACATTTATCCATGCAACCTACAAAACCCGAGGACATTATCAGGAGCAGATTGCACGTTACTTAGAGCTTTTTCCTAAAGAGCAAATTAAGCTGGTCAGTATTGAGGAGTTAACGCGTCACCCAAATAAAGTGATAGGTGAAATTTATCGTTTTCTTGGAGTTGAAAATACTACCAGAAAAATCGACTCAATTAATCTGCCCCAGGTTAACCTTGAGCATGAGTCTGATGTGAGAAACTATTTACAAGACTATTTTAGTCGCCGTAATCAAGCCTTCTATGAGTTTTCAGGAAAGTCATTTAACTGGTAACGATTCGAACCTGTTGCCGTCACCGTTAAAATTCAAACCTTGATGCTACTCACCTTCATTATGGCTAAAATCGAAAGCCGAAGGTGTAGGAAAGAATACCATCACTATTTTCAAAGCGCGATGCGATGACCGTATTAAACAGTTTTGTTTTTAATACTACGCCATAAGCGATGTGATCGTCTCTTGGCACTTTTTCAGAACCGATAACACGATACTCAATAAAAGGTTCAACAAACTCGAACCGATATGCGGTTTTTAGCGAGATATGTTCACGCCAGTTCGAGTTTACCCACTCAAGCTGGCATACATGACAATCACCACTGCGTTTTTCGATTACCCAACGCTCTTTAGTGTCTTCGCCAAAAGCGTTCAGGGAGAAATCAAACTGCTTATATTGATAACCTAAACCTAATGTAAAGCCGATATAGTCGGCAATATCTGCCCGTGTGGCGTAAATAAGATTCTCGGTAAAAAAATCACCAAATTGATAGCGAAACGTATATTGAACCCCCATTTCGTTATTTGTGGTGAGTTTTGAAACATTGGCTCCACCACGATAGCGCAACGAAATTTCATTATAATTTTCAGCCCAGCACAAACCACTCATCAAAGAAAATACAAGCACAATTATTTTTATCATAACCAGCCTTACCGTGTCGGAGAATCATCCTTGGGGGAAACGGCAATCCTTTTTACAACAAGTTACGCCTAGATAAACAAAATTAAATTAGTGGCAAAAGTTGGCCACAGAATACATTTGAATTTAAAAACTTCAGCATTTAGCCATGGGATATGAAATTTAAAACGTCACTGTTTCATGGGGGACAAACATTGTCCGTTTGTCTATGGCACTCAACTTGAGTGTAGGTGAGAAATAATTATTTTCTAATAAAAACAGGGATTAATTAACCAATAAAAATAAGGGATTCGCGTGGTATCAATCATAAAAAAAGGGACACAATCGTCCCATTAGCATCGTTTAAGTGAAATATCTGATTATGCCTTCGGGCGCTCAATAAGTTTTTTACCGGTTAAAAATTCCGCCAGCATCACCCAATCGCCAAGAAAGCTGAACCATGGATAGGTAAACGTTGCGGGCCTGTTGTTTTCAAAAAAGAAATGCCCAATCCAGGCAAACCCATAACCGAGTATCGGTAATAATACCAAATACCCTGCCCGTCCCGTTACCAAAATAGTGACAATCATTGCGATAACCAGCAGGCTACCAACGTAATGTAACCCTCGACAGGTTTTGTCTTGATGCTGGGATAAATAAAACGGATAGAATTCCCGAAACGTTTTATATTGTTTATCTGACATTACACTCTACCACGCTTAATTATTGTCGATAATGGATCATCAACGTCCCGGTCACATTACCTACCGTGACATTTTTCACCACCTGATAATCACACTCTTTGAAAAACTGATGATATTTATCACTGGTCACATAAATAGCAACGCCCTCACTTTCTGGGTTTTCTTCCAGCACAGTATTCACTGCTGCGACCAAGTAGTGACCAAAACCCAAATGTTGATGCAATGGATGTATCGCAATAAACGACAGCATATGAAATTGCTGCAAGGGCACAGAATCCGTGATGATTTGCTCTTTTTCAATCATTTGTCGAGTATTGAAGTACCCTGCACCAAGCATCATCTTCAATCGCCAATGCCAGAACCTGTCAACGCCTAAACCACGCCCTGGGCTATTGATACAAGCAACGCCGACCAATGCTTCGCCAAGGTACAAACCTAAAATTGGTTGATCCGCTTGCCAGAAAGCCGCTAACTCTTCACGAATCGCCGCTCGTAACCGTTGTTCATAACCACTGCTTTGGGCATCAAATATATCCATAAAGACAGGGTCATCCTGATACGCTTGAAATAGCAATGAAGCAGCAACCTTTAATTCACTGGCGGGTAAATAAGACGCTCTTATATCGTTATCTGTGGCCACTTTCACATCATTCATGACAAGTTCACTCTTTCTTTTTGGCTGCACGGTATATTGTGCGGTTGATTCCCTTATCGCAGGGAGACAATACAATGAAAATTGTTCGTTCATTCCTGCAAGATGACAGCACTACTTGAACACCATATCAGGGAAAATTAATTATAGTCAAACCAAGCAGTTATTTGATGACCTGATAAAGAGGCAAAAATCCCGTAAAAGCGCAACTATAATAAGTACTGTTCATTTAACAACGTCGAGGATCAGAAGATGGATCTTTCAAACCATAACCTGCAAGGTTTGTTCGCACAGTTGGGCTTAGATAATCAACCGGATAATATTAATCAGTTCATTGAACAACACAAAGGTCTGGCATCCGAGGTAAGGTTAGAAAAAGCAGATTTTTGGTCACCAGCACAGGCGAGTTTTATACAGGAATCGATTGATGAAGATTCCGATTGGTGTGAAATTGTTGATGCATTAGACAGTATGTTGCGATAGCAGGATCAGGCGCCCTTTGCGGGCACCTGATGATTAATGATGTACCTCAACCTAGATCTGATTAAGCGCTTTGTCACCCCAGCTTACTAATACATTATTTTTAAAAATCAGTGGGGTACATTCGTCTTTCGTGGTCATGCTATCGGCATGCTTACGATTTGTGCGATAGTAAAGCACTTGGATGCTCTCACCATCTTTGTCATAGACTTCATTAAAATCCGGCACGCCCATTTTTTTCTTTACGGCAGAAAAGCTCATGTTCTCTTCCAACTCAGCAAGGTTTTTACGGTTGTCATAAGCCGCGTCATGACTAGACTGCATTGTTTTCGCATCCCAGTCACCTTTGCCATCAACAGCGATGACACAACCTGTCAATGCGACCGATAATGGCGCCATTACTAACAAAGCAACAAGAGTTTTCTTCATGGTTTTACCTTTTATAATTAATTGAGCGATATAGATCGCGAATACAAATTCCCTGGCGACAAAATACCGAACTCTGAATTTAGTATGATGCCTGAGGTTTGAACAACTTACATTGGCAACCGAGCGCATAAGCGAATTGTTATCGGTTAACCTCTACAATCAAAGCAATTAGTTTGCCAAAAAACATAACCTATTGTATTTAAATGACTTTATCGAACACGCAATAAATTCATCATGACAAAGTTGGCGACTTTCGCTATTATTTAGCAAATTTCCCAATCTATGGGTAAAATTTAAGCATTTAAGGTAAATATCCCCGTGAGTCAGCAAGAAATCTATCGAATTGCCCAGCAATTAAATGCACAAGGGAAAACCCCGAGTGTCGCTTTAATCAAAAGCCAATTATCCGTAACTCTGCCGTTAACCACCATTATTAAAGGCTTACAACAATGGCAGAAAAACCCGCAACTTGGCGAGACAACGACACCATCCTCAAGCCTAGCGGCTAAAGATAGCGTTGCGGCGGAAGATTTAAGCCTTAACCAAGTGCAACAACAATTCATCGATTTACAACAAAAAGTTCAAGCTCTCGAGCTAGAAGTCAGCCAATTAAAGCAGCAAGTAAAGGCGTTAACATCAGACAGCTAGGAAGCCATATCCTAAGTCTGGTGTTCAGGGCATTGTCGCCTATAAGCCGCGAGCCAAGTGCTAAACGTGCGACTGCGGCACCTTGATTTTCAATGAGTCGAGAAACTCTGCCAATGAATTCGCCAGTTTTTTACTGCCTTTCAGGCCTACCGGTTCCACCCAGACGCTACCATCGGCGTTATCAACGACGAGGTTAATATCTTCTTCGTCTGTAATCGCAAAGAATATACTCAGCGGCTGACGCAGGCGCCTTTTCATTAATACATGACCGATAATGTTTTGCTGCAGCCGCTCAAAATCTTCGAAATTCCAGGGAAACAATAACGATAATTCCCCATCTTCGCTGTTAGCGTCAATGTTTTCACTGTAAGCAAAGCTAAAATATTCTTTGATGCTCGGATGCAGCGCTTGTTCCAATGCAGTTTCGACATTGGAAAATGTCAGGGTTTCTTCGATTTTATAAGGCTGCCATCGCGTAAGTTTGCCCTCTTCAACCGTATCCATTTCCGCCTTTGAAGGCCACTGGCTGTCATGCTCTATGGATGGAAGAGACCCGAGTTTGTCCTGACACTGCTCGATAAAAGTAGTCAACAGTCTATTTAAGCTTGTTTGGGTCGCGGTCATTTCAGATGTCATTACATTTGCCTTAAATTGCCAAAAATCAGGTTCAATCGCGTTCAACAGGATAAAACGATGCGAAAGAGCGATAAATTGAATAATGAATTTATTTTATCATCGATAGCTATGTTTAAACCTGCATTCCGCCGACAATAAAAAATTGCTATTATAACGGTCTTTGCAGACAAATTTAAAACGCTATGAGTAATTATCACGATGCCGACGAATTAAAGGCATTGCTGTTAGGAAAAGAAACCACATACCAAAGTCAATACGATGCCGGGTTATTGCAGGGCGTCCCACGTAGCCTCAATCGTAATTCTTTGGCCGTCGATCAACAAGCTTTACCATTTAACGGTGAAGACGTCTGGTATGGCTTTGAATTGTCCTGGTTAAACGACAATGGATTACCTCAGGTGGCAGTCGCTGAATTTCGCTTTCCCTGCACCAGCGTCAATATTGTTGAGTCTAAGTCCTTTAAGCTCTATTTGAATAGTTTCAATCAAAGCAAATTTACGGATTGGCATAGCGTTCAACAACGCCTTCAAATTGACCTGTCGAACGTATGTGAAGGTATGGCGACCGTCACCCTTTTTGATGTTGAAAATTGCCCGCCATTAGCGCTTACCAATGACGAAAAATATTCGCGAATTGATGAGCAGGATATCACTATTGAAGATTACCAACTCGATCCTAATATACTCGATGGTGCTTGCATTTCATCACAAGTGGTAGAGGAAAATCTCGTTAGCCACCTGCTAAAATCCAATTGCCTCATTACCAACCAACCGGATTGGGCAAGTTTGTATATTCGCTATCGGGGCAAGAAAATTAATCGAGAAAAATTACTACGTTATCTGGTTTCATTCCGCCAGCATAATGAATTTCACGAGCAGTGCGTCGAGCGGATCTTTGTCGACCTAATGACGTTTTGCCAATGCGAACAGCTCACGGTTTATGCCAGATACACCCGCCGTGGAGGGTTAGATATTAACCCCTATCGTTCAACTCAAAACGACAAAGCACCAAACTTGAGAACTTTGCGTCAATAACTGTAAAAATAATTACTAAGTTTTAGAGTGAGTTACGGTACTTTTCATCCAAAATGGAAATTTCTGTTCTACACTGATCATAACCCGATATCGATTTAACTATCGATGGAGCTTAAGAGTAAGCCACCAAAAAACCAATGCTTAACTCTGCTTATTCTCAAGCGAAAAGGTAATAAATAAAAACAACAATGTTGAGGTCAGTATGCAGTATGATTTAAATCCCGTCGGCGAAATGCGCCTGCTTTCACCATTAGAAGTCGAACAATTACAACAATCTGCGAACAGTGAACTTTACCAACTTTATCGAAATTGTTCTTTAGCTGTGCTCAATGTTGGCAGTGACACCGATGATGCCGAAGCAATCTATCAACGTTATAGAAACTTCGATATTCAGGTACTAAAACGCGAACGTGGGGTTAAGCTCAATCTAGTCAACCCGCCAAAACATGCATTTGTTGATGGTAAAATCATTCGTGGTATTGCCGAGCAGCTATCGGCCGTATTGCGAGATATTTTATTTATTTCAAATCGTTATATGTGCATGCCAAGTGCACAATCGAGCAACCTGGCAACCCATATCGTGTTTGACATTATTCGCAATGCAAACGTAATTAAACCGGATGCAGAACCCAATTTAATTACATGCTGGGGCGGGCATTCAATCAATGATATCGAGTATAAATACACCAAAGAGGTGGGGTATCAGTTAGGACTTAGGGGGATCAATATTTGTACCGGCTGTGGCCCGGGAGCAATGAAAGGCCCAATGAAAGGTGCAACCTTTGGCCATGCTAAACAGCGTAACTACCAAGGTCGCTATATCGGCCTGACAGAGCCAAGCATTATCGCCGCCGAACCACCAAATCCAATCGTCAATGAATTGGTTATTATGCCGGACATAGAAAAGCGTCTGGAAGCATTTGTCCGCCTCAGTCATGGCTTGATTATTTTTCCAGGGGGGGCGGGCACCGCAGAAGAGTTGCTGTTCGTGCTTGGCATATTACTCAATCCGGCAAACCGCCAGCAAAAGCTTCCTATTGTATTGACCGGACCTAAGCAAAGCGAACAATACTTTCGTGAGCTTGATGAATTTATTGGTAAAAATCTAGGCCCTCAGGCTCAGTCTTTGTACACCATAATTATTGATAATGAACGGGAAGTTGCACAATATCTGCAAAGTAAAATCGCATCGGTAATCAATTACCGTAAAGCCGTGGGTGACGCCTATCACTACAACTGGTCACTTCATATCGAAGAGGAGTTTCAGCAACCGTTTGAGCCAAACCACGATAATATGGCGTCGTTGAAGATTGAAAAAAACATGCCGGTAGGTGAACTGACGGCAAATTTACGCCGGGTATTTTCAGGGATCGTTGCAGGCAATGTGAAACCGGATTGGGTTAAGCAAATTCGAGAAAAAGGCCCTTACCAAATATCTGGTAACAAAGAAATTATGACAGATATGGATAACCTGTTATCATCATTTGTAAAACAACAACGTATGAAATTGCCAGGAAGCAAATACGTGCCTTGTTACCAAATAGTCTCTGATAACGAATAAACCATGCCAGCACATATAGTTTTAATTGATGCGATGAATTTGATCCGTCGGGTGTACGCGGTGCAAGAGCGCCCGTTTCACTATATGGATACGTTGTCAGAAACGACCAAACAGCAAATCGTCCACAACACCATCATCCATACAGTGCAGGCGGTCAGAAAAATACTCAACAACCAGCAACCCACTCACGTGCTGGCAGTTTTCGATAGCCAAAGCCCTTGTTGGCGCTATAAATTGTATCCCGATTATAAAAAAGGCAGAAAAAAAATGCCTGAGCATCTGGAACGAAGCCTAACCGATATTCAGGACGCTTTGCTGGAACTGCACGTCGATTCGCTGGTTTCCGATGAGGACGAAGCCGATGATTTAATTGCAACGCTGGCGATTAAAGTCGCCCTGCGCGCTCAGGATGTGACAATCATCTCCACGGACAAAGGGTTTTTACCTCTGCTTTGTGAACATATCCGGGTCTTTGATTATTTCAACCAACGGTTGCTCGATGAACAATATGTGCAGGATAAATTCCAGGTTAAATCGACGCAATTGATCGATCTTTGGACCCTAAGTGGCGATGCAACCAATAAGATCCCAGGTGTGCCAGGTATTGGACAAATCACTGCTGCACAGCTATTACAGCAGTATCAGTCGTTGAAAGGTGTTTTGGGCGCGACGGATTTAAAACAAAGCCTGGCCAGTAAGCTGCAAGACCATAACCCGCAGATGCAACTGTATCAAGAGCTGTTAACCTTAAAAAAAGATATTCCATTAGGGTTTAACCTGAAAGACATTCGTTTAAATAAACAACTGAGCCAACAGGCTGTTTAATCTAACTCGTTTTTTCGCTAAATTAAGCAACTTAATTCACAATAAAGCCAAGATAAACTGGATTCGTACCATGAATAAAACCATCGCCTTCCGAATTTTAATTGCGGTCGTTCTTTACGGCATCTTTGCAGCCGCAGTTTTACATTTTCATGAAGATGATAAGCCTCAGGATATGGGCTGGGAAGATCGCGAAGGATATAACCGACAATACATCGCAAAATTAACTTTAAATGGCATGTCTGTTGATAAGATCCTTGCCGAATTAGGAAGCCCGGATTTGACCGAAGCCAAAAAAGTCACGGTCAATAATTATCAGGTAATGTTCTATCGCACCCAACATCGCCACAGCGATGGCATTACAACTCAGGATGAATGCACAGCCCTGTTATTCAAAGATGGTATCTTGGTTGGCATCGGTGAAACCGCCTATCTGGACTACAAAGAACTTTAACCTGACGACCAAATCCTTGCATCTTCAGCAAACATTTCGCTGTGTTTGCTGTTATCACGTTTTATTTCTCACTCAGTAACAAATGGCATGATTTTTGGTCGATTCCCCTCGTTTTGTAGGAATATTACGAAAACCATAGTCTTTTAGGCTGATTTTCTTGTTAAAACTGGAATCATCTGACCAGTCATGGTATAAAGCCGCCATAAAAATTTCTGCTGAAGTTTTTCAAAATTTTTTCATCATTTTGTCATACTTGAACAGGCAGTATTTGTACATTTCTAACATTGTTAAGGCTAATTTCCATGACTAAACAAACTATCACGGTTATCCCTGGTGACGGTATCGGTCCCAGTATTATTGATTCATGTTTAAAAGTGCTCGATAAAGCAGGTTGTAATTTCGAATATGAATTTGCGGATGCCGGTTTAGCGGCTTTGGAAAAACACGGTGAATTGGTTCCTGCAGAAACCATTAAGCTAATTGAAAAAAATAAAATCACCTTAAAAGGTCCTTTGACGACGCCAGTCGGTGAAGGTTTTACGTCAATCAACGTTACCTTGCGTAAGCAATTCAAACTTTACGCGAACTTACGCCCGGTTCTTTCTTTTAAAGGTACTCGTGCGCGTTACGAGAACATCGATATCCTGACGATCCGTGAAAATACCGAAGGTATGTACTCAGGTTTAGGTCAAACCGTTTCAGCAGACGGTTCACAAGCGGAAGCGATGAGTTTAATCACGCGTGACGGTGCTGAGCGCATCGTAACGTTCGCCTATGAAACTGCGCGTAAAGAAGGCCGTAAGAAAGTTACAGCGGTCCACAAGGCAAACATTCTAAAATCTACATCAGGCTTGTTCTTAAAAGTTGCCCGTGAAGTTGGCGAGCGTTACCCAGACATCGAATCTGCGGAAATGATTGTTGATAACTGTTGTATGCAGCTTGTAATGAACCCTGAGCAGTTCGACGTTATCGTAACCACCAACTTATTCGGCGATATCATTTCTGACCTGTGTGCAGGTCTTGTTGGCGGTCTTGGTATGGCACCGGGTGCAAACATCGGTAAAGATTGTGCGATTTTCGAAGCGGTACACGGCAGTGCTCCTGATATTGCAGGTAAAAACCTTGCCAACCCAAGTTCCGTTATCTTGGCGTCAATCCAAATGCTTGAGTACTTAGGTATGAACGATAAAGCGTCTGCTATCCGTAATGCGGTGAAAGACGTTATCGAATCCGCTGACCGTACCACTCGCGATTTAGGTGGTGTGCACGGAACAACTGACTTTACTGATGCGGTACTAGAGCGCCTGTAAGCTCAATCGGTATTGCGAAAAAAAGGAGCTTATGGCTCCTTTTTTGTTTTAAGAAAACGCATCTTTTCTGCGCTGATGCATAAGGTGCCTAAGTTGTCTAAGGTGCATAACAAATTGACACCTGCTTCTTCGCCACTTTAGTGGGTTAGCATCATCTTAAGCTCGTCCCTACCCTTAACCCTTATTATTTAATGACCCAGCCGTTCATCGTCATCAGCTCTGAACTCACAGATTTGGCCACGTGATTGTTGGCGTACATTAACATTAAAACGGCTTGCGTTAGCTTTTCAACCTCCCCGGTATAACATTCAATGCGGATTTATCGTATAACCAGGGCCTCTACATGGCTGCATGTGCGCATTTTATGTCAGTACAAAGTAATCTAAAATAAATGAAAACTGCAGTAACAGCGCCATTTATTCCTCTACTTCATCGCAAACGGTAACTCCTTCTAAATGACCGCAATTGCTACGGATAAACAAGCATTATTTTGACACTCGCTATCAATCGGTAATCGCAGTACTAGGTTACTGATTTGATTCGCAATACCAGTTATTATATCGTGATAGCCGCAGTAAACCGAAACGGATAATTCGGTAACCAGAGATTATCGGCGCGAGGCTGTGATTGCCTTTATGCGGGCGCCGTTCAATGAGTGCTGTTTATAGATAAAAAGGTCCGAAATGGAACGTTTTCCATGGTTCATTTACAGCATTAAACCGGCAACAGAAAGCTCGACTCGCAAGCAGATAATCCGAAGCGATATTGGCTTAGCAAAAGAAACTGACTCGGAATGTGTGGTCGAAACCTCTTCGAATGATGAGTAATAAACACATTTTGTTGTGTTGTGAATATAAAAAATGTTCGCTTCCAGTAATAAAACGCAGTAACAATAACTAAGCATTAAAAACCAAGGACAAACTTATGACAAACCGACACGTGAAATCAATCAATGCGCTGCTGGTGTTACTCTCCAGTGTAATGCTTCTCAATGGTTGTTCCGGTGCTAACGAGAGCAACGAAACCGTCGCTGAACAATCAACAGCGGTAGCAGAACCTAAAGTCATGGCTTATGCCCGATTTGTGCCGGAGCGCAATGATGACTTTGCCTGGGAGAACGACAAAGTCGCGTTTCGCGTGTATGGACCCGCGGCGCCATTAAAAGGACATTCAAGTGGTGTTGACGCCTGGTTAAAGCGAGTTGATTATTCAATTATCGACAAATGGTATAAAAATCATATCAACGGTATTTCGTACCATATTGACCACGGTGAAGGCTACGACCCCTATCATACGGGAATTAGTCGCGGCGTTGGTGGCTCTGCGGTATGGGTAAATGGTACCGCGTATGCGCCACACAGTTACAAGAGCTATAAGATACTTGAAAGTGGAGGAGATAACGTAGTTTTCAATTTAGTGTATGAGTGGTACACACCACTTGGCATTGTCAAAGAATCCAAAACTATCTCGCTGCCGCTCGGCAGTCAGCTTTACACCGTAAATTCAGAATTTACTCTGAACGACAAACCTGCTTCATTACCGATCGTCATTGGTGTTGCCACACATGATGAAAAAGCCGAAGCCTTTTTTAATGAAGAAACGGGCCGTATTTCCACCTGGGAAGATTTTGATGGCCAAGGGTTAGGTACGGGTGCTCTTGTTGAACCGAGCCTGGTGAAAGAAATCAAACATATCGCCAGTGATGTCAAAGACGAAAGTCATATATGGATATTTACCCAATCGAATGAGCAAGGAAAGTTGTCTTATCAAGCAGGGTTTGCCTGGCAGGCCGCGGGAGATATCTCCACCAACGACCAGTGGCAGGAATATCTAGACAATATATCTAAATAGGTACGCCACCTTTACCATTAATCTAAGTTGAATGGAAAAACCGCTTTTGTTATGGCGCTGCTACCGAATATTGTCCGAATGCAGAGGCGTCACAATGGGGCTTTACCGATCTCAGTCAGCGCCTTGGACGGCGCTGGCGTTTGCTGTCACTCCATATTTTTTTGACCCGAAATCCAACAAATTATCCACGGCCTTTAACCACAATCTTGGTCATTGAGGTGAGCGCTCAATAAAGGTTTTGAAAAGCCTGCGCCCAATACGGTAGAAATACAACGAAGGCCAATATCACCGTCAAATCTGGCGCTAACTTCGTCAATATCGGCAGGTATACCTATGGGGTGGCAATCACTTCACATTACGTTGAAGTGATTAACGCTTTGATCCTTGATGTTTTCTCCCTCGCGCCTTTGTAACTATTTATCGTTTGCCTAGGGCGCGAACATGAACCGTGACTTCTTCACGATCATAATACAGATGTTTGGCATACATTTCGTACCAGATTTCATTTTCACTTAATGCATCTTTGATTAACTGCAAACCTTTATTTACCTGTTGGTAACGGCTTTTACCCGGCATCAGTTTCAGGTTGAAAATGGCTTCTTTGCAATCGCCGTCAACAATCCAACTGGCCATCAATTTGGCCACTTTAATTGGGTTTTCAATCATGTCACACACGAGCCAGTAATTGTTTTTCTTGCTGGGACGAAACTTAAAGCCATCTTGCTGGTAATGTTTCACCTGACCGGTTTCCATTAAAGAATCAGCCATAGGACCATTATCAATGGCTTTTACCATCATTCCACGGCGCACAAGTTGATATGTCCAACCGCCCGGAGCTGAACCTAAATCCGTGGCATTAAGCCCAGACGTGAGACGCTCTTCGCGCTCATCTTTGGGAATAAAGTGCAAAAATGCTTCATCGAGCTTTAATGTTGAGCGACTCGGCGCAGCATTGGGGAATTTTAATCTTGGGATCCCCATCGGATGCGGTGAGGTATTACTGGCATAGGAATAGCCCAATTGCACCTGTTGGCCACTGTAAAACAACGCATGCAATATTGCCGCACCCTGCACGTACTCATCACTTTCTTTCGGGGCGAGCACAGACGATTTTCGCAACGCTTGGCGCAACGGTACCGACAATTTGCGAGTAAACTTACTCAGCGCTTTACCGTCATTGGTATCGAGCGATTCTACCCGCAATTCTTCATAATGAAAGTCTTCACCTAATGCCTCGGCAATCGCTTCTACCCGCTGGAATTCTGGCAATTCAATAACGTCACCTAAGGTTAAAAACCACTGACGCGCAAAAATCAGGCGCTTTAGCGGCAATTTTTGCAAAAGGATATTGCCCTGCTCCGCTTCATAAAGGTGAAACTCTACCAATCCCTGGTTTTTTTTCAGTTTAATAAAGCCAAAAATCTCATTCCAGGCGGCTTTTTCCTGAATTTCTGCCGCGCATTCTTTTTCAAAACCGGGGCGACAATAAAGTACGATTGCTGTCATTTTGTATAAAAACCTTGTATGGCAATCAATAACCAGGCGCTAATCAGCGCCAGACCACCAATTGGTGTCAGTGACGATAGGGCGGCAATTATACTGCCCGGCCAAACGACTTTGAATAGAATAATAAAACAAAACAGAAATATTCCTACGATCAGTAAGATCCCTGAACTGTTTAACACTCGACTGCTTTCTTCTTTAAGGCTAAACCCTACTTGCAGTAATAACAAAGAATGAATAAACGCAAACGCGCTGGCGATCGCAAGCGATGCAACATCTTTGTCTGAATAATTTGCAGCGCCATGCACCAACCAGGCACTGATAACCAACCAAATAGCCCCATTGCTCCCCCCGAAGAATAAAAACATACGTTTAAGAGCCATTAACTTATACCTTGTTGGGTTACCTGACGGATAAACATCAGTAAGTCCTCACAACTTTGTTCAATGTGTTGTTGATGACGAAAACCAGATTTTACCCGAGGCTTTAGATCGTGATCACCATCGCCATAAAACACGACTTTGATATTGTCGCCGAGCCCATAGGACTCAATCTCTTGTTCATTGCCCAGAGCATCTCTTTGCCCCTGCAAAATCAGCACCGGCTGTGTCTGTTGCTGTAATGGTTCAAGGCGCAATTTCTCTGGTTTTTTTTGGGGATGAAATGGATAACCAAAACAATAACCACCCTGGATTTTCTCGTGTTCGATTAACGTCATTGCCACCCTTGACCCCATTGACTTTCCACCTACGAACAACGGAGTTTCACCACGATAGGCATCGATCACAGATTCAAAGCATTGTTGCAATGCTGGCATCCGATTCGGCGGGCGTCGCTTACCATCAATTTTACGTTGTTGCATATACGGGAAGTTAAAGCTCAGCACATGCACGCCACCTTGAGTTAATAACCTGATGACATTGCGAATAAATTCACTGTCTTTATCAGCGCCAGCCCCGTGGGCAAAAATTAACGTCGCAACAGGCTCTGCAATGGCGCCATCATAAGTGATTGCGTCGACATCAAAGGTGGGTGAGTCGCTAAAATCAAAACAGGTTTCCATTAATTTATTTTATCCTCGTCGATGGCCAGCTCTTCTTCGGCTACGGTGTCCAACACCCATTCTCGAAATTGCGCAATGCGTCCTTCTTCCTGTAAAGGCGCGCGACACACAATGTAAAACGCATCTTTATTCACCAGAATTTCTGAAAACGGCGCAATCAACCGACCCGCTTCGATTTCAGGTTTGGCGAGTAAATTATGCCCCAGAGCGATGCCTTGACCATGGATCGCTGCTTGTAGCACTAAGGCGGAGTGAGAAAATATCGGGCCTTGATCGACATTTCGCGAATTGATGCCGATATTCTTAAAAAAACGTTTCCAGTCGCGACGAGAAGTGTCATGCAATAGCGTTTGCTCTGCCAGATCGCCGATGCCCGCCAATTGTCCCGGCTTACCGATATCTTGCAACAGGCTCGGTGCACATACCGGTTGTAAGTATTCCGTCATCATCCGATCGGCTATCACCCCTGGCCAGTTTCCGCGGCCATAATAAAAAGCGATATCGACATCATCGGTTAACGTACCTTCATCTTTGTCATCGGCACTGATCCTTACGTCGATATCCGGGTATAAACGATTAAAATCACTGAGTCTTGGTACTAACCACTGAATCGCGAAGCTAGGATGCACACAGACAGTAATCGCCCCTTTAGAGTTGCGCGCAAGTAAGCGCTGAGTTGCGTCGTGCAAGGACGTAAATATATCTTTGATATCCAGATAGTAGCTTTGCCCTTCCTCGGTCAGCAATAGCGTCCTGTTTTTGCGCATAAACAATTTGATCTCCAAATGACTTTCCAGAGATTTTATTTGATGGGATACCGCAGCCTGGGTCACAAACAATTCATCTGCCGCTTTGGTAAAACTTAAATGACGGGCAGAAGCTTCAAAAGCTTTAAGGGCATTTAACGGGGGAAGACGATTTGCCATGGATTAGAAAATCTAATGAATAATTGTGAAATTATAAAGGCTTGATTGAATTAAGGCTATAGCCATATTTACAACAAAGCCGGTAACAACCGGCTTTGTTAATAAACTTATCAAAATGTCGTGGTTAATCGGTGATTAATTTAGGGAAAGATTTTACTAATTGATCGACCGCCTGCATCTGTTCAAGATAAGGCTTTAATGCATGCAGCGGCAAAGCACAAGGTCCATCGCACTTGGCATTATCGGGATCCGGATGAGATTCAATAAATAAGCCACCAATGCCTAATGCCATACCAGAGCGTGCCAGCTGTGCCGCCTGAGCACGACGCCCGTCGGCTGAATCTGAACGGCCACCAGGCTTTTGTAATGCATGGGTCGCGTCAAAAATAACCGGTGCCATGGTCTTCATTTCATCCATCGCCAGCATATCAACCACAAGATTGTTATAACCATAACAACTACCACGTTCACACAGGATCACCTGTTCATTCCCTGCTTCTGAAAATTTATTGATAATATGGCGCATTTCGTGAGCCGCCAGAAACTGTGGTTTTTTCACATTGATCACAGCACCGGTTTTTGCCATCGCGACAACAAGATCGGTTTGTCGCGCCAAAAATGCCGGCAATTGGATAACATCCACGACTTCGGCCACAGGTTGTGCCTGATATGGCTCGTGGACATCAGTGATCACCGGAATATCAAAGGTCCTTTTAATTTCTTCAAAAATCTTTAACCCTTCATCCATCCCTGGCCCCCGATAGGAGTTCACGGACGAACGATTGGCTTTATCAAAAGATGCTTTAAATACGTAAGGAATCCCCAATTCACGGGTTACCTCGACGTAGCGTTCGGCAATCTGCATTGCCAAATCTCGCGATTCAAGCACATTCATTCCGCCAAATAAGACAAATGGTTTGTCATTGGCAACCTGTAAATTGGCGACAGAAATTGTTTGTTGACTCATAAAAACCTCAAATTACGCGATTGACTGCAGGATTTGCCCACATAACCAGGCCGCAAATGTTCCGACAGTGTAGCCCAGGACAGCTAATAGCACGCCTACTGGCGCTAACGACGGGTGGAAGGCTGATGCGACTATTGGCGCTGAAGCTGCGCCGCCAACATTTGCCTGACTACCTACCGCCATAAAAAACAGCGGTGCTTTAATTAAACGCGCGACTATTAGCATCAGTACTGCATGAATGGTCATCCAGACGGCACCAACGGCAAAGAACAGTGGCGCCTCTTTGATCATGGTAACATCCATTTTCATGCCGATAGAAGCGATCAATAAATATAGCATTGCTGAGCCGATTTTTGATGCGCCAACGCCTTCAAGACTGCGCGCTTTCGTAAACGAAAGGGTGATACCAACCGTGGTCGCAAATACGATCATCCAGAAAAATTTACTATGAAAGCTTAACTTTGCAAGTTGCGGATAGTTTTCAACAAAAAATGGCGTCACAGTATCGGCAAATAAATGGGCAAAGCCGGTAACCCCGAGTCCGACGGCCAAAATGACCATAATGTCGGGTAAGGCTGGAACTTTGGTGTGCTTTTCCTGGAAGCTTTCCACTTTTTCCTGAAGTTCGCTGATTGCATCCGTCCGGGCACCTGCCTTGGCATCCAGTTGTTTGGCATTGGCAGACATGATTAATAGCACTGCCATCCATAGATTCGCAACAATAACATCAACCGTGATCATGGCCGAGAAAATATCATCACCGACATTATATATCTCTTTCATGGCTGCCTGATTTGCACCACCGCCAATCCAGGAACCCGCGACAGTCGTTAAGCCTCGCCATACTGCGTCAGGGCCATTGCCACCGAGTAACTCAGGATAGAAGCTACCAACGGTCATCAGTGCAATCGGACCGCCAATAATAATACCTATCGTACCAATTAAGAACATCACCGGTGCACGCCAGCCCAAGCTGGCAATGGCTTTTAAATCAACACTTAAGGTCAGCAATACCAAACAGGTAGGCAGTAAATAGCGGGAAGTAACGTGATAGAGATTGGATTCTTCACCATTAATCACACCAAAGGTGTTTAATAATGAAGGCAAAAAGTAGCACAGCAAGACAGCAGGCACGACGGAATAAAACTTTTGCCATCCCGAATTCGAACTGTTTGCCGTATAAAATACAGCTCCTAGCATCAATGCCAGCAACCCTAGGATGGTTGCATCATTGGTAATTAAGGCGGTGTGTTCCATAACTTCTCCCGGTTATTTCTTTTGCATCGCCGAGCGTCTGTCACTGATAGATGAGCGCGCTCAGGCTGAATTAATGTAATACGACTTCTGTTTCGGTAAACAGGTCTAGTTGCATTTGCAACATTTTCGCCGCCGGATCCTTAGGGCAACGTTCAACAAAGTAACGATAATCATCAAAGGCAACTTTAAAGCAATCCATTTGTTGCAATAAAAACCCACGATCTCGACGCTGATAGGGATCATCAGGTGTCATTGCCAATAATATATCGACACAGATTAACGCCTGATTGAAGTGTTGCTCGCGAATCAAGGCATTTTTCAATGACGTTAGATATTGGCTGATCAGTTTATTATCTTCAACCCCCTGTAACGGTGATTGAGAATCATTAAGGGTAATTTGATTCAGTCGTTGATCCAAGTCCTGCCAGTCAATGGGCTCACCTTTCACACAATCAAAAATCACCGCATAGGTATCGTCACAGGTAATTCGAACCATCATCTCATCGGGAATAAACACCGCATCCACGTCTAAGCCAGTAGTTCGAATCACATGCAACATGATGATTATCTTCAATGTTGGCGCCATATCAATAAAGTCGAGACCATAGTCAAGACGATGATTGGCAACCCCATAAAATGATTTTGGGGTATCGGCCATTAATTTTTGCACGAACAATACATCCAAAATTGTCTCGGCCTGTTCAAGCGGATCTTCAATATTGGATAATTGTGAAATTAACGTATCAGCTAATTGGTTGACTTGTTCTGTTAGCCTGGGTTGCTGGTTAAATATCTCTTGCTCCAGCAAACACAGACTGTCTAATAAATTTACTTTTTCCGGCATCAATTCCGAAATTAACAATTCTTTCATTACTTCTACTACTGCTGTTAAATGCTGAGGATATCGTTGTATCGAAAACGCGTTAAACGACGCCTAAAAAAACATGGTCTGGTGGGTGATTGCCAGTTTGACAATCAAAATAAACCAGCCTAATGCACCCAAGTATCCGAGATACTTCATGGCGTTGGTACGAGCCCACTTCAAGGTATAAAATCCGGTAAAGATGTAGGCAAATATCGCCAATAGTTTTTCAAGCATCCAATCATGTTGGGTCGGATAGAACGAAAACGAAATCATTAACGTAATGCCGAATATCAGTAAAAAAGTATCCACCACATGAGGCAATATTTTTAACCATTTTTGCTTGAGCTTTTCAGGTTTTCGCATCAATAAAATAAAACGATAGCTGAACAAAAGTACGCTTGTCATCGCTAAGCTAAAGTGCAGGCTTTTAACCAATTCCATATCGATACCGGCTTATAAAAAATCAGCGCGTAGCATAGCATAATTCCCATTGCTTGCCATTAGTTAAGTTAGTCGGCAAATACCCAAAGTGGATCTTGAAGATCGCCGATCTTTATCACTAAGATCCGACTTTTTAGCGGAAGTTTAACTCCTTTTGATTAAACAACAATTAACCATCTTTCGCTCAGGTAAAAACCAACACAACGAAGCTGTACAGAAAACAAACAACGGCTAAAACAGCCTGTTTTGCTGCGCTGAAATAATCTCTCACAAGCTAATGCACAATGTTATCCACAGTTTGTGTGATTAACTTTTTGTGCAAAAAAAAACCATGAATTCACCCATAATGCTGGACGAATTCATGGTTTTGGCATCACCATTCGATCAGATATGATCCAATGGCAAATAACCCCTATTCTTTATCCTGAGCGGCGGTTAATCCTTGTTCTCCGGCAAAGCGATTTACCCATAGGGCAATCACACCATCGCCGGTAACATTACATGCTGTACCGAAACTATCCTGAGCCAGGTATAAGGCAATCATTAAGCCCAGCGCAGCTTCATTAAAGCCGAGCATGCTGGCCAATAAGCCAAGTGCGGCCATTACGGCACCACCAGGCGCACCAGGCGCTGCTATCATGGTGATCCCCAGAACCAAAATAAACGGGATCATGCCCAGTAAGTCAGGTACCGCTAATGATTCGGTAAGTAACATTACCGCCGTGGCACAGGTGACTATGGTAATCGTCGAACCACTAAGGTGAATCGATGCACACAATGGAATGGTAAAGTTAACCACGCCTTCATCAACACCATTTTCCTTAGAGCAATTCAGTGATACCGGAATGGTCGCGGCGCTGGACATGGTGCCAAGCGCAGTAAAATAGGCTGGCAACATATTTTTTAACAATACAAGCGGAGAGCGCCCCATCACAATACCACTGACAACGTAAATCGTGGTGATCCATAACCAGTGCATGATCAAGGCTAATACCAGCACCACCGCAAAGGTTTTCAAAGTCGCAAATACGGTACCAGCGACCGTCATCTCAGCAAACACACCAGCGATATATACTGGCAACAGCGGAATGATCACCCGAGTCAGTAATAACTCGATAATATCGCGCCCTTCTATCAAGTTGGCACGTAGATTTTTCGAGTTTGTGGCACTGATACCAAGGCCAAAGACAAACGCCAGAGCCAATGCGGTCATTACCGAAAACATTGGAGGAATACTAAACTCGATAAAGGATTTTAAGCCTTCACCTTCAGCGATTGTCTCGATTTGCGAACCATCCATTAAACCCGGCAGTAAAGCAGACGCAACCAGAAAACTTAGGATCCCAGCCGTAATTGTCGAGCCATAGGCCAATCCGACCGTTTTCCCTAACAGTTTTGATGAGCCTTGTGGCAAAGTCGCAATACCGCTGGCGATGTAAAACAGAATGATTAGCGGGATGGTGAAGGTGATCAGTTGGCCAATCAAGGTTTGAATGGTTAATAAGGTTCGGGTGATCGCTTCAGGGGCAAACATACCGATCACAAAGCCGGCGGCAATACCCGCCACGAGTTTTAAAATTAGATTCATAGATACTCCATTTTCACCAACCCCCTATCGTTGACATTGATTTAAACATCGCAGCAAGGTTCAGGTGCCCTATTAGGGTTATTATTTTTGAATGAGATTCGTCGTTAGTTTAATAATGCGCTTATTGTGCGCTATATCCGTTGCTAAGGTAAAGTCCTGGCAGACAAAGTGTCCTGCCAGGGCGGCAAATTTATTGTCCACATAGAGATATATTTGACGAGTTCGCAGCCAGGGAGGGATACCTCGCTCCTGAAGCACTTTTTTCAAGGATCTGCTGTGTGCTCTGTCCTCAGGTTTACATACCGGGTTATCATGACGACAAGCTAAGGTTATTTTTGCATCGGCTGGTACCGCAATATATTGACAATCGCCTTGGCCGATTTGTTTTGGGATAATACCCACCGCTTCTAGGGTTAGCGATCCTAAGCCATCGGGCAATTCAAATTGAAGGGCACCGGTTTCGCCAGTGCCGGTTTCAGCAATGCCGTTTTCGCTGAGCGATACGGTTTTAGACCAATTCTGGATGTCTTGATAATCAGGGGTGATAAATAATCGTCCTTGATAGCGACGCAATACCGCACTAGAACATTTAATCTGCGGGTTTTTATCTGCGGCTGCGGTTTCGATTTGCGTTAACGCCTGCAGCAATTGCTTTTGTTCCGGCATGCGAATTTGCAATTGCTTAAAACGATAGCGCAGTGCGTTTAACTGACGATTGTGAGATAGCTGCAAAAACGCATCGAGAACAATCGGCTGATCTGCCAAGGACATTTGTAAATCCGTTTGTGCAACCTCCTCCAGCAATTGTTGGGTTTGTTGCTGGATCTGCGCCGATTTACTGACGCTGGTGGCAAAGTTTTGCCAGCGCGCACTGATCAATGGTAGCACCCGCTGTCTTAAAAAATTGCGATCGAATTTGGTGTCCTGGTTCGATTCATCTTCGACCCAAGACAAGCCTCTATGCTCTGCATATTGTGTTAACTGAATCCGACTGATATCTAATAATGGGCGACCGATAAGCCCAACACCGGGCAAGTCTCGTAGCATTTGCATGGCCGATAAACCCAGCACACCGGCACCACGCTTTAGCGCCAGCAAAACGGTTTCGGCTTGATCATCCAAATGATGCGCTGTAACGATCACCGCATTTTGTTCACAGTGTTGCGCAAACGTTTGATAGCGAGCATTTCGGGCTTTTTCCTCAATGCCACCACCTTGTTGCAACGTTAAATCAACACGGACCGCCTGATAAGGAATTTTAAACGTCGCACATTGCTCTTTGGTAAATGACTGCCAGGCATCTGCATTATCACTTAAACCATGGTTGATATGAATCGCGCGAATATTGGTGTTGATTTTGCCCTGTGCTTTAAGCGCTGCCAGGGCATGCAATAAGACTTGCGAGTCGAGACCACCGCTATAGCCAAGCAGCAGCGACTTACCTGCTAATTCAGGGCGATTTAAAAACGCAATTAACGCCTCATAAACTGGGTTGCTGTTATCGGTGTTCATCAATTGATTCGCTGTCTCAGTTTTGATTTCAATAGATAATACCAATCACATTAAGTTTGTGCACAACTCAGAGTTAGGGCCGCAAATGGGACTCTGATAAACTCCCTCCGGGTGAGTTTTAAAGGCGTTTATCCTGCGTTACTGATTTTGGCCGATTTTGAGATAATGGAACGACCATTCTCTGCAATCAAAGCCTTGTCTAAAAACCTTTAAATTCTCACTGAGTGAGCAATAATTTAATGTGATTGGTATAATTTGCCATTAAAACAAAAATGTCCCAAACAGGGACATTTTTATCACTTAGTTAATCACAACGGTGGCGTTTAGCAATAACCGTATGTCATTAAGCGCTGGTAACGATTTTCGATTAATTCGTCTTTTTCGTGATCTTCAAGGCTGGCTAAATCCGCTTTTAAAGCCTGTTTAAGATTCGATGCCATCAGATCGAAATCACGATGGGCACCACCAAGTGGCTCATCGATGATGTTATCAATCAGTTCTAATTCTTTAATTCGATCAGCGGTAACACCCATCGCTTCAGCCGCAGTTGAGGCCTTTTCTGCGGTTTTCCACAAAATTGACGCACAACCTTCTGGCGAGATCACTGAATACGTTGAATACTGCAACATATTAACTCGATCGCCAACACCAATGGCCAATGCGCCACCAGAACCGCCTTCACCGATAACCGTACAAATAATTGGTACGGTCAGGCGTGACATCACTTTCAGGTTTCGGGCGATGGCTTCACTTTGACCACGTTCTTCCGCGCCAATCCCCGGATATGCACCTGGAGTATCAATAAAAGTGATAATCGGCATATTAAAACGTTCTGCCATTTCCATCAGGCGTAAAGCTTTACGGTATCCCTCTGGGCGAGGCATGGCAAAATTACGGCGAACTTTTTCCGCAGTATCACGACCTTTTTGGTGACCAATAACCATCACTGGACGACCGTCAAGACGCGCGGTACCGGCAACAATGGCTTCGTCATTGGCGTAGGCACGATCACCCGCTAACTCATCAAAGTCGGTAAATATTCGTTTGATATAATCGACCGTGTATGGTCGACCGGGGTGGCGAGCAATTCGTGATACCTGCCATGGGTCAAGATCGGAAAAAACTTTTTTGGTTAACTCTTCACTTTTATTGCGCAACTGAGCGATTTGTTCTTCTAAATCCAAATCAAGGTCTTGCCCTTGATTGACCAATTGCAATTCTTCTATTTTTGCTTCTAAATCGGCAATGGGTTGCTCAAAATCTAAAAAGTTGAGTGACATATTGGTTACCTAATCATCTATGCGGGAATATTCCCGACGATTTATTCTTTAAATGCCATGGCGACGTTTTCCGCGCCAAGTAATAATCTTAATTCATGTACTAATGCATCGCTGGGGGTTACCCGCCATTGCGTCCCTAATTCTATGGTCGCACTGGCTTCTGGTCGCTGATAAAACACTCGCACCGGACACGTCCCCTCTTTAAAAGGCGTCAGTACCCGATAAAAATCGGCAACAAAGGTATCTCCGATTTGGTTGCGATGCAACTGTATATCAAGAGATTTTATATAATTTTCACGAGCTTCAGCAATACTCATGATCTCTCGACCGGTCATTGTAATACCACCGGAGTAATCATCAAAGCTGACCTGTCCACTACAGACTAAAATAGCATCTTTTTCAAGGATATCCTGATATCGTTCAAAATCATCCGGAAACAGGCGTACATCAATCCGCGCACTCTTATCATCTAAAGTGACTAATGCCCAACGACGCCCTTTCTTATTGACCAGCACGCGAACGCCAATGACCAAACCGACTGCGGTCTGCACTCTATCTTTGCCAGCCGGTTGCAGATTGACTAAACGGCCAGTGCTGTAATGTTTGATTTCAGAAAGATATCTATCGATAGGGTGGCCCGTCAGGTATAAACCTAACGTTTCACGCTCGCCATCAAGCCAGACCTCTTCTGCCCAACGTGGTACATCTTTAAACGATTGTCGGGTATCTTCTTCTTCAATATTGATTAAGCCAAATAAATCATCCTGACCCAATGCCTGAGCTTTGGCATGTTGATCAGCAGCCTTGATCGCGTCGGTCAGGCTTTCAAACATGGCGGCACGGTGCGGGCCTAAATTATCCATGGCTCCGGCTTTGATTAATTTTTCAAGCACCCGCTTGTTAATTTTCTTGAGATCGAGGCGCGCACAGAAATCGAATAAATCTTTAAACGGACCACCCTGCTCCCGCGCTTCGATTATCGCCGCGATAGGTCCTTCACCAACACCTTTGATGGCACCAATACCATAGACGATTTGATCGTCGTTATTTACCGTAAACTTATACAGACCGGAATTCACATCCGGCGGCAGTAGATCCATGCCCATATTGGCGCATTCATCGACCAAAGTGACGATTTTATCGGTATTATCCATATCTGCGGACATAACCGCCGCCATAAACGGCGCTGGAAAATGGGCTTTCATCCAGAGCGTTTGATAGGAAACCAACGCATAAGCCGCAGAGTGAGATTTGTTAAATCCATAACCGGCAAATTTTTCTACCAAGTCAAAGATTTTCATCGCCAGTTCGCCATCAACGCCTAGTGATTCTGCACCTTCTTTAAAGCCGCCACGCTGCTTTGCCATCTCTTCCGGCTTTTTCTTACCCATTGCACGACGCAGCATATCCGCGCCACCCAGGGTATACCCGGCAAGTACCTGAGCAATTTGCATAACCTGCTCTTGATACAAGATGATGCCGTAGGT
Organism: Thalassotalea litorea; assembly: GCF_005843925.1. Classification (GTDB taxonomy): domain Bacteria; phylum Pseudomonadota; class Gammaproteobacteria; order Enterobacterales; family Alteromonadaceae; genus Thalassotalea_A; species Thalassotalea_A litorea_A. The sequence continues at coordinate 189,339 of NZ_VCBC01000002.1, forward strand.
TGGCTCTAGAATCGGTTGTAACCATTCGTGCTGCCAGGTGGCATCTGGGTAAGAAATTTCTTCCCGTCCGAGTTTTCGGTCGATGAAGTTATCTACCATGCCCGATTGCAAAGGACCGGGACGGAACAGGGCAACCAGTGCGATCATATCCTCAAAGCAATCTGGCTTTAAGCGTTTGATCAAATCCTTCATCCCCCGTGATTCCAGCTGGAATACTGCGGTGGTTTCGGCTCTTAAAAGTAGCTCATAGCTTTTTGTATCTTTTAAAGGAATGGCGGCGATATCAATCGGCTCTTTGCCAGCTTTTAACAATTTTTCATCGGCCATTTCGATGGCCCACTGCAAAATGGTCAGGGTTCTTAAACCGAGGAAATCAAATTTAACTAACCCTGCTTCTTCGACATCATTTTTGTCGAACTGGGTAACCGGGTTATTCCCTTCATCATCACAATATAAAGGAGCAAAGTCGGTGATCACGGTTGGCGAGATCACCACACCACCAGCATGTTTCCCTGCATTACGGGTGGTCCCTTCCAGGATCCGGCACATATCAATTAGGTCTTTGACTTCGTTGTCTTGCTGATACACCTCTGGTAAACGCGGTTCGACTTCAAAGGCTTTGGCCAGCGTCATTCCAGGGTCGCCAGGTATCAATTTGGAAATGCGATCGACAAATCCGTAAGGATGGCCAAGTACCCGACCAACATCGCGGATAACCGCTTTTGCAGCCATGGTACCAAAGGTAATAATTTGCGACACCGCATCACGGCCATAGAGTTCGGCGACGTGATCAATCACTTCATCACGACGATCCATACAAAAATCGACATCGAAATCCGGCATCGAAATCCGTTCCGGATTCAAAAAGCGCTCAAACAGCAGGTCAAATTCTAACGGATCAAGGTCGGTAATTTTCAGTGCGTAAGCGACCAAAGAACCGGCACCGGACCCCCGCCCTGGGCCAACAGGGATATTGTTATCTTTCGACCATTGAATAAACTCCATTACGATCAAGAAGTAACCAGGAAACCCCATGTTATTGATAACTTCCAATTCGATTTTTAATCGTTCATCGTATGGTTTACGTTGTTCAGCAAAATCTTCAGAATTTGCATCAAATAAAAACTCAAGGCGTTCCTGCAAACCATCTTCTGAAACCTTGACCAGGAAATCATTGATGTGCATGCCTTCGGTAGGGAAATCTGGCAGAAAGTATTCGCCCAATCGCACGGTAACGTTACAGCGTTTGGCGATTTCTACGCTATTGGCAATGGCTTCAGGAATGTCTGAAAATAATTCCAGCATTTCCTCTTCGCTGCGCAAATACTGCTCTTTGGAATAGCGTTTGGGACGGCGTTTATCTTCTAAGGTAAAGCCATCGTGAATCGCCACCCGGATCTCGTGAGCGTCAAAATCTTCGGGCTTTAGAAACACCACTTCATTCGTGGCGACAACCGGTATCTGTTTTTCCGCTGATAACGCGACGGCCATATGCAGGTAGTTTTCTTCTTGTTCCCGGGAGGTGCGGATCAATTCAAGGTAAAATCGGTCGGCAAAGTGCTGCTGGTAAAATGCCAGGCAGGTATCCACCAAATCACGATTGCCTTTTACCAAGGCCTTGCCGACATCTCCTTCGCGACCGCCGGATAATATAAGAATGCCATCGCCATATTCCACTAACCAGTTTTTATCTAATACGGCCTTGTCCTGAATATGACCTTGCAGATAAGCTTTAGATATCAGTTCGGTAAGGTTCTTATAGCCGGTGTTATCCATTGCCAACAACACCAAGCGAAATAATTCATCTTCAAACTCTTCGCTTTTCACATAAAAGTCGCAACCGATAAGCGGTTTAATACCCGCCCCATGGCTGGCTCCGTAATATTTCACCAAACCACACAGGTTGGTTTGATCGGTTAACGCAATGGCCGCCATGCCCTGTTCACTGGCACGGGCAATAATGGGTTTTACCTTGTTCAAACCATCGGACATTGAAAAGTCACTGTGGACTCTCAAATGTACAAACTTCGGCTCGGCCATAATATTCCTTACTTAGCTGAATCGCGGGCGATAATTTCGGCTACGGGTCTAAAAGATTTACGATAATTGTCCAGTACGCCATATTCCTGAATGATTTGCAAATGGGCTTTGGTCGGGTAGCCCTTGTGGTTTGCAAATCCATAATGGGGGTATTGTTCGTGTAGTTCGTGCATTTCCTGGTCGCGGGCAACTTTGGCGATGATAGACGCGGCACTAATGGCAGCAACTCTGGCATCACCTTTGACCACACTGTCGGATTGCATCTCTAGCTCAGGACAACGATTACCATCGATCAAGACAAATTCTGGCTGAACGCTTAACCCCTTTACCGCGCGTTGCATGGCAACCATAGTTGCTTGCAAAATATTGAGTTCGTCGATTTCCCAGGCCTCGCAACGACCAATACACCATGCCAGCGCACTTTCTTTAATTTGTTCGGAGAGGATGTTGCGTTTCTTCTCTGACAGTTTTTTTGAGTCCATCAGGCCAGAAATCGGTTTGTTAGGGTCAAGGATAACCGCGGCAGTAACCACCGCACCAACAAGAGGTCCTCGGCCTACCTCATCAACGCCAGCAATCAGTTCAACATCCGGTAGGATATAAGGTTCCATAAATTCTTCTCAGCGACTTCAAGAGCCCGATTAACGTTGCGTTAATACCTGTTCAACGGCATCTGCCGCCCGAGCACTCGCATTTTGTTTTAGGATTAGATGAATTTTCGTAAATTCATCGATTAGCGTTTGTTGATCCGCAAATAATAATGGCTCAACTTCACTCGCCAGATTTTCTGGTGTTACCTGAGATTGCAATAACTCCGGCAATAACGACTTATTCGCTAAAAGATTAGGCAGCGAAAACCATTTAAGTTTTACAAGTCTTCTGCCAAGCCAATAGGTGAGTTGTTGAAACTTATAGGCAACCACCATAGGTCGTTTTACCAGAGCCCCTTCCAACGTCACAGTCCCGGATGCGGTAAGTAAACAATCACTGGCAGCCATCACTTGTTGGGTCTGATTGACAATCGTTGTTACCTTCAAATCTGGGGCATGCTCGGCCTTAATTTGTTCAAATTGAGCCAATCGAAGGTCATGGATCAGCGGTGCGACAAACTTTAATTCGGGATGTTTTTGCTGCAGGATTTTTGCTGCGGCAAAAAAATCCGGTAGCAAACGTTGCAATTCCGAGCCACGGGAACCTGGCATGATCGCCAGATATTTCGCCTTTGGATCTAGCCCTAATTGTGTTCGTGCCGCCAGTTTATCACTATGCATTGGAATATCATCTGCCAGAGGGTGGCCAACAAATGTACATGCGACCTGATGTTTATCATAAAATTGCTTTTCAAAAGGCAGCAATGACAACACCATATCGGTGGCTTTATCGATTTTAAAAATTCGCTTTTCACGCCAGGCCCAGACGCTCGGACTGACATAATGCACGGTTTTAATGCCTTTATCTTTAAGGCGCTGCTCCAGCCCTAAATTAAAGTCAGGGGCATCAATCCCAATAAACACATCAGGAGGTGTTTGCGAAAAGTATTCAACTAGGGTTTTTCGTACATGTAATAAACGTTTTAAGCGGCCAAGCACCTCGACAATGCCCATCACTGCCAACTCTTCCATGGCAAACAGGCTGTCAAACCCGAGTTTAAGCATTTTGGGACCACCAATACCGACGAATTTGGCATTGGGGTAACGTTCTTTTAACTGTGTCATTAAGCCAGCACCCAGGGTGTCTCCTGAGTGCTCACCAACAACAATAGCAAAGGTTATTGGATTGGAATTGCTCATAAATTAGCGAATGATGCCGCGGGAAGAGTTGTTGATAAAGTCCACGAAAAACTGAACATGCTTGGATTCTTGTGCCAGTTCATTCAAAGCGGGCATTGCTTCGACTAGGGTTTGGCCTTTACGGTACACTTCTTTGTAAGCGCGGCGAATGGCGAGAATATCTTGTTTCTCAAACCCGCGGCGCTTCAACCCTTCGGTATTTAATCCAAATGGTGAAACCGGGTAACCCGAAGCCATCACAAACGGAGGCGTGTCTTTAAGGACAATTGCGCCACCGGCAATAAATGCGTGAGAACCAATATGACAAAACTGATGTGCCCCGGACATACCGCCAAAGATCACCCAGTCCCCCACATGGACATGTCCTGCTAAGGTTGCGTTATTGGCAAATATACAATTATCACCAATCATACAATCATGAGCAACGTGGGCATAAGCCATAAATAAGTTGTTACTGCCGATTTGTGTCAGAGATTGGTCTTGAACGGTACCTCGGTGCACGGTCACGCATTCGCGAAACACATTGTTGTCACCGATAACCAAACGAGTATCTTCGCCGGCATACTTCTTATCCTGGCATTCTTCACCAATGGAACCGTGTTGAAAAATACGATTGCCTTTGCCGATTTTCGTGGGGCCTTTGATAACCACATGAGAGCCGATAATACAATCATCGCCAATTACTACATCATTACCAATGTAAGTCCAAGGACCAACTGATACATTATTGCCAAGTTGAGCACCGGGCTCAATAATCGCTTGCGGATGAATCACTAACTACATCTCTCTTCTTGCACACATCAGATCTGCACTACAGACGACTTTCCCTTCGACTTTGGCTTCACCATAAAACTTCCACATACCTCGTCGGTCCTTGAGAAATTCAATATGTAAATGCATCGTATCTCCGGGATGAACCGGACGTTTGAATTTAGCATTATCTATGGAAGCAAATAAAAACATTTCGCCATCAGTACGATTTTCGACACTTTTAAAGCCAAGAATACCACTTGCCTGAGCCAGTGCTTCCAGGATTAAAACACCTGGAAAAATTGAATACCCTGGAAAATGTCCAGTAAAAACCGGCTCATTCACAGTAACATTTTTGATGGCATGAATGGATTTACCCGGTTCAAAATCTAGAACCCGATCCACCAACAAAAATGGATACCTATGTGGAATCAGCTGCTTTATCTCTTCAACATCAATGACATTTTTGCTACTTTCCAAAACCTATCCCTCTGTTTAATCGTTATTCTTTGCATCATCCTTAGAGCTGGACAATTGCTTTTCTAATTTGCTCAGGCGCTTATACATATCATCCAACTGTCGCAATCTTGCGGTTGTACGACGCCATTCACGACTTTCTGCTGCTGGCATACCAGACGAGTATGTGCCGGGTTTATTAATCCCCTTAGTGACCATCGCCTGACCGGTAAGCACTACACCATCACATATATTAATGTGGCCATTAATCCCCACTTGTCCGGCAATCACACAGTATTTGCCGATTGTGGTACTACCTGCGACAACACTGCAGCCAGCAATCGCGGTACCTTCGCCAACGTGGACGTTATGAGCCAAGTGCACCTGATTATCAATGATACAGTTCTGTGCGACGACGGTATCTTTTAACGCGCCCCGGTCAATAGTAACACCGGCACCAATTTCGACACTGTCGCCAATTATTACGGTGCCTAGCTGCGGTATTTTTTCCCATTTACCCTTATCATTGGCATAGCCAAAGCCATCTGAGCCTATCACAGTGTTTGCCTGAATCAGACAATCTTCGCCTATCACCACGTTGTGATACACACTGATATTCGACCAGAGCTTACTTCTGGCGGCAATTTTAGCACATTTTCCGACAAAACAATTGGCGCCGATAATCACGTCGTCCGCTAACACGACCCCGGACTCAATAACCGAGTTTGCGCCAATACTGACATTTTCGCCGAGTTGTGCATCGTCAGCGATAACCGCAGAAGCGGCAATGCCATGACTTGGGCTTGGAGTTGTATCGAGAAATTGCGCAACTTTAGCAAACCCCAGATAAGGATTGGCCAATATTAAGGCATTGGAGGGGCAGTAAGGTGCGTCTTCTTCGCTAACAATAACGACAGACGCCTGACTATTTTGTAGATGTTGTCGGTATTTTGAATTAGCCAGAAAGGCGATATCGCCCTTCCCGGCTTCTTCTAATGCTGCCAATTTGTGGATGACACAATTACCGTTGCCCTTTACGGTGCCGCCTAGCTTGGCGGCCAGCTCCGCTAATGTAATCATTAAACAGCTCTTAGTTAGATTTTGATGCTTGTTCTACAACTTTAGCTGAAATATCAAGCTCTGGCTTGGCAAATACGATTGCAGATTGTTGTAAAATCAAATCGTAGCCTTCCGCTGCAGCAACCGTATCGACAGAAGCTTTTACCAATTGCAGAATTTTTTGCTGTTCTTCCTGCTCGCGACGTTTAAGACTTTGTTGTAAAGGTTGAGCCTTAGCTTGGTACTCTTTGGTCAACGCGTCAATTTTACCGTCTAATTCGTCAATCTCTTTTTTGCTCATGATCGCTTCGTCACGCTTGCGCTTTTCAAGGTTGTACTTGATATCGCCTTCAAGCTTTTTCAACGCGTCCATTGGCTCTTTGAATTCAGCGGTAATGGTTTGCTGAATCGTTGCCATTTGTGGCAATTGCGAGACAACTTTTTGTACGTTTACGGTTGCAATTTTTTGATCCGCGGCCATCGATGCGCCGGAAAATAGCATAGTCGATGCAGCTGCAGTGAATGCTAAAGTTTTCATTAATTTGTTCAACTTACTTCTCCTAGTTTTTGTTCTTCGTTGATCAGCCTATCCTGCCTGAAACTAAAACGTTTTACCAATATTAAAGCTAAAGAATTCATGATCATCGCCTTCTTGAGTTTTTAATCGCTTGGCAAAGTTAAATATCATCGGTCCCATCGGTGACAACCATTGTATCGAGATACCTGCCGATGCACGGAAACGCATTGGATCGGAATAATCGTCAATCATATTGAAGTAGACAGGGTCGATTTCTTCATAATCGGATAATTCAAATTCTGTATCCCAGACATTACCGATATCTGCGAACAAACTGGTACGGACACTGTTCGCATAACTTTCATCTAAAAATGGGGTCGGGAATATCAGCTCTGCCCCACCAATTAATAACGCATTACCACCAACGCTTCGGCGGTTATCAATAATAATCGCGTCAGAGTCTGGACCTAGAACTTCCTGCTCACCAGGCAATCCTGGTATAGAGGTCGAGGTTCTGAAGATCGCACGAGGACCGACAGTGTTATTTTCAAAACCGCGCATGGTATCGGAACCACCGGCGCGGAAGTTCTCCCAAAACGGTAACAGAAAATCATTACCATTCGTGTCACCATAGCCGTTACCGTAACCGGCTTCTAAGCGGGTTAGGAAAGTCCAGCGATGATCACGGCTTAAAGGAAAATAAAATTTCGAGTCAAATTTACCTTTGAAATACTGAATATCAGAATTCGGAGCCGTCACTTTCGCGGACAATGACATACTCGAACCTGCCGTTGGGAAAGTACCACGGTTTAATGTAATTCGAGAAATCGTACCGTTTAAGTCATAGGTATTGAAATTCAGCTTCGCATCAGGATTTTCTGGATCCTGGAAAATCTTGTAAAAATCTTTGATTTGTTCATAAGACTGAAGGTTCGAAATTTCACTGTATTTGTATGCAGCACCAAAATTCAGTCGTACGTATTCGTTAATTGGGAAACCAAAGTTAACACCCGTTCCATAGGAGGTCTGATTATAGTTAACAAGGTTGGCTGAACCTGCATCAAATTCAGAGTAGAATATATTTCCGCCCAAAGAGATGCCATCAATCGTAAAATACGGATCCGTGTATGAGATATTCGCGTTGCGAGAATAACGGTTGGTATTAATCTGAAAACCTAAGCGGTTCCCGGTACCTAAAAAGTTATTTTGCTGGATCCCGGCATTCAAACTTAAGCCGGAATATGAACCATAACCGATACCTGCGGTAAATGAACCTGAGGGCTGTTCTTTAACCGTAAAATCAACATCGACCAGATCTTCTTCACCCGCGACCGGTGTTGTCTCGAACTCAACCGTTTCAAAATATGGCAAGCGCTGGATCCGCATTTTTGATGCTTCGACCCAAGAGTTCGATAACCACGAACCTTCCATCTGACGCATTTCACGACGCAATACAGTTTCAGACGTCACATCATTGCCGGAGAAATTAACCCGATTGACATATACCCGTTTGCCCGGATCGACAGAGACCACAAGTTTCACAGTTTTGTCTTCTTCATTAATTTCCGGAACCGTTTTCACTTCCGGGTATGCATAACCAAACCGGCCGAGGAAATTGGAAATCAATTCTTCACTGTAGGTAACTTCCGCACCGGAATAAAGCGTATCGGTGCGCAGCGGAGTGATGCGTTCAATGGTTTCTTCATAACCGGCCATATCGCCGACAAACTCAACTTCACTAACGGTATATTGCTCACCTTCAGTGACATTTAACGTGATATAGACACCTTCTTTGTTTGGACTCATTGAAACCTGAGTTGAGTCAACATTAAAACGCAGATAACCGCGATCTAAATAATAACTCTCAATGGTTTCCATATCCCCTTGCAAAGTCTGTTTCTGATATCTGTCCTGAGCCATGAAATTCCACCAAGGGGAATCATAGGTCAATTCAATTTTTTCTAACAGCTGAGCATCCGTGAATAGTTCATTACCAACAATGTTGATTTGCTCAATTGCCGCCGCATCACCTTCTTCAAAATCAAAAACTAAATTCACTCGATTTCTTGGTAAATGCGTAATTTTAGAGGTTACCTTGGCGTTATATTTACCAACACTGTGGTAAAAATCTTCAAGGCCCGCTTCGATGTTGGTCAACACTGAGCGATCGAGTGTTTCACCAATACGGATCCCGCTATCGTCGAGGCTTTCCTGAAGCTGCTCATCTTTAATGTCATCATTACCATCAAAGGTAATATCAGAAATGGTTTCCCGTTCCTTGACACGGTAAATAATGGCATTGCCGTCTCTGAACACACTAATTTCGTGGAAGTGTCCAGAAGCATACAAAGACTTAATGGATTGTGAAATTCTAAATTCACTTAACTCATCACCGACACTCACAGGTAGATGTGTTAGTGCAGCTCCCAGCGCAACCCTTTGCAGTCCTTTAATTTGAATATCTTCTACAACAAATTCATCAGCTGCGTTTACATTGCAACCAATGCTGCCCAGTAATACTGCTAAGGCGAGTTTTCTTATTATCATACGATCTGTCAACTTATTTACTAACTATTGTCCAAGCCGGGAGAAATCGTTAAAGAGTGAAATACTCATCAACATCAAAAGAACCAGGGCTCCGAACTTAAAACCGATTTCTTGAACTTTCTCGGGTACCGGTTTGCCGCTGAAAAGTTCTATAACATAATAAAGTAAGTGGCCGCCATCAAGTACTGGCAGCGGTAAAAGGTTAATTATTCCTAAATTAACGCTAATCAAGGCTAAAAAGCCTAGAAAATAGACAATTCCATAGCTCGCAGAATCTCCTGCTCCCTGAGCAATGCCTATTGGACCGCTTAAATTACTAACACTAACGTCTCCGGTAATCAGCTTACCTATGGTCTTAAAACTTAAACTGATTAATCTCCAGGTTTCATCGAACGCCTTTCCAATGGCCTCTAACGGGCCGTATTGGACATTGATCAGATATTGCTCTGGCCATGCTTCGGCTGTTGGGGAAACCCCAATAAACCCTACCTTACGACCATCATCGGAATCTTTGGTTCCCGGTGTAAGGTTAATTTGTTGTATTTGTCCGTTTCGCAAAACCGACAATTGAATATTTTCACCTGGATGTTGTTCTACCTGGCTAACTAGCGCTTGCCAATTATCCTTAACCTCTACCCCATCGATCATCTCAATATGGTCACTAACCTTCAGTCCAGCTTCCTCTGCAGGACTGTTGGCACTAATTGCCGCGATTTGGGTCAACACTTTAGGTCGGTAAGGCTCAATACCTAAACTTGTCATCGCCGAAACTTTACTTGGCTCAAACTCCCAGGCCGAGGTATCCAGCGTATATTTCCGTACCAATGAGCTGCCCACATCGCGAGCTGAAATTGATACACTGTCGTCACCAATCAAACCCACTAACGCCATTTGCACCTGTTGCCAGGTCTGAGTTTTTTCATCATTTATGGCGACAATTTCTTGTTTTGAGGTAAGTGCCGATTGACTAGCAATGGAGTCCGGTACGATATTGGCAACGATTGGCTTGGTATGGGTTTGCCCAATTAACATCAAGCAATAAAAAGCAAATACGGCAAAAATAAAATTTGCCAAAGGACCCGCTGACACAATCGCTATGCGTTGCAGAACACTTTTACGATTAAAGGCATAGGGCAGATCTTCTTCTGCAACATCATCGACGCGTTCATCAAGCATTTTGACATAACCCCCAAGCGGGATCAGGGCAATCACGAATTCCGTACCATGCTTATCGTAGGTTTTAAACAATGTTTTACCAAAACCGATAGAAAATCGCTCAACCTTTACATTGCAGCGTCTGGCAACCCAAAAATGTCCATATTCATGAACCGTAATGAGTAAACCTAATGCAACAATAAATGAGGCGAAATTCCACAAAAACTCAAACATGTAGTGTTCCTTCAACCATGCAGGCAATGTGCGATAGTGCTAATTGCCTTGCATCTTGGTTTACTTGATTAACATCGTCAAGCGTTGTGATCCTGATACTGGCAAAATGCTGCATTACCTTGTCATTCACAATCGCAATATCGGTAAACTTTATTTGCTTATCAAGAAATGCCGCGACTGCAACTTCATTGGCCGCATTGAGTGCCGTGCATGCCCCTTGACCCAATTTGCAAGCTTCTATCGCCAACAATAAGTTCGGGTATCTTTGCCCGTCTGGGGCACCAAAGTCAAATGACTTACAATTAAAAAAATCAAAATCGGCAACGCCTGCGTCAATCCGTTGAGGATATGCCAAGGCGTGAGCAATCGGTGTTCGCATGTCCGGATTACCCAATTGAGCAAGCACGGAACCATCTTGATATTGCACCATGGAGTGGATCGTACTTTGTGGATGCAAAACCACTTGAATATCGGATACATCTAAATTAAACAGCCACTTAGCTTCAATAAACTCGAGGCCTTTATTCATCATTGTGGCAGAATCTACGGAGATTTTTCGGCCCATATCCCAGTTAGGATGTGCGCATGCCTGATCCGGCGTAACCTCTGCCAGTTGCTCTAACGGAAGCGTTCGAAATGGACCGCCAGAACCGGTAAGAAGAATTTTTTTAACTCCATGTTCGTGGATGTTCAAAGCCGTGCTATTTGCCTGAAAATTTTCAGGAAGACACTGAAAAATTGCATTGTGCTCGCTATCTATCGGTAATAGTTGCGCATTGGATGCCTGTAATGCATCGATAAAAATTTGTCCCGAGCATACCAACGCTTCTTTATTCGCCAGTAATACCCGCTTATCGGCATTGATCGCTGCCAGTGTTGGTAACAAGCCACTGGCGCCAACAATCGCTGCCATCACAATGGGTGCCGTTTTTTCACCGGCAATGGTCTGCAAAGCAAGATCGCCGGAAAATACCTGAATATGCGATAGTTGCTCTTGGGCCAGGCTGTCTTGCAAACGCTGCGCGGCGTCAGGGCACACCATAACAACCTTCGAAGGGTTAAACTCTCGACATTGAGCCAACATCAGCTCATCACGTTGGTTGGCGCTGAGCGATTCGACCCGGTATAAATCCGGATGGCGACGAATAACATCCAGAGTATTTTGTCCAATCGAGCCCGTCGAACCCAGGATACAGACCCCCTGAGGAAAGGGTGAACTGTTGTGCGTTTGGGTCATCAGCAATTACCAGCCAAACATCACGTAACACAAAGCAAAAACCGGTGCCGTTGCGGTTAAACTGTCAATACGATCTAATACGCCACCATGTCCTGGCAATATGGAACCACTATCTTTTACACCGGCTTGTCGTTTCAACATACTTTCGGTCAAATCGCCTAACACCGATACCGTACTTATTAACAAGGCTAAAACAACCGCCATGATAATTTGCTGGCTTTGCCAATCAAAAATTAGCCCCATGATCACCATCGCAATTGCAGCGCTGACATTGCCACCAAAAAAACCTTCCAACGTTTTACCGGGACTTACATTAGGCATCAGCTTGCGTTTACCAAATCGTTTACCGGCAAAATAGGCTCCGATATCCGCACTCCAGACGAGCATAAATAGTAATAATAACAGACGGGTACCGTGGAATTCATCGACATTTATATCGGCGCTTCTTAACACTAGGAACGCTAACCAGGTCGGTACTAAAATGAACAACCCAAACAGGCCTCTGACACTGCGATGTTTGGCCCAGAAGTCTGAGAAATTCGGATAATTAAAAATCAGGACAATGGTAAATAACCACCATATGGAAGCGATAGAAAGCACCCATATCGCGATAGGATTTAACGTGTCTTCAGAATCCGCACTTTGTAGCCAGATTTGCTCCGGTGGTAATACCATCCACAGAGCGACAATTGCAGCCGAGATCCCCAACACAAAAGCAATACGACGACGCTTGTTGTCAAACCCCATTAACGGGCCCCATTCCCAGGCACCTATCGCCATAACAAATAATAGTGCCGCGGCTAACCAGGGCAAGCTTAGAAAAAATATGGCTGCAATGGCAATCGGCGCTAAGATTACTGCAGTAATAATACGTTGCTTTAACAAACGTGCTTCCTTTTTAAAGTTCATAAACTCAGGTTAAACTACCCAAGTCTATTTCAGATGCCTCTGACCTGCTCACCGGTTTGTCCAAAGCGACGTTCGCGATGGCTGAAAGCTTGCAAAGCTTGTTTGAACGCGTCTGCGTCAAATTCCGGCCAGAGTTTTTCGGTAAAGAAAAACTCCGCATAAGCGGCTTGCCACAAGAGGAAATTGCTAATCCGGTAATCACCACCGGTTCTAATCAACAAATCCAGCTCTGGCAACTGGGACAACTGAATATATCTATCGAGCATATGCTCATTAATTTCGGCGGGATTTACCTCGCCATTCACGGCTTTTTGAGCGATTTTTTGACAAGCCTTGGCAATATCCCAACGTCCACCATAATTGGCAGCAATGGATAACACCATAGCGTCATTGTTTTTAGTTAGCTGCTCAGCCTCTGTAATCTTCTTCTGTAGTTTTTGAGAAAACCGCTTTTTATCTCCGATAAGCAGGAAACGAATATTGTTTTTGTGTAGTCGCTTAACTTCTCGAGTCAGGACAAACATAAACAAATCCATCAACACACTAACTTCTTCTTCGGGTCGCTTCCAGTTTTCACTGCTAAACGCAAACAAAGTTAATGCTTTCACCCCCAATTCACGTGCGGTTGTCACCGTAGAACGAACGGTTTCCACCCCCGCTTTATGGCCCGCGACACGGCCTTTGCCGCGCTGTTGAGCCCAGCGTCCATTGCCGTCCATGATAATAGCAACGTGTTGCGGTACAGACATGATATCCCTTTAAATTACAATTTTTTTCATTACGATTTGGCATCATATAAAAATGCCGTACATTTTATCAAGCCAAGCAACGCTATGTTACTTCTGTTGATAGAAAATACGGCGTTTCGTTAATGCAAAACCTTAGATTTCCATTAACTCTTTTTCTTTTTCTGCGGCGATGGAATCACACTGCTTAATGTATTCATCGGTAATTTTTTGAATTTCGTCTTCACCCTGACGCGCTTCGTCATCACTGATGTCTTTATCTTTGTTTAAGCTTTTGATATCGGAATTTGCATCGCGACGAATATTTCGAATGGCAACTTTACCGCCTTCAATCTCGCCACCAACAACCTTAACTAGGTCTCGACGACGTTCTTCCGTTAGCGGTGGAAGTGGAATTCGAATCAATGTGCCTTGTGATGATGGATTTAAACCCAAATCAGAAGCCATAATTGCTTTTTCAACCGCACCGATCATGGCTTTATCAAACACAGTAATCGCGATAGTACGAGCGTCCGGAGTAGATATATTACCGACTTGATTCAAAGGCGTTGCCATGCCGTAATATTCTACGCTGATGTTATCTAATAAAGACGCGTGAGCACGACCGGTTCGAATTTTATTCAGGTTGGTCTTTAACGCTTCTACGCTTTTCGCCATTCGGGTTTTGGCATCCAGTTTGATCTCATTAATCAAAATATTCTTCCTTCTTTAAACCTGTGTATTAACAGGAGTTTAATTCAAATTTTCAACATGGTCGATAACGGTACCTTCGCTACCGCCAAGAATAATGGATTTCAATGCGCCTTCCCTGTTCATATTAAACACGCGAATCGGCATCGAGTGGTCGCGAGCTAAGGTAAATGCTGCTAAATCCATTACTTTCAATTCTTTATCTAAAATTTCTGAATACGAAAGCTTAGAGTACAATTCCGCATCCGGATTGGTCACCGGATCATCAGAATAGATGCCGTCAACTTTGGTCCCTTTAAATACCGCGTCGGCTTCAATTTCGATACCGCGCAAACAGGCTGCGGAATCTGTGGTAAAAAATGGGTTGCCTGTACCGGCGGAAAAAATTACCACACGGCCCGATTTTAGTAAGCTAATCGCTTCAGCCCAGTTGTAACTGTCGCAAACACCGGTTAAGTCGATTGCAGACATCAGGCGGGCATTCACAAACGCACGGTGCAATGCGTCTCGCATCGCCAGACCATTCATTACCGTTGCCAGCATCCCCATTTGATCGCCTACAACTCGGTTCATTCCAGCTTCCGCGAGCCCTTTGCCGCGAAACAGGTTACCACCACCGATAACCAGGCCTACTTGCACACCCATCTCAATCAATTCTTTAATTTCATGAGCCATTCGGTCAAGGATTTTGGGATCGATACCAAATCCCTCGTCGCCCATTAAGGCTTCACCACTTAATTTGAGTAAGATTCGACGATATGATGGTTTGGGATTTGTGCTCATAAAATAAACATTCCTTGAGGTTGTTAAAAAAATAGCCACGGACATTTCTGACCGTGGCTATTTTAATACGTTTATGTGACTTTAAAAAGTCCTAAAAGAAAATAACACCGTAAACTGCGCAGCAGTTTACCAAAAGGTGATTATTCGCCTTTCGCTGCAGCGATTTGCGCTTCAACTTCAGCGGCGAAATCTTCTTCTTTCTTCTCGATACCTTCGCCTACTTCTAAACGAACGAAATTCGAGACTGAAACACCTTTCTCTTTTAACACGTCACCAACAGTACGCTTTGGTTCCATGATGAAAGCTTGACCAGTCAATGAAATTTCACCAGTGAATTTCTTCATCCGGCCAATAACCATTTTCTCAGCGATTTCCGCAGGCTTGCCTTCGTTCATCGCGATATCGATTTGGATAGCTTTTTCTTTTTCAACAACGTCAGCTGGAACATCTTCAGGGTTGATGTACTCAGGCTTAGACGCTGCGATATGCATTGCTACGTGCTTAAGAGATTCTGCGTCACCTTCACCGGCAACAACAACACCAATTTTTGCACCGTGCTTATAAGAAGCAAGGTTTGCACCTTCAACATAAGCGACACGACGAACATTGATGTTTTCTCCGATTTTTGCAACTAAAGTCACACGCTCATCTTCGAACTGTGCTTTTAACTCTTCAATTGAAGGTTTAGTTGCTGCGGCAGCATCTGCAACTTTGTTAGCAAATGCTAAGAAGTTGTTGTCTTTAGCAACGAAGTCAGTCTGACAGTTAACTTCAACCAAAGTACCATCTTTGATGATGATTTGACCTTCAGCAGCGATGTTACCCGCTTTTTTAGCCGCTTTTGCCTGACCGGACTTACGCATATTTTCAATCGCAAGTTCCATATCGCCATCAACTTCTTGAAGGGCTTTCTTACAATCCATCATGCCAGCGCCAGTGCGATCGCGTAATTCTTTAACTAATGCAGCAGTAATTGCCATAAGTTAATTCCTCAAAATAAGTATTAAGTTTGGCTGACTGAGAAACCAGTCAGCCGAGATACAATTCGCTTATTCAGCTTCTACAAAACCGTCTTTTTCAGCTTGTACAGCAATGTTAGTCTCACGACCTTCGATTACAGCGTTTGCTGCAGAATCAAGGTATAAGCTTACTGCACGGATCGCATCATCGTTACCTGGGATGATGTAATCAATACCGTCTGGGTTTGAGTTAGTATCAACAACAGAAATTACTGGGATACCTAAGTTGTTTGCTTCTTTGATCGCAATGTGCTCGTGGTCAGCATCGATAACAAAGATAGCGTCTGGAAGGCCACCCATGTTTTTGATACCACCAAGGCTTTTCTCAAGCTTTTCCATTTCGCGAGTACGCATTAATGCTTCTTTCTTGGTTAAAGCATCGAAAGTACCGTCTGTGCTTTGAGATTCAAGATCTTTCAAACGTTTGATAGATTGACGAACCGTTTTCCAGTTAGTCAACATACCACCTAACCAACGATGGTTAACGTAGAATTGATCACATTTTAGCGCTGCTTCTTTAACAGCATCGCTTGCCGCGCGCTTAGTACCAACAAATAAAACTTTACCTTTCTTCGATGAAACACCAGATAAGAAAGCTAGAGCGTCATTGAAAAGTGGTACAGTTTGCTCAAGGTTGATGATATGAACTTTGTCACGTGCACCAAAAATGTATGATTTCATTTTTGGGTTCCAGTAACGAGTTTTGTGACCGAAGTGTACGCCGGCCTTAAGCATATCGCGCATAGATACGTTTGGCATTTTATAATCCTCATGGGGTTAAGCGTCCATACATCCCGTATTACCGACCGCAGCTGATTCTATATCAGAGCAGCACCCCGGAACACGTTTGCCGATGTATGTGAGTTTTTAAATAATATGTTCAAAAATTGAACTCGAACCCTTGAATCAGCCAGTGGCTTTTTCATGGGCGGTGCTTTATACCATTAACCGACTAAAAAATAAAGACTCGAAGAAAAATTCTTATCGTTTTCATTGTTTCGACAACCGAGTTGCGTGCCGCAATTTGCAACCTAGAATAAAATAATTAAGTATTTACTCAAATTTGCCGGTACCTTACCCTACTCGTTATGGCATAAGCCCTTATTTTAGGTTATTATTTCGGCTTTGATGCCCACTTTCTCTATCCAGAGACAGTTGTCCAATTCTTTGAGGAATCGAATGAGTATTGTCATTAAAAGCCAAAGTGACATTGAACATATGCGCGTTGCCGGAAAGCTGGCCGCCAGCGTTTTGGAAATGATAGAGCCCCATGTTAAAGCCGGGGTAACGACAGAACAACTGGATACCCTATGTGCCCAGTATACGAAAGAGAACAATGCCCTTTCTGCACCATTAAATTACGGTGCTGATGCCAATGGCGATGGTGGATTCCCTAAATCCATTTGTACTTCCGTAAACCACGTTGTCTGCCATGGTATTCCCTCGTCACAAACTCTCCAGGATGGCGATATCATCAACATTGATATTACCTGCAAGATTTCCTTCGATGGCGAAGATACACCGCAAGATGAAAAAACCTATTATCATGGCGATACCTCCAAGATGTTTATGGTTGGCAATGTCAGCCCGGAAAATCGTCGCCTGTGCCGGATCACCCAAGAGAGTCTTTATGCCGCCATTCGCAAGGTGAAGCCCGGTAATAAATTTAATGAAATTGGTGCGACCATTCAAAAGCACATCAAAAAAGCCGGTCGTTACGGTATCGTCAAAGATTTCTGTGGCCATGGAATTGGTACGGTGTTTCATGAAGAGCCGCAAATATTGCATTATAAAAATGGCGATGGTCGAGTCATGAAAGAAGGGATGATTTTTACCATTGAGCCGATGATCAACCTTGGAAAAGGTGGCACTGTGCTCGATAAAGACGACGGTTGGACGGCCTATACCCTTGATGGCAAAAATTCAGCCCAGTGGGAACACACCATTTTGGTGACTAAAAACGGGTGTGAAATCCTAACCCATCGAAATGAAGAAAAAGACCTGCCAAGGGTGTTGGTCAACTAAGTAAAGCGGATTTTGCCAGTCAAGAAGGATGTATTTGTACCGTGGTTGAAGCAAGTTTTTTACCCCAGCGATTTCAAGAGCGTTTATCGCTTGCCGCTCCATCAATGGAAATTAGCGATTTTCATCAGCAAAGTGAAGAATTCTATCAATGGCTGGCGGATTCTTTTGCCGGTCATGAGATAACCCAATTAGTTCATGCCCGAGCCGAGTACGTTGATCGCGTACTCAATAAAGTCTGGTGCCAGCAGCATCTTGATGAACATCAAATCGCGTTAATGGCCGTTGGCGGTTACGGGCGCGGTGAATTACATCCTTATTCCGATATCGACATCCTGA
This sequence comes from Thalassotalea litorea, assembly GCF_005843925.1. GTDB lineage: Bacteria > Pseudomonadota > Gammaproteobacteria > Enterobacterales > Alteromonadaceae > Thalassotalea_A > Thalassotalea_A litorea_A. Next base: position 207,632 of record NZ_VCBC01000002.1, read on the forward strand.
TTCTTACCCAAAAGAAGCTGACCAAAGAGTTGGAAGAGTACATTGGTGGGTTTATTACCCAACTTTGGGATATTCGCCTTGATATTGGCCACAGCGTTCGCAGTGTCAAAGAATGCATTAAATTGGCAAGCAGCGATGTCACCATTGCCACCAATTTGCTGGAGTCACGACTGATTTGCGGCAACCAGGCACTGGCAGAAGAATTATGGCCACAACTGTGGGTAAAAAAATTCTGGCCGTCTGAAAAATTTTTTATCGCTAAACGTGATGAACAAATTAAACGTCACCAGCAATACAAAGGCGCAGCTTATACCCTTGAGCCAAATTTAAAGGCGAACCCTGGTGGCCTTAGGGACATTCAGAATATTTCCTGGGTTGCCAAACGCCATTTTCACGCCGATAGCCTTGACGAATTGGTGCAACACAAATACCTGACACAAAATGAATTCTATGAGCTTATTGAATGTCAGGATTACCTATGGCGGATGCGATTCGCGCTGCACATCATCGCCGGTCGAAGTGAAAATCGGTTATTGTTCGATTATCAAGGCGACGTTGCCCGCCTGATGGGGTTTGGGGAAGACGGTAAAAAAGCCATTGAACGGATGATGAAACGATTTTTCCGGGTTATCAACTATGTGTCCGAACTCAATGAAATGCTGTTGCAGCATTTCCAGCAAGCCATATTGAATCATGATGAAAAACAACGTGAAGTTGATATCGATAAAGACTTCATGATGATCGGTAACCTGATCCAGGTAAAAAGCTCCCGCACCTTTGTACGCCCGGAAATGATGATGAAATTATTTTTAGTCATTGCCGACAATCCTCAGGTAAAAGGGATACATTCCGATACGATTCGCTTACTGCGTAATTCTCGCCGTCGCCTAATTTCTGAACTCATTGATTACGCTGAATGCCGACGCCTGTTTATGGCATTAATGCGCCATCCGCGAGGCCTGGGACGTGCGTTTAACTTAATGCATCATCATGAAATTTTGGCGAACTATTTGCCGGAATGGCAAAACATTGTCGGGCAGATGCAATTCGACTTGTTCCACGCCTATTCTGTCGACGAGCACAGTTATCGCTTAATCAAAAATCTCTATCGTTTCTCCTTGCCGGAACACAATCATGAGTTCCCTTTGTGCAGTAAAATTGTACAGCGCATTCGTAAACCCGAATTATTGTATATTGCCGGTATCTTTCATGATATCGCCAAAGGTCGTGGTGGCAGTCACAGCGAACTCGGCGCCGTCGATGCGATAAAATTTGGTGAAATGCATGGTCTAAGTAAGCATGATACCAATATGATTTCCTGGTTGGTGAAATACCATTTGTTGATGTCGGTTACCGCACAACGCCGGGATATCTCCGACCCCAATGTTATTCGTGAGTTTGGCGAGATCGTGCGCGACGAAGCGCATCTCGATTACCTTTATTGCTTAACCGTTGCCGATATGCGAGCGACGAATGAAAGTTTGTGGAATAGCTGGAAAGGTAACCTACTTGACGAGCTCTATTTCTCCACCAAAAGAGCCTTGCGCAGAGGGCTGGAAAAACCGGTTGAATACCGAGCACAGATCAAAGAAAACCAGCAACAGGCGCTAATGCTGCTAAATCAGGATGAACTCAGTAAAGATTTGATCAAACCGGTTTGGAAACAATTTAAACCTGACTATTTCCTGCGTTACAGTCCACAGCAGATACGCTGGCATTCAAAGGCGATTTTCGCCCATGACCGATCCAAGCCTTTAGTGTTAGTTAGCCCCAAGGCCTATCGTGGTGGTACCGAAGTTTTTGTCTACACCAAAGACAAATCCAATATCTTTGCCACAATCGTCGCGGTACTGGGTAGCAAAAAATTATCGATTCATGATGCAAAAATATTGAACAGTAAAGATGGTTACACCTTAAATACGTTTGTGGTGTTAGATGGCAAAGGCTTGGCGTTGAAAGATGACTACCACATGAAGGACGTTCAGGAAACATTGGAGCAATGTTTGTCGGAACAACAGGCCATTACCATTGTGCCACAACCTGTGCCCCATAAATTTAAGCAATTTGATATCCAAACCGAAATCAGCTTTATTCCTCACAATAATACCAAGGTTACTGCGATGGAACTCGTGGCACTTGACCGCCCTGGATTACTTGCCGAAGTTGGCAAAGTGTTCCAAGAGCAAGAATTGACGATACATTCAGCAAAAATCACTACTTTTGGTGAACGGGCCGAAGATATGTTTTTAATTTCTACCGCGGAAAACTGTGCACTAAACGAAGAGCAGCAAGCGCAGTTAGAAGCGCAGCTTTGCCCGCATAAACACCCAACGCCTAACACTGAAACCATGTAGTTATAAGGTTACATTGTATTGAAATGGCGCATGATGATGCGCCATAAATAAATTTACAAAAAAAAGAGATAGAGATGAACTCTGTCAATTGATAGCAACAGCGTTAATTTGAACGTTGGCTAAGTTTGCTATTTTGAGCAATCCGTTCAAGAAAAACAAACCTCGGCTCAATGCTCAAGCAATGCGCGAATACTTTAAACTTAAAGATAAATAGTCCGTAGGAAACCATCAATGAAAGAAATTCAAAGAATAATTGAACAAGCTTTTGAGGACAGAGCAAATATCAGCCCAAGCAGTGTCGATCCTGACGTTAAAAATTCAATTTTAGCGGCTTTAGATTTATTAAATAAAGGGCACGCCCGCGTTGCCGAAAAAATTAATGGCGACTGGGTGGTCAATCAATGGTTGAAAAAGGCGGTTCTGCTGTCTTTTCGTATCAATGATAATCAGGTGATGCACGCCGGTGAAAGCACTTATTTTGATAAAGTGCCGTTAAAATATGAAGGCTATGGTCGTGCCGATTTCAATAAAGATGGTGTGCGTGTAGTGCCAGGTGCTAGCGTTCGTACCGGCAGTTTTATTGGTCAAAATGTCGTCGTCATGCCTTCGTTTGTCAACATCGGCGCGTTCGTTGATGACGGCTGTATGATCGACACATGGGCCACGGTCGGTTCCTGTGCACAAATTGGTAAAAACGTTCACCTATCTGGCGGTGTTGGTATCGGCGGTGTTTTGGAGCCATTGCAAGCTGGCCCCACCATTATCGAAGATAATTGTTTTATCGGTGCTCGTTCGGAAATTGTTGAAGGCGTTATTGTCGAAGAAGGCTCTGTGATTTCAATGGGTGTATACATTGGTCAGTCTACCAAGATTTTTGACCGTGAAACCGGCGAAGTGCATTATGGTCGAGTACCAGCAGGCTCAGTTGTGGTGCCCGGAACATTACCGTCTAGTTGCGGTACCTGTCAGTTATATGCGGCAATTATTGTGAAAAAAGTCGATGCCAAAACATTAGCAAAAACCGGTATCAATGAATTACTGCGTTCTGTAGAGTAATTGAGATTCCGTCACGTCAGCGTTCAGGTCAGCTTGACCTTCGTTGACGTGACTTTTTAAGAACATCAAGCGAACCGGCATGAATCCAATCCGCCAAACCTCTTAACCCGCTAATTGCTTCGCATAGGCTCTGGCTTTTTCTAAGTCTTCTGGTGTATCAACACCTTCTACCGGCAAATGACTTTTGGCCACTTCCACATGGATTTTTTCGCCATACCAAAGCACGCGCAATTGCTCTAACGCTTCGATTTTTTCGATCTCGCTGCTTTGCCAGGATATATAATCTTTAATAAAGCCTGCCCGATAGGCATAGATACCTAAATGACGCAAAAATTCGCTGCGCAGTTGCGGTTTTATATTTTGGCCCTGAGTAAACTCATCGCGGTCAAACGGAATGCCTGCTCGAGAAAAATACAACGCATAGCCTTGTTTATCTAAGACCACTTTTACCGCATTCGGATTAAACACTTCTTCAATCGAATTTATCTCTACGGCCAAAGTTGCCATTCTTGCCAACGATTGATTCTCAAGGTTTTTTGCCACCTGAGCGATATTTTCACTGGGAATAAATGGCTCATCGCCTTGCACGTTTACAATGATCTCATCACTGGAAAACTGATATTTTTCAACCACTTCAGCCAACCTTTCGGTACCTGACTGATGATCCGCGCGGGTTTCACAAATCTCGACCGACAATTTCGCGACCGCTTCCATGACCAAGGGGTGGTCGGTCGCAACTATGACACGGTCCGCCCCTGAGGCTAACGCCTTCTCAGCAACCCATGCAATCATGGGCTTACCTTCTATTTCAGCTAAGACTTTGCCTGGCAAGCGACTGGATTCGTAACGCGCTGGAATAACAACTGTAAAACCCATGGTATTCGTTACTCTTCACTCGTCAGTTTACGGGCCTGATTTTCCAATAGCACTGGAATATCTTTTTCTATTGGGTAGGCAAGCCGATCAAATTTACAGATTAATTCCTGCGGTTCTTTGTTATACGCCAGTTTGCCCTTGCAAATCGGGCAAGCGAGTATATCGATAAGTTTTATATCAAAAGCCATTAGTTCAGTACTCTTGTGTTAATTAAATGAAGCAAGTGTTGCTTATCGGCATCAGACAATACGCCATCTACTGGCAAATACCAAGCGTTGTTAGCGCATATATTACGGCATTTGACCACATCTTTTTCGGTCATCAACAGCGGTAACTCTGGATCAAAGGCGATAAAATCAGAGGCGATAAATTTATGGTGATCAACAAATTCAGATTGTTTATTCAAGGTAAATGATAAATTGGTCAGGGTGTTAAAAAAACGTTGAGGGTTGCCGATCCCGGCCAGAGCCTGCACCTGACGCCCGTGAATTTCGATAAACTTTTCTAAGCTCAGAGTGTTACCAGATTGAACATGGACCAAATGTTCCGGTTGCAGAGTTAATTGCATTTCTGCCGATTTTGGCACCCCGCCATTGCATATCACGGCATCGACGGTTTGCAACCGCGAAGGAAGTTCCCGCAAGGGCCCGGCAGGCAGCAACCAACCGTTACCGAATCGACGCTGACCGTCAATAATGACAATTTCCATATCCCGCTGTAAACGGTAATGTTGCAAGCCATCATCGCTAATCACAACCTGGCACCCCTGGGCAGCCAATTGCTTACAATTGGCCACGCGATCTGGCCCTACGACAACGGGTATCTTACAACGTTGATAGATAAGTACCGGCTCATCACCGGCCTGTTGAGGCAAGGTATTAGGATCTAGAGTCAAGGGGTAGGACTGGGCGTTACCGCCATACCCTCTTGCCGTCACGCCGACGCGAACGCCAAGTTTTTGTAGTAAATCAACCAGGTAAATCACAACTGGGGTTTTGCCATTACCACCAACGCCAATATTGCCGACAACAATGACCGGCACATCGGCCTTAACGCTTTTCTTTAAGCCACAGGAATATGCCCATGTGCGAATCGATGCTAATAACCAGAACAGTATCGACAATGGCAACAGCAACCATTTTATCGGATGATTTTGATACCAGGCTTGCTCAATTAACCGCATTCGCCAGTCCTTGTACTCGCCTTAGTATTATTGTTGTTACGCAAACCATATTCAGACTATGAGTCTCCAAATTGGAACTTATGCAGCTGTGCATAAGCACCTTCTTGCGCCAGCAGTTGTTGATGGTTACCCTGCTCGATTAACTTACCCTTCTCCATCACCGCAATATTATCCGCACTCTCAATCGTGGATAAACGATGAGCAATCACAATACAGGTGCGATTTTGTTGTAAAAACTTCAACGCATCCTGAATGTGGCGTTCGGATTCGGTATCCAATGCACTGGTTGCCTCATCCAGAATCAGAATCGGAGCATCACACAACAGAGCCCGCGCGATGGCAACGCGCTGGCGCTGACCGCCACTAAGCATTGAGCCGTTTTCGCCAATAGCCGTTTGCAAACCATTCGGTAATTCTTCAGCAAACTCCATCACATGGGCATGCTTGGCAGCATCAATAATTTCCTGTTCACTGGCGTCCGGACGACCATAAGCAATATTGTTGGCCAGTGTATCGTTAAACAGAACAACTTGCTGCGAGACATAGGCAAACTGTTTTCGCAACGACTTTAAGCGGTAATCCTGAATATTCTCGCCATCAATTAACACCTTACCGGATTGGGCATTATAAAAGCGTAAGAGTAATGAACTAATGGTCGATTTACCGGATCCAGAGCGACCAACCAAAGCCAATGTCGTGCCTTTGGGAACCTGAAAACTGACCTTATCTAACGCTGGATTTTCCGTCTTAGCATAAGCAAACTCAACATCACTAAATTCAATTTCACCACGGCTACGTTGCAGCTCTATGGTGCCGGTATCGGCTTCTATCGGTTGGTCGAGAACATCGAATATGCTGGTACAGGCAGCCATGCCTTTTTGAAATTCGCTATTCACGGTGGTGAGCAATTTCAGCGGTCGCAATAACATGATCATTGACGTTACCACGGTTGTAAAAGTACCCGGTGTCAGATTTTCAATCATGTTATCCATACTGGCAACGTAAAGCACAAATGCCAGCGCAAATGAGGCGATAATCTGGATCACAGGTACGCTAATCGCCTTTGCTGCCACCATTTTCATCCGCTGTAAGCGGTTTTCGTTATTTATCTTGGCAAAACGTTCATTCTCACGGGACTGACCGTCAAATGTTACCACGACTTTATGACCATTAAAGCTTTGCTCAGCTGCGCCGGTAACCTCTCCCATCGCCTGCTGAATATGCTTACTGACCGCCCGAAAACGCTTCGAGACAATCACAACGATCACTGAAATCACTGGTGTAATTAATAAAAAGATTGAAGATAGCTGCCAGGAATAATAAAACATCAAGCCCAGTAAGCCGAGCACAAACGCCCCTTCACGAACCAGAGTCAATACCGCTTTCGACGTTGTATTGAGCACTTGCTCGGTGTCATAGGTTAATTTGGAAATCAGCGCCCCGGTGGATTCTTTATCATGAAACGACACTGGCATGGCAAGAATGTGCTCAAACAACTCCTGACGCAGTTTCATTACGACATGATTGCCAACCCAAGCCAGGCAATAGGTACCGATAAAGTGGAAAATGCCGCGAAATAAAAACGCCACCAACACAAAGATTGGCGCATATTTTAAAATATTTGGATTTGATTGGGTTAAGCCTTCATCAATCAGCGGCTTAAGTTGGGAGAAAAACAGGGTATCAATACCTGCATAACCGAGCATGCCAATGATAGAAATCAATAATCCCGCTCTCAGACCTCGGGTATAGGTAAATAGGCGGCGAAAATTAGGCCAGGTGCGACTCTTTTGGGAGGCGTTTCGCTCTAACGACTTTGTAGCTTGCATTCATACTCTCAAGTAAACCGATACTTCGGTATTCTAACGATAATTGTTTGATCTACCAACTCTTTGACAAACCTTTCGTGCGGGAGTGATCCCCTGCAAGTGTAGCAAACTGATTGTAAAACCATAACGGCGCCATCTGTTGGCGATAGTGGGAGACGAAAACTTTTTGGTCTGTAACGGTCATCTTAATCATCCCTGAGTCGGCCGTATTGTGCATTCTGGCCCCGACATTTTGATACCTTGACGTCACTGTATCTGAGGGCATATTCCATCGATTCAAGTAGCCTGTGCTAAAAATTACCTGTTGTGGACGAATGGCATCGATAAACGCCTGCGAAGACGAAGACTTGGAGCCATGGTGTGGCGCGATCAATATATCAATGTTGATCCCTTTTAACCGGGGGATCAGGGTTGTTTCCACCGCAGATGGAATGTCGCCGGTAAGCAATAGATTGTGGCGACCATCGGTTACCAGTAAAACACAGGAATCTTCATTTTCTTGCCAACGCCATTCTTTGGGCCACAGAACGGTGACCGTTAACTGTTGCCATTCCCACATGGAATTTTGCAGGCAGGGATTGATGATCAACTCTGTTCCCTGTCGAGGGTGATGCTGACCCAGTAACTCTTTGGCGCGTATATTGGCAACGAGTTTTTCTGGGGGGAGTTGTTTCAGAAAATAAGACAGACCTCCGGCGTGATCGTTGTCGCTATGACTAACCACCAAGTAATCGGGGTTTGCCAAGCCCTGAGTGCGTAAAAAGGGGTGTACTACCGATTGTGCAAGACTTTGACCACGACCATAACTGGCTCCGGTATCGTATACCATGGCCCGGCCATTACGCTCTATCACGACACTTAGTCCATGGCCAATATCGAGTACATTTATTGTCCAATCCGACATCGAATGTTTCTTTAATTCTTGCCCTAGGCTCCCTTGATACAGACCGATAAACAGGATTATCACTACAAAGCAGCCGGTCAGTCGCATTTTGACAATAGTCGATTGCTGCAGTAAGTATGAGATAAACAACAAGCTGCAGCAAAAACCTAAGATAAGTAAAAAATCTGAAGAGTGAAGCACGGAAAATTCCAGGTCGCTTAGCCAGATGAGCTGTTCCCAAATAAAGGATAACTGCCAGGTACAAAGCTTTGCCAACCACAGACTGAGCGTCTCGGATACCAGAGCAAGTAATGTCATTAACAATAACATCGGCATTAATAGCAGACTAAACCAAGGCAATATCCACACATTCGCAAGCCACGGCAGCAATGGTGATTGAGCAAACAACAACAAATTTACGGGGATCAACAATAATGATAAGGCAAACTGCAACTTAATAAACAGCCAAACCCTGGCCAGCCATCCATTGCCACTCGTTTGCAACGCCCAAAAAACCAGAACTAATATGCTAAATAGTGCGCAAAAAGATAGCCAAAATGACGTAGAAATCAAACTGAACGGGCTTTGCACAATGACCAGGAAGATGCCTAGCAGCGCCCAACGTAGCATATTGACCTTGCCGTGACTTAAACGTATGCCCCAAAATAGCACCAGCATGATCATCGCCCGTATCGTCGGTGTCGAAAAATTAGACAACTGACCATACGTTAATGCCAATAAAATGCTGCACCCAATCGGCACGAAAAACACCCATCTTTGATAGAAAACTTTTATCGGCAACAGAAATAAAAATGCCCGCCCCAGCCAATAGCCTAACGTTGCCACTATCCCTAGGTGCAAGCCAGAAATCGCCATCAAATGGGCAGTCCCGGTGTTTTGTAATACCTGCCAATGCTCTGTTTCAAACTCCTGTCGATACCCCAAAGCCAGAGCCAACATTAATGGTCGTACTTGCGGGTCATCAATAATCCGCTTAAGGGCCTCAAGAATTCGTTGCGAATAACTAATGGTCGCATGATCCGTGCGATTAGCTTCAAAGTCGCCCTGCTGTACATAGCCTTTAGCGACAATAGCATGACTTAGCAACCAACGCTGATACGAAAAACTGCCGGGGTTGGCAAAGCCATGGGCAGGTTTTAATCGTGCCTTTAAGTGAACCTGCTGCCCCTGATAAAGCGCCTTATCTGCCCGATACCAAGTTAAACGAATATGAAAAGGTACGGTCAATCGCTTCTGGTTAATGGTGTGAACCGCAAGGGTGAAGCGTTTATCGGTCGCATCATTGTTGACCAATGTCTGAATCTTACCCTGCAGTTCAATGGCATTTGTAAAAAAGCCGATTCCGTGCAGATTATTGGTTTCAAGCACCGAAAAGTGATTATTCGCCTGCCACCAAATAAAGGCGGCTCCGAATAGCAACCCACTAATAAACCTAAACTTATTGATGGAAAATAGGATAAGGCCAAAGATAAATGTAACAATAATTAAAAATAGTGCTGGTACTGTCGGCAAAAATAGCGACAATATGGCTCCTGAAATAAATGTAAGCAACCACCGTTCCATAGTGATTTTAATCCTGTAATAATTGGTAGGTTAAATATCCTTATTTAATAATTTTTATGCCCAAGAAATTGATAAAACGCTGGCTGCCAGATCACCAAAAACTGAAAAGCCATAAACATTTACAGATCTTTGGAGACTTGCTCCATGACGGAAATCTCTGGCATCTAAACAGACGTTCGGTAACGAAAGCGTTTGCGATTGGTCTGTTCATGGCATTTGTGCCATTGCCTTTTCAAATGCTATTGGCTGCGGGCACAGCAATATGGTTACATGCGAATTTGCCGTTATCCGCCGCTCTGGTCTGGTTAAGTAACCCTTTTACGATCCCACCAATTTTTTACGGCTGTTATAAGCTTGGCACAATATTACTCAACGTCCCGCAACAGGATTTTACTTTCCAGTTGAGTATGGCCTGGATCAGTGAAAGTCTGTCGGCTGTATGGGCACCATTCCTGCTTGGTTGTCTGGTATGTGCGGTATTCTTTTCAACATTAGGCTATATCGGCATCAGTACCTTATGGCGCTTAAATGTGTCGAGAAACTGGCGCAATCGCCAGCAAAGAAAAAAGCGCTAACTCTCCCATACGTGCTAGGGGTTGCCTCCAGTAATCCAGCACAGGAACATTCGCAAATTCTTCCTTAACTATCATCAACAAAATCTCATTATCGTGCCGCGCTAATGCCGGCAAGGCGGCTTATCAGCCTATACCAGTCACCGTTTAACCAATGTCATGTCACTACCGCAATTTACTCATTGTATAGTCAAGCGGCCTGTTTAAGCAGTTGTTTATGCGTTCAATTAATGCAAATCCGTTAACGGATATCTGAGGTAATCGTGCTAAATTGTGATGTTGCGCACCCAATAACAGATGCGCTTGTTCGGAAGGATTTTATACTTGCCCAAGCACTTTCGCCGGTTCAATTTGCGTTGCTCTAAATGCCGGATACAAGGTTGCCAGTAAGCTTAGTATCAGCGCCGAAGTAATGGTCATAATCACATCGGAGGCCTGTAATTCGGTCGGTAAAAAATCGATGAAATAGATGTCTCCGGAGAGAAAACTCATCCCTAACCATTGTTCTAGCTTACCAACAATTGCGGTTAGGTGTTGCGACAATAAGATTCCGAGACTGCCACCTAAGGCACAACCCAAAACACCATTCACTAAGCCTTGATAAACAAATGCTAGCATAATGGTTTTCCGTTCAGCGCCCATGGTTTTTAAAATCGCAATATCGCCCTTCTTTTCGTTTACCGCCATAATTAGGCTCGAGACAATATTAAAGCTAGCCACGGCAATCACCAATAGCATCACCACAAACATCACAGTGCGGACCAACTGAATATCATTAAACAGGTGACCTTGGGTTCGGGTCCAGTCATGCATGTAGACATACACATCCAGACGTTGGCCTATTTGTGCAACCACTCGCGGGGCTTGAAATACATCATCGATTTTGATTCTGACACCATGGATAGCATCACCAAGGCCAAGAAATTGAGCCCCTGTAGCCAATGGCATAAATGCCATCGAATCATCGATAGTGCCACCAAAATCAAAGATGCCGACAATCGTCATATTTTTCTTTATTGGCGCCAAAAATCGACCACTTAACCCCTGCCCGGCATCTAGCCTCGGCATTAGCAACTGCACGGTATCCCCGACATTCACCTTAAGCTTGCTGGCAATCCCCTGACCAATCACCAAGGATTGTCCTTGTAATTGTTGCCAGCTCCCCTGGCTCACAAAGTTGGCAATATCGGAAACCGACTTTTCCAGCTCAACATCGACGGCGCGAACTTCCAGGGCTTTAATGCTATCGCCCTTTTGTAACATGCCACTGAGTTTAATAACCGGTGCTGCAGCAATGACATTATCGTGACGCTTGGCGACAAGGATCTCATTTTGCCAATCTTCGATTGGCTCATGCACGGTAATAAATTCACCATGGGGAACCACCGACAACAATCGTTTTGCCAGCTCTCGCTCAAATCCATTCATTGCCGACAGGACAATAATCAACACCATAACGCCAAGCGCGATGCCGAGCGTCGAGGATGCCGAGATAAACGAAGAAAAGCCCTGGCCGTGGCGGGTACGGACATACCTTAAGCCAAGAAACATACTAAGCGGTTTAAACATACTCAGAATTACTCCGCCGAGTCTGACATTGACACTTCAGGCATTGACACTTCAGACATTGACACTAATTTACCGTGATCCAATTTAAGCTGTCGATCCATTCGTGATGCGAGCGTTAAATCATGAGTTACGACGACAAACGATGTCCCTTCCGACTGGTTTAATTTGCGAATTAAATTAAATATCTGTTCAGCGGTATCAAAATCAAGGTTACCTGTCGGCTCATCGGCAAGCACCAAAGACGGTTTGCTAACCAATGCCCGGGCAATGGCGACACGTTGACGTTCACCACCAGACAATTGTGACGGTCGATGACTCAGGCGATGAGACAAGCCAACTTTATCGAGCATTTCCTCGGCCTGCTGTTTTGCATGTTTTGGCGAATCCCCACGGATCAACAATGGCATTGCCACATTTTCCAACGCGCTGAACTCCATCATTAAATGATGGAACTGGTAAATAAAACCGAGTTTTTCATTGCGAAAACGGGCGCGTTTTTTCGCCGATAATTGATAGATATCGGTACTATCAATAAACACCTGTCCTGAGGTGGGTGTATCCAGCGCTCCGGCCAAATGCAAAAATGTACTTTTACCACAACCGGAGCTGCCAACAATCGCCACCAGTTCACCGGCATTCACCGTTAGATCCAAACCTTTCAGTACTTTAGTGACCTGCGGCCCTTGCTGATACTCTTTTATCAGTCCCTGACATTCCAATACCTTACTCATTCCTTAATACCTCTGCTGGTTGAGTCTTGGAGGCCCGATACGCCGGATATAGTGTCGCCAGAAAACTCATTAATAACGCGGAAACTAAAATTACCAGAACCTGTTCAGCCCTAAGCTCAACCGGTAATTTTTGCATAATAAAACCGGAGCCCAAGATATTGACGCCAAATACTGACAATAAACTATTTAAATTCAGAGTAACCAGAACCCCGCCAATGCTACCGAGAATGGTTCCCCAAATACCATTGACCATCCCTTGGGTCATAAATATTTTCAGCACTCCAAAAGGTGACATACCTAGCGTCTGTAAAATACCAATCTCACCTTGCTTATCAATCACCACCATAACCAGCGCCGAGACAATATTAAATGCCGCCACCGCGATAATTAAAGACAGCATTAACCACATCATATTCTTCTCAACCTTAACCGCGGCAAATAGATTCCCCTGGGTTTTGTCCCAGGTAGAAAACTCAAAGTTTTGAGTCAAAGGTTGGGTTTGTAATTGCGCGACCACGTCTTTAGCAGTAAAGGCATCGTTAAGATATAGGCGAATGTTTTTGACCCCATCGGCAGGACGGCGCAACAATCTTGCAGCGTCCTGACCATGTATCAAGACCATCTGATTATCGACCTGTGACCCCAGATAGAACACGCCGGCGACGGTAAAGGTTCGCTGCACCGGTACCCTGCCCATAGGCGTAAATATCGTTTTCGTTGGCAGTAATAAGCGGACTTTATCGCCAGTCGAGACACCCAGTTCCCGGGCGAGTGATGCCCCAATGACCATTTTGTAATCTCCCGGCACTAACGCCGAAAGACTGCCAAATTGCATATGCTTTTCTATAATGGAATCCGAGATTTCATACTCGGGGAAAATTCCCTGCATCAGAACGCCACTTAATTTATTGGCAGATTGCAGCAAAGATTCACTTTCAACATACGGCGTGGCTTTATTAATCAGCGGATCGGATTGCAACGTTTCAGCCACCTGACGCCAATTGTCAATGGGCTGTTCCGAGCTGATCACGGTATGAGGTACTAGTCCAAGAATGCGTTCCTTTAACTGCCCTTCAAAGCCGTTCATTACTGACACCACCGTAATTAAAGCGGTAACGCCAAGTAAAATACCAGCAATAGAGAAGAAAGTAATAAAGGATACAAATCCAGAACGATTTTGGCTACGAGAGTACCTTAAGCCAATAAAAAGACTAACTGGTTGAAACATTTAGTTTTATAAATTTAAGAGAATTGCACTGATGATAAAAGGTCACCGACATAAGTACAAGTGGCGAAATGGCTTAAGGGAAAATAAAAAAACCATACTCGACGCTTGGAAATGGGCGCAGCAAACTTGCATCCCATTGAGATCTAATTACAATCTGTGCAGCAATGAGAATTTCAGTCGATAAAGACCCTAATACAACCGCGCTTTTTCCTGCTCATATTTATCCATTTATTTAGCGTGGCAAACAACACAGAAGGTATCATGACCAAAAATTGCAGCATATTCCGGCCAACACTGGCCAGCGCTTCAAAAAAAACCAATGCGGATAAAAAGATCTGGCAACAATTACCTGGCAGTAGTGATTCTCTGGCTCTGTATCAGGCAGCGCTTCTGGCAAAACAAGTATTACTGGTGGTTTGTGAAGACACCGCATCGGCATTAAAGCTTGAGCATGAATTGCAGTCCATTAATGACAGTGAAATTGATATTTGTTTATTTCCGGATTGGGAAACACTGCCTTATGATAACTTCTCTCCCCATCAGGATATCATTTCTCAGCGCCTGGCAACCTTATACCAACTGCCGAGAATGTCCGCAGGCATCGTTATTGTTCCAGCCCATACCCTGAGCCATCGCTTAGCGCCGCGTCAGTACCTTGAAGCCAATAGCCTGCTTATCGAAACCAATCAGCAAAAAGATATGCATCAATTACGTCAGGAGCTGGAATCCTGTGGTTACCGCGCAGTGGATCAGGTCATGGAGCACGGTGAATTTTCCGCCCGCGGAGCGATATTAGATCTTTACCCGATGGGCAGCCAATTGCCCTATCGTCTCGATTTTTTTGATGATGAAATCGATAGTATGCGCATATTCGATCCCGATACCCAACGAAGCGGCGATCGTTTAACGAAAATCGAATTATTACCCGCCCATGAATTCCCAACGGATCAGGATACGATTAACCTGTTTCGCCAGCAATATCGCGACAACCTTAAAGCCAGTAACGAAAAAGATTCGGTGTATCACCAAGTCAGCAAAGGCATTATGCCAACGGGTATCGAATACTATTTGCCCTTGTTTTTTACGGCGACGCAAACCTTATTCGATTATCTTCCCAAGGCATTGCAGGTTATCTTGCATGGCGACGTTCAAAAGCAGTTGCAACAGTTTTGGCTTGATATTCAGTACCGCTATGAAGACAGGCGTTATGATCCAATGCGCCCTCTTCTGGCCCCACAAGAAGTGTTTATTCCCGTAGAAGAGCTATTTGCTCTGATAAAACCCTACCCGAAAGTTATCTGCAAAGCGCCGTCTGTGAAAGTTGATAGCGGCACCTGTCAATTTGATCTGGCGCCACTTGAAGATGTTGCTGTAAATCATCAGTTAAAGCATCCCTTGCAAAAACTGACCAAGGTTATGGCTGCTCAAGCTGAGCGCGGTGCCAAGATTATCTTTATCGCGGAAAGCCAGGGCAGACGGGAAACCTTAATTGAACTTCTGGCCAGAGAACAGATAAAGCCGAAAAACCGCGAAAGTTTAGTTAAGGCGTTTGCCGATCCCGCGGAAATCAGTATCACCGTCAATGGCCTGGCCAATGGATTCATCATTGAAGACCCGAAACAACCCTGGGTCATCATCTGCGAAGACGACCTCTTTACGGACCGAGTACGACAAAGTCGTCGACGAAATAAAAGTCAGGATACCAACAGTGAAGCCATATTCAAGAACCTCACGGAATTGTCTCCCGGACAGCCCGTGGTTCACATCGAGCATGGCATTGGCCGCTATCAGGGGTTACAAACCATAGAAAATGCCGGATTGAGTACCGAGTTTTTGGTATTGAACTATGCCAATGATGCCAAACTCTATGTGCCGGTTGCGTCGTTACACTTAATATCACGGTACAGTGGTAGTGACAGTGACAGCACCCCTATCCACCGTTTAGGAAATGATGCGTGGAACAAGGCGAAGAAAAAAGCGGCGGAAAGAGTTCGCGATGTGGCAGCGGAATTATTGGATATCTATGCCAAACGAGAAAGCTCGTCAGGGTACGCCTTTAAACGAGATAAGCAGGATTACCTGAACTTTAGTGAAAGCTTTGGCTTTGAAGAAACCGATGACCAATTGCAGGCAATACACAGCGTTATTGCGGATATGCTCGATGACAAACCGATGGATCGCCTGGTCTGTGGCGATGTCGGTTTTGGTAAAACCGAAGTCGCGATGCGCGCAGCATTCGTTGCCGCCAATGACAATAAACAAGTGGTGGTATTAGTGCCAACCACGTTGCTGGCACAGCAGCACTACGAAAACTTCCGCGATCGCTTTGCCAACTGGCCGATAAATATCGAAGTGTTATCTCGATTTAAAACCGCAAAGCAACAAAAACAAATCATTGCAGATATTGCTGTCGGCAAAATTGATGTGTTGATCGGAACTCATAAATTGTTATCGGATGATATTAAATTCCATGATCTCGGTTTACTGATTGTCGATGAAGAGCACCGGTTCGGGGTCAAGCAAAAAGAAAAAATCAAAAAACTCAGAGCCAATGTCGATATTCTCACATTGACCGCAACACCAATTCCCAGAACCTTGAATATGGCCATGGGGGGCATGCGTGACCTGTCGATTATTGCCACGGCACCGGCCAAACGTCTGGCAGTCAAAACCTTCGTGCGCGAACGGGATGAAGCGCTGATCCGCGAATCCATATTGCGGGAAATCCTTCGTGGCGGGCAAGTCTATTTTCTCCATAACAATGTGCAAACCATCGAGAAAACCGCACAGGAAATTCAGCAACTGGTTCCCGAGGCGAAAATCGTCACCGCCCATGGACAAATGCGAGAACGAGATCTTGAGCGTATTATGAGTGATTTTTATCACCAGCGATTCAATGTCCTTATTTGTACCACCATTATTGAAACGGGTATTGATGTACCAACGGCGAACACCATTCTAATGGATCGTGCCGATCACCTCGGCCTGGCTCAACTGCACCAATTGCGCGGTAGGGTCGGACGTTCGCATCATCAAGCATATGCCTATTTATTAACCCCGCACCCCAAGCGTATGACCAAAGATGCTCATAAACGCTTAGAGGCGATCGCGTCACTAGAAGATTTAGGCGCGGGTTTTGCCCTTGCCACCCACGATCTAGAAATTCGTGGTGCCGGAGAATTACTCGGTGAAGATCAAAGTGGACAAATGGCCAGCGTCGGATTCACTTTGTATATGGAAATGCTGGATCAAGCCATTAATGCATTGAAAAATGGCAAGCAACCATCACTAGAAGATCTTTACGCCAAACAAACCGAAGTTGATTTGAAGGTTCCGGCACTGTTGCCTGACGACTATATCTTTGATGTCAGCTCCCGGTTGTCTTTTTACAAACGCATCGCGAGTTGCAAGAGCGACGCTGAGCTTGATGATATTCAGGTTGAGCTTATCGATCGCTTTGGTTTACTGCCACAAAATGCAAAAAACATATTTCATATTGCCAAACTGCGCTTAAAAGCAGAAACTATAGGCATTACCCGAATCGATGCGGGCCCCAAAGGTGGTTCACTGGAATTTGCCGAACACACGCAAATCGATCCTATGGTCATAATTGGGCTGATCCAAACACAACCTGCAAGGTTTAAAATGGATGGCGCCAATAAATTAAAGTTTGTGAAAGACACTGAAGACGACAAAGCAAGGTTTCAGCTGGTTCAGCAGTTGCTGAGTGACTTTGGTGCCAGTGCCGCATGATTGGAAGTAATATGACGCTAATAACCAGATCTAACAAAATTAATAATGTATTTAAAAAACGCTTTGCCCGCTCGGTATTAAGCCTAACCACGGTTGTGAGTTTATTCACACCGGCTTTGGTCAATGCACAAACCCAGGAACAAGAGCAACCTCGTTGGTTTGAAATTGAAGTCATTCTCGTTCAGCAATTACAAAACCAATATCTCTCAAATGAGCAATTTGACACGGATATTCTAACCCCATATCAGGGGAAAAGTATTGAGCTGATTGAACCCTATCTTTATGAATTAAAGAATTTCCAACATGCGCTACCTGAGTGTTCGTCATCTAAAGCCGATATGGCGCGCGCGAGTGATAAAGCCTATTTACAAGCCGCAATATCGGGCCATACTCTTGCGCTGCAAGCGCCGGAAAAAGTCAACATCGAACTCGGTTGCAAACCCGATCAACCACCACAGTTGTTCGATGAGTTAACGCAAGGTGATATCACCGAGCTCGCCTATATCCCCAAGTATTTTAGTGGTTATGAGTATGCACTTGCCGAAAGGCCTCATTTGTTGGCACAAGGCTCATTACAGTTAAGTCACATCTATCGTAGCTTAGCCCGTTCTAAACACTTTCGTCCGTTGTTACACCTTGGCTGGCGTCAACCGGTATTCGCTCAGGAAGATGCATTGCCGGTCAAATTAATGGCGGGTGAAAACATTAACTTCCAATATCCGGAACAGGCACAAACTCTGAATGAGTTGCTACTTGAGAAAAAGGTCGAACAACCACAACCTGGGCTAAATGATGAAACGCAAATTCAAGCGAATCTGCAGCGCATTATTGAACAATTGCAAGCCTCTGGTGATGAAATTGATGTGGATCCTATTTTGGCTACTTTGCAGCAACAACAGGATCTGCAGAATCGGCAACAACACGCGCAAAAGCTTGCGCAACTGATTGCCAGCCCGAATCAAGATTGGTTCTTAGAAGGGTTGTTCAAAGTCCATTTAGATCATTATTTGTTTATCAATAGCGAATTCAATGTTTATCGACCATTAACCGAAGAAACGATTGAGGCTGCACAGAATACCCAAACTGCCGCCGTTGATAATGTCGTCACGTCCATTCCGTTTAAGCAAAATCGCCGGGTAATCTCAGGTGAACTGCACTATTTCGACCACCCATTTATGGGAATGGTAGTGCAAATCCGTCGCCATGAGCGACCTGAGGCAGAACCGGAACTGGAAACTGAACAGGAAGCTGAATCCGACACGGATTAGCCACTCGTATTTGGTTACGCGGTGAGGCAATTTACGACGAAGAGAAAGAATAATATCCGACCAATGGTCCACTAAGAGACGAACGTCAGACGCATGGAGAATTCAATGACACATGCGCAGCTCGTTGTATACTCGAAATGATGGCCAAAACAAGACATTATGCAGACAATCGCAGTTGCTGTGATTGTCATCACGTATTTAAACCACATGTCAGATTACTTTTTGGTGCTGGCAACAACTATCAACCAACGTCAGGGGAAATGAAAACCTTTTGCTGTTGGACTCTATTTACGATCAGGATTAATGATGGATAAAACGACCGAAATTCAAGCAGCGGTATTGCGCCGTTTACTCGCGCATCTCGACAATCGTAAAGATGTGCAAAATATCGAACTGATGAACCTGGCTGGATTCTGCCGCAACTGTTTTTCCAAATGGATGGTCGCAGAAGCGGAACAATTAGGGGTTACGATGGAACTCGATGAAGCGCGTCAGGCTGTTTATGGCATGCCCTATGAAGAATGGAAAGAGAAACATCAGTTGCCGGCAACCGAAGAGCAAAAAGCAAAATTTGCACAATTGCAGCAAGCAAAACAAAAATAACCGGTATTACTCTGTTATATAACCGCAATCAATCGATTGCATTTGCCTTGAAGTTTTTTAACATCGCTCACTCTCAAGGCATTGATTCACAGGCCCAAAGTAATGAAGTATTGGCTTTGGTTCACAGTCATTAAGTTGCCCTAGTTAAAATGATAATAAAAAAATCCGCGTATGGCGTGATGGTTTGTGCTGTACTCACTGCCCTGCCATCAATGAGTCACGCTCAGGCTCAAGCACCGAAAGCCACTCAATCAAAAGCAGTACAAACGGACAAATCCGACGCATCGGCATCGTTGGTCTCTGGCTCTTTGTCCGATAGCTCTTTGTTGGAAAACACATTGCTAGATACAATTGTCGTAACTCCGAGTCGGCAGTCGACGAAAATGCGTGACTCACAGGTGACTGTGGCTCGATTAGATCAGGATGCGATTGCTCGAGAAAACATCAGCCATATTCAACAGGTGTTAAATGGCGTATCCGGCGTTAATTTGCATCGCGGTAGCGGTCAGGAATATCTTTCGGCAATTCGCTCTCCAGTGCTAACGGGTAGCGGTGCATGTGGCGCAATATTGCTGCTTGAGAATAATATCCCATTACGTCCTGCAAGCTTCTGTAACGTCAATGGCTTGATAGAATCTCATCATGAGCAGGCAGAATTAATTGAAGTGCAAAAAGGCCCGGGAAATGGCTTTTACGGCAGTAATGCCGTGCACGGAGCAATTAATGTCATTAACCCATCCAGCATCAATCAAGATCAATCGTTATCGCTACAACTTGGTGAGTATGGCCATGGTCGCGTGGGGTTAAAAACCGCGGGAGATAAGTTTTCAACAACCACAACTCTCTTTCATGAAGACGGATATCGACACGACGCCCGGGTCGACTGGCAAAAATTCAGCCTTTCCTATGAAGGAGACAGACAACATACACTGCAAAATTCCTTATTGACCATTGTAAATCTCAATCAAAACACCGCCGGTTATATCACCGGCAAAGACAGTTACCAAGACAAACAAAAAGCGCGCAGTAATCCAAACCCAGAAGCTTACCGGGATATTTTCGCCGCACGCGTTAGCCAACGATATCAGTTCGAACAATTCGGACAATTTACGCCTTATGCCAGAGTGTCAAAAATGGAGTTTTTGATGCACTTTTTACCCGGAAAACCTCTGGAAACCAACGAACATATTAGCCTTGGTGGCATGTGGCAAAACCAGTGGCAAAGCGATGCCCTCGGCACAATCAATTACGGATTTGATATTGACATTGCTGACATTGAGCTCGTACAGGAACAATTTTCGCCAACACAGGGCTCGGCATTTTTAATGGCAACCATCCCGTCTGGTAAACAATATGATTTTAATGTACGCACCATCAATAGCGGTGCTTTTGTACAATTGCAGAAGAAGTTAACGCCCAAATTGCAGCTAAATACCGGTTTACGTGCCGAATATTCTCGCTACGATTACGACAATCAAATGAACAGTGGTCGTGTCGATGAGCTTGGAGATGCCTGTAGTTTTGGCGGCTGTCGCTATACCCGTCCAGACGACTCCATTGATAGTTTTACCGATGTTTCGGTAAATATTGGGATGATTTATCAGTTAACGGAGCAGCAACAGTGGTTAGTTACCGCAAATCAAGGTTTTCGCCCGCCACAGGTAACGGAGTTGTACCGGTTGCAAGGCGAGCAATTCGTCACTGAGTTGGATTCTGAAAAAATTCAAGGCCTGGAACTCACCTGGCGCGGCGATTGGCATCAACAACAATTTAATTTATCGGCCTATTATTATCAAAAACAAGACGTCATTTTCAGAGATAGTGAGCAATATACTCGCAATGGCGGGGAAACAGAACACCAAGGGATTGAAGTTAGTTGGTCATATCAAATAAGCGATTCATTACAAAGTCAGTTGGAATACACGTTTGCCAAACATAGTTATGCAAATACGCCAGCGGGTCTTGATACGGATATTAGTGGCAATGACATGGATACAGCGCCAACAGGATTCGGCCGCTGGCGCTTGCTCTATCAAGCCAATGACCAGCACAATATTACGCTATCAATCGGTCATATGGGCGAGTATTACACCGATATCGACAATTTACACCGCTATTCAGGCCATGTTCTTGTCGATGCCTACTACAACTGGAAAATCTCTGATAAATGGCAATTAGGTGTCAAGGGACTCAATCTAATGGACAGGGCCTATGCAGAGCGCGCCGACTATACGGTATTTACTCAGGACCGATACTTTCCTGGCTTAGACCGACGCTTTTTTATTCATCTAAATTACGCCATTTAAGACAAAATCCATAATCAATAATCAATAATCAATGGACCAGAGTTGTTGCTAGCGGTTCTGATGTGTAATCCGATATCAACAACCCTGCTCCTAGATATTATATTGAAGCAATCTCGGCTTCACTAAGCGGTCGCCACTGGCCCTGCTCAAGCTCACAATCGAGTTCAATCTCTCCAATCTTTTCTCGGTGCAGACCCCCGACCCGATTACCAATGGCGGCAAACATACGTTTTACCTGATGATATTTACCTTCACTGATCGTCAACAAAGCCTCTCGTGGCGCTAAGATTTCAAGTGTTGCTGGCTTGGTTAATTTTGCTTCGTTTTGCAGTTGCACGCCGTCAGCAAAAGCTTGAATGGCGCTTTGAGGAATGTCTTTGGTGGTTTGTACTCGATAACGTTTAGCACAATCTTTTTTCGGTGAGGTGATTTTATGGGACCACTGGCCATCATCGGTGATCAGTACCAACCCTGTAGTATCCGCATCCAGGCGTCCGGCAATATGCAAATCAAAGGCACGATCAACATCAAGGAAATGCAACACGGAAGGGTAAAGCTCATCGATATTCGAGCAAATACAATTTTGTGGTTTATGCAGCATGTAATAGCGGGCCTGTTCAAAACTCAAGCGATTATCAAACAGGGTCACGTCGGATTCTGGATAGACCTGAAACCCAGGGTCTTTAACAACGGCTCCGGAAACTCGGATCTCTCCTTGTTTAAGGAGCTTTTTCGCTTCAGAACGGGTAAGTTCGGTACAACGGCAAATAAATTTATCTAAGCGCATAAAGTGAGCAACAGGCCTGATAGCAGGCAACAAGATGAAAAACCTAAGTTTAACACCCTGTTCCCAACCACTAAAGCCAGATTCACCAAAATTCGTCAAATCCACCGGCTCGGTGAATTGCCATTACCTATTTAATGTCAGAGAGAAACAGTTTATTCGGATTCTCATTAAAAAAGAAATCGTCAACCATAATCCGCAATAAACGTGATTTCGGAATATGGGTTTGTTCAGAAAGCTCGCTTAACTGTTTTATCGCTTCTTCACTTAAGGTAAAAGTCGCATGCTTGAACGGTCTGCCCGCTTCGCAATGATTATCCTGAGCAAATTGCTTTTTAAATATCTCGACTTGCTGATTGGCTTCGGCGCTGACAATTTGCGGATTACCGGCGGCATAATTATTGGCATCTTCGATAAAATCGTCGACGCTAAAATTGATTTTTGCTTTCGGTTTTTCCTGCTTTTTCAGATCAGCTAAACTCATAGCTCAGTTCCTGCTCAATAGATAAGAACTCATTGGCGATGGCTCGAATTTCGTCGGCCGCTTTGCCGTTAGGTTCCGCTTCAAATACTGATGTCCCTTTTTCTTCCGAATCATCGTAAATATTACGGTTATAAGTGACCGAATCCAATACGTTGATACCGTATGAAGAACAGACTTCTTTGGCTTCAATGATCCGTCCGGCCTGATTCGGCAAAGATGGACACTGGGTGATAACAAAAGATGCAATCATCTTTGGGTTTACCATTTTACATGTACTGAGCATATCTTCCATATGCGGCGCGGTTTTTATATCGCGGCGTTTGGGACGCAATGGAATAAGAACATGTTGAGCGACAGACATGGCCGCACGCAGCGCTAGGTTATCCTGACCACCACAGTCAACAATGACATAATCATAGTGTTCGTTCAGGCTTAATAAATCATTACGGATTTTCCCGTATAACTGAATGCAATTAATCGTAACCAGATCCGGATCATTATTTCGAGCCTGGATCCAATCAGAGGTCGTTCTTTGCGGATCGCAATCGGCGATCAATACACTGGCATCTTTTTCTTTAGCAAGATAAACACCTATATTTTGAGCCAGACAGCTTTTACCGCTGCCGCCCTTTTCACCACCAACCAGAACAATCATGAGTTTAATTCCTTGTAATTGAGAGAATATTTTTTTAGTGGGGGCTAAAAAATAGAGGGTTAGTCAACCATTTGCAGGCCTATCGAGAAACGATTACCCGTTAACTCGATACAACGTACAACTTTGGCGACGAGTGTTTGACTTTCAGGGTGATCGGCCTGAAAACAAATACTGACTTCGGTATCTTCTGTAATCGCAAATTCATGTTCAATACGAAGTCCACCGCGGGAAAAATCTAAACAAACAGATTTCACTTTGTGGGCCTGGCCTTCTTCATCGCGCCATAGTAAGTCGACAGTTTCATACTCCATATCAATACGAAAATATTGACGGCGTTCAGATAGGCTTTGCTCAGAGTTAGACATTTTTATTCCTTTTATCTAAATCAGGTAACGCCAATATAACAAAATTAACAAATGAATTACAAACATCGAGTTACGTGATAAAACGATTAAAACGCTGCAATGAGAGTCTAATGGCGGCGGATAGCAAAATTTCCCCGGACTGTAACTTCTGGCTCTGCTGGCATAAACTCTAGGTTTTGCCCTACAACCATCCCTACCCACAATAAAGGATCCCTATGATATTTCAGCTTGATGACCATAAACCTGTAATCGATTCATCCTGTTTCGTTGCCGACAATGCCACAGTTATCGGCCGAGTCACATTAAAAGCCAATGCATCGGTGTGGTTTAATGTAGTGATAAGAGCCGATAATGACACGGTGACGATTGGCGAAGGCAGCAATATTCAAGACGCGAGTGTCCTGCACATTGACCCGGGTTTTCCTTTGACTATCGGTAAAGCGGTCACCATCGGCCACAAAGTGATGCTTCATGGCTGCGATATCGGCGATGGCAGTTTAATTGGCATAAATGCCGTTGTGTTAAACGGGGCGAAAATCGGTAAAAACTGTTTAATTGGCGCCAATGCGCTGGTCACCGAGAATATGGAAATTCCCGATGGCTCACTGGTATTAGGATCGCCCGCTAAAATCGTAAAAACGTTAAATGAACAACAGCAACAGCAAATTCGTAGCGGTGCTGCGCACTATGTCGAAAATGCGAAACGATATAAGGCGGGATTGAAGTCCCTTAAGCAAGCAGGTGGCAGGTTTCAGGGTTAAGAAAAAGCGCGCCGAGCCAACGTCATTTCAAACATGATTTGGGATCTCATACCCATTGGCCTGAACGGCAGCTTGGTGCCAATAAGAGCAGTACGTATCGCAAGCGATACTCCGGGAACGCGACGAAAAACGTCACTTCGAGTACACAATCAAAGATTGTTCCGGGTACACGACGAAGAAGGTCGCTTCGGGTACGCTGATGTCATCAGCTCCGAGTACACGCTGTTTCGAGCACACAGCAACCCAGTCTCGCGTCATTCCCTGCCACGACAGGGAATCTTAGCTAGAGCCGAATGTCTCTAAAGTGCAAAACGCTATCATCGAATATTTACTCCGTCATCCCCTGCTCCGACAGGGGATCTCCCCTCGTTTTACTGAGACTTGTTTACTTAGTTCTTGAACTAAGAAGTTGAAATAAATAGGAGCACAGCATGCGATAGGAGGTCCCGCATCAAGTGCGGGATGACGGCGCATTATTAAAAGAAAGTGGGAGGTTCAATGACTCAAACTCGCTCTTTTCAGCCAGAGTTTACATTTTTTTCAGCACAAAAAAAGCAGAGCCAGGTGCTCCGAATTTGATTTCGTTTTCGCCCTTTGGAATAGCCATCATAGTACCCTGCATTTCGCCTTTTTCGGAAAGTATTTCTACTCCCCATGACTTATCGAGCTCCTGATATCGTACGCTCACAGTCTGAGCGTTTTCTTTTATATCTTCTGAGGTAGACATGGTCATTTTATCAGCCTCAAAATGGACAACCATCACGCCATTTTGTCCTGACATTTTCCATTTTCCCATAAGGGGGTTTTCACTTGCGTAAACCGAGAAGCAGGAAAGTAAGCAATATATTAAGATGAGTCCTTTCTTCATTTTTAATTCCTATTTTTATTATTTTATTCTTATATGCAATGACCGTTGTTCGCTCTATGAAGTCATTAACCTTTTCAATCAGTTGCGTTAGTTCTGTGCCCGATATGCTACTGGTGGTTACTGACAACTCTAACTGTGAAAAATTAAAGCGAAAAGCAATACCTGTAACCACACCTTAATCATTTTGTGGCTTCCATTATGCCTTACCGATTAAATTCACGTTTAATAATGTAAAACCGCGGTAAAAGGCATACGAGTATTAGCAGGTTTAATGTTGCAACAATCTGAAATTTTCTATTTTTCCGTATTACAGACAAAAGCAAAGTGCTTTTGATCATCACTCATCACCATACGGGTGATATTGCCTTTGCATTCATTGGAAAAATCTTGCCAGATAGCCCATTTCGCGCCACTTACTTTGGGTTGTTTTAAAGTCACAGCCTCTGGGCTTGGAGTTAGATCGACACTGGTCTGATAGACTTTATTGCCTATTGCCGTTAACAATGAGCCATCCATATGCCATGCGTAGTACATGTTGTCAGATGGAAGGTTGATATTGGCGTGGGTTGTTTTTTGGTCACGGTCATAGAGGTACATCTGCCATCCCTGACCATGTTCTTTGTTATAACTGAATAGTTTTTCACCGGGAACTTGACGTAAAGTTCTGCCAATATTCATATCGACAACATCGGCTTTTTTATCTTTGATATTGGCGCGTTGCAACTGCATTGGCTCTCCTAAGACAAACAACAATAATTCTTCATCATCTAGCCATACATGGTAGCCAATATCGTACAGTTCTGGGTATAGCGCAGAGCCTTGCGCTTCGCGCTTAACAACGCCCTCACTATTTTCCGCGGTTAAAGGATATTGCCACAACAATTGTTTGCCATCACTGCCGACACGGATCACACTAAAATGTTCGCTATCTGGGGTCACGGTCGGAGAGTATTCACTGGCGGCAGATTGGGTCAGGTTTGTTAATTGCCCGGAGCTAAGGTCATAGTGCATGCTGTCGGTTTGCTGAGCAACGTCTTCTCCTTTTCCGGTGGTAAACATGGCGGTAAATAGCAAGGCTTTAGAATCTGGCGTAAAGTGTGGCTGGTTATCATAGCCTGGACGGTTGGTGATATTTACCACCTTACTGGCTTTATCTGCCGTTAATGTCGCCAAATAAATTTCATCTTCCGCCTGGACAACACTCGAACCACCAAAAAACAAAATCATTGCCGCCAGTACATGCGTTGGTTTTTCTTTGTACTGGGTATGATTAAATGAGGATATTAGACCCTTGGCGATTTTCATAGATGACTTCCTTAACCGGTTGAAAATTCCGTTAACTGTCGCCTGTTCACATGCTGTTGTCAATATTAGCTAAGGCAATACTCACCAGTAAAATCTGAATCGGTGAATCACCCGTTAAGGTAAGCAAGGTATCGTTCTACCGCTTCGGCATCGCCTAAATTGTTTTGTTTAACGCCACACTGATAACGATAGCTAAATACATCAAACCAGAGGTTTAACACATCTCCCGCTCGATGATTGCCGGATAACTGCAATATCCTCGCGGCGACCTCTGCAGTGGCAAGTTGTTGCTCCTTTTGCGCCGTGCGCACATGATAACGAGACAAAATCTCAGATGCACAGCCATGCTGAGGCATAACGTGAGGGCGCATTAATTCCGCGGGTACAGAAAGCATCGGGATCTGATGCAAATACGGACTTTTACGATACATTTTCCGAGCCTGTCGCCAAGTCGCATCGAGCAGAATAAACAAAGGTCTCGATGAATGGCAATTGGGATTGACTGACGTTTTACTGAATTTCTGAATATCGAGTACAGGTTGCTTCTCAACCGCATATTCCTCGGGAAACACCAGGAACGGCTGATACTCTGCAGATTTTAATAATAAAAGAAGCTCGTCGGCCACTTCGGTGCGATGCCATAAAAACGCCTTAGTGTCAGGCAAAATATCGGCTATCAAGCGGCCAGTATTGCTGGGTTTTAGTACTTCATCATCGTACATCAATAACGCAAAGCTGGCATTGGCCGACTGAGGTTTTAATAAACTGCAAATACAATACTTAACATCGATTCGACAGTACTGGCAACGCTCAACACCCGCGCCGCGGGCATTGAAAGGTCGAGTACTAATGGATTTTCGATATTGAAAAAGTTTATGAACCGCGTGGGGAAAGGTGTCGGGGATCATTGTCTGGTAGCCGACTAATCAGTATCGTCTAAAGGCCAGGTAACTAAATGATCTTCATAATCGTGAATATCAACCACGTTGTCTTTTAGCACTTTACCCCGTACCGACATACCCGCTTTATGCATTGCCGACTTTTTGCCTTTATTTAATAAAGGGTGCCAGGATGGTAACCCTCGACCTTCGTGCAAGCGACGATAACTGCAGCTCGTCGGCATGAAGAAGATATCTTCGAGGTTGTCTTGAGTCAATTGCACACAATCAGGCACCAGGCGGGTTCTTTCGCTGTACTTGGAGCAACTACAGGTTTTGTCATTCAATAGATGGCAAACAACATTGGTATACAATAATTCTTCGCCATCTCGAATATAATCGGTAGGGTTTAGCAACTCGACCGGCTCATGGGCTTCGCCTTGTTCTAAATCTAAGTCATCGTCAGAGTCGTCCTCAATGATTTTGTGCAAGCAACATTTGCCGCAACCATCACAAATGGCTTCCCATTCAATGCGATTCATTTCTGCCAGAGATTTCTGCTTCCAAAACTCTGGCGCTAAGGTTTTATTCAAAATTCATGTCCACATTTACCACAAAACAAAAATGACCCGACAAAGGTAATCTACGTTAAGGGTTAAACTTAATACGGTCAGCAAGATGGCCAACACTGGTGACAAAATAATAGGACAAATTCCAGTGCATCAGGCATTTATAATTATCATAGGCCAGATACGCTCGACCTTTCTCTCCATCCGGAAAGACCATTGCCGCGGTGATATCAACTTGCGGTAGATCTTGACCATTGAATCGTCGCACACCGGCTTTTTGCCAATCGGCCAATGACATTTCGGTGCGTTTCCATGCTTTTAACCAATTCGAACGCCCCCCGGTATTTTGTGGGATCGCTAATGAATAATCAAAATTTTCCGGTAATTGCACCTGCCTGGCCCAGGTAATCGAATCATCCCAACCAACTGATTTCAGATATTTGGCAATCGAAGCAAACACGTCCGTGGTGTTATTCCAGATGTCTTTTTTACCATCGCCATCACCATCGGCGGCATAGGCCAAAAATGAACTTGGCATAAACTGGTTATGGCCCATCGCGCCAGCCCAGGAACCTTTCATATCGGTAGGGCTGATATGACCTTGATCCAGTATCGTCAACGCATCTTTTAACTGCTTCTTAAAAAACGTTTCCCGGCGGCCTTCATAAGCGAGCGTGCTCAGGGCGGATACAACATTGTAATTACCGGTGATATTGCCAAAGTTTGATTCCAGGCCCCATAATGCAACGATAAAACGTGGCTGAACACCATATTCTTTGCCAACTTTTTGCAGTTCAGCCTGATGCAGCTTCATCATTTCTTTGGCTTTGTTTACCTTCCAGTCAGAAACGCGAACCGGTAAATAGGTTTCGAGTGTTTCAACGCGTTCAGGCTGGTTTTTATCGGCTTTAATTGCGCGTTTGTGAAACTCCACATCGGCGAACGCAGAATCGATAAGATCCTGGCTAAACCCTTGCTCCAACGCTTCTTTTTTTAAGGTTTCAACATACTGGTTAAACCCTTCTTCAGAGAGCTGCTTTTGAGCGAATGTTGCAGGAGAAATGCACGCAGAAGAAATTGCGGTAAAGAAAAAAAATCGACGAATTTTGCTTGTTGAAAACATAGCAACCCCTATCACTATTGTTGTGGTAATTGATCAGCTTTATGCTGTTTTAATAAGTCTTCGGTTGGGGGCGGTAACTGCAGATAATAGCCTTTACCCAAAAGCTCAGTTTTCACTTTTTCTATATCTGCTAAAGCCAGTTTATCTCGATTTGACAAATTTACCAAGGTTACCAACTGTGGTGAGCCAAACGTTTTTAGGAGCGCTTCAGGCACCGCTGAAAAATCATCCCGCTTGACAATATATAAGAAGGTTTGCGGCTTCTTCGGGCTTCGGTAAATCACACAAATCATAATTTAGTCACTGGCTTGAAAATGGCTCAGCAATATACCACGCTACGCCAATCAGGCCAACGCCTTACTCGATTTTAGTGGGCGAAAGACGGCTTACGATGACGCGGCTAATGCTAACAGTTGCTTAACTTAATAACGGAATCACTGAAACATAAACAACCGAATTGAAACCAATCTTCATTGTTGTGCGTTCACTTCACAGCTAAAGCTTAAAGCCCCCTTTGGAAAATTCGAGCAAATCTTTTTCAAAAAGTTCCCCACGCCAGCCATTAATCAGATCGACCTGCTCTGGCTGTAAATGCTGATCATTTAATTCCCAAAACCAGCTTAGGTACTGATTCATATGCTTTTTACCAGCAACAACGGGTAATTCCAGCTGCTGTTGTTCGGCCAGTTTGCCCAAATAGGTTTTTAAATTTTTGAATATATTTTTGTAACCCGGATAGCTATCCAAGCGAGAGATTGGTTTCGGTAGGTGTTCGGGTGGCGTTTTCGTCGCCTGGCGGATCACGGCTAACATCGCCTTCCCCTGATGGCGGACATCAAGAATATCAATGCCCTCATAGCTGGCCATAGCACCGACATTGCTGGGTTTACGCCGCGCCAAAATTAACAAGGTGTTGTCTTTGGCAATAAAATTTAAAGGCAGATTACGTTTAACCGCTAATTGATAGCGCCAGGCGTATAACTGCTGCAGCACAGCAAGCTGTGAGGAATTTAGCCGAAACGCTTGTTTGTTGTCCAGATATAATTCTTGTGGTTCCAGCGGCTGGAACTTTTTATCGATCATGCGAGTGCTATCTTGCATTGCCTGCTCAAACCAACCTGCGGTTTCAAGCTCTTGCAATATTTGCCCACTGACCTGATGTAAATAACGCACATCAGCCGCCGCATAAACTAACTGGCTTTCTGACAATGGTCGTTTCATCCAATTGGTACGGGATTCACTTTTATCTAGCTCTATCTCAAGGTAATGCTGGATCATCGCCGCATAACCTAATGATAGGCCGTGCCCTAAAAATGCCATCGCGATTTGCGAATCAAGCATATTCGCGGGTTTGCAGTTTCCAGCATGCAAAAACACTTCGAGATCTTCGGAGCAGGAATGAAGTATCTTAAATATTTCAGGGGATTCGAGTAATTGCCAAAATGGCGTAAGATCGGTGACAGCAAGTGGATCAATCAACACTAATCGATTGCCATCACAAGCCTGGATAAGTCCTAAATTGGGAAACAATGTACGAGTTCTGACAAATTCAGTATCGACAGCGAGGACAGCGTCAGATGTGACGGACTGACAAAAGGAATCCAGAGCGGATTGATCTTGTATATATTCAGCTTGCACAGTTTCTCCGGGGGCTTGGCAGATTGGCAATTATTTAATTACAGCAGTTCATGCAATACAACGGCAGACAACATCCACCAAAAACAATATGTTAGCAATAATCGAAAACAATACCAATGCTTATATTTATCTGGCCAATGACCAAGCATCTAACGCAGTAAAATACCTGTATCACCTCTCAAGCATCTGCAAAGTAATTTCCAGCGCGTCCTTTGTCATCACAAGATAGGTTGATTAAGACAAATTGGGTGCAGTAATTGCAAAATCTCACGAGGAAAGTCACACTAAAACTCAGCAGAGAAAAACACAAAAGCGTGGGTCAGAACCAAACTGACACCACGCTTTTATTGATCATTTGACGGTACCGTCTGACTTGCTCGTTATCTAAGCTCCCGGCGTAAAATCTTGCCGACATTACTTTTTGGCAGTTCATCTTTGAATTCCACCAGTTTAGGAACCTTATAGTTGGTTAAATGCTGTTTACAGTGTTTGATCAAATCTTTTTCACACAGCTGGGTATTACGAGTCACCACAAATATCTTAACCATTTCGCCGCTGACGTCATGAGGAATACCAATTGCCGCAGCCTCAATAATATCCGTATGCATCATCACAACTTCTTCGATTTCATTGGGAAATACATTAAAGCCAGACACGATAATCATGTCCTTTTTACGGTCAACAATTTTAAAGTAACCATTTTCGTCCATCGTGGCGATATCGCCGGTATATAGCCAGCCATCTTTTAACACTTCGTCAGTGGCTTCCGGACGATTGTAGTACCCTTTCATCACTTGTGGACCTTTAACGATCATCTCACCCGCTTCACCCACCGGGCGTTCATTGCCCAATTCATCAATCACTTTTACGTCAGTAGACGGTGCCGGCAAACCAATTGTACCGTTATAGGCTTTTTGATTATATGGACTTACGGTTACTAAAGGCGCACATTCAGTTAAACCATAACCTTCCAATAATCGGGTGCGGGTTACTTGCTGCCAACGCTCAGCAACAGGTTGTTGCACCG
This sequence comes from Thalassotalea litorea, assembly GCF_005843925.1. Classification (GTDB taxonomy): domain Bacteria; phylum Pseudomonadota; class Gammaproteobacteria; order Enterobacterales; family Alteromonadaceae; genus Thalassotalea_A; species Thalassotalea_A litorea_A. The sequence continues at coordinate 239,884 of NZ_VCBC01000002.1, forward strand.
CCATACCGCCGCCTAACGCCAGTTTAAGGTGGCTAAAATCCAGATCTTTAAAGCCTTTGGTATTAAGCAGACCATTAAACAGAGTGTTTACTCCGGTTAACGTCGTAAATTTATACTTTTTCAACTCTTTAACAAAATTAGGCATATCTCTTGGGTTGGTGATCAATAAATTAGTCCCGCCCAGAGTTATAAACAGCATGCAATTCGCGGTCAATGCAAAGATGTGATAAAGCGGCAGTGCAGTGACCACAAACTCCTTACCATCTTCCAATATTGGTCCTAAAAAGGCTTTGGCTTGTTCGAGGTTGGCGATCATATTGCGATGGGTCAGCATCGCGCCTTTGGACACACCTGTCGTACCACCGGTGTATTGCAAAAATGCCAAATCGTCCCCACTGACAGCAACGGGTTGGAAATTTAGCCTAGCGCCTTTATCCAATACCTGATTAAAGTTAATGGTATTGTTTAACTTAAAGGCAGGTACCATTTTTTTCACATGGCGAACCACCAGGTTGACCAAATTGCCTTTTAGGAAACCAAGACGATCCCCCAGGGACGTTAAAATGACTTTCTCAACCGGAGTATCATCAATGACCTCCTCTAAGGTATGGGCAAAGTTTTCAATGATAACGATGGCTTGGGTGCCAGAATCATTAAGCTGGTGCTTTAATTCCCGAGCTGTATATAACGGGTTGACATTAACAATGGTTAATCCTGCCAATAAACCGCCAAATAATGCAATTGGATATTGCAAAGTATTGGGCACCATAATGGCTAGCTTGTCGCCTTTTTTTAAGCCCAAATCTTGTTGCAAATAGGCTGCGAAAGCTGTGGCTTGCTCAGCCAACTGGCGATAAGACAACTTCACATCCATATTAATGAATGCAATATTGTCCGCATACTGCTGGCTGTATTTAATCAATAATTCCGCTAAAGATTGATACTTATCGGCATCAATTTCTGCCGGTACTCCGGGAGGATAACTTTTTTCAAGCCAAATTTTATCCACAACACTTCTCCTAAAATTTTTCAGAGCATCGTTTATTATCTGAATTTGTTTTAATCAAGCACACGCTATGCGGGAATACTCAACTTCGATGCCGTATCATTATTGTTTTTGTCGCAGGCAGCTAAATCGCAGATGAGCTGAAAAACACCTATTCAACCTTTAACTAAGGCACAGATAAGAATTAAGTTAGCTCAATTATAGTCGAATTGTGTGCAGGCTCTGCTTAACCACGAAAGTGCTCTATGATTCCACACTGGGGGCTAAAAGCAAGAGGTAAGACCAGAAAACTTACATTCTTGTCATCGCTCGGTCATAAAATCAGCAACGTATTCACCCACTTGGGATTAAGTGCGTAAATATTTTGTTAATTGTTCAATGAATGAATCCACATCTTCCATATGAACATGATGGCCGCCACTCAATTTTACAGAGTCTAATTGTCGGTACACACCTTGCCACTGGGTAATTCCTGTTCGCACCGAAGCAAAGCCAGTATCGCCATAGAACACCGTAACGGGGCAATCAATATGGGCAATGATTTGTGCCACTTCGGGCATTGAGTAGCGAATCACTGAGGTATTTCGAACCCGAGGGTCAGACAACCATTGATAATCCTCACCGATTTGTTTCATGCTTCGTTGAGTTAGGCGTTTTGCTTGTGGGTATTTAAGATCCGAAACATTGATTCGTGCCTGAATCGCGGTTTCCAGTTGTTGATGTCGGCTCTTCAATCGGGTTTTCTGACGGCTTAAAATACCATCACGTAACTGTACGGATGGGTGTTCGGCAAGTGGTAGTAAACCAATCCCTTCGATAAGGAATAGTGATTTAACCCGTTCATTAAATGCAGAGGTAAATAAGTTTGCTACCATCGCCCCCATAGAATGCCCTAATAAAATCACTTGCTGCCAATTTTGCGCGTCAATCAGTTGATATAAGTCGTCTACCCAGTCAGTAAAATAATAGTAGGCATCTGAGGAACGATGCGATGACAATCCGTGCCCTGCCCAATCAATGGCGACAAAATAATATTGTTCTAATAGCTGCGAATTCAATTGCTGCAGTGATTCCATCATCGGGGTAAAGCTTGCGGCATTATCAAGCCAGCCATGCAGGCATAACACGACCTGCCCTTCCGGGTTTCCTATAGTAAGTGCTGCCAACTGGAAAGTGTTGTTGGTTTCGCCTTTATTGAGGTAAAACTGTTTACGATTAATTGTCATGCTTTACTTCCCTGACTACGTCGCCCTAAAAATAACAGTGCCCAAATAGCCATCGTCAGCCAGATCAATATCCACACAAATGCCGGAATATAAGTAAGTTGGGCCAAAGAATAGGCATCATTTTTTTGCGGGGTTGACCACAAATACCAGGGGCTTTGCAACGCGTTTAACATCACGATTAGCGCTATGATTTTTAAGATTGGCGCTAACCAAGTGGCTCGACTGTAGGTTAGTTTCAACACAAAAATGGCACCGAGCACGAAACAAATAAATGCGGTAAGTATATCCTTCACCCATAAAACACAGGTCAGAAGGATTAGTACAATCAGCATTGTACTGATTATTTTAGCCCCCTGACGATGTGCGCCTGTGCCAAGGTACATTAGCATCCCAAAGAATACGGCGCCGGCATAACCGCTGAATGCGGTTACGATTGAGTTGCCACCAGCGCTGGTACATAAGCCTGCGCCATTGGCAAATAATTGGATGCGAATGATCCTGCCACCGGTTAGCATCGCCGCTAAACCATGGCTAATTTCATGGAAGAAGCTTTCCAGCCATTGAAACGGGATATTCACAACGGGAATTTGGCTAAGTAATATCGCGACTAACACTAAAAACCAGAAGTTTTGTAAAGGTAATCCAATGGACTTCATTACCGATTTCTTCTCCTTAAGAAATGACAATCAAGGGGTCAGCTCCCTTGATTAAATTTACTCCTTACCAGGAAGCTTTTTCCAGGTAACCGTATCGCGCACATAAACCGGTTGAGCCAAAGCGGCACTTACGCCCTCACCGTCGGTAAAGGCTTTGGCACCGATGGCAAGCATATATTGCGCCTGCGGAAAGCGTATCTGTTCGTCAATTCGATTTAACTGACAATCCTTCAGTGCCTCGCTATAGGACTGCCAGGCAGAGCCAACACCAGCCACCTGGTTATGATTGATTGCTAATTCATTAAGTTTTCCCGCCAACAGCTCCGGAGAAAATACCTGCTCTGGCACTAACGGTTGCATAATACTATTGTCATCTGCCTGAAAAGCGCCGCAATATATTTCAGACATACGTGCATCAATGGCGGCCACTGCAATCGACGCTTTGGTCTGCTCAAATGCCTGTTGAGCCATGGTTTGTAATGTCGATACTCCGACAACCGGTAATCCTGAAGAATACGCCAACCCTTGAGCCACACCAATGCCGATACGCACACCGGTAAAACTGCCAGGACCTCGACCGAAAATCAAACCGTCCAGCTGCTTTAAATTCACCCCAGCTTCCTTGAGCACTTCATCCACTTGAGGAAGTAATAATTTACTGTGGGATTGCGGACTTAGTGCATAGCGGCAAAAATGCTCGCCTTGGTATTGAAGGGCGACAGAACAGGCTTCTGTTGAAGCGTCAATGGCCAAATAGTTCACTCAATTTCTCTCTTTTTCTTGGCGGTAATCGCCTCTAAAAATGTGACAGCGCGATGTAGTTCACGGGTGCGTTGCATATCCGGTAAGCTGTTTAAAAACACTTGCCCATAATGACGATTGACTAACCTTGGATCGCAAATTGCCATCACGCCTTGATCGTCAATATCTCGAATCAATCGCCCAACCCCTTGTTTTAATGCGATAACCGCTTGGGGTAATTGTATTTTCGCAAAGGGATCTTTGCCCTGTCGTTTTACGTCCTGGCTTCTCGCTTGCAATAATGGATCATCCGGTGATGCAAATGGCAATTTATCAATAATAACACAGGTTAAACTATCCCCTCGAACGTCAACACCTTCCCAGAAGCTCGCGGTTGCTAATAATACCGAATCTGGTTGCTCAATAAAATGATCAAGCAGGACTCTTTTTGCCATCTGTCCCTGCACCAAAAGCGGATTTTCAATCATTTCTGCGAGGATTTCTGCAACCTGATTAAGCATACGATAGGAGGTAAATAACATAAAACAACGCCCTTTGCTGGCCTCTATCAATGGCATAGCGATATCGACCAATGCCTGGGCCCGATTGTTGGCATGGGCTTCCGGCAGGTATCTGGGAACGAGCAACAAGGATTGCTGCTGATAATCAAATGGGCTATCCAACAACATATTGCGGGCATTGTTTAACCCCAGCTGTTTGGAAAAATGCTCAAACTGACTATCTACCGCCAGGGTTGCCGATGTAAAGATCCAGGCACTGTCACTTTTCGATATCACTTCAGAAAATTTATCGGCAACGCTAAGTGGAGTGAGATGCAATGTGATATGGCGTCGGGTAGTTTCGTACCAAAGGCTGGTTCCGGGTTTATCCAGCTGTTGCATTAAATCACACAGATTCAGGAGTTGTGTGGCGCGTTCAAAGCAATTGTCGATGCCTTCCGTCCGGGAAATACACAGTTTCAATACTTCATACAAAAACTTTAAATCATCAACAACGTGACTAAAACCTTGTGAAAAGGTTGTCATGCGAAGACGTTGACGCCAATCACCTCGCTCTGGATTTTGCCCAAATAACAAACGAAAATCCGCCGCAGAACGTTGCAGTTTTTCCGCCGCCTTGCCAAGCTGTTTCACATCGGTTAATTCAACTCGATATTGTTGCAGACAATCGCTGGCCAAATCCAATAGCTGGCGGGTAGAAAAACTCTGGCCAAAATATTCAGTGGCAATGTCAGGAATTTGATGAGCCTCATCAAAAATAATGGTTTGAGCTGTCGGGATCAGTTCGCCAAACCCCGTATCTTTTAATGCCAGATCCGCGAAAAAAAGGTGATGATTGACAACTAAGACATCCGCTTCAATCGCTCGTTCCCGAGCTTTTACCAGATAGCAAGACTCATAATCCGGACATTGTCTGCCAAGGCAATTGTCCGTTGTCGACGTGACTTGCGCAAAGATAGCAGAATCATCCGCAACATCGGTTAACTCTCCCAAATCACCTGATTTAGTATGACTCGACCATTGTCTGACTTTCACTAAATCGGCTAAAGTCGCGGCATCGAGTTGCACGCCGGCCTGGCGTCGTTTTTGTGGTTGACTGGAAAAATTCTCTTCTAGCCGATATGTGCAAAGATAATTGCTTCGACCTTTTAACAGCGCAATTTTTAATTGGCTGCTCAAGGCTTTTTTTACCAGTGGCAAATCTTTATGAAATAGCTGCTCTTGAAGAGTTTTCGTTCCCGTAGAAACGATGGTCTTTTGTTCGCTGAGAAATGCCGGCACTAAGTATGCAAAGGTTTTGCCCGTTCCGGTGCCCGCTTCCACCAATAACGTCGCCTTATCGGCTATCACCTGTTCGACTTCTAAGCTCATATCAAGCTGAGCCTGACGCGGATTAAAACCAGTAATGGCTTTTGCGAGAGAGCCCGTTGACGAGAACGCCTGAGAAACGGATTTTGTTGTTTTCATTTATAAAAAAGTGCACACAAGGCGATAAGTGTTGGCAGTATAACGAAAACCCATCCATCCCGAAAGACAAGACGATATCAAGGGGGCTGAGTCGAATTCAAGGGGTCAGTTCAAGGGGTCAGTGTTGTTGAATCTTATTCAAGGGGTCAGTGTTGTTGAATCTTATTCTCTGAGCAACCACTTTGCCCGTTGATATTGCTGAAACCAAAAAAAGCCACCTTGAGGTGGCTTTTCGAAAATATGAGTTTTGCAATTTAGCCAAGTTTTTCCGCTAAGATAGCGCTTACGGCTTCAACTTTTTGAGTACCATCGATGGTCAGGTACTGACAGTTTCCAACTTGCGCTTCTGCTTGGTAATAATTCACTAGCGGCTTGGTTTGCTCGTGATAGATGCCTAAACGTTTACGAACCGTTGCTTCTTCATCATCGGGACGAATTGCCAGATCTTCGCCTGTTTCGTCATCTTTACCTTCCACTTTTGGTGGATTGTAAACGATGTGATATACGCGGCCTGAACCTGGGTGTACACGTCGACCGCCCATACGTTCAACAATCACTTCATCAGCGACGTCGAATTCAATAACACTATCGACTTTAACGCCATTTTCCTTCATTGCATCCGCCTGAGGGATCGTACGTGGGAACCCATCGAGAAGAAAACCGTTTTCACAATCCGGTTGAGCGATACGCTCTTTTACCAGGCCAATGATCAATTCATCAGAAACCAATTGACCAGCGTCCATTACTTGCTTGGCTTGTTTGCCCAGCTCAGTACCAGCCTTGATTGCTGCACGTAACATATCACCAGTAGAAATTTGTGGGATACCGTACTTGTTCATTAAAAATTGTGCCTGAGTTCCCTTACCGGCACCAGGTGCACCTAATAAAATAATGCGCATATTGCTAAACCCTAAGAAATAGTCGGATTAAATCTTTCTTTGCCAAATATTGTTTAGCAAAGAAACTATGTTTTTTAAAGGCACAATCATACTTGCATGACAAAGCGCAAACAAGGGGCGTTGTGCAAAATAAACAAACAATTTTTCGGTATATCGTACAGGGTTTAAGCCAGGCGAAACCGAAGGCTAAAAAAGCAAAAACGAGAAACCGAATAGAACAGAATGAAAATCATCTCGCTCGTCAGTTTCTCGTTGTTATTCGGCTAGTTTGTCGCGGAAATTGACGCTGTCAATTTCCGCAATCATTACTTGGTCAGACTTAACATCAGTTTGTTAAGACGGGCAACGAAAGATGCCGGATCTTTCAAACTGCCACGCTCTGCCAGCATCGCCTGCTCAAACAACACTTCGGCCCATTCGCCGAACTTATCATTGTCCGCTTCATCTGCCATATGCTTCACTAAATCATGTTCCGCATTGATTTCAAAAATCGGCTTAGACTCAGGCACTTCCTGTCCCACAGACTGCATCAGCTTGATCATTTGTGAGCTCATGTCATGTTCATCGGTGACGATACACGCTGGAGAATCCGTTAAACGCTGAGAAATTTTCACCGATTTCACTTTATCGCCCAAGCTGTCTTGTAAACGGGTGACAACGGAATCGAATTCTTTTTCCAATTGCTCCTGAGCTTCTTTTGCTTGCTCATCATCCATATCGCCTAAATCAAGGCCGCCACGGGTAACCGACTGAAATTGTTTTTCTGAAAAGTCGGTTAAATGGCTCATTAACCATTCATCGATGCGTTCTGACATCAATAATACTTCAATGCCTTTTTTGCGGAACACTTCTAAATGAGGGGAATTTTTCGCCGCTTCAAAACTGTCGGCAACCACATAGTAGATTTTGTCCTGCCCTTCTTTCATACGTTCAATGTAATCGGTAAGGGACACATTTTGCACCGAAGAGTCGTTTTCAGTTGAAGCAAAGCGCAGTAATTTGGCAATGGCTTCTTTGTTCGCCATGTCTTCTGCAGGACCTTCTTTGATCACCTGACCAAATTCATCCCAGAAGCCTTGGTATTTTTCTTTATCATTTTTGCCTAAACGATCCAGCATGGTCAATACGCGCTTGGTACAGCCCTTGCGCATCGCCTGAGTCACTTTGTTGTCCTGCAAAATTTCGCGGGATACGTTTAACGGTAAATCGTTAGAATCCAGCAAACCTTTTACGAAACGCAAATACGTTGGCATAAACTGCTCGGCATCATCCATGATAAATACACGTTGCACGTATAGTTTTAAGCCATGTTGTTTTTCGCGGTTATGTAAATCAAATGGTGCCTTGCTTGGTACATATAAAAGTGAAGTATATTCTGTACTTCCTTCAACTTTGTTATGGGCCCAAAGCAGTGGCTCAGCAAAATCGTGGGATACGTGTTTGTAAAACTCTTGATACTCTTCGTCTTTGATATCTGATTTTTCGCGGGTCCAAAGCGCTTCGGCTTTATTCACCCCTTCCCATTCGGCTGGTTTACCTGGCACGGCAGGGATAACTTCCCCATCTTCACCTTCGCTCTCAGGCACTTCTGGTACCGCAGGGGTAAGCATTTCGACCGGAATGGAAATATGATCGGAGTATTTAGTGACGATAGACTTTAAGCGCCAGTCATCTAAAAATTCTTGTTCATCTTCTTTTAAGAACAAGATAATGTCCGTACCACGAGTCGACTTTTCGATGTCTTCAACCGAGAAATCCCCTTCGCCTTTTGACGTCCACTCAACGGCCTGATCTGCGTCAACTCCGGCTGCCCGTGAACGCACTACGACTTTATCGGCGACGATAAATGCCGAGTAAAAGCCAACACCAAACTGACCGATTAATTGTGAATCTGACGCTTGGTCACCCGACAGACGACTAAAGAAATCCGCAGTACCTGATTTAGCGATGGTACCCAGGTGAGTGATAATATCATCACGGGTCATACCGATACCATTATCTGAAATGGTGATCGTATTATTGTCTTTGTCAGCGCTGATGCGCACACGTAAGTTACCGTCACCTTCATACAGGCTGGCATCAGATAGCGCTTTGAAACGCAACTTGTCCGCAGCATCCGCTGAATTAGAGACCAACTCGCGCAGGAAGATTTCCTTATTGGAATAGAGCGAGTGGATCATTAATTGTAGTAATTGCTTTACTTCAGTTTGAAAGCCGTGAACTTCTTTATGGCCGGGATCAGACATAAACACGTGTCTCCTAATCTTATTTGTCGGTAGTGGTTGCCGAAGCAATTGTTATAGAGATCAATGTGGGGATAGGAAAAAGGTTTTAAAGAGCTAGGCCGCAATTTTTTCGATTTTGTTGGTATTTAAGTGATAATAAAGGGTCTAAATCAAGGGGTCAGAGTTGTTGATTATGGCATCAACAACTCTGACCCCTTGATTTAGAATTAAAGCTTTTTCCGGCCGGAAAAAGCATGGGATAAGGTGTTACCGTCAACATAACCAAGCTCTCCTCCAACCGGAACGCCATGGGCAATTCGCGTCACAGAGACATCATAAGAACCCGCTAAGTCCGCGATAAAGTGAGCAGTTGCTTCGCCTTCGACGGTTGGATTGGTAGCCAGAATCATTTCATCGAATTCATCGCTCGACAATAAATTTTGCAGTTGATCCAAACCCAATTCCTCCGGGCCGATGCCATCGATGGGCGATAAATGCCCCATCAAAACAAAATAACGTCCGATAAACTCACCGGTTTGTTCGATTGCCAGAATATCCGAGGGTGATTCAACGATACATAACAAACGACTCGCCTGGCGCTTGGGGCTGGCGCAAATATCACATTGCTCCAACTCCGTGAAAGTACGACAAGTGCGACAATGGCCGATATGCTCCATCGCTTTTGCCATTGAATTGGCGAGCTTTGTGGCGCCTATACGGTTGCGTTCAAGCAAATGAAACGCCATCCGTTGCGCCGATTTTGGCCCAACACCGGGCAAGTGTTTTAGGTTATCGATAAGTTCCTGTACTAGCGGACTAAGTTTCATAAAGATGGCTTGTGAAAAAATAATATCGCAAGAATAACATAGGAGTTGGAAAGGAGTGAAGATAGGATTTTGCAGTTATTGGTCAACACGTTGTTGACGTTAAATCTTGTTAAAGAATATTAGTTCAATTATTAAGGATTTTTAATAATCACAAGCAATAAAAGCTCTTCCAATTCAATAAGATAACTAGGTATACAAAGGAAATGTTAAGCCTTTTCATATGCCATAGGGCTAAATTTTCAACGTATTCTGTAACGGCGCCAAGTACTGGCAATCACAACAAAAAAAATAAATTATTCCCACACGATTGCTTTTATAAATATAAAATTCTGATATGGTATAATCAATGTCCATTTATTTGCTAAAAAACGCTTTAAAATATAGAGTTAGCCAATAACCCACGAGTTGAATTTATCTCATGTCTGAATCATTCATTGCAACTCAATTCGATGCCCTGTCCACTCCTAAGCAAGTTCGCAAGGCAATTCGTGACAATGAATTTGTCGGCCATACTTCAGGCCTGGCGAAAGGTTTTGTACAATGTAATCTAGTGATTTTAGAACAGGCATTGGCAGCGGATTTCCTACTGTTTTGCCAAAAAAATCCCAAACCCTGCCCAATCGTGGCGATGTCCGATGCGCCTGGCAACCCGGTCATTTCAACAGCGGGCACAGACATTGATATTCGCACGGATGTTCCTAAATACAAACTATTTAAGCATGGTGTTTTGGTTGAACAGCCCTTGGATATCAAAGATTACTGGCAAGATAATTTCGTTAGCTTTTTACTTGGCTGTTCGTTCTCATTTGAAGAAGCGTTGATTGATGGTGGGATTGAAATTCGAAATATTACTGAAGGTGTCAATGTGCCTATGTATAACACCAATATCGCTTGCGACAGCGTAGGGGCGTTTAATGGCAATATGGTTGTCAGTATGCGACCCATGCTAGCAAAAGATGCAATACGAGCCATTCAAATATGCAGTCGCTTCCCCAATGTCCATGGTGCACCGGTGCATCTTGGCGATCCAATACAGATTGGTATCACCGACCTTGATAAACCCGATTATGGTGACAAAGTTTCTATAAAGCCGGGAGAAGTCCCCGTATTTTGGGCTTGTGGGGTCACGCCTCAGGTAGTGATAAATCATGCAAAGCCCCGAATAAGCATCACCCATAGCCCGGGTAGCATGTTGATCACCGATATTCGAAATAGTCAGTTATCGATTTTTTAGTGGATATAAATCAGGCATGAGCAAAAAATACAAGGACTGCAGATATGAAGTTAAATTGTGATTTAGGTGAAAGTTTCTCTGCCTGGAAAATGGGCCAGGATGAACACGTAATGCCGCACATAGATATGGCAAATATTGCCTGTGGTTTCCACGCTTCCGATCCAAATACATTGCAACAAACGCTCGCGCTTGCAATCAAGCATAATGTCATGATTGGCGCGCACCCTTCATATCAAGATTTAGTAGGATTTGGTCGTCGCTCAATAAAACATAGCGAGCAAGAAATCATCAATTTAATGCATTACCAAATTGGAGCCATTGACGGTATGGCACAATCTCAAGGCTCACTTGTCCAATACGTAAAACCTCACGGCGCACTATACAACGATATGATGGCCAACGATGATATTTTTACCGCGGTAATTAAAAGTATTCATGGATTCTACCGGCCATTGAAGCTAATGATTTTAGCCACAGCACAGGCCGGGCATTATCAAACCATTGCCCGTAACTATTCCGTCGAACTCTTGTTTGAAGCATTTGCTGACCGGCGTTACACGAGTGACGGGTTACTTACTCCCCGCACAGAATCCGGCGCCGTTTTAACTAAATCTGAGGTGTTGGAGCAAGTCAAAAACCTAGTCACTGATGGGGTGGTAATGACTTCTGAGGGGACTCGTCTGCCATTACAAGCCGATACGTTATGCGTTCACGGCGACAATATTGAAGCCGTTTCATTAGTCAAGGAAATTAGGGCGTTATGTCTGTAACATCGGGCACTGAACCGATTTCAACAAAGCAATCCGAGCCAATACGCTTTTATATTGAAGTCGCTTCGGAGAATTCGCTGATGGTGTATTTCGGGACCAATAATGCCAACCTGCAACCGGAAATCTCACTAGAGCTATGTGCCATGATTGGCCGCGCTCAAACACTCATCAAATCCTCGCTTGGCGATACAGTCCTGGATACGATCCCTTCCTACAGCTCGCTGATGATCACCTATGATCTTTGGCTTGTTGATCATTTTCATATTCGCAATCGCATTCAAAAATTGATCAAACAGTTAGTAAGCGATTCTGTTTCTGAGCATAAACTAAACGGTAATACCTTCACCCTGCCCGTCTATTATGACACGTGCGTTGGTCCTGACTTACCCCGTATCGCCAAAAATGCCGGCATAAGTATTGAAGAAGTCATTCAACTGCATGTGCAACAAGAGTATTACGTATACACCATAGGTTTTGCTCCAGGATTTGCTTACCTTGGCGAGGTTAATGAAACCATTGCCATGCCTAGGTTAGCCACGCCTCGTGCGACTGTTGCACAAGGTTCAGTGGCTATAGCCGACAAACAAACGGCTATATATCCTGCCCCCTCTCCGGGTGGTTGGAATATTATCGGCCGCTGTCCAACCCCAATGTTCAACCCTAATAGTGAAACGCCGATCCCGGTCGCTGTCGGCGATAAAGTACGATTTAAGGCCATCACTGAAACGCAGTTCCTTGAATTAGGTGGTCAGCTATGATGTCTGGGTTCTACGTCGAGCATCCCGGCATGCACACCCTGATTGAAGACGCTGGCCGCATTGGTAAAGCAAATTTAGGCCTTACCACCGGAGGGCCTGCGGATCGCATGGCATTTTACTGGGCCAACCGGCTTGTAGAAAACGCCCGCGGTTGTGCGGCATTGGAAGTTACCTATGGCGGTTTAAAGCTGCACAGTAGCTGCAACTCCAGTATTGCGCTTACCGGTGCCGACATAGAATTAAAAATTAATAATCAGCGAGTCAGAAACTGGCAAAGCCACATCATTGAAAAAGGGGATTTTATTGAATTAGGGTTTAGTCAAAATGGCATAAAAGCCTATCTAGCGATTAAAGGGGGGATTCGGGTAGAGGAGCAATTCGGTAGTTGCGCAACTGTGGTCAGGGAACACATTGGGGGGATAAATGGTTCGGCATTGATCAAAGGGGACTGGCTGCCAGTTGAGGAACAAATTTGCGCTCACACCAATGCGTTACCTGAAAATGCAATCCCAACTTACTTAACCTCCCTAAATTTACGGGTAATCACAGGTTATCAATATCAACAGTTTTCCGTGCACCAGCGCCAGCGTTTTTTTAGCAGCGAATACCAGGTTTCCAGTCAGTGGGATCGGATGGGTTATCGACTGCAAGGTGAAGCAATAACATTCCCAAAACAAAACATGTTAAGCGAAGGTATCGCGTATGGAGCGGTGCAAATTCCTGCCGATGGCCAACCGATTGTGTTGCTAAATGACCGGCAAACCATAGGCGGTTACCCTAAAATGGGCTCGGTATTTTCTCTGGATGCCTATCAACTTGCGCAATGCCAACAGGGCGCAAAGATACGATTTGAGCCAATCAGTATCGAAAATGCTCACAATGAATTATATCTGGCTCAGTCCCGCTTTAAGCAAATTGAGTTTATCAAAAAGGCTGCCAATTGATGAGCCACACATCCTCTGAAATCGCATTAAGCAAAGCGATAGAACAACTATTGGTGAGTCGAAACACCCGGCAAATGCAGTTTGCTCGACAATTCCTCAGACCCGGCTACATAATAAGGGCTGCCAAACAAATCCATGATTGTATGGGAACAATCGTGATTGCAACCGGATTTCCAGTGTGCGATACCTTCGAAACCGATGGTCCTGTCGGCGCTCTGGCACTGTATGAGTGCCTTTCTGCCTTGGATAAATCGGTTGTACTTGTTTGTGACAATCCTTTATTCCAAGCCCTTCAACCTCACTATCGTTGCGCTCAAATTCCCCTTGGCATAGGTAAAGAACAGCAAATTGCAGGCGTAGTTGAACAACTCGCACCACAATTAATTATTGCCATTGAACGTCCAGGACTGACAGAAGACAATACCTATCGCAATATGCGCGGTGAAGACATTTCCCACCGTTGTGCTCGATTTGATGATTTCATAACACTAGCCAAGTGTCCTACGATTGCGGTTGGCGATGGTGGCAATGAGATAGGCATGGGAAATATCGCAAAGCATATTGCATCGTTAGATATTATCCCTTCTCAAACAGAATGTGATGAATTGATTGTCGCCGATGTATCGAACTGGGCTGCGTATGCACTCATTGCCTTTTTGGCTATTTGGCAGAAAAAGAATTTACTGGCACAAATTGACGTGGAGACACTGCTGAGGTTTTTATCCAGCAAGGGTAGTGTTGATGGTGTGACCCGGAAAAATCATTTAACCGAAGACAGTTTGTGCTTCAGCGCTGGCGTTGAAATCATTAAACAAATAACACGACTTTGCGAAGAACTCCGCGCAGCAGAATCGATAAAGATATAAAGGTAAAACAAGGTATGAATTGGGTATTTCTAAATGATGAATACATAAGTGCAGATCAGGCAAAGATTTCACCGATGGATCGGGGCTTTTTGTTTGGCGATGGTATTTATGAAGTGATCCCAAGCTATGATGGTAAATTTGTTGGATTTACCCCGCACATCGAACGTCTGATTAAAGGGCTTAGTGAGGTAGAAATAAATCTTAACTATGAACGGAGCAAATGGCTTGAAATCTGCGAGCGACTCGTTGCTAAGAACGGCAAAGGCGATCTTGGTGTCTATTTGCACGTATCACGAGGCACAAGCCCAACGCGTTTCCATGCCTACCCTGAAAATATTGCACCAACGGTTTTTGCCTATACGTTTGCGATACCACCTGCGCCAAACGCTAATAAAGATCAAGTAAGAACCTATCGGGTAAGAACCTTGCCGGATTTACGCTGGCAGCGCTGCCATATAAAATCCACGGCATTACTTGGCAACGTCATGCACTTTCAACAAGGTTTTAAAGATGGTTATGATGAAGTATTGCTTTTTTCAGAAGAAAATAGATTAACCGAAGCGGCAGCCTGCAATGCTTTCGTAATCAAAAGTGGTAGTGTCGCTACACCGCCGTTAGATAGCCAGTTATTGCCAGGTATCACTCGATTTATTTTGTTGGATGTCTTGAAAAAGTACTCGTCTTTGCACGTTGCAGAACGTGCTATCAGCAAAGAGGAAGTACTTAATGCCGATGAGGTATGGCTCACCAGTTCAACCAAGCAGATTGCTCCGGTGATCGCCATCGATAATAAACCAGTCGGGGATGGCCAGGTTGGAGACATTTGGACGCAGGCACAATTATTGTTTAGCGAGCATCAATTTGACTATCAATAACATGTCAGACACCTCGCTCAATCATGCCGATAGCTGGTATAAAAAAGGCCTGTTTTTTAAGTATGGTAACGACCAGGTGTTTTTTCGCGAAAATGTTACCCAAGCACCAGAAGACACCCTCTCGACCGTTCAAAAACCAGTATTGCTATTACTTCATGGGTTTCCAACCTGCAGTTGGGATTTCGCCGCGATATGGCCGCAGCTCAGTAACTCGTTTCGCCTGGTGACGTTAGATTTTCTCGGTTTTGGCTGTAGCGACAAACCTAACACCGGCTACTCAATCTCTCTTCAGGCGGATATTACTCAAGCATTGCTCAAGCATTTGAATATCGATAGATTCCACATTTTATCCCATGATTTTGGAGACACCGTCGCCATCGAGCTGGTCGCTCGCATGCAGAGCAAAGGCGATATTCAGTCTTTAATACTCACTAATGGCGGCATCTTTGCGGACTTTCATCAACCATTGCTGATTCAAAAATTGCTCGCATCTGCGTTGGGGAAAATAATTGCGCCTTTGATCGGATTTAAACACTTTAAAAAATCGATGGAGAGCATCTTTTCAGTGCCGCTTAATGAGTCGCAACTTGAGCAATATTGGCAATTACTCAACCTGCAACAAGGCAAACGGGTATTTCCACAATTGATTAAGTATATGAATGAAAGAAAAACCTACCAGCAACGTTGGGAAGGCACGCTGGAGGCGACATCTGTCCCTACGGGGCTTATCGCCGGAGACGATGACCCGATTAGCGGCTCGCAAATGATCGCAAGATATCGGCAAATAAAGCCACAAACCACCGCGATTGCGATGGCTGAAACTGGACACTACCCTCATGTAGAAAGACCATCGGAATTTATTCGGCACCTATTCAATCTTTATCAATGTTTGAATATCGATATTTCAGCGTCGTAACTCACGGCGGGTTTGCAACAGATCACATACAACCAATGCGAAAACATACTGCGCTGAAAACAAAAAGGCCCTGATATTTCTATCAAGGCCTTTTTAATGAATTACGCTTTATTGCCGTAATAATATTGGCGTAGCTATTTGACAACCGATTGCAAATATGCCTTAAAGCCTTCCGCTAATTCCGGATGACGCAAACCATATTCTACATTGGCTTTCATATACCCCATTTTAGAACCACAATCGTGTGATTTTCCGGTCATATGGAAAGCTTCAACGGTTTCGATTTTCATCAAACTCGCAATGGCGTCGGTTAACTGAATCTCATCACCGGCGCCCGGTGGTGTAAACTCAAGTAAATGCCAGATTTCTTTAGACAAGACGTAACGTCCCACTACCGCCAAATTTGACGGGGCATCTTCTACTGCAGGTTTTTCAACAACCGCTGACATAGCAGCAGAGTCACCTTCTAATAATTGATTGCCATTACAGTCGACAACACCGTATGAACTTACCTTATCCATTGGAACTGGTTCTACCATGATTTGGCTATGCCCTGTCTCGTCATATCGAGACAGCATTGCCGCAAGGTTTTCAGTTTTCGGATTCGATGTACTGTCATCAATCAAAACGTCAGGTAATACCACGGCAAATGGTTCTTCACCGACGATAGGCAGCGCTTTTAAAACCGCATGTCCAAGACCTTTTGCTTCACCTTGGCGAACATGCATGATGGTCACATCTTTTGGACAAATTGCCTGAATTTCATCAAGAAGTTTGCGTTTAACGCGCTTCTCCAATGACGTTTCCAACTCAAATGACTTATCAAAATGGTTTTCAATGGCATTTTTCGAAGAGTGAGTTACCAAAACGATTTCTTTGATACCAGCAGCGATACATTCGTTGACGATATATTGAATCAGTGGTTTATCCACCACAGGTAACATTTCTTTAGGGATAGCTTTGGTGGCAGGTAGCATCCTTGTGCCCAGCCCTGCGACAGGAATAACCGCTTTGCGAATACTCTTTCCTGCGTTTACAGACATATTACTTCCTTATTTAGTTCTTTTTCTACTTACTTTTTACCACGGAATTAGGTCCGTATCATAACAAATACGGATTAAATTAATTCACGTGTTGGTAATATTCTTTATACCAGCGAACAAAATTTGCCACCCCATCGGTCACCGATGTTTGCGGGCGATGTCCGGTCACTGAGTATAAATCTTCGACCTCTGCAAAGGTTTTTTGTACATCACCCGGTTGCATAGGTAACAGATTCTTTTTCGCTTCCATCCCCAACGATTGTTCTAGCGCCTTGATGAAATCCATCAATTTCACCGGGCTACCATTACCAATATTAAACACTCGGTAAGGTGCCGAACTCGTCGCAGCAGAACCGCCCTCGACAGACCAGTCTGTATTTATCGCAGGGATATTTTCTTGCACGCGTATTATACCCTCAACGATGTCGTCAATGTAAGTGAAATCTCGACTCATATCGCCATAATTGTATACATCGATGGGCTCGCCAGAAAGCATGGCTTTGGTAAATTTAAATAACGCCATATCCGGACGTCCCCATGGCCCGTAAACCGTGAAAAAACGCAAGCCAGTGGTGGCAATACCGTAGAGGTGAGAATAGCTATGAGCCATTAACTCATTGGCTTTCTTAGTCGCGGCATATAGCGATACTGGGTGATCAACGCTATCTGAGGTCGCAAACGGCGTTTGTTTATTTAGCCCATAAACTGAACTAGACGAGGCATACACTAAGTGCTCAACATTGTTATGACGACACCCTTCAAGAACGGCCAAATGACCAATTAGGTTGGCATCGGCATAAGCCATGGGATTGTCTATTGAATAGCGCACTCCAGCTTGTGCCGCCAAATGAATGACTCTTTGAAATTTTTCTCGCGCAAAAAGCTCAGCCATCGACTCTCGGTCTTCCAAATCAAGCTTCACAAAGCGAAACAGTCCTGATTGAGGGTTGGCCTGTGACTGAGAAACAATATCCGAACCCGCCACTAAACTTTGCGATTGTTGTTTGCTGGAAAATTTCTGCAGTTTATTTAGACGTGATAATTTGAGGTTGACATCGTAATAGTCGTTAAGATTATCCAAACCAACAACTTCGTGCCCCTGTTCACACAAACGAGTTGCCACGAAATGACCGATAAAGCCCGCAGCGCCTGTAACCAAGTATTTCATAAGTCTTCCATATTTTAAGAGGTACTCAAATCAAAGCGTGCCTGGCTTTACTTCCTGCTCCTGAACACGGAATCTGTCATATAGGCAATAACAGAGTGCTTTGACCTATCCAAAGACAGCGGGTTAAACACCACCGCCTCATAAAAATATAGTCGAGATAATTCACCTTAAACAAAAAACTGAAATTTAATTACGGTATTAGTCAAATCAATACCGGCGCAAACGTCAACAATGACTTTAAAAACCCCATGCTCTTTCTTAGCTACTAATTTTTAAAGAAAATTTCTGTTCTAAATCAAAGCAATTTCTGGCAAAAAACATTAATCTTAACAATAGGTCAAATAGAGTTTGGAGAATTCAATGCGCAACGTGCTTGTAGTTGCAGATCCCAATTTTGAAACAACGACTGCCATTGAGCAGGCAAAGCGCTTATCCATTGCCGATGATGTAAAACTGCACATTGTGTATTTTTACTATGAGAATCTGCGAGGCATGGGTAGCAAAGGAGAAGCTCTAAAGCAATCATTGCTTACTCGCTTAAATGAAAAAGCCAAGGAACAATTAGGGCAGCTACTGGACGGTGAAATTCCTTTTAGTTTTGAGATCGTCTGGGAGAAAAACCTGCATACCTGGGTTAATACCTATGCAGAATCGAATAACCCGGTGATGGTAATGAAAACCGGACATCGCTCTGAAACAATGTTTTATACACCAACAGACTGGCATCTGATTCGAGAATGCCCGGCTCCGGTGTTAATTGTCGCCGAAAAAAAATGGCGCACCCGAAGTGGTATTCTAGCGGCAATAGACTTACAAACAGAACAAAAAGAAAAACAGAGACTTAACGAGAAAATTCTCGCAACATCTAAATATTTAGCGACGGTTTTCGATGTTCCTCTTCATGTCTGCTATACCCCTGTTGTGCCTGATATTCTGCGGGATTTTGGCATTCAGTTTCTAGATGAGGTTGAAGAAGATGCACGTCAGGATTTAATCAACAAGATTAACCACCTAGGGAAAACCTACGGCATTCCTCCAGAAAACTTTCATGTCAATGCTGGTAAACCGGAAAAAGTCATTCCCAGTACCGCGGCAAAATTGCATGCTGGACTCGTTGTTGTTGGTACAATAGGACGCACTGGAATTACCGGCAAATTACTCGGTAATACCGCCGAAGAGATACTCAGCCTGTTAAAAACCAACGTATTAACTTTAAAACCCTAAACTTTACCTCTAGCCTGGCAATCGTCGGGCTCTTTTTTAATCTTATCCTCCTTGTTATTTTCAACTATATTATTGTGTATTGGGCCGAATAATTGGGCAGCACAATTTCTGGTCAAAGCTTTAATTAACGGGTGCCTGACGAGCCAAAAAGCGGCAGACTCGCACAGCATGGAGATTTGATTGAAAACCAGCCCTAACGATCACCGGCTCTACCATCCCATAACCTTAGAGAATGGCTTACGGGCAGTCGTTGTCGAAAACAACGAATCCACTCGCGCTGCAGCATCTATTGTCGTCAATGCAGGGCATTTTGATGACCCAGACGATACTCAGGGACTTGCCCACTTTCTCGAACACATGCTGTTTTTAGGAACGAAAAGTTTCCCGGATAGCGGTGAATACCAACAGTTTATCAGTCAGCACAATGGTACGAACAATGCTTGGACGGGGTCCGAGCATACCTGCTTTTATTTTGATATCGACAGTGAGTTTTTTGAGCCGGCACTGGAGCGTTTTAGCCGTTTTTTCAGTGAACCCCTGCTTGCTGTAGCGCATATTGAAACCGAAAGAAATAATGTCGATGCTGAATTTCAAATGAAATTAAAAGAAGATTCCCGCCGCATTTATGACGCACAAAAGGAAACGGTAAACCCCAACCACCCATTTAGTAAGTTTTCCGTCGGGAATCTAACAACACTGCAAGACCGGCCTGAGCGGTCATTGCAACAAGCCTTGCAACAATTTTTTCAAAGTCATTACCATGCTAAAGCAATGACATTGGCGGTTGAATCGCCTTATCCGTTAACGACAGTTCAACCTTGGATCGAATCATTATTTGCACCTGTCAGAAAGCCATCGCACCCTAAACCTGTCATTTCTGAACCGCTTTATCGACAAGAAGATCTTGCCATCCAACTTTCGATCCCTCCACAGCAGTCACAACGAAAACTGATCATCACTTTTGCTTTACCGGGCCTGGACGATTACTACGAAAATAAACCGGTAAGTTATTTAAGTTATTTATTAGGTCACGAAGGTCCGGGGAGTATTTTATCCGTATTGAAGAAACGCCAATGGGCAATGGCTTTGACCTCTGGGGGTGGGGTTAATGGCTCTAACTTTAAAGATTTTAACATCAGTATTGCACTTACCGAGGTGGGTGAACGCTATCAAACAGAAATCATTGAACTGCTATTTTCCTACCTGCGTTTGTTAAAAAAAGCAGGGATCCAAGAATTATACTTCAATGAAAAACAGGCGTTGACGGAATTTGCATTCAATTATAAAGAAACCAGTAAACCTTTGGATAACGTCAACCAGTTGGCGATAAATATGCAGCATTATCCGCAACAAGATTATGTATACGGTGACTATAAGATTGAATCGTTTAATCCTGATCTTTTACAGCAGTTTCTGGGTTACTTCGTCCCCGAAAACATGCGCATTATGGAGGTTCGAAAAAATGTCACAACCAGCAAAATTAGCCGCTGGTATAAAACCCCCTATCACCTTAGCGATATTGATCAACAGCGATTAATGCGGTGGCAGGATGTTAGCATCCACGAAGAGTTAAGACTGCCACTCGCAAACCCTTTTATTGTCGCAGATCCTAGATTGTATCGCGGAGAAACAACGGACATTCCGATAAAAATTTACCAACGGCCGGGGTTTAATTTTTGGTTTAAACAAGACAAAACATTCAGCTCGCCAAAAGGGCAAATCTTTGTAAGCCTGGAATCTGGTTTCACAACGCAATCGGATAAGCACATTGCCATGACCCGACTATTTGTCGAGTTGTTCAGTGAATCTGTACAGGAACAAAATTATCAGGCGGAGCTCGCCGGAATACACTATCAAATCTATGCTCATCAAGGCGGAATTACCTTACAGATATCTGGCATTAGTGAAAAACAACCTTTGCTTCTTGATAACCTTTTGACCGCAATATGTGACCACTCATTACCACTTGAGAGATTTAAGCTATTCAAAAAGCAACTGATCAACAATTGGCAAGATATTAGACAAGGAAAGCCCGTAGCACAGCTATTTGCGGTGTTAAATGGCTTATTTAAACCCTATAGCCCGCATGCCTTACAACTTGCCACTGCCCTGACAAATGTTGGATTTGATGACTTCGCCGATTTTTGCGCCAAACTTTTTCAGCAACTGAGTGTTGAAGCCTTTGCTTACGGCAACTGGCCAAAATCCGATGCACTGCTCATCGCTAAAAGCATAGAAAAACACCTTGAAGCAACCATAAAAGAAACGGCGTTGGTGCAGCCTGACATTATCGACTTTCAAGATACTGTTCCTGCCCATATCCCTGTACCTATCGCGGATAATGATAATGCCTGTGTTATCTATTTCCCGATGCCCGATAAAGACTTCACCAGCAAAGCCATGGCCATCATTGCCAGTCAGGTGCTTGCTCCGCAGTTTTTTCATCAATTAAGAACGGAAAAACAATTAGGGTATTTATTGGGGGTGAATTACATGCCGATGAACCGTTACCCAGGGATTGCATGTTTTGTTCAGTCACCGCAATTTTCACCACAAGCGATTGAAACGGAAATGATGGCGTTTTTCGAAAATTTTGCAAAAAAGACGCAGATAGAAGGCTGGGAAAAATTGCAGCAAGGCATTATTAATCAGCTTGATGCTAAGGACTCAGGTCCTAGGATCCGTAGTCAGCGATTCTGGCATAGCATTAGCAATCACGATTATGAGTTTAACAACCGGTTGATACTTAAACGCGAAATCCAGCAATTGACACAAACCAAAGTTCTGGAGTTTGTTAAAACTCAGTTAACCAGGCCTTCAGGTATACAACCCATTATATTAAGTACTGTACTGCCGGGCACGGAGCCGACAACGCCTAAAGACAAATCGTTAGTGTTTACCAATATCGGCACATTTCACCAACAATATCCATTGAAAAATTAACGAGTTAATGCGCGTAAATTCCTTCATCGCTTTAATTTATCGGCCATTTGTTTTAAGATGATTTTCGACGTCAAATAAAAGTCGAATAAATTATTCGACGAATAATAAGAATCCTTAGTTAATGTATTGTTACTAATAACTGAGTTGTAGCTTTCAGGGTTTACTTGTGCACTTTATCAATAATAAAAAAAAGCATGCTTGCCATGTACCGCTTTTTCATCAACTTTTTCTGATTATCAGTCTCTGTCTGAGTTTTGTTGCCACTGCAGAACAACCACCGCTTAAATTTCAGCAGTTTTCTGTGGAGCAAGGACTCTCACAAAGTACTGTTATGTCCGTAACTCAAGATCATCATGGTTTTATTTGGCTGGCAACCCAAGATGGGCTTAACCGGTTTGATGGATATGAGTTCACACACTACAGATATCAGGCAAACAGTCTTAATTCTCTGGCCAATAATTTTGTTAGAGTTGTTTTTGTGGATAGTAAAAACACTCTTTGGGTTGGAACTGTTGATGGACTCAGCCGATACAATGCTACAAAGAATAATTTCGATAACTTCTTCCATGAAAAAGGTAATTCAAATTCACTTAAAGATAATACGGTTTGGAGTATTTACGAAGACAATGACAACAACCTTTGGGTAGCAACTGCTTCAGGCCTTCATAAATATAATGCTACAACTGAAAATTTCACTGTTGTTAACTTCAAAAGTTACAGTTCAGTTATCCGAGACATTAAAAGCATTTTTCAGGACTCAAACGGCAATTACTGGCTAGGGACATACGAAAATGGTCTGTTTTTCGTTAACAAAGATCTTGATTTCATATCAGCAGCCAATGGAGAAAACATTTGGAAGCTAAATGTCAACGCACAATCTATTTTTGAAATAACTGAGGTAAACCAGAAAATATGGCTTGCTACAGGAAATGGTGTTTATGCCATTGATAAAGAAATGACTGTGACCAATCACTACCTGCCCCATAATTATACAAATGAGCAAAACAATAATAGCGTCAGAAGCATTCATCAAGTCGATGATAGGTTTTTATGGCTCGGCACAGAGGCCGGACTTTTGGAGCTGGATTTAGTCGATGAGCGAATTTATTTTTTGGAATCTTCAGCTAATAACGCTAATGAAGTTACTAAAACTTTTATATTTACCATATTCGAAGACAATTCAAATTCAATTTGGTTAGCAACATTTTATGACGGGGTTAGCAGGTATAATTTAATATCCTCCCTTTTTACTCATCACCTATCAGGTAACTTCAACGACAAAAAAAATATCAGCGCATTTACCGAGGCAGACGACGGCACGATATTAATTGGGTCAGAGAGCAACGGCATTTACTATCAAACTCCAAATTCAACTACCGTTGGTAAATTAGATATAGATCTTGAGGATACCATTTCATCGATACATGCTGACCGAAGAAATCTTTGGATCATTACCAATAAAGAAACGCTGTTAAATTATGACATGGTGACACAAGACCTCACGCAACAAGATGACTGGCTGCAGGGATACTCCGAACAGCATGGTCGCCTAGACTACATATTTACTAAAGGATCTTTCTGGTTTGGCTCGTCGGCATCCAAGCTTTATAGATACTCTCCTGTAGACAAAACATTAACAGCTTTTACCCTCGAGCGAGGGAAATCTAACGACTTATATGCGATCAATGTTGCTTCAGATGCCAATATTTGGACATATAGTGCCAATGAAGAAATTTATTTATTCGATATAGAAAAAGAGAAATTTAAGGTACTGGACATACCAAAGTCCGATATTTTTTCAGGAGACTCCATTACCGCTATTCAAGAGTCCAAAGATTACTATTGGTTTGGCTTTGATGGCAAAGGTGCTGCAGCGCTAAATAAACAAACTAACAAATTAATTCATTTCACGGAAAGCAATGGCCTTGCAAATAATAAAATCGCGGGTCTATTAGTTGATGATGAAGGAATAGCTTGGGTAAGTACCAACAAAGGAATAACCAGCTTAGATCCAGTCACTCAGAAAGTTGAAAATTATAATATCAACCAAGGTGTACAAGCAGATGAATTTTTCTCATTCTCTTATTTGAAAGCTAATGACAACAAGTTTTATTTCGGTGGGGTTAACGGTTTCAATAGCTTTTTCCCATATAATATCAAGCTGGAATCTGAAGTCATTAACCCACCGCAAAATATGCATTTGCTAATCGCCAATGAACGAGTAAATTCCTCGGATGTAATTACTTTTTCAGATAGCCAGGCAAATACTAAGCAGCTTTATCTATCCGAAGATATTACTTTAAAGTATGATCAATCCCCTTTCAGTGTTGAATTCGCCTCACCAAACGCAACGTTTTCCAGTGAAGTGAAATATCGTTATAAAATGGATGGTATAGATGATTCATGGGTGTACACCGACTCGTCGAATAAACGTGCTACCTACACGAAATTAGATCCCGGAAGTTATGAGTTTCAGGTCCAGGCATTTAGTTCTAACTCAAAAGACTATAAAAATGCGCCATCATTAACAGTAAATATTCTTCCCCCTTGGTGGTTAACGAATTGGGCTTGGGCAGCTTATGGCTTACTATTTCTGTGCGTTGTATTTTATTTTTACCGTCAGGCCAAGCAGAAACAATTGGTAAATTACCAAATCAAAGAAAGTGAAGAGCGGTTGAAACTGGCGCTTTGGGGTTCTGGCGATGAAATGTGGGACTGGAATATAAAAACCGGTCAAATGTTCCGTTCAAATATTTGGGGGATCCTCGATTTCCCTCAGGATGGTCATCGCAATAAGCAGGACAGTTCAAATAAAGGCAATATTCACCCCCAGGATTCTACCCGGGTGAATATTGCGCTGGATGAGCATTTTTCCGAAAAAACCGATCACTTTGAAGCTGCGTATCGCGTTAAAAATAAAGAAGGCAAGTGGACCTGGGTGTTAGACCGAGGCAAAGTGGTTGAGCGTGATATCAATAATGCGCCGTCTCGAATGACAGGGACAATCAAAGATATTTCAAAGATTAAACAAACGGAAGAAAGCTTAAAATTATTCGCCAAATGTATTGCCAATATTTCCGATGCCGTAGTTGTTTACGATGAAGAGTTTAAAACCGTAGATTGTAATCCTTCGTTCCAGAGGATTACCGGGCAAACACGTTCAGAGGCCATAGGCCGTGCACTGGAGTTTAAGTCCTATCCGCAAAGCTTTTTGCAAAACCTAAAGAAAAATCTGATTCATCATGGTTCCTGGCAAGGCGAAATTGAAAGTAAGCGCCTTAATGGTCAACGTTACCTTATCGATATCACCATGGATGTTATTCGTGATGAAAACCAGAAAGTTACCCATTATGTAGGGGTTTTCTCTGATATAACTAAGCGTAAGGAAACCGAGAAAGAATTACGCAAGCTTGCGAATACCGATACCTTGACAGGACTACCGAATCGCTCTTACTTTCAGACTAACCACACCATATTGGTTAATCAGGAAACCGTGCACGCGTTACTGGTCTTTGATCTAGATAACTTTAAGAAGATTAATGACTCCCTGGGCCATCAAATCGGTGATGTATTACTGTGTAAAGTGACAGAGCGAATTGCCACAGTAGGTAATCTAAAAGATACCTGTTATCGCCTTGGCGGCGATGAATTTAGCTTGATTATTGAAGGCACCAACGATCTTCATGAGATCACTACCATCGCCGAT
The DNA here is from genome assembly GCF_005843925.1 of Thalassotalea litorea. GTDB lineage: Bacteria > Pseudomonadota > Gammaproteobacteria > Enterobacterales > Alteromonadaceae > Thalassotalea_A > Thalassotalea_A litorea_A. Next base: position 265,899 of record NZ_VCBC01000002.1, read on the forward strand.
GAAATTCTTAGAGCCGTTGCAGAGCCTTACAATATCCGTAATCAGGAAATTGCCCTGTCATGCAGTATCGGTATTGCCTTATTCCCCGAAGATGGTGTGAACTCCCATGAACTGCTAAAAAACGCGGATACCGCCATGTATCATGCCAAAGACAAGGGCGGTGATTGTTATCAGTTCTTTAACGATTCGATGAATACCCTGGCAGTGAAAAGGCTGCAGGTTGAAAACCTGATCCGACATGGTCTTAAAGAAGACTTGTTCAGTGTTTACTATCAACCTAAGATCAATATCACTACCGGCAAGGTTAGTGGCATGGAAGCATTGGTTAGATTTGAAGCAGGAGCCAAAGGCTTAATTCGTCCAGATATCTTTATTCCAATTTCCGAAGAAACCGGACAAATCATTGAAATCGGCGAAAATGTCCTTCGTAAAGCCTGTCACGCAACCAAAGTATGGGTTGATAAAGGCGTATTTGATGGTCGAATCGCGGTAAACCTTTCCGCAGTGCAGTTTAGACAACCAAACCTAGTTCATATGATCGAGTCTATTTTGGCTGAAAGTCGACTTCCAGCTCAATATCTTGAGTTAGAAATCACCGAAGGTACGGTAATGAATTCTCCGCAGGAAGCTATTGAAACCATGCATCGACTAAGAAGCATGGGGATTCATTTATCCCTGGATGATTTTGGTACTGGTTATTCATCGCTAGCTTACCTGAAAAAGTTCCCGCTCAATACATTAAAAATAGACAAAGCGTTTGTTGATGATATTGAAGCATCGGAACAAGGTAAAAACATGGTTGCGACCATAATCACCATCGCCCATAACCTGGGTCTTGATGTGGTAGCCGAGGGCGTAGAGAATCAAAACCAGTTGGATTACCTAAAATCCAAACAGTGTGAACAACTGCAAGGGTATTTATATTCTAAGCCTCTGAGCGAAGAAGACTTTAGTCGCTATTTGCTTTCTCATATTATCACTCGTGAATCCGCTCCCTACTCTACAAACTGATAAGTCATTATTTTTGATAGAAAGAGCGAGGCTAACAACCTCGCTTTTTTATGTCCTATAAAAATTTATCGCAGCATTGAATTGTAATATTGAAAGCGCAAACCTAGTTTATAACTATAATGGCCCTTAATGACCAAAACCGTAAGGCCAAACCCACCCTTTTATATTGGCTCTGAAAATTCCGGCAATCACAGAAAACGTCCCTTTGATCAAAAATATTAAATTTTTTATAACAAAATTAAAAAGTTGGCACACTACTAGCATTAAATTAGGCAGTTAAAATTTACTTATAAAAATAAATAGGAATAAAAATGCTTAGTTCACTAATTTTGTCTGCAGTTATGTCTGTTTCGAATCTACCAGTTGTTGAGAATCCAAATAATTTTGCGATTGAAAATACCGTAAACAGACGTATTCGCATCAAACCAACAGTAAATGTAGAACTCCAAATAGAGCAAACAGTAAACCGTCGCATCCGCATTAAGCCGACATTGAATTCAGAGCTAAACATTGACCCGACTGTCAACCGTCGCATCCGCATTAAGCCGACATTGAATTCAGAGCTAAACATTGACCCGACTGTCAATCGTCGCATCCGCATTAAGCCAACATTGAATTCAGAGCTAAACATTGACCCGACTGTCAACCGCCGTATCCGTATTAAGCCTACATTGAATTCAGAGCTAAACATTGACCCGACTGTAAACCGTCGCATCCGCATTAAGCCAACATTGAATTCAGAGCTAAACATTGACCCGACTGTCAACCGCCGCATCCGTATTAAGCCTACATTGAATTCAGAGCTAAACATTGACCCGACTGTAAACCGTCGCATCCGCATTAAAGGTTAAGGAAATGATCATGATTGCAAAAATTAAATTGTTACTTGGCAATAAGAGCCAGACGAACAAAGTAATCGCCGGTATCGAGATAAAAGAAATGTCAGCTAACGGCTGGTGGTCATAAGGAATATAACCATGATTAATATAATTAAAACGTTGTTGAGCCCAAAATCAAGAAAACCATCTATCGCGAATATAGAGATGATGGAAATGTCTGCCAATCACTGGTGGTCATAACCTAAGGTAGACAGACTACTTGAAAGAACTAAGCATAGATCTGCGTGTCCCCCGTAAACAACGGGGTTACACGTAAATCAAGCTAAAGAAATTACCGTGTTGTCGATAGATAACCAAACGTTTTTCCATGGCGAACATTGGCCACACTAACGGCCCAAAAATTAGCCCAGCGGTAGTCCAGCGCTTGTAACCTAAACCTGACTTGATTGCCTGGCAATAGAAAAACAAACCGCTCAGTAGCGAAACAAAAATAAGCATCAGAGTCATTTAGGGCTCCTGTAATATCGAAAACTGGTCATCATTGAAGAGGTCCGGATTGTAGCAAAAACAAGCAATCGGAACTATTAACATTTAGTTAAAGAATGTAACTTTCCGCTATATGAAAGCGCTAACGAACAGTTTGGTTGGCGAGTATATCAAAGGCTATCTATTCACCCTTTGGGTTCGAATCATTTCAGCCCCATTCATAATCAATTGATTTATCCTCCCCGCCGTTTTTGTGTCGGAAATAAAAAAGGGCAAAACATTGCCCCTTTGGTATCCATGGGCGGCAAATAATTTCCGCCCAATAAATATAATGGATTTTAGTAGCAGCTTTGCTCGTTATCAGCCATTGCAACCAATGCTTCACATGGTGTGAAATGATCACCGTACTGGCTTTGAAAGTTTTTAAGCTTTTCAACAACCTGTTTAGCACCAAGGCTATCCAGATAGCGGAATGGTCCGCCAAGAAACGGAGGAAAGCCAATGCCGAAAATCGTACCAATATCGCCATCACGACAGTTGCGAATAATTCCTTCATCCAAACAACGCACCGCCTCATTTATCATTAACAGCACACAACGATCGCTGACTTCCTGTTCCGACAATTTAGACTGCGGCGATACGCCAAGCAAGCGATAAACCTGCTCGTCCACCGCTTTGCCCTGCTTCGATTTTTTCCCCGTATACAGGTAGAAACCTTTGCTGGTTTTTTTCCCTTTGCGATTATCATCAATTAACTTATTGAACGCTTGAGGTGCTTTAAAGCGCTCACCTAACTCAGCTTCCAGAATTGGGCTAATTTTCGCGCCGATATCAATGCCCACTTCATCAAGCAGTTTAATTGGACCGACAGGGAATCCAAAATTCACCAGGGCACGATCGATTTTTTCAATCGGCTCACCAGACAACAGAATATTTGCCGCTTCATTGACGTAAGGTGCGAGTATGCGGTTTACGTAGAATCCAGCTTTATCTTTAACAACAATCGGTGTTTTACCTTGCTTTTTCGCAAGAGCAACCGTTGTTGAGATCGTCTCGTTGGAAGTTTTATCATGGGCAATAATTTCTGCCAATGGCATTTTATCCACTGGCGAAAAATAGTGCAGACCAATCACGTTTTCAGGTGCTTTAGCTTGCGCCGCGATTTGGTTAATTGGTAGCGATGAGGTATTGGAAGCGAAAATAACACCTGGCTTACAATTGGCTTCGACATCCGCAACCATTTGTTGTTTCAGCGCAAGATCCTCAAAAACCGCTTCAATAATCACATCTGCTTGATTGAAACCACTGTAATCTGTCGTTCCGCTGACCATATTGAGCTGCTGTTGCATCACGCTCTTTTTGATAAAGCGACGTTTGACTTTTTTATTCAATAAATCAAAGCTGTACTTCAGAGCATTACTAATGCCCGTATGATTTATATCCTTGATCCGCACAGGTAACTTCGCGTTATTGGCTGTGACGTAGGAAATTCCACCGCCCATTAGCCCACCACCAAGAACACCGACGTGACTAATAGCCGCCGGTTCAACGCCGTCAACTCCCGTTTCCTTTTTCATCTCGGTTGTTGCAAAAAACAGGTTGCGCAATTGTTTAGATTCGCTGGTTTTTACCAAGCGGCCAAAATGTTCAGCTTCACGAGCTAAACCTTTAACTCGACCCTTTTCAACGCCAACACGAATCGCATCAATAATCTTCAAAGGCGCTGGGTAATTACCTTTGGTTTTTGCCAAAACCGTTTTAGTTGCCTGATCAAAAACAAGTTTGCGCCCCCACGGGTTAGAATCTAATGCTTTTTCTACCATGGGAGATTTGCGCGGCTTAGCTTTTTTGCCGCTCAGCGCCAATTCCTCGGCAACGTTCAAAAGTACGGACTTAGGAACCATATCACTGACAAGACCCGCTTTAAGTGCTTGTTTGGGGCGTAAATGCTTACCCGTAAGCATCATATCCAGAGATTTCTGCAAACCAACGATTGCCGGTAAGCGCTGAGTACCACCACTGCCGGGCAACAAACCTAATTGCACTTCAGGTAAACCCAATACCGTTTTATTGTCATCGCTACACACTCGCTCATGACATGCCATGGCAAGCTCTAAGCCACCACCGAGACATGGACCATGGATCGCCGCAATAACCGGAATGGTTAATCCTTCAATCTGGTCAAAAATCGCCTGCCCCTGGCTTGCAATTTCGCTCGCTTGCTCAGCCGTTTCACAGGCATCCAGCATGGTAATATCAGCACCGGCGATAAACGAATTATCTTTGCCGCTATAAACCACGAGCCCTTTAATGGCGGAATCCCCTTTAATTTGGTCAAGGACCGCTGAAAATTCTTCGGCAAATTCCGCTCGTAACGTATTCATGGTCTCGCCAACCACATCCATTTTCAAAAATGCTATGCCGTTATCGTGACGTTCCAGGGTAAATGTTGAGTTATTTTCCATTGTCATTACTCCACTTCAAGAACCATGGCAGCACCAAGGCCACCAGCGGCACATGCTGTTGTTAAACCAAGCCCACCACCACGACGTTTTAATTCGTTCAATGTCTGGGTTATCAGTCTCGCGCCGGTTGCGGCAAACGGATGTCCATAGGCCAGTGAACCACCGAGCACATTAAATTTGTCCATATCGATTTCACCGATGGCTTTATCCTGACCCAGTTTTTCCTGAGCAAATTTCGTACTGGCAAACATTTTCATATTCGCAAGTGCCTGCGCCGCAAAGGCTTCGTGCATTTCAATTAAGTCAAGATCGGCTAAAGTTATCCCGGCGCGTTTTAATGCCAAAGGTGTGGCATAAGATGGCCCCATTAACATATCTTCCCAAACATCGATTGCGCTAAAGGCATAGGAACGGATGTAACCAAGAATGTCATAACCAAGCTCCTTAGCACGACTTTCACGCATAAGCAAAACGGCGGCGGCACCGTCGGTTAGCGGCGTCGAGTTTGCTGCCGTTACGGTGCCGTGTTTGCGATCAAATACCGGACGTAAACGGGCATAACCCGCAAGCTCCGAATTATCGCGAAAACAGTTATCTTTATCGATAAACGATTTGAATGGTTCTGGGTGAGCCGTCATGACTTCATCTGCCAGAACACCCGATGCCCAGGTTTTCGCTGCAAGCGTATGAGAGCGATGAGCAAGTTCGTCCTGCGCTTGGCGGCTGATACCATGAGACTTGGCCATCTGCTCGGCGGTTTGTCCCATGGATAAACCGGTTGAATATTCCGCCACAGCAGGCGGTACTGGCAAGATATCTTTGAACTTCAATGAAGAGATTAACTTCATCCGTTGCGAAAAGGTTTTTGCTTTAGATAAATCGAGCAAGGTTCGAGCAAATGTTTTCGATACACCAATCGGCGTTACCGATGTGGAGTCAGCGCCACCAGCGATACCCACATCAATATTACCCACTAGAATAGATTCTGCGACATTCACCGTCGATTGGAAACTCGTCGCACACGCTCTAGAGACACTATACGCATCAGTATTCACTTGCATTTGTGTACCTAACACAATTTCTCGGGCAATATTTGGTGCTTCCGGCATTTGCACCACCTGCCCAAAGACAAGTTGCTCAACTAACTGCGGATCCAAATCATTTTTGGCAATAAGTTCATTTACTACCATTTTTCCCAAATCTACTGCTGGCACACCATGAAAGGCGGTTGCCTGTTTTGCAAATGGCGTTCTCAGTCCGGCGACAATTGCGACTCGGTCCCCGCCTGCGGTTTTCAGGCTTTGCATTGATGTCATTATAATTCCTTATCCAAAGAGGTCTGACCTGATCATCATTTGATTCTATCTATTAAATAAAAGAATGAAAAGTCTTGATTTCGAAATAGCTGTAACCATATATTCTGTAATGCCAATCCGCATCGCTATGTAATCAAATTAGAAAGCGGTCAGATTTATTCGTACAAGGCGCAGAAATATAACCCTGGTTAACCATTTCAAATTGCGCTTATACGATACAAACGACTCGACAAATAGTGAGTTAAATAGCTTAATAGCATGTCAGCAAAGTGAACAAGACCTGCAGTAGTTTTGCAGTACAAACTTCGCCAGAGCACGTTAGCATCAGAATATAATTGACGCCCTATTTATGCGGTTCGGTAAACGCAGATTTATAGAAATAATAGGCGAAAGCTGGGATCCTGCACTTCCGGTATCGCCCTTTCAACGTTCAGGAAAATAATTATTATTATGACAGTTGAATACTTTTCCTCATTAAAAGAGCATTTAAGTGAACAAATCATCGGTCAACGGGATCTTGTAGAAAACCTGTTAATCGCGTTACTCGCCGACGGTCACCTGATCGTTGAGGGCCCTCCTGGTTTAGCCAAAACCCGAGCGGTTAATGCGTTGGCACAGGGGTTAGATGCCGATTTTCATCGCATTCAATTTACACCGGACCTGTTACCAGCAGATTTAACGGGTACCGATATTTATCGACCCGAAGATGGCAGCTTTGTGTTTCAACAAGGGCCGTTATTTCAAAATCTGGTTCTCGCCGATGAGATTAATCGAGCGCCAGCAAAGGTTCAGTCCGCATTACTCGAAGCGATGGCAGAAGGTCAGGTTACGGTGGGCAAAACCACCTATCAACTTCCGGATCTATTCCTGGTTATGGCAACGCAGAACCCTTTGGAGCAAGAAGGTACGTACCCTCTACCTGAAGCACAGCTCGATCGTTTCTTGATGCACCTTGAAATCGATTACCCAGACGCAGCTAGTGAGCTTGAAATCTTACGCTTAAATCGAGGTGAAGCGTTACAGAAAAAATCTGAGCCCGTAACCGTGATTGCTCAGGAAACGATTTTTGCCGCCCGTCGCCAAGTACTGGAAATCTATTTGGCTCCGGTTCTGGAACAATACATTGTCGATTTAATTATGGCGACACGCGAGCCGGGTAAATACGACGAGCAACTGGCTAACTGGTTGGCCTATGGCGCCAGCCCACGCGCGACAATCGCGTTGGATCGCTGTGCTCGTGCTCGTGCCTGGTTAAATGGCCGTGACTTTGTTAGCCCAGAAGATATCCAAGCAGTGCTCCATAACGTGTTACGACACAGATTATTGCTAACCTATCAAGCCGAAGCGGAAGGAATTACAACCAATAAAGTATTGGATCACATCCTGAATCTCGTCGCTGTCGGCTAATACGATTTTGGTCCATGTGAATACTCATGTGAATACTGTGGTGAAAGACTAATGTGGTTTAACAAGGTAAGTGATTCCCCTACCCCTGCCAATATCGACCAGCAACTGGCGACGCTGGCCAGCGATGGAGTGCACCTATCGATTGACGAAATGCTTTATTATCAAGGTAAAGTTTCATTGATCGATTTGGCGCCTAAGAAGGCGCTGCATGGCCAATTGGCCGGCAACTATCTGGCGCGTACTAAAGGCCGGGGGATGGAATTTGATGAAGTACGTCATTATCAAAACGGCGATGATATCCGTGCCATTGACTGGCGCGTAACCGCTCGCACGGGTAAAACCCATACAAAGCTATTTCGGGAAGAAGTCGAGCGTCCTGTGTTGATTGCCACGGATTTTGGCAACTCCATGTATTTTGGCTCGCGTCTATTGTTTAAATCCGTTCAGGCAGCTCATGTCGCAGCGCTACTTGGCTGGCATGCCAGTAAGCGTGGCGACCGATTAGGAGGCCTGGTATTTAACCAAAATCAACACATGGAGCTAAAACCGAAAAGCCGACAAAAAGGTGTCCTCCATTATCTGCATACACTCGAAGAGCTGCATAAGGTGCAATCGACAGAGAACACCGACAATCAATATTTTTATGATAATTGTCTGCGCTTGAAACAAATCGCCAAACCCGGAGCTCTTGTCTACCTCATTACCGACGGCTATCACTTCGATAGTCGAGCGATCAAACCGTTAAGCCAAATTAGCCGTCACTGTGAACTTGTGGTTTGCCATATTCACGATCCGATGGAGTTAGCACTACCGAATTTTCATCAGAAAACCGCGGTAGCTCTGACCAATGGTGAACAAGAATTACAGTTGACTTTAGGTGACAAGAAAACAGCCCGGCAATACCAAAAACAGGCGGATGAAAGGTTTGAGCAATTGCACGGGTACTTTCGAAAAGCAGGCGCCCGCTGTCTGTCCTTCTCCGCCGGCGAAAGTATCGAACAACAATTAAAATCAGGAGTTGCATCTTGGATCCCTTAGAACAATTGAAGGATATCCATTTACCTGAAACGATATCAATCTGGCCACTGGCCCTGGGTTGGTGGATTATCATTGCTATATTTTTGGGTTTGATTGCCTTTGCAGGCTACCGCTATCGGCAGCACCTAAGTTACTGGCAAGTAAAAAAACAAGGGCTCAGCTATTTGTCTAATGACGAAGCAATTAGCAGTGAACAAGCGTTAAACACATTAAAATGGATATGCCTGCACTATTTTTCACGTCAGCAGGTGGCGAGTTTACATGGCGAAACTCTGTTGCGTTTCTTGCTAACCCAATTGCCGACCCAAGTGCAGCCAAAATTCAAAGTCTTGGCACAAGACGCAATTGTTGAACATTACCGTAGAAATAAACATGATATTTACGCGCCGCAGATGCGCCAGGCCGCCATTCTCTGGTGTCAGTCTGCGCAACTACCTAAACCTCAAGATAAAAAGCTAACCGGAGGCGATTCATGATTACTTTCGCCTGGCCATGGCTGGCATTATGTTTGCCTTTACCTTTTGTGCTCGCGAAAATATTGCCAGCACGAACACAAACCAATGCGGCGTTGAAAGTTCCCTTCACTTTGGGACAAGTCCGTTCAAGTTCGTTAGTGGCGAATAACCGTAATCTCCCCTTACCTGTTTTCGTTATCTTGTGGTGCTTATTTGTTTTGGCTCTTACCCGCCCTCAGTGGTTAGGAGAGCCAGCGCCAATTGCCAGCGAAAGCCGGGAAATGATGATTGCCGTCGATTTATCAGGCAGTATGCAGATTGAAGATATGGAGCTTAACGGTCGTCAGGTTAACCGACTGACAATGCTCAAACAATTATTGGGTGAATTTATTGAACGTCGTCAGGGAGACAGACTTGGACTCATCCTGTTTGCTGACGACGCCTATATGCAAACACCGATGACTTACGACCGACAAACGGTTAAACAGATGCTCGATGAAGCTGTGATTGGTCTGGTCGGACAAAAAACCGCAATTGGCGATGCCATCGCACTTTCGGTAAAACGTTTCCTAAATAAAGATGATTCGAATCGGGTATTGGTGTTGCTAACCGATGGTCAAAACACCGCAGGCAAGGTTTCACCAGATCAGGCTCTGGAAGTGGCAATCGCCAACGATGTGACGATTTATACCATCGGCATTGGCGCTGAAGTGATGATGGAGCGCTCTTTATTTGGCAATCGAAAAGTAAACCCTTCCCGAGATCTCGATGAAACCAGTTTGAAGCATATCGCCAAACAAACTCAAGGCAGTTACTTTCGAGCAACAGATAGCGCCACGATGAGCAATATTTATGAAATGCTGGATCAGTTAGAGCCGGTTGAACAAGAGCAACAACAAATGCGGCCATTAACCGCTTTGTATTATTACCCATTAGCTTTGATGATCGCGATCATTCTTGGACTATGCCTGCTACCTTCGGTGCTAAACGTCTATCAATCATTACGTCAACAGATATCGGGGAAACGTCATGTTGGATAACTTTCATTTTCTTCGGCCGCTTTGGTTATTGGCGTTTTTTGCCCTGCTATTCATTCTTTGGCAACTAAAAAAGCTACGATTAGCAAACTCCGCCTGGCAGCGGATTGTTCCAAAACATCTGAACCGGGTATTACTGGCAAGCAACGAAACCGCAAAGCCCATCGCTTTACTACCAATATTACTGCTCGGCAGTGTATTAATTGTGGCGCTCGCGGGCCCCACCTGGAACAAATTGCCACAGCCAGTTTATCAAACCGATAAAGCCTCAGTGATCGTGATGGACATGTCATTTTCCATGTTGGCAACAGATACTAAACCGAACCGGCTCACGAGAGCACGCTTTAAAGCATTAGATCTTCTTGAGAAAGTCGCAGATGGGGATGTTGGATTAATCGCCTATGCGGGTGATGCCTTTGTAATTAGTCCATTAACCGAAGATATTAATAATATTCGCTTATTACTGCCATCGCTATCGCCGCAAATTATGCCAGAGCTCGGTTCAAACCCCTACCCTGCACTAATATTGGCGCATGAGATGTTATTTAATGCCGGTTATCAAAAGGGTGATATTTATTGGTTAACAGATGGTATCGATAGCGATGACCTGCAAGATATTAACGAATTTGGCCGGGAACACGAACACTCTATCAATATACTTGGTATCGGCACCGAACAAGGTGCCCCTATCACCCTTGATAATGGTGAACTGATGCGCGATCGCGGTGGCAGTATCGTGATCCCGAAACTCAATGGACGTATGTTAGCAGGGATCAGTGAACGCAATGACGGAAACTATCAAACCATCCGTAATGATGACGAAGACATCGAAGATTTAACCAGTACCGGTCGCATTTTAAGTGCTTCAGAAAGTCAGGAGCAAGAGGTTCAGGGCGATCAATGGCAAGAATCCGGTCCTTACTTATTGCTGATTGCTCTGCCTCTAATTCTGTTCTACTGCCGCAAAGGAATATTGTTGTCCTTGGCCTTACCCTGCCTATTATGCGCCTCGTTATTTACACCGGCCCCTGTTCAGGCATCGATTTGGGATGATTTATGGAAACGTACCGATCAGCAAGCACAAGAGAAATTTGAGCAACAGGATTTCAGTGCTGCTGCCTCCCAATTTAAACAACCTGCGTGGAAAGCCTCAGCCCAGTATAAAGCGGGCGACTATGAAAAAGCACTGGAAGCGTTTAGTCAGTTAAAAGGCATAGATGCGAAATATAATGAGGCGAACACGCTGGCTAAAATGCGCCGTTTTGAAGATGCCATCAAAGCTTATGATGATGTTCTTGCACAGGTCCCTGAACATGCAGATGCACTTGCAAATAAGGCTCTGGTCGAGCAATTGCTAGACCAGCAAAACCAGGACCAGCAAAACCAGGACCAGCAAAATCAGGACCAGCAAAACCAGGACCAGCAAAACCAGGACCAGCAAAACCAGGACCAGCAAAATCAGGACCAGCAAAATCAGGACCAGCAAAACCAGGAACAGCAAAATCAGGACCAGCAAAATCAGGACCAGAAAAATCAGGACCAGCAAAATCAGGACCAGCAAAATCAGGACCAGCAAAATCAGGACCAGCAAAATCAGGACCAGCAAAATCAGGACCAGCAAAACCAGGACCAGCAAAATCAGGACCAGCAAAATCAGGACCGGCAAAATCAGGACCAGCAAAATTCTGAACAATCGGATTCCGAGCATAAAGAGCCCGAGCCTGAAGGCGCGAATCAAACGGAGCAGGATGAGCAGCAATCAAAATCGGAGCAACCCGGACAGGCTCAGGAAGCTCAGGCACAATTGACCGAGCAAGAACTCGAGCAGCAGCAAAAACATCAACAGATATTAAAAAAGGTCACCGATGACCCTAACTTATTGCTGAGAAATAAAATGCGCCTTGAATATCGCAAACGTCGCCAAAATCGCAGTAGTATCGGAGTAAAAGAAAAGTGGTAAAACTAACAACAACATTGTGGTTAATCCTATTTAGTCTGATGGCACCTTTGAGTTATGCCCTCGACTCATTGACCACGAGCATCGATAAAAACCCTGCAACCGTAAACGAATCTTTGGTATTAACGGTTATCGCCAATGACTCGATGGATGCCGATGCCTTTGATCCCTCTGAATTAAACAAAGACTTTATTGTCGGCCGCACTTCGGTAAGCAGCCAAACTAGCATGGTCAACTTTAAGACCACTCGGATGACGCGTTGGACTACGGTGCTTGTGCCGCAAAAGCCTGGGAAATATACGATCCCGGCCTTCACTATTGAAGGCATCAGTTCTCAGCCAATTGATGTAGAGATTCTGGCCTCGAGTGACACTCGGGCCAAACAAAGTAAAGACGTTTTTATCAGCACTAAAGTATCGGACACACGTGTATACGTGCAGCAACAATTTACCTTAAAAGTTAAACTGCATCTTGCCCAGGAATTAAAAACCGGGAGTTTAACCGAGCCGAAAATGACCGGTGCTGAAATCAAACAAATAGGTGAAGATAAGGAGTCGATGGAAATCATCAATGGTATTCGCTACCGTACCATTGAACGCGCCTATTCTATCAAGCCTACCACCAGTGGCGAATTTACCTTGCATACGCCAATATTTGCCGGCGAAATCGTATCCGGCCAGCGTCGAGCCTTATTCTCTAATTTCGACCAGGGCAAGCCAGTTCAAGTCTCAGGGAAAGAAATTGTTATTGATGTAAAACCCAAACCAAGCGAATTCGTCGGTGACTGGTTACCCAGTGAAATCTTAACCATTGAAGATCAATGGCCAGAGCTAGATACCTTTCCATTAGGAGAGCCGATCACCCGTCGAGTTACGATAACGGCAGCGGCTCTTTCCGAAGAACAACTACCACAAATCAACTTTCGTGTGCCCGAAGGGATAAAGATTTACCCTGATCAACAACAGTCGCAATCGAATGTACAGTCTGGCTTACTTATCTCACAAAAAATCCAGGACTTTGCCATCGTGCCGAGTAGGCCTGGGATCTATACCATTCCAGAAGTTCAAATCCCATGGTGGAATACCAAAACAAATCAGGTGCAATATGCGACGTTGCCGCAACGAACGTTTACTATCGAAGGCAGCGTAGCAGCCATTACGCCTTCGCAACTCCCCATCAGTGAATCGGTCAACCTTGCCGGTAAACAAAATTTAACTTTGCAATGGCTATTTCTAACCGGTTGGATTTTAACGGCTCTTGCCTGGTTAATTACATCACTGAAAAAGCACGGAAAACTTCGTTTAAAGCCGAGCTCGAAATTCTCACCTGCGGCGCTTGGAGCAAGCGCTCCGTATTTACAAATCATGGCTGCATGTAAAGCAAATGATGGCAAGCGGGTAATATCACTGGTGCCCGAGTGGGCAGCAATCGTCTTCGATGATCCCGAGATAAAAGGCATCAATCAGGTTAACAATGCCTTTAATGACCCAGAACTTGCTCAATTGTTGAGTGATTTGCAAGCCAGTTACTTCGGCTCTAACCAGTCGATCTGGAATGGCGGCCCCTTACTTCAAAAAGTGATGGTACTGCAAAAAATCAAACCCAAATCAGAAACGACAATAAAGATGAATCCATAGAAGTTGCTAAAATGCATGAATTACAGCGACAGTAATGTCATTGGCTGTTTTGGGGTGATCATAGATCAAAAACCTCGCTTGCAACGTATTGTGAAGGGTCTGTTGCCATCAATGGATGAAAAGCCCTAAGATAAATTAAGTGTTAAAAGTGTGTTAACCCTATGATCCAGAAAATTTTTCGAAAGAAATCTTCACCCACTCAGGTCTCTAACGATATGGCGAGTAAACAAATAAGATACGAAGCGCTGGTAAATGCTTTGCACGCAGATCTATACCGTTATGCGTTCTGGTTGGTTCATGACCAGCACATTGCTGAAGACTTGGTTCAGGAGACCTTCCTGAGGGCATGGCGTGCCCTTGACTCTTTAAAAGATGAGAAGGCGGCTAAATCTTGGTTAATCACAATTCTTCGCCGTGAAAACGCTAGACGTTTCGAACGTAAACAATTGGATATGTCCGAATACGAAGAGCCCAGTATTGTTGACAACATCAGCACGACGACTGAGCAACAATTGGAAGATCACTGGTTGCGAGAGAAAATCGCCCGTTTACCTGCAGATTATCGGGAACCCTTAGTGCTTCAGGTGATCGGTGGGTTCAGTGGTGAAGAAATCGCAAATATGTTGAATTTAAATAAAAACACGGTCATGACACGACTATTCCGTGCTCGGAATCAATTGAAAGATGCAATTGAGTCCGAACAGAAACTTAAGGGGCGAAGCAATGGATGATTTAGAATTTCGGCGTCGACTCTATGCCGACCCAAAAGATAATAATTCCGACATTCAAAAAGGCATTGATGAGGACTCGGCGAATGCGAGGTTCTATGACGAGATCCAGCAGTTGGACAAACGCATCAATAGCGCTTTGCATGTTGAGGTACCTGAGAACCTGAGCAACAATCTGATCTTGAAGCAAACGTTAGCGAGTCATCGCAAACAAACAACGCAAAAGCGCTGGCACTTGGCGGTAGCGGCATCGGTCGCGTTTTTTGTTGGGGTGGGAATTAATTACTTTAATGCCTCACCGGTTTACACGTCAGTCGCGGATTATTCTCTTGCTCATTATTACCATGAAGAAGGTAAGTTTAGCCACAGTGCAGATGGCAGCGTGAATCTGGCCTCTTTGAATGACAAAATGCGCGATGTGAATGCGAATTTTAATGGTGAAATAGGCAACATTGTCGCGGTCAAGGATTGTTATTTCGATGGCATGGACAGTGTCCACCTGGTACTCGAAGGCAAGTACGATAATATTACCGTGTTTGTGATCCCGAAAGTTCAACATTTGGCGCAATCCCGGCAGTTCGCAGATAGTAAAATTCATGGCCTTAGCCGCGAATACCAGCAAGGTGAAGTGATCATTCTCGGGGATAAACGTGAAGCGTTAGATCTATGGCAACAAAAAATCGATGAAACCATCGAATGGTCAATTTAACCCTCTAGAATTGTGACGATCGACAGACCCTTAACCTATTGCATAGCCTGACACCTGTCAGGCTTTTTAATGCTGGTTCAAAATAAAACCGTGTATGGCACACATCAACCATTGTAGTTTTGGATTTCCCATGTCAAGACACCCGCTCTGCCAATAACCTCAGGTAGCCTGATTCATGGTTCTGACCCGTCCTCCTAATCGTTGCTCGCGCGATATTGAATACAGGATTTTGGGCAAATGTCTCTGGCAGAGAATCGCTTTCCTTGTTAGGATGCAAACCATAATTCCGACACTACAATTACAACTATGACATTGGAACTTCCGTTAATCGTAACTTTTATAGGTTACCTGCTCACAACCTTGCTTATCGGCTTTTTTGCGTATAAAGCAACAAACACATTAAGTGATTACATCCTAGGTGGGCGTCAATTAGGTCCTGCAGTCACAGCTTTGAGTGTGGGTGCGTCAGATATGAGTGGCTGGCTACTCCTTGGTCTGCCCGGCGCCATTTATCTTTCCGGAATCGGCGAAATATGGATCGGTGTCGGCCTGGTCATCGGTGCGTTTTTCAATTGGATCATTGTTGCTCCAAGGTTGCGAGGCTTTACCGAAAAAGCCGGTAACGCACTTACCATTCCGGAGTTTTTCGAAAACCGCTTTCAGGACAAGTCCGGTGTGTTGCGCATGGTATCTGCAATTACCATTTTGGTATTTTTCACCTTCTATGTCTCTTCGGGTCTCGTTGGTGGTGCCATCTTATTTGAAAAAGTCTTCGGCCTTGATTATCTACAGGCATTATTAATCGGCGCCGTAATTATCGTGTCATACACATTTCTTGGTGGGTTTCTGGCCGTTAGCTGGACGGATTTTTTCCAAGGTTGCCTGATGCTGTTAGCGTTGGTCATTTTACCGATTGTTGCCATTTCCCAAATCGGTGGTTGGCAGCAAACGGAACAAATTTTAATGTCAGTAAATCCTCAATATGCCGAGCTCTTTACCAATTTTTCCTGGATTGCATTTATTTCGCTAATGGCCTGGGGTCTTGGATATTTTGGTCAGCCTCACATACTTTCCCGATTTATGGCGATTCGCTCAGTGGAAGACATTCCAACCTCACGCAATATTGCGATGGCCTGGATGGTGTTGTCCTTAATCGGAGCTTTGGCTGTGGGCTTAGTGGGAATCGCCTATTATGCCGATAGTCCGTTAGAAAACAGCGAAACAGTATTTATCTTCCTCGCCAAAGCAATATTAAACCCATGGGTTGCCGGGGTGATTATTGCTGCAATTTTATCCGCGATAATGAGTACCATCGATTCCCAGTTGATCGTATGTTCATCCGTTATTGTTGAAGATTTCTATAAGAAATATAGCAAGAAGAAAGCCACCGAAGGTCAACTTGTCTGGTTGACGAGATTTTCCTTATTGGCCATTGCCATTTTAGCAACCGTCATTGCCTTGAATCCACAAAGTACGGTTTTAGGCCTAGTTAGCTATGCCTGGGCTGGTTTTGGAAGTGCATTTGGGCCAACGATTATTTTGGCGTTATATTGGCAGCACTACACACGATTTGGCGCCATGGCTTCAATCGTTACCGGTGCATTGGTCGTCATTGTTTGGGGTGAGTTAAAAGGATTGGGTGGTATCTTTGCCCTATATGAAATGATCCCTGGTTTTGTACTGGCATTATTGGCTGGTTTCCTGGTCTCTAAGTTAACCTATCGCGACAATGCACCTGAAACAAAAATGTTTAACACATTAAAGCATTCGCAATAACAGCTAGCCCAAGAGAATCGTTCACATTGAAAGCGCTGTGAATGGTTGAATTGGCGGGCGAAAACCAGCAATAAAAAAGGGGCAGATTAAGCCCCTTTTTCAATTGTAGCGTTAACGAGATTTTTTCGTGATCCGCTTTCGCGACGACGATTACTCAAATCCGTTAGGATTTTTCGACTGCCAATTCCAGGTATCCGCGATCATCTCTTTTAAGCCGCGTTTCGCTTGCCAGTGAAGCTTTTGCGCTGCCAGATTTGCATTGGCAAACACAGTGGCAATATCACCAGGACGACGTGTTACGACTTGATAAGGAATATCAACACCAGATATTTCTTTAAACTGATCAACAATCTGTAATACCGAGGTGCCATTACCCGTTCCCAAATTGATCGCGGTACAGCCTGGATTTTGCGCCAACGCATCAACCGCTTGCAAATGGCCCAGAGCCAAATCAACAACATGGATATAATCCCGAACGCCTGTACCGTCAATGGTATCGTAATCATCACCAAAAATTTGCAACTGCTTCAGTCGACCCACGGCAACCTGCGCTACATAAGGCAATAGGTTGTTTGGAATACCATTAGGATTTTCGCCAATCAAGCCACTTTCATGAGCGCCAATCGGGTTAAAATAACGCAAAGATATGATTGACCATTGAGGATCACTTTTGGCTAAGTCGAACAGAATATGTTCAATCATAAGTTTGGTTTGACCGTAAGGGTTCGTCGCCGAAGTCGGCATCGTCTCTAATAAAGGTGAAACATTGTATTCCCCGTAAACCGTTGCGGAAGAACTGAACACTAAACTTTTAACATTAAATTCAGCCATCACCTGCAGTAAAACTAATGTTCCGGCAACGTTATTTTGATAATAAGAAAGAGGGATTTCATTGGATTCGCCAACGGCTTTTAATCCTGCGAAATGAATGACGCCATCAATATCGTAATCCGTGAAAACCTGGCGCATTGCCGCTTCATCACAAATATCGGCTTTAATAAAGGTCGGTTTTACACCCGTGATTTTCTCGATGCGGTCAAGCACCAGTGTCGATGAATTACTTAAGTTATCAACGATCACAACTTCTCTGTCGGCTTTAATTAATTCGACAACGGTATGGCTGCCAATGTAGCCCGTGCCTCCAGTAATTAATAAACTCATATTCTTCTCTCTCTCAATATTATTTATAGTATTCTGATAAAACTTGAATAAACTGCTCCACTTGAGACTCAGGTAAAGCATTGACTCCGGCAGCGCCTGCACGTCCGCCACCGGTCGGGAATTGTATACATACCTCATCCGCCCCTTGCTTATTATTCAGCGGCGCCCGCACCGAAACCGTGTAGCTATCGTCAATATTTTTGGTGAATACTGCATGGGCTTTATCGGGTGACTGATTGGCGAGATCATTTCCAAAGACGCCACTAACTCTTCTTGACCATGCAGCATCTTCCAGACAGGCAACTTTGCAATGCTCGACATCAAATAACACTTCGGCACGAGAGGCTTTGGCCATATCATCGTTATACGCCTGTTGTAGCTGATAATATAACGAATCTTTGTCGCTAAACAAAGGTTCTGGGCTCTCAAAACCTAATAGCTTTTCATACAGTTTAGCTGGATGAAAGTGCAAATCGTCTGTGCTACGGCCATAGCCGTTGTAATTAATATAAACCCCAAGCTGCTCAAGTTGCTGAGTTAGTTGCGAAGATAAGCCAAGTTTTTTAGCGTGACGGTGAGCCGTTGCTTGCAAGTTATCGCCAAACGCTGCGGCGATAGCCCAAAGGTAGAATTTTCCTTTTAAATGATCATTGACCAGCAAACTGGTACAAACTTCAGGAGAAGTGTTGACCATGGCGTTTAAAAAAGAACTCGCGGGGATATCCCCAGAGCGATGATGGTCTATATAAACAACCGGAATTTGCTTGTCTAGTAAGGGTTGCAAAGCATCAATGTTCTTTTCCATGGAAATATCAAGAACGGTTACTGATGTCGCTTGGGTTAGGTCAACTTGCTTAAGTAGTGAGATATCACGTTTAACCCCAGTGATAAGTGTCGAGGTTTTTGGCTCTGCCAAGCGTAATTGCAATAACGCCAGGATGCCATCGGCATCACCGTTGAACACATCATAATGCATTGTTTTTATTCCCTATAAATTTTGGTAAACGTTATTTTGTTAATTCAATTTCCGGCTCGATTACTAGCTTCGAAATGTTGCTCTGTAGGCATAATTGATAAAGCAAATCATCGAGCGTGTCACGCCAAGCTTTTCCTGCTCGCGATATATCTGCCATTGGCGTTGAGCTTTGCGAATTTTATTACGCGAAATTGAGCCTGGCGTGATTCGGTAGTTCGTTAAAGGCTGCGGGTAATGGTGTGCATACCCGACTCGTTTGATGATGCTTAACCAGGTTGCATAATCTTGCCCCGTACGCAAATCCGGCATCATAAAGTAGCCCGTTTTGTTTTTGTCTACAACCACCGTAGAGCACCCAAAAGTCACGCGTTTTTTCAGCAGATCATCATAGCCAATCTGCCCTCTTGGTAAATGATCGACTAACCCGAGATTATTGCCCTGTTCATCAACCACTTGGTAACTGGTGCATGATACGGGGATCTGATGGCGCTGCATAAACGCGACCTGCTCGGCTAATTTATCTTTTTGCCAGCTATCGTCAGCGTCAAGAAACGCCAGATATCGACCTTTTGCCTGATCCATCCCCCGGTTGCGCGACAATGCCGCGCCCAGGTTTTTCTCATTTAAAAAAACATGAATATTATCATGTTTTTGGGCGTAAAAAGTTAAAAGTTGCCAAGTGTTATCTGTCGACGCATCATCGGTGATTAGCAATTCCCAATTAGGATAGGATTGCGCCAAAACACTCTCTATCGCTTCACCAACATACGCCAGTGAATTAAACGTCGACATTATAATCGAAACTTTGTCTATTTGCTCAGCCATATCGATCTGCTATATGTCTAAGGTATATATGCATCTTTGTCTAAAGATAATACCCACTAGGCAACGTCCGGTATCGCCGCGTCTATATTGTGCTCAAACCACATTCCTGTGTGCCTCTATATGCGCACCATTGTAATTACCTTCCTTTAAATATCAGAGCAACCGTTTATCAAACATGGTGTCTACAAAAGCGCCTGATACCCTTGATAATAGCCGCGGATCAGACTCTTCACATAACTTAATTGTCGATATCTGAGAAAATATCGCCACCCCCAACGCAATAATAATAATGGCCCTAACACCCCAAACCTCGACGCTGTTGCACCGCGAGCCTTAAAAATTCCATCACAAGCGAGCAGTCTTCCCTGCTCATGACAGGTGTGATAAATCAATATCTGATTGAGATTAATAATGCTGCCATCAACGCTCTCAATATCCAGTAAAAAGTTAACTTCCTCAGTCGCCGGTAATGGTGTGCCCAGCCCCAACTTTTCGTTGAACCGGATATTATGGTCGATGATAAACTGGCGCTGTACAATCAGCTCAATAGAACTCACCTGCAGCAATTGCAAACGCTTAAGAACTTTGTTGGTGGCGTAGGGTTTATAATAATTGCCGCGATTTTCAAGACAGCCGATTTGCGCTCTGAAAACCTGTGAGTTCGACTCTGATGCGATTAATTGCAACAGATCATTCAGATTATCCTGTTCAATCACAACATCATCATCAAGAAACCAGATGTATTGACCATGACTGTTCTCGATAACTAGGTTGCGGCTATGGCTTAAGCCTAGCTGTGAGTCAAAAACCGTAGTGACAAAATCAAGACAAGCGGGAAGCTTTTCATCTTCCCCCTGAATGACTACAAGAATTTCAACGCCAGCCACTTCTCCGAGTTTTTCCAGCATATCAATCAGACTTTCCATCCGACCGGCCATCGTCGAAAAACCTAGAGTAAGCTGAGGTTGGCGCCTAGCCGAGCTATTCAACGTGCTATTCCTCATGTAATGGTGTCTGGCGCAGCGGCGTTTTGAAAAATGCGATCTGCGCCGCCATTGTTCTTTTTAGTAACGGCCAAATCGGAACATCTCCCGTAAAGGCGTTGCTATACGTTAGTTGTACACAGCGCCATAGGAACCTCGGATACGCAGTGAACCCGCCACGGCGGTTATATAGCTCCTGGCTAATCTGAGCCCCTGATTTTAGCTGATGCAGGTGAGTATTAAGATAAATCGCCTTACACGCATTAGCCCATTGTATATCTTGCTTAGTATCCGATTGTGACTGACCGCTTATCCGATATTGTAAGAGTGGTTCCGGCAAATTCGCGAATTTAACCGCGTGACTTAACACTAACCATAAGGCCAGATCTTCAGCCCCTTCATAGTCGCAGTCATATTGCCAGTTCATTGGCAAGCGATCGCGATGCAGCATTACCGAGGGGTGCGCGATAGGGTTACCGAAAAAAAAGCTGGCAACGATATTTTCATGTTCGGTTTGTATTTGGCGTCGACCGAGTTTGTTTCCTGTATTATCGATATATTCATAGCCTGTTCCCACGATGGCAATGTCCCGGTGCATAGCAAAGAATTGAACCTGCTCTGCCAACCGAGTTGGTGAACTGATATCATCGGCATCCATTCTTGCAATTAACTCGCCCCGAGCGTGGTTTAGGGCAAAATTTAGGGTCTTTATCAAACCATGATTGCTACGGGAAAATATTCGAATACGAGAGTCTTGTTCAGCAAATTCATTCAAAATATCCATACTGTTATCAGTAGAACCATCATTCACAATCAGTAATTCATAATCCTCAAAGGTTTGGTTGAGAATGCTAGTGATAGCGTCGTGTAGGTATTGACCACCATTAAAGACTGGCATAATCACACTCACCGTCGGTGTTTCAGTTAAAGCTTCATTTTTCTGCTCAGCCATTTTTAATCGCCTTGGCTTTGCCATTGTCTCGCAGTTTGGCGGCAACCTTCTCTTGGTCTTGGTCTTGGTCTTGGACTTGCTTTTGGTTTTTATCTTGGCCTTGGCGTTGCTCTTGGTCTTGTCGATGTTGTTGAGGAATAATTTGCGCGTCGCTATCGATTCGCGGTAACGCTTTAATCAGGCCTAATGCACTCAATTGCTCGCTTGACTGATATCGCGCCGAAATATCCTTTGCATAGAAAACAGCACAACTCAGCAATTGTTGATAGCGGGTATATTCACTGGAGTTATCATAGTGCTGACGGCGAGTTTGTTCCTGAATCACTTTATTGATATATCCAGGGGAGAATTTAAAATGCAGCAAGGCGCCGGTTTCACGCTCTTCAAAGCAGGAATTCAGGCGTCTCGGACTGACCGTGTGCATCGACGATAAATACGCAAAGTAAGGCTGCCATTTAATCAACGGAATTTTTTGTAATGCGGGGCCTTTGTCGGCTTGTTGCTCGTATAAAAGTCTTTGTCTGACTCCACCTCGTATCATTTGTGACAGGTACTTTTTATTGTATGTGTATTGAAAACCGGATTGATCAAAATACGGACAAGACTCAATTAACGATGCTTCTTCGCCTTTGAACAATTGCGCTGAAGTGTGCAAATGCTGTTTAGGGTACATATCTAGCATCAAGGTATAAAATGCCTGTTGATGCCGTTTTTCGAGCCGCTGGCATAGCGATTTTAACGGTGGATCCGTGTCCACAGAATACGGGGCCGCTTTGTCGGGAGAATGAAAAATCAGGTGTTCATCGATATCACAAACCACACACCAGCGACCGCTGCCATAACGACGCAATAATGCATTGACCCAATGCATTCCAAAATTGGCCGATTTGTAACTATCTGAGGTATGAAAAATACTCACATCGTTATCGTTCGAGACAAGCTCGACGCTATCATCGGTGGAATGATTATCAATGAAAATAAAGTGGTTAACGCCTAGCTGACGATAGTGACGCAAAAACTGAGGAAGCAATGCCGCTTCGTTATATAAAGTGGCAAACAGCACAATATCGTCGTTAACAATACCATTCAGATTATCCTGGGTAATCGTCAATTGTTTTTGGAAACGAGACGCCGCCCATAAGGCCTTAACGTGTTCTATCAGCACGAACGGGGCATACAGCCAACTCAATAATCGAGAAATAAAGCGACTCATGGTGTCAGCACCATTAGGGAGACTGATTGATTTTTCCATCCAGCAGAGAATCATTTGCTGGATGGCTTTCTGATTGGCTTTCTGGAGGGGTGAGGCCTGCTAATGCTCGATAAAATGGTGCTTGCTGTTGATGCAGAGAAACCGCCGCACATAGTCGCGAAATATCCTGATTGGTAAACTGCGCCACCGTGGTGTTTTTCCAGCCGTATTTCTGTTGTTCCAGAGCCAGTAAATTGAGATCAGTGGCCTGACACATCGACATATCAAAAACTTCAAGCATTTGTATCTGACGAGCACTGCTCAATAGTTTTAGAAACTCATCTTCACCGCTAAACCGATAGAAAAAAACGACGCCTTGCGGATGCAAAAGGCATAATTGCTGAATGAATTCCAATCGATCATAATCCCGTAAACAGGTGTCGCTGGGTCGATACCCAGCTAAGGGTTTACGCTGACCGTAGCCAATAATATCTTCAGCAAAAAGATTGCCATAAACACCGCTATCGGGAAGGTGCGCAGCCAAACATTCAGCAAGCGTATCAAGCTCGCCCTCACCGCCCGGATGCCAAATAACAATTGAGCATGGAACTGGCAGTTGATTTAAATCGTCACTAAACAGGCTGCTGCGTTTATACCAACGCAAATTATCGGGTAATTTCCCTTGGTCGATGATTTTTACCTCCATGGGAAGCTGAGCTTCATTTAAGTATACACTTCTAAGTAAGGATACAAACTTACGATCCTGGGACTGGATTTTGCGGGTAAAACATTTATTGTCGGGCAATGTTTGAAGCTGATGAATATCCCGTAGTGAGAATATTTTAGGAATGCCTTTACAATTAAATTGGTAATTCATCAAAGGGGCTTTTAACTGAGTTTTGTCATCAATGAGATACGCGACTAACGTTTGAAAAAAAAACTCGTCAGGGATCCATGTGTATTTTAGAAACGCGACTAACTGAGGTTGTTGCGCACAAAGTTTGAGTACTCTATTTACCATTGACCAACTCAGAGTCCACCATTGAGATCCCATATGCACTGGGAAATCGAGGGGAAAGTTTCGTTTCACTCCGAGCAGTGATAGCAATTTTATCGACCACGAGAAAAGTTTTGGGTGGCTACGCCAATTGCACCAATGAGGTAATTGCCACCGCTCTTGCTGGATCCCTTCAGTGATCCAACGATGATGTTCAACATTGACCGCTTCAATGTATTCACACCCCGGCGATTGCGCCAAGTATTTTGCAAGATGGGTACTTGATTTGACCGGAAAACAACTACCACTTAGCAAGGTAATGTATTCCACTTTCTCGCCACTGTCAGTTAACGCCTGCAGGCAATTTAATGTCGCCATTACGATCGACGATTCTCCCCATTCAACCGCGACTTGAGGCGCTAATATGACATTGGGAAAATGACGTTTTATCAATTCTATATCGTGTCGGTGCTCCGTTGCCAAATCATAATGCAGGGCAATAATATCGTTATTATCAGTCAGGCATTGCAACAGAGGTTGAATATGTTCGAACGATTCATGGGCAAGAATGGCATAGGCAAGACGCATTAGTTCAGCTCCTCATTGACTAACAGTCCAAGTTGCTGAAGTTGTTTCCACCCTTGGTATTTCACCGACATGCTTGGTTCAAAGTGCATGGAGTTTTGCAAAAAATCCTGGTACTTCTGATACTCTATCGAATCTCCGTAGTGCTCTTTGCGCTCGATTTCTTCGACAATTTTTTCTTCAAAATCGGCGATAAATTTAAAATGTAGTAAGGCGCCAGTTAAGCCCTGCTGATAACCTTTGTTTAATTTGCGCGGAATCGCCATATGCATAGAGGAAACATAAGCATAATACCACCGCCACTTAATTAGCGGCGTTTTGTTTAATGCCGGTGCCTGTGCAGGGTTATCTTTGAATAGGGTTCTCAGGCGTACGCCTCCCTGAGCCCATAACGAGGAGTAGATTTTGTTTTCATGATAGAAATAACCACTCCGATCAAAATATGGATGACTGTCCAGAGGATCGGTACCTGGCTTGTATATGCATTCTCGCAAAGTGCCTTTGCCGTACATATCGATCATATTGGTATAAAAGCTAGGCCGATGAGTTTGCTCAAGGTACTGACATAGTTGCCGTAAATTTAAATCGTCTTGTTTGGGAAATACCAAAAACTCATCGGGATCACAGGTCATGCACCAATGATTCGAGCCATAGCGTCGCAAAAGGTAATTGAGCCAGTGCATGCCGAAATTAGAGGCTTTATAGGATTCTGATGTGTAAAACACCGACACGTCGCGATGTTCTTTAATCCAATAACTAAAGCCATCGTCCGAGCCATTATCCACCAGAATAAAGTGATTGATGCCCATTTTTCGGTAATATTCGAGAAAATATTCCATTCGATGAGCTTCATTACGTAATGTCGCAAACAGCAGTAAATCGTTGTCCTTGATACCGCCGGTGTTATCTTGCGATAACGTTAACTGACGCCCGAAAAGCGTTGCTTTAACGCCATAAAAGGCGAGCTGACTGCCATGTTTTAACATCCGCCAGGGACGAAGTACCTGATTTAGCATAGGATGCATAAGCCCTCCCATTACCCGAGTGCAGATTTATTGAAGCCGTGTAAATAGTCCTTTACCTGATCAAAATTAATGACCTTATCCTCAATACTGCCTTTATTTTGTTTCCTTAACGTTGTCTGCTGTTTTTGCATCGATTGATTTGAGCCTACAAAACGCGCGATTTCTTCCACTTGTGCGTCATCGAGTACATCATTGTAATCAATCACTCTGTAGTCCTGATGGGTATCGTCGAGTCGCTGTTTGATGGCGCCGAAATATTTTTGTGTTTTATTCACATACTGTTCAAATTCATTGATATCGAAATGCACTTGGGTGATTTTGGGCGCTTTTTCATCTCGTTTCACCCATTGCCCTGACTCTCGGGCCAGTTCAAGTGAAATAAACGAATCCACCAGGTTGCGTTGCAACAATACTTTTCTGACTCTGGGGTTATTTAACAGTACTCGGCGCACATCTTTGTTATGGCTATCAAATAAACGAAAGCCTGGCACCTTGCCTTCTTTGTGTGCTTGCTCTTGTACCTGTTGGATTAATAAAAATGGGTCCTGTTGTCTTTTTTTCCGAGAATCCGGGTCGTTTCTGCCATAACCGGCATAGGAAAATTTGTTGATATGAGGCCGGTCAACCCCAACAAAGGATGGGTTATAAAGTTCGCCCAGACAGATTAGATCGTCAAAATAATTGAGCTTCTCCTGCAGTAAATTTGAACCAGAGCGCATCGCCCCAAATATCACGAACAGATCGATATCCTTGCATTGCACAATTTTTTTCGGCCTGAATAAATTTGAAAACATTATTGTTCCACCATGGTTTGAGCGGTAAGCTGAGTGAGCTGTTGGCGAATATAATGACCGTTAGGGTTAAGCTGCAGCGCCAAGGTCAGCAGTTGTATTTTCTGTGCTCTGCAATCCATCGGCAAACCAAGCGCAATATTCCTTAACTGTGCACTTTGGTTGCGCTTCCACTGACTTTCTTCATCACTATCCATAAAACTAAAATCGGCGAACAGATCTGAGTAAATTTCGTTAATCTCTCCTAACGTCAACATACGTCCGTTGCCAACATCAGGGTATTGTGAAAAGTCATCATTGAAAATATGTTCCGAACTGGTCAGTTTATAATCTTGATTTAACCGGGCATTGGCCGCTTTAAATTGCTGATAAAATTCCAAAGCCTGTTCGCGACTGGGCAAAAGTTTATCTTCGCTACTGTGACGTCGATCAAAATCTCGCACCGCACGTATCAGACGATGCCGGGCAATACTGCCATCGGCAAACACCGGTTGACTTTGATGCAAGAATAATTGGCTGATGCGCCCTAAGGACTCGTTCGCTTTCTCTGGAAATTGATAGTATTCCGGTTGCAAGCCCAGCACATGGCAAAAGTCCTTAACGACATCACATTCCACCAGATGTTGAGGCTCAAAGACTCGAAGAATAATATTGTCCTTGGCAAAAACTTTCGCCCACATCGAAACCTTTTGTTCAAAGTCTAAATAGCGTCTGGCAACATCGGAAAGCTGGCTCGGTAATGCGGTCGGTTCGTGGCCATAAGCCACTGAACAATCAAACCACTTGGTGCCCTCTTGTTTTTGTGAAATTGCCAGACTATCCTGACGGCGCAGGTAAAAAATCACTTTCACTTTATGGGCATGTTGATAAAGCACATCGCGCAGCTCCATCAATCGGTTGATGTCATCAACCCAGGAAAAATTTTCTCGGGAAATAATGGCTATGGGCTGGCGAACCCTTGATAGTGCGTGGAATGCCTGAGGAAACAAACCATAATCAACAAGATCTGGCGTGGGCTTCAAAATGCCTTTTAAGCCTGGCATCGCAATGCCATCTTCGCGCAGAGCTTCCTGATTGATTCGTAGAAATCTCTGAATAGAAGTCGATCCCGTCTTATGGGATCCCGCATGAATATATAAGGTATTAATCATCGAGCAGCTATACCAAACCTTGTCACTAGGCCGTAATACCCGATCGGCGCACCATAATAATGAGCTTAGCAAAAATCCTGTTATTCGCTTACTGCAAAACCTTACTCCAGCTCCCTGATTGTAGCGATTAAGATTTTTCCTATACCAAACAACATGATAAGAACAACAGCAGCTAAAGATAAATTGTAAAATTTATCCGGATAGCTATTATCTTCCGGTAGTGTGGGGCTTTCCACAACCACCATATATTGCAATTGACGATATGCTTCAATCCTTGAACGTTCCAGTGAAACCAAAGAAGACGTATATGCCTGCATTGCCAAGTCCACTTTGATTTGGAAGGCAGAATATCGTGCCAATACTTCCCCAAAGGAAATATCCTGCTGTCCCTTTTGTGAAATTAACCGCTGTTTCTCGCTCACCAATTGCTTTTCCAACGCGTTGATCTCTCGTTGCAACGAGCGAATTTTCGGCGATGAATCTTGCATATACTCACGCAACGCCAACAATTGTGTTTTTTTATCGGATAACACTTCTTCGAGTTTAAACGCAATCTGTTGAACAGCCTGAGCCTCTTGCTGAGGGTCAAACAACCGATATTTCTGCTGAAATCTGAGTAAATCGGTTTTTGCTTTACGCAACCTGTCCTCTATTAACCGATGTTCGGCTTCAATGAAGGTCAACCGTTTGCGGGCCAGAGATTGGCCAATGCTGTTTATATAGTCTTCCGATTTGGCTATTATTTGTTGATTTAATTGTTGAGCATAAGCGCCACTGTACGCCTGACTTTTTATACTGACGACTGAGGATGCCTCATCTACGTCAACGACAATATGACGCTGAAAATAGGAGAGAAACTGATCATTGCTGGCAGTGCCACTTAAGCGGGAAATCATGTCCCGCTGATTCGATGTGTAATGTTCAAACAGCGATAACTCACTTTGCAGATGATTGAGCATATCCCGGGACAAAATAAAGGCACTGATCAGCTGAGTGTCTCCTGCGGAATTGGCTGCTCGATTACCGAGTAACGGTGAGGACGCATCCCCAGCTAGCTGAGTATTCGGCTTACGAATGATTACCTGAGCATGACTTTCATACCTTGGGCTCGCCCATAATAAAAAATAAATTGCAATAGCAATCCAAGGTAAAATTACAAAGGCAGCGAAAGGTTGACGAAGCCAATGCCATATTTTTTGATGCCCGGAAATCTTAGGTGCTTCGGTCGTTACCCGCTTTTCCTGTTCCGATGTTTGAATCGGATCTTCAGTAGAGGATAAAATTAGGATAGGAGAGCCCTCTTCCATCAGGCGTTGTCGATACTCCTGTAACTTATTCTTGATCACCGGGCCTGCTGGACGAATATTATGGGCACGCTGCATTAACCGATAGGCGAGCTCTAAATCGCTATCTTCCAGATTTAATGCTTCCTCGCGCAGATAGTCAGCGTCTTGCCACTGTTCCTGGGTCCAGTCGTTTTCCAAGGCGTTAAATCTTTGCTCGAGTTTATCAATATCCGTCTGGCTCATTGTCTAATTAGCCTCATAAATATCAATGGCTTGCTCAAGGTCGTTATAAAAGCTTAGCTGACCTTTCTCAATTAAAATTGCACTATCACAAAATAATCGAACATCATCGAGCTCATGGCTCACCATGATGACATTAGAGGTTTTACTTTTTCGTAATAACGCTTGCTGGGTTTTTCTTCGAAACTTTGGATCCCCAACTGATATGGCTTCGTCTATCAGGTAAATATCAAAATCGATAGCGATACAACAGGCAAACGCTAATCGCGAACGCATACCTGAAGAATACGTACGAACCGGTAAATCGTACTTTTGTTTTAACTCGGCAAATTGCTTGACCATTTCTTCATAGCGCTCGAGATCATCTACGCCATTGACGCGACCAATAAATCGAGTATTTTCCCGGCCGGTCATTTTCGGGTGCACTCCCGTTGCCAATGCAACTGGCCAGGAAATATTATATGAAGTTCGGATCCGTCCTTCGTTCGGGTATTCGCTGCCAGCCAAAAGCCGAAACAATGTCGATTTACCGGCACCATTTTTTCCGAGGAGCGCAATGTTATGCCCTCCTGGGATGGTAAAATTGAGGTTATTAAACACATACTGGCGACCCAGTTTCGACGGATAGTATTTACTGACGCTATGTAATTCAATCATCGACTAATCACCTGCCGCCAACTCAACTGATAAAATATTAATGCGCAAAACATTAGAATAAGTGTTGATAGGTTTACATAGGTTAATGACACACCTTGTGCCTGATATCCGGTGTACGCGGCTTGGCGGGACAACTCGATACTGTGCAGTAACGGGTTCCAGTTTAAAAATGGCCAGTATTGTTCGGAGATATCCTGGAGACTAAAGAATACTCCGGAAATAAAAAACATCGGCCGAGTGATTAAATTACGAATTTTATCCACTTCAACAATAAATTCTTTGGCTAATGCCATAATCAGCCCAAGACTTGTGGCGATCATCCACACATTAAAGAGCATCATTAACACGGTTAAAGGATCGTCGAGGCGCATTTCTATGCCCATAAAATATACCGCAATCCATAAAACAAAAATAACCGCGGCTTTTACCAGAATTTCAAACAGCGCATTTGCCATTACCGCACTTAAAGGCTGAACCTGACGAAATGAAAAGAGCGCTTTATTGCGATGTATCGAATTGGCTGTTGATGATAGTGTCGACAAAAATAGTTGAATCATGAGCATGCCATACATCATAAACATAAATGTAGGCATGGTATGGGTAAGACCGCCATCCATGCGACCGCGTATAAAAGATAGGATAAAAATAAAAGATACCGGTTGAATCACCGCCCAGCTGATACCGACTTTATCGTCAAATTTACTGCGGATCTCACGAATAAAAATGGCAAAGACGACATCCTGCCAAATCCGATATGCCTGTCTGGATTTAACCTGAGCCATGCTGACCACCTTGCGCTGAGCTTTCGCCTAATTTGCGCTGCTCTTGACCATGTATTGACCCCTGATTCACATCGTCAGTAAAAAACACTCTATCACCATCGTTGAGCGTCAGCCCTTTAAACTCTTCAATGGAATAGGTTTGCTCCACTTTTCCGTTTGCATTTTCAGTGATGAGTTTCACTTGAAAGATATATTTCGGGACCGTTAGCAAAGACAAAAGCTCCTGCCCCAAGTAGGGCTGTTGAATCAATTCATAACTCAACGGAATTTTACTGGGCATTATCGCCGTAACACGCACTTTTGA
Organism: Thalassotalea litorea; assembly: GCF_005843925.1. Classification (GTDB taxonomy): domain Bacteria; phylum Pseudomonadota; class Gammaproteobacteria; order Enterobacterales; family Alteromonadaceae; genus Thalassotalea_A; species Thalassotalea_A litorea_A. The sequence continues at coordinate 296,667 of NZ_VCBC01000002.1, forward strand.
CTGAGGCACGAAGATCACATCAAAATCCTGTAACTGCAAATCCGGTAAATTGCCGCTTTGTAAAAATGGGTACAAATCGATATTTGCTACGGTTTTTCCTGCTCGTCGCACTTGTATGCGTCGATAGCTGCCCTGGCGAATATCTATGCCCTGTGCTTTGCTCAGGTAATACAAAATCCCATCGCCACTGGAACCTAGATATTGTCCCGGAGAATTTACCGCACCACTGACCAACAACGGAATTGGCGCAACTTGATGTAAATTGGCATACAGTTCGACCCCCTGATGATAGACCTTGACCAATTTTCGCTGTAGATAATCACTTAAATCCACCACGGAAACCCCAGCCACGTTAACAGGCCCTAACTGTTCTAAGAATATCTGTCCACGGGAATCCACTTTATGCTGTTGCTGATATTCAAAGGCGCCCCAGATCCAGATACTGATCACATCCCCATTGCGCAATAAATATTGGGGCTGAATGGCGTTATTCGATTCGATTTCTCCACGTTGATGGAACAGCGAGTAACCGAACGGTAAAATCATCCCCTTATCCAGATTGCTTAGACTTTCCATTGGTGGTCTAAAACTATTACGACGATAGTTTTCATTAAGGTCTAGTTCCGCAACTAAAGGGGTCGTTGATTGTGCCTGCACGTTGACAGGTAGCGCACAGAAAATTGACAAAAGGATGACAAGAATGGAAGTTTTGACGTGTATATGCCGCCAGGCTAAGGTTGAATACAACCCGTCCGGCCAGATTGTTTGAATCCGCCGTAAATCATGATGAGTACAGTGATAGGTGTAACTACAGCTGTCGTCTGCTTCCATTAACCAACTAGAAATTTTCGTTTTATTATTGAGTTAACTTATTATTTTAGTTCATATAATAAAGAGCATGAGATTGTGACGATTATATTTCTTCGTGATACTGCGGTTCGTTCTGTTTTGAATCCCGTAAAAATTGTTTCAATACGGTAGTATCCGTTAATGCCCAGTGATATACGCCAAATACGGCAATAAATAGGGCAAACATGACACTTTGCGGCACCCCGAAAAACTCACCAACAATACCAACCGCTGACATAGCCACCGCAGCAAGGGTTATCATCAATAACGCTTTCCTTGGACTGTTGCCAAGACGCATAAGAATATGATGAATATGATCACGGTCAGGCTTAAGAGGAGATAAACCTTGACGAAAACGACGAATGACGATGGATAACATATCCATTAACGGTATCGCTGTCAGCCAAAGGGCTGTGGCAGGACTGAAAGCCTGTTCCTCACCCTGCGTGCCGCAAGCGAGCAACCAGACCACACTTAGGCCAATAAACATACTTCCGGAGTCACCCATAAAGATTTTTGACTGCATGTGCTTGCCAACTTTCAAGTTGAACAGTAAATATGGCAGCAGAGCCGTTGCCATAATCAGAGCAACGCTCAGGTAGTTGTTTTGATCAGATAATAAAAACAAAATTGCAATCGCGGTAAACGTATTAATACTCAAGGCACCTATCAGGCCATCAATACCATCGATCATATTAAACGCATTAATGGCAACGATTATCACAAAATAGGTGAAGGGGATGCCCAACCAACCAATATCAATATTGCCCAGATTAAATAGGTCGCCAAGCTCACTAAAATAGGCACCTACCCCATAAATCATCAGGCTGGCGATAATCATTTGGCCAACTAACCGGACTCGAACACTTAAATCGTACTTATCATCAAGAGCACCAATAAAGACGGTCATGGCAGCGGCGATCAGGTACAGCCGCAGCTCTTGAGTATTCGGTAGCCAGATGATGGCAGCAAACAACACCGCCACAAATACGGAAAGGCCACCAATAAGAGGAATGTTACCCTGATGAAGTTTGCGGGCACTGGGACGATCCACGAGCCCAATGTCCTGCGCTAGCGGATTGAGTACTTTAATTGCGGCAAATGCAAATACAAATGACGTTAAGACCTGAAAACTCAAGGTCAACCACTCAGGCATAGTAATCGCTCAATATTGCTCGAAACCTAACACCGAATGTTCCAACTTATCAGTTCAGGTTGCGATTATGGGCAAAGATCTGACAGAGTCTAGTTTTCAGCCAAGCTCCGTCTCACCCTAAATTCTGAACAAATTTTTTGCATAGTTGGTTTTAGTATATTCGACAATTTTGGATTTAGAAAAGAATTGCGCCGCTTTTTTATTGGGCCACTCTAAACAATGAAACTCAACGAGGATGAAAACGCTCACACTCAGTCCAGTAAAAAACACGGATTGTGACGCGGCTCTTTCGAACCCTTAGTGCAAATCGATGAAATTAAATTTTGTCCGTCGCGACAATTAATTCCCGTAATTTTCTTCCTCTACGTCAAACAGGCTCTATACTATTGGCTAAAATTACGGTGAATAAATGTGCAACTAAGTCCGCATAAATCGGAACACCTTGCATTTATTCAGACCGATAGGTATAAACAAATGGCAAAAAAAATAAACTCATACCAATTCCATTAAGTTTTTGCACAGCTCAGAGTTAGGACAGAGGTTCATTTGCAACATAGTTTTCATTGATATAGTCATTCTATATTACTGAATTCTAGGGCCGCAAATGGGCTTCTGATAAACTCCCAAAGGGCGAGTTTAAAAGGCTTTTATACTGCGTTACTGATTTTGACAATGGAGCGACCATTCTCGGCAATCAACGCCTTGCCTAAAAGCCTTTAAATTCTCACTGAGTGAGAAAACACAAAGTGGAATTGGTATTAAAAGCAATTTAAGGAAGTTTAAATGTCTAACGTAAAAACGGATACCTTATTAGGTCATCCGAAAGGCTTGTTCCTGCTGTTCGGTACAGAGATGTGGGAACGAATGAGCTACTACGGCATGCGTGGTATCTTTGTATTATACCTAGTAGCATTTGCCAGTAATTTCGGCTGGGATATGGCTTACTTTGGTATCGACCCCACCGCCGAAGGTGCAGAAAAACTCTTCAATACTGCCATTCAATCAAAAGCACTTGGGATTCTTGGAATCTATGCATTTTTTGTTTACGTAACACCAGTCATTGGTGGCTGGATGGCCGACAATGTATGGGGACAGCGTAAGTCAATTATTGTTGGTGGCTTAAGCATGATGCTTGGCCAATTTGCATTGGGTACACCGCACGCGCTCATTCCAGGTATGGAAACTACCTTCCTTTGGATTGGTTTAGTATTTCTAATCATCGGTAATGGTTTTTTCAAACCAAACATATCGACTATGGTTGGCGATCTGTATGAAGAAGGTGACAAACGTCGTGATGCTGCCTTCACTATCTTCTACATGGGTATTAATTTAGGTTCAATCCTAGGTTACCTCGTTGTCGGTACCATCGGTGAGAAGATTAACTACCAATACGGTTTCCTTACTGCTGGTGTAGGTATGTTGCTTGGTGTTTTATTGCAACTTGCACTTTCTAACAAGTATTTAGGAAACGTTGGTGTTGAGCCGTCAGCCAAACAAAGCAAAGGTTCAGCTGCCGCATCTAAAGAGCCACTAACCCCAGAAGAGCGAGATCGTGTAAAAGTCATTCTAATTATGAGTTTCTTTACCATCATTTTCTGGCTAGGTTTTGAACAAGCTGCCGGTTCGATGAACCTGTTCGCCAAATATAAAACGGATTTAGTGTTCTTTGGTTGGGAAATGCCAGCATCATGGTTACAAACCGTGAACCCTATATTTGTGATAATCCTTGCTCCGATTTTTGCCGCTACCTGGCTTAAAATGGGTGCCGCTGAGCCAAATTCGCCGAAAAAGTTTGGCCTGGGTATGTTCTTCCTGGGACTTGGCTTTATCTCTATGGTTATGGCTGCTTTACAAATAGGTGATTCTGATACCGCTAAGGCACATGTAATATGGCTGGTGTTAGCATATTTATTCCATACTATGGGTGAATTGTGTTTATCTCCTATTGGCTTATCTATGGTGACTAAACTTGCACCACTAAAATACACATCCTTGTTAATGGGTATGTGGTTTTTCTTCTCAGGTGTCGGTAACTACCTTGCTGCCTGGGTTGGTCAAATGGTTGGTGAAACAGGACCGCTGCAAGCATTCTCTGGCGTTGCAATTATGGCGTTTATTGCCGGTATCATGTTATGGCTTCTTAGCGATAAACTTGTTGACTGGATGCATGGTGCAGAAGACAAAGAACCAAAAACAATGACCGAAAAACTCGAAGAAGAGCTAAAAGTTACCGACGATAAAGATTAATTATCTTTTCCAGGTAAACGCTCGATAAAAAAAGGCAGCTTCGGCTGCCTTTTTTGTATTCTGAGTTTGCCAATCATACGATATGTTGCGCACCCGCTGTTATGTTGAGTATGTATAGGAAGATGGTTCTGGTCGCATTACGCGTTGATTATTGGTCATAATTTAGACCTTTGCGATCCAACAATCACCTTTGCAACCAAGCCAGAGGCCAAAATAGAGCGAGAAATACAGTCGAATAAGAAACACCGGCGGAACGCGATAACCAGTCTATTGCGACCGGTTGAACGCAGAGAGAATTATCGCCTGTAAATTTCTCACTTTCTCTTTAGTAGCTAGCCTCATCCCACACTTGACACCGGAGTCTCTGTCACTGGTTTTGATTCTATCTATTTCAACTTATTCGTATCTAAATGAGTACACGAGTCCCAGTAGGATGAAGGGGTGTCTAGGTGTCTAGGCTCCGAGGCCGAGACGACGTGAGGAGAAGCTAAAGTTGTCTGGGCTTTAGAGAGTTACAGAAAATCCGAAACACAAAGAAAAATGGCGTAAAGCACGCGAACGATAAAACGCCAAAGGCGATTAAAACTAAGAAGATTTATGAGCTAAACGCCAAAACCTACGTGCGAAAACTTAAAAAATTACGTGCATTATTGCCAGGGTCATAAACGCCGCAACAACATCATCGAGCATTATCCCAAAGCCACCTCTTACTCTGACGTCGATCCATTTGATAGGCCAAGGTTTAACAATATCGAAAAAACGAAACAGTAAAAAACCCGTCAGCACCGATTCCCAGCTCACTGAAATTCCCACCATACAAATGAAAAAACCGACAATTTCGTCCCAAACAATGGCGCCGTGGTCGTGAACACCGGCATCTGCTGCGGCTTTGTCGCATATGTAGATGCCTACGATCGTCATCACTACCGTTAATACGATAAACAACGAAATTGGTAAATAAGATGCCAATAAAAACAATGGCACCGCCGCTAAGGTACCAAATGTTCCCGGTGCTTTAGGGATCAGTCCAGACCCAAAACCCACAGCAAGAAAGTGGATTGGGTCTGACAGCTTAAATAACTTATGGGCGGGGATATCTTTTTTCATATTCAACTAAAGTGCTCGAATCCAGATTCGGCGAAAGACAATCGCGTTTCCCCTCGGGATATAATGATTTCCTGGGATTTGTTCATTTGTCCGATACAGGAACTTTTGATATTGGCTTGCTTGAGTTCTGTCTCAAGTGCAACCTTGTTTGTATCCGGAACGGTAAATATTAGCTGATAGTCATCGCCGGCAGTAAGCGCAAGACGCGCCGCCCCTTCTTCACCAAGCTTGTTTAACAATACTGGTGCTATCGGAAGATCATTGACATCGAGGCTAATGCCCAGAGTCGATGCCTGACAAAGATGGGTTAGATCCGCCAGTAAACCATCAGAAATATCAATCGCAGCTGACGCGTATTCGCGTACAACTTGTCCTGCTAACACCTGTGGTTTAGGGTAGTTAAGCGCATCCATGGCGTGCTGCATTTCTCGTGGTGACAATGACACTTGCTCGCGAAGTGCCTGCAGTGCCAGTCCCGCTTCACCAATTTCTCCGGTGACATAAACCCAATCGCCATTGCCAGCACCATTTCGACAAAGTGCTTTTCCTTGTGGAACGGTTCCTTGCGCGGTGATGGTGATACTCAATGGGCCACTCGTGGTATCACCACCGATTAATTGCACATTAAAATACTCAGTTAACTCAAAAATACCCGCGGTAAATTCCGCAAGCCATTCTCGATCAACCGTTGGCAATGTAACAGCGACACTAATCCAAGCAGGCTCTGCGCCCATTGCCGCAAGATCGCTTAAGTTGACGGCAACGGCCTTATGACCGATTGCCCGGGCTGGCGTGTCTGTTGGGAAGTGAACACCACAGACCAGGGTGTCGGTGGTGATTGCAATATATTTACTATCGCTTGCTCGGATCAGCGCACAATCGTCGCCAATCCCCATCGCTACGTCTTTACGATTCACAGGTTGAGCCGTAAAGAACTCCTTGATGACTTCAAACTCTTTCATAAATTAAGAGTCGCCTTATGCTCTCAGGGTTTTAACCGCTTTATCTAAAACACCATTGACGAACTTGTGGCTATCATCAGCTGCGAAAGACTTCGCCAGTTCAATGGCTTCGTTGATCACAACCTTGTATGGAACATCATTTTGGCTCAGCTCATAGACAGCGACCCGCAAGATTGCTTTTTCAACGTGGTCAATATCTTCCAGAGGACGATCAACATGAGGGCGGATCGCCTCATCAAGCTCCGATACATTGGTTGCGACGCCGCGCAGCAATGCGGAAAAATAATCAATATCAAGACGACGTTTAGCGTTATCAGCAAGAAAGTTTGCTTCAATTTCACTGATATCGTTATTGGTCAACTGCCAGGAATATACCGCTTGTACGGCAATTTCTCTGGCTTTACGACGAGGGGATGGTTTCACTTAAGGTACCGCCTATAATTGTTCAAGAACATTGACCATCTCGATCGCGCTTAAAGCTGCTTCAGCACCTTTATTACCCGCTTTGGTGCCGGCACGCTCAATGGCTTGTTCAATGGTGTCAGTGGTGATTACACCGAAAGCAACAGGTGTGTCGAATTCCATCGCGACCTGGGCAAGTCCTTTGTTACATTCACCGGCTACGAAATCAAAGTGAGGCGTACCACCGCGAATTACCGCGCCAATGGCAATAATTGCGTCAAAATCACTTTTTTTAGCTAAACGTTTTGCGGCAACTGGCAACTCATAAGCGCCTGGTACACGAACCACGGTAATGTCTTCATCGTTTACCTGACCCTGGCGTTTCAATGCATCGACTGCACCTTCAAGTAAGCTTTCAACGATAAAACTGTTAAAGCGTGAAACTACGATAGCGAACTTTTTACCCTGTGCCGCAAAAGATCCTTCAATAACGTTCATTCTTATCAACCTGTCTATAAAAAATTGTCGGCAATTTTAGCAAAAGCTTTATCAATAAGGTATCGATTTGTTTACCTAACTAAAAATATAAATGATGAAAACGGTGATTTTATTGGCAGATTTAGTAAACAATCGGTTTATTTGCTAGAATAGCCTTCTTTTTCAACCCTGAAACTTCCCAAAGTCTAGTTCAAACCCTATGAAATTCTATTTTTCCAGTAATCAAATCGAGGCTTTACAAGCATTTAACCTGCACCAACGCCAGCAAATTATCGACATTGCCGGCAGTAAAATTAAGCCGACTCAGAAATTCGTGTTAAACCTGATTAAACTGGCGATTTTGATCCCACCTTTTATGATGTTGGCCAAAGTCGATTCATGGCTGTTTATCTTGCCACTGGTGTTTATCATGGTGGGCTATTTTGTTGTACTCAGACCGTTTTCGCTTTATTTTGCAAATCAATACATTGACAAAGCAATCCGCGATTTTAAACGCCAGCAGGAAGATTAGCGTATAACCCACGGTGCTCTCAGGCATTGCTTTAGTTGGCAATCTTGCACTCGAGAGCACTTAGAGGATTAAAACTCTTCTAACAAATCATCGAGATCTGCATCAAGTTCCGCCTCTTCATCTTCATCGATAATAATGGGTGGATTTCCGTCATATAAACGGAAGGTGATATTCTGGAAGTATACCTGCTTCACAAACACGTAAGGATCAACAGAATCTTCCAGTAAAGCCTCCTGCTCTTCCAGTTGCGCACGAGTTTCCAAGCCGATGATCATATACCTTGCAACATTCGGCCAAAAGTCAATTATCGCCATCGGCCAATACAAGCCATCGACGAAATCGCCAGTTTCATCACGAACAGAGCTAGGTCCTAAAAGCGGCAGCATCAGGTAAGGGCCATCCGGAACACCATAGTAGCCAAGGACTTCACCAAACTCTTCTTCCTGCCGATTCAAACCAGCATAAGATGCAACGTCGAAAAAACCGAGTAACCCGACCGTAGAGTTGAGTACAAATCGACCAGACGTTTGCGCGGCGCGATTTACTTTCAATTGCAACAAACTATTGACCGCACTAAACGGCTCATTGATATTCAATACGATGTTGTAAACCCCTTTTCTCAGAGGGCTTGGTACGTAGGTAACATAGGTTTGTGAGGCGGGTTTTAATACATATTTATCCGCATAGTCCCAGTTAAAGGTCCAGATTGCGCGGTTTACCGGCTCCAACGGATCCGAGTATTCATTGTCACCAGAGTTCGTTGTTGAACAAGCACTTAAGCCCAATGTGACAAATGCCAGAGCTATTTTTATTAAAGAAGAGAAGGAAAATTTCATCCTAGTACCTGAAAATCATACAAAAACTTAATGAATCGCGAATTATAACCTGCTTGCTTGCTTGCTAGATAGTCAAATTGGCAAAAAATTAACGAGTTAAGGGAGACAATATGAGATCAGCGTTCAAATTCAATCCCATGTTCACGCATTTTTGCAAGCTTATAGCGCAATGTTCGTGCGCTAACCCCGAGTCGAAGTGCGACGTCTTTACGAGACCCATTACACGCGTCCAGGGCATCAAGAATTATCTGAAACTCCTGTTGCTTGAGACCTGATTCAAGATCTGCCGATTGAGTCGTGACGTTCACATTGATCGGCGCCATACTTTCTTGCATATCGCTGACACAAATCTCTTCAATCATCAAATCGTCAGCATTGATGACATTATCCTGGTTGAGTATCAATGCCCTTTGCACGATATTATCCAGTTCCCTAACGTTACCTGGCCAATCATAGCTGAGCAACTTATGTCTTGCCGAATCGGAAATTTCCACCGGATGATGTGGGCTAAACTTGCGCAACAAATATTCCGTCAGGGGAAGAATATCATCTCGACGTTCACTTAACGGTGGCCAGGTTAAAGGAAAGACGTTTAGCCGATAATACAAATCCTCGCGGAAAATGCCTTCATTTACCGCCTGTTTAAGATCTCGGTTCGAAGTGGCGATAACCCTGACATCAAGACTAATGGTTTTACGCCCTCCAAGTCGTTCGACTTGCCTTTCCTGGATCACCCGAAGAATTTTGGCCTGTAATGCCAAATCCATTTCGGTGATTTCGTCGAGTAAAATTGTTCCTTTTTGAGCTTGCTCAAATTTACCCGGACAAGCATTAATCGCGCCAGTAAAAGCGCCCTTTTCATACCCAAATAATGTGGCTTCCAACATATTTTCAGGAATTGCAGCACAATTTATCGCAATAAAAGGATGCTCTGCTCTGGGCGATTGATTGTGGATGTATTGAGATAGCACTTCTTTACCCGAACCGCTGGGCCCTAGCACCATGACGGAGGCATCAGATAAAGCGACTTTTCTTGCCAGTGACAATAAATGGACACTTTTAGTATCCTTGGCAACGGGTTGATCGGTTAATTGAATAGAATCGGGAATGTACTGATTGATCATATTCACCAGAACTTCCGGTGCAAACGGTTTGGCCATGTAATTGCTGGCACCATCTTTCATCGCCTGTACCGCGTCGTCAATGGTGGCATAGGCTGTCATGATCAAAACCGGGAGTTCGGGGTAATGATGTTTTATATTCCGTAATAAATCTAAACCAGACATGCCTCCCATTTGCACATCAGTCACAACGATATCCACCGCATGTTGCTTCAGCATTAACAGGGCAGACTCGCCACTGTCGGCTTCCACACAGTGGTAATCTGATAACATTAAGGTGTCGACAACCGCCTCTCTCAGGCCCGGATCATCTTCAACCACCAATACCAGACTTTGCTTCATGTCAGTCCCTTAATTATTTTTCTATTTCCTGATGTTCTGTTTTAAATTGTGGGAGTTTTAAACAAAACTCTGCGCCACCAGGCGCTTCAGAACTTAATTCAACATCACCATGGTGCGCTTTGGCAACAGATTTTACTACAGCCAGGCCCAAGCCGGTACCTTGCATTTTCGAGGTATAGAAAGGCTCGAAAATTTTGTCATGATCCTGAGCGGGTATGCCATTGCCATTATCTTTCACCCGAACCAATATCCAGTCCCCTTCTGCATCGATATGAATATCGATATGAGGCTGGTCATCAATCACTTCCAGCGCATTCTGTATCAGGTTTTGAATCGCACCTTCCAATGCGCTCTTATTGGCAAGCAGCTTTAATGGTTCACCATGATAGGGAGCGTAATGTATTTTGCAGGTTGCAGATGCTTCATCGAGCTGCGCTTCAACACCAGCAATGGCGTCATCGATAATGGTTTGTACTTCAACCACTTCAACAACCTGTTTACCGCCACTTTTTGCATATAACAGCATATCGTTAACCTGCTGTTCCAGTTCCTGTAATCTGGCGTGCAATTTTTCCTGAAATAACTGCTGCTTCGCTGGCGTCATATTCTTCGCTTTTAAATTCGCGCAGTAGAGCATAGCAGAGGATAGAGGAGTTCGAATTTGGTGGGCCAATGTCGATACCATGCGTCCCAAAGACGACAGTCGCTGCATTTGACTAATCTTTTCCTGTAAAATCCGGGTTTCGGTAAGGTCGGTAATTTGAATGAGCTGTCCTGTCTGAGAATCAAACGAGGAAATATCCAGCTTTACCCGGCGTCCGTTTTTGAGAGAAACTTCATGACCATCATCGGCACGGGGATGAAATACCGTTTTAATTACATCGATCCAATTTTTTGACATCAATTCACAATCGAGTAATTTACGGGCAGCTTTATTGGCTTTTACCACTTTGCCATCACCGTCAATAATGACCACGCCAGCCGGCATAATATCGAAAAGTTGGTTTAACTGATTCGATTCAAGCATCAGCGCAGATAAATCGAATGATTCACTCTCCGTTCCGACACGAGACTGGGTGCTAATTGACGTTTCTGGGCTGTTGGCTTGCGACAATTCCTGCTTCGCCCCGGGCATAAGGTACCTCTGCTATTTTTATATTTATTATTATCTTGCAAATCAAGAATAAAAGTTCACGTCAGCAGATGCAAATGCCAATCGATTCACTTACTACCAAAAGACCATCATAGGTTAAATAGACAGACAGCAAAAGTAATATCTTATGATAATAGAAGTGCGATAAAGATGTTCGGCTGTAGAAGGATGGTGATCAGCGTTTTGGGGATTGCCATGAACCGCTGCTGGGTATTTGGCTAGCAACGATGGTCACAAACAATCCGTGAACGCTTACAGTGAATCATCCTTTAGCAATAGGTTCACGGAATAGTCAACCTGACTGTTATTCTCGAGAATTAACTGTAACTTATCATTGTTCGGGTCAGTGACAACGCGAATGATTTTATGAAAGGTGCGAACGGTTATGGACTTTAATTCGCGTTCAATAATGGCGGAGACAATAAAACGGTATGCTCCCGGATCCACGGGTTTTCCAAACCTGTCATCGCCTTGCCAACGAAAAAAGGTTTTCCCTTTCGACAAATCACCTAAAGGAATAATTTTAACGATATCTTGGCGGTCATTTTGGACATATACCATTACGTGACGACCGTTTGCAGGTAACTCAATTTGGCCTTGCACTTCACAAGCGAAATCTAGCTCTACCAGATTTTGCTGTGTGAGTAAGTAACGGCCTACTAATGCGCTCGCTTGTAATGCCGAGTTTGAAGACGAAAAACCAGTAAGCACATTTTCACTTCCTTGCATGTGCGAACGATTAAGACTGTTGAGTCGACCACCGGTATCGGCAAGCATTTGCGCAACGCCTGACTTAATATCTAGCGGATCGTCTTCCGCCTCCAGTTTCGGACTTGGTAAAATACGCGCGAGCAAATCACCGATCCGTATAACACCGGTAATTGAAGTAATAAATGACGGTTCAATTCTAGCCATCTAGGGGCATCCTGCCTTGTTTATTCTTTTGAAATTCATTTATGTCGAAATTCATCTATGTTGATATTTATCGCTGACTCGCATCTGCTCTTTTTGCACTTTAAATTTTTACAATGAAACCAATGCGCAGCATTACAATAAAAACATACAATTAACGTGCCAAAAGTAACACTTAGAGAAGAAATAACAGCACACCAGCTTACAAAACAACCAATTCGCTCAAATAACTATCACATTCGTTTTTAAAAGCGAGTTAACGGGCAAAAAACATGGCAATAAAACCAATTGAGCCAGCGTATTCTCCATTGAATCCGACCTGAATTGGTCAAGTGGCAATCAATTGCCGCTACCGTCAAAAGCACGAGATACCTGGATACGGCAATGATTTGCCGCTGACTTTGATGCGAACGTATGTAGAGGATGGCAGATTACATCGTCACTAAATATTCGAAAATTGAATCAGTTTTTGCCTGTCTGGGTTGCAAAAACAATGGCCTGAATTTAGCCGGTGATCACCTTTAACAATATTTTTATCGTTAACAAATGGAAAATTAATCAATAACTTGCTTTAATGGGGAGCGTAAATTCTGGCAATTGTTTTTATTGTTTTCAACTTTCATGTCCCCTTAGTTTAATGGATAAAACAAGGACCTCCTAAGTCTTAGATACAGGTTCGATTCCTGTAGGGGACGCCATCCTGACGCCCAACAAGATTTTACAAACACCAAAAACCCAACTAAGCCCAATAAAATCAACACATCCATATTCCAAACAAAGTCAAACTCGCTTTTTATCGGACAAGTTTTATAGTACATTCATAGGTACACCAAAACAAATCACAAAACTCAGTGTACCTAAATGGCTAAAATTACTGTCCCTCTGACCGACTCAGAGATAAAGAATGCTAAATCCAAGGAAAAAGAATATTGCCTATTCGATGGTGAAGGCCTTTTACTTAGAATTAAACCAACAGGCAGTAAGCTTTGGGTTTTCAACTATTACCGCCCATACACCCGTAAGCGCGCAAACATCAGTTTTGGCAAATACCCTGCCCTTTCATTAGCTGAAGCTAGAAAAAAACGACAAACAGCCAAAGAACTTCTCGCCCAAGATATTGACCCTAAAGAGCATAGGGATAGTGAAAAGGCCTCCAAAAAGGATGCGCTACTGACTACTTTAAGTGCTGTTTCTAAAGAATGGTTCGAAGTTAAAAAAAAGAAAGTATCACCTATTACTGCCACTAGAATCTGGAATTCAATCGAAACTCATATTCTCACAGATTTAGGTGAATACCCTGTTACCAAAATAACCGCACCGAAAACAATAGAAACCATCAAACCTGTTCAAGCGAAATCTAGTGCTGAATTAGCAAGGCGTCTATGTCAACGCCTGAACGAAGTAATGAACTACGCCGTAAACGTGGGATACCTACACGCCAATCCCTTAACAGGAATAAAAGCCGCTTTTGACAGTCCAGTGGTGAAGCACCATCCAACCTTGAAACCCGAAGAACTTCCTGAGCTAATGAAGGCTATCAACTACGCCAGCATAAAAATAGTTACTCGATGCTTAATTGAATGGCAATTACACACCATGAGCCGCCCCAGTGAAGCTGCTGGCGCAAGATGGGAAGAAGTCGATTTCAAAAATAAACTTTGGGTGATTCCAGCCGAGAGAATGAAAATGAAGAAAGAGCATATTGTTCCGTTAACCGATGAAACCTTATTTTTGCTTGAAAGGTTGAAGCCAATCAGTGGCCATAGGGAGCATATCTTTCCTTCTCATGGCAACCCCAGAAAGCCCACAAACTCAGAAACTGCGAATATGGCTTTGAAGCGTATGGGATTTAAAGGAAGGTTAGTGTCTCATGGTCTCAGATCTCTCGCCAGCACCACACTAAATGAACAAGGGTTTGACTCTGACCTAATAGAATCGGCTTTAGCTCACCAAGACAAGAATCAGGTTCGCAAAGCCTACAATCGAGCCGATTACATCGAAAGAAGGCGAGTAATGATGGAATGGTGGTCTAGCCAAATCAATATCTATTGCTCACAAAGGCATGATAATCATGGATAAAAGAAAACTCGACGTAGAAAAGACAGGCAACGCCACAATAACGCGAAATAGGTTTGGAAGCGGATATAAGAACAAATCTATCTTTTTGAATGAACAAAAACAGATGGAAGTTGCTTCAAGTGAAGCTAGGCAAGCTTCAAAGGAGATATCTGATAGTTATAATCCGGACTTATGGCTTAACCAATTCGAATCTAAAATTTTTGAGTTTTGTAATAATAAAAAGATTCCTACAGAGTGGATACAATCTCCCGGAGACAAAGTTACTCTATCTGTCAAATTACAAAACGAGTACCAACAAATACTGGGAGCTAGGCAGGCTGGAATATGTTTATTTGAAATCCATTGTTGTAGAGATTCTAGGCGACAGGGTAAGCACGAAAATGCTACCGCTCAAGCTCTTAGGCTAGCACAGAGTTATTCACATTTTTTGATTTCAATGCTTGAGCCAACGTTGAACAAAGGTGCGCACACATCCAAAAACTTCAAAAAACCACTTAAGCTTTCAGAGCAAGAATTATCAAATTGTTTTCAGTATTTCGAGAAAACCCAAAAAAATCCCGTCACGAAAATCAAATATACAGATAAAGAACGTTGGAAAAAAACATCCAGCTATTGTTTGAGCGCTTTCGGGATAACAATTGCTCCCGCTACTCTAAGAAAAAAATACGCCAAGAAAGTAAAAAAATAAACTTTGGCATGTACGGTCGTTAATGCCAAGACAACTAAGGACAATAACACTCATTGCTAACCAAACAGGAGAAAAAGCAATGAGTAAAACCTTTACAAAAATCATTAGACGAAACGAGGTCATAGAGCTTACCGGTCTATCTAAATCAACAATTTACAACAGAATCAAAGCAGGTCTGATACCAAAACCTATCTCGCTCGGTTTTCGTGCCGTTGGCTTTATCGAACATGAAATCCAAGAAATATTAATAGCTATGGCAAATGGTTTAAGCAATGAAGAAATCCGCTCGCTTGTACGTGAACAAGAATTTAGCCGAACGAAGCTTGGAGGTAGTCACAATGCTTAAGACTATGATTTTCGCTGACAAGTGTACTGAATTAGGCCTACCGCCCCCCAAATCCTTCGAAAAGCAGACAGAGTATGTTGAGAGGATTCTAGTTGATGGTTATAAGTTTAATACGCGAAAAGCTCGCTATATTGGCATAGGAAACCTTCACTCGGTGATATCTCACTTAAATAAAAAAGGCCTCAAGTTTATTGTCGAACATAGAAAAGTTAGATGCCCATTTTCTGGTGAAACTCCGAATTATTTGGTTGACGTTTGCTTTATGCCATTCAAGCACAGGATCGAATACTGGAAAAAGAAAGCCGCTAAGAAATAAACTTAACGGCTAACCTATGACAACTAGGGGTGAAGTTTGGCGACCCGCCCCTAGTCCTTTCATTATAACTTTTAAAGTGTAGTTGTAAACACAACAAACGTTAGTGAGCGCAAACCCCGCAAGCCAATAAAATAAAACCGTTAGCAAAAGTTAACTTTTAATGGACTCTATTTATAGGTTTATGACCCTTTCATTAAAGCGTTTAACATCAATGAGCCTATGTCACAGCTTTTATAGATAGTTAGCAGTTATTCACTCCCAACTAGGTATTTAATAATATCCTTCTCTTTTATGGCATACATAACCAAAGACAAAGCAATAACAATCAACGGAAAGACCTGGTGGGTTAACTCTCAAAAGTCAGGCCTGTATAAACCTATGCTGGTGTCGATGGTCACGCAGCTTGAAGTGATGCTAGCGCACCATAGCAAAGTTCATGTATTGAGATTTGATCTCCGGTTATACGAATACACCGATGACAATAAAATAATTGAAGTCTTTATGCGAAGATTGAAAAAGTGGCTGAAAAGAAAATATGATTTGAAACGCATTGGTTATGCTTGGGCTAGAGAGTTGGAAACGGCAAAAAATCAGCACTATCATTTCGCTCTATTCCTAGATGGCCATAAAATCAATTACCCCCATGAGCTAACTAAGAAAGTACTGGCTATAGCAAGCCAAATAGACACATCAGCATTCATTCCTGATAACTGCTATTACAATATCAAAAGAGACGATTATGAGACTATTCAGAGCGCAATATGGCGTTTATCTTATTTGGCTAAAGGCCGAGGAAAAGGCTACAAAGCTCCTCAGACTAAAAATTACGGAGCAAGTAAACTCAAGCCGTCTCCTCGAGACTTGCTTAGACAGGTTGTCGCAGTGGAGCAACCACGCTAGGCCAGACATTTCGCAATTCCTCTATAGAGTATATCTCCGAATCCCTTTTCGCATATTTATAATCGCTAACCCATCGATAACAATAAGCTACAATAACAAGAAAAAGAAAACCTAGAATAGCACTTAAAATATATAAAGCCCCGCCAATTATATCAGCCTCCCATCCTCGTTGATTTTGTGCCCATTCACTCAATAGGTACACAACACTCCAACTTCCTAATGAAGCTAACAGAGAGAGACAAAGCTTATTCCGTCTGGAAAAAGCCAGCTTTTTAAAAATTTTCAGCTCAGTTTTACACATTAAACAATCATCAACACTCTTTTAATCACAACACTCTCGCGGCATTCAGGCGGAGCGGTTAGATTAACTAATAAGAGCAGTGATTATACTATTTTCATATTAAAACCAGAATAACTCATTTTGTATTGGTCAATTTAACTTGACCAATACAAGCACTGTTTATCTTACACTAAAGGAGTTAATTAACTCGATGATAGTATTTTTGTTGTTTCCCACAGCCCAAACCCGAAGGTGAGGAATGAAAATAAAACCAAGGATACGGAAAACACTCTAAAAACTCCTCCTTGGAAGTATTTATCTGTTTGAAATGAAACTTGAGCCAGATATGACATTCCTCCACCAAATCCAGAGCAAAAAATTCCTATTCCGAATACGAGCAACATCGATGAAATGGCTGACGCCGCAGGTGTTTCCCATATTGAGCTAATAAAGCTTAAAATTGCTATACAAGCCGCTCCATTCATGACAAGAGAAGTCTTCATTGCGGCCATAGCCGTATCCATAACTGCTCTAAACATCTCTAAATTTATTTCATTTACAGCACTAGCATTAGCAATATTTATTTCATTTACAGCACTAGCATTAGCAATATTTATTTCATGAGCTTGCCGCGATTCTTCTAAGTTTCTCTGTTGAGATTCAGCATGTTCCTCTTCTTCGTACGATAACTCTAACCTAAAAGCCTCAAGGTAATCGTCTAAAGCATTAGCGCTAATTGCGTCGTTTTTTTCTGTTTTGATCGGACGGATAATTTTTCTAATTTCGTCAATTAATTCAATCGCTGTCATTTATTGTTCTTATCTTGGTATGATATCTAGGGACTGATAAGCTTAGGCTTTATTAGGCTGTTTTAACCATCGTGAATGATCCAACAATATCTCTCACTTCACTAAGTTTGTAGTTTTCACTAGCTCTTATATAGTTACACAGCCTAACACAAATTTGTTCTTCAAAATCAGTCATCTTCGCTTTCTTTATTATCGAACTTAAAGACGACTTAATACCTTCAATGGTAGAGTTGAACAGTACTCTGTCGGACAAGTGTCTGTATGATAAATCGTAATTAGGGTTACCTTTTTCGGTAATTCTCACTATTTCTCTTTCTTCATCGTCATCAAAGCCACCATATTTCCGTTCAAATTCTGCGTTTCGATCAGCCACCTCATCCGAAAACCTACAGCTTTCAATATCTCGCTGTAACTCCTTACATATCGACCACATAGAATAGACTAAAGCATCTTTAAAACGTTTTTCTTTTTTAAGAAATATTCTTTGCTGGTTGGCGATAGTTGCTTTTGAAATAGCGTCAGTGTGCTTAAACTCTAAGTCATTCATGTACACCCATGCTTCATCGTTTAGCCCTGCCAACTGTTGATACATAGGAAGTCGTAAGTAACACTTCAACGTTAAGTCTTCGGATCCTTTGGTTTCCGGAGCAAAAGCATTATTCAACGTTTCAACCGCTTCTACATACCGTTTCTCTTTCTTTAATTTCGTTGCTTCTTTTAAAAGCGTTTGAGCCGATTTTCTTCTCTTTTTTTTAGTTTGTACTTTTGGTTCAGCATTTTCTATTGTGTTACTGCGTCGCGTCCTAAACAAAGAAATAAACTTAGTAATCATCCCTGCCTCTTTAATCATTTCAATATATAGATGAATAAATTTCATATTAACTTACTGGAAACATTAGCTAATTCCAACCAATCTTAAAATTAAAAATTAACAAGGAATGTTAATCATGGACAAGGACTACAACCAGCTTTTAGCGAAACAGCTTACCAATGAGTTTTCAATGTCAGATTTAAGAGCATTAGAAGAGTTCGAAAGCCTATTATTCAATACACATCTACTTGATGAACATTGGTTACACCACTCGCTTTTATCAATACCCAACAGACGGCTCTTAAACTCGTTTAAGTAGATTAAACTATGAAACGTAGCCCTATGCCCAAGAAAATGAGATAATGGCTTACCTTGGCGTAACGGGTTGATTATGAAACGAATTGAACAAGCAATACATAACAGAAAAGTAATTTATAAAATTTCTGAAACTATGTCTGGCCGCTGGCGTCCTCAATCGTACCAATTCATGATTGAATTTCTGAACTCCAAAGGATATTACTCAAGTACTGGCAACAAATGGACTAGAAAGAGTTTGTTCAGGATGCTTCAAAGAAATGGATTTAGTGGTTTACATGGGCTTTGCCGAGCCACATCAGCAAACCACTAATTATTGTTATTCCGAAAGAGCTACTCGACCTACAGTTATAAAGTCTTGTTGTTCTGAAACAACAACATAACTGCCATCATTTAAGCTAAATGAAGTGAAATATATTGGCTCTAGGGTAGATGGCTGCGGCAAAGTTTTACCATCACACAGGTCGATTCTATCTATTTTAGATCTTGTTATCGAAAAAGGTATAACGGCCTTTTGCTTGTAGCCCAAATCTTCAACTCCTGAAAAATCCTCTAAACGATATGATTCAGCACCTAAACATTCCCCATTGTTCTCCCAATTACGGGTATAAATACCGACATCCAAATAGCTAGGGCTTCTTGGGCTAACAACTATATACCGTGAAGTATCAATATCATTTCTTATCTCGGTGAGAAAATCTCCACCTGAAACGTCAAATAAAGACCCTTCAACTAATCCTGTTAATTCGGATAATTCTTTCTCAATCGTTAACTTTTGATAAGTAACACCTTCGACTTCTATTGACTGGTTCAGTTCGAATGTCACTATAGTGTTTTCTAGCTCGATAACCAGGTCTAGCAACGAGTAGTTTTCTCCAACACAGTTAAAATTTAAAGTCTGTCTAGTCGTTTGCTCAGAGAAGTGCTCTAAAGTTTCTCCCGTTTTACACATCAATTCACTTGGTGAGGGTTCTTGCTTAGCAACATCCCAGATATATGATTCAGTCTCAGACAAAAGCAAATAGCGATTCTGAGACGGATTTTCTGTTACCAGTTGGTAATAACCATAAATTGGCACAGTTTCCGGTTCAGGTGTAGTAATAACTGGAGGCTCAGCAACTGGATCTTCCCCTTTAGTCTCACCGCCCGAACCACATGCGGAAAGAGCTAGTAAGCAACTAGAAGTAAGAGCTAGATTCTTCCATGATTTATTCATTTTTATTCCTTGGACATTAACAACTGATAGCGAGTTCACATATTAAGGTAGCGAGATACTTAATACAATCTGAGAGTTGTTAGTGAAGAGTCGTCGAAAGGGTATTTTCCGAAGCCATAAAAAAGGGTATTATTTCCCACTATAAAAAAGGGTGTTTCCGGACACTATAAAAAGAGTGTTTGGCGACCAATACGCGAGCGTTGTAAAAACACTTAGATACACATTTGGATACACACAACAACCAAACCCCACCAACAAAACCAATCAAATCAACACATTAAGTGAGAATGTAGATTCCTGTAGGGGACGCCATTACCAACCTCTTAGAATCGACGTTAGTTATATAGTCATTGGCTCTTCGAAAGAAATATAGCTAGCGATTTCAACAGAGTCTGCCCTGAGTATTCTTTAGCGAGCAAATGTACTTGCTGAATCGCAACAAATGCGTAGAGCATCGAATGTTTCTCGCTCAATATTCGTAGACAACAAGTAGGTAACTGTCAGTTCAGGTCTGAGCTAATTAAGATAAATTTGTACAATTTATGAATATTAGACAGATAGAATGACGATTGATCGCTCTAAATCGTCATTTCGTTTCGATAACCTTCTAATTATTCCTCATCTTCACCATTGATCATCTGAGATAATCTGGCGAGCTTTGCCAACGCTTGACCATGAATGGTTTTCTTAAGATAACCACCATTGCGACGACGAAGACCCGCTTCTGCACTCAAGAGAATTTCCAATGCCTGATCGATATTATCAACCGCATAGATATGAAACTTACCTTGTTCAACGGCAGCAATCACATCTTCATTGAGCATCAAATTGATGGTATTGGTTTTCGGAATGATCACGCCCTGTTGACCGGTTAAACCTTTATCATGGCATAGGCGATAGAAACCCTCGATTTTTTCATTCACCCCACCGATTGACTGCACTTCACCATGTTGGTTGATCGAACCGGTAACCGCAATATCCTGACGAATCGGCAATTTTGTGATTGCAGAAATTAACGCACACAATTCCGCCATTGAGGCGCTATCACCATCAATATGACCATAAGATTGCTCGATGGCGATATTGGCAGAGATTGATAAAGGAAAGTTTTGTCCATATTTATGGCCCAGATACCCAATCAGTAATAACACCCCTTTCGAATGGATCGATTTACCTAATTCAGCTTCGCGCTCAATATCGGTGACACCCTGGGAACCGGCATATACAGTGGCGGAAATTCTTGCGGGCGTTCCAAACACCGAATCACCAATTTCCAGCACGGTCAGACCATTCACCTTGCCCACTGCGTCACCTTCAGTCGAAATCAACACCTGTTCTTCTTTGATTTCCTGCAACCAGTTTTCGCTTAACTGCCCAGTTCTGCGCGCTTTTGCCTGTAGTGCCCGATGAACATCCTGCTCTTCGATTTCACCGGTTTTTCCATGTTTTTGATACAGGAAGTAGGCTTCGTCAAGCAAGTCATTAATTTGCACTATGTTGGCGGAAAGTTTTAATTGATGTTCGGCACGACGCAATGAATAGCGAACCAGGTAGGCGATAGCTTCATCGCAAATCGAAGGGTACTGCATTTTTTCGGCGTGTTGACGAATCAAGGTGCCATAAGCTTTTAGATTCGCATCATTATTGACGACGTGGCGGTCAAAGTCGGCAAGGACTCGAAACAGTTCGGTAAATTCCTGATCATATTCTTGTAGGGTGTAATACAATTCAGCATTTCCCAATAAGATAACTTTGACTTTCAATGGAATTTTTTCTGGCGCAAGCGTAATGCTGCTGCCCTGGGATAGTTCGGCATAAGGATGCTCAATGGTCAACTCCCCGGTTTTTAATGCCAGCTTTAAATGCGACCAGATCAGCGGCTGGGCTAGCAACTTTTCGACATCCAATAATAAATATCCACCATTGGCGCGATGCAGGGCCCCAGCCCGAAGCAGGCGATAATTGGTATACACGCCGCCCTGTACTGCGGTGTAATCAATATTGCCAAATAGGTTCTGAAACGTGGGATTTTGCTCATAAACTACCGGCGCACCTTCGTCCGGATCTCTCGCCACTAACAGGTTTGGCATAAAGCGCTCAACCATGAGTTTGCGACTGGCTTTATCATCACGACCTTCGCTACCCTCTTCAACCAGAATGTCGAGCACCGCTTCGGTTAAGTGACCCTTGACATCCTTCAGGAATTTCAAGATCCCAAGGTTACTGGCAAATTCGCGCTCCAGTTCTTTCAGCAACGGGCGGATGCTTTGCTCGGCGGTGTCGTGTTTAAGCTTACGCATTTGCCCATTGGATTCACGCTTCCATAAAGGCAATTCAAGCAAGGTTTCACTCAGTAGGGTTTCAAGTTCGGCCAATAATTTATAAAAAGCGGTTCTGTCGGCTTCCGTTAAATTCGCAAACTCTTTATCATTTAGAGGCTTACCATCGACAAGGGCGGCAAAAGTAATTTCGCCTTTTTCCTCATATACCGCGACATTTTTACTCAACGCAAAGGTTTCCACTTCTTCAATCGCATTGTCATATTTTTCATTAAATGCGCGATCGATTGCCGCTTTTTGCCGTTGATAACCGGGGTTGTCGAATATTTCAGGAAAAAGGCTGAGTAAATCGTTGATAAGATCCGACATCTTATCGACAAGTAGCTTCCCTTCTCCTGGATTTAAATAGAGTTTTTTCGGCGCTTGTACGTCATCAAAATTATTAACGTAGCACCATTCTTCTGACGGTCCCTGCTCTGACGCATACCGGTGCAGCATTTGCTGTATCAGAGTTTTTCGACCGGTTCCATGTTCACCCTTGGCATACACATTAAAGCCTGTTGACGGCATAGATAAACCAAATTCAAGGGCTTCTTTGGCTCGCTCATGGCCAATAAATGACTGGGTGAGTTGCTGGTCTACCTGACTTTGAGAGAATAAAGAAGAAGAAAATTGCGCACAAAGTGCTTTGGCGGGAACTTTTAGGGCATCGATATTTATGGTCATAAAATGCTGGGTACCTGAAACAGACAGAAATTGAATACATTCAAATCCAGTGTAAACCCAGCACGGCGTCGAACACAATGACTTTCCAAGTAAATTTGTCGTTGCTTTTCATCGGTCCAGTTAAATCCTGCACTAAGCAGACCCATTAAGGAGATAATGGTAATCGTTCAAACTCTTCGCCATTGCATTGTACACAAGGGATAATCTTCGAAGGGTGGACAATATCAACCTTATGCTCACATTGAATACATCGCAATTGCCCAAACCCAATCAACTCACCGCTATGATAGATTCCCTTGTGTTCAAAGTCTTCTTCGAGTTCACTCCACTCGACCTGGGATTTATCGGTTAGTTGCGCAAGTTGGAACCAGATACCTTCTCGGATATTTTTCAAATACAGGGATTGTTCCGCCTGTTGTTTGTATTCCTGATAAAATTGCTGCAAGTCATTCTTAAACCCCTGCAACGATAACTGGTACTCATTGACCGATAAGTCTTCCGCCGCTTGCAAATACTCCTCGCCTTTTTCAACCAGTGTTTTGAAGCTTTTTTCTTCGTCTTCTCGCAACTCGGTCAACCATTTCGACATTCTTTTGTAAAAACTCTGATATTTAGGATGCTTTTCACTCATTAAACACTCCCTTATTTCCTCGTTTGTTCAGTTTCTAAGGTGCAAATTGCGTGAAATTGGCACCCATGATTATAAAAGTATAGTTAACACTAATGGATGCTTGTTGAACCTTAGTCTAATGAGGTATTCTATGAGGCAAATTTTTATTATTGCATAGTAGTCTGAACTGAAGCGAAATCCGACATCAGAATAATCCTGATGCATCATCTAAACTAAGCTTCAGAGTCGAAATTTACTGTCACACAGATGTTTGAGAATCATTGATGGAATCCACATACAATCCCCAAGCCATTGAGCAAGATATTCAGAAGTATTGGACTGAAAACAACACCTTTGGCGCCAAAGAAAAGCCCGGTCAGGAAAAGTTTTATTGTTTGTCCATGTTCCCCTACCCAAGTGGTCGTTTGCACATGGGACACGTTCGAAATTATACCCTGGGTGATGTCATCAGTCGTTACCAGCGTTTGCAGGGCAAAAATGTCATGCAACCTATGGGGTGGGATGCATTTGGTTTGCCCGCAGAAAATGCCGCGATTAAAAACAAAACCGCGCCGGCAAAGTGGACCTATGAAAATATTGATTACATGCGTGACCAGCTCAGATCATTAGGCTTTGGTTACGATTGGGATCGCGAATTTGCGACCTGCACCAAAGAATACTATCGCTGGGAACAATGGTTTTTTACTAAGCTTCACGAAAAAGGCTTGGTGTATAAGAAAAATGCCACCGTTAACTGGGATCCGATTGATCAGACCGTCTTGGCCAACGAACAGGTAATTGATGGCAGAGGCTGGCGTTCAGGCGCCTTAGTGGAACGCAAAGAAATTCCACAGTGGTTCATCAAAATTACCGATTACGCCGAAGAATTACTGAATGACTTAGACCAGTTAGAAGACTGGCCAGAGCAAGTAAAAACGATGCAACGCAACTGGATTGGTCGCTCTGAAGGTGTCGAAATGACCTTCCAGGTCGCCGACAGCGATGCAAGTTTTGATATCTATACAACACGCCCAGATACCTTAATGGGTGTTACCTACGTTGCGCTTGCAGCGCAGCATCCGCTAGCGTTAGAAGCCGCCAAGACCAACCCTGAGTTACAGGCATTCATTAGTGAATGTAAAAATAACAAGGTTGCCGAAGCGGATATGGCGACGATGGAGAAATCCGGTGTCGATACTGGCTTAAAAGCAATTCACCCGTTAACCGGGGAATTGGTCAGCGTTTGGGCAGCAAATTTCGTATTGATGGATTATGGTTCAGGCGCAGTTATGTCGGTTCCGGGTCATGACCAACGGGACTGGGAATTTGCGAAAAAATATAACCTGCCAATCAAACAGGTCATTGCCAGTGATGACGTCAATATCGAAGACGCAGCAATCACTGAAAAAGGCGCACTCATTAATTCTGGTCAATTTGACACTATGGATTTTGAGCAAGCATTTAAAGCCATTGCCGATACCTTGACCGATGAAGGTAAAGGCAAAGTCACGGTGAATTATCGTCTGCGTGACTGGGGTGTTTCCCGTCAACGTTATTGGGGCACACCCATTCCAATGTTAAATCTGGAAAATGGTGAGTCGGTCCCAGTACCTGCGGATCAACTACCGGTTGAGCTTCCGGAAGATGTGGTGATGGACGGTGTAACTTCACCAATTAAAGCCGATCCTGAGTGGGCGAAGACCACATATCAAGGTCAGCCTGCATTCCGTGAAACCGATACGTTCGACACCTTTATGGAATCCTCCTGGTATTACGCGCGTTATGCCGATCCGAAAAACGAAAATGCCATGCTGGATCCAGCGAAAGCTAATTATTGGTTACCCGTCGATCAATATATCGGTGGTATCGAGCATGCGATCTTGCACTTGTTATATTCCCGATTCTTCCACAAATTATTGCGGGATGTTGGTTTGGTTGAGTCTGATGAACCGTTTAAAAGCTTATTGTGTCAAGGCATGGTACTGGCCGATACATTCTATCGTGAAGAAGACAACGGTGCGAAACACTGGTATTCACCGAGCGATGTCGATGTTGAACGCAATGAAAAAGGGCAAGTCATTAAAGCGCTTTGCAAGACCGATGGTCAGGAAGTGTTATCGGCGGGCATGAGCAAAATGTCCAAATCGAAAAACAATGGTATTGACCCGCAATCGGTTATCGACCTTTATGGTGCAGATACGGTACGTTTGTTTATCATGTTTACCGCACCGCCAGAGCAAACTCTGGAATGGTCTGATGCTGGCGTTGAAGGAGCACATCGTTTCTTGAAACGCGTTTGGAAATTGGTATTTGATTTCCAGCAGGCAAGCGAGCAACATACTGCAAGCGCAGAATTATCATTTACCACTACGCATAAGAACCTACGTCGTGACTTACATAAAGCCATTGCCAAGGTAACAGATGATATTGGGCGTCGTAACACGTTTAATACCGCCATCGCTGCCATTATGGAACTGATGAATACGTTAGCGAAAGCGAAACTGGATACCGCAGAAGACATTGCAGTGATGGAAGAAGCCGTCAAAGCGATCGTCGTGATGTTAACGCCAATTACGCCACATTTAGGTCACCATTTATGGCAATTGGTTGGCGATGGAAACGCCGTTGAAGATGCAAAGTGGCCACAAGTGGATAGCGCAGCACTGGTGGAAGATGAGAAGCTGGTTATCGTTCAAGTGAATGGTAAGTTACGC
Source organism: Thalassotalea litorea (assembly GCF_005843925.1). Taxonomy (GTDB): domain Bacteria; phylum Pseudomonadota; class Gammaproteobacteria; order Enterobacterales; family Alteromonadaceae; genus Thalassotalea_A; species Thalassotalea_A litorea_A. The sequence continues at coordinate 322,852 of NZ_VCBC01000002.1, forward strand.
TGTAAAATTACGGTTGCTGCCGATACTTCGCAAGAAGATGTTGAAAAACTTGCATTTACACAAGAGAATGTAGTTAAGTTCACAGACGGTAAAACGGTACGTAAAATAATTTATATACCGGGCAAACTGTTAAACATCGTTGCTAATTAATGAATAAAAAGAATACGCTTCGCCGCTTCATACTATCGATTATGTTGATCACCACAACGCTACTTAGCGCTTGTGGTTTTCAGTTACGTGGTAATTATCTTCTGCCGCAGGAGTTGCAGACGTTATATCTGAGCTCTAGCGATACCCATGGCGAATTGACTCGCCTGGTAAAGCAAAATCTTCTGGTAAACAACATTGAAGTGCTAAAACAGCAGCGCAATGATATCCCGGAGTTGCGTATTCTCAATGACAGTCTGGATCGCCGCACGCTTTCATTATTTGAGAACGGCCAGGTTGCCGAATATGAATTAACCTATACGGTTCGCTATCAAATCCGTATGCAGGGCAAAGAACGACAAGATTTCAACTTTGAAATCTATCGAAACTATCAAGATAACCCGGATCAAGCCTTGGCGAAAAGCCGAGAGCTCACCTTGCTACGCAAGGAAATGCGCATCGAAGCGGCCGATCGGATCCTACGTAACATGGCGTCTATTACTCTATAAATGCGTATCTATCACAGCCAACTCACCCAACAATTAAGTAAACCTCTGGTGCACTTTTTTCTGGTGTTTGGCGATGAACCATGGCAGAAAAATGATGCCTTAGAGCAGATAAAGTCGAGCGCCGCCAGACAAGGCTTTAGTGAAGTCATTCGTTTTAGTGTGGAAGAGAATTTCGATTGGCACCATGTGATGGAGGAGTATCAATCTCTGTCGCTGTTCGCCAGCCAACGCATCATTGAAGTCGATGTTGGCAACGGTAAGCTCGATGAAAAAGCCAGCAAAGTTTTGCTCGATATTTCCCAAATCGATCATCCGGACGTACTGCTTATTCTCCATGGCAACAAACTCGATGCCGCAACGCCTCGTAAAAAATGGTTCAAAGCGCTGGACAGTAAAGGCTGTTATATTCCCGTCTATGAACTGGAAGGTAGAGGTCTGAACATTTGGTTAAATCAGCAATGCAAAGCCTTGGGCGTGCGCCTTGATGGTCAAGGTATGACGATGATCAGCGACTGTTATGCGGGCAACCTGCCGAGTTTACACCAAGAGTTACAAAAACTCGCCATCCTTTACCCCAGTGGCGCAATTACCCTGGCAGAGCTGGAATTATTGCTGATTGATCAAGCCAAATTCACGCCTTTTCAACTCACCGATACGTTACTCGCGGGCGACTTAAAGCACGCGATGCATATCCTGACGCAGATGAAGCATGAAGGGATCGCTGCCGGTCAACTTATCTGGGTGTTACACAAAGAACTTTCGCAACTTGAAGGCATGTATATCCGTCTTGAGCAAGGCCAGGCCATCAGTGAGGTATTTAAGCATTATAAAGTCTGGGATAAAAAGAAACCTCTCTACCAAAAAGCATTAAATGCGACTTCCCTGTATCAAATACAATTAGCGAAAGGTCGTCTGGCAAAAGTCGATTTGCTCACCAAAACCGATTCCCAGCTTGATGCCTATTTGTTGCTAGCCGATATCTGCATGGCAATGTACCATGGTGAAACTATGGACAAATTCCCCTTGGAAGTCGGGCAGAGCGCCAGTGAGTTATCATGAATCATCCGCCCGCATTAGGCATTTTCGGCGGCACCTTTGATCCTGTTCATTGGGGGCACCTGCGTCCGGTCAGAGAAGCTGGCGAAAAATTAGCGCTGACACAAATATATTTGCTTCCCAATCGCGAGCCGGTGCATAAACCCGATGCAAGCGCGAATACCAAACAACGCATACAAATGCTGCAACTGGTGTGTCAACACGACCCATTGTTCACAATCGATATGCGGGAAGTGAATCGTCAGCAAAAATCCTATTCGTTATTGACCCTGCAAGAGCTTGCGACCACGTATCCTGGGCAGCGAATCTATTTTTTTATCGGTATGGACTCTTTGAATAGTCTTAGCGAATGGTATTGTTATGAACAGTTATTCGACTATTGCCACTTTGTTGTTACCCGCCGCCCTGGATTCGAATTCGATCCAGTAACCACCCAGCCATTTTTGAGCCGCATAATCGAAAACCCTCAATGTGCTCCCCAACAAGAAGCGGGGAATATTCTTATTTTTGATACAAATCAATTAGATATTTCTTCTACTGATATTCGCCAACGGGTAAAAAGCGGTGCAGAAATTAAATCCTTGTTACCTGCGGCCGTTGCTGAGTATATTCACCAACAAAAACTTTACCAATAGCCTGTATCTTAGTTGCGGTTCACGTTAGAATTGAAGCAACGTTTTAAACAGGAATATACTTTTGCAAACTGAACAACTCCTTCCTTTCGTTATTGAACAACTTGAAGACATTAAAGCCCGAGATATCGTAACCTTAGATGTCCGTGGCAAAGCCAGCTTTACGGATTACATGGTCATCTGTTCGGGTAACTCCTCACGTCACGTTAAGTCCATCGCCGAACATGTCGGTTTGGAAGTCAAAAAGAAAGACATTAATATTCTCGGCATTGAGGGCACAGACGTTGGTGAGTGGGCACTGCTTGATTTAAGCGATGTGGTCGTGCATGTGATGACCGACGATATCCGCGATTTGTATCAGCTAGAAAAACTTTGGGCTGGCGAGTAACTCAGTATGCGGATCACCCTGATTGCCGTTGGCAATAAAATGCCAACCTGGATCGCCCAGGGTTTTAGCGAGTACGCCCGTCGATTTCCTCGAGATCTTAGTTTTGAGCTGGTGGAAATCACCCCAGGTAAGCGTGGTAAGAATGCCGACATCGCCCGAATTTTGGAAAAAGAAGGCGAACAAACCATGGCCGCAGTGCCCAAAGGTAGTCGCATCGTAACCTTGGAAGTAGAAGGCAGGCCTTGGACCACTCCAGTTTTAGCTCAACAACTTGAACGTTGGCAAATGGATGGCAGAGATGTGGCATTGCTGGTTGGCGGCCCTGAAGGCCTGGCGCCTCAATGCATTCAGGCCTCAGAACAAAAATGGTCATTGTCGCCGCTTACCCTGCCCCATCCAATGGTGCGCATTATGATTGCCGAAAGCCTGTATCGAGCCTGGAGCATTAACAATAATCATCCATATCACCGGGAGTAAGATGTGGTTAGAAAACGCGTAACGATTCGAAATCACACGGCGGAAGCAAATCTGTTTGCGCGTCGTGCCCTGATCACTTTTTTTGGGGTTATCGCGTTATTGCTGGTTTTACTCAGCAATGTCTACCAGTTGGAAATCAATTCCTACGAACAATACCAGACTCAGTCAAACGGAAATCGCATTAAATTATTGCCCGTCGCGCCAAATCGGGGCCTAATCTACGATAGAAATGGCGTACTTTTAGCTGAAAATGTACCGGTTTATTCCCTCTCTGTCATTCCCGAGCAAGTTGATGATATCGAGTACACGTTAGCGCAGCTCACAAAATTGATTGATATTAGCGACGAGCAACTGGAAAAATTTCGCAATAGTATTCGTTCGAATCGTCGTTTCAAGCCGGTTGAGCTCATCTCTCGCCTCGATGAAGAAGAGGTAGCTAAGCTATCCGTTAATCAGCATTTATTCCCCGGCGTTATCGTCGACGCCCGCCTCAAGCGCTATTATCCTTTTGGCGATCTGACAACCCATAGCCTCGGTTATGTTGCCCGCATCAATCGCAATGACTTAACCAATCTGGAGATGCAGGGAAAAGGCGAAAACTACAAAGCAACACGGGATATCGGTAAGTTAGGCCTTGAAAAATTTTATGAAGAGCAATTGCATGGCACCATAGGCCACCAAGAAGTCGAAGTGAATAACCAAGGTCGCATACTAAGGACGTTAAACTACACGCCACCTGAGCCTGGCAATGACCTGCACTTAACACTCGATATCGAATTGCAAATGATCGCTAAACGAGCGTTAGATGGTAAACGCGGTGCGGTCGTGGCTCTCGATCCCCGCGATGGCGGTGTTCTGGCGTTGTATTCAAACCCCAGTTACGATGGCAATTTATTCGTCCACGGTATTTCCAGCAAAGATTATAAATCCCTGCAAAATCGCAACCGTCCGCTAATCAACCGCGCGACCAAAGGCACTTACCCACCGGCTTCCACCATAAAGCCATTTTTGGGGTTAGCGGGTCTTGATGAAAACCTGATCCACCCTGGCTCAAAAATTTGGGATCCTGGGTTTTATCAATTGAAAAACGGTACCCGGAAATATCGTGATCACCTACGTTGGGGTCACGGATGGGTCAACCTTAATGAAGCCATTATGCGTTCGTGTAATACCTTCTTCTATGATCTGGCCTATAAACTCGGGGTTGATCGTATATCCGATACCATGGCGAAATTTGGATTTGGAGATAGCAGTGGCTTAGATATCCACGAAGAAAGTCCTGCGATTTTACCAAGCCGCGGCTGGAAACGGGCTCGTTATAATCAGCCCTGGTATCACGGCGATACGGTAAATATTGGTATCGGACAAGGTTTCTGGACCGTCACACCATTGCAATTGGCGCAGGCGACTGCAATTTTGGTGAATAAGGGACAAGTTAAAGAGCCACATTTCCTGGCCGCGACTGAATTATCGTCTCCGACCATTACAGCGGCGGCGAAAACCTTACTTGAAGACGAACCCGAGATGGAAGGCAGCACCGAACAGGCGCAATTATTAATTCCATTTGAAGTCAATGAAAAACCACCAATTGAGCTTAATAACCCTGAAAATTGGGACATCATACTCAAATCCATGCACAACACCGTGCAAAAACCGATTGGTACTGGTTACAATGCGTTTTTAAATACCGATTATGATGCGGCAGGTAAATCCGGTACCGGAGAAATCGTCGGCCTTAGTGAAGACGTGAAATACGATGCCAGCAAGATTGCCGAGGACAGGCGCGACAATGCTATGTTTATTGCATTTGCCCCCTATAAAAGCCCGGAAATCGTGGTGGCCGTCGCCATTGAAAATGTCGCCACCGGCGGTGGTGGTTCGAATGCCGGTCCGGTAGCAAGACAGATTATGGATCAGTACTTTTCGAATCGTAAACTGCTGTCCGAAAACAAACAATAACATCTTAAAACAATAAGAGAAAACGACCAGTATTATGCATGCGGTAACCGACGAACCAAAAAAGAAGACGTTATTCGAGCGTATCCATATCGACTTTCCACTATTGGCACTATTACTGGTGCTAATGGCCGTAGGTTTGGCCGTTATCTATAGCGCCGGCGGTCAGGACCTGGGTCTGGTTACCCGTCAGGTCACCCGACTAGGCATTGCGCTGGTGGCGATGTTTGTCATTGCCCAGGTTCCTCCGGTTGTTTTTCAACGATGGGCGGTGGTCGTTTTTGTGTTTGGGTTGGCCATGTTGGTCGCCGTTTTGCTCGTCGGTCATGTCGGCAAAGGAGCGCAGCGCTGGCTTGATTTGGGATTTATTAAATTTCAACCTTCGGAAATTATGAAGCTGGTGGTTCCGATGACGGTTGCCTGGTTTATCAGTCAATATAACCTGCCGGTAAAAATCCGTCATATTCTTATCGCATTTGCTCTGGTGATCGTCCCGACGCTGCTTATCGCCAAGCAACCCGATTTAGGCACGTCCTTACTCATTGCCAGTTCCGGCATTTTCGTCATATTCCTCGCCGGTGCCAGTTGGCGGCTTATCGGCATTTGCCTCGCCGGTGTGCTCGCATTTTTGCCCATTCTCTGGTTTTACCTGATGCGGGACTATCAAAAGCAACGCGTACTGACCTTTCTTGATCCAGAACAAGATCCGCTTGGCGCCGGGTACCACATTATTCAGTCTAAAATTGCTATTGGTTCTGGTGGCCTTACCGGTAAAGGCTGGTTGCAGGGCACCCAATCTCAACTGGAATTTTTGCCGGAGCGCCATACCGATTTTATTTTTGCGGTGTTTAGCGAAGAGTTTGGATTAATCGGTGTCATCGCGTTACTTGCACTTTACTTACTGATTGTAATGCGAGGCTTGTGGATTTCAGTGATGGCTCAGGATGCGTTTACCAAGTTATTAGCCGGAAGTATTACCCTAACCTTTTTTGTTTATGTCTTCGTAAATATCGGCATGGTTTCGGGGATCTTGCCTGTGGTTGGCGTACCGTTGCCGTTAATTAGCTACGGGGGTACATCCATGGTTACTCTGATGATGGCATTTGGCGTTCTTATGGGGATAAGTACTCATCGAAGGCTAATCTCTTAATACGATTGGGCTTGCCAACATCGCGGATAAAAATTACAGTAAATTAACGTGCTAGCTAACCTGCCAAAGCCTTAGCCATTGGCAATTCGGGCGCTATGTGCAAGTAAACGTTGATAATTTAATGGTGCAATGGCATCGATATAACAATAAAGATAAACACTATGAAGCATTCTCATTCTTTTTTTCTGTTAGCCCTGCTCAGTGTATTGGTGGCTTGTTCGTCACCACCAAAAACCACCGGCGGCGATGAATATCAACGCACTCGATACAGCCAGAAGCACGACTCGATCCCAACCCGAGTACCGGCACAAAACGAATTGCAAGAGCCTGAGCCTAAGGTTGTCGCAAAAAGTCGAGGCGGTAACAAAGACTACAAAGTGTTTGGTAAGTCCTATCAGGTTTTACCAAGCGCAGACAATTATGTAAAAACAGGCATGGCCAGCTGGTACGGAAAAAAGTTTCATGGTCATAAAACCTCCAATGGCGAAATCTACAATATGTACGATTTCAGTGCGGCACACAAAACCTTACCGCTGCCAACCTATGCCAAGGTAACAAACCTGGCCAACAATAAATCGGTGATTGTGCGTATCAATGACCGTGGCCCGTTTCACCATAACCGCGTTATTGATTTATCCTACAGTGCGGCGTTTAAGCTCGATATGCTAAAACAAGGAACCGCCCGGGTAAAAGTTGAAGCGATCACCGCCAGCAATATTGCCCAATATCAAGGCAAAAGCAGTGCCGTTACAGCCAAGGCTGCCAGTCGCCCGGCTCCTCTGACACCGGTCAGCAACAAAACTGCGTCTGCAGTGGTTAATCAATACATCCATGTTCTCGTTACCCGAGAAAAAGCCCTCGCTCTGAACACCGCCAAGGGGCTGAAATTTTTATTGCAGGTGCCCGTCAATTTGACCGAGAAAAATGCACTTTATCGAGTCCAAATCGGACCTATCAGTAAAAGTTCAGATGTTGCTAGCCTGTTAACGAATCTACACCAACAAGGTTACCCTGAGGCCTATCCGACTTCGGCCCTTAAATAGCGTGACGATGGGGGGGATTTGATTTCGCCCCAGAGTTTGCATAAACATTGTTTCATTACCGTCATAATTGTTGATAAAACAGCCCCAGAGCCTCTATACCTTTGCCCTGAAACTGATATACTGTAGGGCAAATTTCGCGCTAACAATACCCGTTACGAATGAGATTTGGCCAATCAGTGAGTACTAACAAAGTAATCACCATTGCATAATGGCGGTGCCTTGGTATAACCGCTTCCACTAGCAACTCTGAATTGGGCAAATATTGAATCGTAATCGGTATCACTCGCCGACAGCATATGTACTGTTGGCAATAATTAAAAAAATTACAGGAAAACAATGACTAAGTCTGCTCAAAAATTGATATCTATTATCAGTGGCATTGTCCTGGCAACGTCTTCAATGACATCGACCGCAGCCACTATTATTCCCGATGCACCAAAAATTAATGCCGAAGGTTACATCTTACTGGATTACGACACAGGGAAAATCATCAGCGAAGGAAATGCAGACGTACAACTGGAACCTGCCAGTTTAACGAAAATGATGACCAGTTATATTATCGGTAAGGAAATTGAAGCCGGTAATATTAACAAAACGGATCTTGTGCCTATCAGTGAAAATGCCTGGGCAAAAAACTTCCCGGATTCATCAAAAATGTTTATTGAAGTGGGCACAGAAGTCCCAGTCGATTTGCTGAATCAAGGCATTATTGTCGCTTCAGGTAATGACGCTTGTGTCGCGATGGCAGAATATATTGCCGGTAGCGAAAGTGCATTTGCCGATTTAATGAATGCTCATGCTCAGCAATTAAACATGTTAGGAAGTAACTTCCAAAACAGTCATGGTTTAAGTGGTAGTGAACATTACAGTACGCCAAGAGATATGGCGTCACTTGCTGCAGCGTTGATTCGTGACGTGCCAGAAGAGTATGCTTTGTACAAGCAAAAATCTTTTACCTATAACAACATTAAGCAATATAACCGCAACTCACTGTTGTGGGATAAAAGCATGAATGTTGATGGCCTCAAGACCGGACATCACTCGAAGGCTGGCTATAACCTTGTCACATCTGCAACCAAAGGCAATATGCGTTTGATTTCTGTCGTGATGGGTGCGAAAAGCGAGCAAGCACGTAAAATTGAAAGTAAAAAATTGCTTAACTATGGTTTCCGTTTTTTCGAAACCTATACCGCATTTGAAGCCGGCGAAACCTTTGCAACCAACCGCGTATGGATGGGTGACCAAGAAGAAGTAGACTTAGGTATTATTACCGATGCCAACATCACCATTCCCCGTGGCCAACGCAAAAACCTGGAAGCAAACTTCGTACTTGATCGCCAATTAGAAGCCCCATTAAGTAAAGGTGAAGTGGTTGGTACTGTTACCTTAGAGCTAGACGGCGAAACCGTGGCTGAATATCCTTTGGTAACGTTGCAGGAAATTAATGAAGGTGGCATTTTCAGTCAGGCGATTGATTATATTAAGCTACAATTTCAATAATGATACCAACCCCACTAAGTTTGTGCACAACTCAGAGTTAGAGCCGAGGTTCATTTGTAACATAGGTTTTATTGATATAGTCATTCTATATTAATGAAATATAGGGCCGAAAATGGGCCTCTCACTAACTCCCTATGGGTGAGTTTTAAAGGCGTTTGGACTACGTTACTGATTTTGGCTCATTTTAAGAGCGGAATAACCATTCTCTGCAATCAAAGCCTTGTCTAAAAGCCTTTAAATTCTCACTGAGTGAGCAATAATTTAATGGGATTGGTATAAATGACAGATACCGTATATCTAAATGGTGATTATGTCGCCAAAGAACAAGCAAAAATCTCGGTCCTAGATCGGGGTTTTTTGTTTGCGGACGGCGTTTATGAAGTCATCCCCGTTTATCGCAGTAAGCCGTTTCGCGCAGACCAACACTTAGCGCGATTGTTTGACTCCCTCGCGCAAATTAATTTGCTTTCCCCGTATACCAAAACACAATGGCTACAGATCATCGAACAGGTAATTCAATGCAACCTGTCAGAGCACGGTGAACATCAATCCATTTACCTGCAAGTTACCCGCGGCATCGATAGTAAGCGCCAACACGCGATTACTGTGCCATTGGCGGCGACAGTATTGGTGATGGCATCGAAGTTAGATTCAGCCCAAGGTACCCTTAATGGGATAAAGGCAACGTTACTTGAAGACATTCGTTGGCATCACTGCAATATCAAATCCATTGCCCTGCTTGCGAATACATTGCTGGTAAATCAAGCGCAAGCGAAAGGGTTTGATGAAGCCATATTGCATCGCCAGCAAGAGTTGACCGAAGGTGCCAGTTCCAATGTCTTTCTGGTTAAACAGGGAAAGATTTTCACCCCACCTAAGAGTCAGTATATTCTCGGCGGCATAACTCGCGATCTGATCATTGAACTTTGTTCCGATGCAGGCCTTGAAGTTTATCAGCAAAGTATCCATATAGAGGAATTGTCTGCTGCCGATGAAATTTGGATTTGCAGTTCAACAAGAGAGATTTCACCTATTGTTGCAATTGATGATAAAATAATCGGCTCTGGAGATGTTGGTCCTGTCACCAAACGGATTGCAGCGTCATTACAGGCATTTAAATCCCAATTATTAGCTGACTAAGATGTATTTATTATGATGAAAACCAAATTTAACGAATTATTAGAATTCCCCTGCGTGCTGAATTTTAAAGTTATGGGTGTTGCTGTCGATCATCTACCGGACTTAGTCGTTGCCGTTTTACAAAAAGATTCTCCGGGAGATTACGCCCCGAGCATTAAACCTAGCAGCAAAGGCAATTATCATTCGGTTTCCGTCGCCGTGACGGTAACCAGTCAAGAGCATATCGAAAAGTTGTACGCTGAACTATCCGCAATCGAAGAAGTTCGTTACGTTCTTTAACCTTCTCGGTGTAGATTTTTTAAGGCAAGCGGCTATAATGCCGGCACTTATTTTCTTAGGAAGCAGACTGTGACTCAACCACTTGTAATACGCCAGTTGAACACTTTGGATTACCAAACTGTTTGGCGTGCAATGCAAGACTATACCGATAGTCGCGATGAGCAAAGCCAGGATGAACTTTGGTTAGTTGAGCACCCGCCGGTATTTACTCAGGGTCAGGCAGGTAAGGAAGAGCACTTGTTAATGCCGGGTGACATTCCAGTGGTGAAAGTCGATCGCGGTGGTCAGGTTACGTACCATGGGCCTGGCCAACAGGTCATTTACTTTTTGATCGACCTTAAGCGTCGTAAACTCGGCGTACGAGATTTGGTCACCATGATTGAGAATTCAATCATCAATATGCTGGCTCGATTTAATATCAACGCGAACGCGCGCCCTGATGCACCAGGGGTATACGTCGATGGCAAAAAAGTCGCATCCCTGGGACTTAGAGTGCGCAAAGGCTGCACATTTCATGGGCTTGCGATTAACATCAATATGGATTTATCGCCATTCCTGCGTATCAATCCATGCGGTTATGCTGGTATGGAAATGATCCAGACAGCCGATATCGGTGGTCCGCAACAAGTTAATGAGGCCGGAGAGGCCTTAGTGACAGAAATTCAACAACTATTGGCAACTGACGAAGTTAGCCGAAAAACAGGATTAAACTAAGCGAATGAGCAAACCAACGACTCGTGTAGCCCCTGGCACAAAATTACGTGACGCCGAGAAAATGGCTCATATCCCGGTTCAGGTGATCCCATCTGAGCGTGAGACTATGTTACGTAAACCAGATTGGTTAAAAATAAAACTGCCTCGTACCAGTGAAAAAATTGATCATATTAAGAAGTCTTTGCGCAAGCACAACCTTCATTCCGTATGTGAAGAGGCATCCTGTCCGAACCTGGCGGAATGTTTTAACCACGGTACCGCAACCTTTATGATCTTAGGGGATATTTGTACCCGTCGTTGCCCATTTTGTGATGTCGGACATGGTCGCCCTCTGGCTGCCGATCCTGAAGAACCGAAAAAGCTTGCCCTAACGCTAAAAGACATGGCGTTAAAATATGTGGTGATCACCTCTGTAGACCGAGACGATTTACGTGACGGTGGCGCACAGCAATTTGCCGATTGCATTACCGAAATTCAGGAACATGCTCCCAATACAAAAATCGAAATTTTAGTACCGGATTTTCGTGGCCGTATGGACCGTGCGTTGGAAATACTCAATGCGCATCCGCCCCATGTTTTTAATCACAATCTGGAAACAGCACCACGGCTTTATAAAAAGGCCCGACCTGGTGCCAACTATCAATGGTCTTTGGATCTATTAAAGAAATTTGGCGAAGCAAATCCAAGCGTGCCAACCAAGTCCGGCCTGATGGTTGGTTTAGGTGAAACCAATGATGAAATCCTCGAAGTGATGCGTGATTTACGTGCCCATGGCGTGACCATGCTAACCATAGGCCAATATTTACAGCCATCTAAGCATCACTTACCGGTAGAGCGTTATGTTCACCCGGATGAGTTTGAGATGTTCCGCATTGAAGCGGAAAAAATGGGCTTTGAGCATGCTGCTTGTGGACCATTGGTACGTTCAAGCTATCACGCCGACAAACAGGCTGCAGGTGAAGAAGTAAAATAGTCCGATCAGGTTATTGATAAAAATCAAGGCATCGCTCAGGCGGTGCCTTTTTATTGGTGTTCAATACCAAGTTCGATTGATTCAAGGGTTGCGCGGCTCACCAGGTACCATTTCCCCCTCGCTTTGGGAAATTAGCTTAGGGGTAAAAACAACAAACAATAACCCTATAATGCAAGCCCCAGCGGCAAATAAGAAGCTGCTTTGCCCCGATCCTGAACGTTCCCATAGCCAGCCAGTCAATATCGCGCCAATTGCTCCACCTACCCCGTAAAACAACCCGTTATAGATTGCTTGCGCTCTATTTTGTTGAGTGGGGCTAAAATAGTTTTGAAAAAATGCCATACAGGCACAATGGTATAACGCAAAGCTCACGGCATGCATGCTCATCGCAAGTGCCAATACCCAGGGGTTGCTTGCAAATAAACCCGTTAGTAACCAGCGCAATGCTGTGATTAAAAAGCACAGCGCAAAAATACGATTTAAGGACCAGGCTTTGAAAAACACATGGGCAGCATAAAACATCAATACTTCGACCACGATGGCAACGCCCATAAAAAGACCAACATCGCTGGTGGCAAAACCGGCATCTCGCAAGTACAAGGCAAAGAAGTTATAAAATGGACCAAAGCTAATTTGCATCAATAATCCCGAGATCAAAAAACAAATAAACCCTGGATGCATAAAGCGCGTGAAAACTGAGACCGACACTGTTGCGTCGGCCTTACTGAAATTAATAATGGGATCTTGATTAGTCAGAGAAACCAGAGTAAGAAAAATTATCCAAACCATGGCCAAATGAGGGAAATATAGGGCAGATGTGGCGGACAGTACTTCGCCGCCGACCAATGTCGCAACAATAAAACCAAGGCTACCCCAAAGACGGATCCGCGAATACGCTGGGCTTTGTGAGGTTAAAGAGCGGAGCGTTAACACTTCCAGTTGCGGCAATATACCATTAAAAAACAGCATAAACAGTGACATTGACAATAAAACCGGCCAAAAACCATGGCTGACAAAGACTAGGCTCAATGTCGCAATCGTTAACAGGCAACCAAAAACAATAAAACGCGAAAGTCGCCCGGAGCTGTCGGCTAGATGGGCCCATAGTCCGGGGCCAATAATTTTGGTGGCAGCGACTACCGCAAGTATTTCGCCTATTTGCAACGCATTAAAACCCTTTGCATCCAGATATAACGAAGCAAAAGGCATAAATACGCCGATCAATGCGAAATAACAAAAAAAGCCACCGCTGAGGGTGGCATACGTTTTATTTGATAACGCCATGATCAAATGCCAGAATTTCGCGAACTATTCAATGACTGGCGTTGGGCAGTTAACATCCATATTTTGCGCACGATGCCTTAATAGGTGGTCCATGACGGTAATAGCCATCATGGCTTCGGCGATGGGTACAGCCCGGATCCCAACACAGGGGTCATGTCTGCCACGGGTAATAATTTCTGTCGGGTTCCCATCAATGTCGATGGTTTTTCCCGAAACGCCGATACTCGAGGTAGGCTTTAGGGCAATGTTAGCTACAAGATCCTGACCGGAAGAAATCCCTCCCAGTACGCCACCAGCTTGATTTGATAGAAATCCATCGGGTGTCAGCTCATCACGGTGCTCACTGCCCCGTTGGTTTACGACCTCAAAGCCGGAGCCTATTTCAATCCCCTTTACGGCATTGATGCTCATTAAACTATGGGCTAGATCCGCGTCCAGACGATCAAACACTGGCTCGCCTAAGCCTACTGGCATGCCCGACGCTACCACTTTTACGGCTGCACCGATGGAATCTTTTTCCCGCAAAATGCCTCGAATTAATTCATCCAAAGCATCAAGTTTCGCAACGTCTGGGAAAAAGAATGGATTTTGTTCTACCTGTTGCCAGTCATATTGCTCGGCTTTAATATCGCCGATTTGACTGACACAGGCACGGATTTCCATACCGAATTTCTGCGCCAAATATTTTTTAGCGATACTACCGGCTGCCACTCGCATCGCAGTTTCTCGAGCGGATGAGCGCCCGCCACCGCGGTAATCACGAATGCCATACTTTTGCCAATAGGTGTAATCGGCATGTCCCGGGCGAAAACTTTGTGCGATATCGCCATAATCTTTCGAACGCTGATCGGTATTTTCAATGATCAAGCCAATCGGCGTACCCGTGGTTTTGCCTTCAAATACACCGGAAAGGATCTTGACTTGATCCGCTTCTCGTCTTGCCGTTGTATATCGAGAGGTGCCAGGTTTACGGCGATCGAGATCCCGCTGTAAATCTTCTTCTGTAAGTTCCAGTCCTGGAGGACATCCATCAATAATTGCTCCTAGCGCCAGGCCATGACTTTCACCAAACGTGGTGACTTTGAATAATTGTCCTATCGAATTTCCCGCCATAATTACCCTACTACCTTACTGTCCAAAATATCCTTAAATTGTTCTAATTGTGCTTTCGTTATTGCAAACACCCCAAGACCGCCCTGTTCAAACTCCAGCCATCGCAAAGGAAGTTGTGGATATTCTGCGATCACATGAACCATTGAATTTCCTACTTCGCAAATGAGTACGCCATCGTCATTTAAATAGTTGCCACTTTGCGCCAATATTTTTCTCACCAAATCAAGACCATCATGGCCGCAGCCCAACCCCATTTCCGGTTCATGGTGAAACTCCTCAGGCATATCCGAGATATCTTCGGCGTCCACATAAGGAGGGTTGGTGACAATTAAATCATATCGTTTCCCGGCCACTGACGTAAACAAATCGGACTGGATCAGGTTGACCTGATATTCAAGCTGATGATTTTCAACATTAATTGCAGCAACGTCCAAAGCGTCAGCCGATAAGTCGATAGCATCGACCATCGCTTCTGGAAATTGGTAAGCACAGGCGATGGCGATACAACCACTGCCGGTACACAAATCTAAGATCTGAGTCGGGGGGTTTTCTATTTGCTGGGCAAAGCGTTGTTGAATCAGCTCAGCAATAGGTGAACGTGGCACGAGCACGCGTTCATCAATATAAAAAGGTAAGCCGGAAAAATATGCCTGATTGGTAATATACGCGGCAGGGATCCGCTCGTCGGCACGTCGTAAAATCAGTTCAATGATCGCGAGCTTTTCGCTGCGGGTCAGTCGCGATGTTAGTAGAGAGTCTTCATTGAGTGGCGGCAAGTTCAGAGCAAAACAAATTAACGAAAATGCTTCATCCCAGGGATTATCGGTTCCATGACCGTAAAACAAATCGACTTCATTAAAGCGGCTGACACTCCAGCGCAACATATCCTGAATGGTTTGTAAGTCTTCAACGACTTCATTAACTTTAATTTCTAACACGAATTACTCCAGCATTGGACGACTGCAACTAAGATAATTATCACCCAAAATTCTCGCCAGCTATTTTCTTGATGCCTTGCATCCATTAAACTAGCAAAATGAAATCTAAAACACCCCTAGACCGGCAGGAAAAAGAGCTTTTTGAACAAGCGATGGGTTCGGTAAAACCCATGTCGCAAGACAAGGTTAACTTAAAAAAACCGACACAATCGCAAAAAAAACAACAAAGCCATCGCTTAACATTTGAAAAACAACAATTTCATTTTTCGGATGAATATGAGCCCCAACTACCCAGCACAGGACCGATGAAATATGTTCGGGAAGATGCCGACAGCTTTGAAGCCAAGCTATTGCGTCGCGGAGAATATGCTCCGGAGCTTATTTTAGACCTGCATGGCCTCAAACAACAAGAGTCAAAGCAAGAAATTGCAGCTTTATTAGCAAGTTGTATCAAACAACACGTTAAATGTGCCTGTATTATTCACGGTATCGGTAATCGCGTACTGAAAACCAAAGTACCGCACTGGTTGGTTCAACACCCTGATGTACTCGCCTTTCATCAGGCGCCACTGGAATGGGGTGGTATGGGAGCGTTACTGATATTGCTTGATTTACCCGATGATCCATTTTGTAAATAGCATCAGCAACATTTGCTACAACTCAGCTAAATCAACTCAGCTAAATCAACTCAACAAAAGTCGTCAGGCGTATAGATCCCTTGATAATGCCCGGTCATTTGCTCCATATCATAGTCAATATGTGCGATTGCAGCGGTTACAAATACTGGCGTACTTTTCTCAATACTCAGTTGTGCGGTCAAATAACTCACCAATGGCATATGCGACACAATTAGGATATTTTTCCAGCGCTCTAAATTCAACGTACCATCGAGGTAATCATGACAATCACTGGCGGATCCTGAGGGAGTGAATAATGACAAGGTTTGCACCGCGAGTGTTCCACCAAATCTCTCATTCATTAATGCTGCGGTTTGTTGGGTGCGGGTATATGGACTGACTAAAATCGCATCCAGACTTACTTGCTTTTTCTCAAGCCAGCGTGCCATCACCTGTGTTTCAAGGGCACCTAACTGGGTTAATTGGCGGCTCATGTCGCTGTCAGATTGAAGCTCGGCTTCACCGTGACGCATGATAAAAATATTCATTAACAGTGTGGGTCTGAAATTATTCTTGGTTCAATTTGATACTAGCATCAATATTTCACAAGTAGTACCGATTGCGACGTTTATTCGCAAATATTTACAACGAAAATGGAAGTCGCTGTTCTACCGTTGAAAATCCGAGATTTTAAATAAGTAAATCAAGGCCAAGTCTGATAAACGATAAGGCTGACAGGAGGATACAACTCCTCCTGATTTACATCGAATTTAGTTTCGCTGCCGTTCGAAATTCGTGCACAAGTCGCTTGCTAGGGTTTGGCATCAGGAAGCACGATGGTCTCTCCCGAACTAAGCCCTGAAATCACTTCAACGTGATCGCCAATCGTTCTTCCTATTCGTACGTAGCGACGAGTTAATTGATCATTATTTGCGACCCAAACCATATCCATTTGACCAAATCGGCGCAGGTAGTCTTTTTCAATTAATAATTTATCAATCTTACCGGTATTGACTAATACTCGCGCAAACAAACCCGGCAACAACTGAGGATTGAATTCAATGTCCGTTTTCACTTCAAAACTTCTGGCATTGGCATCCGCCGCGGGAACAATCTCCCCGACAGTCCCGTTGAGCGTTTGCTGTAAACTGTCGATTGTCACTTGAACCTGATTGCCAATAGATAAGCCAAGAGCCACCGATTCGCGAATGTTGGCAACCACCTGCAGACTCGAGGGATTATAGAGACTCAATAATGTCTGCCCTGGCGTCGCCATATCACCTGGCTCAGCGATACGATCGACCACTCGTCCGGAAATGGGCGATTTAATCGTGGCATAAGACAGTGCGGATTGAGCTTCCTGTAATGCCTGTTGCGCGCCTTGCAATTGAGCCGTGGTTTGTCTTGCATTGGCGCTGGCATTATCCAGTTCACTTTTTGATACCAGCCCCTTTTGCTGCAGTTGTTGTACTCGTTTGAGGTTCCGAGAAGCTTCATCCGCCCTCGCTTTAACGGCGCTTATCTGTGATTTGGCCTGTGAAACTCTGGCATCCAAGTCACTGCTATTAAGCGTAATGAGCACATCCCCTTTTTCGATCCGTTGTCCGGCTCGAACATTGATGGTTTCAATTCTCGACAAAATACGACTGGATACCAAGGTAGCATCCCGAGCCTGTAATGCGGCCGGAAATGTTTCAAAGTCGTCCAATTGTTGCAACTTTACTTGATAAGGTGAACGATAGGTCTGGGCCGGTGGCGTTAATTCATCCGGGGCAACCTGATCGTTAAACGTTCCTGCTAACCAGGCTATCGCCAGTAGTAAAGCACCAATCGCCAATAATGGCGCCACAATTTTTTTCATTAGATTACGATTCATTTACGGAACTACCTTTTGCAATAGGGTTTGTGTCAAACACCAGGAAATAGACCATCGGGACTACCAGTAGTGAAAATAAAGTGGATGCGACAATCCCGAAAATAATGGCCAAAGCCAGGCCATTAAAAACCGGGTCTAAAGTAATAATAAGGTTACCTAATAAGGTGGTACCGGCAGTTAAAAGTACTGGTCGCATTCGTACTTCACCGGCTTTAAGTATCGCCTCTTTTATATTCGCGCCTGCACTTCGAGCATGGGAAATAAATTCCACTAGGATTAAAGAATTGCGTACAACGATCCCCGCTAATGCAATCATTCCTATCATTGCCGTTGCGGTAAACAACACAGGTTCTGGTGCGCCCGCTATCTGCCTTTCGCCAATCAGGTTCATGAATAAAAAGCCGGGCATAATTCCGATAATGGTTAATGGTATGGCTGACATAATAATCAATGATAAGGCGGTGCTACTGGTTTGCCATTTAAGGACGATGAAAATTCCGGTTAAAGCGAACGCAAATGCGATCCCCATATCTCGAAATACATCGATGGTGATCCGCCATTCACCTTCGCCAGAAAACGAATAACTGGTTCCTTCGGGTAAACTCCAGCCGATACCAGCGCCCGAATTTAGAAAAGTCCGTTGCTGCCATGGCGCCATCGAAGACGATGGTTGATTATAATCCGCGCTAACGTCGGCGATAACATCCGCCGGAGTGCGCCCAGAGATTTCCGCCGTCACGTAAATAACCGACTGTAAATCTTTGCGCATAATTGGCTGGGAAACCACAGTACTTTGCCAACGCCCTAGTTCCGCAATCGGAACAATGGGTTGTGGTGCGTTCTCTAGCCCGAGTCCTTGATTTTGTTGGGCAATTCCCATTCGACCTTTTAGCTGCAATGCCAAAACATGGGTTAGATCCTGGCGCGATTCGTAGGGGAGTTTAACTGTGATCGGTGTTGGCTCTGCATCATAAGGTCGCTGGTAAACACCCACATTTTCCCCGTCAACGGCGATGGTCAGTGCCCGGTTCACTTCCTGAGTAGAAATTCCAGACAATGCCGCTTTTTGTTTATCAACAATGAATCGCTGCACCGGTTGGTTGGCGGTCATACTTGTATCGACTTCAACCACATGTGCCTCTTGTTGCAGACGATTGCGCAATTGTTCAGCGGCCTGGAAATGCGCGTTGGCATCCACCAGGGGATCGGCATAAATTTCTGCCACCAGCGTGCTCATTACCGGCGGTCCCGGTGGAACTTCCACGACCTTTATCGAGATATCGGCAGTTTGCAATGGTTGCAACAGCTTTCGCAACCGTAGGACAACGCCATGAGATTGATGCTGACGCTGATTTTTATCCACTAACAAAACACGGATATCGCCTAGATGATGCCCCTGACGCTGATAATATCCCCGTACCAGACCGTTAAAATCAATAGGCGACGATTCTCCGATATACACGGCAAGCGCTTCAATTTCTGGCAGTTTGTGGGCAAGTTTTGCGACTTTCCCGGCCATCGACGCGGTTTGCTCAAGTGAAGTGCCTTCTGGCATATCGAGCAATACCTGGATCTCATTTTTATTGTCAAAAGGAAGTAATTTCAGCGGTACTGCCCGGAATACAGGTAAGGCTGCAGACGCTAAAAACAGGATTACAACAAGGATTAACGACAACTTTATACGATTACGACTGGCAAGAATTGGCGTTAAAACCTTCCGATATATGCTAGGGTTTTGTGGCTCTTTGTGGGCAGAGGAAGGGGTTGATGTTCTCAGAAGTTTTGATGCAAGCCAGGGAGTGACCAGAAATGCAACTAAGGTTGAGATCATCACAGACACCGGCACATTAAATGCCATCGGTGCCATATACGGCCCCATCATGCCGGTAATAAATGCTAATGGAATAAACGCCAGGATGATGGTGAGTGTCGACATCAATAACGCCGGGCGAATTTCCTGCATTGCTGCAACAATACTGTCCTGGGCATTACGACCTTTTTGTCGCAGCGTGCGTTCAATGTTATCGATACCGGTAATAGGATCGTCCACGAGCAACCCAAGAGAAAGAATCAATGCGAACAGCGTTACTCGATTAATGGTATAACCGAACATATAATCGAGGATCAGGGTGAGGCCATAGCACACAGGCACCGCTAAGCCGACCACGATTGCAGGTCGCCAACCAAGGAACACGCCGATAAAAATCACCACGGTGAATATTGCAAACGCCAAAGAAGACGTTAGATTATTGACTTTGTCATTGGCAGTTTGACCATAATCACGAAGCAGTTTTAGCTCAACCTCAGATGGTAAGATAGATTCTTTAATCTCTTCCATGGCGGCAAGAACATTGGTGCTTACTGCCACCGCATTACTGCCTTTTTGTTTGGCAACACTGATGGTGACTAAGGGAAACTGTTGTGGATAATTTAAGCCTTTCGACGCAACCTTAGAATTATTGGCCGAGTCTTGCGTTTTGTGACTCGCCGCCAATTCCAGCCACTGATAGTTTTTTAACTCTTGCGGCCCGTCAACAACCGATGCGACATCCTTTAATAGGACAGGCTTGCCGTTTATTACGTTAACTACCATATTTTCAATCTGGATAACGTTACGAAACACATCGCCTGACTCAATCATTACTTGGTTTTGCGCTAGCGTCAAAGACCCGTGACGCGTTAACTGGTTAGATATATCCAGCGCGTTTATGACATCAAGAACACTGGTCTGCCGTGCGGCAAGCGCCTGGATATCCAAATCAATTTGCAGTGCGCGTTGACGGCCACCAACGACCTGAATTTCACTGGTATCATCGATGCGCTGTAAAAATGTAGAGATTTCCTGAGCAAAACGACGCAATTGATAGTCATCATATAATTCAGGTTTGGTACTGTATAGTCCCAGCATAACGATGGGAACATCATCAACTTCCTGAGGTTTTACCTGCCATCGGTGTACGACTGAGGGCAGTTTATCCTGATTCGAATACAACTTATTGTAAGTATTTACTATCGCCTTTTGTCTTTCTTGTCCGACGTGAAAACGTAATGTCACCACTAACTGGCCATCTAAAGAGGTGGAATAGATATGTTCAACACCGGAGATTTGTGACAATAGTTTTTCAAGCGGGATCGTCACCTGACGCTCAACCTGGTTTGCGGTTAAATTAGGTGCAAGTACCTGAACATCTATCATCGGCACGACAATTTGTGGCTCTTCTTCTCTTGGCGTAATCTTTAAAGCAAGCAAACCAAGCAGTAACGAAAGAAAAAAGATTACCAGGGGGATCTTGCCCTGCAATGAGCGGGCAACAAGGCCATCAATGGGATGATTGCTCATCGGCGGTGCTCCCAAAAATCACGAATTAAATTAGTTTTCATTTTTACAAAATACTTCATAAAGGCGTTCAATGATTTTTACCGCTTTATCGTCACTGATTGCATAGTAAATCGTTTGCGCATCACGCCGGGTTTTAACAACGTTTGCCTGTCTTAGTGCAGCTAAGTGCTGAGACAATGCCGATTGCGCCAAGGGAACCTGTTCATTCAGTTCAGTTACTGAACACTCGGAATTCATTAATCGACATAAAATCATTAACCGATTTTTATTCGCTAATAGCTTTAATAACTGCTCAGCTTTTTCCGCGTTGCCGGTCATTGCTTGCATATCCATCTTTCCCTCCAGCTCTATTAATAATCCGTGATAATTAAGTTTAATCAATCATCGCTAATGGAATTTTACAAAAAGTATAAACCATTAAATTAGAAAACACTAATATTAGATCTTGCTAATTTAACAAACTCTAATATACTAACGATAAACCAGTCATCTATTTGGAGTCATTATGAATAACGATACTGTCACAGCGAAGTCAAAATTCAGCATGCATCAGGCACTAAGGTTGATTGCCGGGGTGATGATCCTTGTGAGTCTTGCGCTAACGTATTTTGTTCACCCAAATTGGGTGTTTTTTAGCGTATTTATTGCGCTAAACTTAATTCAGTCGGCATTTACAAAATGGTGCCCTATGATTACGATATTAAAAAAAGCAGGCCTTAAGGAGTAATGAATGCTGAAATCAATACCGGAATTAGTCAAAGAAGCCAGTGCTAACGTAAGAAAAATTAGCGCGGCGCAAGCGCAACAGGAAATGGCGAATAAAGATGCGCTCCTGATTGATGTGCGAGAACCTATTGAACACCAAAAACACGCAGTCCCTGGTAGCGTAAATATCCCCAGAGGCGTGCTGGAAATGCAGTTGGTCGAACGAGAAAAAGACCCTGCAAGGCCTATCTATTTGCACTGTGCCACCTCCGGCAGAGCGACCTTCGCGGCAGAGCAACTGGCCCGGGTTGGCTATAAAGACGTAACGGTAATCAGCTGTAAATTTGCCGATATTGTTGAATCCTTTAGTTAAAATTTATCCAGTTCAGGCTCACCAAAGAGCCTGAACTTTTGTTCAATAGCGTACCGAGAATGTTTAAAACATTCATCCCACCTCCTAGTGAATTCTCTTGTTGTGATCCAAAGCCGTCAAAGTTTTTAACCATCAGAGCGACTCTAAGCCTTATTGACACAAAATCCGAAAAAATATTTTGCATGGTCTAGACTTAAAATATTTCGTGATCCCGCCGTACACATCAACTCAAGAAACAACAAAAGGTATATTCCTATGGCTAACCTGAGAATATTAATCGCTGTCGTCGTGCTAACTTTATCAGCGTGTTCCAGCGTCAATGATGACATAGAGATCATGTCTGATGTCGATCCTAAAGTAGATTTTATCGGCTACGATACGTTCGCCTGGATGGGCTCTGCGGTGGTTGCATTTGATGAACAAGGACAGTGGGAGCCACCGGGGTTTGATGCGGATAAAGAAGTTAAGTTCTATATCGATCGCGAACTACGCGCACGAGAAATGAACGAGGACTCCTATAACCCAGATATGCTGGTGACTTATGTTGCCGGAGTGGATATGGACAACATCGAAGAGATTAACGCCAAAGATAGCACGTTACCTAGTTTGTCTAACGTACCCAAAGCGGCTTTGGTCATTGTATTTTTTGATGCGCAAACCGGCCAACCAATCTGGTATGGTGCCGCAGAAGGCGAGGTTCAGGAAAATCAGAGTGTGATGGATACCAAAGAGCGCCTTGACTATGCCGTGTCGAAAATAATGGATGAGTTTCCGAAATAACGGTTATTGATGCAAGTCTGATCTTTTCCCTGACTTGCTCGTATAATTTTAAATCATGCGTTACGGGTTTTAATGATGGATGGATATCTTTCAGGTTTGGCGTTACTTCCTATCTTGCTGCTGCAAGGGAAACAAGTTCGCAGGCAAACCCCCGTGCTTCCAGAACCTGTCGGGCCTCGTATCGGCGTAGGTGGTCATGGTAAACCTCTGAAGCTATTGATTGTTGGAGACTCTGCCGCGGCCGGCGTAGGCACTCATCAACAAGATACTGCGCTGTTAGGGCAAACATTAGAGCATCTGAAGCAGTCGTTCGAAGTAAGTTATCAGCTCATTGCACGATCGGGTGCCACTACCGCAGAGACGTTGACGGTATTGGAGACCCTGCCAAGCCAATCGTTTGATACAGTAATTACTTCCCTTGGTGTCAATGACGTTACCAGCTCAGTTACCTTGTCTACCTGGAGACAACAGCAAGCAATGTTAAGAAGCCTGCTTCAGGATAAATTTAATGCGAAACAAGCGATCATAACCAAGGTCCCACCAATGCACCGATTTCCGGCGTTACCGAACCCGTTACGCTGGTACCTGGGAGACAGAGCTAAGCGCTTTAATGATATATTGACTCAGGATGTAGAATTAGAGCATAGGTGCCAACTGCTCAATTTAGAAATCGCCGAAAAACATATTCCGATGGCCAGTGACGGCTTTCACCCTGGACCCGATATCTACCATCGCTGGGGAAAAAGAAGCGCTTACTTGATTAAGCGATTTCATTGTGAACATTCAAATTAAACAATCCAACACTCATGGCGATATGTATTCTGCAATCCCTAAAGCTTCTTGCACGAAATTGCACTCAGCATTTCTTCCTTCGGTTTGATAGAGAAAATCCGCTTCATCTTTAAGGAGAGTTTTGGATTGGATTTCTCCGTAAATGTCCATATATTCAAGCCACTTTCGAGCTAGCCCTTCATCAAAGTGCAGCATGATAAAAGACTCGTCACGAGCTGTACTCATATTGTCCTGCCGAAGTCTATTTCGATTTTTAACCGATGTTGCCAATCCTTCCGAATTGCCTTTGGACTCATATACGATGGACTGCAAAGTCGTACCAACCGTCCTATTGAATGTTGATTTACTTCTATCAAAAAGTTGATCCCCCAGAACCAAGCAAGCTTCTGAACGAATAACATCATCCGAATTCGCTTTGCACCATTTTATTATCGGGCTCACCAATGGCACATTTTGAAAATTGAACACAAGCCCATCTGAAACGTTTAGACTAAAATCACTTACCTCAGCACCTTTCAAAGCTTGAGTGTAAATCAAAACCCTTTCTCCAAACCTTTCGTTAAAAAAAGATGCCTGTTCCATTAGCTCGATATGAGCTATTGCTTCTTCATCTACCCCTTTCGAAAGAAAAAATAAAACTGCTGAAAAATATAGCGCCGCATTATTACTGTCTGATATCAATAATTCACTAATCAGCGATTCTCTGCACCTTGTATCCTTAGAACCAATACAGGCAATGATGATATCGTTAGAAACAATTGGATTGCCAGGGTGTTTTACGTGATGCTCTATCAACAAGTCAAATCTTGTTTTATTTTCAGGTGGTGTTGCAAAAAGGGCATAATGAAGTGGTTTTGCGGAGGTTAACTGCTTTTCTCTCGCTAGTATTCGCTTGGATTCATAAATTTCAATATATTTTTGAAACTTAGTTTTTCGATCCTCATGACCATACATTGATTCCGGGAGACAATCTAAAAAATCCGGCTCTGCATCATCGATCTCAAATGAGCTTCCTCGTTCGTTCTGAAGTTCCATTGATTGGTGCAAACCTTCTTTCTTCGTATCGTCCGAGTCAGTTTGATTTACATCATTTGCATTTCCTGTATTGATATACGTATTTGGGATTAAGCTATTGGCTGATTCTAATTGACGGTTGTTAGACCACGTCCACAAGAACCAAGCTGAAATGACGAACAAAACTACCGTTACAAGTCCTTTTTTAAGCATTGTTGAGATCTCTTTCTTACAACACAAGCAAGAACTGACTATATAACATTGAACCTTGGTTTTAAACAACAACCAGTTAATCCTCATGGAGTCAGTCTGTTACATACGATTTATGGCTATCTTCGGTAGTTCCCAGTAATAAAAAGTGTAAATTCCATCTGCCCGAATATGGTTATTAGAAATTTGTTACAAGACCACATTAATACTAGGGTTATCTATCGTTATCACGTAAAATTCAGCCATAAATTTTTATCAAACCCATTAGAGAATTAAGTCGCTAAAAATGCGACTTAAAGAGTAGTGAGATGATGGCAACCAAAAACACCTTTGTACCCGAATTATTGTCCCCAGCTGGCAGCTTAAAGAACATGCGTTATGCGTTTGCTTATGGCGCAGATGCCGTTTATGCCGGACAGCCAAGATACAGTCTGAGAGTTCGTAACAACGAGTTTAACCATGAAAACCTGAAAACAGGGATCGATGAAGCACACGCCCTTGGTAAAAAATTATACGTTGTTTGTAATATTCAGCCTCACAACTCCAAACTAACAACCTTTATCGACGATCTCAGACCGATTATTGATATGGAACCCGATGCTCTGATTATGTCTGATCCTGGCTTAATTATGATGGTTCGGGAAACATTTCCACAAATGCCAATTCATTTATCGGTACAAGCCAATGCGGTTAACTGGGCAACGGTAAAATTCTGGGCCGCAAATGGCGTTGAGCGTGTCATTGTTTCCAGGGAACTTTCATTAGAAGAAATTACAGAAATTCGCGAACACTGCCCTGAAACTGAATTGGAAGTCTTTGTTCATGGTGCTCTATGCATGGCCTATTCTGGCCGTTGCTTACTTTCCGGATATATCAATAAGCGAGACCCGAATCAGGGAACCTGCACCAATGCTTGTCGTTGGGAGTACAAGGTCGAAAAAGGCAAAGAGGACGAGGTCGGTCAAATCGTTGAAGAATTTGACCCTAACCAAACCCAGTCTGTGGAAGTTCAAGAACAGCGTCCTGATGTCGCTATTGGGAAAGGTAAGCCTATTGATGAAATGGTTCTGCTTTCAGAAAGCCATCGTCCAGAAGATAAAATGGCGGCATTTGAAGATGAACATGGTACTTACATCATGAACTCCAAAGATCTTCGCGCAGTTCAACATGTTGAGCGCCTGACTCAAATGGGCGTACATTCATTGAAAATAGAAGGTCGTACTAAATCATTTTATTACTGTGCGCGCACCGCTCAGGTTTATCGTAAGGCTATAGACGATGCTGTAGCTGGCAAACCGTTTGATCAAAATTTAATGGGCACTTTAGAGAACCTGGCGCATAGAGGTTATACGGAAGGTTTCCTGCGACGTCATACTCATGATAGTTATCAGAATTACGATTATGGTTATTCGGTTTCTACCAGCCAACAATTTGTTGGTGAGTTTACCGGTATTCGCCGTGGCGATTTGGCAGAACTTGAAGTTAAGAACAAGTTCATTGTTGGCGACAAGCTTGAATTGATGACACCTCAAGGTAATGTCACATTTACCCTGGAGCATATGGAAAACCGAAAAGCAGAATCAATCGATGACGCTAAAGGCAGTGGCCATATCGTTTATATTCCGGTACCTGCAGATTTAGATTTGCAATATGCTTTGCTAATGCGAAACCTGAACGATGGTCAGGATACCCGTAATCCTCAAGGTAAATAACGATGGCGTTGTTAATTACTAAAAAATGTATCAATTGTGATATGTGTGTACCGGAATGCCCAAATGATGCAATATCTATGGGCAAATCCATCTTTGAAATCAATCCTGACCTTTGCACAGAATGTAAAGGCCACTATGACAAGCCAACATGCCAATCGGTATGCCCTATCAGCAAATGCATCATTACCGATCCAAATCACATCGAAACCGAAGACCAGCTGTACGAAAAATATGTGGTCGTTCAGGGGTTGGCGTAAACGAAAATTAGGTATGAGGTGGAGTTGACGACATTCGTCAATGGTTTTGGTCATGGATGACCTATATGCTAAAAATGCACAAATACATGGATGTATGCAGGTAGAATAACGCACAAGTATATGGATGTGCGCAGGTAGAATAACGCAGGAGCAGTTATCGAGGAGCAGTTATCGAGGAGCAATATTTTGGTGGAGTCGAATCAAAATACGATTCGAGGTTGGAGTCGAAATACAAAGCATTTCGAAGAATTAGCTACCTAAACGCGACGGTGAGAGCGTTTACTCCCTCCTCGGTAGACTCCACCCAAAATGCGACGCAGGGAGTATTTTCTCCATCTGCGCTCGCTTCCCTGAAACGCAAAAAGCACGCTCATCTGAACGGGCTTCTTTATTTGTGATTCTTCCACTGATATTCAATATTTACGCGGCCTAGCGATTATGTCCAGGGATGGACGGTAAAGCGACGTTTCATGGATGGTTAAACGTCGCAAAGCTACAGGGATGTAGTGAATGTCGAAAATGCACAAATACATGGATGTATGCAGGTAGAATAACGCACAAGTATATGGATGTATGCAGGTAGAATAACGCAGGAGCAGTTATCGAGGAGCAGTTATCGAGGAGCAATTTTTGGTGGAGTCGAAATACAAAGCATTTCGAAGAATTAGCTACCTAAACGCGACGGTGAGAGCGTTTACTCCCTCCTCGGTAGACTGCACCCAAAATGCGACGCAGGGAGTATTTTCTCCATCTGCGCTAGCTTCCCTCAAACGCAAAAAGCCCGCTCAAATGAGCGGGCTTTTCTGAATTAGGAGCCTAGCGATGACCTACTCTCACATGGGAACTCCCACACTACCATCGGCGCAATTGCGTTTCACTTCTGAGTTCGGCATGGGATCAGGTGGTTCCACAACGCTATTGTCGCTAGACAAAAACTGGTTTAATTTTGAATAATGTCTGAATCAACCAATTCGATTCAAACCTCATTTAAAATGAAACGTTATGTTTTAAGTTGAAAAGCCCGCTCAAATGAGCGGGCTTTTCTGAATTTGAAGCCTAGCGATGACCTACTCTCACATGGGAACTCCCACACTACCATCGGCGCAATTGCGTTTCACTTCTGA
>NZ_VCBC01000022.1 GCF_005843925.1 Thalassotalea litorea
CAGCGAATTAGGAAGGCTAAAGGTAGTGAGACAACGACGTGCCAGAGAGAACTCCTGAAAGCACCGGTTGGGAAATCAGCCTTGATAAGAGAGGCAATGAGTCAATGACCACCATTAGCAAGACTGCCAACAAATGGTCATTCGGTGCTAGGGATACGGATATTAGAAATGTACAGATTGTAACTAAATTGTAATTTTAGGTAACTAGACCGATAAATCACACCTAAGCCTATTTATAACAAGCTTAACTCCGAATATTAGTTACGATAAATAAAGATAAGCGTATCTACGCCAAAAAAACAAAGGCCGCTAGCAGCGATTAATGCTTCATGAGTTCCAATCTATAGTGGATACAGTTGCATTATTAATGCTGCGACGCTTATAAGAAGTGCTGGTTGTTTTCAGTCAAAATAACTCGGCCCCTTATGCTGGAGAGCCCGATAAAAATTACTCTTTATTTAACAACGAGGGCAACTGGATAACTGCGATAATAATCACAGCGATGAGCATTAACATGGTAAAAGGCACCGCGGTATTGGTTGCAAATAACGCAAGAATAGGGCCCGCAAGCGAGCCAATGCCGAATTTTGCCGTGCCAATCACCGCGGTAGCGGTTCCTGTTTGTTGACTAAAACGTATCAATATTAAGGAGTCCGCACTGACCGCAATTAACGACAAACAACTCATAAGAGGCAGCAACGTTAAAACCGTGAAGATCAAAGGTGCATGAAACCAATTCACCGTAACTAATAAAGACGCAAAAATCACACCTAAAATAAATGCTCTGGTTAAAATCCACACAGAACCTTTACGACCGACCAGTCGGGTATTGATAAATTGCGCCAACATCAATGCCAGAACATTTAACGCGAACAGAAAACTAAATAAAAACTCGGACGTTTGATAAACATCCAGGTAAACACTTGGAATCGCGGTTAGATAACAAAAAAATGCAAATGCCGCCAACATACTGCTGAGGATATTTTTACGGGCATGCCTGTCTCCCAACACCACATAATAGTTTTTCAAAAACTGACTGAAACTGTTCGCGTCTGTGGTTTTATGCATCTCCGGTAAATATCGAGCCGCAAAATAAATCAAAGCGACGCCGTATATTGCCAATAGATAAAACATCCACTGCCAATTGCCCACCACTAAGATCAAACTGCCGATGGTTGGCGCCAGCATAGGAGCAAACATCATAATCATGCTGACATAAGACATACCTTTTGCAGTATCTTTACCATAAAATTGACGAATTGTGCCTGGCACCACTACGGTTGCAGCGCTACCTAAAAAGGCCTGTACAGCGCGAAGTGCCATAAAACCTTCAATAGACGATTGGAATGGTAATAATAAGCAACAAACCACAAAGCCACTTAAGCCGATAAGCACCAAGCGGCGTCGGCCAAACATATCCGCCAGCGGCCCAAAGACCAGCATACCTAGCGCGTAACCGGCTAAATAAATGCTCAAGGTGTTTTGTACGCTCGCCATCGAGGTGCCGAGTTGCTTGGCAATAAGTAACATTGCAGGTAAGTAGAGATCGATGGCTAAAGGCGTGATCGCAACGATGGCCGCTAATAAACTAATCAATGGCAACAGGTTTACAGACTGTGTCGGTAGCGGTGCAGAAGGCTTGGATTCCGACATGAAAATCAGTCCTGATAGTACAAACAGAAGAAAAGGCAGAAGTATACGCCTTTTAGCGATATGCATAAATAAAATTACATTAATAATTATAAGGTTAGTTAATTCTCAATTTTTTGAATATAATTTTAGAAGTCTCAATATTTGGAATCGGCTATGCGTTGCTCGGTCAAAGATCTATTTATATACCCCGTAAAGTCTACCCAAGGCATCGCTGTGCCACACAGTAATGTCCAAGAATGTGGTCTGGCATTCGATCGCCACTTTTTGGTGACCGACACCAAGGGAAAATTTATAACTGGTCGCAGTAAAGCAAAAATGGTTCTTATCCAAACGCGACTCGATGCCAACGGACTTATTCTTGATGCACCTCAGATGCCCTCTTTACCGCTTCAGTATCTGGAATTTTCCGATGAGTATCACCCAGTTCAAGTGTGGGGGGATAATTTTAAGGGACAGCATTGTTCAACTGAAGCCGACAGCTGGCTGAGTCGATACCTGGGTGTTGAATGTCGGTTATATTATTTTGGTCCAAATTCAGTGCGTCACGTAAATAATACGACGCATCCGGTCAGCTTTGCCGATGGTTATCCGCTGCTGTTAGTATCTCAGGCGTCGCTTCGTGATCTCAATCAAAGAAGTTCGGAACCAGTTTCAATGGCTCAATTTCGCCCCAATATTGTCGTCAAAGGCTGCGGTCCATTTGCAGAAGACAGTTGGCATAAAATCAGAATCGGTGATGTCGAATTCTTGGTCAGTAAACCTTGTTCTCGGTGTGTTTTTACCAGCGTGGATCCGATTACAGGAAGACGCAGTGAGAACAAAGAACCTTTAACGACACTTCGCAAGTATCGCCAGGGTCGCGATGGCGAAATTTATTTTGGTCAAAATTTGATACCACTAAATTCCGGAAAAATACATGAAGGTGATCACATTGAAATTATCTCAAGTCAGGCTCCTGTTTTCTAAAAATTCCAACAGAAAATTGAGTTTGTGGCGCGCAAATGAAATAATCGCCGCCAATCTCTGTTTGCGCTAAATTCCACCATGCTTTTAATGATCGATAATTACGATTCGTTTACCTTTAATCTGGTGCATTACTTCCAGCAATTAGGGCAACAAGTCGTTACTATTCGCAATGATGAAATATCTGTGTCTCAGGTAGCAAACCTAGCGCCGGACTACATCGTGATTTCACCAGGTCCAGGCGACCCTGACGGCGCCGGCATATCTCTTGAAATAATCAAAGCATTCGCTGGCAAAATACCGTTACTTGGTGTTTGCCTTGGTCATCAATCAATAGCTCAGTGTTACGGCGGTCTCGTTAAGAGGGCGCGCAAAGTAATGCATGGCAAAACTTCCAGTGTCAGACATACACAAAAAGGATTATTCCAGCAATTGGATAACCCATTGACCGTTACTCGATATCACTCCCTTATCGTTGATATTGCGCAACTACCCAAGGAACTGGAAATCACCGCGTGGACAGAAACCACCACAGGGGAGATCGATGAAATCATGGCATTACAACATAAATCCCTGGCGATTTACTCTGTACAGTTCCATCCGGAATCAATCCTGACCCAGCAAGGACTGGAATTGTTAGAAAATTTTTTGATCTCAAAACGCGCGGATTAATTGACTTTGGCCTTGGCTCTAAGCTAGTGTGGATGCATAATAATGAACAAGTTTAATTAGTTTATTTCAACGATTAGCATTCGTTACAAGATCCCCCAGTCTTGATGGTAACCCCAAAAAACCCCGCTCATTGCTAACTCTTTGAATTAGTTTTATTTCTGGAGAAAATACTCCGGGAAAAGGTATTAAAATGGTTGTAGAAAGACGTTTTCATCCAAGACATATCCTGCAATTACCGGTAACGTTAAATTTGCCCGGTAGTGAAGAAACTTACGCAGGTAATAGTTTGAATATATCAGAATCCGGCATGCAACTGGCCGTTCCTCCCTATGTGACTGAAGCAATAAAGCGCCATTGCGCTATTCCTCAGGAGCTTAGTGTCACAATAAACGCTACAGGTAGTGGTAACGAACAAAGTACTCCAATTGACATTCCTGCCCGAATTATTGTGAATCGAAGAATATCCAGCAATGAATATCTTATTGGTGTTAAATTCCGGTCCTTAACGCCTGCCATTCAAGATTCTCTGCAAAAACTCCTCAACCGCGCATAATTACTGATACGCGATCCATCTGAAGTCAGACTCCAAAGAATAAATTATTTCACAAGTCGATATCCGGATGAATAAATATTTATTCACGTTAATTGAATAAAACCCTTCAACGCTTTGTTTTTACTGGGCTGCGCGGGAATTTACCAAAGACAAAGACGCTTAAATCTGGCATAATATTGGCCAATTTCGCAGTAAAGCTATGGCAATTGTAGCCCTGAGCGATCGCAAAAATACGAATTAGTAATTGAGGAAATAGAGAATGACTGAGCAAATTTCAGCAAATCGAGAGTTATTTGATCATGTGATGGTGCCTAATTATTCACCTTCAGCCGTGATCCCTGTTCGTGGACAAGGATCAAGAGTTTGGGACCAGAACAATAATGAGTTGATCGATTTTGCCGGTGGTATTGCAGTAAGCTGCCTAGGTCATTGTCACCCTAATCTGGTTAATGCCCTGAAAGAGCAAGGCGAAAAAATCTGGCACTTATCCAACGTGATGACTAATGAGCCCGCTTTGCGTTTAGCTAAAAAGTTAGTCGACCATACGTTTGCTGAAAAAGTGTACTTTGCCAATTCTGGCGCGGAATCTAATGAAGCCGCTTTAAAGCTTGCTCGTCGTTGGGCATTGGAAAACTTTGGTGAGCATAAAAGTCAAATCATTGCCTTTAAGCAAGGCTTTCACGGTCGCACTTTCTTTACCGTAACGGTTGGTGGACAAGCGGCCTATTCTGATGGTTTTGGGCCAAAACCAGGTGATGTCGTTCACGCGGAATATAATGACCTGGAGTCGGTAAAAGCATTGATCAGTGACAATACCTGTGCGGTGGTCATGGAGCCTCTGCAAGGTGAAGGCGGTATTGTTTCTCCTACTGATGAATTTGCAACGGGTGTACGGGAACTTTGTGACCAACACAATGCTCTACTTATTTATGATGAAGTGCAAACCGGTGTTGGACGTACGGGTGATCTCTATGCGTACATGGGATTAAATGTCACCCCTGACATTCTTACCACTGCCAAAGCATTGGGCGGCGGTTTTCCTATTGGCGCTATGTTAACGACCACCGAAATCGCCAAGCATTTAAAAATAGGAACTCATGGTAGTACCTATGGTGGCAACCCATTGGCCTGTGCGGTCGCGGAAGCTGCGTTTGACACCGTCAATGACCGAGCAGTTCTTGCGGGCGTTAAGCACCGTGAACAACTACTGAAATCTGGCTTGGATAAAATCAATGCTAAATATCAGGTTTTCACTCAGATTCGTGGTAAAGGCTTACTGATTGGTGCTGTCTTGAATGACAATTATCAAGGTCGTGCTAAAGAATTTTTAAATGCCGCTATGGATGAGGGATTAATGAGCCTTGTCGCCGGTGCGAGTATTATCCGCTTTACACCATCTTTGGTTATCCCTGAATCCGATATCGCTGAAGGCTTGGCTCGTTTTGAACGTGCTGTGGCGAAAATAGTTAACGGCTAGACTTTCCTTTTAGAAGAGAAACACAATGATTATCGTACGACCAATTCGTAGCAGTGATTATGAAGTTTTACATCAGATAGCCGTTGAATCAGGGCATGGATTTACTTCCTTGCCCGTCAATGAAGAATTGTTGACCAACCGGATTAATCAGGCAACACGCTCATTTCACTCGACACCACTAAGTGCTGGCGACGAGGGATATCTGTTTGTGATGGAAAATACCGAGACAGGTGAAGTAGTAGGTACCAGTGGTATTGAAGCGGCAGTGGGACTAAACGATGCGTTTTACCACTATCATTTGGGCAAAGTTGTTCATTCTTCCAGGGAATTAAATATCTACAACAATGTTGATACGTTATCCCTGAATAATGATTACACCGGCGCCACAGAGATATGCACTTTGTTCCTCAAGGCGCCTTATCGAATCAATAACAACGGTCGTTTCCTATCTAAATTTCGCTTCCTGTTTATGGCGGAACATCCGGAACGTTTTAACAATACGGTGATCGCTGAGATGCGCGGAGTATCCGATGCCAATGGCCGTTCTCCGTTCTGGGAATGGTTAGAAGAACATTTCTTTTCAATGGATTTCCCAACAGCAGATTATTTATCGGGGATCGGTAACAAAGCATTTATTGCAGAACTTATGCCTAAATATCCGATTTATGTAAGTCTGCTTTCTAAAGAAGCCCAAGAGGTAATAGGTAAGGTTCATGACAAAACCATACCAGCCCTGCGTTTACTTGAAAGTGAAGGTTTTGTAAATCGCGGTTATGTAGACATATTTGATGCGGGCCCAACGGTAGAGTCTGAGCTCAACGGTATAAAAACTGTTCGTAACTCACTACGTTTAAAAGTCAAAATCGGTGCGGTTACCGGCACCAAAAAATACATTATCTGTAATACCCTGGTTGCTGAATTCAGGGCCGTGCAAATGCCTATTGATATCGATGAAAAATTGGAATTTGCAACAATGGACAGCGCTACTGCTCAATCACTATTCGTTAGCGAAGGCGATTGGGTCAGGGTATCTCAGAATTAAGAGGTTTAATATGACTCATCCTGTACAATTTATAAACGGACAATGGTTAGTTGGCGAAGGCACTAGCATGTCTTCATTGAACCCTGCTAAAAATGAACCTATTTGGACAGGGACGGCAGCAACCGCTGAACAAGTGAATAATGCCGTTCAAAGTTCACGTCAGGCTTACGAAAACTGGGCACTTTGCGACTATCAACAACGTCTCGAAGTGGTTGAGAAATTTG
The DNA here is from genome assembly GCF_005843925.1 of Thalassotalea litorea. Classification (GTDB taxonomy): domain Bacteria; phylum Pseudomonadota; class Gammaproteobacteria; order Enterobacterales; family Alteromonadaceae; genus Thalassotalea_A; species Thalassotalea_A litorea_A. The sequence goes on from NZ_VCBC01000022.1 coordinate 6,585, forward strand.
CCCAGGCACTGTCGGATAATAAAGAATCACTGGCAGTGACCATTGCCCAGGAAACCGGCAAGCCGTTGTGGGAAACTCGTACAGAAGTTGGTGCCATGATTGGTAAGGTAGGGATCTCCGTTAAAGCCTATCAAGAAAGAACCGGCACTGTTGAAAATCCAATGCCTGGGGCGAAAGCGTTTATTCGTCATAAACCTCATGGTGTCGTCGCGGTATTTGGTCCTTATAACTTTCCAGGGCACTTGCCAAATGGACATATTGTTCCCGCTCTGCTTGCTGGTAATACGGTAGTATTCAAACCGAGTGAACTTACTCCAAAAGTCGCCGAAGAAACGATCAAGTTATGGGAAAAAGCGGGTCTTCCAGCCGGCGTCATCAATATGGTTCAGGGTGAAGTTGAAACGGGCAAAGCCCTAGCGTCTCATCCGTGCATCGATGGTTTGTTTTTCACCGGCAGTTCAACCACAGGTCATCTGTTACATGAACAGTTTGCCGGACAGCCGGGCAAGATATTGGCGTTAGAAATGGGGGGGAATAACCCTTTGATCATCAAAAATGTCAACGATATTGATGCGGCAGTCCATGATATGGTTCAATCTGCATTTGTCACCTCAGGACAGCGTTGCACATGCTCACGTCGCGTATTCATTGAAAACAGTGAACAAGGTGATGCGATTTTAAAACGCTTTATTGAAGTCAGCAGCCGCATTAAAGTCGGTTTTTATGACGATCAAGCGCAGCCATTTATGGGGTCTATGATTTCTGAAAAAGCTGCCCTTGGTATGGTTTCAGCTCAACAAGAGCTCATCGATAAAGGTGCAAAAGTATTATTAGAAATGCAGCATCTGACACCTGGTACAGGCTTCGTGACTCCAGGCATCGTTGATGTAACCGGTGTTAATGATATTGATGATGAAGAACACTTTGGCCCATTGGTTAAAATTTATCGCTATCAAGATTTCGATCAGGCAATCAATGAAGCCAATAATACGTCATTTGGTTTATCCGCTGGATTATTAGCGGATTCCGAACAAGACTATCAGCATTTTTATAAGCGAATTCGTGCCGGTATTGTCAACTGGAACCGTCCGATTACCGGCGCTAGCAGTGCCGCACCTTTTGGCGGTATTGGTGCATCTGGTAATCACCGAGCAAGTGCTTACTATGCCGCAGATTACTGCGCTTATCCGGTTGCTTCAGTAGAAAGTGAGTCGGTCACCTTGCCTGAGACCCTGAGTCCAGGCCTGAATTTCTAATCTTACGTTTTTTTGGGGAATATTATGACTTTGGCAGTTTCCGAGTTATTTGAGAATATCTGGAAGAATTATTTGGCGGTAACACCGTCTGCAATTCGCGTGCACGAACTATTAGGTGCAGGTCAAGCATTGATCAATGATCATGTCGCCTATCGCACGTTCAATTTAGAAAAAGTGGGTATCGACAAGCTTGCGGCCCATCTGACAGCTCTGGGTTATGAAGCTAAGGATGAGTATCATTTTGAAGCCAAAAAGCTTTACGCGCGCCATTATGAGCATGCCGACCCGACATTACCTAAAGTGTTTATCAGTGAGCTACTTGTTGAAAAAATGAGTCCAGAAGTACAAGGGATCATTAAAAATCTTGTCGAACAAATGGATGAGATTGCCGTATCAGGCGATGATTTCTTGTATTCAGGAACCCATTGGCAAATAAGCTTTGCTGATTACCAGACTTTGCTCAAAGAAAGCGAATACGCTGCTTGGTTAGCAGCCTGGGGCTACCGGGCAAATCACTTTACAGTGAGCATTAATCACCTTGAGGGTATTGATTGCATCAATCAGGTTAATAGTATTGTCAGAGAAGGTGGTTTTCGCTTAAACGCGTCTGGTGGTGAAATTAAAGGCACCCCAGAGGTTAAGCTGGAACAATCGTCGACCATGGCAGATACCCACCCAGTAAAATTTAGTGATCGGACGGCAGAAATCCCAAGCTGTTTTTATGAGTTTGCAAAGCGTTATCCGATGGATTGCGGCAACCTTTATACCGGCTTTGTTGCAGCTTCAGCTGACAAGATTTTTGAAAGTACCAATCAGGATTAATCCAATCCTAGTTGTTACAGACTTTGAGCCCGCGTAAATGCGGGCTTTGGTTTTCCAGAATCGATTAATCTGCTAGAATTTATCCGTCTTAAAAATAGAGAATAATTATGCAAGCACAGGTTAAATGGGTCGGCGATGAAATGTTTATGGGCATTTCAGAGAGCGGCCATACAGTAGTTATGGACGCAAATGGTGGGAAACTGGGCCCAAGTCCGTTGGAGAATGTTCTGCTATCGCTTGGCGGTTGCTCATCTGTTGATGTAGTCAGTATTCTTGAAAAAGCGCGTCAGGATGTTCAAGGGTGCGTTGTAGAAATCAAAGGAACTCGAGTCGACTCTGTCCCTCGACTTTTTTCCGATATCCATCTTCATTTTGTGATCAGTGGCAACAACGTTAGTGAAAAACATGTAGAACGTGCGGTAGCACTTTCCGCAGATAAATACTGTTCGGTAGCCTTAATGCTGAACAAAGCGGTAAATATTACCCATGACTTTGAAATTAAAGAGCCGGTTTAACACCGGCTTTTTTACTTGAGAGAGCCAGTAATTCAACTATCTCGCGTCCAATCAATTTGCTGGCCTGCAGCATTGCGTTTTTCCATGATATCTTCGATCAAAGGCTTTAAAATCAACTCCATCGCCAGCCCCATTTTACCGCCCGGGACTACCAGAGTGCTCACCCTTGACATAAATGAACCATCAATCATCCGTAGATAAAATGGAAAGTCTACATTCGTAGCATCTCGAAAACGAATAACAACGAAGCTTTCATCCTGTGATGGGATTGCTTTGGCACTAAAAGGATTTGAGGTATCGACGGTGGGGACCCGTTGGAAGTTGATATGAGTTCGGGAAAACTGTGGCGTTATATATTTAAAGTAATCATCCATACTCCTAACAATGCTGTCTCTTACCGCATCTTTAGAATGACCTCGTTGATTGGTATCCCGAAATATTTTTTGTATCCATTCCAGGTTTACAATAGGTACCATGCCGATTAGCAAATCTACATGACGTGCAACATCCGCATCCTCGGTGACCACACCGCCGTGGAGCCCCTCATAGAAGAGAATATCGGATTCTTTACCCATGTGTTGCCAAGGCGTGAAAGTGCCGGGCATTTGATTATAAGGGACGGCTTCATCGAATGTATGCAGGTAGCGACGCATTGTACCTTCACCTTTTTCGCTAAAATCGCGAAATAAGGTTTCCAAAGCCAAAAAGTCATTCGCTTGTTCACCAAAATAACTAAAGGTTTTGCCCTCTTCCGTAGCTCGTCGTTTTAACAGGTCCATTTCAGGACGGGTATAACGATGAAAACTGTCACCTTCGACCACCGTTGCTTTGATTCCCAATGCCCGAAATATATGATCAAAAGCTTCAGAGGTTGTAGAGGTACCGGCACCTGAAGAGCCCGTAACTGCGATGATAGGATTCCGTAAAGACATATTTGGGGGTTATCAATAACTTAAGTTATATCAAGTTATACTTCAGTTAAGCAGGTAAATTCAAGTTTTGAGTCCAATCGAGTGCAGGATTTAGGCCGATTCGTCTAGTGATAGAGTAATTTCATTGTAGGTACATCCCATTTATTGGTCACGATCCGACAAAGCTGTTCCATAGCAATGCAAACCCTCCCTTATTACCATCCATGGTCCGGGAGGAAGGATACATGGACGTATTGAATGTCGAGATATCATGGATGGTAATATTTTGACGATATAAAGGGATTTATTGAATGTCGAGATATCATGGATGGTAATATCTCGACTAAGCACATCCATGTGCAAAAAAAAACGGAGCCATAAGGCTCCGTTTTTCAATTCGAATAAATTCGATTAAGCTTCAGCTGAAACTTCTTGTGTCTCTTCAACAGCTTCTTCAACTGCTGGACGGTCTACAAGTTCAACATAAGCCATAGGCGCTTTATCACCAGTACGGTAACCGCATTTAAGAATGCGAGTATAACCACCTGGACGCTCTTGGTAACGAGGACCAAGTTCGCTGAATAAAATACCTACTACTTCCTGGTCGCGTGTGCGAGCAAATGCCAAGCGGCGGTTTGCTACACTGTCGTTCTTGGCCAACGTGATTAGTGGCTCAATAACGCGACGCAATTCTTTAGCCTTAGGCACAGTCGTTTTGATAACGCCGTGCTTTACTAAAGAGCTAGCCATATTGCGGAACATCGCCTGGCGATGACTGCTATTACGGTTTAACTGGCGACCGCTTTTACGATGGCGCATAAGTTAATCCTTATCTCTTAAACTATTAAAACGATGATCGATTTAGTCGTTATCAGCAATGCTTTCAGGTGGCCAATTCTCTAGGCGCATACCTAAAGATAGACCACGAGACGCTAACACGTCTTTGATTTCAGTCAGAGACTTCTTACCTAAATTAGGTGTTTTAAGAAGTTCGACTTCTGCACGCTGTACCAAATCACCAATGTACTGAATCGCTTCTGCTTTTAAACAGTTGGCTGAACGTACAGTTAGCTCTAGATCATCAACTGGACGAAGAAGAATAGGATCGAAAGCTGGTTTCTCTTCTTTAACTTCTTCTTCTTTAACGTCACGTAAATCAACAAACGCATCTAGCTGTTCAGCCAAGATGGTAGAAGCACGACGAATCGCCTCTTCTGGATCTAGTGTGCCGTTAGTTTCCATATCGATAACTAGCTTATCTAAGTCTGTACGTTGCTCAACACGAGCCGAGTCAACATCATAAGCAATTCTTTCAACAGGACTGAATGACGCATCAATTAGCAAACGGCCAATTGCGCGATCTTCTTCTTCGGCATTGCGACGAGTAGAGGCAGGTACGTAACCGCGACCCATTTCTACTTTAATTCGCATACTGACTTCACCGTCACCTGTCAAATGACAGATAACATGTTCAGGATTAGCGATGGTAACATCGCCATCATGCTGAATATCAGCGGCCAGTACAGGGCCCTGACCTGACTTAGATAAAGTTAAAACTGCCTCAGTTTTGCCTTCTAAACCAACGGCCAGGCCTTTAAGGTTCAACAAGATCTCGATGATGTCCTCTTGAACACCTTCTTTACTGCTGTATTCGTGCAATACGCCATCTATTTCAACTTCAGTCACTGCACATCCTGGCATTGACGAAAGTAAGATGCGGCGTAACGCATTACCTAAAGTGTGACCAAAACCACGTTCAAGTGGCTCTAATGTTACCTTAGCGCGAGTGGTACTAACGTTTTCGATGCCCACTAATTTCGGCTTAAGGAATTCGGTTACAGAACCCTGCATTATTGTCCTCTCTTAAAGTTCAGCTTTATTTCGAGTAAAGCTCGACAATCAACTGTTCATTAATCTCTGCTGATAGGTCAGAACGATCAGGTATACGTTTAAATACACCTTCCATTTTCTTATTATCAACTTCGACCCAGATTGGCTTCTCACGTTGATCAGCTAATTCTAGAGCAGCGACAATACGCGCTTGAGCTTTAGCTTTTTCACGAATAGAAACAACATCTTCTGGTTTAACAGCGAAAGATGGAATATTAACAACTTTACCGTTTACAACAATAGCCTTATGGCTAACTAGCTGACGAGCTTCTGCACGTGTAGATGCATAACCCATACGGTAGACAACGTTGTCCAAACGCTTCTCTAAAAGTTGTAACAAGTTCTCACCTGTATTGCCTTTTAGACGAGCAGCTTCTTTGTAGTAATTACGGAACTGCTTTTCCAACACACCGTAAATACGACGAACTTTCTGCTTCTCACGAAGCTGTACACCATAGTCAGAAAGACGACCGCGACGAGCGCCGTGCTGACCTGGAATAGTTTCGATTTTACATTTCGTATCAATTGCCCTAACACCACTTTTCAGGAACAAATCTGTTCCTTCGCGGCGGCTAAGTTTTAGCTTAGGACCTAAATATCTTGCCATGTTCTTTCTCCAACTATCCTAAAAGCGTTATACGCGACGCTTTTTAGGAGGACGACAACCATTATGAGGAATAGGTGTCACGTCAGTAATGTTGGTGATTTTAAAACCAGCAGCATTTAAAGCACGGATTGCAGACTCACGTCCAGGTCCCGGGCCTTTAACGAACACTTCAATATTCTTCAAACCAAACTCTTGTGCAGCTTTACCTGCACGGTCAGCAGCTACTTGAGCCGCAAATGGAGTAGATTTACGTGAACCACGAAAACCAGAACCACCTGCAGTCGCCCAAGACAATGCATTACCTTGACGATCTGTCAGAGTTACGATTGTGTTGTTGAAAGATGCATGGATATGAGCCATGCCATCAGCAACTTGCTTTTTAACGCGCTTACGAGCGCGAGTTGGTGTTTTAGCCATGTCTAATTACCTCGTTACTTTTTAATCGGCTTACGAGGACCTTTACGGGTGCGCGCATTAGTCTTAGTGCGTTGACCACGTAGAGGTAGACTGCGACGATGGCGTAAACCACGATAACAGCCAAGGTCCATCAGACGCTTGATGTTCATTGAAATTTCACGACGTAAGTCACCTTCTACGGTAAATTTCGCCACTTCGGTACGAAGCAAATCTATTTGAGCTTCGTCTAATTCGCTGATCTTGGTAGATTCACTGATACCAGCGTTCGTACAAATTTCTTTTGCACGAGTTGCACCGATACCATAAATCGCAGTAATAGCAATTACTGCATGCTTACGATCAGGGATGTTAATGCCAGCGATACGGGCCACTAACACATCTCCTATATTAAGGTTAAAAGAAACCGGTTGAAAAGCCCGTTAGGATACTCAACCAGCAATATTTTTGCAAATTAAAGTGTCATCAATTAACAATTAATGACACTTTCCAAGATTAGCCCTGCCTTTGCTTGTGCTTTGGCTCACTGCAAATTACACGTACTACACCAGCACGCTTAACAACTTTACAGTTACGACAAATCTTCTTCACGGATGCACGAACTTTCATTTTATACTCCGTTACCTAGCGGCCATAGCCTTTTAGGTTTGCTTTTTTCAGTACATTGTCATATTGATGTGACATCAAATGAGTTTGTACTTGTGCCATGAAATCCATGATAACGACAACGATAATCAATAATGAAGTACCGCCGAAATAGAACTGAACGTTCCAAAACATCATCATAAACTCAGGAACCAAACAAATAATAGTAATGTATAGAGCACCTGCCAGAGTCAGGCGAGTCATTACTTTATCAATATATCTGGAGGTTTGCTCACCAGGACGAATTCCCGGGATAAACGCACCAGACTTCTTTAAGTTATCTGCCGTTTCACGCGGATTGAAAACCAATGCCGTGTAGAAAAAGCAGAAAAAGATTATTGCTGCTGCATACAGCATTACATATAGCGGTTGACCAGGAGACATTGCAAGAGATATTTCTTGCAAGAAATCAGCCATACCACCTTCGCCTTGACCAAACCAACTGGCAATTGTACCAGGAAATAGAATGATACTTGAGGCGAAAATTGGAGGAATTACACCTGCCATGTTAACTTTCAAAGGTAAATGTGTACTTTGTGCTGCAAATACCTTACGACCTTGTTGGCGCTTGGCGTAGTTTACAACGATGCGGCGTTGACCGCGTTCTACAAATACCACGAAGAAAGTTACCAGGAAGACAACTGCTCCAATAATCAATAATGCTAACAGGTGCAAATCACCTTGACGCGCCATTTCCGCTGTTTGACCAACGGCAGATGGCAAGCCAGCAACGATACCAGCGAATATCAGGATAGAGATACCATTACCAATACCACGCTCAGTAATTTGCTCACCTAACCACATCAAAAACATGGTGCCGGTAACCAAAGAAACCATCGCAGTAAAAATAAATCCTGGACCTGGATTAATTACCAGACCATTCATCATACCCGGAAGTCCATTTGCAATAGCAAATGACTGAACCGTTGCTAGTAGCAAAGTGCCGTAGCGAGTGTACTGGCTGATTTTACGACGTCCAGCTTCACCTTCTTTCTTTAACTCTTGCATACTCGGCACTATATGTGTGCTGATCTGCATGATGATCGAAGCTGAAATGTACGGCATAATACCAAGTGCCAGCACAGAGGCCCGCTCAAGTGCACCACCAGAGAACATGTTAAACATTTCTGCGATGGTGCCCTTTTGTTGTTCAAACAACTGAGCAAGTACAGCGGCGTCAATACCAGGGATTGGTACAAATGATCCTAAACGGAACACGATAATCGCTCCGAGTACAAACAATAATCTTTGTTTCAGCTCAGACAAACCGCCTTGAGCTTTACTTTCCATTCCTGGTGTAGCCATGTGTACTATTCCTCTATTGTACCACCGGCAGCTTCAATTGCTGCACGTGCACCTTTTGTTACTGCTAGGCCACGAACCGTAATCTTACGGTTGATTTCACCTGATAACATGATCTTTGCAGATTCGATGTTACGAGTGATAATGCCTGCGTCTTTCAGCGCGTGTATATCAACAACATCACCGTTAATTTGATTCAATTCGTGTAAACGTACTTCAGCGCGAACTAAAGATTTACGCGACGTGAAACCAAACTTAGGTAAACGTTGCTTAAGTGGCATCTGACCGCCTTCAAAACCAGGACGAATACCACCGCCTGAACGTGATTTTTGGCCTTTATGACCACGACCACCTGTTTTGCCTAGACCAGAACCAATACCACGACCAACGCGCTTCTTAGCTGATTTGGCGCCAGGTGCAGGAGATAATGTGTTTAAATGCATTTTTTAGCCCTCCACCTTAACCATGTATGCAACCTTGTTAATCATACCGCGAACCGATGGAGTATCTTCTAACTCTACCGTATGACGGATACGACGTAAACCCAGGCCTTTTAAAGTTGCTCTATGAGTCGGTAAACGACCGATAGAACTTTTGATTTGAGTTACTTTAACAGTCTTAGCCATTGTCTATTACCCCAGAATATCAGTAACGTTTAAGCCGCGCTTAGCTGCAACGGTTTCTGGCGATTTCATATTAGCCAGAGCACCGATGGTTGCACGAACAACGTTAATTGGGTTAGTAGAACCGTATGCCTTTGACAATACGTTCTGTACGCCAGCAACTTCAAGTACCGCACGCATCGCACCACCGGCGATGATACCTGTACCTTCAGAAGCAGGTTGCATGTAAACTTGTGAACCAGAGTGCTTACCTTTTACAGCGTGCTGTAAAGTGGTGCCTTTAAGGTCGATGTTTACGATATTACGGCGAGCCTTTTCCATTGCTTTTTGGATTGCAGCAGGAACTTCACGTGCCTTACCATAACCAAAACCAACACGACCGTTGCCGTCACCAACTACTGTTAGTGCAGTGAAGCTGAAGATACGACCACCTTTAACCACTTTTGAAACGCGGTTAACAGCGATTAGCTTTTCAGCAAATTCACTTTGTTGTGTGTTTTCTACATTAGCCATTATCTACTCCTAGAATTTAAGGCCAGCTTCGCGAGCTGCTTCTGCTAACGCTTTCACGCGACCGTGGTACAAGAAACCTGAACGATCGAATGCAACGTCAGTGATGCCTTTGGCTGCCGCACGCTCAGCGATGGTTTTACCAACGGTTGCAGCTGCGTCTTTGTTACCAGTAGCGTTCACTTCTTCACGAACTGCTTTATCTAAAGTAGATGCCGCAGCAATTACTTCAGAACCGTTCGCAGCAATAAGTTGCGCGTAAATGTGGCGAGGAGTACGGTGTACGACTAAACGATTCGCACCCAGCTCGCTGATTTTTGCACGTGTACGTTTTGCACGGCGTAAACGAGATGTTTTCTTATCCATCGTATTACCCTACTTCTTCTTAGCTTCTTTACGACGTACCACTTCATCGCTATAACGAATACCTTTGCCTTTATAAGGCTCTGGTTTACGGTATGCGCGAATATTGGCAGCCACCTGACCTATCAACTGCTTATCAGAACCTTTCAGTACGATTTCAGTTTGACTAGGAGTTTCAACGGTAATTCCAGCTGGAATTGCGTGTTCAACTGGGTGAGAAAAACCTAAAGAAAGGTTTAAGTTCTTACCTGCAGCTTTTGCACGATAACCAACACCGTTTAGAATTAAACGCTTTTCAAAACCAGTACTTACACCAATAACCATGTTGTTGATTAGTGAACGAGCAGTACCAGCTTGTGCCCAGGCGCCTTTTACGTCGTTAGCTATGTTAGTAATGATGCTGTTTTCTTCTTGAGAAACAGCAACGTCACTATGGATAGTACGAGTAAGTTCGCCAACAGGGCCTTTAACTGTGATGTCTTGACCAGATAACGTAACAGTAACGCCAGCAGGTAGATTCACAGGTGCTTTTGCAACACGAGACATATTTCTGCTCCTTACGCTACGATACCGATGATTTCGCCACCAAGACCCGCATTGCGAGCGGCGCGGTCAGTCATCAAACCTTTTGAAGTAGAAACAATAGCAATACCTAGACCAGCTAGTACTTGCGGAAGCTCATCACGACCTTTGTAGACACGTAGACCAGGACGAGAAACACGCTTAATTGTTTCGATTACTTCTTTACCTTCGAAATATTTCAAAGTGACTTCTAACTGAGGCTTAGCTTCAGTAGACACTTCAAAACCATTAATATAGCCTTCTTCTTTAAGCAAGTGAGCAATTGCTACTTTTAGCTTGGAAGACGGCATAGTTACTGCAACTTTGGTTGCAGATTGACCGTTACGGATGCGTGTAAACATATCCGCGATAGGATCAGTCATCATAATCGCTTACTCCCTTACCAACTTGCTTTCTTAAGACCAGGTACTTCACCGCGCATAGTTGCTTCACGAAGCTTGATACGGCTTAAGCCGAACTTACGTAAATAACCATGTGGACGACCAGTAATTGCACAACGGTTACGTTGGCGACTGCTGCTCGAATCACGAGGTAAAGCTTGTAGTTTTAGTACTGCATCCCAACGCTCTTCTTCCGAAGAGTTTACGCTAGAGATGATCTCTTTTAGTTCGCGACGCTTTTCAGCGTGTTTCGCGACTAATTTCGCACGTTTTTCTTCACGTGCTTTCATAGATGATTTAGCCATAACTCTACACCTTATTTCTTAAACGGGAAGTTAAAGGCAGTCAGCAAAGCACGACCTTCCGCATCAGACTTCGCAGTGGTAGTGATAGTAATATCCATACCGCGAATCTTATCGACTTTATCGTAGTCGATTTCAGGAAATATGATTTGCTCACGCACGCCCATGCTGTAATTTCCACGGCCATCGAACGATTTAGGGTTCAAGCCACGGAAGTCACGGATACGAGGAACTGAGATTGAAATTAAACGCTCAAAGAAGTCCCACATGCGTTCACCGCGTAGAGTTACTTTTGCACCAATAGGGTAGCCTTCACGGATTTTAAAACCAGCAACAGATTTGCGAGCTTTAGTTACCATAGGCTTCTGACCTGAGATTGCAGCAAGATCATTGGTTGCGTTATCTAATACTTTCTTATCAGAAATCGCTTCACCAACACCCATATTAAGGGTGATCTTTTCAATCCGAGGGACTTGCATGACACTTTTGTATCCGAACTCTTTGGTCAGTTCAGCAACAACTGTATCTTTGTATAAATCATGCAGTTTCGCCATCGTTTACTCCAAATTAAACTAATTCGTTATTAGACTTGAAGAAGCGGACTTTCTTGCCATCTTCAACTCTAAAACCAACACGATCTGCCTTGCCAGAAGCAGGGTTTTTGATCGCGACGTTAGATACGTCGATAGCAGCTTCTTTTTCAATGATGCCACCAGCTTGCTGTAACTGAGGTACAGGCTTTTGGTGTTTCTTGACTAAGTTGATGCCTTCAACGAAAACTTTTCCTTCAGCTGCAAGAACTTTAGTGACTTTGCCACTTTTGCCCTTATCTTTACCAGCTAGGATTACTACTTCGTCATTCTGACGAATTTTAGAGGCCATTATAAGACTCCTTAAAGTACTTCTGGTGCTAATGATACGATCTTCATGAACTTTTCAGTTCGCAATTCACGTGTCACTGGCCCGAAAATACGAGTACCGATTGGCTGTAAATTTGCATTAAGCATTACAGCCGCGTTGCCATCGAAACGAATGGCTGAGCCATCCTGACGACGAACGCCCTTTCTAGTGCGCACCACTACAGCATTCAGGACATCACCTTTCTTCACTTTACCGCGAGGAATCGCTTCTTTTACAGAAACTTTAATGATGTCACCGATGCCAGCATAGCGACGGTGCGAGCCACCTAGAACCTTTATACATTGCACGCGTCGAGCGCCGCTGTTATCAGCAACGTCTAGCTGTGATTGCATTTGGATCATTTTATGTGCTCCGCTGTTGTTAAAATTCAAGGCTATTAAAAAATAACCCATCACTGCCTTATACCGCTGTCCAAGTCGAGACCGGGAATCAACGGGCGCGAGATTATAACACTAGATAACGAAAAGTGGTACTTTATTTAAGCAAAAAAACAAGTCTAACAACACTACCCTAGAAGCAGGTAACAATCATTATTGTTAACTATCAGAAAAATAACAAAATAAACCTGATAATTTGATTGCAATTTATTACCAAAAGATGACGATTAGGTCATTCGAGCGTGGCGATTCTGCAATCAATAAATGTCTAAAAATTAGTAAACCATCGAGTGTTAATAAAATCACATTTCATTAATCCATATATTGTACCGTTTAGACGTAAAACAAGCAGGTGATGTTACAAAACGGTTACTTGCAGGAAGGGTAAATAGGTGTAACGACAAAAGAATGAGAAAAGGAGTTAGTAAAAGGAATCTACTGAAGGGGTTCGTTGGGAGTGTATTATTGATTAACCTTGGTAGATAAGTACTCAGAAGACCCTCTCTGAAACCAGAGACCAGGGACCAGAGACCAGAGACCAGAGAGCTTAAACCTGAAACCGATTATCACATCCATATATATGCCCTAATCGCTCCTGCTAACCGGGCATACTTACATCCCTGTAATAAAAAAACCCTGCCGAGGCAGGGTTTTTAAAGGTAACAATTAAAGCTTAAATTAAGCTTTAGTCACAACGTCTACCAAAGTCCAAGATTTGCTCTTAGAAATTGGTGCACATTCGCGAATTGTTACTAAGTCACCTTCGTTACATACGTTCTCTTCATCATGCGCTTTCAACTTAGTTGAACGGATCATGAATTTACCGTAGATAGGGTGCTTAACACGACGCTCAATCAGGACAGTGATAGACTTATCCATTTTGTCACTGATGACGCGGCCTTGTAGAGTACGAATACTTTCGCTCATTATGATCCTGCCTTCTGTGAAATGATAGTCTTAACACGTGCGATATCGCGACGTACATTACGTAGCAAATGAGTTTGAGCCAGCTGACCTGTGCTTGCTTGCATGCGATAGTTAAACTGTTCGCGCAACAAGCTTAGTAATTCAACATTAAGCTCTTCAATGCTTTTGTCTTTAAGTTCGCTAGCTTTCATTACATTACCGTCCGAGTTACGAAAGTTGTTTTGAACGGAAGTTTAGCAGCTGCAAGAGCAAATGCTTCGCGCGCTAATTCTTCTGAAACACCTTCCATTTCATAAAGAACACGACCTGGTTGAATTTGGCAAACCCAATATTCAACACTACCTTTACCTTTACCCATACGAACCTCTAGAGGTTTTTTGGTAATAGGCTTGTCAGGGAAAACTCGAATCCAAATTTTACCTTGACGTTTGACGTGACGCGTCATAGCACGACGAGCCGCTTCGATTTGGCGAGCAGTCATACGACCACGAGCTACCGATTTCAAACCATAAGTACCGAAGCTAACTGTGTTACCAGTGTCTGCAAGACCACGGTTACGCAGCTTAAATTGCTTACGGAATTTAGTACGTTTTGGTTGTAACATTACTGATTCCCCTACTTACTGCCTTTGCCTTTGCCTTTTCTTTTAGGCTTGGCTGGTGCTTCTACCTGAGTAGGCATACCACCAATAACTTCACCTTTAAAGATCCAGACTTTAACACCGATAATACCGTAAGTGGTATTCGCTTCAGCCGTTGCATAATCGATATCAGCACGTAATGTGTGAAGTGGTACACGACCTTCACGATACCATTCAGAACGAGCAATTTCTGCACCGCCTAAACGACCGCTAACTTCAACTTTGATACCTTTAGCACCTAGACGCATAGCATTCTGAACCGCGCGCTTCATCGCACGACGGAACATAACACGACGCTCTAGTTGGCTTGTGATACTTTCAGCAACTAGTGCTGCATCAGTTTCAGGCTTACGAACTTCAGCAATGTTGATTTGAGCTGGAACGCCGGCAATTTGAGAAACTTTCTTACGTAATTTCTCAACGTCTTCGCCTTTCTTACCAATAACAACACCTGGACGGGCTGTATGGATAGTTACGCGAATCGACTTAGCTGGACGCTCAATGACGATTTTTGATAAAGAAGCACGCTTCAATTCTTTAGTAAGATAAGCACGAACTTCGTGATCACCTTTCAAATTGCTGGCGTATTCTTTGCTGCTTGCAAACCAAGTAGACGCAAAAGGTTTCGTGATACCTAATCGAATACCGGTAGGATGTACTTTTTGACCCATACTAATACTCTCCTAGTTATCAGATACAACCACAGTAATGTGGCTAGTACGCTTCAGGATACGATCCGCGCGACCTTTCGCACGAGGCTTAATACGTTTCATTGTCGGACCATCGTCAACCATAATGGTTTTAACGAATAGTTCATCAATGTCTGCACCTTCGTTGTGTTCAGCGTTAGCGATAGCCGAATCAAGTACTTTCTTAACTAAAACTGCAGCAGATTTGTTGCTGTAGTTTAAGATTTCAAGTGCTTTCTCAACTTGCAAACCGCGGATTTGGTCAACGACCAAACGAGCTTTCTGAGCTGAACCACGGGCAAATTTATGTTTAGCAATAGCTTCCATTTAATTTCCCCTTATCTTTTCTTCGCTTTCTTATCGGCAGCGTGACCGCGATAAGTACGAGTTGGTGCAAATTCACCCAGTTTGTGACCAATCATTTCATCGGTAACAAACACAGGAACGTGTTGACGGCCATTATGGACAGCGATGGTCAATCCGATCATGTTTGGAATGATCATTGAACGACGGGACCAAGTCTTAATTGGTTTTTTATTCCCGCTTTCCAAAGCTTTCTCTACCTTCGTCAACAAGTGCAGGTCAATAAAAGGACCTTTCTTGAGAGAACGTGGCATGGTAATTCCTCTTTAAATTTACTTAGTACGACGACGGACAATAAACTTGTCAGTGCGCTTGTTTTTACGGGTTTTGTAACCTTTAGTAGGTACACCCCATGGCGATACTGGGTGACGGCCACCTGAAGTTTTACCTTCACCACCACCGTGCGGGTGATCAACCGGGTTCATGGCAACACCACGAACAGTTGGGCGAACACCGCGCCAGCGTGAAGCACCTGCTTTACCTAAAGAGCGAAGCATGTGTTCAGCGTTACCAATTTCACCAAGAGTCGCACGACAGTCCGCTTCAACTTTACGCATTTCGCCAGAGCGAAGACGTAGAGTTACATAAGCGCCGTCTTTAGCAACTAATTGTGCATAGGTACCAGCAGCACGTGCGATTTGAGCACCTTTACCAGGCTTAAGCTCGATCGCATGAATTACACTACCTAGTGGTACATTGCGAAGTGGCAATGTGTTACCAGCAGCAATCGGTGCATCAACACCAGACTGAATAGAATCACCAGCCTTTAGGCCTTTTGGAGCCAAGATGTATTTACGCTCACCATCTGCATAAAGTACAAGTGCAATGTTTGCACTACGGTTTGGATCATATTCCAAACGCTCTACTTTCGCAGGGATACCGTCTTTATTACGTTTAAAGTCGATTAGACGATAGTGATGCTTGTGACCACCACCAACGTGACGAACTGTAATACGACCAGTATTATTACGACCACCAGACTTAGAGTTTTTCTCTAACAATGGAGCGTAAGGCTTGCCTTTGTACAGATCCGGGTTTACCACTTTAACGACGTGGCGACGACCCGGAGAAGTAGGCTTACATTTAACAATAGCCATTTTAGTAACCTCTCCTATTACTCTGCGCCGCCGACGAAGTCGATGTCGCTACCTTCTTTAAGAGTTACGTAAGCTTTTTTCCAATCGCTACGACGACCCATACGTACACCAGTACGTTTAGCCTTACCCTTAACATTTAGAGTGCGAACACCTGTCACTTCAACTTCGAAAAGTTTTTCAACAGCCGCTTTGATTTCAGCTTTATTGGCATCCGTCGCTACTTTGAAAACAACAGTGTTGTTCGCTTCAGCAGACATGGTTGCTTTTTCAGAAATGTTTGGTGCCATTAACACCTTCAACAAACGTTCTTCGTTGATCATGCTAACATCTCCTCAATTTGCTTAACTGCTTCCGCAGTTACCAATACTTTTTCGAAACCAACCAGGCTAACAGGATCGATACCAGCTACGTCACGAACATCAACTTTGTACAAGTTGCGAGCAGATAAGAACAAGTTCTCATCAACTTCTGAAGTTACGATTAATACGTCTTTTAACTCCAGATCTTTTAGCTTAGCTACCAATTCTTTAGTTTTTGGTGTTTCTACCGCAAAGTTGTTTACTACAACTAGACGCTCTTGACGTACTAGTTCAGAAAGGATGCTTTTGATCGCACCACGATACATTTTACGGTTTACTTTTTGGCTGTGGTCTTGTGGCTTAGCAGCGAATGTTACGCCACCAGTACGCCAGATTGGACCACGAGTAGTACCAGCACGTGCACGGCCAGTACCTTTTTGACGCCATGGCTTCTTGCCACCGCCGCTAACTTCTGAACGAGTCTTTTGAGCACGAGTACCTTGACGAGCACCTGCTGCATATGCAACAACTACCTGATGTACTAGAGCTTCATTAAACTCACGTCCAAAGGTTGCTTCGGAAACTTCAAGAGCGCCAGATGCGTCTTTTAATGCTAATTCCATCACAAATCTCCTCAGACGTTAGGCTTTAACAGCTGGTTTAACGATCACGTTGCTGTTAGTAGCGCCAGGCACTGCACCTTTAATAAGAAGCAGATTGCGCTCAGCGTCAACGCGAACTAATTCAAGGTTCTGAGTAGTAACTTTCTCAGCACCCATGTGACCAGACATTTTTTTGCCTTTAAATACACGGCCTGGTGTTTGACACTGACCGATTGAACCGTTTGAACGGTGAGAGATAGAGTTACCGTGAGTAGCATCTTGCATGGAGAAATTCCAACGCTTAATACCACCTTGGAAACCTTTACCTTTCGAGGTACCAGTAACATCTACTAGTTTGGTTTCATTCAAAACATCAACAGTTAATTCACTGCCTGTTTCAACACCTTCACCTTCACCGTCTGCTAAACGGAATTCCCACAGACCACGGCCTGCTTCGACACCGGCTTTAGCAAAGTGACCTGCTAACGGCTTGGTAACACGGTTAGCTTTCTTGCTACCAGTAGTTACCTGTAATGCGCGATAACCATCGTTTTCAAGAGTTTTTACTTGAGCAACGCGGTTCGCTTCAACTTCTACGACTGTAACTGGAATTGATACGCCATCTTCAGTGAAGATACGAGTCATTCCCACTTTACGTCCGACTAAACCAATAGTCATAGTCAAAACTCCTCTATTAACCCAAGCTGATCTGTACGTCGACACCAGCAGCCAAGTCTAAACGCATAAGAGCGTCTACAGTTTTCTCGGTTGGTTCAACGATATCAATCATACGCTTGTGAGTACGAATTTCGTACTGGTCACGAGCGTCTTTGTTTACGTGTGGAGAAATCAAGATAGTGAAACGCTCTTTGCGAGTAGGAAGTGGAATAGGACCACGAACCTGAGCACCAGTGCGCTTAGCAGTATCAACGATTTCTGCGGTAGATTGATCAATCAGACGATGATCGAACGCTTTCAAACGAATGCGAATTCTTTGATTTGACATGTAATCAAATCCCCAATTAAAAAGAACGAACAAAGTACAACTCATCACCTTCTTATTGAGAAGGGGAGTGTACCGCTTATATAATCATTCAACCCCAAATCGGGGTTGCTGTAGCTAGCAATCGCTTAGCTTATCCAAAGAACAAGTCGGTGGAAAAACCAACCGAGCTAACACAAAACTTGCCCAATCACTCAGACAAGTGGGCGTATTATACAGAAGCAAAGCCTAAACGCAATACCAGTGGTTAAAAAAACGTCATGATTAAAGACGCTCTGATTTCTCGCAATAAACCAGCGTATAGGGGCGAGAAAACGAAACTGGATACTGTTGAAAGCAAGTACTTAATTTCGCAGAAAAACTTCGTAACTGTTCCGGTCAAAGATGCTAAATGTTGATTTATTGTGTCATAATGAAGGATTGTTCATTCACCCTCGGCGTCCGTCGGGGGATATCTTAGTGGAAGTGGTTATGCTGGAAATCGAAGTACGGGGCGCCCGCACTCATAACTTGAAGAATATAGATATTACTATTCCTCGCGATAAGCTTATTGTGATAACCGGTTTGTCGGGTTCGGGGAAATCCTCTTTGGCGTTCGACACACTATACGCTGAAGGCCAGCGCCGCTATGTTGAGTCTTTATCGGCGTATGCCAGACAATTCTTATCACTGATGGAAAAGCCGGATGTCGATCATATCGAAGGCCTTTCTCCAGCGATTTCTATTGAACAAAAATCCACGTCTCATAATCCACGTTCCACCGTTGGCACAATTACAGAAATATACGATTATCTGCGCTTACTTTATGCTCGGGTGGGCGAGCCAAGATGCCCTGATCATCATCAACCATTGACGGCTCAAACCGTCAGTCAGATGGTCGATAAAGTATTGGCGTTACCCGAAGGCTCGAAAGTTATGTTACTTGCGCCTGTGGTACAAGACCGCAAAGGCGAACACATTAAACTGTTAGAGAATCTTGCAGGACAGGGCTATATCCGTGCCCGTATTGATGGTGAGGTCTGCGATTTAAGCGATCCACCGGAATTAGATCTGCATAAGAAGCACACGATAGAAGTCGTCGTCGATCGATTGAAAGTACGAGACGATATCCAATTACGTTTGTCAGAATCCTTTGAAACCGCGCTTGCACTTTCCGATGGTATTGCAACCGTCGGTTTTATGGATGAGCCAGATAAAGAGCCATTGCTGTTTTCAGCGAATTTTGCCTGTCCACAATGTGGCTACAGCATGGCAAAACCCGAACCTCGTTTATTTTCATTCAATAATCCTGCGGGTGCCTGTCAAAGTTGTGATGGCCTTGGCATTAAGCAGTTTTTTGACCCACATCGGGTAATTACCAATGAAGATCTCAGTCTTGCCGGTGGAGCGATACGTGGTTGGGATAAGCGCAACTTCTATTACTTCCAAATGCTCAGTTCTTTATCTGATCATTATAAATTTGCTTTAGATAAACCGTTTAAAGAACTCAGTGAAGATATTCAGCAGATCATCCTTAATGGTTCCGGCAAACAAGAAATTGAATTTCGCTATATGAATGACCGTGGTGATATTGTGGTTCGCAAACATCCATTCGAAGGCATTCTGGTCAATATGGACCGTCGTTACCGAGAAACGGAATCCAATGCAGTACGAGAAGAATTAAGTAAATACCTTAATTCTCAGGCGTGCCCATCTTGTAGCGGCTCAAGGCTAAGATTAGAAGCTCGTAATGTCTTTGTTGCGGATACGCCTCTGCACAATGTTACCGATTATTCTATTGCTCAGGCTGAAAAATTCTTCAATGAACTAAATATGGAAGGCCAAAAAGGCCAGATCGCAGAGAAGATTCTCAAAGAGATAAATGATCGACTCGGATTTTTAGTCAATGTTGGCCTTAATTATCTGACTCTGTCACGCAGCGCAGAGACACTATCCGGCGGTGAAGCACAGCGAATTCGTCTGGCATCGCAAATTGGTGCCGGCTTAGTCGGCGTCATGTATGTCTTAGATGAACCTTCGATAGGTTTACATCAAAGAGATAACGAACGCTTGTTAAAAACACTGATACATCTTCGCGACCTTGGTAATACCGTAATCGTGGTGGAGCATGATGAAGATGCGATACGAGAAGCGGACCACATTATTGATATCGGACCTGGCGCTGGTGTACATGGTGGACAAGTGATTGCCCAAGGTAATTATCAGGACATTATCGATAGTGAAGACTCACTCACCGGAAAATACCTCAGTGGCAAAGAAAAAATTGAAGTTCCGGAAAAGCGTCACACGCTGAATAAAAATGAAATGGTTCATTTAACCGGCGCGACCGGTAATAATCTTAAGAATGTCAGTTTGGAAATCCCCATCGGTTTAATGACTTGTGTCACTGGTGTTTCCGGTTCAGGAAAATCAACACTCATTAATGATACTTTATATAAAATTGCCCATATTGAGCTAAATCGAGCCACACTCGATGAACCCTCGCCTTACAAAAGCATTACGGGTTTGGAGCATTTAGACAAGGTTATCGATATTGACCAAAGCCCAATCGGTCGAACGCCTCGTTCGAACCCAGCAACTTATACTGGTATTTTCACTGCCATTCGCGATATTTTTGCGGCGACTCAAGAATCTCGTTCCCGCGGATATAAACCTGGTCGATTTAGTTTTAACGTTAAAGGTGGACGTTGTGAAGCGTGTCAGGGTGATGGTGTAATCAAAGTAGAGATGCATTTCCTCCCGGATGTTTATGTGCCTTGCGATGTCTGTAAAGGTAAGCGCTATAATCGCGAAACTCTGGAAATTCGCTATAAGGGCAATAATATTCATGAAGTTCTCGATATGACTATCGAAGATGCGTTTGAGTTTTTTGCACCAATTCCAGCCGTAAAGCGCAAACTTCAAACATTGATGGATGTTGGCCTTTCTTATATTAAGCTAGGTCAGTCGGCGACTACTCTATCTGGTGGTGAAGCTCAGCGGGTTAAATTATCTAAAGAGTTATCCAAGCGCGATACCGGAAAAACGCTGTACATACTCGACGAACCAACCACGGGTTTACATTTTCATGATATTCGCCAACTATTGCAGGTATTGCACAGACTCCGGGATCACGGCAATACCGTTGTGATCATCGAACATAACTTGGATGTGATTAAAACCGCTGACTGGTTGATAGACTTGGGGCCAGAGGGGGGTTCTGGCGGTGGCGAAATACTCGTAAGCGGTACACCCGAAACGGTAGCCAAACATAAAGGTTCACATACTGGACACTTTCTTGCGCCCTTACTGAGTTGTTAAGCGCATCCAATAGGTATTAATAGAGCGGCCACTACAGCTTTGCTGCAGTGGCCACTGGCCATTTTGAATTCGACATTTTCCGCGCGCTGTCGAATAATTTTAATCATTGTCTTGTTCTGCGAGTCTCGCTTTATCCGCGACGTCCGCCACTTCGCTTTTCGATCCGAATTTTTCTCGAATAAATTGAAACATCACAAAAAATACGGGAACGAAAATACACCCAAGGAAGGTCGCCGAAACCATTCCACCCCAAACTGAATGTCCCATAGTGTTTCGACTCGCGGCACCGGCACCCGAGGCAAGCACCAATGGTGTGACTCCAAGAATAAATGATAAGGCGGTCATTAATACCGCCCGCATTCTCAATTTCGCAGCTTCTACCGCAGCACCGATAATGGTCATTCCTTTATCTTCTCGCAACACTTTCGCAAATTCGACAATTAAAATTGCGTTACGACACGCCATACCGATCATCAATACCAAGCCTATTTGCACATAAAGGTTTAAGGTGCCCCCCATTAAGGTGACAAATAGTAACGAGCCCAGTAACCCAATAGGAACACATAGCATGATCGCAAACGGCGTTAACCAACTTTCGTATTGAGCAACCAAGAATAAAAAGGTAAACAATACCGCCAATAAAAATAGAGCAACCATTCCGCCGGACGTTGTGACCTCCTGATACGTTTGCCCAGTCCACTCGTGAGCATAACCATCCGGTAATGACTCTGCGACTTCATTAATTGCAGCAATCGCTTCACCAGAACTAAAACCAGGTGCGGGCATCACAATAATTTGGGTTGAATTGTAAAGATTGAATCGCGCCGATACATCCGCACCTATCGTTGGATCAAATTTTGCAAAACTGGAAAACCTCACCATTTCGCCATCAGCCGCTCGGACATAAAGGCTATTTAAGTCTTCTTCGTCGTTACGATAGCGCGCTTCGGACATGATATTCACTTGGTAGTTTTTGCCAAATCGGGTGAAATCGTTGACATATCGTTTACCGAACAAGCTACCAATCGCAGTATTTATCGATGCAGGATCCAGCCCTAGCAACATCGCCTTTTCATAGTCAATATCCAAGCTCAATTGCGGGACATTGGCCGTATAGGTTGAAAATGCAACTGCAATTTCAGGTCGCTGCATCAACTGCCCGGCCACCTGCATATAAACCGGCCCTAAGGATTCAGTCGATCGACCAAGGCGATCTTCTAAGATCATAGTAACCCCAGAAGTCGCTCCCAACCCTGGTATCGCGGGCGTCGACATAACCAGACTTTTAATCTCTCGATTGCTTTGCATAATTTGTGTTGTCTGAGCCATGATACTGGCTTGGGAAAGTTCCTCCGTTTGACGTTCTTCCCAATCTTCCAGAGTGATTATCAGCATACCAGCGTTCGTCGCCAAAGCGCCTTTGATCATGCTAAAACCATTAGCGGTGACGATACTTTTCACTCCGGGTATCTCGTTAATTTGATTGGTTAACTTATCAATTTCGGTAACGGTTCTATCCAATGTCGATGCTTCCGGCAAGGAGATATCAACAAGGAAGTTTCCTTTATCCTCCTCCGGGATAAATCCTCCGGGTAAATTGCTCGCGAGATAAGCGATGTAAGCAATTAGGGATACAAATAGAATTAAGGTAATAATCAGATGCCGAGACAGGAGTCCCACCGTTGCACCATAACCATTCATCATTTTGTTAATGAATGCATTAAACCAACCTAATGGCCCTTTGGTTGGTAATGCCGAAGGCTTTAGCATGATGGAACACAACGCGGGGGTTAAGGAAAGAGCAACGATTGTGGAGATAATGGTTGAGGCGACGATTGTGACGCCAAACTGTTGGTACAAAATACCAACCATTCCGGGAGCAAGAGATACCGGCACGAAAACCGCCATTAACACAAGTGCTGAGGCAATGAGCGGAGCCGTCACTTCCTTCATTGCTTTCGATGTCGCCTCTTTGGGCGGTAAATGCTCTTCGTGCATAATTCGTTCGACGTTTTCAATGACAACGATCGCGGCATCGACTACCACACCAATCGCAAGAATCAGGCCAAACATGGTAATGGTGTTCACATCCATGCCAAACATTTGCATCACCACAAAGGTTGCCACCAGAGATACCGGTATCGCGATTGCAGGAATTAAAGTTGCACGAATATTTTGCAAAAATAGGTAGGAAATGATTACAACCAAGCCAACCGCTTCAAAGAGGGTGTCGTAAACTTCGGCCATTGAAGTTTTAATAAAGAGTGTCGAATCATATGCTATCTCATACTCTATATCGTCGGGAAAACCCTCGCTGATAATCTCCATTTGCGCGTGTAAGTCATTGGCCACTTGCAGTGAATTCGCCCCAGGTGCAAGGTATGCAATCATTAACGGGCTTTCCATATCCCCAAGTTTTGACATTGAGTTATACTTTTCGGCTCCGAGCTCGACTCGAGCAAAATCTTTAATACGCACCATGCTACCATCGGACTCTGCCCGCACGACAATATTTTTAAAGTCCTCGATGGATTTCAATCGTCCTCGAGTTTTAATAGTGTACTGAAAAACTTGGCCTTGAGGAGCCGGATTTTCACCAATTTTACCCGCCGATATCGTGGTGTTTTGACTGGCAATAGCGGCTGTTATGTCCTGCTCGTTAATCCCCATGCCCGCCATAACTTCATTATCGACCCAAACCCTCACTGAATAATTTTTTTCCCCGATGATTTTCAGTTCACCAATACCGTTTACCCGGGCCAGCGAATCACGTAAATTTAACGACATATAATTGGACAGAAATAACCCGTCATAGGTGCCTTTCGGAGAGAATAGGTTGATTGACAACAGCATTGACGGAGAAACTTTCGCGACAGTTACGCCGAGCTGTTTTACCTCCATCGGCAACTTACTCATCGCCTTATTGACTCGGTTCTGCACTAACGTCTGAGCTAAATCTGGATCCGTGCCGATTTCGAATGAAATCCTGCACAGATACGAGCCATCATTGGACGACTTCGAATCGATGTACAGCATATGCTCGACCCCGTTCACCTCTTGCTCGAGCACAGACGCCACCGTATCGCGGATAGTGTTGTGATCCGCGCCAGGATAAAACGCCGTAATCTGAACTTGTGGAGGAGCCACGCTAGGGTATAACGACACAGGCATATTCAAAAATGTCAGTATGCCTGCCAGCGTCATAATAATGGAGACAACGATCGCAAACTTAGGGCGATTTATAAAAAACTCAATCATGGTCGCTTCCTATTCAACTACGGGAGTTACAGGCTGACCTTCTTTGGCCCTTAGTATACCGGAAATAATGATCCGATCGCCGGGCTCGAGTCCTTCTTCCACAACCCAGTTTGTCCCCACTCGAGGTCCAAACGTTAAATGCCGTTTGCCGGCAATATCATCTTTGTCTAAAGCCATCACATAGCGGCCAATCTGATCTTCCTGAACCGCCTTTTGTGGCACCATAATGCTTTTTGTAGACTTCCTATCGGTCGCGATCAAAGTCACATTTTGGCCACCGAGTAAAGCCCCATCGGGATTCGGGAACACAACTCGGTAAGTCACTGTATTACTGCGCTCAGAGACCTTATGGCCGATGTAATCAAGCTTGCCATGATGTTCGTATATATCACCATTGGGTAATTCCAATTCAATCGTGGATATTTGTGCCGCTTTCGTGCCTTTAAGTTTGGAAACAATATCAAAATGCTTTTGGGCACCAACCTGGCTATATACTTCAATAGAATCATTGGCGATGATTTCTATCATCCAGCCAAGATCAGGGTCGACCATATCACCCCGTTTCACTTTTGTGATCCCGGCAATACCATCGATTGGTGAAACAACTTCGGTTTTTAGCAATTGCACTTGTGCCGCCTGCAGCGCAGCATTGGCAGTAGCCAGTGCCGCTTTGGCTTCATCATATTCAACCTTGACTCGTTTCGTATCGAGTTTGCTGAGTACTTCTTCTTCCGCAAGCGCAACCGACATGTCGTAGCGAGTTTTTGCCAACTCCACAGCCGCAAGTGCTCTGGCAACCGCACCATTTTGTTTACCTACCTCGGCTTTGAATGGCTGATCATCAATCTTAAATAAAGGGTCGCCCCGCTTTACTTCTTGTCCTTCAACGACAAGACGTTCGACGATACGACCGGATACTTCAGGATATATTTCTACGGCAGATAAGGAAGCAGTTTTCGCAGCATAACGGTGGGAAACATTGAGCTTTTCGGCTTGAATTTCCATAATTCCGACCTCTGGGGGAGGCGCTTCTTTGGTTTCCTGTTGTTTTTTATCACAACCAACCAGACACAAAGACGCAAGTAGCAGAATATGGGGTGCAACTGAACAAAACCGCATGGATTTACTCCTGAATTCTTAATCGAACACGGTGAGCGCAATATAAGAAAACAAGTTAGAGGTCTGGTCTGGTGCTCCCTGCGGTTAAAAGCCAGAAAACCGGATAACTTCTTTATATTCATTCATCAACTAGTACTCCGTTTATACTAGACCAATATGCTGAAAATTAAATGAAGTATCCGGCAAAAATGAGAAAAATTATATTGTTGCGGCTAATTCCGCGCCTTGTCGAATTGCTCTTTTTGCATCGAGCTCGGCAGCAACATCTGCGCCACCAATCAAATGGCAGCTTTCACCTAAGTCATTTAACTGCTGATAAAGGCTGTTGTTAGGATCCTGACCCGCACACAAAATGATATTATCAACTTCCAGAATATGCTGCTCACCGTGGATTGAATAGACAAGCCCCTGATCATTAATTTGTTCATATTGCACACCGGGCACCATATTCACATGATGGTTCTTCAGAGTTTGACGGTGGATCCAGCCCGTCGTTTTACCCAGGTTTGCCCCTACTTTAGTTTCTTTGCGCTGCATTAGGTAAATATCACGGTCATGTGTTAGATCGTGATCGATCGGCAATAATGCTCCTGGGTTTTCATATTCGGTATCAATCCCCCAAGCTTTCAGCCAACGTGCTTGATTGGTGGTTAGCGATTCTTGTTCAACCAAATACGTCGCGACGTCAAAACCAATCCCCCCAGCGCCAACAATCGCGACTTTCTTTCCTACCGGTTTATGGTCTTTTAATACATCGAGGTAACTCAATACTTTCGGGTTTTCGACTCCAGGTATATTGGGTGTTCTTGGTTTAATTCCCGTTGCAAAAACAATGTCATCAAAACCACGTGTTTGTAATGATTCGACATCCTGATGGCTATTTAAGTGAACATCAACGTTATGCTTTTCCAACTGTCCTTTAAAATAACGTAACGTTTCATAGAACTCTTCTTTACCAGGAATCTGCTTGGCGTAATTAAACTGACCGCCAATTTCACTCGCCGAATCAAACAAAGTTACCCTGTGGCCACGTTGGGCGGCATAGCAACTAAATGCCAGACCTGCAGGCCCAGCGCCAATCACTGCAATGTTCTTTTGCATTAACGCTTTTTCAAAGGTGAGTTCGGTCTCGTAGCAAGCTTGCGGATTTACCAGGCAGGTAGCCCGTTTCTGCTTAAACACGTGATCTAAACAGGCTTGATTACAACCGATACAAGTATTGATTTCTTCAGGGGTGCCTGCCGCAGCCTTATTGACAAAATCCGCGTCAGCCAGGAATGGTCGTGCCATAGACACCATATCCGAGTGCCCTTGTGCCAATACTGTCTCCGCTACATCTGGCATATTAATGCGATTTGTCGCGACTAAAGGTACATTAACCTCACCCATTAATCGTTTCGTCACCCAAGTAAATGCCGCTCTAGGCACACTGGTAGCAATGGTTGGAACTCTTGCTTCATGCCACCCAATGCCAGTATTAATAATCGTGGCTCCTGCCGCTTCAATGGCTTTCGCCATCATCACAACTTCTTCCCAGGTATTTCCACCTTCCACTAAATCGAGTAATGATAAGCGGAAAATAATAATGAAATTTTTGCCTACTTTTTCTCGCACAGCTTTGACAATTTCAACACCAAGGCGCATGCGATTTTCCATGCTTCCACCCCATTTATCGGTACGATGATTGGTGCGTTTACAGCTAAATTGATTGATTAAATAACCTTCAGAGCCCATGATTTCAACACCATCATAACCGGCACTTTGCGCAAGCTTTGAAGACTTTGCGAAATCTTTGATCGTTGCAAGAATTTTTCGTTCTGAAAGTTCTTTGGGTTTAAACGGGTTAATTGGCGCTTTAATTGCGCTGGCAGAAACAGAAAATGGGTGATAGGCGTATCGCCCGGTGTGGAGCAGTTGCAAACAAATTTTAGTCGGGTACTTGTGTACCGCTTCAGTGATGGCCTTGTGTTTATTCACATGCCAAAACTTACTTAGCTCTGAGCCCATCGGTGCTACCCGACCTCGGAAATTCGGGCTAATGCCACCGGTTACGATCAGACCGACGCCGCCCTTTGCTCGGGCTTCATAGAAAGCGGCCAATTTTTCAAAGCCATTCGTTTCTTCCTCCAGACCCGTGTGCATTGACCCCATCAATACTCGGTTTTGCAGCGTTGTAAAACCAAGGTCGAGTGGAGCAAGTAAGTGTGGATAAGGAGAAGAATTTGTCATAGTGCACCTAAAGTCAGACCAGTTGAACGAATCTCATTAAAGCAGATTAAGAACCATATTAAAACACTCGTTTGAAATAATCTAAATATGATTCACGCCCGTAGAAAGTTTATCTCACCCCTGACATAATTCCTTATCGGCCACACAGAACTACACTTTAATCATTTCACAGTTCCAATTTTGGTTAAGTTTGGCTAAAATTCGCCCCCAATTTGCAGCAGGTACGGTTATGTTAAGCCACATACATCCAGACAACTACGACACCCAACTTCAACGTAAACGAACAGCAATGCAAGAGCTCTTCGCGTCGTTTTCCGTACCTGAGCCTCAAATATTTACCTCTGAGCCGTTACATTACCGGTTACGAGCAGAATTTCGCGTGTGGCACGAAGGTGATGATCTGTTCTATATCATGTTTGATCAGGCAACCAAGCAAAAATTTCGGGTCGATCAGTTTCCCGCCGCAAGTGAAATGATTAACCAAGCCATGCCAGCATTGCTTGCAGATATTCGTGACAAGGAAATTTTGCGACGCAAACTATTCCAGGTGGATTTTCTTTCCACATTAAGCGGTGAGTTGTTGATAAGCTTGCTGTATCACAAGCCATTAGATGATGAATGGCAAGCCGAAGCAAAAGCCCTACAGCAACGTTTAGGTCAATTGCATACGATTTCCATCATTGGTCGGGCTCGCAAACAAAAAGAAGTCATTGGCGAAGAATTTGTTACCGAAGTACTTAATGTTGATGGCCTCGAGTTTCGCTATCACCAAGTCGAAAACAGCTTTACTCAACCAAATGGTGGGGTGAATGAAAAAATGCTAAGTTGGGCACGTAGTGCAACAGAAGGTATTGGCGGTGATCTCGTTGAACTTTATTGTGGCAATGGCAATTTCAGCATCGCACTGGCAGAAAATTTTGAAAAAGTTCTGGCTACTGAAATATCAAAAAGCTCTGTCGCTTCCGCTCAAATTAATATTGCCGATAATCGTATTGAGAACCTGAAAATCATTCGTATGTCCAGCGAAGAGTTCAGCCAGGCAATGAATGGCGAACGCACCTTTCGTCGTCTGGAAGGTTTGGATTTAACCCAATATAGCTATCAAACTGTGTTAGTCGATCCACCTAGAGCGGGTCTTGACCCTGACTCTGTTGAGCTCGTCAGCCGCTTTGATCAGATACTCTACATTTCCTGTAATCCAAACACGTTAAAAAATAACTTGGAAGTATTAAGCAAAACCCATGAAGTAACATCCTTTGCTTTATTCGATCAGTTTCCATATACGGATCATATAGAATGTGGCATGGTGCTTAAACGCCGAGATTAATGTCAGCTGGGTGTCAGGATTTTAGATTTGGCTATTTTGTCCAATATTGCGCAAATGCAAATCCATGGCACCCCGGGCAATAAACCTTAATTGTTTAATCGTTCGATCAGTTAATTCTTCGATTTCACTTGAGTCTGCATCCAATGCCTCTGCCCCTGCACTAAATACAATGATGACCGCCGCGTTGGCCTGAATAAAGCCAGTATCCGCATCCAGGTTATTGGCTTGCTGTAGATAATCACATAATTCCATGGTGAAAAAACGTATCTCGCGATTTACAGCTGCTCGAAATGCTTTTGATGTACCCGACCGCTCACGAAGTAACAATCGAAAAACATTCGGATTTGCCGCAATAAACTCCATAAAGGTTTTCACCGAAATTTGAATGACGGAACCGCCTTTTTCGATGCGTTGCCTTGCCTGTCGCATCAATTGTCTCAAGGTCAGACCGGCTTCATCCACTAACGTTAGTCCAAGCTCGTCCATATCGCTAAAATGCCGATAAAACGATGTCGCCGCAAGACCTGCTTCTTTAGTCACTTCACGCAAACTCAGGTTGGAAAAGCTTCGTTCCGCACTTAATTGACTTAACGCTGCGTCTATTAGCAATCGCCGGGTTTTTTCTTTTTGTTGTGCTCGAATCCCAGACATAAACAATATTCCATGGGGTTAATGTACAAATAGTAACACAAGTTTTTGCAGCTTTGCTTGACTAGATAAATGTTAAAGCTAAAATAGCGTACACTTGTACACTGAAATATCGACCAAAGAACTTTCCTATGACAAAACCTCCATTAATTTGGCTAAATATCGTGGTATTCGCCACAACATTTCTAATCGCACTGATTGTCGTTCCGTATCGTGCCGTAACCCACGGTTTTGACGCATTTGAAATTTGGGCGGCGATAATCTGTTTCTGTTTCTGTGGTATGTCGATTACCGCTGGTTATCATCGTTTATGGTCTCACAGAACATATAAAGCGCATTCTTCGTTGCGATTTATTTATGCCATTGGCGGCGCATTCGCCCTGCAAAATAGCATTTTGCATTGGTGCTCAGATCACCGTGTTCACCATAAGCATGTTGATAACAATGACGTTGATCCATACAGCGCGAAACGTGGCTTTTGGTATTCACATATCGGTTGGATGATTCGCGATTATCAAGGAGACACCTACTCCAACTACGACAATGCTCGCGATTTACAAAAAGAGAAAATTGTCGTTTGGCAGCATAAATATTATATTCCACTAACGATCGCCACGAACTTTGGTATTCCCATAGCCCTAGGGTGGATTCATGGTGATATATTATCTGCTGTGCTTCTTATCGGAGTAATGCGCCTGGTATTGAGTCACCATACAACGTTTTTTATCAACTCCCTGGCTCATATCTGGGGTAAACAAACCTACACCGACAAAAATACTGCGCGTGACAACGGATTACTCGCTTTTTTCACCTTCGGTGAGGGCTACCACAATTTCCACCATATCTTTGAAAACGATTACCGTAACGGTATCCGTTGGTATCAATTCGATCCTACAAAGTGGTTGATCAAAGGCTGCAGCTATTTAAATTTAACGACAAAGTTGCGTAAGACACCAGAAGACAAAATTGCGTTGGCGAAAGCAAAAATGCAATTGAGTGTATCCAAAATAAAGTTAGAAAACCGAGTTAATGCCGATGAGCTTATCGCCAAGCTGCAACAGGAATACGATATTTTGCTGGAAAAAATGTCGCTCTTCTATGATGCTAAGAAAAAGCTCATAGCCGAGAAAAGCCATTTAATCGAAGTGGAAAGAAAGGCACTAATGAAACAATACCAAGAATTTAAAACTGCATTTGCGGAGCAACGCAAACACTGGAATAATTTTACTGCCCAATATGCCTAAACTTATGACTTTAAAGCCGATAGCCGTGACGCTTATCGGCTTAATACTTTCTTTTGTTTCTCTTCACTCTGCTTTCGCGACCGATAACGCGGTCAATACAGCTACGCAAAGTGATGATACTTACAGTCTCTATTTGATTCGTCACGCGGAAAAACAAATCGATAAGACCGACCCAGCATTAACCAATTGTGGTATGCAGCGATCTGAGCAATATGCCAAAGACTTTAAAGCCATATCGCTCGATGCAATTTATAGCAGCGATTATCGACGCACCCAACAGACCGCGGCGCCAACTGCGAAACAAAAGCAGTTACCGATCTCTAGCTATGATCCGAAGCAATTAGAGGCAATCGCAAAGCAGTTATTGAGTAACAAGCAATCGGCATTGGTTGTCGGGCACAGTAATACCACAGGAGTGTTGGCCGGCATTTTAACCGGTCAGAAATTAACGGAATTTTCGGAACAGGAATACGACAGAGTTTACGTCGTTGAGATCAATAACGGTCAGGGTACTCTCACCCTGACCAGACAAAAATTTAATTGCGCCAATATCCAACCTCTTGAAAAATAATCGTTAGCTACAACGTTCAAAAAATTAACTCCAGGGGCTAGAACTAAAGGTATTAATTAAATTAGCCAGAGGCATTAAGTGCGTTTGGAGTAGACGCTCATTACATTTGCGAAGGGTGTGTAGAAGCACCTTTTTTAATCACTTCAACTTTCATTACTTTGAACGGTTTTCCCCACATCTGAATCGTTGCTACATTGTTGTCAATATAACCATAAAGTTTAAGCTTAGCCCCTGGCTGATGGTATTTTTTCTCCAACCCCATAGGTAAAAGATGTTCGCCTTCCTTACTGGTAAAGCCAAAAAAACCACCTTCTATGTCATAGTAATTTAACGTACCTTCGTACCAACGCTGCATGCTCTTCTCCGGGTTCTTAATCTCTTGGGCGGGTGGCGTTTTTTCTATAGATAAAACTTCCGCTTTTTGATGTTGTTTCCCATCATGAGCTTTTATCAATCCGCTGTTCAACGCTACAACGGTTAAAATTCCGGTCACCGCTAGTGACGCAATCGCAGATTTATTCATAGTCCACTCCTATTATTACATTTTGGATAGCACCCAATACTCTAGACACTAACAAACACCTTGAGTTCAAACAATCAAATAAATATAGCTACGCAGACTGATGCATTGGATAGTTAATTTTCAATTCAACAGTTTCATTTAACCCTTTAATTTCCTTTCTCGACTGATATTTAAAACTGTCAAAAAACTTTACTCTACAGAACAAGCATTACAATCAACACCTTACGCAACAAGACCTGCACGAAGTGGCATAGTTTGTGCACCCCATTGCACGCAGTAACAAAGTTAAGTAGTCAATCAAACAAATGGTTATTATCTAATAATACTAAGGACAACTAATGTTGAATAAAGTAAAAATAACAACGGCTTTTCTACTCTCTTTTTGTTTTCTAGGTTTTAATGCCCATGCAGGGCTAGTGAAAATTGACGATAAATCTGATGAGAAAAAGATTTCCGAGATCGCCACGGGTAGTTACGATGGTGGCAATGTGGGTACAGGTGCTGATCCTTCAGGATTTTGGGGTAGCAATTTACAGCTTGTAGCAGATGGTACGGTATCCATGCTGTTCGAATTCATTTCTGATCACGCTGCATATAATAATGCAGTTTTCGCTGGTGAAGGTGGCGATATCGGTGGACTTGATAACACGATTCAGGGTTCATTCTCTGTCCTATTCACAGGTGTAGCAGACGACTTTTTACCATTTAGTTTTATTGCAGACTGCGGCGGATTTTCAGTTTCAGGTTGCACGTCCAGTAAAGGCTCTGTCCAAAATGGCTCTAACAGCCAGGGCGACCAAGGTAATGATGTCAGTTTCTTTATCTCCAAAAAGGTAAGTAATAATACTAATTCTATTTATTATTTGTTTTTTAATGATGGTACAAACGACTTAGACTTTGACGACATGATTGTCCGTTTAACCGTGACTCCAGCAGAACCTCCTCAAGAAGTTCCTGAGCCAGGTGCTTTAGCGCTGCTAGCTTTGGGTATGATTGGCTTTGTAGCAAGAAAACGCTTAATCAAGCGTTAATCTGAGATCTTACTTTTTATTAAAAAGAGTGCGAGAGCGCTCTTTTTTTTCTGTTTTATTTCATGGCGTCAAGATTCGACATGGCGTAGTCAAGACTACTGTAGACTACGGCAACATTTGGCTTGAACTGATGGGCTACGAACAGTAGCGCATAAACTGTGCGCCCTAACTTCACTCCTGAGCAGCTCGTGAAAATTACTAAAAACTGTCCATTAGGACACTTTTCTTAACGCATTTTCTCATCACCCTAATATCAAATTTGGCCGCTCGGTGGTTAGTCTGTTGGTGCAAAAAAAAGAGCAGCTACTGTACGACTCTAGAAAATCATAAGATGATTTTATGATAATTCGGAGCATTATCGAAAATTCTAAAAAATGTACATCAGTACATTTTTCTTAACGAATTTTTCATCACCCTAATACCATATTTGGCCGCGAAGGGCTACGTACAGTCGCGCATTCACCCTAACCGCATCCTGCTCACCGGGTATACTTGCGTCCATGCAATAAAAAAAGGCCGCTTAATGCGACCTTTTTTCGGTGACTAACAAAAATTATTCAATAATTTTTGATACAACACCTGCGCCTACTGTACGGCCACCTTCGCGGATTGCGAAGCGTAAACCTTCGTCCATCGCGATTGGGTTGATAAGCTCTACAAC
>NZ_VCBC01000023.1 GCF_005843925.1 Thalassotalea litorea
TTGATTTACCACTTGTAGACGATTAATAAATGACATAGTTTTTCAGTTAAGTGGACGTCTTTAACGAGCGAGCTAGAGACATAGAGAAAAGGAATCATGCAACCAACTCATAGCCATCCATTATCAATACCGTTATTGGTTTTAGCTGTAGTACCAGCTATCGCGATAATCGCTTGGCCAGTTTCCTTATTTATGTCCGTTTTTATTTTTGACGCACCTGGTTCAGACAAAAATATAGCGAATTGGGTTATTCTCTTAATCATGCTTACATATCCTGTCCCAAGTTATGTTGGCTTCAAAATGGCGAAGCATGGTCATGAGACAGCAGATTTAAAAGTGTGCTTTACAGGCTGTTTATTGGCTTATAGTCTTGTTCCTATTTTTTATTTAGCGTCGCTGTTCAGCCCTTTCTTCAGTTAATTAAGAATAGTTTTTGAATAACAATATACGGTTACTTTAGCCCTCAAAAATCATCGTATATTAGCAATTGCTAACGGACCGAGTTTGGCACATAGCCGCCGTTCAATCGGTGACGATAGATTCCCTGTAGTGTCAGGGAATGACGCGAGGTTAGGTTGCATGAATCGACAGCCAGTTCCAGACGCTGTCGACATACCTATATCCATATAGGCAACTCGAAACAGCGTGTACTCGGAGCTGATGACATCAGCGTACTCAAAGCGACGTTTTTCGTCGCGGGTACAGAATTTCAGTTCCTGACAAATTCTGCATACCAACGTCCATGTCGGCAACCCGGAACAATCTTTGATTGTGTACTCTAAATGACGTTTTCTGTCACGTGCCCGAAGTATCATTTATGATATGTACTCAGGAAACCCCAGTTCCCACTAGAAATTCCCAGGCGTCGTCGCACTTACAATTTTGCACACTTTCTTGTAGGGGTTACGGAAGCGATGGGGTTGATTGTTATCGAAATAATAACTGTCATTCTTACCTAAAATATAGACTTCGTTGCCGACGGTTAATTCAATTTTACCTTCTACAATATAGCCACCTTCTTCCGCATCGTTTTGCAGCATTTCTTCTCCGGTATCGGAATTTGGCGGGTAGGTTTCGATAAGAAAGGTCATTTGTCGACGCGGAAACGCCTTACCCACCAGACTCATAAGAATATCACCGGTACCAATTTCCATTAATTCGTCCGGGTTATAGACAACTTGCTGAGTTTTTTCTGAATGGAGCTCTTCTGAGAAGAAATCGACGAGCGAGACCGGAATACCATTTAACACTTTTTTCAAAGAGCTGATTGATGGGCTAACGCTATTTTTCTCAATCATGGAGATGGTACTGTTTGTGACGCCAGCGCGTTTTGCCAGTTCACGTTGTGACAGATTATTTAAAATGCGCACAGCTTTGAGTCTTGCACCAACGTCCATTCCTATTCCTTATTTGTGCTTTGAGGAGTTATTGTCAGGTCACAGACCCTAATATATCGGTGTAAAAAAAATAAAGCAATTGTGTTCAATATTTCAAAGCGAGCGCAATGCCTCGGATTACTGTTTAGTCCTGCATGATTGCGAAACAGAGCAAGAGATAATGTATGCAACAGTGACGAACAGCTAGGCGATTGCAAGGTTCGAATCGTGTATATTTTGAGCGTTAATAATTTGTCTGAAAAACAACTCAAAAAGATAAGCAGCTGTGCTTATTTTAGTCGATGTTAGGGGGATTCTTCGGTACTATATGTTAAATATAGTTTACGCAAGTGATTGTTAAATCGCACATCCAGTTAAGACATGGTGATATTGAACAATGGCGACATATAGTAATGGCGATGCAAATTCTTACTATCAATACAGTAAGAAACATCCAATTCGGTTTCCACAATTACAGCAAAACCTGGCGGTCGATATTTGCATTATCGGTGGTGGTTTTACTGGCGTAGCCAGTGCGGTCGAATTATCTGAACGTGGTTATTCCGTGGCAGTATTAGAAGCCAACACGATAGGATGGGGCGCATCCGGTCGGAATGGCGGGCAACTGATCCGTGGTATTGGTCATGACCTCAATAAATTTAAATCTCAAATTGGCCAGGAGGGGATTGATTTAATTGCTGGGTTTGGTATCGAATCATTGCAGGTTGTTAAAAACAGGATAGAAAAATATCACATCGATTGTGACCTAAAGCTCGGTTATTGCGATATTGCGAATCAGTCAAAACATATTAAATATCTGCAACAAAGCTACGAACAATTACAGCAAAGTGGCTACCCTCATCAGATTAAATTTCTGGATGAACGGCAAGTACAACAGCAGGTTATCGGGTCGACAACGGCGCTTGCCGGTCTTGTGGATATGGGCAGTGGCCACTTGCACCCGTTAAACTTGTGTCTTGGCGAGGCGATTGCGGCACAACAAAATGGTGCTCAGATTTTTGAACAATCGCCCGTTAAATCCGTGCGCTTCGGTGATACCCATCAAATTTGTACCGCCCAGGGCCACGTCAGTGCAAAGACACTGATTTACGGGTGTAACGCCTATTTGCATAATCTCGAGCCGAAACTTACCGGCAAAGTGCTGCCTGCCGGAAGCTATATCATCGCCACGGAACAACTGCCAAAAAGCGTTTGTGAGCAGTTACTTCCCAGTGATTATGCGATTTGTGATCAACGTGTCGATCTCGACTACTTCCGATTATCGGCCGATAGTCGCATGTTATTTGGTGGCCTTTGTCATTATTCAGGACGGGATCCACACAGTATCGAAGCTGTACTCAGACCGAAAATGACTCAGGTTTTCCCGCAATTGGCGCAAGCAAAGATCGAATTTCAGTGGGGAGGGATGATAGGGATTGGTGCGAATCGATTGCCGCAAATCGGGCGGCTGCAAAACAATGTTTATTATGCCCAGGGGTATGCTGGCCATGGCATTAACGTCACCCATATGGCAGCAAAACTAATCGCGGAACACATTCATGGCGATTCGCAACGCATGCAGGTATTCGAGCAGGTAAAACATATGCGATTTTTCGGTGGCAAGTATTTACGTTCGCCATTATTCGCGCTAGGAATGATGTATCACAAAATGTTCGGTTAACGCTTCCTGAGCAATAACCAACAAAAGTTTAAGTACAAAAACACGCACAACAATAACAATAAGGAACAAAGGATGAGAACGAGCATAGTTATAGCCGGTTTATTGGCGCTACTCGCCGGTTGCAGTCAATCGGATAGCGAGCCGCCAACAGTGATTGCCGATAGAGTCTTTATTGGCAAGCATATCTATACGGTTGATGAACAAAATGCCTGGGCGCAGAGCATTGCCGTTAAGGATGGTAAGATAATTTTTGTTGGTGATAAGCAAAACGTCGAAAATTACATTGGCGAAACTACCGACGTACAACAACTTGGCGACAATATGCTGTTACCCGGATTTATCGACTCGCATGCGCATCCGGTAATGGGGGGCGCGTATATACGTAGTTTGTCTTTGGATACCTTTGCAGGCCCAGAACGTTGGTATCAGCAAATTGAGGAATATTCGCAGCAGCATCAGGATGATGAGGTTTTATTTGGATATGGTTTTCTTGCCAGTGCGTTTGGCTCTGATGGCCCATCAAAGCAGCGCCTTGATGAGATTGTCGCCGACAAACCCATATTGATTGTGGATGAAGGGTTTCATGGTGGATGGGTCAATTCAAAAGCGTTAGAGATGTTAGGTGTTGACGCCAATACGCCGGATCCAGTCCCGGGATTTAGCTACTACAAACGTGATGTTGATAATCAGCCTACAGGATATCTGCTCGAAGATACGGCGATGGATGCGGTCGCGAAACTGGGTATTATTACCGCCGACAGTGTCGCGTTAGGAACTGGCGATGTGATTGACATTATGAATAGTTACGGGATCACCTCAGTTTTTGATGCTGGCGCCATGGATGTCGATAATGTGCAGTTATCTGTTCTGGAAAACCTTGCACAGAATCAGCAGTTAACGGTGCGCTATATCGGTGCTCATATGGTTAACTCGCAGGAACATTTTGCCACAGGGGTGGATAGAGCGATTGCAAAGCGTTCGCAATCGAAAGGTGATGGTTATCACATTAACATGCTGAAAATTATGAATGATGGCACTATCGAGGGAAAGACCGCTGCTATGCATGAAGATTATCAGGGAGAACCTGGTAATCGTGGTGAAACAGTATTTAGTGAACCGCAAATGGTGCAATTACTGTCTCAGGCAACAGAGGCGGAAATGGATGTCCATATTCATGCGTTAGGCGAGCGGGCAATTACTCAGGCTCTCAATGCGATTGAAACCGTAAAGCACTCGTTTCCTCAACACAGCAACCGCTTTACAATTTGCCATGTCCAGGTGATGACCGATACGGATGTTGAACGTTTTGCAAGTTTAGGGGTTATCGCCCAAAGCACGCCTTTGTGGGCTTCCTATGATGAATATGGTAAAGAATTTGTCAGCAGCGACCAGTTCAATCGCTATTTTCGTTTCAATAGTTTGAGCAAAGCCGGTGTTATATTATCGTTTGGTAGTGATTTTCCTGCCACTGGCGCGGGAAGTCTTGGTATGTCACCGATTTTTAATATGGAAATTGGTCACACCCGGAAAACTCCGGGAGAGCCCGATGCCAAAGTTCAACCGAATAAAAATGAAAGCCTGGATATTGCCAGTTTGATCAAAGGCTATACCCTGGGTTCAGCGTTTCAGCTAAATATGGAAACCCAAATTGGTTCATTAGAGGTTGGCAAAATGGCAGATTTAGTGATTGTCGATAACAACTTGTTTGATGTTCAAGCCGATAAAATCCATCAGGTTAAAGTGCTGGAAACGATTTTGTCCGGCGAGTCTGTTTTTGTAGCTAACTAACGCATGCAAAGTAAAAAACCCCGAATGACTCGGGGTTTTTTAATGTCTTGATAGCAATTATTCGTTAGGGGCATCCGGTGTATCTTGTGCGGTTTCCGCTTGCCACTCAAACACATTCATTTCGATTAGGAAAAATGCTACAAGCCATAAGAATGCATCCCAAAAGTCAATGAAATCGCCTTCAAATCCCCAAAAGATGGCGGCAATCAACAGGATGGAATAAACGATCCCCTTAATTAGATGACTATAGTTTGTCCAAAAGACGCTATTTACCCGTCCAAGTTGAATGCGCACGTCAAGCTCAAGCATAAACACCACAAACAACCAGGCACCGGCATTGATAACATCTACCCAGGCCAATCCTTGTGTCGAGAACATATCATCGCTATTGGTGATCACCTGGATATCAGGATTACTGAACAAGCCTCCTGCGTTGCTAAACGTTTGGCAATTTTCCTGAGTCAAGGGTACATATTCATTCAAGGTGGTCATGTATTGCCAGTTGCCACCTAACGAACACAAGTCGGTAATTGTGGTTACAGAAAAACCATTTAGCAAACCCAGCTTGGTGCAATAGCCATAAAAGGCATAGAGGATAAACAGATAACAGAAAATGCGCACGCCATGTAAAGACCACTTGGTTGCACCATGGATTTTATTGTCTTCCAGAACATAGGTTTCCAGTTCAAACAGTAGCAATAACACTACCCAAGCACCGGTATCTATGGTTGAAGAGAATGCTTCAATGATTGAATTAAACGTAAACCCAGAAGAAAAGGTGACTTGCGCTGCGAGTGACTCTTCTTGAAAAAACAACGCTACGTTGTAGGCAAGTAAGCCGTAAACTAAATATTTAAATGCCTGATAACCCCAGGAATGAAAATGTTTAACAATGGTTTTAGTCATATTCTGGTTCCAAGAACTTTCCGCTGCCATGGTTGCGTTTCCTTTATTTATTTTCTTTTTGGAAACGTCCAACAGTCACTGTTGGACGCGGCAATTATCATATCCAAAGGTAATGTATACCAATTATTATTCATATGAGAGCTAGTCAAAACTCTCAGGAAACTTTACAGGGCTTCCTGAGGTCGGGTGTAGTGCCAACACTTACTGTGTTTGTCTACCCTGTTTAAATTCTAGCCTTTGTTTAATGTAGCCGGATGACAATTTACTTATCAGAGTCCGTAGTACTTATACCATAAAAGTTGGCTGTGTCATCCAGGGTTTTCTTCGCCTTACTAATGAGTTCGTCGATCTCATCTTTAGTAATTACCAATGGTGGAGAAATAATCATGGTATCGCCACATGGACGCATAACCAAACCATTCGCAACCGCAAAGTCCCGACAAATGCCACCGCCCTTACAATCGGCTTCGAGGCGCTCGTTGGTCGACTTATCCTTTACCAGTTCAATCGCAGCGACCATGCCAAGCCCTCTGGCTTCGCCAACGAGCGGGTGGTCTGCTAATTCTTGCCAGCGCTTTTGTAAATAAGGCGAAATCTCGTTTTTAACACGTTCAACAATGCGTTCCTGTTCGAGGATCTCAATGTTTTTAAGCGCAACAGCGGCCGCTACCGGGTGCCCGGAGTAGGTAAAACCATGATTAAAATCGCCTCCTTCTTCAATTAATACATCGGCAACCTTGTCGGAGACGATCACACCGCCAATGGGTTGGTAACCCGAGGACATGCCTTTGGCGATGGTAATTAGATCAGGCTTCAGGTCGAAGTACTGACAGGCAAACCATTCACCCGTGCGGCCAAAGCCAGCAATAACTTCATCAAGAATAAACAGGATGTCATATTTAGCTAAAATGCGTTTAATTTCAGTCCAGTAGGTCTTAGGTGGAATGATAACGCCGCCTGCACCCTGGAAAGGTTCGGCGATAAATGCCGCGACATTTTCTTCGCCAATTTCGAGAATTTTCTGCTCTAATGATTGCGCGGCCTTGATGCCAAAGTCATCCTCAGACATGTCCTGGCCTTCGCCGAACCAGTATGGTTGGTCAACATGGACGATGCCGGGAATCGGTAAATCCCCCTGTTTGTGCATATAGTCCATACCACCAAGACTTGCTCCCGCTACCGTCGAACCATGGTAGGCGTTAGCGCGGCTAATGAAGGTCTTCTTGTTAGGCTGGCCTTTTAAATCCCAGTAGCGTCGGACCATGCGAAAATTGGTATCATTGGCTTCAGAACCCGAACCGGTAAAAAATACCCGATTCATATGCGCCGGTGCCAACTCGGCAATTTTTGAGGCCAACTTGGTTGTTGGGGTGGTGGTCGTTTGAAAAAACAGATTGTAGTAGGGCAATTGGTTCATTTGCTGATGCGCAACGTCCGCCAACTCTTTGCGGCCATAGCCCAAATTAACGCACCAAAGAC
Source organism: Thalassotalea litorea (assembly GCF_005843925.1). Classification (GTDB taxonomy): domain Bacteria; phylum Pseudomonadota; class Gammaproteobacteria; order Enterobacterales; family Alteromonadaceae; genus Thalassotalea_A; species Thalassotalea_A litorea_A. Next base: position 7,231 of record NZ_VCBC01000023.1, read on the forward strand.
CTGCCATACCATCGAGAAATTTATTGCCATTACTGTCGTAGAAATAAACACCTTGAGCGCGCTCAATAATACGCGGTCCGGATTTGGCCAGCGCTTTGTTGTCACTAAAAGGCTGAAGGTGATGGGCGTTGTTAAGTTGTTGTAATTCTGATTGCATAGTGATTCTCAACTTACACTGTATTTAGTAAGAATTGTCGTTCCCAGCTGGAAATAACATTTTTATAATTTTCGTAATCGGTTTTTATGGTTTCGGTAAACCCCTGAACAAAACGCTCACCCAAATACTCATTAACTTTTGCACTGTTTATCATTCGGGATAATGCCGAATCGATATTTAGCGGTAAAGCTGTTGAACGGGTTTTGTTGCATTTGGTTAATGTCTGTTCGGAAGGCTCAATTTTCTCAATCATTCCCAGATAGCCGCACAATAAACTGGCAGCAATGGCCAGGTATGGATTCGAGTCGGCGCCAGGTAATCTGTTTTCAATTCGACGAGCTTGCACTGGCGATTCAGGCACCCGTAATCCAACGGTGCGGTTTTCTAATCCCCATTGCAAATTAACCGGAGCGGCAATGCCAGCTACAAATCGTTTGTAGGAATTTACATTTGGCGCATAGATAGCCATAACGTCAGGTGTATAGGTCTGCAAACCGCCGATATAATGATGAAATAGCTCGGTATCACCCTCTTCGGTGGCAAAGATGTTTTGCCCGGTCGTGGCATCGACGACGCTTTGATGGATGTGCATTGCACTACCCGGTTGCCCACTGATGGGTTTAGCCATAAAGGTGGCGGTAAAACCGTGTTTTTTGGCCGCTTCTTTGACCATGCGCTTAAACACAAAGACCTGATCGGCCATCATCAGCGGATCGCCGTGAACTAAATTAAATTCAAATTGTGCACGGCCTTCTTCATGCACAACTGCATCCAGGCGCAGCTGCATTTGCTCTGCCCATTGGTAGACATCATCAATGAAGGGAGCGAACTCATCGGTGGCTTCGATGCCAAACGATTGTCGGCCGATTTCTTGATAACCTGAACGACCTTGTGGTGGTTGCAAAGGTTGGTTTGGATCGGCACATTTGGCGGTCAGATACAATTCCATTTCCGGAGCGATTATCGGTTGCCAGTTTTGTTGCTGATAAAGTTTCAGAACGTTTTTTAGTACGTTTCGTGGCACCAGATCAAATTCATGACCAAGGTGAGAATATCCGTCGTGGATTATCATGGCGGTCGGTTTCTTCGCCCAAGGCAAAACGTAACAGCCATTTTCAACCGGTTTGAGGATCATATCCATATCCCGCTCATCAATCAGTGAAAACAAGATATTGTCTTCGATAAGATCGCCACTGCCAGCCATCAACATCGCACCTTCTGCCAGTTTCACCTTAGCGCCATCAATAAAGCTGGATACTGGCAGGGTTTTTCCTCGAGCAACACCGGTTTGATCGCTGGTGACACATTGCACTTCTTCAATCTTATGGTCGATTAGCCACTGTTTAATGTTATCCATGGTTATTTTTTACCTGTTGTCGATGTTGGCAAGCTTGTCCAAAAGCAGAAAATAGCTTGCGACTGTATACATTATTGTGAAATTGCCATTCCGGGTGCCATTGTACGGCGATGGCGAAGGCTTGTGCGTCTGTCACGGAAAAAGCTTCGATCAATCCATCCTCTGCTACCGCTTCCGGCAGTAAGGTTGGTGCTAATTGGTCGACGCCTTGAGTATGCAATGAGTTGACTTCGATGGTGTCGCTATCAAATATTGTCTGTAACTGGCCACCGGAATTCAGACGCACCGAATGCGCCAAATCATATTGCTGTGCTAAGGTGAGATTTTTATCTTCCCGGTGTTCAATATATTGCCCCGTTTCATGGAGTTTTTGATGCAAAGTTCCCCCCAGCGCAACGTTCATTTCCTGAAAGCCCCGACAGATCCCTAAAATGGGCACACCGGCAGCTATCGCCATATTAATCAAGGGTAGTGTGGTGCTATCGCGATCGGCATCTAGCTTAGTATCTGGGTCGGGTTTCGCCCCGTCATAATGCTCAGGATTCACCATGGAATAGCCGCCAGTCAGCAAAACCCCATCCAGCGTAGTAACGAGTTGATTTAATTGCTCTAGGTTGCCAAGTGCTGGGATTAATACGGGCGTGCATTTACTGCCATCAACAACCGCATTAATATACTTATGGCCCGCTATATGAAATGGATGTGGACCTATTATTTCCAAATCACAAACGACACCAACCATCGGGTTGGGAAGATGGTGAGTTCCGGTATTCGTCATAACGTGTTAATTCAGTATCTAAGTGTTCGATTTAATACACACTAACATAGGGTTTCTACTTGAGTCGAGATATTATGTTTAGAAAATAAAACAAAAAAGCATTTTTTTAAAGAAAGTTCACATTTTCCAAAGACGGATATTTGCTTGGTTAATAAGGTGCTTTAAAGCCTAACCTTTATGTCATTATTTTTTACCTAAATAGGCTCAAATGGGAATATGCATCAATCCATGGCGCACTAACGATATGGAAGTCGAAACTCTCGGATTGTCCGGAACAATAAAAGAGGAGGAACTTTAAAGGGATTTATGGAATTTTGTAATATTCGAAAGGTGATATTGCGACAAAGTACATCCATGTACAAAATGCCGGTGGCATTACCCACCGGCTATTATCATTGGGAGAATGATAAACTTTTCTTAGAAAGATTTTCCGATACTAAAAACAAGTGACTCATCGCCTTCACCTGTTTCTAAATCCAGTTCTTCAGAGTTAGCAATAAGTGCAACACCCACGTCAAAACCCGCTACTTCAGCACCATAACCAACTTCAACATAATCACCGTCAAAGTCTTTACCCCATGAACCATACGTTGCATAGAAACCTTCATGTTCTAAAGACAAAGTGAAAAAATCATAGTCAGATTCAGGAATACCTAGGTCAAATTCTTCTTTGTGTTGACCAATATTGTAGGTAGCTGAAAACATGCCAAAGCTAAAGCCAAGGTTAACTTCGTTATAAGCAGAATCAAAATCACCGGTATATTGATAAGAGGTAACGCCAGCGCTAAAACCTAAACCACCGTCTGTTTCGAAACCGTAACCACCATAAAAATCAACTTCGATACCGTCTTGTACGTCTGCAGCCCAAGTACCGACATAAAAACCACCGGCTTCGTAATCCACACCAGCACTGGCAGAAGCCGTATAGGTCTGTGCGATACCACGGAAGAAGTATTGAGACACAAGGCCAACATTACCGCTAATTTCGGCAGCAGCCGAAGTGGAAACTGTCATCATACATGCTGCTGAAATAGCTAGCGCTGCTTTGCTCATTATTTTCATTATCGTTCCTTAGATTTATTTTTACTAAATTGTTGTTATTTAATGTTTATTAACCTAGGAGTTTCAACTATTGTGCCAATTCTAATGTTTCGCCGGTATTTTCTTCCTACACCCCGTATTCTATGAGGTTACAAAAATGTAAGCCTTCGGTTAATCTATCGTTTGGGTGATATAAAGAACTAATGTTGCACTATTTTCGAGCATATCTTTCTTTGATGGTGCAAAGCGTTTTTCTTTTCATTAACCTCGTATTTCGTTAAAGTAGCGCTTGAAATTAAAGGGGGTAGAATGCCAGATTATTTAATTGCACCGTCTATATTGTCGGCGGATTTTGCCCGACTTGGAGAAGACGTATCTAATGTGCTCGATGCCGGTGCCGATGTGGTTCACTTCGATGTCATGGATAACCACTTTGTCCCTAACCTGACGGTAGGGCCTATGGTTTGCAAATCTCTGAGAAACTATGGCATTAGTGCCGTCATTGATGTGCACTTGATGATCGAGCCGGTGGATGCCCTAATACCTCCTTTTGCAAACGCTGGCGCGGACATTATTACGTTTCACCCTGAAGCAAGTCAGGATGTAGCTGCGACTTTAGCGCTTATCAAAGAAAACGGCTGTAAAGCCGGGTTAGTGCTCAATCCATCGACTCCATTAGAACAGGCGATCCCTTTTTTAACACAGATTGACGTATTGTTATTAATGTCGGTCAATCCTGGGTTTGGAGGACAATCCTTTATTCCCGCTACATTGGACAAGATTCGTCAGGCCAGAGCGTTAATTGATAAACAACAATTGTCCATAAAGCTGGAGGTTGATGGGGGCATTAACCTGGATAATATCAGTGATGTGGCAGCAGCAGGAGCGGATATGTTTGTTGCCGGCTCTGCGATATTTGCCAGCAAGGATTATCGCAAAACAATTACCCAGATGCGTTCGGCGTTAACGCAACACGAAAATAGTTAAATTTGATTGAATGGCACGCGCAAGTGCTAATGTGAAGGAAAATTATGTCAAAACCTGTTGTATTAAGTGGCTGTCAGCCATCAGGTGAATTAACCATAGGTAACTATCTTGGCGCACTACGCCAATGGGTTGCGATGCAGGACGATCATCAATGTTTTTATTCATTAGTGGATTTACATGCGATCACGGTACGTCAGGAACCCGAGGCATTGCGCAATGCTTGTCTTGATGGTCTGGCGTTATATCTGGCGTGTGGTGTCGATCACGAAAAAAGCACGATTTTTGTTCAGTCTCATGTGCCCGAGCATTCACAACTTGCCTGGATATTAAATTGTTACACGCAAATGGGTGAGCTGAATCGCATGACTCAGTATAAGGATAAGTCGCAAAAGGCAGAAGCCAATATGAATGCCGGCTTATTTACGTATCCGGTGTTAATGGCTGCCGATATTTTATTGTATCAGGCTGATCGCGTTCCGGTAGGTGATGATCAAAAACAACATCTTGAGTTGGCTCGGGATATTGCGAATCGTTTTAATAATATCTATGGCGATACATTTACTGTGCCTGACCCATATATTCCAGAATTTGGCGCCCGGGTTATGAGCTTGCAAGAGCCCACTAAAAAAATGTCTAAGTCAGATACCAATCCAGGCAACTTCATTGGTTTATTAGAAGATCCAAAGAAAATCACCAAGAAAATTAAGCGTGCAGTGACCGATTCCGACGAACAAGCTCGCATTTATTTTGATGTTCAGGAAAAACCAGGGGTTTCCAACCTATTGTCTTTATTATCCTGTGCGACCGGCCAAACCGTTGAACAACTGGTTCCGGCTTATGAAGATAAGATGTATGGCCATTTAAAAGGGGATGTCGCTGAGGCGGTTGTTGAGATGTTGGCGCCAATTCAGGAAAAGTTCCATCAGTACCGTCAAGATCAGGCATTTCTTAATGAAGTAATGCGAAGTGGTGCTGAAAAAGCATCAGCTCAAGCATCATCGGTGCTATCAAAGGCATATGAAGCGGTAGGCTTTATTGCTCGTCCATAACCTGCGGTAATTCAATTACCGAATATTACGACACTGTAATAACAAAAAAGCCACCAGCACTGCTGGTGGCTTTTTTATTTCACTAAGCTAACGCGGATTAATCATCACGCTTTTTGTTCGCAGCTTCCTTGGCCTTAGTAAATAGCTCGTCACTTCGATTTACATAAGCTTCGCTAGTTTCACCTGAAGAAAGCAAGAATCCTGGAGTCATGATTTGCGCATTGTACTCAGGATACGGATTAAATTCTGGTTCATCACCCGCACTGATCAATAACACGCCACCGTAGACTAATGCCGTTAAGCCGGCAGCAAACTTAAAGCGCCGTGCTGGCTTTTGATGCAAGGCAATATAGAAGTTAAACCATAGTAAGATAAAGGTTAGCACCACGGCCATTGCAAATATCAGCCATTCGACAGAAATGGCATCGGATGTGTTAAAACCAAATAAGGCTTCGAAAAAGTCCGCCACCCAAAACAAGCTGACAATAATAAACGTCACCCCGATTTGGCTTCGAAGTCGGGCTTCATGCTTGTTAATAAACGCAATGAAGGCAAAAATTAATGCCCAAATTGGGATCACCAGGCTTTCCAGTAAGGAATCCATAAAGAGCTTCGAATAGGAAATCTCACGAACATCAATACTGATGTAATTAAAGAAGGCGCTGATCAAGGTGTATGCTGCAATTAACCCTAGAATTACCCACCATTGGCCACTAAATTCAACAAAGTGCTCCATCCGCGAGAATTTTACACTGTGTGCTACAGGATGGGTTGGCGACAAAAACTTTAACAGGCTTTTACCGACGCGGATCACATCACCAGAATTCAATTTTTGCTCTTGCACCATTGGCTTGCCAGAACCATTAACACTGCCATTGAGCGTCTGTAAATCCTTGACATACCATTGCTGCTCTTCATTATCAAAGCGCAATTGCAGGTGTTCCGCGCATACATGAGGGTCGGAAAGAATCAGATCGTTTTGATAACCACGTCCTATCTGTAGGGAATCTCCCTGGTATTTATGACGACCTATCAGTTTATTTGCACGACTGATTTCTTCAATGATTAATTCCATTGGCTCGCCTCCATAAAACGCTTGGTAAAGGATTGAGCCAAGGTTTGGTTCACACCAGCGAGGGTGAAATGACTAACCAATGCTTGATTAGTTTGATCGACTGAAGCCGCTAAAAACATAATGTCATACAGGCCTTTATATTTTTTATATGCGCGTACACACATGATCGATTTATTGGTCAGTTTGTTATTACTGTTACTGGTGATGTCATGTTGACATTCAAATTCAGTAACATCTTCTTTGCCCGCCTGGTTATCAGCCGCAGCCTGAGTGATCGATGCTTTATAATTTTGATAAAAACGCCAGGTACTAATGTCATCGCCTTCAAAGTAATGAAACTCCATCGACACTTTACCGGTACTAAAACTATCAGAAATATAGACGCTCTCTTCCATCTGACATTGGGTTATCGCTTGAAATAGCAGATCATCTGGACGATCGGCATTGGAATTACCCCAGCAACGAATAAAGTCCACGCCCGTCTGCGGAATGCTGGCTTTAGCAAACGATTTGCTTTCCCATGGGGTGGCAAGAATGGAGGTAATTAGCTTACTTTGGTTTGCTTCGAGTTGCTCAGTGATCTGTTCACTAATGGTTTTTTCAACTTGAACATCAAACTGATTGATTAATTGCGCGAGTTTGCCATGGGGGATCAAAAAACCAATTTGGTTACCCGACGTCGCAACGTTAACGCCGACAACATCACCTGCGGCATTGACAACCGGTCCACCGCTCATTCCAGGGTTTACCGAACCGGTGAAGTGAATGCGATCGTTGAACGCTTCTTTCTTCAGGCCATTGTATGTCCCGGGAACGACTATCATCCCGAGATCATGGGGATTACCCAGAGAATACAGTTGCTCACCTTTTTGTGGGGTTTGTTCGGAAACAATAAAATGCAGCGGTTGCGGATTGTCTTCATGTAAAACAATGGCGAGATCATTAATCACATCGACAGTTTGCAAATTCAATTGCCCAGTCTTTCCTTCGTGATCTTCAAATTCAATAATGTATTTTTCAGGGTGTTGGGCGTAACCTGAAATCACATGATAATTGGTGGCAATATAGCCATTTTCACCAATTTGAAATCCACTCCCTATTCCGGATTTTTCACCGGTTGCCTTGTCGATAATTCGAATTTGATAGAGGGCAGGTGCCATATCGGCAAAGATTTGCTCAGCATTTTCATTGGCTCTGCTGAGCGTACTGCTTAATATCAGCAATAGCAGAACGACTACTCGCATTCTTTTTCCTTGATAATTGTTTCAGGTATTGTGCCATTAATATGCAGGCCTGCAAAGATGATAATTTTTGCTGAAAAAATGCTCTTTTCAAAAAAAAATGAATTTTTTTTATTTCTGTTGGTCTACAAGCTTACAAGGGGCAGTTGCGCGATAAATCTACGTAGTAACCACCTGAATTTTTACAAAATACTAGCAAATTTAATGAAATTATTTATTCACATTTTTACGATTTGATGCCATATTTGTTTCTTTTTTGCGCGCGCTATTGTATTTTTGTACAAATAAAGTTCACGTCTAAGTCCCCTTGAATAACAATAAAGTGGTTGGAGTATTCATGAAATATACCCTGAGTTTTGGCTATATAAATATCATTAGCGACAATATCGCGGAAATTTTGGTGGACGAAGGTGTCGTAATGACATTGGAGATGTGTGAGGAATATGACGAGTTTCTACTGAGTCACTTTCATGGCCCGTTTGCGGTTTTAGTCAATCGTATCCACAACTATACGATGACTTTTGAAACTCGATTACATATCGCTTCCCATGAGGATTTGGTGGCAATCGGTGTCGTTTCATACACCAAACAAGATTCTGAAGATGTAGAGAAACTGGTAGAGTTACGAAAAGTTGATAAGCTAAATTTGCGCGAATTTCATGGCCTGGATATGGGACGCGGTAAAGCGTTAGCCTGGCTTGAACGAGAGTTATCAACGGTGTATTCGGACATCTGATTGACCATTGTAAATTTGAATTGAATATGAAAAGCGCTGATATCAGCGCTTTTTTTATACACCGTCGTTTAACGGCATGGTTAGCTGTATATTGCATAGGCCAATTTCTGAGGGCTATTGTCCATTTGTGCATCGGTATAGATAATTGGTCTGACACCTCATTTTAAATTTTTTGTCATCGCAACATGGTTTTTAACGTAAATTGCATATCGACGTTAATCACGTGATACCTAGGTTATTCTCAATGCAATTATCCTATCTCTCGATTACCAAAAAAGTTCTTTACACCTAGAAATAGTCATTTTTTTCATATAGTTACATTTTTATATTTTCGTCACCTTATAGAGTTTGTATTATTTTTGAGCTAAGGTGAGTTTACTTTGACATGAATATGCGGTTTTCAAAGTTAGCCCCATAAAACAACAATTTTAAATTTAAGTTAATTTAAGGAATGTCGTCATGTTTAAAAAGTTTACTGTGTCCGCAATCGGACTTTCGGTGCTAAGTGCATTGAGCACTGCGGCACATGCCGAACGCGTAATCATTCAGGTTGATAACCCAAATAAAGGTGTAGTAAAGGCCCTAGCTAAGCAACTTGGTGGTGAAATTAAAGTTGATGGTAAGAATTTCATCGCTGCAGATTTTGCTGGGAAGGGTGTATCTGAAATTCGTGGATTGTTAAATAACCCGCATGTAAAACTGGTAGAAGTGGATCAAAAGCGTAAGCTTTTTTCGGCTTACACTGATGATGCTGGCAACCCGGAAGTTGAACAATTAACGCCTTACGCCGTGTATCAATCGCAAGCCGATCAAGTAAATTATAATGCCTCTTCAGCGATGAAAGTTTGTGTTATCGATTCCGGCCTGGATATCGGTAATAACGACTTTAACTGGGTCGATATTACCGGGGATAATGATCCTGGTACTGGCAATTGGTTCGATGCAGGCACTGCGCACGGTACTCATGTTGCCGGCACCGTAGGTGCTGCTGATAATAACTTCGGTGTTGTCGGTATGGCGCCGGGGGTGCCCATGCATATCATAAAAGTGTTTAATGCAGACGGTTGGGGCTATTCATCAGATTTGGCTCAGGCAGCCGACCTTTGTGCTCAGGCAGGCGCGAACATTATTAATATGAGTCTCGGTGGCGGCGGCACCAGCACTGCAGAATCGAACGCCTTTGAAAATTTTGTTGCTAATGGTGGTTTAGTGGTTGCCGCTGCGGGTAACGATGGTAATGCCATTCGCTCATATCCTGCAGGTTATACCTCAGTAATGATGATAGGTGCTAATGATGCCGATAATAATATTGCTGATTTCTCTCAGTTCCCAAGCTGTGAAACTGGTCGCGGTAAAAATGTTCGTAACGAAGAAACTATTTGTGTTGAGGTAACCGCTGGTGGTGTAGATACGTTATCTACTTACCCTGCAGGTACTGCGGCAGCGAGTACTGTGTCTTTAGATGGCAGTGGTTATGCATCTTCAGGTATGGAAAACTTTGGTAGTGCTTCTGGTGCAACTTACTTTATGGGTACAGCTGAGGCGGTTGACGCTGGCGCAGCTGGTAAAGTCTGTTTGATTGATCGTGGCAATATCAGCTTTTTTGATAAAGCTAAAAACTGTGAAGATTCAGGTGGTGTTGGAGCCATTATCATCAATAATGAAGCCGGTATGTTATACGGCACATTGGGAGAAACCAACACAACAACCATTCCTGTCGTGGGCACGGCTTTTGAAGATCGTGCAGCAATCTTAGCAGCGACGAATGCTGATGTTGATATCTTTGCGACCGACTATGGCTATATGAGCGGTACGTCAATGGCAACACCTGCCGTTGCAGGTTTAGCCGCATTAGTTTGGTCTAATTATCCAGAGTGTACTGGCGAAGATATCCGTGCTGCGTTTAAAGCAACAGCGGAAGATTCTGGCGCAGCCGGGAATGATGTTTACTTCGGCTACGGTATCGTAAAAGCCAAAGCGGCTTATGATTATCTTGCGACAAATGTTTGTGGGGAAACCGGTGGTCCTGGTGGCGGTGACATTTCATTAAGTGTTAACGGTTATAAGAGTCGTGGCCTTCAGGTTGTCGATTTGACTTGGCAGGGTACCAGTGCTTCAGATGTTGATGTATACCGTGATGATTCAGTAATTTTCAGCGGTGCTGATTCAGGCGCTTATACCGATAACATCGGTGTTAAAGGTGGCGGTAGCTACACTTATAAGGTCTGTGAGCAAGGTACTTCAACCTGCTCTTCAGACGTAAACGTGGTTTTCTAAGAAAATTTCTTAGAATTTCACCCTAAAAATAAAGGAGCTTCGGCTCCTTTATTTTTAGATAAACGGCATTGAAGAAAACTTATTTTAGCTAAATCTGTGCAGGTAAGATAAGCAGACAGTCAATGCGCCAGTTTCTTAGAGAATTGAGATGACAGAAAATATTCGAAATTACCTGCTTAGCAAACCATTTACTGAAATGCAGTATCCGTTTGGAGTCGGTATCGAAGTGTACAAAGTAAAAGGAAAAATGTTTGCGACCCTGTCGCTCGGGAAAATGGGTAAGGGGGGCGATGGTCGCAAGGCCTATTGGTGGATGAATCTAAAATGCGACCCCGACGAAGCGGTGATGCTTTGCGATATTTTTCCGTCGGTGATCCCCGGCTATCACATGAACAAGCGACTTTGGAATACCGTGATCCTTGATGGCTCAATCCCTCAGGGAGAGATTGAACGGATGATCGATAATTCATTTAATCTGGTGGTGAGTAAAATGTCTCAAAAAGATCAACAGTCGATACGGGTTTACGAATAGATGGTACATCAATCTTATCGCCCAACGATAAGTTAATCTGTTAACATTCCATCTTGAGTTTTGTTAAGCGTCTTAGCAATGTAGGTTTTTACTTTATCGAATTCTTGGGCGACATCTCCCCGAATTTTCGAGAATACGAGGTGATTTCGTTCCTGACTGGCGACAACCGTTAGTAGGTAGTTATCTACGCGAAATCGTTCAAAATCAACTTTGATAAATGTGCCACTTCTGTCAGGGTTAGGCTGTACCGAAACCAGTCCTCTAACATACTCAATGTTTGTCATATTCATATCACGAAAGTAGTCCAACATACTTCTTTCAAATTCTAATTTTGATTCAAGACTAATTAATAGCGTTTTTAATTCCTGATCTTGAATAAGGCCGATATCGCCCGTGGCGATAAGTGATTTATACGTCCCCATTGATGCAATAATACCAATCACATTAAATTATTGCTCACTCAGTGAGAATTTAAAGGCTTTAAGACAAGGCTTTGATTGCAGAGAATGGTTATTCCATTGTCAAAGTCAGTAACGCAGGATAAACGCCTTTAAAACTCACCCGTAGGGAGTTAGTGAGAGGCCCATTTACGGCCCTATATTTCATTAATATAGAATGACTATATCAATAAAATCTATGTTGTAACTGAACCTCGGCCCTAACTCTGAGTTGTGCACAAACTTAATGTGATTGGTATAAGCGGCGGCATTTGAAACATCGACATTAACGCATTGCCCGCGCGTTCGGAGGTAGGTTCTATGTTGTCTGTCGCGACCATGTCGATAACATAATCCAGCTCTGAGGCTTTGTTTTTATGAAATAATGCCATCGAATTAACACTGTCAACATTATCGGAAAAGTCGCTGTAAAGTTGCTCAAGAATGACCTTTTCCTGCTGTTTGCTAACCCGGCCTTCATTCCAGCTATTCACTTGTATGGCGACAAAAATTCCAGACACAACGATAATAAAGTCAATGATTGCGGCTAACCAGTTTTGGTTTTTTAAGTGACTGATTATATTAGATGTTAGCATTAAAGCGTCCCGATAATTTTATAACAACATTGAGTATAACTTATTGGTAAACAGATCTGACAATGTCGGCATTTGGTATAAAGACTCAATCAATAAATATGATTCGCCACCAATTCAAATACCAATACCAATACCGATTCACCGATAAAACTGCGTTGTCTTTTATCCTTGTGCTTATTCAATTTAGTGTATGCTAAGGTCAATACTCTTCATTGATAATAAAAAGCCAAAACATGAAAAATCTCCTTAATTCCGTCATTCTTTTCTTTAGTTTCTCCACGTTTAATGCGTATTCGTTTGAAGCCGCGGTTGCCATGCCGGATAGCTATAGCGCACAGGTTGCCAAAGACATACTGCAAGATGGTGGTAATGCTATCGATGCGGCGATTGCGGCACAGTTTGTCCTTGCCGTTACGTTACCTGAGGCTGGGAATATTGGCGGCGGTGGTTTCATGACGATTTTTCATGAGGGGAAAGGCGACTTTTTAGATTATCGTGAAGTTGCGCCACTAGCGGCTTCGAGAGACATGTATTTAGACAAACAAAACAATGTTATTCCGCATTTGTCTACGTTTAGTATTTTATCTTCAGGTGTGCCAGGTACGGTTGATGGCATGTGGCAGGCTCATAAAAAATATGGCTCAAAAACATGGCAGGAATTGCTGGCTCCAGCAGTAAAGTTGGCATCTGATGGTTTTATTGTACACCCGGTTTTGGCAACCGGTGCACAAGCGACCATTCGTCGTTTTAAAGAGCAAAACATTAACGTTAACTTTGCCGATTATTTTGGCGCTGTTGAGGCTGGCAAAGTGTTTAAGCAGCCAGAGCTGGCAGCAACGCTTAAAAGAATTTCAGACAATGGCCGTGATGGATTTTATCGGGGGAAGACCGCACATATCATTGCTAAATACATGAAACATAATGACGGGATAATCACCGAAAAAGATCTTGCTAACTATCAGTCGAAATGGCGACAACCTATCCAGGAGACGTGGCGAGGTTACGACATTATCACGGCGCCACCACCAAGCTCTGGTGGTATTGCCATTATTCAGTGGCTGGCGATGTTTGATTTGCTCAAACAGGAAAAACCCATTGAGCACAATAGTCAACGATATATGCATTTTCTTGCGGAGATTGGTAAACGAGTATTCGCTGATCGCGCTGAATACTTAGGCGACCCAGATTTTTATGATGTACCGACATCGAAGTTACTGGCAAAACCTTATCTACAAAAACGAATCGCCAATATTACCGAAAATCGGATTTCAGCCACCGAAACCATTAAACCAGGATTACATGAAAGCCGTGATACTACGCACTTCTCGATTATCGATAAATGGGGGAATGCGATTTCCAATACCACGACCATTAATTACACCTTTGGCAGTGGTGTTGTTGTCGAAGGTGCCGGATTTATATTGAACGACGAGATGGATGACTTTAGCGCCAAGCCAGGTGCTGCAAATATTTTTGGCGCGGTAGGCGGTACGGCAAATGAAATTCAACCGAACAAACGTATGTTGTCATCGATGGCGCCGACGATTTTACTGAACGAGGGTAAGGTTGAGATGGTTACCGGCTCTCCGGGTGGCACAACGATTATTACTTCGGTTTATCAATCTATTTTAAACGTCATTGAGTTTAATATGACCGCCGAACAAGCCGTGAATGCACCAAGGTTTCACCATCAATTATTGCCGGAAAATGAAATCTGGCATTACGACGGGATAAATGCAGACGTACTGAGCGCATTACAGGCGATGGGATATAAGGTGGTGCCAGATACGTTTGGTGATGTGCAACTGATCATCAATCGGGGAAATGAATTAACTGCCGCTTCAGAGAAAAATGTGTATTCACGGGGTGTGTCATTAGTTTTTGATTAACGCTGATATCTTTGCTGCCTAAGCGATTGTCACATGCCGATGGTCAACTTGCTAAGATAAAGCTGGGCTGATCGGCCCGGCTTTATCAACATTAATGGCCATTAATCCAGCTGTTCCTCAAATACTTCTTCAATTTTTAAGGTAAACAAACGCGCGATTTTAAATGCCAGCGGTAAACTGGGATCAAACTTTCCTTTTTCGATGGCGTTTATTGTTTGTCTTGAAACATCAAGGTAGTTTGCCAAATCCGCCTGGGTCCAGTTGCGTTCAGCGCGCAGCACTTTTAGTTTATTCTTCATGATAATCGTTTTAACCCAATGAACAGAGAAATCATATAGGTGATTGCCATTAACATCATCAAATGAGAGATCTCGGCATCAGTGGCAATAACATTAGCAATATCCAGGTTCGAGTAGGCAAACCCCAAAACCATGCCAACGCCTAATGTAATCCCCATCGATTGTAATTGTACTCTTTGTTGCATTTCATCCAAGCCTCTTAAGTGCCTGGCGTTGGCGTAAATCATGCCAATCCCGATTAAGATATTCAATAAAATTGCTAGCACGCTATATAACGTATCTTCCTGCCAGATTAGCTGTGGGCCCAACGTTGCTAAAGCCATAGTTAACACCCAGGCCAGTGTCCAGATAGCGAGATTCCGGGTATTTTTCTTGTTGCGTGTTTGCCAGTTTGACGACCGTGCTGAAGTATTCATGTCTCTCTCCAAAAAGTAAAGTAAGCTTTACTATATTAAGGCTTAACCTGATTGTTATGTCAAGTTTGTTTTACTAATTGTCGTGTTTAATTGATATTTAGGCATGAGATTCTGTGCTAATCTATTACTCGCATTTACATACCTGAATGAGGCTAGGAACTTGAAAGGACACAAAAAGACCTTGAATTGGGGGATCTTAAGTAGTGCTAAAATTGCGCGGGAGAAGGTCATCCCGGCATTAAAGAAATCGACTTTGGTCGGGAATATTACCCTGGCTTCGAGAAACCCAGACAATGCACGGCATTGGGCAAGCGAGCTGGAAATAGGCGCTTGCTCTGGCGACTATCAGGATCTACTTAACGATACCAATATCGACGTAATCTATAACCCTTTGCCTAACCATCTTCATGTACCGATGACCATTGCCGCGCTGCATGCCGGCAAACATGTGTTATGTGAAAAGCCCATCGCCCTTACGAGCGAGCAATTACAACAACTAATTGCCGTTGCTAATCAATATCCAGACCTCGCAGTGATGGAAGCGTTTATGTATCGTCATCATCCCCGATGGCAAATCGTGAAAAATCTTTTGGATACGCAATACTTTGGCAAAGTCGGATATATCCATGTCACGTTTACGTATTTCAATCGAGATCCTAACAATGTAAGAAATCAATCCGGTATCGGTGGCGGTGCCTTATATGATATCGGTTGTTACTGTCTGGCCGTGGCGAGACTCTTGCTCAACAAAAAACCTGAACGAGTTATTGCGACCCAATGGATTGATGCGGATTTTAAAATCGACAAAATGACCTCTGGACTCATGGATTTTGGCGATGTTCAGGCCAGTTTTAATTGCGCCACGCAATTGGCTGCGGGGCAATATATTGAAATTCAATGTGAGCAGGGACGGATTCGTATTGATGAACCATTCGCGTTGGATGCAGCGGATACCGATATTTTGCTATTCCCATCAGGGCAAGTACCGGCAGAAAAAATATCGGTAGGGTATAACGATCATTATCTGACTCAGATTGATGACTACTCAAACGCACTATTGTCGCATCAGGGAGCCCCTTATGGCCTGGATGATGCACAAACCATAATGGCACTGATTGAAGCGATGCAGCAAAGCCATGCGACTCAAAGCTGGCAAGATATTACTTAGCCAGGCATCCTGTTGTTGGCTGGTTGTTGCTCGTTAATGACTGCAAATAATGTTTGGCTTTGGCACAAGGGGCAATTAGCTTTAGCATTTAGCGCTTTGCGAGAATCAGAATGAGAACGCCATTTTGAAAATGACGGTGTACCAGTTTGCTACTGACACGAGTCGAGAACTCAATTTTGTGCTCAATGGCTCGCTTGGCAAGCTTTGCGTCAGTCTTTAAACCCGATTTGGTGCGGGAATGCAACATGTTGGGCGTTATCGTTGTCGACAATAAAATCGCTTTTTCGTGAATCTGTATTCGAATATTGTCCCGAACACTGCCTGGAAACTTAGCGATGACTTTATAATGATCCACAAACTCCTCTGTTTTTACGTTGGGCTGCGCAGAGAGGTTATTGGAAATGGAGGCTAATTCCGGCATAGCAGCGCGCCAATCCCAGAATTCACTACCATTGGAAGATGTCATAATTGCTCCTTTTGTTTTTTTCAGTTCCATCAGATGGTTGGGAGATAAAGAACAACAGATCACTTAACTGTTAATTTAGCAGAGATTCAGTTTTTTACCTGTGCCTGACCAGATTTAAAGAAAATAATGAACACGTTGATGGGAATTGTTGGCTTTTAGATTTTTCTATTAACGATGCGTTAAGTGATCTGATCACTTGTTTGATTCGAATAATATTTAGATCAAGCAACTATAATTGCACGCACGATTGCAATCATTTGCGAAAAAGAGATGAGATAATGATTAAGATACTTGTGATTGTTACCAATCATGGGACATTGGGAAACACCGATGAAGCCAATGGTACCTATGCCCCTGAATTAACTCATGCGCTGGAAAAATTTTTCGCGGCGGGTTTTGGTTTTGATATTGCATCGATCGATGGAGGAGCTGCGCCAATCTATGGGGAAGACACAGAAGGGGATACCGTTAATTCGATGATCCTCTCCCGCGAAGATGTTCAAAGCAAAATCGCCAACACCTTGAAAATCGATCAGCTCGACTTCCAAAACTACTCGGCGATATTTTATCCCGGCGGCTTTGGTTTGCTATCTGATTTGGCACTGCACCAGGGTACGGCAAATGCGACTGCCAAATTTTATGAACAAGGTGGTTTGATTGGTGCCGTTTGTCATGGCCCCGCAGGCTTACTGCCGATTACGTTGTCGAGTGGCGAATCTTTGCTCAGCAAGCACATGGTTACCGGCTTTACCCGTGAAGAAGAAGTGGAGTTTGGCACAATCGAAAAAATCCCGTTGCTGTTGGAAGAAGCACTAACACGCCAGGCCAGAAAATACATCAAGCGTGCTCCGTGGGCCGAAAATGTTATCGTTGATGGGCAGTTGATAACCGGGCAAAACCCGACGTCAGCTTCGGGTGTTGGCGAAGCAATCGTCAATTATCTACTCGCATAGAGTTGGGAGAGGTCAGTAACAGGGCGGTTCGTTCGCAATACGATCTTGTCCTAAGCGCTATACTTTAGTCTAAGCTTAATCGTAATGTCGTTATCGTTAGGAGTCGTCATGGCAGTCGAACATGATCTAATCGAGCAACTTATCGCCGAACATCTTCAGCTTACCCAACGGGCGGAACAAGCGATGCTCAATGGCCATCCCCTAGAGTGTGAAAATTGCCTCAATCAAGCCGAGCAAATATGGCAATACCTTGAGGCTGTAGAAATTGAGCAAGGCCACAGTTAGCCTAGGCAGACTTACCACTCACAAATACTTTTACGTTTCTATACTCGAGTTTTGACAGCATGTGTTGATTGTCAGTGATCACCACAACACGTTGTCCGGATTCGATATCACTGTGTAATGCGGCAAGATCAAAAGCTGGCGCTTTTTCGCTATCACGGCGAGCGAATTCATAGAAATTTTGACTCAAGTGAGGTTCAAGATATACCACATCCGCAATTTGTAATGCCTGATATGCAGACAAAGTGAGCAAATCAGGATTGTTGTCTTGGGTAACAACTATCGATAACTGGCCTACCTGATGAGGTTTATGTTGTTGGTATTCACTTAACTGCTCTTTAAACAATTGTTGCGCGGCTGTCGTTTCATCATCAAAAATTAACTCGGCAATTTTGCCAGTTAACGTTTCCTGCCAAAAAGATTTTCTTGAGGCGAAATCATTAATCAAAGCCTGGACCTGACGCCTGTTTTCCCCGCAAAACTGCGCGAGTTTTCCGTAATGACTGGGCAGCGTCTGTTCGATTTGGCTTTTTAACATTTGCAACAATATTGGTGCACTTCCTGAACTCGACAGGGCGATAAGCATAGGGTCTCGGTCGATGATTGCTGGTGTGATATACGTACATAATTCCGGAGAATCCACGACATTTACCAGAATATTTAACGCGTTAGCGTCGGCACTTATCTGAGCATTAGTCTTGCCATCATTGGTCGCGGCAATCACCAAATTTGCGTGTTGGATGAGCGTTTTATCATATTGAACCTGATGCCATTGAATATCATGCCGATCGATTAATGTTTTGACGGTTTGATTGATTTGAGGTGAAACGACGATTACCTTGGCTGCGGTTTTGCAGACCAGTTCTAATTTTCTCGCGGCAACACTGCCCCCACCTATGATCACCGCTGTGAGCTTGTCTGCATCCAGAAAAATTGGAAAATATTGCATGTTAATAGTCAGTGTTTGAATCTTAGTTGGCTCTTATCATCGCAGATTTTGAATGCAGGGCAAATATCAACTCAGAATATATTGTTCAAAGTTGATGGCAATAAAGAGAGTGCGTTTAAGTTTATCGGTAACGATCAACTTACCTCGTGGACATGGTAAACTACACTCATGATTTCTAATTGAGAGCAACAATGCCCTGGATTCAATTAAGATTGGCAGCGAATGAGGAGACTGCCGAAAAATATTCTGACTGGCTGTCAGCCTGTGGCGCGCAAGCCGTCACATTTATCGATGCTAAAGACACGCCTATCTATGAGCCTTTACCAGGAGATGAAGTTACCTACTGGAGTAATACCGTTGTGATGGGGCTATATGATGCCAGTCATGATATGGAAAAGGTCATTGCCTACTTACATTCGATTCACCCCGATAAGCAAGATATGCAATATAAGCTTGAACAGCTTGAAGACAAAGATTGGGAACGTGAGTGGATGGATAACTTTCACCCGATGAAGTTTGGCGAGCGTCTGTGGATTTGTCCAAGCTGGCGTGAAGTACCAGAACCCGATGCCGTCAACGTAATGTTAGATCCCGGCTTGGCGTTTGGTACTGGCACCCATCCAACTACCGCCTTGTGTCTGACCTGGCTAGATGGCCTTGATTTAAAAGGAAAAACCGTTGTCGATTTTGGCTGTGGTTCCGGGATCTTATCCTTAGCGGCATTAAAATTAGGTGCCGAGCGAGTGATCGGCATTGATATCGACCCACAAGCCCTGCAGGCCAGTAAAGCCAATGCCGAGCGAAATGGTGTAGCCGACCGTTTATCACTGTACCTGCCGGCTGACCAACCTAGCTTAAAAGCCGATGTTGTGGTTGCCAATATCCTTGCTGGTCCCCTTAAAGAACTTTCTTCGATTATTACCAGTTATGTAAAAAGTGGCGGTTTGCTGGCGTTGTCAGGAATTCTGGAAGAGCAGGGTGAAGCTCTTAGCCAGATTTATGATCAGTTTTGCTTGATGAATCCCATAACGGTTCAAGAGGAATGGGTACGATTAGATGGTACCCGACGCTAATCTATGTGATTGATAAAATATGTGTTGTTGTATTTTTGTACAAAAAGTTAATCTTAGGTATAAACTGCCTGAACATCACGTCAGGTCTAACCTGTTTGCTAAAATGTCAATAAAAAAAAGTACAAAAAAATACCCTTTCGTACATTTTATAGTCTTTTCTTTGGCGCTAAAAACACGTAAACTTAGCGCCCTTTTGAACATGAGCTCAAAAAATCATCAACGTGAACATTGGTCCTTATCAGTTAGAAAATAATGTGATCCTGGCTCCAATGGCGGGGATTACCGATCGTCCTTTTCGACAATTATGCTGTCGTTTAGGGGCTGGTTTGGCTGTTTCTGAGATGTTGTCTTCTAATCCTAAGGTTTGGAATTCAGGAAAATCTCGTTTACGCATGCAACACGGTGATGAAGTAGGAATCCGCTCTGTACAAATTGCTGGCTCTGATCCTGAGGAAATGGCTTATGCCGCGCAGGTAAATGTCGACAATGGTGCACAGATTATTGATATCAATATGGGGTGCCCTGCGAAAAAGGTAAATAAAAAGCTCGCTGGCTCAGCATTATTAAAAGCACCGGAACAGGTACAGCGCATTGTAAATGCCGTCGTAAAGGCAGTGGATGTTCCGGTTACGTTAAAAATTCGCACCGGTTGGTGTGAAGACACTCGTAATGGTGTTGAGATAGCAAAAATTGCTCAGGGAAATGGAATTCAGGCACTGGCAGTGCACGGTCGTACCCGTTGTGACTTTTATAAAGGCAATGCGGAATACGATACGATAAGGGCTATTAAACAAGCAGTAACAATCCCGGTTGTCGCCAATGGTGATGTAACGTCCGCGGAAAAAGCCAAGCAAGTGCTGGATTATACCGGTGCGGATGCGGTCATGATTGGTCGCGCTGCGCAGGGGCGCCCTTGGATTTTCCGGGAAATAAGTCATTATCTGGCAACAGGTGAAACACTGGCACCACCTGATGTGGTGGAAGTGAAATCTATTTTGCTGGGGCATGTTAAAGAGCTGCACACGTTTTATGGTGATTTTATGGGCGTAAGGATTGCTCGTAAACACGTATCCTGGTACTTGCAAGCGCACGATCAGGCAAAAGAATTTCGTCCTATATTTAATGCCCTTGAGTTGCCTGAAGAGCAACTGAATGCATTGGATATGTTTTTTGACCAACTAACTTATTAAAAGAGTCTGAACTTTATGTTTGAACAAAATATTTCTTCTCCATTTGTTATCGGTGACCAGCAAACTCAGACCAAGGCATCACCGCTACGTACCCAAGCTAAAATCGCGATCAAAAATTACTTATCGCAATTAAATGGCAACGATGTAGACGACATGTACGACCTTGTACTTTCTGAAATCGAAGCTCCGATGTTAGAAGAAGTAATGCAATACACACGCGGTAATCAAACGCGCGCAGCAAACTTGCTAGGCATCAACCGCGGTACTTTGCGCAAGAAACTTAAAAAGTACGGCATGAACTAAATACGCGCAGGTTCGCCTGCTACTAAAGCACCTTCGGGTGCTTTTTTTGTACAGGGATGTACTTATCCTCTGGCACCATGGATGGTAGCAACAGAGGGTTTGTTAAAGGGATTTACTTATCCTCTGGCACCATGGATGGTAGCAACAGAGGGTTATTACATGGATGTAAGTATGCCCGGTGAGCAGGACGCGGTTAGGGTGTATTAAAAAGGATATAAGTATGCCCGGTGAGCAGGACGCGGTTAGGGTATATTAAAAAGGATGTACTTATCCTCTGGCACCATGGATGGTAGCAACAGAGGACTATTAACAATGTTAACAGCGTTAATAAAATTTCGCTTCGCCGTTGAATATTTTCATTCGCGGTTCTTGAAGTAAACTTAACAACATTAATCAACCTGTAATCACGGTAAAAGGTAAACAAGATTATTATGGATACTCCTCGCCCAATAAGACGCGCTTTGTTAAGTGTTTCTGATAAAACCGGCATCGTTGAGTTCGCGCGCAGTTTAGCGCAACAAGGTGTAGATATTTTATCTACTGGTGGTACTGCCAAGTTGTTGGCGGATAATGGCATTCAGGTCACTGAAGTGTCAGATTACACCGGTCACCCGGAAATCATGGACGGTCGTGTGAAAACTTTGCACCCGAAAGTCCACGGTGGCATCCTTGCTCGTCGCGATCTTGATGAAGCAGTAATGAGCGAAAATAACATCCAAGCGATCGATATGGTTGTTGTGAACCTATACCCGTTTGCGAATACTGTCGCCAACGAAGATTGTAGTTTAGAAGATGCCATCGAAAATATTGATATCGGTGGACCAACAATGGTTCGTGCAGCCGCCAAAAATCACAAAGATGTGACGATTGTCGTGAATGCCAAGGACTATGAACGTGTATTGGCTGAAATGAAAGGCAATAACGGTTCTTTGATCTATCAAACTCGTTTTGATTTAGCGATTGCTGCCTATGAGCATACTGCAAGTTATGATGGCATGATTGCTAACTACTTTGGCAAAATGCTTCCGGCACATGATGTAGAAGATGCACAAGCAACTAAATTCCCTCGTACCTTTAATAGCCAGTTTATTAAAAAACAGGATTTGCGTTACGGCGAGAACTCGCATCAAGACGCTGCGTTTTATGTGGAAGCAGAACCTCAAGAAGCTTCTGTTTCAACGGCTAACCAGTTACAGGGTAAAGCACTTTCCTATAACAACATTGCCGATACTGATGCGGCACTCGAATGTGTAAAAGAATTCGCGGAACCTGCTTGTGTTATCGTCAAACATGCTAATCCATGTGGTGTCGCAATCGGTGGTGATATCCTTGCCGCTTATGATGCAGCTTTCAAAACTGATCCAACGTCAGCATTTGGTGGCATCATTGCTTTTAACCGTGAACTTGATGCAGATACAGCGGAAGCTATCGTGTCTCGTCAATTCGTCGAAGTGATTATTGCTCCGTCGATTTCGAGCGGTGCTGCGCAAATCGTATCAGCCAAGCCAAATGTGCGTGTACTTGAGTGTGGTCAATGGGATACCCAGACAAATGGCTATGAACTAAAACGTGTCAACGGCGGCTTACTTGTTCAGGACCGTGACCAAGGTATGGTCACGATGGATGATCTAACAGTGGTCAGTCAGCGTCAGCCAAGCGAAGAAGAATTGAAAGATTTATTGTTCAGCTGGAAGGTTGCCAAGTTTGTTAAATCCAATGCCATTGTCTATGTGAAAAATCAGATGACAGTGGGTGTTGGTGCTGGTCAAATGAGTCGCGTATATTCGGCCAAGATCGCGGGTATTAAAGCTGCCGATGAAGGTCTTGAAGTACCGGGTTCTGTTATGGCTTCCGATGCCTTCTTCCCATTCCGTGATGGTATTGATGCGGCTGCGGCGGCAGGAATTACAGCCGTTATTCAGCCAGGTGGCTCAATGCGTGATCAAGAAGTGATTGCGGCTGCTGACGAACATGGTATGACCATGGTCTTCACCGGTATGCGTCACTTTAGGCACTAATCAATAGTCATTTCTAACGTGTGGTCATTGCTGAGCGATGATCACACTACCTTTACAGAGAGTTTGTGCTATATACTATTGAACTTTAGTGGTTGAATACTCGTTTAATTCAGGCACTTATTCGTCAAGTCGTAATCATTTAAGATAGATTTCAACTTCTTAAGGTTATAGTCTTGAACCAGAACTATCTGAACGTGGAAGAAAAAATGACAATAATTACATCCGTAGTAAAAGCATCTCTATTTTCTGTTGCCTTAATCGGCGCAGCCTCAACCCCGGCATTTGCCTTTGATAAATTGGACGACGCCATTGCTGGCGAACATCGCGCCGAAAAAAATAAAGCACGCGACGAGTATCGTCATCCGAAAGAAACCTTAGAATTTTTCGGTTTTAAAGATGACATGACCGTCGTTGAAATTGCCCCAGGTGGCGGTTGGTATACAGAAGTGCTAGCACCAGCGCTAAAAGGCAGCGGTGTATTATATGGTGCACATTACCCAAATACGGGCAAAGAAGATTATTACAGCCGATCTCGCAAGGCGCTAGAGAAAAAGCTGGCATCTGATCCAGTATTTAGTGAAGTGAAACTCACCGATTTCATGCCTAAAGAAAGTAGTGAACTGGCACCGGCTGGCACTGCGGATTTGGTACTGACTTTCCGTAACCTTCATAACTGGGGAAAAATGGGCGTTGAACAGGTATTTGCAGATGCCTATAAAGCGTTGAAACCAGGTGGTGTTCTCGGTGTGGTTGAGCACAGATTACCTGAGAGTCTTGATCACGCAGATGGTTACTACTCTCAAGCCGTCGCCATCGAGCAAGCAGAAGCTGCTGGCTTTGAATTGGCAGATAGCAGTGAAGTGAATGCCAATCCAAAAGATACAGCGCAACATCCAAAAGGTGTTTGGACTTTGCCGCCAGTATTACGTTTAGGCGATCAGGATCGAGAGAAATATCTGGCGATCGGCGAAAGTGATCGCATGACTTTAAAATTTGTAAAGCCGGCTAAATAAGTCGGTCTTATTGTAGGAATAAGTAGTAATGAAAATTTTAGTGATAGGTAGTGGTGGACGTGAACACGCATTAGCTTGGAAAGCGTCACAATCAGTAGGTGTAGAAAAAGTCTTTGTTGCACCGGGTAATGCTGGAACTATTACCGAAGCTAAGTTAGAGAATGTCGCCATCTCGGTTGGTGACATTCCAGCCTTAGTTGAATTTGCCCAACAACAGAAGATTGAATTAACCATTGTCGGCCCTGAACAACCGCTTGTTGATGGCGTTGTTGATGCTTTTCAACAAGCCGGCTTAATGATTTCCGAAGATGGTACACCAAAAGTTATTGAATATAACTGTCGTTTTGGCGATCCTGAGACTCAGCCTATTATGATGCGTTTGCAATCAGATTTGGTGGCTTTATGTCTAGGTGCCTGTGCAGGCAAACTAGATCAGGCTACGATTGAATTTGATTCTCGAGCTGCCGTAGGAGTGGTTTTAGCGGCGAAGGGTTACCCAGCAAGCTATCCAAAGGGCGATGTCATTTTAGGGTTAGAAACGAATAAGGCTGTTGATCGTAAAACGTTCCATGCTGGTACTACAATGAAAGACGGTCATGTTGTGACTGCAGGTGGTCGAGTATTGTGTGCGACTGCATTGGGTCAGTCTGTAACGGAAGCACAACAATCGGCTTATCAGCTATTAGAAGAAATTAGCTGGGAAGGTGTAAGTTATCGTACCGATATTGCTTATCGAGCGATTGCCCGGGAAAATAGTTAACATTTACGATTTATCAATAAATAAAAAAGGGTCCCGATGTTATACATCGGGACCCTTTTTTAATTCTAAGACACATTAGACCATTATATGAATTAGTCTAATCGTAGTTTTGAGAAGGCTCTGGTCTTTCTTTTGCTTCTCTAACTTTAAGTGTTCGTTGTTGGAACTCCGTATCGTTTAAAGATTCAATGGCCCCGTCTGCGTCCGCAGCTGACATCTCGACAAAACCAAAACCACGGCGTTTTCCGGTTTGCTTATCTTTCATTAGACGGACTGAATGTACTTCACCGTGGGAGGCAAACAGACTTCGAACTGCTGCTTCATTAGCACGATAAGGCAAATTACCAACGTAAAGAGTTTTGATTGGGGTTTCTTTCGATTCATTTACTAACAGGTTGGCAATAAGTGGTGCGATTAATGCGCCAACAAACAATCCAACGGTTAAAGATATAGCATCGACATTTTCTAATGCGCCACCAACGAAGTAACCAATTAATGCGCAGCCTGTTGCAATCAGAGCTGATGTGAGGACTAAAGGAGATTTCATGACTATTACCTGATTATTATTGTATTTTTAATGTTCTAATCCAAGCCTATGTTAACAACACCTTTACAAATGGCAATACCAGACGTTAAAAAACCTTAAAACTCCTATGGGTTTACCACGTTAAATGAAAAGAAATTGAATTATTTTTCGATCTTTCGTATTCGCTGACTATGCTTTTATATGGCTCTAGTGAGTGTATTTTGCTCGTATTGATTTGTTTTTAATCGATCGAGAAAATATTTAGGTTTTTTCACAAAAAAGAGTTGACGGGAAACTCAAAATCTCTAAAATGCGCATCCACTTCCACGGGACATCCCAACGAAGTGTTTTGATACGATAACCACACGGGTTTAACCCGGTTATCACAACCGAAACTGAGAAATAATCGAAAACAACTTTTTCGAATTAATTATCAAAAAGCGGTTGACATCAAAATCGGATAGCGTAGAATGCGCATCCTGCTTCGGGCAAGGCCTGCAGCGAATTGAAGACTAAGCGAATGTGATTTAGTTTTCGTCTCGAAAGAGACAATGTCTTTAACAATTAGTTATCAAGCAATTTGTGTGGGCACTCACGTTAAGATTGATTTTACCATT
>NZ_VCBC01000024.1 GCF_005843925.1 Thalassotalea litorea
GTCTGGTGACAAATCGAACTAAAGTTCTCCTAGGGTGACTACCCTTGCCGTCATTCCCAGACACTACTGGGTATCTAAAGCAAAAGCAGATCCCCACTTTCGTGAGGATGACGGAACAAAGTGCAAGCTAAAGCTCTAAAGGTAACAAACACAGCTAAAAACGCTGTGTTAGGGTGACAGCCACAGCAAACAAGCCTGCGTCTGGTGACAAATCGAACTAAAGTTCTCCTAGGGTGACTACCCTTTCCGTCATTCCCAGACATTACTGGGAATCTAAAGCAAAAGCAGATCCCCACTTTCGTGAGGATGACGGACATGGGTATGATGAGTTGGCTGTGAGGATGACGGAGTTGAGTGTGTAGATGACGCAGTTGTCACCTAAAAACCTGCCGAGACTAAGGTTTTATCCACCTACGAAGTTGTCACCTAAAAACCTGTCGGAACTAAGGTTTTATCCACCCGCGCAGCAAACAATTAACCAACACCGTCATTCCCAGACACTACTGGGAATCTAAAGCAAAAGCAGATCCCCACTTTCGTGAGGATGACGGAGTTGAGTGTGAGGATGATGGAGTTGAGTGTGTAGATGACGAAGTTGTCACCTAAAAACCTGCCGAGACTAGGGTTTTATCCACCTACGAAGTTGCCACCTAAAAACCTGTCGGAACTAAGGTTTTATCCACCTACGCAGTTGTCACCTAAAAACCTGTCGAGACTAAGGTTTTATCCACCTACGCAGTTGTCACCTAAAAACCTGCCGGAACTAAGGTTTTATCCTCCTACGCAGTTGTCACCCAAAAACCTGCCGGAACTAAGGTTTTATCCACCTACGAAGTTGTCACCTAAAAACCTGCCGGAACTAAGGTTTTATCCACCCACGCAGCATCCACCCGCGCAGCATCCCTCTACAACAGTAATCTTTTACCCAAAAGATTACTTAGCCTGCATACTCATCTCTTTATCAATGACATAAATATTATATTTAGAGCCTTTAAAGTTACTGTCCCACTGTTCAAATAATTTCTGTGCCTTTTCTTCACTACCTAAATGTTTACTTAAAGCCTGGTAGAAGTTTTCTTCAGGTCTTTCCATGCCCTTATAATCGTTATAAGGAATGACTAGGCCAATACCGCCTTTGCCGCCAATTCGACGTGACCAAGACCAGTAGTAAGGCCATTTCATCTCTTTTGCATTATCACTTAATGCTTTTTTACCTTGCTCGATACCACCATCTTTACCAAATTTACCGTGAAACTCAGTGACACCAAAATACATAAACTTGCTGCTATCATCTGGCCAATTGCTGTTTTCCATATCGAGTTCGTAATAATAATGCTCATAAGAAGCTACATATTTACTCACTTTATCCTGCCAATGCTGACCAACATTGTTTTTATTGGCCCATTCCTTGTAATCATCGAGATCGCCCCAGGCAACACAGCAGGTTCGTACGTGATACTTGTTTAAATGCTTACCAAGTAAAGGGCGATAAGTATTCCATTCTCGTGGATCCTCTTTATCTTGACGATATTCAAGGTGATTTTTAAACGCTTCTACAAACTTATCTTCCATGCCTTCAACCGGCGTCATTACCCAGACTTCTGCA
Organism: Thalassotalea litorea; assembly: GCF_005843925.1. Classification (GTDB taxonomy): domain Bacteria; phylum Pseudomonadota; class Gammaproteobacteria; order Enterobacterales; family Alteromonadaceae; genus Thalassotalea_A; species Thalassotalea_A litorea_A. The sequence goes on from NZ_VCBC01000024.1 coordinate 1,607, forward strand.
ATATTTGCAGTAGACTGTTCTTCGGCATTGGCAGTAAAAGGGATTGAAAGAAAAAGCGTGAAAGCAAAAGTTAATTTATACAGATTCATAAAACGTTTCATGGTTATTTCCTAATTAACAAACAATTAGAATTCACGATAACCAAGCAGGAAGCTTTAAGCGGAAGAGAAATTAACATAGGAATCTTTGGTTATGTGCATTCCGATGGTTTTAGTCTAGCAAAGGATCGATTTTTGGCTATTCGGCTAAGCAGATTCAATACTCCTTACAGGCCCGATAAACTACATAGCCAGTGCATCCACTACTGATAACCGTAACCAACTCTATCTATCACCCAAGTTTATTAACGTTGGTTATTAGAGCTACGCGCAGACTTTATCGCTCGATGCGTTGCTCGGTCGAATTGATTAAGAGTTATTTTTAGCGGTAATTGCGGGATTAATTGCAGGATTAATAGTAGGAGTACAAGAGGGGTTAATTAGAAAATGACGTGTAACAAGGGGATAATCGAAGCAAAAAAGGGCTTGAATAAGCCCTTTTTATCTATAGATTTACTTTTTTTCTGATGCTGAGTCTTATCGTTCGATAAATCTCAGCTTAGTGATTACAACCGCCTTCACTGTGGACATGGCCATGAGCAATTTCATCTTCTGTTGCCGTTCTGACTTCTAGAATTTCTACGTCAAACACTAAATCAAGACCTGCTAATGGGTGGTTACCATCGACAGTAATTGTGTCATCTTCTACGTCGACTACAATCACCGTTTGCTCACCTTCGTCGGTTTGTGCACGCAATTGCATGCCGACATCTAGATTATCAATTCCCTGAAATAACTCTTTCGGAACGGTTTGTACAAAACCATCATGGCGCTCACCATAAGCTTCTGCCGCTTCTACTTCGACTGTAAATTTATCCCCAACAGCTTTTTCATTAAGAGCAACTTCCAAACCCGGGATCAAAAAACCAGAGCCCTGGATAAACTCCAGTGGTTGATGGTCGTATGAACTGTCAATTAAGTTTTTTTCGCTATCCATAACGGCATAGTGCATTTTTACGACCGTGTTTTCGGCAATTTTCATAAATATTCCTATCTTTCAATCATTAATCATCAAGTTCATAGGGAAGCGGCATTTGCGTTAACACCGTATCGGCTAGATCTTTAATTCTAAAAATATCGTTGGGGTTGGTGTCGTTGGCCAAAACCGCTTGAATGTATAGGCTACCATCATCGGCCTGATAAACGCTGGTAATATTACCGCCACGTCGCCAATTGTCTCCTAACTGTTTTTCAAGTAATTGGTTGGCATCAACTAACTGGGTTGATTTACCCTGCAAACAAAACATGGCTCTTTTATTTTTGCCAAGGTACTTCATCCGAGCAACGGTTTCTTGGCCCATATAGCAACCTTTAGTAAAACTGATCCCGTTGATTGCTTGCAGATTGAGCATCTGCGGGACATATTCCCCGACTGCGCCACTGGCAAGACTTGGAGAACCATTAACAACTTCAAGCAGACTCCAAATGGCACTATCAAAAACAACAATATCTAAACCTTGCAAAAATGCGGTTAGCTCTTGTTCACTGCCAACAATGATATAACCGGCTTTATGACCATCAAATTTTATCAGGGTGAGTTGTTGATGAGTGATCACGGGATTATTAACGTCGGGCAATGTGTCTACATGGCTACTGAGCAGGTCGTCGATATCATCACCAGATAAAACCGCGGCTTGGTCGTCGCTAAATTGCAGCTCCGCTTTTGCAAAAACCGCAAACTTGTTTAATTGTTCGAGGGAAGCTTTGGCGGAATCCGGAGTCATTAGCATCATTAACTGATCGCCATGCTCAAATAAACGAAATGCAGAAAAAACTTTACCCTTCGCATCGCAATGGGCACCGGTGAGTAATGGGTTGTCGCTCAGGGAATTAACATCGCAGGTTAACTGACCTTGTAAATAAGAGTACCTTTCGTCTCCGGATACACAAATCATCGATTGGTTTGCTAATCGACAGGCATAGGCCGCTGGCAATGATTCAAGTGAAGGATGTGAAGAATCAACTTTCATGAGTATCTACTTGGGAATGCTTTATACTTTAGTTGTTGTAAATAGTGGGGGAAATTATCCTAATTTCAACCTGTAATCTCGATTTAATTAAGAAAATTGTCGCCAATAGCGGCTTTAAGCTAGTCAATTGTCCGAAGTCATTGGTACAATTATCTTTTATCTATCCAAGTTAACATTACGGAGTATCCAAGTTTATTATGACGTTGGCAAATAACAAAGCGAGATTACGATGGGCGTGCAGACGAGGAATGTTAGAGCTAGATGTTTTGTTTATGCCATTCGTAGATGAAGCCTGGGATCATCTTAATGATGAGCAAAAACAAGTATTCGAAAGATTACTAGAGTGTGACGACCCGGAATTGTTTGCCTGGTTTATGGGGCATGAAGAGTGCAAAGATGAGCAATTCAAAGCTATGGTCCAACTCATCCTCAACCGCGTCAAAGTTTAATTTACGGTCAGTCAGAAGTCGAATCCAATCGTTTGTTGAGCTGACAAGCTACGCTTTGCCATGTTTGTTGCTCGCATTTCTGGTTTTCTATGTTTTTCAAAGCGGCAGTGGATTTTTTGGTGTATTGATTGTGACTTTGTTCTTCAGGGTCTCACTCGCTGAAAATCTACGGCAAGGCTGCAAACGTCAATTTCGACCAGGGCAAGCCTTTTTTTGCAATAGCTCAGGCGACTTAAGCTTTTGTGAAACGCGACAATGGAAAATTCTTCAACAAAGTAAAATTACTCCTTGGGGTTGTTGTTTGCTCCTCAAACCTCTAGCCCCCTCAATAACCAAACCTGTTGCTCGCCGCGTTTGGATATATGCTGATATGCTCGAACCAAATCAATACCGACACCTGTGTCGGATCATAAATCGCTGCCGCGATCACGCCAATACATTAGATTAAGCGTCTCGGATCGGTGTCAGTATGGTGGCACTGCCATGGTTAAAGGTTTCAGGATAATCGAGAATATAATGCAACCCTCTGCTTTCTTTTCTGTCCATCGCACTTAAAATAATTAGCTCTGCAACCTGAACCAGGTTTCTCAGTTCAAGTAAGTTATTACTCACTTTAAAGTGGCGATAGTATTCCTGGATCTCGGATTGCAATAAATTTACTCGATTCAGAGCACGTTGAAGGCGCTTCTCAGTGCGAACAATGCCAACGTAATCCCACATAAATAGTCGTAGTTCATGCCAGTTATGTTGAATAACCACTTCTTCATCGGAATTTGTCACGCGACTCTCATCCCAAGCGGGAATTGGAATAATATCGGCTTTTGTTGTCAGGTTTTGAGAGATATGCTCCGCCGCAGCTCGGGCAAAAACAATGCATTCAAGCAATGAATTACTGGCCATTCGATTCGCTCCATGCAGACCGGTATAAGAAACCTCACCGATCGCATAGAGATTGTTCACATCGGTTTGTCCATGACGATTGATCATTACGCCACCACAGGTGTAGTGGGCAGCTGGCACGACTGGCAACGGTTGGCGTGTCATATCCATGCCAAGTTTTGAGGTTTTCTCATAAATGGTAGGAAAGTGTTGTTGAATAAATTCCTGACTTTTATGGCTGATATCCAGATACATACAATCTGCACCCAGACGTTTCATTTCATAATCGATAGCTCTGGCGACGACATCTCGTGGTGCGAGTTCGGCCCTTTGATCAAACTCTGGCATAAAACGACTCCCATCAGGGCGTCGTAATATGGCACCTTCACCGCGCAGTGCTTCGGTTAATAAAAATGTCCCGGCTTGCGGGTGATATAAACAGGTTGGGTGGAATTGATTAAATTCCATATTGGCAACTCTGCAACCCGCACGCCAAGCCATGGCAATACCATCGCCACTGGCAACATCCGGGTTTGATGTGTATTGATAAACTTTGCTTGAGCCACCGGTTGCGAGGATGACTTTCTTGGCGTGAATTGCTTCAACCTTTTCAATATTTCGATTCCACACGTAAGCGCCAACGCAGCTGTGTTCAGCTTTCTTTTCGGGTGAACGCTGGGTGATCAAATCGATGGCATTGCATCGTTCAAATATTCGAATGCGAGAATGTTGGCGAACGCGATCCACCAATGTGGTCTGAACGGCGTGGCCAGTGGCATCGGCGGCATGAAGGATTCGCCTGTGACTATGTCCACCTTCGCGGGTTAGGTGGAATTCGGTATCACCGCTTGCCGATTGACGTTGATCAAATTGCACCCCTTGTTCAATCAGCCACTGCATTGACGATTTTGCCTGCTCAGCGGTAAAACGAACCATTTCCTCATCACAAATACCGCCACCGGCAACGAGCGTGTCTTGGACATGGGCGTCAATGGTATCTTTTTCATCAAATACGGCCGCAATGCCACCTTGGGCATAATAGGTTGAGCCTTCGTGGATAGGCCCTTTACTTAATAGGATTACGTCGGCCTTTTGCGCCAGGTTCAGTGCCAAAGTTAGACCTGCGGCGCCACTTCCGATTATCAGAACGTCGCAGTTGTGTTGTTGATTCATTGTCGCAAGTAATATTATGATGACGGACAGGTTTGGAATTTTAACGTAAAATCAGTGGAATACCAATTGCCATCGGCTTGTCGGCGGTTAAATTAAGGCTAATATTGAAGTTGTAGCGATTTTTTTTCGTTCTCAATGAATTTTTGCGAACTTTTTACGTTCATAGCAGTCATAACAGATGCGTTTGCCAAGAGCTGAGTAGTTGTTGCCAATATGAATTGTTGGTGACAGATAGAAAGTATATAGGGGAATTAGCTCTAATGAGCGAACAGAATGTTGACCAGATGTTGGTCAAACAGGTACAGAACGGAGATAAAAACGCTTTTAATCTGTTGGTGCAAAAATATCAACAGAAAGTGATGAACTTGGTTTCGAGGTATGTAAAGAACCAAGCCGATGTCGCCGATGTTACCCAGGAAGCTTTTATCAAAGCCTATCGGGCGATTGGCAATTTTCGTAGCGAAAGTGCTTTTTATACCTGGCTGTACCGAATTGCGGTGAATACCGCCAAGAACCATCTGTTAGCAGGAAGTCGTAAACCACCGGGATCGGATATCGAGGTGGAAGATGCGCAGATGTACGATAGTGGTGATGCTCTGAGGGAAAATGCTTCGCCTGAGAGGATGATTTTAACGGATGAAATTCGCCAATTGATATTTACAACCATCGAACAGTTACCAGAAGAATTGCGAACGGCGATTAATCTGCGAGAACTGGACGGGTTAAGCTATGAGGAAATAGCCAATATAATGGAGTGTCCGGTCGGTACCGTAAGATCTCGAATCTTTCGTGCCAGGGATGCGGTAGATAAAAAAATTAAACCATTATTGCAGCGCTAATTGTGAGTTAAATTATGAGTAACAAAAACAGTGAATCGATATCCGCATTTCTGGATTCCTACGAAACAGAAGGATTGTCCATTGATGATCTCAAGCAAGATCACCAACAATTAGATACCTTTGGTCGGTATCACATGATTGGTGATATTATGCGAGGCGAAACCGGGCAGTATATTATGCCTGATTTAGCAAATAACATTGCTGTTGCTATTGCCGCAGAACCAACCGTGTTAGCACCTCAAAAAGCACCGTCTCTAGCCCATAGAGTCAAAGCGAAAGTCGTTCAATTTACCAAACCCGCGGGCCAGTTCGCGATTGCGGCATCCGCCGCCGGTTTAATGGTGTTGGGTGTGCAACAGGCCAATGTAGTGGAAGAAGAATCATTGGTCCCAAGTCAGGTTTTCCAGCCAATGCCTTTTGGTGGAGTCGCAGACCCAGTGAGCTATAACTTTGAGAAGCCGAGCATTACCCAACAAAAGCAGGACTTAATAAAGCGCCAGCAAAAACTTCAGGCAATCTTGCTCGACCACCAGAAACAAATTAAGTTACAGGCCAGTAGTTCTCAGCCTGAACAACGCCAGGAACAACCCGAAAAATAATGAAGTCCGTATTTATTTTGATTGTATCGGCATGCATGAGTATGTCGGTAGTCGCGCAACAACCCCAGGAAGGGGAGTCACCGACTAAACCAAGCGCTCAGCAACCCGCGCCCACTGACCAGCAACAAGTCGAGCCACAACCTACCGCAAAACAATGGTTACAACGTTTATCCAATTCATTACGGCAATTAAACTTTGATACCTCATTTGTTGTGGTACGAAACAACCGTGCAGAGCCCTATCGTTGGCTGCATGGAATCGAAGATGGCCGTGAGCTTGAATTAATTTCACTACTAAATGGACCGCGTAAAGAAGCGGTGCGGGTAGATAATACTGTCAGCTATTTTGAATCAAACCAACAACCTTATTCGGTTACCACCGACAGTATCAGCGGTCCCATTCCTCGCGCGTTTACCTCGGATATTGAAAAAGTACACCAGAGTTATGATTTGGTTGAAGTTGGCAAAAGTCGAATCCTTGGACGTCCGGCGCAATTGATTCGCCTGGTAAGTAAGGACAAACAACGCTTTGGCTATTGGGTATGGCTAGATATTGAAAGCGGTTTGTTATTGAAAGCGGCAATTATTAATGGTGAAGGGGAATTATTGGAACAAATTCAGTTTACTCACCTTACAATAAGTGAACATTCTAATGAAATGCTCAAGCAATTGCTCGAAGCAGAACTGCCGAAAACCCATGATAATCCGTTGGAAGTTTCACAGGCGCAATTGAACTGGCGTGTTAACTGGCTACCCAATGGTTTCGATATGTTAGAGTCCAATCAGCACTTTGTTGAGACCATCAACCTTCCGGTCGATTTCTTGTTGTTTAATGATGGTCTGGTGGACGTTTCGGTTTATGTCAGTGCTACTGATGAAGCGCCCCGCAAATCTTCAATCAATCAAACGGGTGCGACCGTGCTACTTTCACAAATCCGTGAAGGGTATGAAATCAATGTCGTTGGCAAAGTACCAGCCCAGACTGCCAACGCAATCGCAGATTCAATAACGTTTAATTAAGCATGCTTTAGACACACTTACGCTGAGTTAACAGGTGGATAAAACCTTAGTTCCGGCAGGTTTTTAGGTGACAACTTCGTCGGGTGGATAAAACCTTAGTCCCGGCAGGTTTTTAGGTGACAACTTCGTCGGGTGGATAAAACCTTAGTCCCGGCAGGTTTTTAGGTGACAACTTCGTCGGGTGGATAAAACCTTAGTCCCGGCAGGTTTTTAGGTGACAACTGCGTCATCTTCACCCAAAACTCCGTCATCCTCACACCCAAACTCCGTCATCCTCACACCCAAACTCCGTCATCCTCACGAAAGTGGGGATCTGCTTTTACGTTAGATTCCCAGTAGTGTCTGGGAATGACGGCAAGGGTAGTCACCCTAGGAGAACTTCAGTTCGATTTGTCACCAGACGCAGTGTTGTTTGCTGTGGCCGTCACCCTAACACAGCGTTTTTACCTGTGTTTGTCACCTGTAGAGCTTTAGCTTGCACTTTGTTCCGTCATCCTCACAGCCAACTCATCATATTCAAACTCAACCTCAACCCTGTCATCCTCACACCCAAACTCCGTCATCCTCACGAAAGTGGGGATCTGCTTTTGCGTTAGATTCCCAGTAGTGTCTGGGAATGACGGCAAGGGTAGTCACCCTAAGAGAACTTTAGTTCGATTTGTCACCAGACGCAGTGTTGTTTGCTGTGGCTGTCACCCTAACACAGCGTTTTTACCTGTGTTTGTCACCTGTAGAGCTTTAGCTTGCACTTTGTTTCGTCATCCTCACACCCAACTCCATCATCCTCACACCCAAACTCCGTCATCCTCACGAAAGTGGGGATCTGCTTTTGCGTTAGATTCCCAGTAGTGTCTGGGAATGACGGTACAGGTAGTCACCTGATGAGCGCACTAGCTCGCAGCTCGTTCCGTCATCCTCACGAAAGTGGGGATCTGCTTTTGCATTAGATTCCCAGTAGTGTCTGGGAATGACGGCTAGGGTAGTCACCCTAAGAGAACTTCAGTTCGATTTGACACCCTAACACAGCCATTTAAGCTGTGTTTGTCACCCTGAGAGAACATTGGTTCGCATCTGTCACCCTGACGTGTTCGTCTGTCACCCTGACGTGTTCGTCTCTCACCCTGACACCGTCTCAACGCGTTGTTTTCAACGCAGCTAGAACTTTAGCGCCCAAACAAGGTACAATTCCCCTATCATTCACCTAAAATCACTTTTGGACCTTTATGATTGAAGAAACTGCTCGCGTAACCCGCGTTGAAGGCAACCAGGTCGATGTCGAAAGCGTGGTGAAGTCTGGCTGTTCCAGTTGTCAGCAAGTCGATACCTGTGGCAGTGGCCAGATCGCAAAAGGCTTAGGTGTGAGATATATGAAGCTTACCCTGACCACATCTCTCGAACTAAAGCCCGGAGATGAGGTCGTTATCGCATTACCACAAAACCATCTTTTGTCGGCGGCCATGCAAGTCTATCTGCTGCCACTGATAGGGTTAATCATTGCCGCGGCAATTGGTCAGTTTCTATTGGTTCAGCAATGGCAGTTGCATGAACTTTCCGCATTATCTGTGGGGGTTTTCGGCGGGATCGGCGGGTTTTATCTGGCGCGCTATATCCAGCGTCAGCCGCAAAGGAAACAGGCCCTTGATGTTAAAATCCTAAGAAAATGTGACAAAAGCGCCGACCCACGGGTAATCCCAGTCAATATCCGCAACTAAAGATAGCCCCGAGGCGTTAAATTAGCTAAAATCACGCCATTATTGATTTTTATTACAACCTAGTATTTTTCCTCCTATGAAGCATATCCGAAATTTTTCAATTATCGCTCACATCGATCACGGTAAATCGACTTTGTCGGATCGTCTGATTCAGCATTGCGGCGGCCTGGCTGATCGTGAAATGGAATCACAGGTTCTCGATTCCATGGATTTAGAGCGCGAGCGTGGTATCACCATCAAGGCACAGAGTGTGACCTTGGACTATAAAGCCAAAGATGGCGAAACCTATCAGTTAAACTTTATCGATACCCCCGGACATGTAGATTTCTCCTATGAAGTATCTCGTTCACTCGCAGCCTGTGAAGGTGCATTGCTTGTCGTAGATGCAGGGCAGGGCGTAGAAGCGCAGACACTTGCAAATTGTTATACCGCGATAGAAATGGATTTAGAAGTTGTGCCAATCTTGAATAAGATTGATTTACCACAAGCGGATCCTGAGCGTGTGAGTGAAGAAATCGAAGACATCATTGGTATCGATGCGACGGATGCGGTCCAGTGTTCGGCAAAAACCGGCATTGGTATCGAAGATGTTTTAGAGAGTATTGTTGCCAATGTACCACCACCAAAAGGTGAGACAGACGATAATCTGCAAGCGCTGATCATTGATTCCTGGTTTGATAACTACCAAGGCGTTGTATCATTGGTCCGTGTGGTTCATGGCGAAATCAAAGCGGGCGATAAGATGACGGTGATGTCGACAGGTCAGACTCACATTATCGATAAAGTCGGAATTTTTACACCGAAGCAAACCGATACCGGTACGCTGAGAACCGGTGAAGTTGGTTTTGTTATTGCCGGCATCAAAGAGATTCATGGGGCACCTGTCGGGGATACATTAACACTGACGCGCAAACCTGCGACCGAAGCATTGCCTGGTTTTCAGAAAGTAAAACCTCAGGTATATGCCGGTATTTTCCCAATTAGCTCTGATGATTTTGAAAACTTCCGAGATGCGCTGAATAAACTAAGCTTAAACGATGCGTCTTTGTTTTTTGAACCTGAGTCTTCAGGGGCGTTAGGGTTCGGTTTCCGTTGTGGCTTTTTAGGCATGCTCCACATGGAAATCATTCAAGAACGCCTGGCACGTGAATATGACTTGGATCTGATCACGACCGCGCCAACGGTAAACTATGAAGTGTTGCGTACCGACGGTACGGTAGTAACCATCGATAACCCGTCGGATTTGCCAGCGGTGAATGAAATCGATGAAATTCGCGAGCCAATTGTCGAAGCACACATACTCGTGCCGCAGGAGCATTTGGGCAATGTTATTACCCTATGTGTCGAAAAGCGTGGCGTGCAGAAAAACATGACCTATCACGGCAATCAGGTTGCTGTTGTGTATGAATTGCCGATGGCCGAAGTTGTGATGGACTTTTTTGACAAATTGAAGTCGACGTCTAGAGGCTATGCATCGTTGGATTATAGCTTTGTCCGATTTGAAGCGTCAGATATGGTGCGCACCGATGTGTTAATCAATGGTGACCGGGTCGACGCTTTGGCGATGATTACTCACCGCACAAACTCGGTATCTCGTGGTCGCCAACTTGTTGATAAGTTAAAAGAATTGATTCACAGACAAATGTTCGATGTTGCCATTCAGGCGGCAATTGGTAACAATGTCATTGCCCGTACAACGGTCAAGCAACTGCGTAAAAACGTTATCGCCAAGTGTTACGGCGGTGATATCAGTCGTAAGAAAAAATTATTGCAGAAACAAAAAGAAGGTAAAAAACGGATGAAGCAGGTAGGAAGCGTCGAAGTGCCTCAAGAAGCGTTTTTGGCCGTATTAAAACTAGGAAAATAATAAATTATGGCAATGTACTTTTCATTGATTTTGGTTATCGCGACTTTGGTTACCGGTACCGTTTGGTTGTTGGATAAATTTGTGTTCGCACCTAAACGTCAACTTAACCTTGCGTCAACACAATCACAATGCGCTCAGCCATTGACGGAAGAAGCACAGCGAAAAATCACCGAACCTAATGGTTTTGTCGAAACCTCCGTGCAAATTTTTCCGGTCATTGCCTTTGTTATGGTACTACGTTCGTTTATTTACGAACCTTTCCAGATCCCAAGTGGCTCGATGATGCCGAACTTGTTTGATGGTGACTTCATTCTGGTCAATAAATTTAATTATGGCTTGCGCGAACCCGTTACTCGCACCAAATTCTGGGAAAACGGCGCGCCAGAAAGAGGCGATGTTGTGGTATTTAAATATCCAGAAGACGAGCGCGTCGATTTTATTAAACGGGTGATCGGTGTCCCAGGCGATGTGGTCATTTATCGTAACAAGACCCTATACATCAAGCCTGCTTGTCCGGATCAATCCAGCGATTGTCCGGGAGCCGATAAGGTCATGAATGAATTTCTTGCCACCGGTGAATATTCGCAGCTCAATATGGCTCTGACCCGTTACAATGAAAAATTGCCAGGCCGCGACCACGAAATTTTAGTCAACAATAATACCTACCAGCAGACCCGTCGCTTCCATAATCAACCGGGCACGGCAAAGGGCCAATGGATTGTTCCGGAAGGACAATACTTTGTAATGGGCGATAATCGGGATAATTCTCAGGATAGCCGTTTTTGGGGTTTTGTTCCGGAAGATAACTTGGTCGGTGAAGCCGTGGCGATCTGGATGAGTTTTGAATTTGAACGAACCCAGGATAGCTGGTTACCAACGTGGATACCCACCGGGTTTCGTTTTGAGCGCATTGGCGGAATTAATTAATTGGCTGGTATTGATAAATTACAAAAATTGAGTAACCGCATCGGTTATCAATTTAACGATCCCGAGCTATTGGCTCAGGCTCTGACCCATCGCAGCGCAAAAGGCTTGAATAATGAGCGCTTAGAGTTTTTGGGCGATTCAATTTTAGGTTATATCATTGCCAATGAGTTGTACCGCAGGTTTCCAGAGGCCTCTGAAGGAGAGCTGACACGCATGCGCTCCAGCTTAGTCCGGGGCGCCACGCTGGCAGAAATCGCTAGGGATTTTGACCTGGGTGATTATTTGCAAATGGGGCCAGGGGAGCTAAAAAGCGGCGGATTTCGCCGAGAATCTATCTTAGAAGATGCCACTGAAGCAATCATCGGGGCGGTCTACTTAGATTCCGATCTCAGTCAATGTCAGGCTCTGGTAAATCAATGGTTTAGTCAGCGTCTTGAAGCGATCCAACCGGGAAAAGCGCAAAAAGATCCGAAAACCCGTTTGCAGGAATACCTGCAGGGAAGACGACAACCTTTACCGACCTATGATGTCATCAATACAACGGGACAATCCCATAATCAGGAATTTACCGTAAGTTGTGTGGTCACTGGCATCGATCAAGAAATCGTTAGTAAAGGCACTTCTCGCCGTAAAGCCGAACAGGCTGCGGCGCAACAAGCCTTGGAGTTACTCAATGTCTGAACAAGCCCGTCATTGTGGTCTGGTCGCGTTTGTAGGCCGACCAAATGTTGGTAAATCTACATTACTGAATGCGCTGTTAGGGCAAAAGGTAAGTATTACTTCCCGTAAACCGCAAACTACCCGTCATCGCATCCTTGGTATTCTCACGGAAGGCAATAAACAAGCGGTTTTAGTCGATACGCCAGGTTTGCATGCGGAAGAAAAACGCGCCATCAATCGCTTGATGAACCGAGCCGCAAGCAGCTCGATTGCTGAAGTTGAGCTGATTGTATTTTTGGTCGAAGGAACCCATTGGACCGATGATGATCAACTGGTGCTCAATAAAATTAAAAAAAGTGGCAGACCAGTCATTCTGGCGATCAATAAAACCGATAATGTTCAGGATAAAGAAGCACTATTACCCCACTTACAGACACTTGGACAGTTGCATGATTTTCAGGATATTATTCCGATCAGCGCAACCAAAGGCGACAATTTAAATGAAATTCGCCAACGTTGTCTGGATATATTACCGGAAGGGGATTTTTGGTTTCCGGAAGATTATATTACCGATCGTTCTTCACGTTTTATGGCGTCCGAAATCATTCGTGAAAAACTGATGCGTTTTACCGGTGATGAGCTGCCTTATTCCACCACGGTTGAAATCGAACAATTTAAAATTGACCAAAATGGCATTGTTCATATCAATGCGTTGATTTTAGTAGAGCGCAATTCGCAAAAACGGATGGTCATCGGCAATAAAGGCGAAAAGCTTAAAGTCATTGGCCGCGAAGCTCGCCGTGATATTGAAAACCTTTTACAATGTCAGGTGTTTCTCGAGACCTGGGTCAAAGTTAAATCCGGTTGGGCCGATGATGAACGAGCCTTGCGTAGCTTAGGGTACGGTGACGATTACTCGGGTTAAGTATGAACAAGGACAGGGAGCTCGCATTACAAACCGTTTATTTATTGCATTCGAGACCCTATCGGGAAAATAGCTTATTGTTAAACCTACTATCAAAAGACCTCGGCCACATTAGTGCCGTGGCTTATGCTGGTAGTAGTCGTAAAAATAGCAAACGCGCTCAGCTGCAACCCTTTTCAACACTGCAGGTGCAGCTTAAAGGCAAAGGCTCTTTGCTAACCTTAACGCAAATTGAAAAGGCGCAATTGCCTTTACCTCTGTCGCGGCAATTCTTGTATAGCGGCTTTTATCTTAATGAGCTTTGCGTGCGCTTGCTTCCCCAAAACATCAGTTGTGAGACACTGTTTGCGCACTATCATCATGCCCTGACTCAGTTGGAACAACAAATATCAATCGAGCCCATATTAAGAAGCTTTGAGTTTGCTTTACTTGAAGAACTTGGTCTTGGCATCGATTTTTCTGTATTGGATGAGGATTCTCAGGTTCAGGAATCGAGCCCTGATTATTGGTATTATTTGCCAGAACAGGGGTTAGTCAGTGCCGATTATGAACGCAGCATCAATAAATTCGATCGTCGTCACTTACTGGCAATAAGAGATGGAAATTTACAGGATCCAGACGTACTATTGACCTGTAAATCGCTGATGAGGCAAGTATTTAAGCCTTTGTTGGGAAGTCGCCCACTGCAAAGTCGAAAACTGTTTGCATATAGCAAATGACATTTTTATAAATTTTAGAGTAGTCGTGAAACCATGAAAGATATATTACTGGGTGTAAATGTAGATCATATTGCCACATTACGTCAGGCGCGCGGGACTAGCTATCCGGATCCTGTCCATGCCGCCTCGGTTGCCGAGCTTGCTGGAGCTGATGGTATTACTATTCATTTGCGGGAAGACAGACGCCATATTAATGATCGTGACGTGGAAGTGATGGCACGAACCCTACAAACCCGTATGAATCTGGAAATGGCGGTTACCGATGAAATGCTCGATATTGCCGCGCAGATTAAACCTAAGTTTTGTTGTCTTGTCCCTGAAAAACGCGAAGAGTTGACGACGGAAGGGGGGCTGGATGTGGCAGGTAAATTGGTGAAAGTCAGTGACGCGGTACTACGCCTACATAGTCACGGTACAACGGTGAGCCTATTTATTGATGCCGACATTGCGCAAATCGATGCGGCTAAGGCGACGGGTGCAGCTTTTATCGAAATTCATACCGGCCAGTATGCCGAAGCCGAAACCGAGGCGGAAATGCATGAAGAGCTGGCACGTTTAATCAAAGGGATTGAATATGCCGACTCGATAGGGCTAAAAGTGAATGCCGGGCATGGATTACATTACTTCAATGTAAAACCGATTGCGGCGATCCCCCAAATCATCGAATTGAATATTGGCCATGCCATTATTGCCCGCGCCGCCATTGATGGCCTGGACAAAGCCGTACGAGATATGAAACAACTGATGTTAGATGCCAGAGCGATGCAGCTTGACCCGTTTAACGCTGCGAGTGGGCACTAACTACAAAACGTGGTGCGTTTTGAAGAGGGAGTTGCGGCGTAGCTGCAAGGATGGAGTCAAAACAGAATGCGTTTTAAGGGTGGGTTTGACCTAAAACGTCAATGGTGGAGTTTCAGCAAAGCTGAAATGGTTTTAACCAGGAATGGTTTATATGCCGAAAATGCACAAGTACATGGATGTATGAAGGTAGAATAACGCAGGAGCAGTTATCGAGGAGCAGTTATCGAGGAGCAGTTATCGAGGAGCAATTTTCGGTGGAGTCGAGACTATTCGTCTCGAGGTAGCTTTTCGTCAGCCTGTACAAAAGCGAGATCCCGGCCTCGACTCAGGCATCCATGCTTCGTTCTGCCTCCTATATCCTATAGTCGTACGCCGGGATAACGAGGAAAGAGACGGTTCGTTGTCATAGCGTTAGCCGTCACCTAAAAACCGCAAGCGGAGCAGGTTTTATCCACCTTCGTCAGAGTCCGCCATAAAATATGACGCAGTGGAATATTTTACTCCACCTTATGAGTTAAGGAGCTTTTATGTCAGTCGTTGGCATCGGTAATGATTTAATTGAAATTGCTCGGATCAGCAAGATGCAGGAGCGAGCACGTGAAAAACTTGCACTGCGGATTTTGACCGAATCAGAGCTCCGAGTATTCACCGAGCATAACTATCCAGAGCGATTTCTGGCAAAACGCTGGGCGGCCAAGGAAGCGGCGGCAAAGGCATTAGGTACCGGTATTGCCGATGGTGTTTCATTTCAGCACATCGAAATCTCAAACCTCGAAAATGGCCAGCCACAATTGGCTTTCAATGGTCGCGCGTTAGAACTTGCTCAAAAACTAAAAGCCAATAGCTTTCATATCAGTCTGTCTGATGAAGAACACTATGCGATAGCGTTTGTGGTGTTGAGCAAATAGATGCCGGCCTCGAGATTCCTATCGCTGGGCGGAATCTCTCTAAAGGTGACAGACGCTGCAAACGAACTGCGTCAGGGTGACTTCCGCATTAGAAATGCAAATAGATGCGAGTGCGAACTAAAGCTCCATTCGGGGGCCACCCTTCCCGTCATTCCCAGACACTACTGGGAATCTAAAACAACAGCAGATCCCCAATTTCGTGAGGATGACTATATCACCGTCATTCCCAGACACTACTGGGAATCTAAGGCACAGCAGATCCCCACTTCCGTGAGGATGACGAATAGGCGTGAGGATAACGGAAGGAGTAAGACGAGCGAAAATTCTCCCTGGATGGCGGCGGAACCGTGCCGGCTTGACTGGCTTTTTACCATGAAGTTGTCACCTAAAAACCTGCCGGAACTAAGGTTTTATCCACCCGACGAAGTCCTCCACCCAAAACGCGCGTAGTTAATGACGCGTTTTATCCACCCGCGCAGCCTTCCCGTCATTCCCAGACACTACTGTGAATCTAGAGCAAACGCAGATCCCCACTTCCGTGAGGATGACGGAAGTAGTTAGGGTAACGGAAGAAGTGAGGGTGACGGCAGGGGCGTGAGGATAACGGAAGGAGTAAGACGAGCGAAAGTTCTCCCTGGATGGCGGCGGAGCCGTGCCGGCTTGACTGGCTCTTTGCCACGAAGTTGTCACCTAAAAACCTGCCGGAACTAAGGTTTTATCCACCCGACGCAGTCCTCCACCCAAAACGCGTGTAGTTAATGACGCGTTTTATCCACCCGCGCAGCAAACAGCGGTGACGCACTCGCGTCACCGCTAAGACTCACCGCTAAGACTCTCCCCCATCTCCTCGCTAATCTGAATCAGCTTGTCGATTTCGTCAAACATCTCCAGCAGCTCAGGTTCGATGCTATCGAGTGTCTGCTCGCTTAAATGGGTTTCGATTTCGCGACACACTTTTTCCAGTCGTGGCACGCCGTTATAGCAACAGGCGCCATTGAGTTTATGGATGACTTGCACAAAGCCTTGCTGGTCATTGCTGTCAAGCTGGTTTTGTAACGCCGCTTTGGTATCTGGTAAAGATTTCAACAACATAGATAGCATTTCTTTGGCCAACTCAGGGCGATTGCCCGAACGTTCAATGGCCAAAGACCAGTCGATGATGCCTTTGAATTTGCCAATTGGGAAGGTTTCCTGTGGGGCAACCTCTGGTCGGCTAAATACGGGCGCAGGCTCGGACATCCCATGTTCATATAAGTAGTGTTTCAGCAGCGTTTCATCAATGGGTTTTGTCATATAACCAAAGAACCCTTTCTCAAGCATTTTGTCTTTTTCCCCCTGCAGGGCATGCGCGGTTACCGCCACTACGGGAGTATCGCTGTTTAACGTCGTCAGCCGTATTTTTTCCATGGCCGTGATGCCATCCATGATCGGCATCTGGATATCCATAAAAATAAACACAAATCGCTCTTTGCTGGCGAGATCTAAAGCTTCTTTACCATTGTTGGCGGTCACAACAGTTTCGACAAGCTCACCGAGAAGCGTGCTAATCAGTTTCAGGTTTGCTTCATTGTCATCAACGGCGAGCACTTTAATATCAAGCTTTTTCAGCGGCAAAGCTCTGGGCGATGATTGCGCTACAATTTTGTCATCTTTTGAAATTTGCTGGGCGAGCTTATTGGCGAGATAGGGTTTACTGAAACAGTTTATTGCACCGGCAGAAATGAATGCTTCGGATAAATTCGCGGCATTGGAATTAACGGCGACATAAATTTCCGGTATATGCTGGCTCAGGTTTTGAATTAATCGGAGCGAGTCATCAATTTGCGACTCATTAATATGCACCGAGACAATGGCAATATCGAATGAGAGCTGTTCACCTTGTTTAAGTAAGTCTTCGTTACTGGATACCGTGGTAACCTGCATTTTCCAAAACTTCAAAAGCTCTTCTACGGCTAAACGGCAATGGGGCAGTGGATCATAAAGGATTACCTGCTTATCTTTTAAATCTGCCGGGTAAGGCTTGCTGTCTATCGGTAGTGGATTTAACTGACACTGCCATTCAAACCAAAACGTCGTGCCATGCTCGGCTCTGCTTTCAAAACGAATATCGCCATTCATTTCCTGCGCAATTCGCTTAGAAATCACTAAGCCAAGCCCCGTACCACCATACATGCGGGTAATACTATTATCCGCCTGGCCAAATGCTTCAAACAGATTTTCCTGTTGCTGTGTATTGATACCGATGCCAGTATCTTTCACTGCGACGACTAACTGAATATTTGAGTCTTCGAGTATCTTGTAATCGATATCAATTTCCACGGAGCCAGAATCTGTAAACTTAATAGCATTGCCAATAAGGTTAGTGAGCACTTGCTGAATTCGCATGGCATCACCAATGAGTGAATCTGGTAAGTTGGGGTTTATCCGTAATGATAAATCCAGGTTTTTTTCATTGGCGGA
Organism: Thalassotalea litorea; assembly: GCF_005843925.1. Classification (GTDB taxonomy): domain Bacteria; phylum Pseudomonadota; class Gammaproteobacteria; order Enterobacterales; family Alteromonadaceae; genus Thalassotalea_A; species Thalassotalea_A litorea_A. The sequence continues at coordinate 19,612 of NZ_VCBC01000024.1, forward strand.
AGGCGCAAGAAGCGTTAGAGCTTCTTCAATGGTTGCATTGAACGCAAGTGGAATATTTTCAATAACAAGACGGTTTGAGTCCAATTTTGAAAAATCGAGAATGTCATTAATTATGGTTAACAGGCCATTGGCAGAACGCTCTATGGTGCTCAGGTAATCTCGTTGAGTGCTGGATAACGGGGTTTTTAATACTTGTCGGGTAAAGCCAATTACACCGTTTAGCGGGGTCCGCAATTCGTGACTCATATTGGCTAGGAATTCGGATTTTACCCGGCTTGCTTCCTGCGCCCGGCGTTTCGCCATATCCAATTCAACGTTTTGAATTTCAAATTGTTCAAGGCTTTCTCGTAAGTCCGTGGTCGCCTGGTCGATATTGCGATCCAAATCGTTATGATAGTCCCGTAATGAGAAGAACAAAATGTTGAGGCCTTTGCGTAACTCCTCCAACTCGCCCTTATAAAAAGAATCAATCTGAGTGTCATACAGACCATTTCTCATTCTATCGATAGCCAGGTTCATCTGCTGAACGGGAATGGCGATGCGATTTATCAATCGATTGGCAAACACCCCGGACAATAGCACTGACATCAGGATAATTAAAAACGAGACAATATAAAGGCTTTGCTCGTGCATGGTAATATCGGTGCGATCAACCACCAGTAATAGGTAACCCATTAACTGAGTGTCACGTTGACCATCAACGGTGTACTGGTTATACGTTATGGGTGAGGTAAAGAGGTAATAATCTTCGAATGCGACAAATTGAGTATTCGCTAGGTTCGAGCGAATTTCCTCGGTGAGTAGTACGCTACTATCCACGTCCTGACGACTTACCGCAACGGTTTCTAATCCTTCGCTTAAAATCAGCATGTTGTCGAGTAAATCATTTTGATTTACTTGCAGATCTTTGAGCAGTTCATCCAAAAATCTGACGTTATTATTTCGAAGCCCTGACTGGGCGCTGATTTTCAAAGGTTGTGAAATGGCGTTAACACGGTAGAACAAACTTGCTTCCAAATCGGAAATTCGAGAGAACGTAAAAAATCCAGCCAAACTCAGACCAATCACAGTGGTTGGTAAAATGGTGAGTAATATTACCCAATCGCGTAAGCTGATTTTAAACATATAGACACAGAAACCGTGTTAGAATTGTTTTTGTTTATACTACTCCCATCATGGCATATGTAAGCGAAAAGTTGAAGTCGAAACAAAGGTTTGAAGGTGGAGTCGAAACAAAAAACGTTTCGAAGGTGGAGTTACAGCGAAGCTGTAAAGAAAAAATTTTCCCCACCCAAAACACGACGCAGGGAGTGGTTTTATCCACCCTCGTTAGACTCCACCCAAAAACACGACGCAGGGAGTGGTTTTATCACCCTCGTTAGACGCCACCCAAAACACGACGCAGGGAGTGTGTAGTGGCATAGTGATTTAGGCCACCCTCGCAAGATTCCACCTAAAATATAACGCAGTGGAACATTTTCTCCCTCTTTCGCTGGCGTTAACCGTTGCAAAAAAACGCCAGTTATACAGGAATTTTATGGTTAAAATTTTTAAGGCTCAAAAGCGACAATCTGTTTCTGGGCAAAAACTTGAATTGGATATTCTCCGCTTTGATATCAATGGTGACGGTATCGCGCGTCACGGCAAAAAGTCGGTCTTTGTGTCAGGAGCACTGCCGGGGGAAAAAGTTCAGGCCAGGGTGACGACTGAACACGCCAAATATCTCCGGGCTCAGGCGCTAAAAGTGGCAAAACCACATGCCCAAAGAGTTACGCCTCAGTGCGCGCATTTTTATCAGTGCGGAGGCTGTGATTTCCAGCATATGGATAGTGAACTGGAACTGGAAGTTAAGAAATACAAGATTGACGAAGTGTTTAAGCGTAACGCCGGTATTGAAAACCTACCCTGGCAACCGCCTTTAACGGCAGAGTCCTGGCATTATCGACGAAAAGCACGTATCGGCGTCCAGTATAATCGCCTGAACGAACCCTTGGTTGGCTTTCGGCAAAAAAATGCGAGTCATATCACCCCGATTAAATCCTGCCCGGTGTTAGAGCCTTCTTTGCAAGGCCTGTTTGAACAACTACAACCTTTAGTCTCGCAATTACAAGGGCATCAGGTGATAGGTCACATCGAGGCCATTGCAACGGATACGGTTACCCTGATTTTCCGCTATATGGGTAAACTTGGAGAACAAAATCGTCGACGTTTAACTGAATTTGCTGAGCAAACCGGTTATCGTGTGTTTGTTACCGATGACCAACAAAATCACGCACTGTCAGGCGGTGTATTCGAACAATTATCTTATCAGATTGATGATTGCCACTTATACTTTTCCCCAAAGGATTTTATTCAGGTCAATGGCCAGTTAAATCAAATGATGGTGACGCAAGCCATGGATTGGTTGCAGTTAAACCCAAGTGATCGGATTCTGGATTTGTTTTGTGGTTTGGGGAATTTTAGTTTACCTATCGCCAGGAAAGTACAGAGTCTTACTGGAATCGAAGGGGTCATGGATATGGTGAACCGAGCTCAGGATAATGCGCACCGGAACCAGATTGATAATTGTCACTTTTATCAGGCAGATTTGAACAACCCCGATTTAACCTGGCCCTGGGCGGAACCGCGTTCCTTTACTAAAGTGCTACTTGATCCTGCCCGTGCTGGCGCATTAGGAACGATAACGCCTATTGCTGAGCTAGGGGTAGATAAGGTACTTTATATTTCATGTGATGCTGCAACAATGGCACGCGATAGTCAGTTGTTGATATCTGCTGGATATACACTTGAGAAAATCTCGCTTCTGGATATGTTTGCACAGACTCGCCATGTTGAGACGATGGCGCTCTTTTCAAAAACGTAATATTTTAAGTTTTTGAAAAGGAGGTGGAGTCAAGCACGGCCTTGAAGATGGAGTTACAGGGAAGCTGTAAAGAAAAGCTTTTTATCCACCCTCGTCAGACTCCACCCAAAAACACGACGCAAGGGAGTGGTTTTATCCACCAGCGAAGCTTACCTCAATAACAGTTTTTTGCCGTGAGGTTAAAAACTTAACTAAGGATGTTTAATGGTTTCCGTAAGAAAGTCTCACCAAATGAGCAGCGCCAGCTTTGAAGCATGGCTTGAACAACTCAATCTCCCGCCTTCTAAAAAGAACAGCGTTGAATCTCTATGGCTTGAAAAACAGACGGTTTACGCGGAGCATTTAACTTGCCAGAACAAAGCGCTTGAAATGGTTGAAATTCTTGCTGGTCTGAATATGGACAGCGATTCGTTGCTGGCGGCACTACTCGTACCGCTTGTGGATGAGGGGGTGCTCGAACTAGCCGAAGTCGAAGCTCAATACGGTAAGTCCATTTATACGCTGGTCTCTGGTGTTAGCCAGATGGATGCTATTCGCAGTTTGCAGCAACCAAGCGGTACCCATTTTGCCAGCAGCCAGATTGACAACATTCGCAAAATGTTGCTTTCAATGGTGGAAGATGTTCGTGCGGTGGTGATAAAGCTAGCAGAGCGGATTTGTAATCTTCGGGATATTAAAGAAAGTGATGAGGAAACTCGGGTAATCGCTGCCAGAGAAACCCAAAGCATTTATGCGCCATTGGCAAACCGCCTTGGAATTGGTCAGTTAAAGTGGGAACTGGAAGACGTTTCTTTTCGCTATTTACACCCGAACACGTATAAACGTATCGCTAAATTGTTGGATGAAAAACGTTTGGTTCGAGAACAATACGTATCTGATTTTGTCACCAACATTCAACATAAACTCGACCAAATGAAGATAACCGGCGAGGTGTATGGTCGCCCCAAACATATCTACAGCATTTGGAAAAAAATGCAAAAGAAAGGGCTCGATTTTGAGCAACTTTATGACGTACGAGCAATTCGGGTTGTGGTGGATAAAATTCAGGATTGTTACGGGGCGTTAGGGGTGATCCATACCAGTTGGAACCATTTACCTAGCGAATTCGACGACTATGTCGCTACCCCAAAACCCAATGGTTATCAGTCAATTCATACGGTAGTACTTGGCCCTGAAGGTAAATCCGTCGAGATCCAAATACGCACCCAGCAAATGCACGACGATGCGGAACTTGGTGTTGCTGCTCACTGGCGTTATAAAGAAGGTGCAGGGCAGGGCAAAGGCAGCTTTGACGACAAAATAAACTGGTTGCGTAAACTGCTTAAATGGCAGGAAGATGTTGCTGAATCGGAAGAGCTTGTTGAAGAGCTTCGTAATGAAGTTTTTGAAGACAGGATTTATGTATTCACGCCTAATGGCGATGTGATTGACTTACCCAATGGCTCGACGCCATTGGATTTTGCCTACTATATCCACTCCAATGTTGGCCATTGTTGTATTGGTGCCAAAGTTTCCGGTCGTATCATTCCCTTTACCTACAAGCTCAAAACCGGTGAACAAGTTGAGATCCTGACCTCGAAAAAACCAAATCCCAGCCGGGATTGGTTAAACCCTAGCCTTGGTTACTTACATACCGCGCGTGCGCGTTCTAAAGTTCAGCACTTTTTTAAATTATTGGACAAAGACAAACATATTCAGCAAGGCAAAGAACAACTGGAAAGCCAGCTGCAAAAATTTGAAGATGTGGAATTGGACTATAAGCCAATATTAAAGCGTTTCAATGTGATGTCATTAGACGATTTACATGCCGCGATTGGTGCTGGGCACGTAAAAGTTGCACAGGTGATCAATCAATTACAGGGGCAGTGGCAGAAATCCCAGCCTCAGGATGAAGTCGATCCTAAGCTGGTTATCAAAGGCAAGAGTGATAAAAACAAAGCCGATCAAAATGGTATTACCGTATCCGGTGTCGGTAATTTGTTAACGCATATGGCACAGTGTTGTCAGCCGGTTCCCGGGGATACGATTAGCGGTTTTATTACCCAAGGGCGAGGTATCTCGATTCACCGCAGTGATTGCGAGCAACTACTTAATGCCGAAAAGCAAAACCCAGAGCGCATTGTCGATGTGCAATGGGGAGATGATCAAAAATCCGGTTATCTGGTCTCGGTACAAATCGTTACCGGTGAAAGACAAGGCCTACTTAGAGATGTCACCACGATAATCGCCAATGAGAAAATCAATGTCCTTGATATGTCTTCGAAAAATGACCAAAAGCTCCATCAAAATGTGATGACCTTTAAGCTTGAGTTAGCCAATACTTCGGTACTCGAGCGATTGTTTAATAAAATCAGCCAACTTGATGATGTGATTAGCCTCGATCGGATACGTCAATAAAGGTGCGACAGTAAACGCTGTCGCTATTTTGCTCGGTTAATGATTTAGTTACGGTATTAACTCAGGAACGGATTATGTTAACAGCCCCGGCCAGTGTAGAAAAACTCATTTGGATCATGCGATCGCTTCGCGATCCAGAAAATGGTTGTCCGTGGGATCAAAAGCAAAACTTTGCTTCTATCGTCCCTTACACATTAGAAGAAGCTTATGAAGTTGCCGAAGCGATCGAAAATCGCGATTTTGATGAACTGGAAAAGGAGCTAGGGGACTTATTATTTCAGGTTGTGTTCTACGCTCAGCTTGGCAAAGAACAGGACTTGTTTAATTTTGACTCTGTCGTTGCGCAAATCTGTGAAAAGCTGATCCGCCGTCACCCGCATGTGTTTGCAGACTCAGATTTTACCTCCGACGCCGAAATTAAAGCGAACTGGGAAGCGGAAAAAGCCAAAGAGCGGCAACATAAATCACAACAGACATCATTAAGCATGCTGGCCGATATTCCTCGCAATTTGCCGGCGTTGTCACAAGCCGCCAAAATTCAAAAGCGCTGTGCGCATGTTGGCTTTGACTGGACCAATATTAAAGATGTCTTGGATAAGGTTCGAGAAGAATGTGATGAAATAGCCGAAGAACTGCAGGCGGAAAATCGAGATCAAGATGCCTTGGCAGAGGAAATCGGTGATTTACTGTTTGCAGCGGTAAATCTCGCCCGCCACGCGAAAATCGATCCAGAACAAACCCTGCGACAAGCCAATCAAAAGTTCACTAAACGCTTTCAATCCATCGAAGCACATTTTTTCGAAAGTCAGCAAGATATTAAAGCCTCCAGCCTCGACGAGCTAGAACGGTTGTGGCAAAAAGCGAAGGAGCGGAGTGAGTGAGATTCCTGCCGCAGGGCGGAATTTCTCGAAAGGTGTCAGACGCAGCAAACGACACTGCATCAAGGTGACAATTCGAAATGATATTTCGAACGGTGACAGTCCGGCATCAAAGATACCGGACGGGTGTCAAGCGTAACGAAGGTGTCAGACGCAGCAAACGACGCAGCAAACGACGCAGCAAACGACGCAGCGTCAAGGTGACAATTCGAAATGATATTTCGAACGGTGACAGTCCGGAATCAAAGATACCGGACGGGTGTCAAGCCACGCTCCTGCCTTAGTCACCTTTAGACACCTTTCGACACCTTTAGACACCGTTGCTTTTTTCACCTTTAGACACCTTTAGACACCGTTGCTTTTTCACCCCTAGACACCGTTTTCTTTCTCCCGTTTGCAATAAAACATTCACATCTCATTCATCTAAATGTCATTTACGCCACTTAAAGTTGCGCTGAGTTCTTAACTAGCCCCAGAGGTTTATTATGTTACAACATCGAACGCGCTCATCTTTAATTCGCAAGCGCAGTGCGGCTCATAAAGTCTATGTACCTGCAACGGCGAGACAGAATCAATACCTGTTGATTGAAGTGAAACCCGATTCCTTGCTTACGCAGTTTCAAAGTACCTATCCACAGACAATTCCGGAACAATTTTACCAAGCATTAACGGCTTCATTCTTTCAAATGTGTGCACAGCACAATATTGAAAATGCAAGCTTCATTGCCAAAGACAAGTTGGTTCGAGTGATTTACTCTGAAGAACAACAAGTAATAGAGACCGACCAGCAACTATTATTTTTATATAACCCTACAACTCATCAAGGGCGGCAGCGTTTTTATGACCCCCAGCGTTGGGCTCGTAAAATTCAATTGCTATTTTTGGCAACTGGAGAAGACATTCGTGAAAATGCGCCGCAATTCCATCAAAAAATTACCCAGCTCATTACCGAATTTGTTAAGCAGAATGGACTGCATTTAAATGAGATTGAAGTAAAGGACTTTCAACACCTGACCTATGATGTCTTTGCGGCTCACAAAGGCGAAAAAAGAACGCAGCCCCATGGTTTTCGACCCATTGAGCAGCGCTATTTACAGCAACAGTTGATTTTGCCCGCACAGCGTCAAACGATGACGTTTGCAATCGCTAATTTGCCGGTGACCAATGGGTTACTGAGATTGTGCGATATCGACGGCGATGCAATGGATCCTTACAATCCACTGTATACCTTGATTGCAGATAGGTTTACCAAGCTTGCCAGGCAGTATAACCTCAATCATCTGGCGATGGTTGCCAATGGTAGAATCCCGATTATCCGTCAAAGTGATGAAGACTCTATCGTACCGGAAGGAGAGTTGCTTAACCTTGGGTTCGATACCCATGCAATTAATGGTCTATTGGTCAGTCAATGGGACGCCAGTAAACTGGTCGAGACGATTCGTCTGGTATTTATTGCTAGCGATCATAATTGCAGTCATCGCGGTTACGGAAGGTTTATCAATCAAGTGACCCAGGTTTTGGCACAACTCGCAACTCAACTAGGGTACACAAAAGAAAAAGACACAATCACCTTACGGGTTCATCAACACTTGATGCACCAGCTACCAGAGCAGAATTAGCACTCTGCTCCGGTGACTCCCCTTGCCGTCATTCCCAGACACTACTGGGAATCTAAAGCACAAACAGATCCCCACTTTCGTGAGGATGACGGAACAAAGTGCAAGCTAAAGCTCTAAAGGTGACAAACACAGCTAAAAACACTGTGTTAGGGTGACGGCCGCAGCAAACAACACTGCGTCTGGTGACAAATCGAACTGAAGTTCTCTTAGGGTGACTACCCTTGCCGTCATTCCCTATATGGACTCCCGTTTCATTTCAAGGATACTATCAAAATAAATTGTAAAACTGCTTCCGC
>NZ_VCBC01000025.1 GCF_005843925.1 Thalassotalea litorea
AAATCACGAACTTCACCACCGTGAGTCTTAGTCAATACCGCTGAAATCGCAGCAGTTAGAGTAGTCTTACCGTGGTCAACGTGGCCGATTGTACCTACGTTAACGTGCGGTTTGGAACGTTCAAATTTTTCTTTAGCCATTTTGCTATACCTTAAAGTTATCAAAGGCAAGGGTTAACCCCTTACCCGAAATCCTAGCCCACACGAGCCTGACATATTGCATCTGCAACATTTTTTGGAGCTTCATTATATTGTTTAAACTCCATGGAGTAAGAAGCGCGACCTTGAGTTGCACTTCTTAAATCGGTTGCATAGCCGAACATTTCAGCTAGCGGAACCAAAGCGTTTACCAGCTTCATGCCGGCAGGGCCTTCTTCCATACCCTCGATCATGCCGCGGCGACGATTTAAATCACCAACAACATCACCCATATTTTCTTCTGGCGTGGTGACTTCAACTTGCATCATCGGCTCTAAAAGGACAGGTTTTGCATCTAATGCCCCTTGCCTAAAACCCATGGACGCAGCCACTTTAAATGCCATTTCGTTCGAATCCACATCATGGAAAGAACCATCAAACAAGGTAACCTTGATATCCAACATAGGGAAACCAGCAAGTACACCGTTGTTCATTTGTTCCTGACAGCCTTTCTCGACAGCACCCCAATATTCTCTTGGAACTGCGCCACCAACAATTTCGCTTTCAAATTGGAAGCCTTCGCCTTCGGCAATAGGTTCCATTTTCAGCCAAACATGACCGAACTGACCACGACCGCCAGATTGACGAACAAACTTACCTTCTACTTCTACCGATTTACGAATCGTTTCACGATAAGAAACTTGAGGTTTACCGACATTACAGTCAACTTTAAACTCACGCTTCATTCGATCAACGATAATGTCCAGATGTAACTCACCCATTCCGGAAATAATCGTTTGACCAGTTTCGTCATCAGTCTCAACACGGAACGACGGGTCTTCAGCAGCCAATTTACCTAAAGCAACACCCATTTTTTCCTGGTCAGCCTTGGTTCTTGGTTCTACAGCAACCGAAATTACCGGTTCTGGGAATTCCATACGCTCTAATGTGATGACTTTATTTGGATCACAAAGTGTATCGCCCGTTGTCACGTCTTTAAGACCAATCAAGGCGGCGATATCACCGGCACGAACTTCTTTAATTTCTTCCCGGTTATTGGAGTGCATTTGGACAATACGACCAATGCGCTCTTTTTTGGATTTTACCGGGTTATAAACCGCATCACCAGAATTAACGATACCACTGTATACGCGAATAAAAGTTAACGTACCAACAAAGGGGTCCGTTGCGATTTTAAAAGCTAACGAGGCAAACGGTGCACTGTCATCAGCTTCTCGAGTTCCTTCAGTTTCTTCTTTGTCATCATTGATGCCTTTAATGGCATCAACTTCAGTTGGCGAAGGCATGTATTCAATGACACCATCCAATACCGCCTGAACCCCTTTATTCTTGAAGGCAGAGCCACAAGTACAAAGTATGATTTCATTATTAATTGTACGAGCGCGCAGGCCTTTTTTAATGTCTGCTTCAGACAAATCACCTTCTTCCAGGTATTTATCCATTAACTCGTCATTGGCTTCCGCGGCGGATTCAACTAAGTGTTCACGCCACTCTTCAGCCATAGCCTGCATTTCTGCAGGAATTTCTTCATAATTGAAAGTCATTCCCTGGTCTGCTTCGTTCCAGTTAATGGCTTTCATTTTAATCAGATCAACAACGCCGGTAAAATCTTCCTCTGCGCCAATCGCAAGTTGCATTGGGACAGGGTTTGCGCCCAGACGATCTTTCATCTGTTCAACAACGTTTAAAAAGCTTGCCCCTGCACGGTCCATCTTATTGACGAAGACCATACGAGGTACTGAATATTTTTCCATTTGCCGCCAAACTGTTTCAGTTTGCGGTTGTACACCAGAAGATGCGCACAATACGAGTACGGCACCATCGAGAACACGTAATGAGCGCTCTACCTCAATGGTAAAGTCTACGTGACCTGGTGTATCGATTATATTGATTCTGTGGTCCGGAAATTGACCTTCCATCCCCTTCCAGAAACACGTCGTCGCAGCAGAAGTGATAGTGATACCACGTTCCTGTTCCTGCTCCATCCAGTCCATGGTAGCAGCACCGTCATGTACTTCACCGATTTTATGAGACAAACCAGTATAAAAAAGTACACGTTCAGTGGTTGTGGTTTTACCAGCATCTACGTGCGCACAAATACCGATATTCCGGTAGCGCTCAATAGGAGTTGTACGAGCCACAATAGTATCCTCTTCCCAAGGTTTTATACCTTAGATTGCAGAAAAGGGTAGCCACAAAAGTGACTACCCTAAAGTTATTACCAGCGGTAATGTGCGAACGCTTTGTTCGCTTCAGCCATACGGTGAACGTCTTCACGTTTCTTAACCGCAGAGCCTTTATTGTCAGACGCATCTAGCATTTCGTTTGCTAGGCGCTGAGCCATTGATTTTTCACCACGTTTACGAGCAGCTTCAACTAACCAACGCATGGCTAGAGCATTACGACGAACTGGACGAACTTCAACTGGAACCTGATAAGTAGAACCACCTACACGGCGAGACTTAACTTCCACTTGTGGGCGGATGTTATCAAGAGCAGTTTCGAATAACTCTAAGTGCTCTTTATCAGATTGTTTCTCAGCTAAAATGTCTAGTGCACCATACACAATTTTTTCTGCTGTAGATTTCTTACCATCAACCATTAGGATGTTGATGAATTTCGCTAGTAGTTCATTTTTGAACTTAGGATCAGGTAATATTTTACGCTGACCTACAACGCGTCTTCTTGGCATTTTTCAATACTCCGATAAAATTTCAGGAATTTCCCAAAACAATTGCTGTTTCTAAATGTTTGGCCTTACTTGACGGAGTTCCGTTAAGATTTAGGGCGCTTAGCACCGTACTTAGAACGGCCTTGTCGTCTGTCGTTTACACCAGAACAATCTAGTGCGCCACGAACGGTGTGATAACGCACACCTGGTAGATCTTTTACACGACCACCGCGAATTAGGATTACGCTATGCTCTTGTAAGTTGTGACCTTCACCACCGATGTAAGATGTAACTTCGAAGCCGTTAGTTAAACGAACACGAGCTACTTTACGTAGTGCTGAGTTAGGTTTTTTAGGCGTAGTTGTATATACGCGAGTACATACGCCACGACGCTGCGGGCAAGCTTGCAACGCTGGAACGTTGCTTTTTGTTACCTGCTTGACACGTGGTTTACGTACCAATTGGTTAATAGTTGCCATTAAAGGGCTCCTGATTAGTTAAAACATGTGCATATCCGCAGTTGTTTTCTGCATATTATGCACGCTTATAAACGTGAAAAACCGCGACCCTAAACATAGGGTCGCGGAATTCTATAGGTCAAGCTTTAACCTGTCAAGTCGCAGAAGCGATCTCTGCGATCTTTTTTACACTTATACCGAGACGAATAATTGATTACTCAATAGAATCGGTATTACTCTTCGCCTGAACCTTGTGGGGTTCCACCAGAAAGGTTAGCGTTAAGCGCATCAGTTAATGCTTGCTCTGCATCCATTGCAGAAACTGTTGATTCTTCAACCTGTACAGTACCACGTTGGCTTTGACGTTCTTTATGATACGCATAACCCGTACCAGCCGGAATCAAACGACCAACGATTACATTCTCTTTCAGGCCACGTAGACCGTCTTTCTTACCAGCAACAGCAGCTTCAGTAAGAACACGAGTCGTTTCCTGGAACGATGCCGCTGAGATAAATGACTCAGTCGCAAGAGACGCTTTGGTAATACCTAACATAAGAATCTGATAGGCTGCCGGCTGTTTACCTTGAGCTTCTAGCTCGCGGTTAGCAACACGTACTCGAGAAACTTCCGCTTGCTCACCTTTAAGGAAGTCTGAATCACCTGCATCCATGATTTCACACTTACGAATCATCTGACGAACGATGACTTCGATATGCTTATCATTGATTTTTACACCTTGCAGACGATATACGTCTTGAACTTCATTCACGATATAGTTAGCAACGTGCTCAACACCACGCAAACGCAGGATGTCATGTGGAGACTCAGGTCCATCAGCGATAACTTCACCTTTAAGAACCTGCTCACCTTCGAACACGTTAAGCTGACGCCATTTCGGAATCATCTCTTCGTACACTTCACCACTCGGTTGAGTAATTAGAAGACGACGCTTGCCTTTGGTTTCTTTACCAAAGCCAATAACACCGGTAACTTCGGCAAGAATCGCAGGCTCTTTCGGCTTACGCGCTTCGAATAAATCAGCAACACGTGGCAGACCACCAGTAATATCGCGAGTCTTCGAACTCTCTTGTGGAATACGTGCTAGTGCATCACCGATGTTCACTTCCGCACCATCTTCCAAGTTAACAATCGCGTTACCAGGTAAGAAGTATTGCGCTGGAATTTCAGTACCAGCAATCATCACATCTTTACCTTTTGCATCAACCAATTTCACCATTGGGCGCATTTCTTTACCCGCTGAGTTACGTTGTGCAGGGTCAGTAATAACGATGCTTGATAAACCAGTTAACTCATCCGTTTGACGAGTCATCGTCACAGATTCAATTAAATCTACGAATTGGATACGACCAGCAACTTCCGTGATGATTGGGTGAGTATGTGGGTCCCAGTTTGCGATAGTTTCACCAGCTTCGATGCTTTCACCGTCAGCTTTGCTCAATACCGCACCATAAGGAACTTTATAACGCTCTTTCTCACGACCAAGCTCATCAATAACTGTTAGCTCTGAAGAACGTGAAGTTATTACTAACTTTCCTTCTGAGCCTGTTACGAACTTAGCACTTTGAAGTTTCAAGGTACCTGTGTTCTTAACTTGTACGCTGTTTTCTGCAGACGCTCGAGATGCCGCACCACCGATGTGGAATGTACGCATCGTAAGCTGTGTACCGGGTTCACCGATAGACTGGGCTGCAACAACACCGATGGCTTCACCTTCATTAATAAGGTGGCCACGTGCAAGGTCACGACCATAACACTGAGCACAGATACCAAAATCAGTTTCACAAGTGATGATTGAACGAACCCAAACCTGATCCACAGAATGTTCTTCTAAGGTGTCACATTTTTGCTCATCAATAAGCGTATTACGTTCAAACAAGACATCTTCGCTACCAGGAATTAATACATCCTGAGCAACGACACGACCTAGGACACGCTCACGCAGAGGCTCTACAACATCACCACCTTCGATAAGCGGAGTCATTAATAGACCTTTTTCAGTGCCACAATCGTTTTCAGTAACAACCAAATCCTGCGCCACATCAACCAAACGACGAGTCAAATAACCCGAGTTAGCGGTTTTCAATGCGGTATCGGCCAAACCTTTACGCGCACCGTGAGTCGAAATAAAGTACTGTAGTACGTTCAGACCTTCACGGAAGTTAGCGGTAATTGGCGTTTCGATGATTGAACCATCTGGTTTTGCCATCAAACCACGCATACCAGCTAGCTGACGAATCTGTGCCGCACTACCACGAGCACCGGAATCGGCCATCATAAAGATTGAGTTGAACGAGTCTTGTTCTTCCATTTCACCGTCACGGTTTAAAATGGACTCTTTCGATAAGTTATCCATCATCGCTTTGGAAACTTTTTCGTTTGCAGAAGACCAGATATCAATAACTTTGTTGTATTTTTCACCAGCAGTTACAAGACCAGATTCGAATTGTTGTTGAATCTCAGTTACTTCTTCTTCTGCAGCCTCGATAATGGTGTATTTCTCATCTGGAATCACCATATCGTCGATACCAACAGATGCACCCGCAATCATCGCGTAATGGAAACCTGTGTACATAATGTGGTCAGCAAATATAACCGTTTCTTTCAAACCAAGGTTACGATACGCATGGTTTATCAGATTTGAAATTTGCTTCTTACCTAATGCCTGGTTGATGATTTCATAAGGCATACCTTTAGGACAAACCATCCACAAAATTGCACGACCTACGGTGGTGTCAATCAGTTTTGTTTCAGGAACCAGGTTCCCTTCTGCATCTTTGTTATGTTCGGTGATGCGAATCTTAACGCGTGCATGTAATTCTGCCGATTCCGTGCGGTAAGCTTTCTCAGCTTCCTTCGGAGAAGCAAACACCATACCTTCGCCTTTACCATTAACGCGGTCACGGGTCAGATAATACAGACCTAATACAACGTCCTGTGAAGGTACGATGATTGGGTCACCATTCGCCGGTGATAATACGTTGTTGGTAGACATCATTAGCGCACGAGCTTCTAACTGAGCTTCTAGCGTTAACGGTACGTGTACCGCCATTTGGTCACCATCGAAGTCAGCGTTATACGCCGCACAAACAAGCGGATGCAAGTGAATCGCTTTACCTTCGATTAGTACAGGTTCAAACGCCTGGATACCAAGCCTGTGAAGTGTTGGTGCACGGTTAAGCATAACCGGATGTTCACGGATAACTTCATCAAGTACATCCCAAACTTCACCACCTTCACGTTCAACTAATTTCTTAGCCGCTTTGATCGTAGTTGCTAAACCACGTGCTTCTAGCTTGCCGTAAATAAATGGTTTGAATAACTCAAGCGCCATTTTTTTCGGAAGACCACATTGGTGCAAACGAAGTGTAGGACCAACCGTGATTACAGAACGACCAGAGTAATCAACACGCTTACCTAGCAAGTTCTGACGGAAACGACCTTGCTTACCCTTGATCATATCAGCAAGAGATTTCAAAGGACGTTTGTTAGAACCGGTAATCGCACGACCACGACGACCGTTATCAAGAAGTGCATCAACAGATTCTTGCAACATACGTTTTTCGTTACGCACGATGATATCTGGCGCAACCAGGTCTAAAAGACGCTTCAAACGGTTGTTACGGTTGATTACACGACGATATAAGTCATTCAAATCAGACGTTGCAAAACGGCCACCGTCCAATGGAACTAAAGGACGAAGATCCGGTGGAAGGATCGGAAGAACCGACATGATCATCCACTCAGGTTTGTTACCAGACTGAGCAAATGCTTCCATTAATTTTAAACGCTTGGTGATTTTCTTACGTTTAGTTTCACTACCAGTTTCAGGTAGTTCTTCACGCATCTGTGCAATATCACCTTCAAGATCGATGTCTTTTAGCAAAGCAAGTACCGCTTCGGCACCCATTTTTGCATCGAATTCATCGCCATGCTCTTCTAACGAATCTAAATACTCTTCTTCCGTTAGAATTTGACCTCGTTCTAATGTTGTCATACCGGCTTCGGTAACAACATATGATTCGAAGTAAAGAACACGTTCAATATCACGCAACGTCATATCAAGAAGTAAACCAATACGAGAAGGTAATGATTTAAGGAACCAGATATGAGCAACCGGACTTGCCAGTTCGATATGACCCATGCGGTCACGACGAACTTTCGTCAGGGTTACTTCAACGCCACATTTTTCACAAATAACACCACGGTGCTTAAGGCGCTTGTACTTACCACACAAACACTCATAGTCTTTAACCGGGCCGAAAATACGCGCACAGAACAGACCATCACGTTCTGGTTTAAATGTACGGTAGTTGATGGTTTCTGGCTTCTTAACTTCACCGAAAGACCATGAACGAATCATGTCCGGTGACGCTAGACCAATTCGAATACCATCGAATTCTTCTGTTTGATTTTGTTGCTTAAGAAACTTAAGTAAATCTTTCACACTCTGTCTCCTGTCGGAGTTAACATCGGGAGAGGGTTGCCCCTCTCCATGTAGTAACTTTACTGAATAAAATCAGTGCCCGGTTATTCCTGGTCCAATTCGATATTGATACCTAACGAACGGATTTCCTTCAACAATACATTGAACGATTCAGGCATACCTGGTTCCATACGGTGATCACCATCAACAAGGTTCTTGTACATCTTCGTACGACCATTAACGTCATCAGATTTAACCGTAAGCATTTCCTGTAGGGTGTAAGCAGCACCGTATGCTTCTAGTGCCCATACTTCCATCTCACCGAAACGCTGACCACCGAACTGAGCTTTACCACCCAGCGGTTGTTGAGTAACCAGTGAATAAGAACCAGTTGAACGAGCATGCATTTTGTCATCAACCAAGTGGTTAAGCTTCAGCATATACATGTAACCAACAGTTACAGGACGTTCAAATTCACGACCAGTTCGACCATCAATCAAGGTAAACTGACCACTTTCAGGCATATCCGCTAAGCGGAATAATTCTTTGATTTCTTTCTCAGCTGCACCATCAAATGCTGGTGTTGCAATCGGAAGACCGGCACGCAAGTTATCTGCGAGACGCATGATTTCATCATCAGAGAACGTATCTAAGTCAACTTCCTGACGAGACTCACCAACGTTATACACGTCTTTTAGGAATTCACGCATTTTCGCGACTTCCTGCTGAGCCTTAACCATACGGTCAATCTTTTCACCGATACCGCGAGCTGCCATACCCAAGTGAGTTTCAAGGATCTGACCGATGTTCATCCGCGATGGTACACCTAGCGGGTTAAGCACGATATCAACCGGCTCACCGTTTTGGTCATATGGCATATCTTCAATCGGTACAATCGATGAAATAACACCTTTGTTACCGTGACGACCCGCCATTTTATCACCCGGTTGAAGCTGACGCTTAACCGCAAGATACACTTTAACTACCTTAAGTACGCCTGGCTGTAAGTCATCACCTTGAGTGATCTTACGACGCTTACCTTCAAACTTTTTATCAAAGTCTTCTTTAATTGCATCATATTGCTCTGCAATTTGTTCAAGGTTAGTTTGCTGTTCTTCGTCAGACAGAACTTGCGTTAACCACTTGTCGCGAGACATAGAAGTTAAGTCAGATTCATTCATACCAGATGCTAACAATAGTTTCTTAGCGCGGGCATAGATACCGTCTTCAAGGATACTGAACTCATCACCAAGGTCTTTCTTAACCTGCTTAAGTTGCATCTCTTCAATTTCAAGCGCACGAGCATCTTTCTCAACGCCGTCACGAGTAAAGATTTGCACATCAATGACAGTACCAGATACTGAGTTAGGTACACGTAATGAGCTATCTTTTACGTCAGCCGCCTTTTCACCAAAGATTGCACGTAATAATTTTTCTTCTGGAGTAAGTTGTGTTTCACCTTTAGGAGTCACTTTACCTACTAAGATATCGCCGCCATTAACTTCAGCGCCAATATAGACAACACCAGATTCATCAAGCTTCGACAGCGCAGACTCACCAACATTTGGAATATCAGAAGTGATTTCTTCTGAACCAAGCTTGGTATCACGAGCGATACAGCTTAATTCCTGAATGTGGATAGTGGTGAAACGGTCTTCTTTGGTTACACGCTCAGAAATCAACATCGAATCCTCGAAGTTGTAACCATTCCAAGGCATAAATGCGATACGCATATTCTGACCAAGTGCAAGCTCACCAAGATCGGTAGATGGACCATCTGCCAATACATCGCCACGTTGAACCGGATCACCAATGTGACAGGTTGGACGTTGGTTAATACATGTGTTCTGGTTAGAACGAGTGTATTTAGTCAGGTTATAGATATCGATACCTGCTTCACCAGGAACCATTTCATTTTCGTTGACACGAACTACGATACGAGAAGCATCGACATAGTCAACCACACCACCACGTTTTGCTACCGCAGTAACACCAGAATCAACGGCAATGACTTTTTCCATACCAGTACCAACTAACGGCTTGTCAGCCTTCAGCGTTGGAACCGCTTGACGTTGCATGTTCGCACCCATCAATGCACGGTTTGCATCATCGTGTTCTAGGAATGGAATCAAAGACGCCGCAACAGAAATAATTTGCTGTGGAGAAACGTCCATAAACTGAACTTGTTCAGAGGACATTAAGGTTGATTCGTTTTTGTGACGACAAGGAACGAGTCCTTCGACCAATTTCTTATCGGCATCTATTTCAGCATTTGCCTGTGCGACAACGTAGTTGCCTTCTTCAATCGCAGATAAGTACTCAATATCATCCGTTACTAAACCATCGACAACTTTACGATAAGGGGTTTCCAAGAAACCGTAGTCGTTGGTTCGAGCGTAACAAGACAACGAGTTGATCAAACCGATGTTTGGACCTTCCGGAGTCTCGATAGGACATACACGACCATAGTGAGTTGGATGTACGTCACGAACTTCGAAACCAGCACGTTCACGAGTCAAACCACCTGGGCCTAACGCAGAGATACGACGCTTATGAGTCACCTCAGAAAGCGGGTTGTTCTGGTCCATAAACTGAGACAACTGCGAAGAACCAAAGAATTCTTTCACTGCAGCTGAAATCGGCTTAGCATTAATCAAGTCTTGCGGCATAACCGCATCCAAGTCACCTAAGCTTAAACGTTCACGTACAGCTCGTTCTACACGAACCAGACCTACGCGGAATTGGTTTTCGGCCATTTCACCAACACTACGGATACGTCGGTTACCTAAGTGATCGATATCATCGACTTCACCTTTACCATCACGAATGGCAATCAGTGTTTTCATTACAGAAATGATGTCGTCGTTTGATAAGACGCCAGCGCCGGTGCTTTCTTTACGACCCACGCGACGGTTAAACTTCATCCGACCAACAGTTGACAAGTCATAACGCTCTTCGGCGAAGAACAAGTTATCAAACAAGGCTTCTGCAGCATCTTTTGTTGGTGGCTCACCCGGACGCATCATGCGATAGATTTCAACTAACGCTTCTAAACGATTAGTCGAACCATCAATACGCAGGGTATCAGACATATATGAACCACAATCGAATTCATTCATGTACAGAGTTTCGAATGACTTATAGCCAGCTTCAGTCAGCTCTGCCAGAAGTTCCAAGGTAATCTCGGCATTCGCTTCAGCAACGACTTCACCGGTAGATTTATTTACGTATGGCTTGGACAATACGCGACCTACAATGTAGTCAGCCGGAACTTCTAATGTTTCAACATTTTCTTTGGCTAAAGCACGAATGTGACGTGCAGTAACACGACGACCTTGTTCAACAAGCACATCGCCATTTGGCATCTTAATGTCAAAGATTGCGGTTTCACCACGTAAGCGATCTGGAATTAATTCCATGATTAGCTTGTTCTTTTTCAGATCGAAACGAGTCGTTTCATAGAACATTGCCAGGATTTCTTCAGTGCTGAATTCAAGAGCGCGAAGAATAATAGACGCAGGCAACTTACGACGACGGTCGATACGAACGAAAAGGTTATCTTTTGGATCGAATTCAAAGTCCAACCATGAACCACGGTAAGGAATAACGCGAGCGTTATATAATACTTTACCTGAAGAGTGGGTTTTACCTTTATCGTGATCAAAGAAAACGCCAGGAGAACGGTGTAATTGTGAAACAATAACACGTTCTGTACCGTTAATTACAAAGGTACCATTTTCCGTCATCAATGGGATTTCACCCATATAGACTTCTTGTTCTTTGATATCTTTAACTGTACCTGCGGCGGCCTCTTTATCATAAATGACTAAACGTAATTTAACGCGAAGAGCTGCCGAATAGGTTAACCCACGGATTTGACATTCTTTCACGTCAAATAGTGGCTCGCCTAAACGATAACTAACGTATTGTAATTCTGAATTACCAGAATAACTTTTAATGGGGAATACAGAACGGAATGCGGCTTCTAAGCCATGTTCACCCGTTGGATCGATATCAATAAACTTGCGGAAAGATTCGAGTTGGATAGACAACAGGAATGGATAGTCCATTACCTGAGCGCTCTTACCAAAGTCCTTTCTAATTCGTTTCTTCTCAGAATAAGAGTAAACCATGGGGTTCCTCAGCTTGCTGGTTATGGCCGAATCTGTCTTTTCAGACAGGAGTAAAACTAAATCTTGGTCACTTTTTCAGAAACCAAGATTTAATAATGCACTGTTTTGGTTTAAAAAAAAACCATATTCTTTAGCGCAAAAAGGCCGGTGACGTTTAAATCACCAGCCATTGCCTTTTTAGGCAGCAAATCTGTAGTTATACAGATTACTTGATAGCAACCGTAGCACCGGCTTCTTCAAGGTCTTTCTTAAGTGCTTCAGCTTCAGCTTTATCAACACCTTCTTTAAGAGCTTTAGGAGCTGACTCAACAACTTCTTTCGCTTCTTTAAGACCAAGACCAGTCGCGCTACGAACAGCTTTGATTACAGCAACTTTGTTGCCGCCAAAGCTTTCTAGAACTACGTCAAATTCAGTTTGCTCAGCAGCAGCCGCGCCTGCGTCAGCAGCAACAGCAACAGCTGCAGCAGCAGAAACACCGAACTTCTCTTCCATTGCTTCAATTAGTTCAACAACTTCCATTACAGACATTTCTGCAACAGCGTTTAAGATATCGTCTTTAGATACAGACATTGTAATCTTTCCTATTTTGATAAACAGCCCACTGGCTGTTTGAAATAACTATATAATACAAATAAACAGCGTAAATTAGGCTGCTTCTTGCTCTTTCTGATCGCGAAGTGCAGCAATAGTGCGGACAAGTTTGCCTGCAGATGCTTCTTTCATAGCGCTCATTAAACGTGCGATGGCTTCGTCGTATGTAGGTAACTTAGCAAGTACTTGTACATCAACAACTTCACCTTCATAAGCAGCTGCTTTTAATTCAAAAACTTCGTTTGCTTTAGCGAAGTCAGAAAAAATACGTGCAGCAGCACCTGGGTGCTCGCTTGAAAATGCGATTAGTGAAGGACCAACGAAATTGTCTTTTAGACATTCGAAAGACGTTCCTTCTACTGCACGACGTGCAAGGGTGTTACGAACGACTTTCATCCATACACCGTTTTCACGTGCTTGCTTACGCAAAGCAGTAATCGCTTCAACTGTGATACCACGGGAATCCGCGATTACAGCTGATTGAGCGCCATTGGCAGCTTCTTGAACTTCAGCAACAATTGCTTTTTTGTCATCAAGATTGATAGCCATTGGCTTTAACTCCTGGTTCCACCGGTATAAACCGGTAATTAAAACTCCCGAGTCGGGTTGCACTGCTTAACACAGAGCTTCGCCATCCCGGGCCATTGCGGCGAGAGCCAGAAATTTTAGGAAAAAATCTGGGTAATCACCATCTACGTAGGAAATTAAGCGGTCAACCCACTAACGTGAATATTTAACACACCTACGGTCTTGGACGGGAGCTC
This sequence comes from Thalassotalea litorea, assembly GCF_005843925.1. Taxonomy (GTDB): domain Bacteria; phylum Pseudomonadota; class Gammaproteobacteria; order Enterobacterales; family Alteromonadaceae; genus Thalassotalea_A; species Thalassotalea_A litorea_A. Next base: position 13,222 of record NZ_VCBC01000025.1, read on the forward strand.
AAAATAACATTGAGCACCTACCAAAATTAGAGGGGCGAAATTATAGACTAATAACACCCCTTTGTAAACGTTAAAAACGTATTAGCTTTCAGTCAAAGAACCTTGAGCGATGGCAACACCAGCACCCATGGTTGTAGAAAGGCTGATCTTCTTGAAGTAAGCACCTTTCGCTTGAGCTGGCTTAGACTTTTTAAGTGCAGTAAGCAAAGCAACAAGGTTTTCTTCCAACTGACCGTTTTCAAAGTCAACTTTACCGATTGTAGAATGAATAATACCATTCTTGTCGTTACGGTAACGAACCTGACCAGCTTTTGCATTTTTAACTGCAGTCGCTACGTCTGGAGATACAGTACCAACTTTCGGGTTAGGCATAAGACCACGAGGACCTAGAACCTGACCTAGTTGACCAACAACACGCATTGCGTCAGGAGTCGCGATAACAACATCAAAGTTCATTTCGCCTTTCTTCACCTGCTCAGCAAGATCTTCCATACCAACGATGTCAGCACCTGCTTCTTTAGCAACGTCTACGTTTGCACCTTGTGTAAATACAGCAACACGTACATCACGGCCAGTACCATTTGGAAGAACGGTAGCGCCACGAACGTTTTGATCTGATTTACGAGCATCGATACCTAGCTTAACAGCAACATCAACACTTTCTTTAAAATTAGCTGTCGCCAACTCTTTCAATAAAGCTAACGCTTCATTGATTTCGTATTCTTTTAATACGTCTACTTTTTCACGAATTAGACGAGCACGTTTTGATAATTTAGCCATTGATTAATCCTCTACCACTAAACCCATAGAACGAGCTGAACCCGCGATTGTACGTACCGCAGCATCCATATCCGCTGCAGTTAAATCTGGCTCTTTAGTCTTAACAATTTCTTCAAGCTGAGCACGTGTAACCGTACCAACTTTTTCAGTGTTAGGACGACCAGAACCACTTTTGATACCAGCAGCTTTTTTCAACAAGTAAGAAGCCGGTGGAGTTTTTGTGTCAAAAGTGAAAGAACGGTCATTGTATACAGTAATAACTACTGGAACTGGAGCGCCTTTTTCAAGAGAATCTGTTTTTGCGTTAAACGCTTTACAGAATTCCATGATGTTCACACCGTGTTGACCAAGAGCTGGACCAACTGGGGGTGAAGGGTTAGCTGCACCAGCAGCAACCTGTAGCTTGATTAAAGCTTGGACTTTTTTAGCCATGATTTAATACCTTTAGTATGGGTACAAGCGCTATTGAATTAATAGCTCCCCGTTGAAAATAGGACTTTATTCGTCAGCCTAGCGGGCCTCAAATAAAATCGGCAGCGGATTATATATTAACCAAGGGAACAGGATCAAGGGATACGTCTAAAAAAGAAGCAATAAACGGAAATTATTTAAAAGGGAAGGATACCGGCAATACCAACAAGTAAAATCCAGGTTCCCAGAAAGAGCTTTAAGCGCATGCCACCCATGGCTTGAGCAATAAAGCGAGCGACTAAGCCACCAATCATCGCACCAGGGGCTGCAAATAACAGAACTTCAGTAACCACGAGCCCCTGTAACGCAAAATCTGCGATTCCAGCCAAAACCGTGAGTGCCGATACCATGACACCAACCGCAACCGAATACATCACTGAGAAGCCTAAAAGCAGCAACACAACGGCGATAATTTCGCCAACTCCAACACTGATCCATGCGGTGATAATCCCGCCAATCAAACTGGCAATCATCAGTAATAAGAAGTTTGCTCGCGTAAAAGACTGTTCAGTATGACTGACTTTATCACCTATCATGGCAATCTGGGCCAATACGAGAATCCCGAACAGCAAAGAAAAAATACTGAAAATAAGATTCACATCACCAATCGGTGGTAATGGTAAATATTGAACTAACCACATACCCAAAATCGATGCAGGTGCACAAATCAGCAGTGCTTTAAACACAAGTGACAGAGATTCTGGGGTTTTCGTTGCGGGTGTCGTTGTGCTAGTTCGCGTTTGCGATACTTTGTCTTTTTCTCGAAACCAATAGAACCAAGTCAAACTCCCCATCGTCATCCCAAAGCATTGGATTGCTATGCTGGTAGCAATGACCTGTTCTATATTCATTCCCAATGCACTAAAACTCGGTACAAAGACGATGCCACCACCAGCGCCAGTTGAGTTTGCAGCGATCGCGCCACCAATACCTAGAAAAAGAAAACCAAAGTATTCCGCTATCGTATCCAATGGATTAGAAAATGTTTGCAAACACCAAAGCCAAAGGCAAAACACAGAAAGCCCGGCCACTGACCATTTAAGCCAACGATGTTTTCGTTCACTTACCAGCAATTCAGAATTTGAGGGGTTAATGGAAGATACAGACATTTTCAGCGCATATGATTTTTTTGCCCAAACTACCCCACTCCTACGCTCTGAGCAAGCGTAAATGTCGTATTTCATATGAATTTAAACAAAGGTAACCTCGCAAATACAGGAAGTTAACATCAATCGTTCCATTCCACCGTCATTATCTACACTGCATTACCCGCAAAATGACGTTGACCCGCGCTGCAGGGATTTATCTCCCTAAAAGCAAAAACCCGGCAAATGCCGGGTTTTTAAATCGAGAGATTTGACGTTAGCCTTTTTCTACCTGGCTAAACTCAAGCTCAACTGGGGTTGCACGACCGAAGATTGAAACAGAAACCTTAATACGGCTCTTTTCATAATCCAGCTCTTCAACAACACCATTAAAGTCTGCAAATGGACCATCAATAACGCGAACCACTTCACCGGGTTCGAACAATGTTTTAGGTCTTGGTTTATCTGAAGAGTCTTCAAGACGTTGCAATATGCGATCAGCTTCTGCCTGGCTGATTGGTGCAGGACGATCACTCGTACCGCCAATAAAGCCAAGAACACGAGGAACACTTTTCACTAAGTGCCAAGCTTCTTCGTCCATCGCCATTTCAACCAAAACATAACCTGGGAAGAATTTACGGGCGCTTTTACGCTTTTGCCCTGCACGCATTTCTACGACTTCTTCCGTGGGCACTAAAATCTGTCCAAACTTATCTTCTAAGCCGTGGATTTCAATATGCTCAAGTAAGGTTTTTTGCACACGAGCTTCATAACCTGAAAAGGCCTGAACCACGTACCATCTTAATTTAATATCTTCAGACATAGATTAAACCTGTATAGAAGTAATAAAGTTGACGATCCAAAACAATAGGGTGTCTAAACCCCAAAGCACTAACGCCATAAACAATGTAGCAACAATTACAATACCTGTTGTTTGTAATGCTTCCTGACGTGTTGGCCATACTACTTTACGTACTTCAGTGCGTGATTCTTTTGCAAACGCAATGGCATTGCGGCCTTTTTCAGTTTGCGCTGCAATCAAACCCGCGACTGCAACTGCAACGACTGCAGCAACCGCACGGATAAGCACTGATACTTCACCATACATATAATTAGCAACAACGATACCCGCTAAAATAAGGATTACTACACCCCATTTAAGAGTATCTAGAGAACCTGATTGGTTTTCTGTACTAGCATTCATAACTTTGACCTGTTCCCGTCATTCAGATAAAAACCCCGACACCTGTCATGGGCTTGAAAATTGGCAGGGGTGGAGAGACTCGAACTCCCAACCGTCGGTTTTGGAGACCGCCGTTCTACCAATTGGAACTACACCCCTTCAAAAGAGGGACATTATAAAGGCGTTAATTTGAAATTGCGATTACTAGTTGCGCAAAAAACTAAAAAAACTCCCTTAAGAGAGTAACTATTAACATTCAAGTTACAGATAAGTCAAAAATTATCCCAATCTTCTCTGAATTGGGATCTATTTAGGATATCAGCCGAGCCACTCTCTAAATAGCGAGTATGAAAAAGCGTTAGTGATGCGTTGTTAATGTTATATCAATAGGGAAAGACCTATTAGCCAGCAACGATTTCGCTTTAACATATTCGCTGAAAAACCTACTTCAAAGTTGATTGGTTTTACACCCATAAGAGTATTTCAATCTTATCGAATTAACTCGGCGTTTAACCCATAATCATTGAAACGTTAATGTTAACGAGGTGATATCTGCCCAACGGGACTCGCCAGACGTTAAATCGCCGATAGGGTCAACCATATCATTATGCTGATTAGGAATTAAATACCCATTATCAGGTAAACTATCTTCATGATAATCGCTTTGCCAATTCCAAGGCCCGTCTTCTTCATGCGTCAATTCATCAATATGAGGAGATGGGTAATTAATTTTCGCGAACGCTCTCACTGGTGTTTCAGGAGTAATCAAAGCCAACAGTGGATGAGTAGTCACATCAAAATCAAAGGTTATTACATTATCTACATGAACAGCACTAACCGACCAAGAATCAGCAGACATTCGCCCAAACTGTTCTGAATGCTCTAACTGACTGTATTGCCAGACAGATCCTCCTAATTGATATATCCTAGCCAAAAAATTTTCAGGATAGTCTTTTTGCCCTTTATAGTGCATCACTTGTACAACGATATCGCTGGGGTCTGTTTTACCATTGAAATTGATATCAAACTCGATGCCATACTCTATTTCCTGAACACCCGCTTTTAAAGCTTCTCGATTTATCAAAAATCTTGTTGGCAGATAATCGAAGGTTAGTTCCGCCTGAATCCGCTCTACCCCTAATTCACGATCGCACGCATTCGCTAAATCAAAGCTTGAAATTTCATATCTTGATAAAGGAAAAGAGTCACCATCAATGTTTAAGATCAAATGATCATTATCAGCATCATATTCAAACTTTTGCTTTTCTACCTCATCAATATACGGGTCGTAAGTTTCAACACTATTAAGCGTGCTACTGATAATTTCTGAAACTTCAGCTTCGTAACAATAAGCCGATTCTGAATAGCTATATAATGTGAGAGAGTCTTTGGAGACGACCAAGTAAACATCGCCCAAATTCCAATTGCCATAGTAGTGTTCTGCCAAAGGTCCTATAGCTTCTTCTTTTGCATTATCAGCACCGCCTCCGCAAGCGGCTAATAATAGTAAACTGGTATAAATTAACTTTTTCATAATCTATTCTTTCTATATTTATTTTCGGACTTTGCTATTGAAAACGTATCGGCCTGATAAGCCTTAATGATTCAGCGAAAAATGGATTAACTGAATTACAACCTTTTTGCTAAAAGTCATTTACGTTTTCGAAAGCAATAAAAAAAGAGCGCCTGGGCGCCCTTTCTATCGACATGCCGGATACCATTAAAAATCTTTATTGAAAGATTTTCGATGCTCTATGACACTGGCAATTATGTTAAATCAATGCCCTTTACGGCGCAAGCAGTTCATTGTCTGCGCGTATTTTTGTCACGACTTAAAAGGCAAAGTATGAATTTTCCAACTGCCCTATTGATATAGAAATTTGCGATAATTTGGCCATTAGGACAAATTAAAAAAGCGAATCGTCATCACGGAACACCGCGAAGGGCTACGTACAGTCGCGCATTCACCCTAACCGCATCCTGCTCACCGGGTATACTTGCGTCCAT
>NZ_VCBC01000026.1 GCF_005843925.1 Thalassotalea litorea
CAGCGAATTAGGAAGGCTAAAGGTAGTGAGACAACGACGTGCCAGAGAGAACTCCTGAAAGCACCGGTTGGAAAGTCAGCCTTGATAAGAGAGGCAATGTGTCAACGACCACCATCAGTAAGCTTGCCAACTACTGGTTATTCGGTGCTAGGGATACGGATATTAGAAATGTACAGATTGTAACTAAATTGTAATTATAGGTAACTCATAACAAAAACATAATGTAGCGCACTCAGAAACAATCTAAATACCAGTGAGCCGCATCACTGACGATGTGTAAAGTTACAAACAAAGATAATTTTGACTTAAAGATAGGAAATACCGGCTCGGCGCCAGCAAGGTATCGAATGGCAACGAATAGGAACGAATAGGCAGTGATAAATGAGCGAAGGAAAAGACCCCACACTTTCGGCTATTAAATAAAAACGCCGCGATCCTGATAAGTAAACAGGTTCGCGGCGCATAAATGGCAGAATTGAAATAGAGCAGCTATTCGCTTTAATGCTCGTGGATAATGGTCGCTTTAATGTTCGCGGATAGTGCTCGCTTTAATGTGGGCTTTAATGTTCGCGAAAATATTCACTCTCAGTATGAGCGCCTATAAAAGCGCTTGTATGTACCCTATTGGCACAGACATCATAAGCTAGCGGCGCGAAGAATCCACTGCGGTGCAGCTAGCCTCCCGCCTGAATCGCAGTCAAGGCAATGGTATAAACAATGTCATCAACCAATGCGCCACGGGATAAATCATTCACCGGCTTATTCATCCCTTGCAACATCGGACCAATACTGACCAGATCCGCTGAGCGCTGTACTGCCTTATAGGTGGTATTGCCGGTATTAAGATCCGGGAAGATAAATACCGTAGCCTTACCCGCAACCTTACTGTTGGGCGCTTTTTTCTTAGCCACATTTTCCATTACCGCAGCGTCATATTGAAGCGGTCCGTCAATTAACAGATCCGGGCGTTTCTCCTGGGCAATTTTGGTGGCTTTGGCAACTTTCTCAACATCCTGTCCAGTACCCGATTGCCCGGTGCTGTAGGAAATCATCGCAACTTTTGGCTCAATACCAAATTTTGCAGCGGAATCTGCAGACTGTATCGCAATATCGGCCAACTGCTCTGCATTCGGATCCGGATTGATCGCGCAATCTCCGTACACAAACACTTGCTCAGGCAACAACATAAAGAACACGGATGAGACAAGTGATGTACCTGGCGCCGTTTTCACTAATTGCAATGCGGGGCGGATCGTATTGGCGGTGGTATGCACCGCACCAGAAACAAGACCATCTACCTGGCCCAGCTGTAACATCATGGTCGCCAACACTACATTATCTTTTAGCTCTTCGCGGGCAACAATGTCCGTTAAGCCTTTATGTTTGCGCAGATTTACCATCGGCGCGACATAATTTTCACGAATCGCTTCTGGCTCGGTAATAATCACTCCCGCCGGTAAAGTGACCCCCTGCTGCTCAGCAATACGCAAAATTTCTTCTTTATTACCCAATAATTGGCAACGGGCAATGTTTCGCTGTGCACAGATTGCCGCCGCTTTAATGGTCCTTACTTCATTTCCTTCCGGAAGCACCACCAGTTTATGGGCTTTACGCGCCAATTCCGTCAGTTTAAAGCGAAATGCAGGAGGTGACATTAACCCTTCTTTGCCGTCTTGCACTTCAAATTGGCTTACCCAGTCGTGATCGAGGTTATCGGCAACATAGTCCTTAATTCGATTCATCCGTTGTTCGTCTTCTTCCGGGATCTCCGGGTTATAACTCATCAAATGGCGCGATGTTTGCCAGGTATCCCAGGGAACTGACAATACTGGCAATCCCGTATCAAAGGCTTGTTGGCAAAGCTCTAGCACTTTCCCCGTTGGATGGATCCCATTGGTAAGCAATAGTGCGCCAACCTTAGTGCCATTCATTGCCGACAAACAAGTCGCAATAATGATGTCGGTACGATCGCCTGGTGTGACCACCAAGCGCCCTGCGGCTAGATGACTGGTAAGATTAGCAACCGTGCGAGCACAAAAGCTAATCGAGCGAATACGACGGTGTTCAATATCACCGCGGTTGACGATACTGGCTTGTAAATAATGGCAAACATCCAAGACACGCGGGGCGACTAAATCGATTTCCCAGGGGATCGCACCAATTAAATCGAAACCCGGGCGATGAAAAATATCCAAATCGAGCCAGGGTTGGGTATCAAAGTCACGATTGATATCGGTTTCCCGTGGCAGTAACCCAAACACATCTTTATCCGGTGAGTTTAGTTTATTAATAACACAGCCAAGTAAGCGAGGATTTTCAAGACCACCGAAGGTTTTCGCGCTGACATCAATGCGGTCTGCAAACTCTTCAGGCGTGTCGGCATCGGGTGCGGCCACTAAAATGACATCCGCCGATAAGGTTTGTGCAACTAACTGGTTAATTCGAGCAGTGTATGGCTGGCGAGTGGTCGGAATTAAGCCTTCGATAACAAGCACGTCTTGGTCATACTTCTGACAATTACCGACGATTTCTTCTAACACAACATCCTGTTGCCCTTCTCCAACCTGCTCTTCCAAATAAGACAAAGAAATCGAGTGTTGATGCACCGTACTGCGATTGTCTTGCGCAGTTTGTTTGTTCTTCATGACACTGCGAGATGGTTGATCAATCGGTTTAAAATAACCAACATTTACCCCAAGTTGCTGTAACTTGTGATAAAAACCGTAGGATACACTACTTAAGCCAACACCAAAGCCGACCGGTACAAACATGATACGACGTGCCATTAATTAGCCTCGTTAATTAGTTGATAGGTTTGTTCTGCGATTACCCATTCTTCATTCGTCGGGATCACCCAACAAGCCGTTGCCCCATCTTTTGCAATATTGCCGCTGTTGCCAAAACGTGTTGCACTATTGGCCTCGTCATCCATTACCACGTTTAACAGCTTAAGACGGTTAACGACTCGCTCGCGCACTAAAGATGAGTTTTCTCCAATACCACCGGTGAAAACGATGCCGTCGAGCTTAGTCAAACTGGCACTGTAACTGGCAATGGTTTTAGCTATCTGATAGCAAAAGATATCCATCGCCAGATTTGCCTGAGCATTATCTTCGTCTTCAATCGCCTCTTCGAGTGTGCGACAGTCATTGCTTATCTCGGAAATCCCGAGCAAGCCACTTTCTTTATTGAGCAGGTTATCTACCTGTTCAATGCTATATCCCAATTGTCTGCACAAATGAAAAACGATCCCCGGGTCTAAGCTACCGCTGCGGGTTCCCATCACGAGTCCTTCCAGGGGAGTTAATCCCATCGAAGTGTCGACACACTTGCCATCTTCGATTGCCGCAATCGAACAACCATTCCCCAAATGGGCGGTGATCACTGAGGTTTGTTCCATCGCTTGCTGATTCAGCTTGGCGAATTGCTTACAGACAAAATAATGACTGGTGCCATGGAACCCATAACGGCGAATACTGTGCTGCGCGTACAATTGATAAGGCAATCCATATAAATATGCGGTTTTTGGCATGGTCTGATGAAACGCAGTATCAAATACTGCAACCTGAGGAAGGTGACTAAACGCCAGTTTTGCCGCACGGATACCGATCAAATTTACCGGGTTATGCAAAGGCGCGAGTGCCGCCAATGCTTCGATCATTTTTTCAACGACTTCGGTAACCACTTCCGGTTGGCTATAGTTCTCGCCGCCATGCACCACACGGTGGCCTATCGCCAGCAATCGTTGCTCGAATTTGTGCTCGTATAAAAAGGATACGAGATGGGACAATGCACTTTGATGATCGTAGGGTGCAGGTAAGGTGTCGATTATTTTCTCGCCATCGAGGTTAATACGAATGCTGGCATCCGCAGACAATAACCGTTCGGCAAGACCGGTTAATAAGGTTTTGCCACTTTCGGGCACAATCAAAGAAAATTTTAAGGAGGAGCTGCCACAATTAATGACCAGCACACAATCTTTTGTCATTTCAGACATCCTGTTATCGAAAAGAATCAGTAGGTTTGTTTAGTATAGTTGTGAGTGTAACATTCAAGTTTGACCTGGCTCAAAGCTATATTGCATTACAATCGATTGTTATGGCTGATATTTTTTCAGCTTTATCGACAACTAGGCGACCGGAGAAACAAATCCCTGGGGTTTTACCGCGATAACCGATTGCTGCAGGTGCAATAAGATATTCTCGGCAGTGTTGCCCATAATAAAGCCCGCTACCCCGGTTCTCGCCACGGTTCCCATGACCACGAGTGTCGCGTCAATTTGCTGTGCATATTCCGCGATTTTTTTACGGGGTGACCCTTTTAAGGAGATCACCTTAGGTTTAATGTATTGCTCAACGTCGTCGCCAAGCATGGCATAAGTCTGTTCTAACATTCGATTTAGCGACTCGTCATGTTGATGTTTAAGATCATCAACATACTGGTCCACTTTATCTTTTGCCGTGCCGATTAACGGGCCACGCATGCTACTTTCATAATTCGCAGTCCATACCGACAGCAAATGAAGCTCAGCACCTTCGGCCAGGGCAATGGAAACTGCAATTTCGATCACCTTAAAGTTTAACGATTGCCGTGTTGCCAATTCCTGCTCTGGGTAATCTTCGCTGGCATCAACGGTCGCCAATACCACGGGTTTGCCTGCACTGCTTTTATCGCGATGCGAGCGTGGTTGTACTAACCAAACCGGTACCGGACATTTGCGCATTAACCGCATATCTTCACTGCCAAACACTCGGTTTAACAGCCCTTCACTATCGGCGGCCTTTACAACCAAATCGATATTGTCCGCAATGGCCTCTTTAATCACCTCGATAAATGGCATACCCAGCAACAATTTATGATTTATTGTTACGTTTTCGGCATAGGAACTGACACTATTTACCAGCGTTTGATGCGCTTGCATCATCGATTGGTACAATTCAGAATCCTCAAAATCGCAACCCACTAACGCATCCGTATTCAAGATACTGGGAAGGACCGTTGCGATGGTAAGACTGGCTTGCGCATTTTTTGCCATGATCAACGCTTGTATCAAAGCATTTTTGTTGTCGTTTTCTTCGCTGACAATAAATAAAAGTTTACTTGGAAGCCACACGATATCGTCACCCAGCTAAATCAAATAATTTAAGTCTATATGCGGAAGCAAGGCACCGCCAATCACAAGAACATAGATTCCTCATTCATTCAAAAGGGTTATTATTGGTTACGCGTAACTGAGGAATAGGAGAGCAATGAGTGCGCGCGCCTTAATATACAAGCGAGTTTAACGCGTTAGTTCAACCGGGTTAATCGTTTTAGACGGCATTATTCAAAGGTTCGAATCCAAGTTCAAAAGTGACCGCAGCTGTGCCTTAGAGCCAACATTGAGTTTCTGATAGATACGATATAAATGATTCGAGACGGTTGATGGTGACAGATTCAAAGCCTGCGCCGCTTGTTTAAATGTCATTCCTTGATTGATGACTTCCACAACTTGTTTTTCGCGATGGCTAAGTAAGTCAAGTGGCCCGTTGGGCCACAATTCAACAATAAACAACTCATTAAAATCGGTCACTTTCAGTTGCAGTTTGTCTGCAACAGCACAATGCCCCGTCGTTTTTGATGATTGAATTTGCGCCTTAAAGCTCTGCAATAATTCTTCGGGTAGGCAATCGAAACTGGTCTGTGGATAATGCTGCTCTAACAAATCCAGCATCGTTGATTGTGCTTGATGAAAGTACCCCTGGGAATCGCAGATTCCTTTGTAGGTGTTAACCGATTGACTCGGTTGTTGTTCGAGGGTCATAAACAACGCATGTTCGGCACTTTTTAGTAAGTGAAATAGTGCACTGGCCTGATTGGCCCTGTCGGATTGAGAAAAGGGTTGGTTACGCGAAAAGCGATATAAGGTTAATAAGGTGAATAAACCGGTTCTTTCGTCTAAGTGCATCGACGCTAAAATACGTTCAATGCCCATTGGCTTAAAGCATTGTTGATATATCTGAGATTGATAAAAGTCCTCATCGCTCAGCAGGTCCTGCATATCAATGGGCTGCCCCAAGTTGGTCAAGAGTACATCGGCCATTGGATTTAGCGACAGGGTTTGCAATAACAACTCGCCTAACGGTTCCGGTACATTAAAGCGCGTATGATTATGAAATTTCAATGTCTGTTGATGGCCGTTGCTCCATATTGCGCCATCAAAATCAATCACCGATTGCAGCTGTGCTAATGCCCAGTGGCGAAATTCCTGCAATTCAATGCGACTCGTCGCGGTATATAAACTGGCGATAAGTTGCTGCATTGGACCTGAGTAACAGGGTAAAGTGGTTTCGTTATCCATAGATGATTACGGCCATTAGGGTATTTTTACTATAGCGCTCTTGCACGCATTGGTTAAGATGGTGTTAATGGCATTATCTCTATTGACTATCTTCAGTGCAAGGAACAAGGGTTGATGAGTATGAGCAATAAAGAGGACACTATGGAACAAAAGTCGAATGTGATCATCATAGGCACCGGAATCGCCGGTTTGACCTGTGCCTTGGAATTACTACGCAAAGGACAAACGGTTCATATGATTGATGCTCAGAATGAATCACAGGTTGGTGGCCTGGCGCGTTGGGCATTCGGCGGCATGGCACTGGTGGGTACACCGGAGCAAAAACGCAATGGTATTACCGACACGCCAAGCATTGCATTAAAAGACTGGTATGCATTTGCGAACTTTTCCGATCAGGATATATTTCCCAAGCAATGGGCCGAATTTTATGCAAATCGCTCATATCAGGATGTCTATTGTTATTTGAAAGAGTTAGGCATTACCTTTTTACCCGCCGTTAACTGGGTCGAACGTGGTTTATTTTCTCCCGGCAATTCCCTGCCTCGCTATCATGTTATCTGGGGGACATCTCTCGAGCTGGTCAAGGTCGTATTAAATGCACTGCAGCCGTTTAAAGAACAACAAAAAATTACCTTTGATTTTAACTGTAAGGTAACTGAATTAATCAATCAAAATGGCAAAATTATCGGTTGCAAAGCGCAACGCCCTGAGCAAACGCCAAAAGAGTTTTATGGATCGCAAGTCGTGATTGCAACCGGTGGTTTTACTGGCAATTTAGAAAAAGTAAAGCAACACTGGCCAAAAGATTGGTCAAAGGCACCAGAGACTTTGCTTAATGGCACACACCCAAGTAGTGATGGTGCCATGCACGATGAAGTCAATCGCCATGGTGGTCAACTCACCCACATGGATAAAATGTGGAACTATGCCGCCGGCATTCCCCACCCTGAGCCGCACTTTGACGGCCATGGACTGAGTTTGATCCCTTGTAAATCGGCGCTCTGGCTCGATTATCAGGGGAAAAGGATCGGCCCGGATCCTCTAGTCACCGGCTTTGATACCAATTATTTGTGTCAACGCATGGCGGATCAGGAAAAAGGTTATGCCTGGCATGTCCTTAACTGGAAAATCGCCAGTAAGGAGTTTGCCGTTTCTGGTGCTGAACACAATGTGATGATCCGCGATAAGAAGTTTTTAACTTTTCTGAAAGAAACTGTGCTCGGTAATCATAGATTCGTCAAAGAAATGCAGGATAGCAGCGATCATTTTATCGTTGCAGATAATCTTAGTGAACTTTGTAATGAAATGAATAAGCTTGCTGGCACCGAAGATATCAATCCGGTTGTGCTGCAACAAACGTTAAATGATTATGACGAGATACTGGCGCGTCCCGACAGTCAGTGGAATGATGATCAAATTCGCCATATCGAGCACGCCAGAAAATGGAAAGCCGATAAGCTAAGAACCTGTAAGCCACATCCGATTCAGGATGAAAAACATGGCCCTTTGATTGCCATTAAAGTGGCTCTGATTTCCAGAAAAAGCTTAGGCGGCATTCAGACTAATCTAAACTCTCAAGTGTTAGATGCATCGCAACAACCGATTGCAGGGTTATATGCGGTGGGCGAAGCGGCAGGGTTTGGTGGTGGTGGTGCCAGTGGTGCCCGATCATTAGAAGGGACATTCCTATCTGGATGTATTCTGACTGCTCAGCAAGCCGCTCGGGCGATTAATGAAGCGACACAGTCAAACTCTTAGATTACATTAGCATTGCAATAGCAATAAAAATACAAAGCTTAAACAGCACGAATAATAGGAAACAACAATGAAAAAGACTGGTGCCTGGTTAGCGCGTTATGCCATGGAACAAGTAGGGATAAAATACACCTTTGGTATTCCTGGCGTGCACAATACCGAGTTATACGACGAGTTGAATAACTCAGAGCAAATCACCCCGTACCTGGTCACTCATGAAGCCCATGGGGGTTTTATGGCTGATGCTATTTCTCGTACCACCGATGGTATTGGTTCGATGTTAATTGTTCCAGCTGCCGGCATCACTCATGCAGCCAGCGGCATTGCCGAAGCGTTTCTTGATGGTATTCCCATGCTCGTCGTCTCCGGTGGCATACGAACTGACTCAAAATTTGATTATCAATTGCATCAACTGGATCAATTAAAACTCGTCGAAGGGATCACTAAAGCTCAATTTAAGATAACCAGCCACGAAGAGATTATTGCCACCATATATAAAGCATATGATATTGCGGTGTCTGGCGAGCCAGGGCCGGTATTTGTCGAACTACCGGTGAATCTGCAACTCGATAAGGCCGATATTTCTGCCCTGCCATCTTATATAAAGCCGCCACAATCGTCTGTATCAGACGAGACCTTAATGGCAATTCGAACCGCCGCAAGCAGTCTATACCAAGCCAAAAATCCGGTGATATTTGCGGGTTGGGGAGCGGTTGGTGCTTTTAATGAGCTCATCGAGATCGCAGAGCACATCGGTGCTCCAGTGTCGACGAGTTTACAAGGGATCAGTGCATTCCCCGCGAACCATGCAATGCACGCGGGTTTTTGTTTCGGTCCTGCAGCCAGCGATGCACCGCGAAAAGCCTTTGCAAAAGCAGACTGTGTACTGGCCATCGGGACACGATTTGCGGAAATCGCAACCGGCAGTTTTGGCGGGGAATTGCCAGATAACCTCATCCATATCGATATCAACCCAGAAGTCTTTGGCAAAAATTTCCCAACCAAAATTGCCATTGAAGGCGATGCACAACCACTTTGTGCCTTGTTATCGGAAGCTCTGAGAAAACAAGGTTCAGGCAAAGACAACTCAGAGGTTGCGGCGAAACTGGCGGCCAATAAAGCAGCCTACCGAAAGAGCTGGGTTGAGCACGACAGTAAAGACCAGGTTAACCCTGCCCTTTTCTTCGATGAACTACGTGCCCAATTAAATGACGACGCGAACATCGTGGTTGATGATGGCAACCACACTTTCTTATCTGCGGAATTGATGCCGATCCATAAAGCTCGGGGATTTATTTCTCCTACGGACTTTAATTGTATGGGCTATGCAACGCCTGCGGCGATCGCCACCGCCTATGCCCATCCTCAACAGGAAACCGTTGCCATCGTCGGTGATGGCGCGTTTATGATGACCTGCATGGAACTGGCCACGGCCGTAAATAACGAGATCGGTGTCATTATTGGTGTCTTTAACGATGGTGAACTGTCGCAAATATCTCAGGCACAGCAAATTCCATACAATCGCAAAACCTGTACCGTGCTACCGCAAACCAAGTTACAAGGGATTGCTATCGCAACCGGGGCCGACTATGTCCGAATTGAAACCAATGACGATTTGCAGGTGGCCATTACCGAAGCAAGAGAGCTAGCTAAACAAAATCGTGCGGTTATTTTGGACATCAATATTGATTATTCAAAACCCACCGCATTTACTCAGGGTATCGTCAAGACCAATTTAAAGCGTATGCCAATCAGCACCAAAGTGAGAATGATCGGCCGTGCGATTTATCGCAAAATCACCGACTAAGCGATTCACCTACATCAAACACCCACTCACTTAAAACCAATATCAGCCAAACAACAAGGCTAGCAATACGCTAGCCTTGTTGTTAACGGTCACCTTTTCTCGTATACGAAAACCTTACATTAATAGCATCGTATATTGTCACCCCTGTGCAATCATCCAACATTAATCACCCGCATATAGACACCGTTTGCTTTTCGTATTTTGTCTCCGTTTGCCAGCGCTCATTTTTTATAAAAAAAACGCTTGCGTTCTGTGCAAAAATTAAATACTGTATATTCATACAGTATATTTGCATTTAAGGAAATACACATGATTAACGCAGCAAAAAAAATCACTAACTCAAATCAGAAAACCCTTAAAAACACAGGCCTGGCGACAAGGAATGAGATGAGTGTCAGTATCGGCTCACCCGTTAATAATGTGCTTCCATTTCCAGCGAGTTACCTAGAAAAACAACAATCACGTTCGATAACATGCACATGGAAAGACGTTTATCAACGCTCATTAATCCAGCACAAATGCGATAAATGGGTCATGGTCGTTAACGCCAACAAAGCACAATTAAAGGCATTATCCATACTAGATAACACCGTCAATTTACTTTCTGTGAATCCTGAAAAAGAGATTGAATTTTCTACCCTAATCGCAACTTTAAAATGTGGAAATTGCGCGTCCATGATCATCACCAATCGACAGTTCAGCGAGCAACAGTTGCGCTTATTAACCATCACTGCGGCGCAAAACGATTGTCAGTGCATCGTCATCGAGAAAGAGTTGAATTTGCATTAAGGATCAAAGTGAACAGGTTTCAGGATTCAGAAAAAGCCCCTCCGCCTCGAGTCATTCTCTGACATTATAGGGAATCTTAGCTCAGGCTGAATGTCTTAAAAGTGCCAATAGGAGCAGTACGTATCGCAAGCGATACTCTGGGAACGCGACGAAAAACGTCGCTTCGAGTACGCTGATGTCATCAGCTCCGAGTACTCGCTGTTTCGAGCGAAAAGCAACCTAACCTCGCGTCATTCCCTATATGGACTCCCGTTTCATTTCAAGGATACTATCAAAATAAATTGTAAAACTGCTTCCGC
>NZ_VCBC01000027.1 GCF_005843925.1 Thalassotalea litorea
AAACTCCAGTGGTAGTAGTACGCTTAGCTTCCCGGTTGTTACTGACGACCGTGGTCAGCTCAATGCCAGCGTAAACTATGACGTTACTGAAAACTTCATTGTTGGTATTGAAGGCGTGAACTTAACAGAAGAGCGCATCGACCAATACTGTGTAAACCAAGATGCATTGCTATGTTTCGTCGGTTTACCGGATCGTCGTATCTCAATTGGTGCAAGCTACCGTTTCTAATCGGTATCTAATCTTAGTTGATTAACGAAACCGAAAAAGCTGTCACGTTATGTGGCAGCTTTTTTATTGCCTCTCAAAAACGCTCAACGAAAATCCCCTCCTTTCAAAACAAGAACAACAACACGATTAACAAAAACAATTAACATAAACAATTAACATAAACGATCCACAAGCGTTCAGGTGTTATCCTCATTATGCTCCAGATTTATAGGCTTTCTAATTTTATAGGGGGTTTAAACATGGTCGTTACGGCACGATCAACCAAGCTTATGAAGCTCGCCCGAGGATGCCAACATTTCCCTTATCGACAGTAACATCAATTATCTGGCATAGGATTCCGTATCAAGTTTCGACATAACGCCACGCTGGCGCTTAAGTTAAGCGGTAATAAAAGTGTGAGGCTGGTACAGCGTCATGGAATAAGACAGAGTCAATGTTTTTAGATAGACCATCTATCAGGCTTTAGATTCTGAGCGAAGGCTGTGAATGGCTAGATTGAGGATTATTTAGGGGGGTGTCGTTCGGGAGGTGATTCGGAGCACAATCACTGTTGCCCCGAATCAAAATGCAAACCTGCTTACAAGCCAAATAGGCCCGGCAAGAACTCACTAATTTGCGGAAAGGCCGTCACACAAATTAACGCAAACACCATAGCCACGTATAAAGGCAGGATGGGTTTGATAATCTCGGCAATACTAATTTTACCAATACTACAGCCGACAAATAATACGCTGCCAACCGGTGGCGTACATAATCCGATTGATAGATTTAGAATCATCATTATGCCGAAATGCAAAGGCGAAATGCCCAACGATTCAGCGACCGGCAAAAATATCGGGGTAAAAATCAGTACCGCCGGTGTCATATCCATAAAGGTACCGATAACCAATAATACTAAGTTTATAATCAAGAGAATATAAAGAGGATTGTCAGATAGAGTCAGCATCGCTTCAGAAATCGTTTGCGGAATTGACTGATAAGACAATAACCAGGACATTGCTGACGACGCTGCTATCAACAGCATAACAATGGATGTGGTTCTAACCGCTTGTAAAAATAATGGGTAGAGATCCCGAGCGGAAAGTTGTCGGTAAACGTAAAACGCCAGAATAAATGAGTAGATAACAGCAACGGCGCCGGCTTCGGTAGGCGTAAAAAAGCCGCCGATAATGCCGCCAATGACCAACACGACTAAAGCCAAGCTTGGTAATGCTCCAATAAACGAGGTGATCAACGGTTTAATTTCCACCGCTCGAGCCGGGACTTGATTGGTTCGTTTTAAATAAATCGCAGCCGCGGCCATGAGAAGAAACGTTACTAATAACCCGGGTAAATAACCGGCGATAAAGAGCGCTGCAATTGATACCCCTCCACTGGCTAATGAGTAGATGATCAAAATATTGCTGGGTGGTATCAGCATGCCGACGGTGGAAGCGGTAACGGTTACCGCCGAACTCAATGAGCGGGTGTAACCGGCTTTTTCCATTTCTGGGATCATAAAGCCACCGACAGCAGATGTAGATGCAACCGCAGAACCAGAGATAGAGCCAAATAAAGTACAGGCTATCACGTTCACATAGGCTAAACCGCCAGGCAGTTTACCAACCAGAGACATCGCAAAGTCAATAAGGCGGCTAGCAATCCCTCCACTTCCCATCAGGTAACCCGATAAGATAAAAAATGGCACTGCCAACAGAGCGAAGCTGTCAACACCTGCAGCCAGGCGCTGAGCAACGGTTGTTGCCGCAGGTAGAATATCGATGGTGTAAATCATCGAAGCAAACGTAGCAATAATGATGGCGATAGCAATGGATTGATTCGACAATAAAAGCAGACAAAATAGCGCAAAAAGTATCAACTCAGTCATGGTTATGCTCCCTGGCTATTATGGTTGACAGAACCGGGGCCATCAGGTTTTTCCGATGGTGCAGATAACTGAATTAAGTTATCGATCGCAAACATCAGAAATAGCAGCCCGGCGAAAGGAATAACCATGTAAACGAACACCATATTGACGCCCAGCACAGAGGAATATTGCTCTAGTGTATAGACGACGTACACCACATTCCCACCACCAATCAATAAAACAAATACCGCAAAAACAATGGTTACCATAGCGTTAAACATGGAAACTTTTGCCTGGTGTTTTTTAGGGAGTTTTTTCGCCAACAAGTCAAAACCTAAATGGTCTTTATAGCGGTAGGCAACAGCAGCGCCTAATAAGCTGATCCAAATCAGTAAAAAACGTGCCACTTCTTCGGTAAAAGAGCTCGGCTGCGGTAATATAAACCGCGTTAATACTTGCCAGGATACGTCGACAATTAGTAGTACTAGTAATAGCACCACAAGCCGATTCAATTGTTGCCCTAGTTTTTCCATTGCGTTAGAAAACCACATATTAATCTCGCTCCTGTGCTTTTATATCGGCAATTAACTGAAGAATTTCTTCGTTGTTAATTTGCTTGTACAACTCTTTAACACTGTCACGAAATGGCGTTTTATCGGGATAAATCACCTCAACACCGTATTCTTTGACTTTCGCTAGCGCTTCATTGGTCGATTTTTGCCATAAATCGATCTGATAGTCAGTCGCTTCTTGCATGGCTATTTGCACCCACTCTCTTTGTTCCACGGTTAATTGCTTCCATAAATGTGTACCGATTATGATCACATCTGGAATAGAGGTATGTTCATCCAGAACATAGTATTTACTCACCTCATAATGTTTTGAAAAATAAAAGCTTGGTGGGTTATTCTCGGCACCATCGACAACGCCTTGCTGCAGCGCTGTATAGAGTTCACCCCAGGATACTGGCGTCGCAGAGCCGCCCATGGTATTGACCATATTGACTGCACTTTGACTGTTCATCACGCGAATTTTAAGGCCGGATAAATCGGAAGGTGTCTGAATAAGGTTTTCGGTTGCGTAGAAGCTACGACTTCCGGCATCGAAATAGCCAAGCCCTTTAATCCGGTACCGCTCACCGTCGGACAATAATGCCTTACCAATTGGGCCATTCAATACTCGCCAAAAATGTTGTTGATCTTGAAACAAGTACGGCAGGCCAAACACTTTCATATTCGGTACAAATGCTTCTAGCGAACTGGCGGATACTTTCGTCATGCCAATCGTGCCAAATTGTATCAATTCGATAATTTCCCGTTCTGAGCCCAACTGCCCGGCGGGAAATACGTTTACTTTTATTGTCCCTTCGGACAACACCTGTAAACGTTGCTGGAAATGCACTAATGCTAAGTGCACAGGGTGATTGACATCAAGCCCATGGGCGAGCCTAATGGTTTTTTGGTCGGTACTGTTGTCAGAACAGCTAAATATAAATGGCAAACACGCCGCGAACACCAAGCTTCGACAAAAGCGTTCGCATTTTTGAGTAAGCATAACAGCCTCTATTGTAATTTTTAATCAACCAATCATTGTTTTCTCTGTCGCAGGAAAGCCTTCAGAAACCTCAAAACAATTGGTCATGCCACTTGACCATAGTATTATGCGTTTAGCTAAAAATACAACTATTTTATTCAGCCAATCATATTGTTAACACAATTTCTCTGTTAACATTAGATTTTAATGGCTTAAACCACATAAAAAGGCAAAAAGGAAAACACTGTGGAACTTGAAACCATAAAGACTGAAAGGTTATACGTTAAGGTGGCCGAACAGATTTCGAAGTTGGTTAAAGAAGGTAATATTAAAACGGGTGACAAGTTGCCCTCCGAACGTGTTCTGGCCGAAAGAATCGGCGTTAGCCGCCCTACCATTCGAGAAGCGATGATCGCGCTTGAAATCGCAGGTATTATCGAAATCAGAACCGGCTCTGGAATCTATGTTATTGATCAAAAACCAGAATTGTTTCCATCCGACGAAGGTGTCGGTCCATTTGAAATCCTCGATACTCGTTACATTGTCGAAGCAGAAGCCTGTGCGTTAGCTGCGGCGCGAATTACTGACGAACAGCTCCAGGAACTTCGCGATACGATTAAGGAAATGGAAGAAGAAGAAAAGCGGCCTGACGCCAGTGAGCAAGCCGACATGAAATTTCATTTACTTATTGCCGAAGCGAGTCAAAACTCTGCCATCAGTGCCATAGTAAAATGGCTTTGGGAATTGAGAAATCAATCGGCTTTAAGTAAATCCTTTATGGCACGGTTACGTAAAGAAGGTATTCACCCCTCGATTAATCAACATAAACGGATTATCGCGGCTTTGGAGATACGAAACCCTGAAAAAGCACGCATTGCAATGAAATCACATATTGAAAGCGCCTCAGAATCTGCATCCACGTATTTCGCAAGCAAAAAATAACCATCAACAGCCACTTGTCTTGCAAGTGGCTTGTTATTGAAAGCTCATCTTAAGGGCCAATACCAACCCCATTAAGTTGAATAAGAGTTCGTCTATTATTAACGCCCAAGTCTCCTATTTTACTGCCCTAATCACCAATTGAATTCCAGTAATCCGCGTCAAAAGACGCTCCGCACCAAGCCATTAGTAGCACTCGATGGCATCCAATCTCTGACACATCAATCATGACCCGTAAAAACCGCTTTTAACCTTAAAAATCAGTTAAAAATCGTTAATTTCGATAACGTATATTAGTATTTAGTATTTGCCAAAGAAGGTTTTCCTGTGGTTAAATGGGCAAGTGGCCTTACCAATATTAACCGTAAATTTTAGTGGATGATTAATTATGAAAGAAACTTGGCGCTGGTTTGGGCCCAGTGATTCAATTTCGCTTGAAATGATAGTTCAAGCCGGTGCTTCAGGCGTTGTAACCGCGATGCATGAAATACCGACCGGGGAGTTATGGCCATTAGACGCCATTAAACAACGCAAGGCAATGATTGAAGCATCAGGTCTGGATTGGAGTGTGGTTGAGAGTGTTCCTGTTCACAATAACATTAAGACTCGAACCGGAAACTACAAGCAACTAATTGAAAATTATAATCAAACACTGATTAATTTGGGTAAGGCTGGCATCGATACGGTTTGTTATAATTTTATGCCCGTTGTCGATTGGACACGCACAAACTTAAACTACAAATTAGCCAATGAAAGTTATGCGTTGCGATTTGAAATGACAGATTTTGTCGCCTATGACGTTTTTGTATTGAAACGCCAATACGCAGAAAAAAGTTACTCTCCTGAATTGGTGGCACAAGCGAAACAACGCATAGATACCATGAGCGTTGAAGAAATTCAGCACCTGGAAGATAATATTATTGCTGGCTTGCCAGGCGGAGAAGGCTCTTATAGCCGCGAATCCATATTGGTTGCCATTGATGAATTTATTCGATTAGGCGCCGAAGGGTTGCGTTCGAACCTGTTCAGCTTCTTAACAGACATTATGCCCGCCGCGGAATCTGCGGGTATCAAAATGTGCATCCACCCAGATGATCCACCGTTTTCATTATTCGGTCTTCCCAGAGTTGTTTCGACTCAAAACGATGCACAACAAATTATCGATGCTGTCCCCAGCCCCTCAAATGGGCTTACATTATGCGCCGGTTCGTATGGTGCCAGAGGCGATAATGATTTGGTCTGTATGGCCAATGCATTCGCCGAACACATCTACTTTGTGCACTTAAGAAACGTGATACGCGAACAAGATGGTTCATTCTATGAATCAGAGCATTTAAATGGCGATAATGATATGGTCGGTTTAATCCAGGCATTGCTCAGCGCAGAAAAAACAACGGGAAATCAGATCCCGATGCGCCCAGATCATGGTCACTTGATGGCCGATGAAATAGGTGAAGAAGGTGTCAAACCTGGCTATTCCTACCAAGGTAGAATGAAAGGTTTAGCTGAGCTTCGTGGTGTTATTCATACATTAGAACACATTAAATAAGGTACAGTTTAATGTCGAGTTACTTACATCCTGAACGATTATTTTCCAGTGATCCAATACAAAGGCAAATTGCCCAGAACATCTATCAGGCGATAAAAGACTTACCGATTGTCAGCCCACACGGTCATACCGACCCATCCTGGTTTGCCAACAATGAAAACTTTAGCAACGCAGCTGAATTGCTTATTGTCCCAGATCATTATGTATTTCGGATGTTATACAGTCAGGGGATCGGATTGTCGGAACTTGGAATAGGTCAAGGTAAACTCTCTTTGGAGCAATCCCACAAAGTCTGGAAAATTTTTGCCGATAATTATTATTTATTTCGTGGAACACCAAGTCGGATGTGGCTTGATTATGTCTTTGCCGAAGTCTTTGATATTGCCGAACCTTTGTCAAAGCAAACGGCGGATCAGGCTTTTGAACAGATAAACCAACAACTTGCCCAGGACAACTTTAAACCAAGAGCACTATTTGATCGCTTCAATATCGAAACCTTAGCGACAACAGAACAGCCTCTTGATGATTTAAAACACCATAAAAAGATTCAGCAAAGTGAATGGCAAGGTCGGGTTATTACCACGTTCAGACCCGACAATCTAACCGATCCAGAACACCCCAAATTTAAAGAAAGTTTTCGCGCCCTGGGTGCATTAACGAATACTGACATTGACCATTTTGCTGACTATCTGGCGGCGATAAAAAAACGTCGTGAGTATTTTATTGAACATGGTGCGACCGCCAGCGATCATAGCCATCCATCCGCATTTACTGCTGACCTGTCTGATCGTGACAAAGAAACACTATTTCAGAAAATTCGCTCTTTAAATTATTCGCCCGAAGACGCATTAATGTTCCGGGGGCAAATGATGACAGAAATGGCTGCAATGAGCATTGAAGATGGCTTGACCATGCAATTGCATCATGGCTGCTATCGTAATCACAACGCGCCGCTATATCAAAAGTTTGGCACCGACAAAGGAGCTGACTTACCGGTACAGGTTGAGTTTGTCAAAGCCCTGCAACCGCTGTTAAGTAAGTTTGGTAATCATCCCGATTTAACGATTATTTTGTTTACGCTAGATGAGACTACCTATTCAAGAGAAATTGCTCCACTCGCCGGCCATTATCCAGCGCTTAAAGCCGGACCTGCCTGGTGGTTTCATGATAGCCCCGAGGGAATGACTCGCTTTAAAGAACAAGTTATCGAAACCGCAGGTTTTTATAACACCGTGGGCTTTAATGACGATACCAGAGCATTTTTATCAATACCGGCTCGACATGATGTGTCGCGACGAATTGATAGTAATTGTTTAGCCAGACTTGTTGCGCAGCATCGCCTGAATGAAGACGAAGCCATCGATGTTGCAATCGACCTTACTTATCACTTAGTGAACCAAGCATATAAGTTTAAATAATGAGCAAATTACTGAGTCACAGTTGTGTGGCAGAAATATCTCCTTTAATCGCACGTCCGCAATATGATTATAAAAACCGTAAACCGGGTATAGTCCATATCGGTATCGGTGCGTTTCATAAGGCCCATCAGGCATCATTCACCGACGATATGATGGCGCAATGTGATGGCGACTATAAAATCATTGCCGTCAGTCTTCGCAGTGCGAAAAATCGAGACTTGCTGAAACAGCAAGATTATCTGTATACGGCTATCGAGCGCTCCACATCAACAGAACATGCGCGCATCATAGGTGCATTAGAAACTGTGCTTGTTGCCCCTGAAAATCCACAAGCCGTCATTGCAGCGTTAACAAAACCAGAGATTAAAGTGGTTACCACCACTATCACCGAAAAAGGTTATTGTTTATTACCTGGCAACACTGGCCTGAATATGGATCACCCAGACATTCAACAGGATCTGGCAAACCTTAATTCACCGAAAACCATGATTGGTTTTGTCGCCAAAGCATGCCTGAACAGAATGGAGCAAGGCCTTCCTGGGTTTGCATTCATTAGCTGTGACAACTTACCGGACAATAGTCATCTAGCGAA
Organism: Thalassotalea litorea; assembly: GCF_005843925.1. Classification (GTDB taxonomy): domain Bacteria; phylum Pseudomonadota; class Gammaproteobacteria; order Enterobacterales; family Alteromonadaceae; genus Thalassotalea_A; species Thalassotalea_A litorea_A. The sequence goes on from NZ_VCBC01000027.1 coordinate 8,107, forward strand.
AAAAGCGATTATTGATTTCGCAAATATTGTCAATATTGAATTAGCACAGTGGATAGAGGCGAATATCTCATTTTGTAACAGCATGGTCGATCGAATCGTCCCAGCCGTGCAAGACAAAGACATCCTTGACCATTCAAGTAAATATCAATACCTGGACAATGCTTTGGTGACAAGCGAGCCATTCAGGCAGTGGGTCATTGAAGACAACTTTAAAACCGAACGTCCCCCATGGGATCTCGCTGGCGTTTTGTTTGTGAATAATGTCGCTCAATATGAAAAATTAAAATTGCGCTACTTAAATGGAAGTCACTCTGCGCTGGCATATTTAGGCAAGCTTAGCGGCCACAAGTATATTCATCAGGCCATTGCAAATAAACACCTGCATCAGCTGGTTGTCTCCTTGATGGAAGAAATGAAATTGTCTTTGCATAAGCAGATGGCATTTGACTTTGATGCTTATGGGGCAACCATTATTGACAGATTTTCCAATCAGGAGATTCAATATGAAACACAGCAAGTTGCTACTGATGGTTCACAGAAGCTTCCACAGCGGATATTTGCCCCGCTAGCCGAGTTATATAGTCAAGGGCATGTCTCACAACCCTTGTGTTTCGTGGTAGCTGCCTGGTTGTGCTATTTACAAGGCAAAAACGAGAGTGGTGCGAGCCATGAGATATCGGATCCGCTGGCTGACCAATTGACAGCGATAATGTCAGATCAGGCAACAAGTTCGACCGCTAAACTGGAAAAAATGATCGAAATTGAAGGTCTGTTTCCTGAAGAAATCAAGCAAAGTGCATTTGTTCAAATCAATATTTGCGAAAAAATATGCGCTATAAATACAAGCGGTGTTATCGCGGCATTACAAGATCACCAGTAAATAGAACTACCCCTCTGATTTCGAATGTTAAGTTAAATATTATGTTGATTGATTAATTACAACATTCTAAAACGGTAGGATTCATCGGCAACGGATCCACTTTAAGCTATCCGTTGCACGTCACTATTACTTCTCTATTCATTGATTTACCAGCCGCTGTGTTGTTTGAAATTCAAAATTAGCAGCGATATATGACTGGCCGCGTATTTTTTGCCTAGCCTATGTGCTTGTCTTAGCTTTTTGCTTTGCTTGGCTTAAATGTGCAGGCCTTCCTGCGGCTCGCAAAAACCGTACAAATGTAATCGCTGCTCAGACTTTCATTGAGGCATAAAAAAAGTTAGGCCGGAGCCTAACTTCTATCAACAAACGAATACCAATGATTCGTTAAACTAACATTGGATTCCGATTAAAAACGGTAGCTTGCACCAATCGTGATACGACGGTCCGGTAAACCGACGAAACATAGTAATGCATCTTGGTTTACACAGTATTGGTCGATGCGCTCTTCTGTTAAGTTCACACCTTCAATACCAACAATGAAGTTATCCGTAACGTCATAGTTTACGCTGGCATTGAGCTGGCCACGGTCGTCAGTAACAACCGGGAAGCTAAGCGTACTACTACCACTGGTGTTA
>NZ_VCBC01000028.1:0-5000 GCF_005843925.1 Thalassotalea litorea
AATGGAATGGTGGGTTAGTTAGGGGATTTAGAAAAGGAAGCAAAAAAAAAAAAAAAAAAAAAAAAAAAAAAAAAAAAAAAGAAATAAAGATTGCAGCACCTGAGTTTCGCGTATGGTCACCCACTACACTACTCGGTCAGGCTCTTACCAGCTTAACTACAGTTGATCGGACGGGAAACGGTGCTTTCTGGTAGATATGGCCGCAACCGATAGTTTAACGGAAACGCAGGTGATATGAGGGCAGGGTCCAGACATGTTCAGTAGGTGGGAGTGAGAGGTGTTATGGGTGGAGGACAATTTTTATTATATTTCATCTAATAGCAATAGGATATGACAGGTGAAAAAGCAAAAGCAATAGTGCATTGTGATGTGGAGAATAAGGTGCATACGATGAAAAAGGTGATTTGTCATTTACAAGAGGTAGGTCGAAACAGAACATGAAAGTTGGTCGGTAGGTGGCATGCAGAGGTAGTTTCAAGGTGACAGGTTATGAAGATATGGTGCAAAAGACAAATGGATGGTGGCAGGCATAGTAAAATGATGGTGTGGAAGACATAGATGGTATTTGTTTTGCATTTACGGCACCGGATGCGGGCGATAATGACGGGAAGAGATTTAGTATGTGGGACAGAATGTCGGCGGCAGTATTGAGACCATGAGAGTAGCAAACGTAAGTCTAAAGGTTGTTTTATAGTAGTTAGGATGTAGAAAATGTATTCCGATAGGCCATTTTACATTTGGAGGGACGGTTGAAAGTGGACAGAGGAAAAGGTGCGGAAATGGCTGATTTTGATTGTTTATGTTTTGTGTGATGATTTTACATTTTTGCATAGTATTAGGTAGTCAGATGAAAGATGAATAGACATAGGAGTAAGAAAACATAGAATAGTTACCGTTATTGGTAGGAGTGTGGTGGGGTGGTATAGTCCGCATTGGGATGTTACTTTCCTGTTATGGCATGGATTTCCCTTTAGGGTCTCTGAAGCGTATTTCCGTCACCGAAAAAGGCAGAAAAAGGGAAACTGAAGGGAGGATAGTAGTAAAGTTTGAATGGTGGTAGTGTAATGTATGATATCCGTTGGTTTTGGTTTCGGTTGTGAAAAGTTTTTTGGTATGATATTTTGCAAGTAGCATATATTTCTTGTGTGAGAAAGGTATATTTTGTATGTTTTGTATGTTCCCGCGCGTTTCCGTATTTTCCGCTTCCGCTTCCGCAGTAAAAAATAGTGAGGAACTGGGTTACCCGGGGCACCTGTCACTTTGGAAAAAAAATATACGCTAAGATTTTTGGAGAATAGCTTAAATTGAAGTTTTTCTCGGCGAGAAATACGTAGTTAAGGCAGAGCGACAGAGAGGGCAAAAGAAAATAAAAGTAAGATTTTAGTTTGTAATGGGAGGGGGGGTTTAGTCATGGAGTACAAGTGTGAGGAAAAGTAGTTGGGAGGTACTTCATGCGAAAGCAGTTGAAGACAAGTTCGAAAAGAGTTTGGAAACGAATTCGAGTAGGCTTGTCGTTCGTTATGTTTTTGTAAATGGCCTCGTCAAACGGTGGAGAGAGTCGCTAGGTGATCGTCAGATCTGCCTAGTCTCTATACAGCGTGTTTAATTGACATGGGTTGATGCGTATTGAGAGATACAATTTGGGAAGAAATTCCCAGAGTGTGTTTCTTTTGCGTTTAACCTGAACAGTCTCATCGTGGGCATCTTGCGATTCCATTGGTGAGCAGCGAAGGATTTGGTGGATTACTAGCTAATAGCAATCTATTTCAAAGAATTCAAACTTGGGGGAATGCCTTGTTGAATAGCCGGTCGCAAGACTGTGATTCTTCAAGTGTAACCTCCTCTCAAATCAGCGATATCAAACGTACCATTCCGTGAAACACCGGGGTATCTGTTTGGTGGAACCTGATTAGAGGAAACTCAAAGAGTGCTATGGTATGGTGACGGAGTGCGCTGGTCAAGAGTGTAAAAGCTTTTTGAACAGAGAGCATTTCCGGCAGCAGAGAGACCTGAAAAAGCAATTTTTCTGGAATTTCAGCTGTTTCCAAACTCAATAAGTATCTTCTAGCAAGAGGGAATAGGTGGGAAAAAAAAAAAGAGATTTCGGTTTCTTTCTTTTTTACTGCTTGTTGCTTCTTCTTTTAAGATAGTTATCTGGTTGATCCTGCCAGTAGTCATATGCTTGTCTCAAAGATTAAGCCATGCATGTCTAAGTATAAGCAATTTATACAGTGAAACTGCGAATGGCTCATTAAATCAGTTATCGTTTATTTGATAGTTCCTTTACTACATGGTATAACTGTGGTAATTCTAGAGCTAATACATGCTTAAAATCTCGACCCTTTGGAAGAGATGTATTTATTAGATAAAAAATCAATGTCTTCGGACTCTTTGATGATTCATAATAACTTTTCGAATCGCATGGCCTTGTGCTGGCGATGGTTCATTCAAATTTCTGCCCTATCAACTTTCGATGGTAGGATAGTGGCCTACCATGGTTTCAACGGGTAACGGGGAATAAGGGTTCGATTCCGGAGAGGGAGCCTGAGAAACGGCTACCACATCCAAGGAAGGCAGCAGGCGCGCAAATTACCCAATCCTAATTCAGGGAGGTAGTGACAATAAATAACGATACAGGGCCCATTCGGGTCTTGTAATTGGAATGAGTACAATGTAAATACCTTAACGAGGAACAATTGGAGGGCAAGTCTGGTGCCAGCAGCCGCGGTAATTCCAGCTCCAATAGCGTATATTAAAGTTGTTGCAGTTAAAAAGCTCGTAGTTGAACTTTGGGCCCGGTTGGCCGGTCCGATTTTTTCGTGTACTGGATTTCCAACGGGGCCTTTCCTTCTGGCTAACCTTGAGTCCTTGTGGCTCTTGGCGAACCAGGACTTTTACTTTGAAAAAATTAGAGTGTTCAAAGCAGGCGTATTGCTCGAATATATTAGCATGGAATAATAGAATAGGACGTTTGGTTCTATTTTGTTGGTTTCTAGGACCATCGTAATGATTAATAGGGACGGTCGGGGGCATCAGTATTCAATTGTCAGAGGTGAAATTCTTGGATTTATTGAAGACTAACTACTGCGAAAGCATTTGCCAAGGACGTTTTCATTAATCAAGAACGAAAGTTAGGGGATCGAAGATGATCAGATACCGTCGTAGTCTTAACCATAAACTATGCCGACTAGGGATCGGGTGGTGTTTTTTTAATGACCCACTCGGCACCTTACGAGAAATCAAAGTCTTTGGGTTCTGGGGGGAGTATGGTCGCAAGGCTGAAACTTAAAGGAATTGACGGAAGGGCACCACCAGGAGTGGAGCCTGCGGCTTAATTTGACTCAACACGGGGAAACTCACCAGGTCCAGACACAATAAGGATTGACAGATTGAGAGCTCTTTCTTGATTTTGTGGGTGGTGGTGCATGGCCGTTCTTAGTTGGTGGAGTGATTTGTCTGCTTAATTGCGATAACGAACGAGACCTTAACCTACTAAATAGTGGTGCTAGCATTTGCTGGTTATCCACTTCTTAGAGGGACTATCGGTTTCAAGCCGATGGAAGTTTGAGGCAATAACAGGTCTGTGATGCCCTTAGACGTTCTGGGCCGCACGCGCGCTACACTGACGGAGCCAGCGAGTCTAACCTTGGCCGAGAGGTCTTGGTAATCTTGTGAAACTCCGTCGTGCTGGGGATAGAGCATTGTAATTATTGCTCTTCAACGAGGAATTCCTAGTAAGCGCAAGTCATCAGCTTGCGTTGATTACGTCCCTGCCCTTTGTACACACCGCCCGTCGCTAGTACCGATTGAATGGCTTAGTGAGGCCTCAGGATCTGCTTAGAGAAGGGGGCAACTCCATCTCAGAGCGGAGAATTTGGACAAACTTGGTCATTTAGAGGAACTAAAAGTCGTAACAAGGTTTCCGTAGGTGAACCTGCGGAAGGATCATTAAAGAAATTTAATAATTTTGAAAATGGATTTTTTTGTTTTGGCAAGAGCATGAGAGCTTTTACTGGGCAAGAAGACAAGAGATGGAGAGTCCAGCCGGGCCTGCGCTTAAGTGCGCGGTCTTGCTAGGCTTGTAAGTTTCTTTCTTGCTATTCCAAACGGTGAGAGATTTCTGTGCTTTTGTTATAGGACAATTAAAACCGTTTCAATACAACACACTGTGGAGTTTTCATATCTTTGCAACTTTTTCTTTGGGCATTCGAGCAATCGGGGCCCAGAGGTAACAAACACAAACAATTTTATCTATTCATTAAATTTTTGTCAAAAACAAGAATTTTCGTAACTGGAAATTTTAAAATATTAAAAACTTTCAACAACGGATCTCTTGGTTCTCGCATCGATGAAGAACGCAGCGAAATGCGATACGTAATGTGAATTGCAGAATTCCGTGAATCATCGAATCTTTGAACGCACATTGCGCCCCTTGGTATTCCAGGGGGCATGCCTGTTTGAGCGTCATTTCCTTCTCAAACATTCTGTTTGGTAGTGAGTGATACTCTTTGGAGTTAACTTGAAATTGCTGGCCTTTTCATTGGATGTTTTTTTTCCAAAGAGAGGTTTCTCTGCGTGCTTGAGGTATAATGCAAGTACGGTCGTTTTAGGTTTTACCAACTGCGGCTAATCTTTTTTTATACTGAGCGTATTGGAACGTTATCGATAAGAAGAGAGCGTCTAGGCGAACAATGTTCTTAAAGTTTGACCTCAAATCAGGTAGGAGTACCCGCTGAACTTAAGCATATCAATAAGCGGAGGAAAAGAAACCAACCGGGATTGCCTTAGTAACGGCGAGTGAAGCGGCAAAAGCTCAAATTTGAAATCTGGTACCTTCGGTGCCCGAGTTGTAATTTGGAGAGGGCAACTTTGGGGCCGTTCCTTGTCTATGTTCCTTGGAACAGGACGTCATAGAGGGTGAGAATCCCGTGTGGCGAGGAGTGCGGTTCTTTGTAAAGTGCCTTCGAAGAGTCGAGTTGTTTGGGAATGCAGCTCTAAGT
>NZ_VCBC01000029.1 GCF_005843925.1 Thalassotalea litorea
AAATCACGAACTTCACCACCGTGAGTCTTAGTCAATACCGCTGAAATCGCAGCAGTTAGAGTAGTCTTACCGTGGTCAACGTGGCCGATTGTACCTACGTTAACGTGCGGTTTGGAACGTTCAAATTTTTCTTTAGCCATTTTGCTATACCTTAAAGTTTTAAACACTCGGGTGGCACCCGATACAATTGTAATATCGCTTTCACGCACTGGCTCGATGAAGCCATAAGCCTCGAACCTATTGTTCAACAGCGCAATTACACTCGAGCCATTTTTTTACGGGGCACAATTTAACAAACTCCCATTAAAATGTCTAAACTTTAGGCTTTTTTTCAATAAAATCAGCCGAAAAAACCTCTGAATATATAAATAGGGGGAATTACGCCCTGATTTTTACCCTGCAAATTGCGAAGTTGATTAATTTTTGTCAATTTTAAGATGTTTGTTGAGGGCAACTGATGTATAATCCGCGCAAAAATTTTTTAACGTAACTTTTATTTTAATAGAGTAATACAATGGCTGATTTATCAAAATACAGAAATATTGGTATTTTCGCTCACGTTGATGCGGGTAAAACCACAACAACTGAACGTATCCTAAAACTTACAGGTATGATCCACAAGATTGGTGAAGTTCACGATGGTGAATCAACTACTGACTTCATGGAACAGGAAGCTGAGCGTGGTATTACTATCCAGTCTGCTGCCGTAACATGTGAGTGGAAAAAACATCGCTTCAACGTAATCGACACTCCTGGTCACGTTGACTTTACAGTAGAAGTATACCGTTCTCTTAAAGTACTTGATGGCGGTATCGGTGTATTCTGTGGTTCTGGTGGTGTTGAACCGCAATCAGAAACAAACTGGCGTTATGCCAACGAGTCTAAAGTTGCTCGTTTGATTTTCGTAAACAAGTTAGACCGTTTAGGTGCAAACTTCTACCGCGTTAAAGATCAAGTTAAAAACGTACTTGGCGCAAACCCGCTAGTAATGACTTTACCAATTGGTGAAGAAGATGATTTCGTAGGTGTTGTAGACGTATTGTCACAAAAAGCCTATGTTTGGGATGATTCAGGCCAGCCTGAAAACTATGAAGTGCAAGACATTCCTGCAGACATGGTAGATGATGCTGCTGCGTATCGCGAAGAAATGATCGAAACAGCGCTAGAAGCCGATGACGACCTATTAATGGCGTACATGGAAGGTGAAGAGCCTACTGAAGAGCAAATCAAAGCTTGTATCCGCAAAGGTACTAACGAGTTGATGTTCTTCCCAACATACTGTGGTTCTGCATTTAAGAACAAAGGTATGCAACTTCTACTAGATGCTGTTGTTGACTATCTACCAGCTCCGACTGAAGTTAACCCACAACCGTTAACTGACGAAGAAGGTGAGCCAACTGGCGAGTACGCTATCGTTAGTGCTGATGAGCCATTCCGTGCACTTGCATTCAAAATTATGGATGACCGTTTCGGTGCTTTAACATTCGTACGTGTTTACTCTGGTCGCCTTAAGAAAGGTGATACCATATTAAACTCGTTCACTGGTAAAACCGAACGTATCGGCCGTATGGTAGAAATGCAGGCAGAAGATCGTACCGAGCTAACTGAAGCTCAAGCTGGTGACATCTTAGCCATCGTTGGTATGAAGAATGTTCAAACTGGTCACACATTATGTGACGTGAAACAACCTTGTACTCTTGAAGCTATGGTATTCCCTGAGCCGGTAATCTCAATCGCTGTTGCACCTAAAGATAAAGGTTCTACAGAGAAAATGGGTATCGCTATCGGTAAAATGGTTGCTGAAGATCCTACGTTCCAGGTTGAAACTGACGAAGATTCAGGTGAAACCATCTTACGTGGAATGGGTGAGCTGCACTTAGACATCAAAGTAGACATCCTTAAGCGTACTTATGGCGTTGATTTGCAAGTTGGTAAGCCTCAAGTTGCATACCGTGAAACAATCACTCAAGCTATCGAAGATTCTTATACTCATAAGAAACAATCTGGTGGTTCAGGTCAATTCGGTAAGATTGATTACCGCATCAAGCCAGGTGAGCCAAACTCTGGTTTCACATTCACTTCTAGCGTTGTTGGTGGTAATGTTCCGAAGGAATTCTTCCCAGCAATTGAGAAGGGTTTCAAAGGCATGATGGACGAAGGTGTTCTAGCTGGTTTCCCAGTGCTTGACGTTGAAGTTGAACTTTACGATGGTGGTTTCCACGCAGTCGATTCATCAGCAGTAGCATTCGAAATCGCAGCTAAAGGTGCTTTCCGTCAATCAATTCCGAAAGCTGGTCCTCAACTTATTGAGCCAATCATGAAGGTTGACGTATTCACTCCTGAAGATCACGTTGGTGATGTTATCGGTGATTTGAACCGTCGTCGTGGTATGATCAAAGACCAAGAAGCTGGTACTACCGGTGTACGTATCAAAGCTGACGTACCTCTTTCAGAAATGTTCGGCTATATCGGACACCTACGTACAATGACATCAGGTCGTGGTCAATTCTCTATGGAATTCAGCCACTATAACCAATGTCCAAACAACGTAGCTGAAGAAGTTATCGCTGAAGTTAAAGAGCGTAACGCTAAGAAATAAATGATTTTTAATCGTTTAACAAAAGCCCCTTTTTAGGGGCTTTTTTATTACATGGATGTAAGTATACTGCGATTGTCTGGAACAAGGAGCAGTGTATTACTTATAGGGATATAAGTATGTCGACAGTGTCCGGAACGTATCTGGCGACGACTGAAGATAAGTATACTGCGATTGTCTGGAACAAGGAGCTGTGTATTACTTATAGGGATATAAGTATGTCGACAGTGTCTGGAACGTATCTGGCGACGACTGAAGATAAGTATACTGCGATTGTCTGGAACAAGGAGCTGTGTATTACTTATAGGGATATAAGTATGTCGACAGTGTCTGGAACGTATCTGGCGACGACTGAAGATAAGTATACTGCGATTGTCTGGAATAGGGGCACACTAATCTTTGCATCACAACAAACACAGTTTAAATCAATAAATCACCACCAATAGAAAACCGGCTAACGCCACGATCGTTCCAGCAATGACTCTGAAAATTAAATGTTGATATTTTAATAGCCATTCAAACATATTTATGTGGTTTTGACGGCCTTTAATCGCATCAAATATTGCAGAGCCAATAATCAGCCATGCCATTAATTCAATAACAATCGGCGCGCGCGTGTCATCTGCCATTACCACAAGCCCCAAACCTATAATTACTCTTAACATTATGGAAATATAGTGCACACCAGGTCTACGATAATGCTTTTCTATTGCATTGGTTAACACAACAGGTTTGAGTAACCCTATGATTCCGATAACCAATGAACAGGTTGCAAAAAGAGTAATAATAAAACTCATTAATCTAATCAGCCAAATTGAGTAGAGATTGTTAGTATAAAACAAAAATTTAAACTAATTATAAAAGCTTAACAAAACAATATATTAGAGCGTCAGCTTATTTAACACTTAGGTAATAATAATGAAATAGATAGAATATCATCATTGAATAAAACCCTTTTTACTCAGGGTAAGGTTTAGAATAAAGTTTAATCGTTATTTAAACCAGACCTAATCTATCCGAACAATACAATGCTCAACTTCTTCTTTTGTACTGAAGAGCAAATCATTCAAAATTTGTCCTAAAGCAGTAAAAATATAGGATTGAGGGTGTTTTCCAAAGACTGAATAGTCGAATGGACTTTGCTTGTCTTACTCACTTGTCCTTATTTGTCGTCACATAATTGTGGCTAAAAAAATTAAATCGTTTCTTAACCGTCTTATTTTTTTATAAATGGCATGAGCCTTGCTTTACTATATTGCTACTTCATTAAAGTAAATTAACAAAAAGAAACGTCACCTTCCGTTTGTTGACAGGCACTACTTGATGTCTTGTTAATTTCATCTCTTTCTGTGTACTCAGATAGTTATGTTTACATCTAAGAAAGACCTAAGCCATTACTTGATTTAAGGCATATTTATCGCAGCTGTTCGCGAGAAATACCGAGCATGCTGTACAGCTGTCATGATAGCGCTACTGGGATTCGAAATAGCTTAATAACACGATTTGTTGTGATTTTGGTCTCGAACGGAAACGGTCGACCAACAATGGCGGGATGCTTAATAAACTCACTAACAACGGCTCTTGAAGTTGAACGTTAGGAAATTTTTCAATTAGATAAGGAATATAGAATGTCTTTAAAAACAGTAATAACTGGACTTGTATTCACAGCTTTCTCATTTATCGCATTTAACGCCAACGCTGCTTTAATGAATGTGGGTGGCGTCGAAGTGATGGTCGCTGATGTTGATGATTATGGTAAAGGTGGCGCTTCTTCCGGTACTCCACCAGAACTAGTAAGCTTTTTTAGCGGTGCAAATATCATAGACACGGAAGGCGGCCAATACGAATATAAAGTTACCTTTTTATACAAACAAGCTGTTTTCGATAATGTTTTTAATGCCCCAGATGGTCAATCAATTGGTACGGATGCTGCTGAAAATGACATGATCATGGGAACATTTAATGTGGCACCAGGTGCATTTCTCGATTTTAGTTTCGGCGCTAATTGCGATGCTTCCTTCATGAACTGTACCGAAATAAGTAATGGCAGTAACGTCGATAGCGAAACTTCAACTTCTGCTAACTTCGCGGTTTCAGAAATTGCTACTGATGGCGATGTAAGTACGTTTTATTTATTTCTGAATGACACAGGCTCAAACCCTGATGTTGATTATGATGATCTTATCGTATTTGTAGAACTCACTAAGTCAGGTCCTCCAAGTGAAGTGCCTGAGCCTTCAACTATTTTGTTATTGGCATTAGGTGCTATTGGGTTTGCAAGGTACAAAAAATAAAAAGTTAAGAATAAGCCGGGTCGCCCCGGCTTATTTTATTTAACGTGATTTTGGATCCAGAATCATGCTCATACTTTGCATGTTTGCAGGTATAACGACGACCTGACCTTCATTTTCGGCGAATCTCTTCAAAGCTTCATTAAGTTCATGTTGAAGGTACTCAGGTGTTAATGACGAGTTTATTATCGCATTTGCTTCAGCAATACCTCTGGCTCTGGCAATCTCAATTTCAGCATCTTTTCCCGCGATTTCTACTTCAACTTTCTTCGCTTCTAATGTTTTTTGCGCTTGAACGGCTTTTTGGATCGCCGCCTCGATAGTCGGATCAGTATTCAGCGCACGTATTGCGACTCTGGTGATGGTAAATACGCCAGGATCTTTGTCGTCAAGTTTCTGTTGCAATTCGTTAGAGATCCCTGCACGCAATTCATCTCGGTTTCGGTGTAAATCAAGAGAGTCAATCTTGGTAACTTCTTCATATATCACATCCCGCCCCTCACGGTATACAATCGTATAAGCTGGCAATAACGCGTCTTCTCCTTCAGAGTACGATGCCGCGTACTTGACCATTGTTTCCGCTATTTTATCCGCTTGGACTTTATAAAATATACTCACATCCAAGTCCTGAAGTCTCAGGTTATCTCGTGCTTTAGGGCGGAGATCATTAAAATCAATCGCGATCTCTTTTGCAGAAAATTCATAGGCTTTTGTGAAAATAGGTAACTTCCAGTTCAGTCCTGGTGATACTTCTTCTAACTCAACAGTACCTAAGGTTTTCTTTACAGCCACATGACCAGTATCAATGATAAACCAACTGCTAAAAACAATTACCAGTATGATCACACTAAAGATTACAGACAAGATATTTGAAAGTCTCATCAAGGTTATCTTTCTTATTAATGAGTGAATGACGTGTCGAAGTTAACACTTAGAGATTGGGTTATCGCTTTGGCAATGCCAACAAATTTCAAAAGAGTCAGCATTTAATTCTTTACAGGAAGGGCAAAGCCAATCATCTCCCGATTCTTGTTCCGACTTTTTGATTAGCGTTTCGGCTTTTACTAATTGCTCAGAATTTACTAACCATAATTCCGGCCAGGTCTCAAACACGGGCACGTCACCGCTAGCCCCTGACAGAAACTGGTTTTTAATTTGCGTTTCGATACCTTCGATAGCGAGAATATTGTGCATATGCTCAACAAAAAACAAATGAGGATTAGAATAAAGTTTATGCAAATCAATTCCTTTCAAATGCCAACGTATCTAGATTAAAGCTTTCCCAGGTTAAAATCTAGCTGATTGACGCAAACGGATTAGTAGCAGGTGATAGATATTGGAGACTGAGCAGCAACCTTCTGTTCGGCGTTTAAAGCGCTTTGTTTTTTGTAATTTTAGATTACGAAAAGGAGAATCTAGCGAAGATATGATTGTACCGGAACAATTCAATTCAAAGTGACTGTATGGCTCTAGAAAATCACCAAGTGATTTTTCAGCATTTCAGAGAAATACTGCAATTTGGGAAATTAGACCATTAGGGCTAATTTCGGCCCAAATCGTCATCACGGAACACCGCGAAGGGTTACGTACAGAAACAAAAAAGAGCGCCGAGGCGCTCTTTTTTTTAGAGTTGCTGAGTATCAGCAAAAATCATTATTCGATGATTTTTGATACAACACCAGCACCAACAGTACGGCCACCTTCGCGGATTGCGAAGCGTAAACCTTCGTCCATCGCGATTGGGTTGATAAGCTCTACAAC
>NZ_VCBC01000030.1 GCF_005843925.1 Thalassotalea litorea
AACGAAATCTATGTTGTAACTGAACCTCTGCCCTAACTCTGAGTTGTGCACAAACTTAATGGGATTGGTATTACATAGCAAACCCTTATCATGGGGGTATGTTACGTGCTGCCCCTATCACTCAGGCAATTGTATTTTTGACAGAAAAGAGCGTGAGCATATATAGAGAGAATGTAGAGAAGGAAAAATGCGAGTAAGATTTTATCAGGTGTTTACACCGTCTTACTCGCGCCTTTATTAATCGATGCGGACGTATTGTCCTTTAAAGTTTTGGGTTTTAAATTCGACAACGGCTTGCGCATTCGAGGTTTTTTGTACCAAAATGCGTGCAATACCGTTGGCCAATTCAATACTACTGGAGCCGTTTGGCGTTCCCTGATTTTCGATAAGCTTTGCATTGCTATCGAGTGAAGAAAAGTAACCTCTGTCTTCATAATCGGTAACGAGTCGTCCATCACTATCAATAATCGATGCGGTTACCAGATATAAATTTTCAGAAACTCGCTCAGAGCTTAACGCAACCTTTTTAGGTGTATCGTGCGTGCCTACTTTGTACTCGAGCTCCAGGCTATCTTCGATGACCATACTACCGTCATTAAACCCTTTGACGTAAAGTTGGTTGTTCCCTTCAGAGAAAGGCACTTTCCAGACTAGCCCATGGGCAGGATATTGACCGTGGATGCGGTCTTTTTTGCCGAGCGTTTCACCATTGAGATACAATTCCGCCTGTTCGGTATTACAGTAAACTTTGACGTTTCGACCCGCTTTGGGCCCATACCGTACCGTCCAGGTTTTCGACTCGATGTAACACATAGGTGTTTTTTGCCAATAGCTGGCAAATACGTAATAGCTGTCTTTGGGGTTACCGGCTCGATCAACCAGACCCTTTTGATTTATGTAGGGAATTGGATTTTCCGGTCGAAGCGGCGTACCAAAATCTTTAAAAGCCCACTGGGCATTACCGATAAATCCCGGGAATCGTTCTGAAACGCTCAGGTGCCAGTCAAACAAATTGACCATGTAGTTTTCGTTCCAGTTTGAATCTTTGGCAACACTTTTGACAATTGCTTGATTCATCGCCTCTGAAACTGAGACTTGTGCATCACGTATGCCTAACTCATCAATCGGTGTTTCTTCATGGCGGCCAACATGACTGGAACCTCCGTATTCCATATGGATAAGGGCCGGATATTTTTCCCTTGAAGATTGCAGTGCTTCCTCGTATTGACCGTAAGCTCCGCCGTACCATCCCGCCCAAATTGAGGGGGAAAAAATATCAACAATATCTGCCCCGGGGTAATATTTTCGTAATGTCGTAAACCTTGATGGATCAATATCTTTGATTAAATCGTTAAGCTTTTGCACGTAAGGGGTGACAACGTCTTCAGCGCCACCTCCGGGAAAATCTTCTTCCCAGTACATTTCATTACCAATCGACCAGAATGCAATGCTCGGGTGGTTGCGATTCTGCTGTATTTGTCGCGTTAACAGTGACTCTGTATTGGCTTCCCAGGTTTCTCCACCTTTGCCTCCGCGGCACCAAGGTAATTCATCCCAAACAATTAAACCGAGTTCATTGGCAGCTTTGTAGACTTCTGGATCTTGCGGGTAGTGGCCAAGACGGACAAAATTTGCGCCAATGTTTTTAATTTGCTCTAAGTCTTTTCGGTGTTGGATATTGGACAAAGCAGCGCCGAGACCTGCATGCTCTTCATGTCGATGCGTGCCTCGTAACAAGACTCTTTCGCCATTTAAGAAAAACCCTTTACCCTCTTTGTGTTCAAACCAACGAAACCCGGTTGTAACCTGTTTACTCGCAAGCACTCTGTCTTTGTCCGATATTGTGACTTTTACACGATACAAGTCAGGTGAATCAACTGACCAGAGGGCAGGGTTGGCAATCTTATTCAAAGCGAGGGTGAGGCTTTGAGCGCCCTGATTGATAGCGATGTTGGCGTGCGTTTTACTGACCACTTTATCTGTCTGGTCAAAGATTTCGGCGACCAATGTCGATTGTGGGTAACTTTTCGTCGAATCGAAATCCAGCTCTATGACTGCCTCGGCAATGTCTTGGGAGACCTTCGGGGTTGTGACTATCAGGTTGTCTAGATATACATCGTCACTTTCAATAAGCCAGACATCACGGGTCAAACCGCCAAATATAAAAAAGTCGGATTTTTGCGATGGAATAATATCTGGGTTGTATGCGTTGCTGACACGCACCATGATGTTGGCAATTTTGTCGCGGTTAACATAATCGGTAATTTCAAAGGTAAAGCCGATATAACCACCGATATTAGTCCCGACCAGTTTCCCATTCACATAAACGTCTGCTTGCGTATTTGCGCTTTCAAAATATAAGAATTGGCGCTTGGCGTTGGAGAGTTCTAACCGTTTTTTGTACCAGCTCGCATCCCGTCGGTAGCCGGGTTGTGCGTCGACCGTATCGGTACGATTCCAGGTGTGCGGCAATTGAATGGATTGCCAATTTTTACTGTTTAACGCTTGCGATACGTTCGCATGGTTTTCTTGTAGGTACTGCCAGTCTTGATTGATATTAATGGTTTTGTCATCGCTGGCAAGAGTATTCATCGACGCAAAGACTAAACCAATGATCCATATTGTGCGGATTAAGATCTTTGGTGTCATAAATTATCCCTCATTACAGTGTGCAGGCAAAATTACCTGAACCTACATCTTGTTTTGTCAGGTTGAGCTCATAAGAAAACAGTAGTTTACACATGGTTATCTCCTGAGCAGCAGTGGCATTGATCAAATGGTTTGGTATGAGTGGCAATTGCTTGTTGCCGGATTGAGTTTTACCAGAACGGTGACCATGGATCCTTAACGCTGGCACGATCATATGTCGTGTATCAATCTCTGATTCAGACTTACCCTGCCACAAGGCACGGTTGTCAGCATTTTCTAATAGGTAGTCAAATGCTTTAAGAATACGCGCATCGCGTTTGTCCGGATAACGCCATAAATCCACATCGGCTTGCGAGGCCATTTTAGCGAGTTGGGTAAAGGCGAGTAGATTAAAGGCGCTATAGTGAAATGGACGGGTGCGGCTGAGTTCGTGTGGCTGTAAACCCTGCTCGTTAATTTGTGCGATGATACGTTTTTTGCTGTTCTCAAATACTGCTCTGGCTTGTTCTACCTCATCTAAATACAAATGACTGCCAGCAACCAAAGCATCATAATAGGTGCCATGATTATTCAGTTTCGAATTCTGTTCACGGCCTATTTCACTGGTTTTTAGCCAATTCAAAAACTGCGTTAGCCAACCGTTAAACGCCTGGTTAAAGTCGTCATCGGTGGCATTTTTCGTCAGTGTCAGACTGTCTAAGATGACCAGTAAATGCCTAAATTCAATGATGCCATAGGGCCTGCCACTGGCAACGCCGGGTACCCCCTGAGCAAAATTTAAATGCGCTGACATGGCCGTACCTGAATTCAAGAACCAGAACTCAACCAATTGCTGTAATTTTTCAGCATAGCGTTTTTCGCCTGTGTAATGGTAGGCTAAACCTAGCTTGAAACAGGCTTGTGACAGGGTGAAAAACATCTCATTGTCAGCGTCCTTCCCCCGAAATTGATGGTTGCGCTCACCATCGAGCTTGATCCAGGGCAAACCATCTGCAGTACGGGGGTTAGGCCACCAATAGGGGCCAACGCTGTAATAATCGTTCGGCTTACCGCCGGGGAGCAAAGGCGGGCTTTGCGTGACACTCAGCGGTTGCATCGCTAGCGCCTGCTCCGCATCATTAATCAGAGCTTGCCATTGTGGTGATTGTTGGTGACGGTTCGATAAGGCCTTTTTGATGATGTCCAGCTGCGGTTGTTCTGCTAGCAGTAACTTTGATTGTTGTGCCGCACAAGCCGATGAAACCCATAGTAATAACAGGGCAATATTCAGACTTACCAGATATCTCCAAAACGTCATTAGCGCGCCATCCAGCCGCCATCAACAAGTAAAATGTGGCCATTCACATAATCGGAAGCTTTACTGGACAAAAACAAGGCTGCACCATTTAAATCCGAAGGTTGACCCCATTCACCGGAAGGGATCCTGGCGGTAATGCTGTCATTGCGTTCTTTGTTATTTCTGAGTTGTTCGGTGTTATCTGTCGCAAAATAACCCGGAGCAATGGCATTGACCTGAATACCTTTATTGGCCCACTCATTGGCCAATGCTTTAGTTAACTGCGCGACAGCGCCTTTACTGGCAGCATAAGATGGCACGGTAATGCCGCCGGAAAAGCTAAGTAAAGAAGCGATATTAATAATTTTGCCATTACCTTGCTCAAGCATGATCTTTCCCACCGCTCGACAAAATCGAAATACGCCGGTGGCATTGGTATTCATGACATCTAACCAATTTTGATCGGAATGATCTTCGGCCGGTGCGCGTCGGATGATACCTGCATTGTTCACTAATATATCAATGCGACCAAATGTCTGAAATACGGTATTAACCGTATCGGCTATTTGCTCTGCATCGGATTGATCGCAAGGGAGAAATAAATGCTGAGGATTGTGAGCAGACAGTTTTTCTTTGGTATTTGCTAGGCTCTTCTCTGAACTGGCTACGGCAACAACGATGGCGCCCGCTTGCGATAACGCCAATGCCATGGCTTGACCAAGCCCGCGACTAGCGCCGGTAACGATCGCGACTTTGCCTTCTACTGAAAATAAGGAACTAACGTATGAATTCATTTTGTTATCCACTCTTTTGTAATTAATTTTGTGATATTTGCAATATTGGTAATGTGGTAAAGCCAATTTCGTTAGTGTATATTGGCTCTATTCGAAAGTCTAGATTAATAGGTGGAGGCAAAATGCAGGTTTTAAGTACAATGCATCGGTCTTTATTTGTTATATTTGTATGCTATTCATTCACTCTCACGCAGTGAGATATAGGCAATAATTTAGCGCGGTGTGAAAAGGACAAGACATTGAACGCTGGAAAATTTCTTGTCCAAAATAGCAATGGATATCGCTAGGCTACATTCTCCAATAGAATTTATTATCAAGATGAGTAAAAGGATCATTAAATGAAAACCTTACATACCGCAGACAATATTCGTTATAAAACCATGACCAATGAGGAACTCAAACAATCATTTACGATTGAAACCTTATTTGAAGAAGGTGCTTTGAATATTACTTACACTGACATCGATCGTGGCGTTGTTGGTGGTATTATGCCGACAAATTCTGCAATCCAATTGCCTGTATATAAAGAACTAGCTGCCGACTATTTTTGTCAGCGTCGTGAGTTGGGTATTATCAATATTGGCGACAAGGGTTCAGTTACTGTCGATGGCCAAACTTACAATATGGCGAATAAAGACAGCCTATACGTAGGAAAAGGGGCAAAGGAGATTGCCTTCACGAGTGAAAGTGCTAGCAACCCAGCGAAATTTTATCTGGTCAGTTACCCGGCGCATGCGGCATACCCTACCAAATTAGTCACCAAAAATGATGCCAACAAGCTAGAGCTTGGCGCCCAGGCAACCAGTAATGAACGCATTATCTATCAATCGATTTGTCCTGGTATTGTCGATAGTTGTCAGTTAGTGATGGGCTTCACCGAACTGGCACAAGGTAGTGTTTGGAACACGAATCCACCACACACCCATGCGCGCCGCTCAGAAATTTATATGTATTTTGACATGCCACAAGAGCAAAGAGTGTTTCACCTGATGGGTGAGCCTGAAGAAATTAAGTCGGTTATTTTGGCTCCGGAGCAACCTGTTGTCTCTCCTAGCTGGTCTATCCATAGCGGTGTAGGGACGTCTGCCTATACATTTATTTGGGCGATGGGTGGAGAAAATCAGGAATTTACTGATATGGACCACTTAACGTTAAATGAATTAGCTTAAATTAATTGGTAAGGCCACTTGACAAGGTGGTGGCATTGATTGAATATTGCACAGTGTGGCATGATTACACTGTGCAATTAAAAATTAATCAACCACTCAGCATTTGTAAAACACGACGTAAGTAAAAAGTTAGAAAGTAATAAAAAAAGTAAAACAGTACACAAGCAAAAACAGAAAATAAAAAACAACAATTCAAACTAATAGACAAACTACATAAAACAATAATGGAGTCTAGCGTCATGGGGAATAACAGAAAAGTTGTAGGTTCAATGTTTACTAAAACGTCAGTTGCTATCGCAATTGGGATGAGTTTAGGAAGCTTTAATGCCTATGCTCAAGAAGACAACGCAACCGCCAGCGAACAAGACATCGAAGTCATTGAAGTTTCCGGCATTCGTTCAGCACTTACCAACGCCGTCGCAGAAAAACAATCTGCCGATAACTTAAAAGAAGTTATTCAAGCCGTTGATATCGGTAAACTGCCTGACCAAAACCTTGCAGAAGTACTG
>NZ_VCBC01000031.1 GCF_005843925.1 Thalassotalea litorea
AAAAGTCTTAATGATTTGTGACACATGAGTCTTTATTAATTTATTTAATAATACGTTTATATGTCAGTTACCTTAATTGGTAACAAGTGATTCATTGAGCAAGTATCTTCGGATACACCAAGACAACTTTTTAATTGAAGAGTTTGATCATGGCTCAGATTGAACGCTGGCGGCAGGCTTAACACATGCAAGTCGAGCGGAAACGAAGAAGAACTTGTTCTTCTGGCGTCGAGCGGCGGACGGGTGAGTAATGCTTGGGAATATGCCTTAAGGTGGGGGACAACAGTTGGAAACGACTGCTAATACCGCATAATGTCTACGGACCAAAGGAGGGGATCTTCGGACCTTTCGCCTTTAGATTAGCCCAAGTGAGATTAGCTAGTTGGTAGGGTAATGGCCTACCAAGGCGACGATCTCTAGCTGGTTTGAGAGGATGATCAGCCACACTGGGACTGAGACACGGCCCAGACTCCTACGGGAGGCAGCAGTGGGGAATATTGCACAATGGGGGAAACCCTGATGCAGCCATGCCGCGTGTGTGAAGAAGGCCTTCGGGTTGTAAAGCACTTTCAGCGAGGAGGAAAGGGTAGTAGTTAATAACTGCTATCTGTGACGTTACTCGCAGAAGAAGCACCGGCTAACTCCGTGCCAGCAGCCGCGGTAATACGGAGGGTGCGAGCGTTAATCGGAATTACTGGGCGTAAAGCGTGCGTAGGCGGTTGTATAAGCGAGATGTGAAAGCCCCGGGCTTAACCTGGGAACTGCATTTCGAACTGTACGACTAGAGTTTTGTAGAGGGTGGTGGAATTTCCAGTGTAGCGGTGAAATGCGTAGAGATTGGAAGGAACATCAGTGGCGAAGGCGGCCACCTGGACAAAAACTGACGCTGAGGCACGAAAGCGTGGGGAGCAAACAGGATTAGATACCCTGGTAGTCCACGCCGTAAACGATGTCAACTAGCTGTCTGTGGACTTGATCCGTGGGTAGCGCAGCTAACGCATTAAGTTGACCGCCTGGGGAGTACGGCCGCAAGGTTAAAACTCAAATGAATTGACGGGGGCCCGCACAAGCGGTGGAGCATGTGGTTTAATTCGATGCAACGCGAAGAACCTTACCATCCCTTGACATCCAGAGAATTTTCTAGAGATAGATTAGTGCCTTCGGGAACTCTGAGACAGGTGCTGCATGGCTGTCGTCAGCTCGTGTTGTGAAATGTTGGGTTAAGTCCCGCAACGAGCGCAACCCCTATCCTTATTTGCCAGCGCGTAATGGCGGGAACTTTAAGGAGACTGCCGGTGATAAACCGGAGGAAGGTGGGGACGACGTCAAGTCATCATGGCCCTTACGGGATGGGCTACACACGTGCTACAATGGCAGATACAGAGGGCAGCAAGACCGCGAGGTGGAGCGAATCCCACAAAGTCTGTCGTAGTCCGGATTGGAGTCTGCAACTCGACTCCATGAAGTCGGAATCGCTAGTAATCGTGGATCAGAATGCCACGGTGAATACGTTCCCGGGCCTTGTACACACCGCCCGTCACACCATGGGAGTGGGTTGCAAAAGAAGTAGCTAGTTTAACCTTCGGGGGGACGGTTACCACTTTGTGATTCATGACTGGGGTGAAGTCGTAACAAGGTAACCCTAGGGGAACCTGGGGTTGGATCACCTCCTTACCTTAAGTAAAACAACTTTTCTTGAGTGTTCACACAAATTGCTTTGATAACGAAATTAAGACGAAGAAATAGGTCGAACC
>NZ_VCBC01000032.1 GCF_005843925.1 Thalassotalea litorea
TAGGTCTGTAGCTCAGCTGGTTAGAGCGCACCCCTGATAAGGGTGAGGTCGGTAGTTCAAGTCTACTCAGACCTACCAATTTCCGTTTTTTCTGCGTTATTTACTGTCTCGTTTATTGAATAGATAAACGTCGCCAGTAAATGCCTTGAATAAACGAAAATTGAAACCCACAAAGATGGGGCTATAGCTCAGCTGGGAGAGCGCCTGCCTTGCACGCAGGAGGTCAGCAGTTCGATCCTGCTTAGCTCCACCATTTTCTTCGAAAGAAAGACCAAACCTAAGTTATGGATAGACTATGATTTACGTTTGGTTTTTTTAAACCATGAATTTGCCGAATGCGCGCATCTTCAATGTTCTTTAACAATTTGGAAAGCTGATATTAAACCCGGTGTTTATGTTCAACAACTCGTGTCGCGCGAGGTGTTGGTTCAATATAAACACCAAAAACGGATAACGTAAGTTATCCGGCTAATAATCTTTATGATTATTAATTCTTACTCAAGTAATCTATTAGATTGCGTGAAAATGTCAGACATACAAAACAAAGTTTTCTTTGGGTTGTATGGTTAAGTGACTAAGCGTATGTGGTGGATGCCTTGGCAGTTAGAGGCGATGAAGGACGTGTTAATCTGCGAAAAGCTGAGTTAAGCCGATAAAAGGCGTTATAGGCTCAGATGTCCGAATGGGGAAACCCACCCGTCGTAAGGCGGGTATCGTTAAGTGAATTCATAGCTTAACGAGGCGAACCGGGAGAACTGAAACATCTAAGTACCCCGAGGAAAAGAAATCAACCGAGATTTCCTTAGTAGCGGCGAGCGAACGGGAATTAGCCCTTAAGCGGTTTGTAAGTTAGTGGAATGAGCTGGAAAGCTCAGCGATACAGGGTGATAGCCCCGTACACGAAAATAAACTTACCGTGAAATCGAGTAGGTCGGGACACGAGAAATCTTGACTGAATATGGGGGGACCATCCTCCAAGGCTAAATACTCCTAACTGACCGATAGTGAACCAGTACCGTGAGGGAAAGGCGAAAAGAACCCCTGTGAGGGGAGTGAAATAGAACCTGAAACCGCATACGTACAAGCAGTGGAAGCCCTTCGGGGTGACTGCGTACCTTTTGTATAATGGGTCAGCGACTTATGTTCTGTAGCTAGGTTAACCGAATAGGGGAGCCGTAGCGAAAGCGAGTGTTAACTGCGCGTTTAGTTGCAGGGCATAGACCCGAAACCCGGCGATCTACCCATGGGCAGGTTGAAGGTTGAGTAACATCAACTGGAGGACCGAACACACGTATGTTGAAAAATGCGGTGATGACTTGTGGGTCGGAGTGAAAGGCTAATCAAGCCGGGAGATAGCTGGTTCTCCCCGAAATCTATTTAGGTAGAGCCTCGGACGAACACCATTGGGGGTAGAGCACTGTTAAGGCTAGGGGGTCATCCCGACTTACCAACCCTTTGCAAACTCCGAATACCAATGAGTGCTATCCGGGAGACACACTATGGGTGCTAACGTCCATAGTGGAAAGGGAAACAACCCAGACCGCCAGCTAAGGTCCCAAAGTCATAGTTAAGTGGGAAACGATGTGGAAAGGCATAGACAGCTAGGAGGTTGGCTTAGAAGCAGCCACCCTTTAAAGAAAGCGTAATAGCTCACTAGTCGAGTCGGTCTGCGCGGAAGATGTAACGGGGCTAAACTATGCACCGAAGCTGCGGATTTGAACTTAGGTTCAAGTGGTAGGGGAGCGTTCTGTAAGCCGTTGAAGGTGAACTGAGAAGTTTGCTGGAGGTATCAGAAGTGCGAATGCTGACATGAGTAACGATAAGGGGAGTGAAAAACTCCCCCGCCGAAAGACCAAGGTTTCCTGTCCCATGTTAATCAGGGCAGGGTAAGTCGGCCCCTAAGGCGAGGCGGAAACGCGTAGTCGATGGGAAACAGATTAATATTTCTGTACTTCTTATAATTGCGAAGGAGGGACGGAGCAGGCTAGGCAAGCATGGCGCTGGTTGTCCATGTGAAAGTATGTAGGCTGAGAATTTAGGTAAATCCGGATTCTCTTAAGGCTGAGATACGAGACGAGTGTCTACGGACACGAAGTTGTTGATGCCCTACTTCCAGGAAAAGCTTCTAAGCATCAGATTATAAGGAACCGTACCCCAAACCGACACAGGTGGTTAGGTAGAGAATACTAAGGCGCTTGAGAGAACTCGGGTGAAGGAACTAGGCAAAATAGTACCGTAACTTCGGGAGAAGGTACGCCGGCTAGGGTGATGAGACTTGCTCTCTAAGCCTCGGTCGGTCGAAGTAACCAGGTGGCTGGAACTGTTTATTAAAAACACAGCACTGTGCAAAATCGAAAGATGACGTATACGGTGTGACGCCTGCCCGGTGCCGGAAGGTTAATTGATTGGGTTAGCGCAAGCGAAGCTCATGATCGAAGCCCCGGTAAACGGCGGCCGTAACTATAACGGTCCTAAGGTAGCGAAATTCCTTGTCGGGTAAGTTCCGACCTGCACGAATGGCGTAATCATGGCCACACTGTCTCCACCCGAGACTCAGTGAAATTGAATTTGCGGTTAAGATGCCGTATACCCGCGGCTAGACGGAAAGACCCCGTGAACCTTTACTATAGCTTGACAGTGAACATTGCTCCTACATGTGTAGGATAGGTGGGAGGCTTTGAAACTTTGTCGCCAGATAGAGTGGAGCCAATCTTGAAATACCACCCTTGTATGCGTGATGTTCTAACCTAGGGCCCTTATCGGGCTTGGGGACACTGTCTGGTGGGTAGTTTGACTGGGGCGGTCTCCTCCCAAAGAGTAACGGAGGAGCACGAAGGTTGGCTAAGTACGGTCGGACATCGTACGGTTAGTGCAATGGCATAAGCCAGCTTAACTGCGAGATAGACACATCGAGCAGGTACGAAAGTAGGTCATAGTGATCCGGTGGTTCTGTATGGAAGGGCCATCGCTCAACGGATAAAAGGTACTCCGGGGATAACAGGCTGATACCGCCCAAGAGTTCATATCGACGGCGGTGTTTGGCACCTCGATGTCGGCTCATCACATCCTGGGGCTGAAGTCGGTCCCAAGGGTATGGCTGTTCGCCATTTAAAGTGGTACGCGAGCTGGGTTTAGAACGTCGTGAGACAGTTCGGTCCCTATCTGCCGTGGGCGTTTGAGAATTGAAGAGGGCTGCTCCTAGTACGAGAGGACCGGAGTGGACGAACCTCTGGTGTTCGGGTTGTCACGCCAGTGGCATTGCCCGGTAGCTATGTTCGGAACTGATAACCGCTGAAAGCATCTAAGCGGGAAGCAGGCTTTGAGATGAGTTCTCACTGGGACTTTAAGTCCCCTAAAGGGTCGTTGGAGACTACAACGTTGATAGGTCAGGTGTGTAAGTGCTGCGAGGCATTGAGCTAACTGATACTAATTGCCCGTGAGGCTTAACCATACAACACCAAAGAGAATTGTGTTGTTTGACGCACGTAGTCAATAGATTAAGTAAGAATTAAGAACGCGTTTAATATCAAATTTCCGAATTGTACCAAATTTGTCTAGCGACCATAGCGTTGTGGAACCACCTGATCCCATGCCGAACTCAGAAGTGAAACGCAATTGCGCCGATGGTAGTGTGGGAGTTCCCATGTGAGAGTAGGTCATCGCTAGGCT
>NZ_VCBC01000003.1 GCF_005843925.1 Thalassotalea litorea
CATACGATTAATATTTCGAAATTGTCTGACGGTGTAAAATCTTTGCAAGCTATCGCTTACGATACGCAAGGAAATAGCACAGAAACGGTGGAAATGAGCATTCGCACTGAACGGTAAATAAACACCCGGTTCAACACCAAACCGATATACAAAAGCCCCGCAAGGGGCTTTTTTTATGACCGCAGAAAGTACCAGTGTTAGCTGTATTTTCTACGACCTGCGACAAGACCTAACATACCCAAAAACATTAGAGCAATAGTGCCGGTTTCAGGCACTTCTTGTGGTGGACCTGAAGGTGGTTGAGCACTATTGTAGAACGTTAGGTGTGATAGTCCGGCTTGATTTCCGCCATTATTTAATGGCGTTGACCAGGTACCAGTGGTAACGGATACCGCTGCTTGCATACAAGAGTCTGTAAAGGCTCCGCCTGCACAAGCACTTTCATCGCTTACATACCAAAACAGATTAAATCCATTCCCAGCTTTTGCTGCCCAATATCGAATGCTTGGGTCGCCTTGATCTGGATCATATGTCCAGGTGCCTTCTTTGTTGCTATCACTAAGAAGCGAAAATTCCCACTCATCACCATCGATAATGTCTTTATATCGTTCACTAATATCGCTAGTGGCGGATAACTCAGCATTAAATTTGGCGATAACAGGAGATATCAATCGTTCACTGTCAGGTGCAAACACCCAACATGAAGAAAAACCCGTATAGACTGGATCTTGATTCTTGAAATAGGTTCCGCAATCATTACCGCTAATTTTTGTCGACTTCAGCGTTAACGGTGTTGCATTAGCTGATGTTGAAAAAAATACAGGGATCATTGCTAGTGGGATGACAGCCTTTAAAAGACTTTTTATTGAAAAAGAGCTCATTGCTTTTCCTTTAGGTGTTATTTTTGTTAATTGTTTCCGGTGATTTCCGAAATTCCATGCCTCAATCCTGCGGGCACTAAACGTGAAGCACAAAGCATGCCCAAAAATAAAATCCCAGTAAAAACAGTTGCTTATCGATTTGATGGGTGGTCTACTCTTTTGGTTTGTAAAGGAAGCTGACAGTATTGATCATGCAGCTAGGGAAGTCGGTATTTATGTAATGAGCATGGATTATTAAGATCAAAAAAGGTTACAGATATGTTGATTGTAGATTTGGGGAACGCCGTATTTTCCGCTTTCGAAGGATAGTAGATTTTAAAGGTAGTAAAAACTTGCTGCTTGTTTAGGCATTGCAATCCTATTCATAAGATATTTTTGAAAATTGGCATTGATATTAGTGGGTTCGATAACAATTTTATGTAATGCATTTTTCATGCGCGCGAACATTATAATGCGGGCTTATCTTAAGTCATTCATTTCCCGAGTATTGAATCATATTACGCCAGATCTTAAGTTTGGTATCGACATGAGGTGTCTTAAGCAAAACCTACTTATGACTTTAACGCTATATAGGTTGGAGGGCGAGACATCGGTGCGGATGCCCTATGTTAATCTCATGCTTTTGGTGGATAGAGTCTCCTCAGAGTTAGACAGAGATTTCACTCATGGATACTGCACTGTGACTGTCTCTCGCCCATTAAAAGACAATGATGGCACCTTACCTAGAAGCTTTGCGCATTTGTAAAACGGTAGTGCACGTTTTCGCACAAACGCTGAGTTGCTCCTGAGGTACGCCAAGTATGAAGATTAATCAGTATTTATTGTTAGGCCTAAAGCGGTGCAGGCCAATAATACAGGAAATGCTTAATAGAAATAGGGGGAGACTACTTCCCAACGGTATTTTTTCCGAAGGTGGCAAACCTGAATCATAAAAGGTGATATGTGATAAATCTTTTCCTCCCGTATCCCATTCACCTTCGGTAACCGTTTGTGCAGCGCTCATACAGTCAAAGGTGTTAATCTGATCCTGGGGACTGCAAAACGCTTCAAAATCTTCCGGTGACACTTCCCAGTAAAGGGTAAAACCATTGCCGGCTTTCGCTACCCAAAAGCGGATGCTTGGGTCGTCTTCTCCGGGGTTGTAATTCCAATTACCGGTCATGTTGCCATCAATTGTCCATTCGTCGCCGTCAATACTGGGAAACATATTCGAACTGTCATCTAGTTCAGAAAATGGCGGTTCGAATTTTCCTATTACGGGAGAAATAAGCTCTTCAGGGAGATCTTCA
Source organism: Thalassotalea litorea (assembly GCF_005843925.1). Lineage (GTDB taxonomy): Bacteria > Pseudomonadota > Gammaproteobacteria > Enterobacterales > Alteromonadaceae > Thalassotalea_A > Thalassotalea_A litorea_A. The sequence continues at coordinate 2,171 of NZ_VCBC01000003.1, forward strand.
GCAAAGATCCAGCAATCATCAAATCCTCTTTGCTCAACGGAAACACCTGATCGCAGAAAGTAGCTTTCTTCAAAGTTCGAACTGTTGGGGTTGAAAACTCCTGAACAATCATTGCCATCAAAATCTAAGGATACGAGTGTCGCGAAAGCGGATTGAGTCGACAGTGCAATGATTAAAATCGAAGCGGTTAACAATTTTTCGACGATTGAGCGAGTAATCGGTTTCATTATTGTTCCTAAAGTTGCGGTTCACATCAATTGAATGTTCTTCCCATCAAAGTTTATTCCTTCGATAGGGTATTTTGTTTGGTGCTCCATGCCACAACTATGCGGAACAAATAGTTCGTCATACTCTAGTATAGTAATTGTTTTTAAATTAACAGGTTGGAGATCTTATTTTATTGAAAGCGAAACTATGCACGCTTTATTGTCTGTGGGTGGACTGGGGTGCACTGGCTAAACGGCGCAGCCATAAAGCACCTTAGTTGAGATGTAATAAACAAGGTGAGTAAGACCTCAGCAAGAGAAGTAAATTTCAATTACGCGAAATATATTCATCATCTTGAGTCTCAAAAGGAGCTAACTTGATTCTGTTGCTTGACGTTCACTTTGCTGAATACGCCACTGCTGTAATTTTTTATAATAAAAATCCCACACACAAGGATCGCAAACGCCACTTTCGCAGCATTCACCGTCACCCGGCGGTTGTGGTTTATCTTGTAAATTTTCAGTATTTTGCGTCATAGAAGTTACAGGGTTGATTATTTGTGCGAATTCTACCATAACGTCAAGTTATATGGCTTTTTCGGGTATAAAAAAACCCTGCAAGCAGGGTTTTTACAATATCGGCTTGTTACTTAAAAGCAACTTACTTTATGTCAGCAAGCTTTTTCTCAAGATAATGAATATTGGCGCCACCGCGGGCAAACCCAACATCATTCATAATGTCTTCTTGCAAGGTGATATTGGTTTTAATGCCGTCAATAACGATTTCATTTAACGCATTTTTCATTCGTGCAATGGCCACTTCCCGGGTTTCACCGTAAGTGATCAATTTACCGATCATGGAGTCATAATGTGGTGGCACAGAATAATCCGTATAGACGTGAGAATCCCAACGAACCCCTAACCCACCCGGAGGGTGGAATCGCGTAACTTTACCCGGTGACGGGATAAAGGAACGAGGATCTTCGGCATTGATACGACATTCAATCGCATGTCCATGAACCTTGATGTCTTCTTGCTTAATGCTGAGTTTTTGACCACTGGCAATGCGCAGTTGTTCTTTGATCAAGTCAACACCGGTGATCATTTCCGTAACCGGATGCTCTACCTGGATGCGAGTATTCATCTCGATAAAGTAGAATTCACCATTTTCGTACAAAAATTCAAACGTACCGGCACCGCGATAGTTGATTTCAATACAGGCATTACAACAACGGGCGCCAATTTCAGCACGCAATTCTTCACTGATGCCCGGTGCAGGTGCTTCTTCTACCACCTTTTGATGGCGACGTTGCATTGAACAGTCACGCTCGCCTAAGTGGATAGCGCTGCCTTGACCATCGGCCAGTATCTGAATTTCAACGTGACGTGGGTTTTCAAGGAATTTTTCCATGTAAACAACATCATTGTTAAATGCGGCGCGAGCTTCAGCTTTGGTAAGTTGAATCGATTCAAGCAGATCTGATTCTTCACGGACAACACGCATACCGCGTCCGCCACCGCCACCTGAGGCTTTGATGATTACTGGGTAACCAATGCGACGACCATGAGCCAGGTTTAACTCGTCGTCTTCGGTTAGCGGACCATCAGAACCTGGTACACATGGAACACCAGCATCTTTCATTGCATGAATTGCGGAAACTTTATCCCCCATCAAGCGGATGCTATCTGCTAATGGTCCAATAAAGGCAAAACCAGAGTCTTCTACTTGCTCAGCAAAATCGGCATTTTCCGCCAGAAACCCATAACCAGGATGGATACCATCGGCATTGGTCACTTCTGCTGCGGTAATAATGCGTGGAATATTTAAATAACTGTCGGTCGCTGCGGGTTTACCAATACAAATGGTTTCATCAGCCAATAAAACGTGCTTCAGGTTTTTATCGGCAGTGGAATGCACGGCAACGGTTTCGATACCCAGTTCTTTACAAGCTCGCAATATACGCAGAGCTATTTCGCCTCGGTTGGCGATCACTACTTTTTTCAACATGGAATCAGCCTTCCTTTGAGAACTTATTCAATTACGAATAGTGGTTGGTCAAATTCGATTGTATCTTCGTTTTGCGCCAAGATCTGTTTGATTACACCAGACTTGTCCGCTTCAATTTGGTTCATCATTTTCATGGCTTCAACGATACACAGAGTATCACCGGCATTTACATGCTGACCAACTTCTGCAAAATCTGGCGCATCCGGAGATGGCGCAGCATAGAATGTACCGACCATCGGAGAGCGAACCACGTGACCGCTTAGTTCCGCGCTTGCTGGTGCTGATTCAGCCGCTGGCGCAGCAACTGGCGCAGCAACTGGTGCAGGTGCAGCAACGTATGTTTGCGGAGCTGCTACTGTGCTCGCACGACTAATGCGTACCGACTCTTCACCTTCAGCAATTTCTAGCTCGCTGATGCCTGACTCTTCTACGAGTTCGATCAATTTCTTAATTTTACGAATATCCATAACAGTACCTTATATCTCTTTATTTATTCTGTGCTAACAATTGTGCGGCGGCGTCTAGCGCCATGGCGTATCCTTGGGGGCCACATCCACAAATTACCCCTTCGGCAATATCCGAAAGGTAGGAATGATGTCTAAATGGTTCGCGACTGTGAATATTGGACAAGTGCACTTCAAAAAACGGAACATCAATACTCAGTAAAGCGTCTCTTAATGCCACACTAGTGTGGGTAAACGCTGCTGGATTGATAATAATACAATCGGTTTTTTGATAAGCTTGATGGATACGTTCAATCAATTCGTGTTCTGCATTTGATTGAAAATGATCCAGTGCAACATTCAGGTCTTTAGCTTTTTCCGATAGAGAATCAATGATATCTGTCAACGTTTGATGGCCATAAATTTCGGGTTGACGAAGACCCAAACGATTTAAGTTGGGTCCATTGATTACGAGCACATTATGTTCTGTAGTCATTATTCTCTAACTTCCTGAATTTTAAGGTCCTTAGACGAACCATTTCATATCTATGGTTATTCAACATGAAAAATGATGAAAAAACCATCAGAAATTGAAATTATCTGCACATTATAGAGAGTTCGAAGAATATAGCACCAAAATACTGGTCTAATCACCGAAGTTCGCAGTAAATTAACCTTTGATTTCGAGGGTTTGGCGAATTTTTCAGGCTTGGCATACCGCTAGGAAATCCTCATAAACAGGCGTTGTGAGAGGTAAGAAAAGGGCACTTTGCGGTCAATGGTAGCAAAATACCCTTAAAAGAAGGTCAGGGATTAATTGAAAATTTCATTGATATGAGTGGAAAATTTGTCCGCATTCATAAATCCGGTAACGCGGTTTTTATCGAGTTCGCGTCCGGTTTTATCAAAAAATAAAATCGATGGTAAGCCGAAGACGTCATATTCTTCCATAAACGCTAAACTATCCGGATTACCCAAATCGGTAAGATCCGCCTGCAGCATCACTGTGTTGTGCAGTGCTTGTTGTACCGAAGGTTTGGGGAAAGTTTTTTGCTCAAACTCTTTGCAGGCAGCGCACCAATCGGCATATAAATCGAGCATCACCGTTAGTCCCCCTGCATTGGCTTTTGCAATTTCGCGATCCAATTCATCCAAGCTTGCCACTTTAATAAATTCTTTATGGCTCGCGGCGGCTTGTTTCAATGGTGCATCAAATAACGTTTGATAGGCCAATTGACCGCCTGAAAACAGCATTAGAAAGATAATTAACGAGCGAATGCCGTAACCAAACGTTGCGGGAGACTTGCGATTGTCGTTATTAACTACATAGAAATAAGTCGCACTACCTAACAGCAGCGCCGCCCATAACAAATTGGCAACCGTTGCAGGAAGCAGGCGCTCAAGTAAGAAGATAGGTACGGCAAGTAACAGCAAGCCAAACACGCTTTTTATCACATTCATCCAATTACCGGCTTTCGGTAATAACTTACCGCCAGAGCTACCAAGAACCAGTAGGGGTAAACCCATTCCCATGCTTAGAACATACAAAGCGGTAGCGCCAAGGACAATATCGCCGGATTGAGCAATGTAAATTAAAATGCCGGTTAAAGGCGCGGTTGTACATGGCGATGCCACCAGCCCGGAAATCGCCCCCATGACAAAGACTGAGACTAATGAGCCGCCCCGTTGTGAACTGCTTAACTGATTCAGTTTTTGTTGCCAGGATGACGGCATCGATAAATTAAATACGCCAAACATGGAAAGCGCTAACACCACAAACAAAATACTCAGACCGATTAGAATCGCCGGATGTTGAAATGCCGCCTGGAACTGCGCCCCAGCTAATGCCACCACGACGCCGAGAATGGTGTAGGTAATTGCCATACCCTGTACATAGGCCATCGACAGCGAGAATGCTTTTCCTGTTGATAGTTTGTCTCCCTGACCGACAATAATACCGGTCAGGATCGGGTACATGGGAAAGACGCAAGGAGTAAATGACAATAAAATACCTAAGCCAAAAAACGTTAACAGAATTAATGCGAAATTTTTCGACGTAAGCAGGGAAGCCAATTCAAACTGTTCGCTGTCCGAACCGTTTGCCGCTGCCTGCTCTGTTGAATCCGGTAAAACGTTTTTCGACGAGTTGTTAATGCTGTCGACATTATTGCCGATGATAGCTCCGAGAATTGCGGAGCTGTTTCCCTGTTCGTTATCAGCGTTATCATTAACCCCATTACCCGACCCAACAGCACTCAGAAAAATTACTTTTTTTGTTGGTGGGTAACACAGGCCTTTTTCCGCACACCCTTGGTAGGTCAATTCAATCGAGCTGTTATCCGTTGCTGATTCGATGGGGATATCGAATTTGAGCTTTTGATAATATACCTGTTGTACGCCGAAAAACTCATCTTCGTGTTCGCGACCTTGTGGCAAGGTTGGTTGTTGAAATTCTGCACTGTCACTTTTAAATACCAGCTTTTCCTTGTAAAGGTAATACCCTTCGGCAATGTTGAAATAGACCTCAACACTGTTGCCCTGCTGATTAAAATCAAACTGAAATGCCTGATCAACTTGGAGAAATTCATCCTGGTTGGAAAATAACGAATCCATTGAGGTATCGAATGGAGAGTTCTGAGCTTGCGTACTTGTGCCAGTAACACAGAGAGTCAAGATTAATAAACGAAGTAGAGCGCGCATTATTGTTTTGTCACCATTGAGTCTATCCAGTTTAAATAAGCCTCATTACCTTGCTGGATATCCAGGGCAATAATTTCTGCTACATCATAAGGATGCAAAGCCGTGATCCTTTCTTCTATTGCTGCAAACAAGCTGTGGGTTGATTTGATTATCATCATCACCTCCTGATCTTGTTGTCGCTCCCCTTGCCACTGGTAAACAGAAGTTACCGAGTCTTGAATATTAACGCAAGCGGCAAGTTGTTCATCAACCAGTGCATTCGCGATTGTTAATGCGCTGTTTTTATCGGGGCAAGTACACAAAATAATTTGATACATAGGGCACTAGAAATTGGTTTCTTCAGAGCTATAGTTTATCTCAGAAGAAACTCGGTTGAAATAGACCAGAAAACCCCCATATATGTTTCACTTTAACGGTAATTTGTTCCAGTCATTATGTTTCGAGTGTTATTTTTACTTTTTATCGCGGTTCCTGTTGTAGAAATCATGTTGCTGATTAATGTGGGCGGCATGCTTGGCGCTTTGCCTACTATTTGTTTGGTAATTATTACTGCATGGCTTGGAGCCACGCTGGTAAAGCAACAAGGGATGTCGACGATGCAGTCAATGCAGGCGAAAATGGCCAACGGCCAAATGCCATCGGATGAGATCATCGCATCGGTGTTATTGCTGGTTGCTGGCGTTACCTTACTCACACCAGGATTTTTAACGGATGGGTTAGGGCTCCTGTTATTGTGGCCGGTTTCACGTCAATGGCTGGTCAACAAGTTAAAGCCCCATATCGTTGCCAAGCAAGGGCAGAGCTTTGGTTTCCAACAAGGTTTTGGTGATTATCAGCAGCCTTCCAAGGACTTTGATGCCGACCCATATACTCAGCCCAAAGATCTTAATTCAAATCAGTCTTCGACATTGGAAGGTGAGTTTGAACGCAAAGATTAGTGAACAAAACTTTTTTTGAATTTTTTTTGTTTTTCACTTGAGAGTCACTTTTTAACCCCCATTTGAAATACATAAACTTATATTGTTGTTATTTATTAAAAACCAAATCAGGAGAGATTAATGAGCATTCGTCCTCTACATGACCGTGTGATCATCAAACGTCAGGAAGTAGAATCAAAATCAGCTGGTGGCATCGTATTAACAGGTAGTGCCGCTGAAAAATCTACTCGCGGTGAAGTTATTGCTGTTGGCAATGGCCGTATTTTAGAAAACGGTGAAGTTCGTGCCCTGGATGTAAAAGTTGGCGATAACGTTATCTTCAGCGAAGGCTATGGTGTAAAAACTGAAAAGTTAGACGGTGAAGACGTATTGATTTTAAGTGAAAGCGATATTCTGGCGGTTGTTGAATAATCGTTGAGTTCACGCTTTCTCTGACTAAACATAATCGTAAGTACCCGATGTAAAAAGAAAATGTATTGATCAATTGTCAAAACAGCCGGGTCAAACAAATAATTAAAGGAATCTATCATGGCAGCTAAAGAAGTATTATTCGGAAATGATGCTCGCGTAAAAATGTTAAACGGTGTCAACATTCTTGCTGACGCGGTAAAAGTTACTCTTGGTCCGAAAGGCCGTAACGTGGTTTTAGATAAAAGCTTTGGTGGTCCAACAATCACTAAAGATGGCGTTAGTGTTGCCAAAGAAATCGAACTTGCAGATAAGTTTGAAAACATGGGCGCACAAATGGTGAAAGAAGTTGCCTCTAAAGCCAATGACGAAGCCGGTGACGGTACGACAACGGCAACCGTTCTGGCACAATCAATTGTCACCGAAGGTTTGAAATCGATTGCGGCCGGTATGAACCCGATGGATCTTAAGCGCGGTATTGACCAAGCGGTAATCGCAGCGGTTGAAGAGCTAAAAGGTTTGTCACAAAAATGTGCAGACAATAAAGCCATCGAACAGGTTGGTACTATCTCTGCAAACTCGGATACAACGGTTGGTCAAATCATTGCAACGGCAATGGAAAAAGTTGGCACTGAAGGTGTTATCACCGTAGAAGAAGGGCAAGCACTTACCGATGAGTTGGACGTTGTTGAAGGTATGCAGTTCGACCGCGGTTATTTGTCTCCGTACTTCATCAATAATCAAGAAAGTGGTGCAGTTGAACTAGATAGCCCATTCATTCTTTTAGTGGACAAGAAAGTTTCTAATATCCGCGAACTTCTTACTACGCTTGAAGCCGTCGCAAAAGCAGGCAAGCCGCTTCTTATCATCGCCGAAGATGTTGAAGGCGAAGCATTGGCCACCCTAGTTGTGAACAACATGCGTGGTATCGTAAAAGTTGCAGCAGTGAAAGCCCCTGGTTTTGGTGATCGTCGTAAAGCAATGTTGCAAGACATTGCCACGCTAACCGCAGGTACCGTAATTTCTGAAGAAATTGGTATGGAGTTAGAGAAAGCATCTTTGGAAGATTTGGGTCAAGCCAAGCGTGTCGTTATCTCTAAAGATAACACCACCATTATCGATGGTATCGGTGATGAAGCTGAAATCCAGGCGCGTGTTGCGCAAATTCGTGGTCAAATTGAAGAGTCTACTTCGGACTATGACAAAGAAAAACTTCAGGAGCGATTAGCGAAACTTGCTGGCGGTGTCGCGGTAATCAAGGTTGGTGCAGCCACGGAAGTTGAAATGAAAGAAAAGAAAGCTCGTGTTGAAGATGCATTGCATGCAACTCGCGCTGCCGTTGAAGAAGGTGTTGTAGCCGGTGGTGGTACAGCGCTAGTTCGCGTAGCTGACAAGCTTAAAGCCCTTGAAGGTGCAAATGAAGACCAAACTCACGGTATTAATGTTGCGCTTCGCGCAATGGAAGCACCACTTCGTCAAATCGTATCGAACTGTGGTGACGAAGCCTCAGTCGTGCTTAATGAAGTACGTAATGGCGAAGGTAACTATGGTTACAATGCGGGTAACAGCACTTACGGCGATATGTTGGAGATGGGTATCCTTGATCCGACTAAAGTAACGCGTAGTGCATTGCAGTTCGCTGCATCTGTTGCTGGCCTAATGCTAACTACCGAAGCTATGGTTACTGAAGTTAAGGAAGATGCACCAGCTGCGCCAATGCCGGATATGGGCGGCATGGGTGGTATGGGTGGAATGGGCGGTATGATGTAAACTATAAGTACTTTTTAAGTTCTTGTAAATCAACCGCTTACAAACCCACCTAGACAGTGGAAGGGACAATATTCTAGACAGTTTAATAGACAGTCTACGATACGTCCCTTTTTTTATATCTGCATATAGCGCAAACAACAATTCAACCGATGAAGCTTACTCAAGCGTAATCACTAGATAAGCGGGCAGAGTCCTACTTTGCTCTGGTTGAACCCAAACAGCAAAGGACTACTATCGACCGTCTCTACTTCCCTTGTAGCCACTTGGCTTTAACTGCGGGTACACGAACCGATATTACTAGAATTCAGCTTTAAGCTTTACCTAAACCCGATAAATGAATTGCGAGCTTTGAAATTATCTGACAACCTTATGCGAGCAATCTTGATTGCTTTTCTGAGGATGCTAGATCGGTGTCTGCATAGTAATAAGAATAATGTAAGGGAAGTTATGTGTTTGAATTTAAGATTTTTAATTTTGCCAGCTTTGCTATCGCTTGCGGTTGGATGTTCTGGTATGAATCCGAGAACAGTTACTCCAGAAGATAATCTATCTTCTATCAAGTTAGAAAAAGATTATATCTTCATGGCTGAGTACGCTACCGGAGTTAAGTATGAATATACGATTAAATCAGGTATTTACGAACCTGCTGGCCTTGATTCAAAAGGGGTATATTACGGTGGGAGTCCTAGCTGCATAATAACAAAGGTCATCGAAACGAGTTGGGTATTGACCGAATCTTTAAAAGGGAAAGTTTTAGGTACGGCAGACTGCGGAGTTTACGTACCAAATAATAAAAAATCATTGAAGGTATATACCGTTATTGGAACTAATGAGGCCTGGGGTAACTCTGAACCAACTACTATTGAATCACAAAAAGTATCAACATCTACCTTTACTGAACATTCAATAACTCCAGGAGGAGCTGCTGGCGTAGGTATAGGTGTTGGCGTAGTTAATGCACTAATAGAAGCAGAAAAAGGACGTTTTACATTCGTACGAAATCAAAAGATAACAAGCGAATTAATTGAATCCATAAGCTTTCTAACAAAAACCAATCAAAACGCAGAAGACGCTTCACCAATAATTCAAACAGATTAAGGTAATGCCATTTGAATTTAAAGACTACCTGCGGTGACAAGATAGCTGCAGGTAGTGGGTAGCTTAATAGTATATGTATTGACCATTTATTTAGTTAGAAAAATCTGAGGCCACACCTCGACCCTAACTGAGCCGCCATCCCCCCATAATCCGCACCGGATTATCAATACGTTTATAAGCCATTAAAACCTTATATACCTAAAAGAGCGATGCTTTAGCATCGCTCTTTTTTTTCGCCTTTTTTATTATTTTTTTCAATTTCCATTCCCTGTACGTAGCTGGCTTAGTTGCAGTGCGGTGCTTCATTCCTGTCTAGGGCTGACTATTTCTGCCGTGCCACATCTTTAAACATCAATATTTCTTTGGTCTTTAATGACGAGCCGTTATAAAAGCCAATTTCGTCAGCATAGTTTTTTGGGTTTTTAAATGTGCCAAATAGCATGTCAAAAATCGGTAATTCAGAATAATTGTAATGATGCACGCCTTTTTGATGATGCACAGAATGGCTTTCCGGGCGTTGGATGAGATAGCCCAGCCATTGTGGCGTGTGAATATTGGTATGGGTAAATGTTTGTAAAAACATGGTGATGTATAAAAAGTACGACGTTGCCTCAGGAGAAATTCCCACAATCACATTTAAGCTAAAGCTGCCGACAAACGTAAAGCCAATAATATCTAACGGGCTAAAATAAAATGCTCCGAAGACATCCAAGCGCTCGGCACTATGATGCATCTGATGACAACCGCGCCATAACCAAGTGTTCTTGTGTAGACAGCGATGCCAAACGTACACCAAAAATTCAAACACAAACACCGCGAAAAACGTACTGAGATATATCGACAGTTCGGATAAATCGAGCAATTGGTATTGACCAAGATATTGATCCCAAACCAATGGTAAGTAGCTTGATAGATAGAAATACAGTAGGAAGAATCCCAGAGTTTTCGGTATCCAGCCTTTTATTGGTTTTAAGTTTTGAGCGGGAAATAGGGTTTGTAATAGGATAAGACCGAAATAAATCAAAATTAAGCCAAGAGAGATCGGATCAAGTAGCACTTCCAGCGGGGTAGGCATAAATTGTTCCTATTGCGTTTATGTCATTATCAGGTAACGTTAAGCATGAAAGATTATTGATTTTAAACAATAATCTTAGATAACCATTGCCTAATGGTTGAGTAACAATTCAATCACGCTCAACTTTGTCCACTATTCGTGGTAATTAATTAAGGAAATTTTGGTGATATATCGCTTAACGAATATTGATATCGACACCAGTAAATTTGAGGTAAGAGTTGACGGCAAGCGTATTCATGTCGAACCGAAATTATTCGATTTAATTGCCTACTTGATTAAAAACCGCGACCGAATCATTAGCCGGGAAGAGTTGTTTCAGGAGGTTTGGCTCGGTCGCGATGTTTCCGATACAACTTTGAGCAACCATATTAACAGTGCCCGTAAACTTCTCGGAGATAATGCAGAAACTCAGCAGGTGATCAAAACCATTCGTTCTCGGGGTTATCAATTTATTGGCAACGTAGAGGATCCCAAGAAATTAGATGATCAAAAAGAGACAGCAGTCAGTTCTTTGCTAAAACCTTTAGAGACACTGTCAGAAACAACGCCAGCACTAATATCAGAGCTAAAACCAGAGCTAAAACCAGAGCTAAAAACAGAGCCTGTAGCGATACCTGAGAAAGCTCAACAATCGCATTCATTATCACTAATGGGCCATTTATTCACCAAGTCAACATGGATGTTTTTAGTTGCAATTGCCTTGGTTGCGGTCGTTTTATCTGTACTGAACACCAAACCGGCGCAGGACAGTGAAACCTTACCTTACCTATTAGTTGTGCCATTTTCGGTTTCAAGTCATGAACCTCGGCAATGGCAGCCGTTTGCCGATCAGCTCACTCGTGAATTGATTCAGGATTTGCGGAAAATATCGGCGTTAAAAGCACTACCCCCTCCGTCATCGTTTGCATTTAAGAAAAATAAACACCGAGACTATATTCGTAGTCAATTGCCCGATGTCGATTATGTTCTCGATGGTGTGGTGAGCGAAGCGATGGATGGCTCCATACAGATCACCGCAGAAGTTGAACACCTTGCAAGCGGGCGCCTTATATGGAATGGCGATTTTTCGGTTAATCGAGATCAAAGTAGTGTGTTTGCCATCCAAAATGAAATCGCTTCCGCGGTTTCTGACGCTTTGCAGGTGTTGTTGGTCAAGGAAGAAAAACGAGCGCTGGCCCATACACCTACCCAAGTTCCCGCAGCCCATAAACTTTATACTCAAGGACAATTTCAACTCTCGCAGATGACCCATCAATCGGTGTTGAATTCAATCCAGCTTTTCAATCGAGCCATTGTGTTAGACCCACAATATGAGCAGGCCTATTTTGCCAAATCCAATGCCTACCGCTTGTTAATGACGACCTATGAACCACCAAAAGATGTGTTTCCTAAAGTGGTTTCTTCGGCAACCGATGTATTGACATTAAGTCCCGACTCAGCCGAAATCAAATCGTCTTTAGGCCTAGCTTATGTGCATGTCTGGTTGTGGAAAGACGCGTGGAAAATGTTAAATGAGTCCTGGCAAGCTGACAACACAATCGCCAATACCCAACTGGGATTTGCGCTTTATTATTCGGCAATAGGGGATTCCAATCGCGTTAAGCAAGCGTTAGCAATGGCGGATAAACTCGACCCCTTAAACCCGGAAATTGCCGATTGGGGGATTTGGGCGTTGATGATGGGGGATGATATCGAAGCGGCAGTTGCTTTTGCTCATCAGAAAATTAATCTAAATCCCGAGTTACCCCATGCCTATACGGCGCTAGCGGTCGCTGAATATATCCGTGGTGATTTGGACAAAAGTTTGAGTATGGCCGAACAGGGGGTAAAACTTAGCCACGGGGAGCCCTATCACAAAATAATTTTGGCGCAGGCCTATGCGGCCAAAGGTCGTGTCAAGCAAGCGGAAACATTGCTGCTTGATGTCGAACAGTTAGAGCAATATGTATGCCCCTATGAAACCGCTATGGTTTACCTGTTACTCAAGGACACAAAACAAGCGTTCCAGTATTTTGATAAAGCGCTAGACAATAAATCTAACTGCCTGATGTTCATCCGTAATGATCCCAGGCTGAAAACGCTTAAAAATGATCGACGATACTTGTCATTGTTAACCGCAGTTGGCCTTAATGATGATGCGATTGGACACCTGATAAACAAATAATGCACAGCAAAACTTTTAATCGCAGAATTTAGTGGCTTTAACTCAGCTTAAGGGCTTTTCCTGTAAAGGTTTCGTAAAGAGGTGCTATGGCGTAAACTTTTGCGTAAATCGTCGGTCTTAATTGACAGTGATATCACAACGACTTGAGCTAAATGAGATTCTACCGGAGTCAATATGAAAAAATTAATCACGTTAATCATTACTACCCTAAGCTTGTCTGTTTTCTCAACTTACTCAAATGCAGGGACGGCAGAAACTGAGTGGGTAGAGCCTGAAAAATTTGTCGATGTAAGGCCTGCAAATGGAAGTCGCGCTAAGTTTCGTGAAACAACATTTAATCAGCTAGAAAAGCATTTTCAAAAGCGCGCTGCTGAATTACCGGAAGATCAGCTATTGAAACTAACCTTTACCGATGTGGATTTAGCTGGCGATGTTAAATACATGGTGGGACCCAGTAATAATAATTATCGTGTGATTGAAGATCTGTATTTCCCGCGTCTTAAATTTAAATACGAGTTGTTGGATGCAGATAAAAATGTGCTCAAAAGCGGTGAAGAAAACATCAAAGATATGAATTTTATGAATGGCGTTCGCAGCAGTCGTAGCAACGACCCTTATATTTATGAGAAAAACCTGTTTGATGACTGGTTTTATAAAATCATCAAACCCAAAGCGTAGCGAGGATAGTTACAATCGATAAGTCCATGCAATGGTCGCGGCATTGGTATCATTACCCAAACGGGTGGTGATACCGGTATTCAATATCAGTTTTATACTATGGTGCCTGTTAAGGGAGTAACGATAGGCGATTCCACCGCGGACGTTGGTCTCTTTGAGGCCGGATGGCTGACCATCGATGTATGTGTCACCACCGCCAAAATAATTGAGATCCAGAGCTAACCAATGGGCCGGACCAAGATCGTAAACCAGGTGAAATTGCAGGTTATATACGTTGTCCTGACTCAGCGTCTGCGTGCCCTGCAGTTCATCATTGTCCTCAAAGAAAAACGCCGATAACGCCAAGTCTACTTCCCAATTGCCCAATGGGATTGTCGCACCGATTTCCGGTTTTATGTACCAGCGATTAGAGCCGATATTTAATAACTCATCTTTTACGTAATGACCGTTAGGCACGTTGACCTGGACGCTGGCGCCAATTATCGTGGTTTTTTGATAACTGAGGAAATCTTTTGCAGAAAGCGCCGGCGACCCGAAAAAATTGTAAGTAAATTTCAACTTAGTATCGGCAAATCCACAAAACTTTCGTGTCGTGATCTGCCCTTGGAAAATCGCAGAGCCATCCCCGCAAGACGTAGCAAATACTGCATCGAATTTTGCCAATTTGTCGTCGAGCGCAAAAGTGCGACTAAATTGTCCTGCCCAAGTCGTGGTTGTTAATCGAAAATCTTCAATCGGCAGGCTTGACGATGTATAAACATCACCATCCGAGTATATATACATACCGGTAAAAAATGTCTGATCAATTGGAATATTTAAATAGGAACGAGGCTCAAGATCTTGGCCTTGAGCCCGAAACACGATAAGTAAAAACAACAAATAGCAAAACTTGCAGCGTACCAAGATGTAATCCTGTTTTAATGAAATCAGGCGTTAACTACTGCATTTAGCCTTTGTTTGTGTAATGACTCTCAAATTCCGTTAATACTTTGAAAAGCTGCTCAATTTTTTTAACCAGCTTGATTAATAATGGCTTAGATTTGCTTTGTTGCCAAATCAATAAATCATCGGCGATTTCTTCGATATAGGGTTGAAACGTATTTGCTTTACGATCAAACGGAGAGTCGGCACTAAAAATCTGTGAAAACTTTGCCTTGTCCTCACTTCTTAGCTGCTGCAAAGCACTGTCAGCGACGATTGAACGCTTGAGTAATTGTGAGATATTGTCGATAAGTTGTTGTTCAACGGGATCGGCCATGATTTGCATTTCACTTGCTTAAATTTGCCGTGGATTATGCCAGATTATTACCAATTACGATAGGGTTGCGAGCAATTCAGAATGCCAGTCGAGGCATTTATACAAGGCGTTGTTATTTTTAGGAATGGTGATTGCATTGTAAAGAACAACAAAGACAATATACTCTTGCATTGTCATCTTACCCTACGTCCATGCAGGGCAACGCAAGAGAAATGTCTGTCGGGCATTGTGGGCGAATATGAATTGTTTTTATCGCTTGGTCTGGCATTAAAATTTTGGCTACCTGCCGGGTTTAATCAATCGATTTAAATATTCGCGAAATGATCAATCTACTTTCGTAATTGGTATTAGTGTCTTGTTAGCTTCACCGGCGATTTCTCTCACCAGTTTTGGCATTAAGAAACCAGGTAGCTGAGCCATCATTTTCTGAGCAATCCTTTTTGCTTCGTCATCACCCACATCAAAATGCGCAGCGCCTTGTACGGCGTCAAATAAATGCAGATAATACGGTTGAATACCAATATCAAACAATGCCTCGCTTAACTGGCACAACACTTGAGCACTATCGTTAATTCCCTTTAATAATACACTTTGATTAAACAGAGGAATAAAGGCTTTCCTGAGCGGCTCTATCGAGCGAGTAAATTCATCGTCAATTTCATTGGGATGATTAATGTGAAATACCATTACCGCTTTGAGGCGTGACGCTTTAAGCAAATTGACTAACTCAGGCGTGATCCGTTGCGGAATGACTACAGGTAAGCGGCTATGAATTCGCAAACGTTTAACATGCGCTATCTTTTCTAATTGAGTGACTAACCAGCTCAGATGTTCATCGGATGCCATCAGGGGATCGCCGCCGCTGAAAATCACTTCATTGATCTGGGGATGGGTTGCGATGTAATCCAGAGCTTGCTGCCAGCGTAGCTTGTTAGGGCTGTTGTCCTCATAAGGGAAATGACGGCGAAAACAATATCGGCAATTTACCGCACAACCGGATTTTACAATCATTAATACTCGGTTTTGATATTTATGCAGTAAACCTTCTGCAACGGTATCGTGCTCTTCCAAAGGGTCGGTGCTGTATCCGGACACATGCTCAAATTCCAGATCCTGGACCATCACCTGTTTGAGCAATGGATCATTAACATTGCCTTTTTCCATGCGCTGGATAAATGGACGAGGTACCCGAAGCGGGAAAAGCCGGCGTGCACAAAAGTGCTTTTCCTGAGTCTTTTCGTCGATTTGCAGCATTTGCAAAAGTACTCTGGCATCGGTGACCACATTGGCCAATTCTTTTTGCCAACAGGCGTGTAAATGATCGTCATTTAAGTGTATTATTTGCGGCATTAATAATCTCTGCTTAGCGTTCACGTTATGCTACGTTATTTGTATAACGTTAAGTGAATCGTTTAAAAGCACCGTTTACAAGAGAACCCTATGGCTAACTTTAGTACAAATGAATTTAAAGCCGGTCTGAAGCTAATGATTGATGGCGAGCCGTGCAACATCCTAGAAAACGAATTAGTAAAACCGGGTAAAGGTCAGGCTTTTAACCGAGTTAAAATTCGTAAACTAATCTCCGGTAAAGTTTTGGAAAAAACCTTTAAATCCGGAGAGTCAGTTGAAGGCGCCGACGTCATGGAAACAGATTTGGCGTATTTATACAATGACGGTGAATTCTGGCATTTTATGAATAATGACACCTTTGAGCAACTAGCAGCGGATGCAAAAGCCGTTGGTGACAATGAAAAGTGGCTAAAAGATGGTGATATGTGTGTCTTAACTCTGTGGAATGGTACTCCAATCACAGTCACACCACCTAACTTTGTTGAACTGGAAGTGACTGAAACGGACCCCGGCCTTAAAGGGGACACCGCAGGAACGGGTGGCAAACCTGCAACTCTAGTAACAGGTGCGGTAGTGCGTGTTCCTTTATTTATTCAAATTGGCGAAGTCGTCAAAGTGGATACTCGTAGCGGTGAATACGTTTCTCGCGCGGGTAAATAATCAAGCTAACAATCAGATGATTTGTAAAAAAGGGAGCGAAAGCTCCCTTTATTGTTTGTTGCGTATTGTTTGATAGGTATTGTTTGATATGTATTATTTGTTACGTATTGTTTTATAAGTGCTTATCAAGCGCATTCCGAGAAGTCTGGCAAGAGCGAGTGTATTATGTGGCAACCTTCAGCAACGATTGAAACGTTAAAGGTAAGGGCGGACTTTATTGCTCAAATCCGTCGATTTTTTGCGGAACGTAAGGTACTGGAAGTGGAAACACCGGCGCTGAGTCAGGCAACGGTCACCGATATTCATTTACAAAGCTTTACGACCAAGCTGGCGGCGACGGTGAGTGATGACAATCAAGCACAAGCCTTATATTTACAAACATCGCCGGAATTTGCGATGAAACGTCTGCTTGCTGCAGGCAGCGGCGCGATATTTCAAATCTGCAAAGCTTTTCGCAATGAAGAACAGGGGCGCTATCACAACCCCGAATTCACAATGCTCGAATGGTATCGCCCCGGTTTTAGTTATTTACAGTTAATCGATGAAATAGATGAACTGGTGTGTTGTTTACTGGGCACGGAATCGGCCCAGCTCATTTCTTATCAACAAATATTTATCGATATCTTGGGCATTGATCCACTTACCGCATCGAGCGAGCAATTAAAGCAAGTGATTAGCAAGCATCAGCAAATGTCGGACTGGCTCGAAAAAGAAGAAGATATTGATACCTTATTGCAGTTTATGTTCGCCACCTTTATCGAGCCATCGATAGGACAAGAGCGGCCTTGTTTTATTTATCATTTCCCTGCCTCTCAGGCGGCGCTTGCCAAACTGGCGCCAGCAGACAAGCGAGTCGCTTGCAGATTCGAGTTATATTATCGCAATATGGAGCTGGCGAATGGTTTTGATGAATTGACTAATGCGTCAGAACAAAGACTCAGGTTCGAACAAGATAACCGTCAACGTAAGGCACGGAATCTGCCGGAAAAACCCTTGGATGAGCGTTTATTAGCGGCACTGGAGCATGGCTTGGCTGATTGTTCTGGAGTTGCATTAGGGATTGATCGCTTGTTAATGCTGAAATTGAATAAAACCGAGATTAAAGATGTCCTGAGCTTTGATTTACATCGATGCTAACCCTGAATTTTAAGGCTTCGCGATAACGCCGTTTACAATTTAAATGTGTGATACTATCACTTTTGTGATATTATCACTGTTTAACAATTAACCTTTCCAAGGTCGCAGATACCCAATTACCGGGTTATTGCTTATTATTGGGGCAGACTGAGAGTTACATGCTTGATCGTTTAGGCATTACAGCAACGTCATTGTGCGCGTTGCATTGCATATTATTACCCGTCTTGTTACCTTCCCTGTCGCTTTTAGGCCTCGGGTTTATTGGTGATCATGAAGCGGAACATTGGTTTTTATTTGCAACCTTGCTGCTAGGCTCCATTGCGCTTTTCTCTGGCTTTAAGCGTTACCACAAAAAAATCTATCCGTTTTATCTACTGTTTCTCGGCGGATTTATTTATTGGCACAAACATAGCGTCGATGAGGCGTTGCAACCGATGATGGTAATTATTGGTGCAGCCTTGTTAGTGGCGGCTCATCTGGTGAATTTAAAACTGTGTAATAGTTGCCGTAGTTGCCAGTCTCAAAGCTGTGACTCTTAATCGAACTTCCCTCTGCAAATTCCATCACCTTTGCAAGCTGAGAACTTATTTTTTCATATCGCAATAAGTTCTCGATGCTCAGAGCTAAAAACCACAATAAACTCACCGCAAAGCGCAATTAGCGTTATTGTAAATCTTTCAGTTTTCTTGTTAACGTATTTCTTCCCCAGCCCAGTTTTTTCGCAGCTTCCTGTTTGTGCCCGTGGGTAAAATGCAAGGCTCTGTCCAGGCAGATACGCTCAAACTCAGGTAACGCTTCTGAAAGAATATCCATACTCCCTTTCTTAAGCTGATCATCCATCCAAAGTGAAAGCTGGCTTTGCCAGTTGCTGGCATTATTACCGCTGGAGCTGGTGACAGTGGTAAGCTCTTCCGGTAAATCGCTGAGTAAAATCTCTTTGCCTGAAGCCATCACGGTTAAATATCGACAGATATTCTCCAGTTGTCGGACATTACCCGGCCAGTCGCAGGTCTGCATAAACTTCAGCGCTTGAGAGTCAATGCTTTTACACTCTACTCCCAGTTCATCGGCGGCTTTAGAAAGGAAATTCAAAGCCAGTTGTTCAATGTCTTCCTTGCGCTCTTTCAAGCTCGGTAACTGAATGCGAATGACATTTAAACGATGGAATAAATCTTCTCGGAAATCGCCACTATGCACCAATTCCTCAAGGTGTTGATGCGTTGCGGCAATAATTCGAACATCCACCTGGATCGGGCTGTGACCACCAACCCGATAAAATTGTCCATCTGCCAGAACTCGCAATAGTCGAGTTTGTATTTCTAAAGGCATATCGCCAATTTCGTCAAGAAACAGGGTGCCGCCATGGGCTTGCTCGAAGCGTCCCTGACGCACTGAATTGGCGCCGGTAAATGCACCTTTTTCATGGCCGAATAATTCCGACTCAATAAGATCTTTTGGAATCGCTGCCATATTCAGAGGAATAAAAGGCGCGTCTTTTCGGGGACTATGACGATGTAGTGCATTGGCGACTAACTCTTTACCGGTACCAGATTCACCATTGATCAAAACACTTATGCTTGAACGAGACAACCGCCCGATGGCACGAAAGACTTCCTGCATTGCTGGCGCTTCGCCGATGATGCCGACGTCGGTGCCTCTTTGCGAACTTTTTGCCTTTTTCGCAGATTGCTCCTGTGAATGGGTTAATGCCCGTTTGATCAGCGCCTGAGCTTCATCGATATCAAATGGTTTTGGCAGATACTCAAAAGCGCCACCCTGATACGCATTAACGGCACTATCTAGGTCTGAGTGGGCGGTCATAATGATAACCGGAATGTCCGGTGCATTCTCATTAATCCGGCTTAGCAAGGTCATACCATCCATTTGTGGCATGCGAATATCAGAAATAATCACTTGTGGTTGACTGATTTCCAATGCCGTTAAGACATCCATGGCATTACTGAATGTCGCAGCAGATATATTTGCACCTTTGAGTGCTTTTTCTAAAACCCAACGAATTGAGTTGTCATCATCGACTATCCATACTTGTTCTGCATTCATTGATTCGGTCTCTTTGGTAAAGGCAATATAATCGAAAATTCGGTACGTCCGGGGTAACTGTGGCATGCGAGCTTGCCATGGTGTTGATGTACCAGTGTTTGTGCGATGGAAAGCCCAAGGCCAGTGCCGCTGGCTCGGCCTGATACCATGGGATAGAAAATTTTGTCCTGTAATGAGGCGGGGATACCCGGGCCGTTATCGATAATGGAAATCTTAATCGCCAGTTTTACTTTTTCACCGTTGATTGTTTGATTGGTCGCGATCCTGGTTTTCAATACGATTTGGCCATCTTCATCGAGTACTTGTAAGGCATTGCCGACGATATTTAGCAAGGTTTGCTGAAGCTTCTCGGGATCGACATCGATTTCCGGAATCGACGGGTCATAATCTCGAATAAAACGAACGCCTTTGGCATTATCATACTTTTTTAACTGGTAAACGGTTTCCAATACTTGATGAATATTCATCGGCGCAAGCTTAGGCAACTGGTTAGGCCCGAGCAGGCGGTCAACAAGGTTGGTTAAGCGATCGGCCTGCTCAATAATGAGGGATGTATATTCTTTTTGCTCCGTGGATAACTCGCGATCGAGCAATTGTGCCGCCCCACGCAAACCGCCAAGCGGGTTTTTAATTTCATGGGCCAGCCCACGAATCAAATCACGGGCCGCTTGCCATTGTTGCTCCTGGAACATTTCCGTATTGATCTGTTTTTGTTTATCAATTTGTTTGCACTCAAGTAGCACACGAGTTTTACCGTCGATACGAATCACCGACACAGAAACTTCCAGGGAGATACGGGAACCATCGATCAATTCAAGAATCACATCTGAATCGGTAAAGTCCTGACCGGTGCGAACGACTTGAGCTAAACGTTCCACATCTAATGAACAATGAACAAAGCATTCGACAAATGGCGCATCTAACAGTCGATTTAGGCTTTTATTGAATGTTGCTTCCGCAGACGGGTTTAGATATTTGACTTCCAGACGATCATTCAATACCACAACAGCTGTGCCTAATTGTGACACGAGTTGTTGTTGATAATATTGACGAATTTCTTTTAATTGGGTTGAACTGTGCAATCGCTTCTCCGTTTGCACCAATGTGGTGCGGTACAGATTTCAGTGTACGTAATAGCGATTTAAATTGCACGAATTTCGTGAGGTATAGCTTAGTTGACCCTGGCTCGGTGCAAATAAATCGTCCTTTCCTTAGACGATGCAATAACCTTGCCTTGATTGTTGATTAGCTCTAATTTTATTTTATGTTCGCCACGATCGACGTTTCTCAGAATAAATACTGAGCGGGTTTGCGGTTCACCATGTTTTTCACCGTTAAATATCAACTGTACGGTTAGGCCGCGTTTAAACACTGGCGACACCTGACCTGAGATATAAACAGAACCTGAGTTATCGCGAATGGTTGCGTGATCTTCTGGCTGATTAATTGATACATTAAACTCTTCGACTTTCGCTCTTGGAGTGATATCCAAAATCGATGTATCCACGGAACTGATAATCGTTTGTTGATCATCGACTTCGATTAATTCAGCACCGGGTTTAGCCGTATCAGAAAAAACCACATTGCCTTGCTCGTCCTTCCACGCATATATTTTGGATTGCGCATGCAAAGCCGCCGCGGATAGTAAGGATAAGAGTATTAAAACTGTGGTAGTCCATTTCCGTAACATAGGTCAGTATTCCGTTGGCTTGGTGCCTAAAATATTTTGCAAATACCCTCAGGTTTCTGCGATCTCTGATTGTTAATAATTATGTATTAATAACAAGGGAAACACCAATTTAACAAATTATCGGGGTTGAGGCTAATTCATGACTCTACAACAAGGCGTTGCTTTGACAATTGAACGGTCTGCCTTAAGAGGTTGAGCGCAGCCAACGTTACTTGGATAGAAAAAAGCCCGCATTAAGCGGGCTTTTTAAATCAGTAAAAAACCGATTAAACGCTGTAGTACATTTCGAACTCAACTGGGTGAGTTGTCATGTTCAGCTTCTCGATCTCAGCACGCTTAAGTTCAGCATAGGCTTCAATCATGTCAGTGGTGAATACACCACCAGCGGTTAGGAAGTCCATATCAGCGGCAAGGCAATCAAGCGCTTCTTCTAAAGAACTACAAACTTGTGGGATCGCTGCAGCTTCTTCAGCTGGCAGGTCATACAAATCTTTATCCATTGCATCGCCCGGGTGGATCTTGTTTTTGATACCGTCAAGGCCAGCCATAAGCATTGCTGCGAAAGCAAGGTATGGGTTCGCTGTTGGATCAGGGAAACGTACTTCGATACGACGCGCTTTCGGGCTAGGAACTACAGGGATACGGATTGAAGCAGAACGGTTACGTGCAGAGTATGCAAGCATTACCGGTGCTTCGAAACCAGGAACTAGACGCTTGTATGAGTTAGTAGAAGCGTTAGTGAAAGCGTTTAGTGCTTTAGCGTGCTTGATGATACCGCCGATGTAGTAAAGAGCAGTTTCAGAAAGTCCGCCATACTGATCACCAGAGAACAGGTTAACACCGTCTTTTGCTAAAGACTGGTGACAGTGCATGCCGGTACCGTTATCGCCAACGACTGGTTTTGGCATGAAAGTAGCTGTTTTACCGTAAGCGTGTGCAACGTTGTGTACAACATACTTGTAGATTTGGATTTCGTCGGCTTTGTTAACCATAGTGTTGAAACGCGTTGCGATTTCATTTTGACCCGCAGTCGCTACTTCATGGTGATGTGCTTCAACAACAAGGCCCATCTCTTCCATTACCAGACACATTGCTGAACGAAGATCCTGAGATGAATCAACTGGTGCTACTGGGAAGTAACCACCTTTAACGTTAGGACGATGACCTGTGTTACCGTCTTCATAGGTAGTTGCTGAGTTCCAGATTGCTTCTTTGTCATCAATCTTATACATAGAACCACTCATATCTGTGTGGAACTTAACGTCATCGAATAAGAAAAACTCTGGCTCTGGACCAAATAAAACAGTATCTGCGATACCAGTGCTACGCATATATTCTTCGGCACGCTTAGCAACTGAACGTGGGTCACGCTCATAACCTTGCATCGTTGTAGGCTCAACAATGTCACAACGGATGTTTAAAGTTGTTTCTTCTGTAAACGGGTCAAGTACGGCTGTTTCCGCGTCTGGCATTAGAACCATGTCAGATTCATTGATGCCTTTCCAACCAGAGATTGAAGAACCATCGAACATTTTGCCATCTTCAAAGAAGTCTGCATCGACTTGATGATGAGGAAGTGAAACGTGCTGCTCTTTACCTTTGGAATCAGTGAAGCGCAAATCAACGAACTTAACGTCGCTTTCTTTAATCAAATTTAAAACTGCTTGTGACATGTACGTCTCCGAAATTATTCTGCAGGTTAAAATATAAATGTACTAACATTTGCTATGCATAGCCCAAGCGATAATCGTGCCAACTTTATAACCACTGTTTTATCAAGGCATCGGCATTTTATGCTTGTCCGGTTTGCACCACCTTGGTGCTGCTGCGGATCATTATAGTGCGTAAATATCAGGTTGCCCTGAAATTTTTAGCGAGTATTCGGCTATTGTACCATTACAGTGAATTTTCACAGAATTATTTCCTCGCGTTGACAATTTGTTCGCATCTAAATTCGTCGCAATAACGAATATTTCATTTCACTATCGCGACGTTCATAATGTGATTTTGCTCCCGTACAATTTAAATTTTCTTTGTCGACAGCAGTGCTGTACAATACGCGCCCAAAGTTAAGGGCGAAACGCGCCCAAATATAGGTAAGGGCGAACACAGTGTTAGACAAATTACGCAATATTGCGATCATCGCGCACGTTGACCATGGTAAAACTACTTTGGTTGACAAACTGCTACAACAATCCGGAACTTTAGATTCTCGTGCTGATCTTGATGATCGTGTGATGGACTCTAATGACATCGAAAAAGAACGTGGTATTACTATCCTTGCGAAAAATACCGCGATTAACTGGAACGACTACCGTGTAAATATCGTCGATACTCCAGGTCACGCCGATTTCGGTGGTGAAGTAGAGCGTGTTATGTCGATGGTTGATTCGGTATTGCTAATCGTCGATGCTCAAGAAGGCCCGATGCCGCAAACACGCTTCGTAACCCAAAAAGCGTTCGCGCAAGGGTTAAAGCCTATCGTTGTTATCAATAAAATTGATAAGCCGGGTGCTCGTCCTGACTGGGTTATGGATCAAGTCTTTGATTTATTCGATAACTTAGGTGCGACTGACGAACAGTTGGACTTTAAAGTGGTTTATGCTTCAGCTATTAATGGTTGGGCAGCTCATGAAGAAGGTGTTGAAGGCGAAGACATGACACCATTATTTGAAACGATTATTGACGAAGTACCTGCACCAGATGCAGACATCGACGGCCCGTTCCAAATGCAAATCTCGCAACTCGACTACAACTCTTATGTTGGCGTTATCGGTGTTGGTCGTGTTACCCGTGGTACGGTTAAGCCTGGTCAGCAAGTAACGATAAACACAGCCGCGGGCAAAATCCACAACGGCAAAGTCGGTACGGTTCTTGGCTATCTTGGTCTGGAGCGTTATGAAGCGGAATCTGCGAAAGCCGGTGACATTATTGCGATCACAGGTTTAGGCGAACTGAAAATTTCCGATACGATTTGTTGTCCTACCGAAGTTGAGCCATTACCACCGCTAAGTGTTGATGAACCAACGGTGACCATGACATTCCAGGTAAACACATCACCATTTTCTGGTCAGGAAGGTAAATACGTCACATCACGTAATATCCTTGATCGTTTGCAAAAAGAATTGGTTCATAACGTTGCACTTCGTGTTGAAGAAACTGATGATCCGGACAAATTCCGTGTATCAGGCCGTGGTGAGTTACACCTAGGTATCTTGATTGAAAACATGCGTCGTGAAGGTTATGAATTAGCAGTATCTCGTCCTGAAGTTATCATGATTGAGAAAGACGGCGAAGTTCAGGAACCGTATGAAACGGTAACCGTTGATGTCGAAGAAGAGCATCAAGGTTCGATCATGGAAAAAATGGGGATTCGCAAAGCCGAATTAACCGATATGGCACCAGATGGTAAAGGTCGCATTCGTATGGACTTTATTATGCCATCGCGTGGCTTAATTGGTTTCCAAACCGAATTTATGACTCTAACCTCTGGTAGTGGTTTGATCTACCACACGTTCCTTCAGTACGGTCCTCATAAGGGCGGTGAAATTGGTCAGCGTATCAATGGTGTCCTTATTGCTAACGCAACGGGTAAAGCATTAACCAATGCCTTGTTTAACTTGCAAGAACGTGGCCGTTTAATGATTGGTCACGGTGTGGAAGTTTATGAAGGTATGGTGATTGGTATTCACAATCGTGATAATGACCTTACCGTAAACGCCCTGAAAGGTAAGCAACTAACCAACGTTCGTGCCTCTGGTACGGATGATGCGCAAGTACTTTCACCACCAATTGTGATGACCTTGGAGCAAGCTTTAGAATTCATCGACGATGATGAACTGGTTGAAGTAACCCCTGAGAACATTCGCATCCGTAAACGATTCCTGAAAGAGTCGGACCGTAAGCGTGAATCGCGTAACTCTAAGAAAGCCTAATCGCAAGCTAAATTAGATTTCGCTTTACTGAATTTGAAAACGCCGGCTAACGCCGGCGTTTTTGTATCTGAAATTATCACCTATAACAACTCGTAATCACCCTCTAATTTTTCTTAACCCTTACACTCGCTACGGGTGAGTTTTAAAGGCATTTATCCGGCGTTACTGATTTTGGCAAAGGAGCGACCATTCTCTGCAATCAAAGCCTTGCCGAAAAGCCTTTAATTTCTCACTGAATGGGAAAACACTTAGTGGAATAGGTGTTTTTTCTTGTAGGAAAAGCCAGTAATATCAATTTATTTCAATCGGTTATCGCCATGAATTGCGGGTGGGAGTGATTATGGCCTTAGGTGAAGTAATAAAACAAACACGACAAGACAGGCAATTGAGTCAACCTCAACTCAGTGAGCAGGCGGGTATAGAAACATCTTATTTATCCATGCTGGAAAATGATAAATCGATCCCTTCCGATGAGATTTTAACGGCCATACGAAAATCTTTAGATTTAATCCTTACTCAGGCTCTCGATTTTATTTCTTCGGCTGCAGAGCTCAACCGGTTGCAGTAGGTATCAGGGATTTTTCTATTCGTATTATCAATGATTGGATTTTTGCTGGAATCGCGAAGGGTAAGTCGAAATAAGTAAAATACTCGGTACTATACGAAATCTAAGGAAATCTAAGCAATAAAAAAGCGACCATCGGTCGCTTTTTCAACAAGTATCAATCGTAATTAGGCGTTGAAATTGTCGTTAGCAAATTCCCAGTTAGCCAATGCCCAGAACGCTTTCATGTAAGAAGGGCGCAAGTTACGGTAATCGATGTAGTAAGCATGTTCCCACAAATCAACCGTCAATAGCGGTGTTACACCTTCTTCAGTAAGCGGTGTTGCCGCATTTGAAGTGTTCACGATAGCCAGGCTGCCGTCAGCATTTTTCACCAACCAGGTCCAGCTTGAACCAAAGTTGTTTACAGCACTGTTATTGAATTGTTCCTGGAATGCGTCAAAAGAACCAAACTGAGCATCAATCGCTGCAGCTAATTCACCTGTTGGCTTACCAGCACCGCTTGGCGTTAGTGAATTCCAGTAAAATGTATGGTTCCAGATTTGTGCCGCGTTATTGAAAACACCACCAGAAGACTTCTTAACGATCTCTTCTAAAGAAGCGTTAGCAAATTCAGTACCTTCAATCAGGCCATTAAGCTTAACCACATAGGTGTTGTGGTGCTTGCCGTAGTGGTACTCAAGGGTTTCAGCAGAAATATGTGGTGCAAGGGCATCTTGTGCGTAAGGCAACGCAGGTAAGGTAATCGCCATGTCGAGGTCTCCGAGTTGAAAAAATAAAACAATCAGATAAAAGAAAGGGTATGCCACAATGTCCATCTGGGCAAAAGTAGGCACACGCCACGAAAAATCGGGAATAGTTTACTGAAAATTCCCGCTATTACTAGCTTTATCGGATAAAAATCCTGCAATTTACTGATTTACTGGTCGAATTTGCTAAATGGTTTGATAGAGGTTATGTTGGAGTCGATTCAATTACCCGTAAAGGAAAGCCTTTGTAAGGCGTTAACTTTACTCATAATAATAGTACCGATACCGTTTAGGTTTGGTCGATAACAAAGGGGAATTTATGTCGATAATGGACATGATTAACATGCTTACCCGTTGGGGGCATGTGCTTTTCGGTTTAACCTGGATTGGTTTGCTGTATTATTTTAATTTTATTCAAGGTGGTTATTTTAAAAAGGCGACACCTGAGGCGTTAGCGGATGCGAAGAAGCATCTTGCACCTGAAGCATTATGGTGGTTCCGCTGGGGCGCTATGTTTACCTTTATCACCGGTTTATTACTTTTGGTGGGCGTTCACAAACTGAACGTCATGAATGACTATATTGTGGTCGGTGTAGCCTTAGGTACGTTAATGTTCTTAAACGTTTGGCTAGTGATTTGGCCAAATCAAAAAGTTGCATTGGGTATGGTTGAAGGTGACGGTCCTGCCGCTGCGGGTAAAGCATTGCTTGCCTCTCGTACCAATACGCTTTTCTCCGGTCCAATGCTGTTTTTCATGTTGGCCGGTCCACATTACGCGGGTTATGGTATGGGCGTGGGGTCAACCGCTCTTTGGGTTTGTTTAGCAATTGCGGCGGTTCTGGAAATCAATGCATTAGCCGGTAAACAAGGCCCAATGACCACAGTGAAAGGGGTGATTACCTCAAGCATTGTGTTAACCGCAATAATGGTTGGATTGTTTGTCGCACTTTAAGGTGAACTGACAATCTCGATTTACTTGCCACACTTGTGGCAAAGTACACAGTAAAAGACCAGCCTGGTGCTGGTCTTTTTTATGGAAATTTCGCCAAGGTCGACATCGGTTAGTCGACTTGTTGGGCAAGACCCTTGTAGCGGGCGGCATCTACGATGGCCCAAATATGAACGACGGCGCCAATAAACCAGGCAACCACGGTGGCATATAATCCCGCCGTTGCGATAAAGAATATAATCGCCGGTAAGATCCTACCTTGTACAAGTTGGCCAAGCCCCGGAATAAAAAAACTACAAATTGCCGCCAGAACATTACCGCCGGAACCTTGTTGAGCCATATTTTTCTCCTTTATATATCTGCCATCAAAGTTGTAGATTGGTATAATTTTGTTAATCTATAGCCAATACCAATTAACGTAAGTCGTTGCCCATGCAGAGAAAACATTTTAAATGTCTGGGGCACCGCAGTCGAATGTCGGGTAATGCCACCTAAATATTGTAAAATACGCCCATGGAAATGCTTGAGAGTTATTCAAAATTGCGCACTTTTCTGTCTAATTGGTATTATTAATCAATAGTATAGCTGGATTTTCGAATCCTATATTTGCCCTCAACCAAGATCGTCAGGATCAATAATATTGCCAGGATAGCCATGATTAACATCACCCAGGAATCTTTAGTTGCTTATTGGCAACAAGTTAAACTTTTTTCACTGCATCTTTTTAATCGGTGTAAAGAAGACCAGATTAAGATTTCATCAGGGTATCTTTCCTATGTCACCTTAATGTCATTGGTGCCATTGGTTCTGGTGATGTTTTCGATATTTTCGGCATTTCCACTTTTTTCTGAAGTCTATGAAAAGATTGAAGAATTCACATTTAATCACTTTATGCCTACGGCGTCTGAACAGGTACGCGCTCATATTGATGGCTTTGTCGATAATGCGTCAAAGATGTCTGCGATATCCATTACCGTGCTTTTCGCTTTAGCACTATTGCTGATTTCGAATATTGATACGTCGTTGAATAAAATCTGGCGGGTTCATCGCCCGCGTCGTCCGGTAATTTCATTTGCGTTATATTGGATGATTCTGACTTTAGGGCCATTGATTGCCGGGATCAGCATAACTGCAACCTCCTATGTCGTGGCATTGGTAAACTCTTCCGGTGTCGACTTTGGTGGGCTCAGCAGCGTGTTATTGCGCCTGGTCCCTTATCTCGCGTCGTTGGCCGGATTTATGGGGTTATATCTGGTCGTTCCAAATACCAATGTCCGTCTTAAACATGCCTTTTGGGGAGGTCTGGTTGCCGCATTGCTGTTTGAGTTGGGTAAGAAAGGCTTTGCTTTATATGTCACCCATTTACCGTCCTATGAGGCGATATATGGAGCGATGGCTGCCATTCCAATTTTATTCGTTTGGGTTTATTTATCGTGGTTAATCGTGTTTATTGGCGCCGAGTTTACGGTTTGTTTTCAGGAGTTTTCTTCGAATAAAAGCAAACCAGCTAAAATTAATGATTGAACCCAAGCCTAATCGGTAGAAGTGAATCATGCTGCGGCCGCTACACCCAAACATTACGCCTTACGATCAACAGATGCTCGATGTCGGCGATCATCAAATATATGTCGAGCAAAGTGGCAATCCGCAAGGCATCCCGGTGTTATATTTACATGGTGGCCCTGGTGCTGGCAGTAGTGCTGATCATCGACGTTATTTTGACCCAGAAAAGTATCGTATTATTATTTTTGATCAACGCGGCTGTGGACGTTCTACGCCCCATGCGAGCATCCACAATAATACGACCTGGGATTTAATCGAAGACATTGAAGAGATCCGTCAGCTGCTGGCGATCAATCAATGGTTAGTTGCCGGTGGCTCCTGGGGAACAACCCTTGCTATAGCTTATGGTATCAAGCATGTTGAAAACGTACTTGGTTTTATTTTAAGAGGAATATTTCTCGGTACTCCCGCCGAAGTTCAGTGGTTATATTCGCATCAAGGCGCAGCCGCAATCTTCCCGGATTATTATCAAGATTTTCTCATCCCTTTGCAGCCACATATCCAACAAGAGCCGGTAAAGGCGTATCAGCAACTACTGGATAGCGACAATGAGCTGGTAAAATTCCAGGCGGCCAAAGCCTGGAGTTTATGGGAGCAACGAATTTCGACGTTACACGCAAGCCTACACGTCATTGAAACCCCTGAGCAAGTTCATAGTGCGGTTGCGATGGCGCACATTGAAAACCATTACTTTAATCATCATTGCTTTCTTGAAGCGGACTATTTACTCAATCATATCGATACTATCAGCCATATTCCTGCGGTTATTATTCATGGCCGCTATGATATGGTCTGTCAGTTGCAACGCGCCCACCAATTGCAGCAACGATGGCAAAATGCGACGTTAAACATCATTCCGGATGCTGGCCATAGTGGCTTTGAAGTGGGAATAATTAATGCCTTCTGTCAGGCATCTGATAAGATGGCAGCTTTCATAGAAGAACAAACAAACCGTTAGATAATTAGATAGACAATGAAAGCATTATTGCAACGAGTAAGTCATGCCAATGTCCGTGTCGACGATACCCTGATTGGTGAAATTAACGCGGGCATTTTGGTGCTGGTCGCCATTGAAGATGGTGACACACCACAAACCGTAAAGCGCATGGCTGAAAAAATCAGTAAATACCGTATGTTTAGTGATGCCGATGGGAAAATGAACCTCAATGTATCGCAAATTGGTGGCGAGGTGCTGGTAGTCTCGCAATTCACCCTAGCGGCTGACACGAATAAAGGATTACGGCCCAGTTTTAGCCGCAGCGCAGAACCATCCCTTGGTCATTCTCTGTATTTACAGTTGGCCGAGCATATTGCGAATACAGGGATCCCCGTCTCAACTGGCCAGTTTGCGGCAGACATGAAGGTCGCGTTGCTCAATGATGGCCCCGTTACCTTTATGCTGGAAATGTAAGGGGCGACATTGATGATAGAACTTCCGAAAGGCTTTACATTACTGCAGCCCATAACCGAGACTCAGTTAACCGCTTATCACCAATTACGATATCGACTACTCAGGGAGCCCTGGCAGCAACCCAAAGGTTCAGAAACCGATGAACTGGAGCGGCAAAGCACACATCGTATGATTGTTGATTCTGATGGTCGAGTTGCCGCAGTAGGGCGATTACATAAATCGGCTCAGGATCAAGGCCAGATTCGTTTTATGGCCGTAGATCCAGCCTACCAAGGCAAAGGCCTGGGTAAACTTATGCTGCAGGCATTGGAGCAACAAGCGATAAAGGACGGTGTCGCGACGATCCTGTTAAATGCCCGTGAAGTGGCGTTGGACTTTTATCTCGCCTGTGACTATCAATTAATCGGTGAAGCGCATACCCTGTATGGTCAGGTGAAGCATTTTGCGATGACAAAGTCCTTAACTTCAGAAAAGTCATTAACGGGCCAAACGGGCTATCAAAGTTCACTGCAAACACTGTCCAGCCTGTGGCAGCAAACCATTCCGATCACCCAGGCGTTTAAATTCATACCATGCTTTTATGATCAACAAGTGTTTGTTGTCAGCGCCGATCGCAGTGCCAATGTTAACCTTCATCAAACGATGTTCGCAGGCAGTATTTATTCTCTGGCAACGTTAACCGGTTGGGGCTGGGTTTATATGCAACTGCAACAGCACAAATTGCAAGGGGATATCGTCCTCGCTGATGCCAACATACGATATCACCAACCACTCCATGGCTATGGCGTTGGCCGTACCAAAACTTCGCTAAACCAAGGCGATTTTAGTCATTATCAGGAAAAAGGTAAGACACGATTTAATGTCAGTGTTGAAGTGTTCGATGGTGACAGCTTATGCGCCACATATACGGGCTTATTTGCAGTGAGAAGAGCGAATCATGAAAAATAAATCGATTACTATTATTGGTGCGGGGTGGCTTGGGTTACCGCTGGCGCAGCATCTCAAAGCCAATGGTGCCGATGTCCTGGTAACCGCAACCAGTGACGAGAACGTCAAGGTACTCGCTGGCAAAGGCTTGACCGCTGTTTGTTATCAGGTCAAACCTGAAAACAATTGCGCTAATGATCCAGTCGATGGCCTGATGAATGCTCAAAGCCGTAAATCTCGGGTTTTTGCCAGCGATGTTGTGGTGGTTTGTATTCCCCCCCGTATTCGCCATGGCCAAACCGATTATCCGAATATCATTGCTCAGTTAGTTAAAGATGCGAGTAGCGTTAAAAGCCAGGTGAAACAATTTATCCTGTGCAGCTCTACCGCCGTTTACAATGGTTTAGCCGCGGCAGTGGATGAAACCAGCGAATTAAATCTGACGACTGAGAAAACTAAAATTTTGGCTCAGGCGGAACAGCAGGTGTTAAGGAGTTCAATCCCGTTATCTCAGGTGATTCGCTTAGGGGGCTTAATTGGTCCAAACCGTCACCCGGGTAAATTTTTCCGGGCAGGACGCGTGATCCCAAACCCGGATTCAGTGATAAATTTTATTCATCAAGCGGATGTCATTGGTATCATTGGTTTTATGATCGAAAATTGTGCAACCTTAACCGCAGACATTATAAATGCGGTGGCACCAGCGCATCCAAGCAGACGCGAGTTTTATCAAGCGGCACACCGGGTAGTCAATGGTGATTGTCCTGAATTTTCCGAACAAGTTGAACAACAAGGTAAGCGGGTTGAGCCGAATGTGCTGTTAAGACAGAATTACCCATTTCAATACCGGGACGTCATGGCCTGGCTGCAACCTGGCAACGAACAGGGTTAAAGATTATGATGCAAAGGACGAATAAACTCCGCTGGATAATGGTACTTTTTATTCTTTGGCTACACGTCAGCCTGATTGATCTATTTTTGATTTCCAGCTCTGGGGCTAAACTTTTATTGCAGCAAAACCTGACATTTAAGACAATTATCGTTCACATTAGCGTTGCGGCGCTGGCAACACTGGTGATCTGGTCAGCCCATCGTTTACAATTAATGCTATGTCGCCGCAAACAATAATTGCCGTTTATTTGCGGTTTCATCAATACAAACAGGATATTAAGTAGGATCTTATGTTAAATAAATTCGGTTTTAAAATTATCACTGCCGCACTGCTGGCAGGCCCTGCGATCAGCACCTCGGCGGTTGCCGATTCAGGTCCTGAGATTGCAGACTCAAAGTTGCAAGCTGGCTTTGAAGCAACATTACTTACCGATGGTATTGATATCCCCTGGGGGATGACCCAGTTGCCTAACGGTGATTTACTGGTAACTGAGCGCGAAGGCGAAATTAAAGTGATTCGCGATGGCAAACTTCTTGAAGAAACCATTTCCGGGTTGCCGGATATTCACGATCACGGTCAAGGTGGTCTACTGGATATCGCCGTTGATCCGGATTACGCCAATAATGGCTGGATATATTTCACCTATTCCACCGAAGAGGGAGAGGGCAGTAATACCGCATTGATGCGTGCGAAGTTGCAAGACATGGAGCTTGTCGAAAAGCAGCAACTGTACAAAGCCCAGGGGGATAGCGAAAAACGTCAGCACTACGGTAGCCGCATCGCTTTCGACAAAAATGGCGATTTGTTTTTTTCGATTGGTGATCGGGGGATGCGTGACGACAACCCACAGGATACTGCACTCGACAGTGGTAAAATCTATCGCCTAAAATCTGACGGTGAAATTCCTGCGGACAACCCGTTTGTCGGGGATAAAGAGGCCAAACCTGCGATATACAGCTATGGCCATCGTAACCCTCAGGGGTTAGCAATGGATCCTGCTACCGGTAATATCTGGGCAACGGAACATGGGCCGAAAGGGGGTGATGAAATCAACATCATTCAAAAGGGTCTCAATTATGGATGGCCAGTGATCAGTTATGGTGTAAATTACAGCGGCACATCATTTACAGATTTAACCGAAAAAGAGGGGATGGAACAGCCTGCGTTGCATTGGACTCCATCATTAGCGCCATCGGGTTTAACTTTTGTGACGTCCGATAAATATCCCCAGTGGCAGGGCAAAATGCTTGCCGGCTCAATGAAGTTCAATTATTTAGTCTTGGTCACTGTCGATGGCGATAAAGTCGTGTCCCAGGAAAAATTATTTAAGGATGTCGGTCGTGTTCGTAACGTATTCCAGGCACCAGATGGTTTTATCTATATAGGTATTGATGGTCAGGGTATTAAGAAAATCGTTCCGGTGCAGTAACAGATTATGGCAACCACTGAAAAGTTTACCATCACGTTTGATTTGGACAAATCCTACCTTAGGGAGTGCTTTGACCAATCACGCATTGAAGTGAAAAAATCATTTTTACAAACCTATGGTAAGGCCTTTATCTTGTTACTCATTGCCGGATTTATTCTTCAAGTAGAGGTTCAGGGCTTAAGCAAACACTTGGGTGCGTTCTTTATTATCCTTTCGGTTATCGAAATCCTCAGCCAAATTTATGCTCGTGGATGGTGGGTGACCAGGCAGATGCTGGCACGCAACTATGGCCATGAAATTGAGATTGAAATGTCAGAGCAAGAAATTCGCTGGCAAGGGGGGAAGCATACTCTCGTGTACCAATGGCCGCAAATTAAGCATCACCAAAAAACGCCATTAGGTGTCGTACTCACGACCGATGATGGTGCCCGTCATTATTTATCTAAGTCTCACTTTGAAACGGATTCGTGGCAGTTTCTATCTGCAAGATTAACGACGGCTGAATTAGATTAAGATGTACTTATTGCAGTATTGATCAAAGTAATAAAAAAGCGCCTTTGGGCGCTTTTTTATTTTGACTTACGGCCTTCGGCTAGCTTGGCTTTGTGTCCTTACCAATACTATTTAGGCCAATGGAGTCCATCCATTGCTGATAATCCATTAAGTTTGCCGGTAATATCACTTTGTTATTAGCTTTGCTTAAGCCTTTAAACTGGGCAAGATATTGCTCACTTAATTGCATCTCCAGCGCCTGTTGACCGCCTTCCTGATTAATAACCAGCGCCACCTTAGAGATCGATTCACTAGTCGCCCTTGCAAGCGCCAGGATTTCCGCAGCTTTACCTTCGGCAGCATTGATTCGACGCTGCTTTTCACCTTCCGAGACATTGATAGTTTCGCGCTTAATACCTTCGGAACGATTGATCAAACTTTGCTTGTCACCTTCGCTTTTGGCAAGGATCGCCCGGCGCTCACGCTCGGCATTGACCTGCATTTCCATGGCATTTTTAACCGTTTGTGGTGGTGACAGATTTTTGATTTCATAACGGTGTACCCGAATTCCCCATGTGTCTCCTGCGGCATCTAAAACCTCAACCACTTTTGCGCTAATCAAGTCTCGCTCTTCAAAGGTTCTGTCTAGCTCTAATGTACCAATCACTGAGCGCGTCGTGGTTTGTGCCAATTGCATCGCCGCAAAACGATAATCGGTGATACCGTAACTCGCTTTTACCGGATCAACGACTGAGATATAAATGACACCATCAACTTCGACATTGACTTCATCCTTGGAAAAACACTCCTGAGGTGGAACGTCAATGGTCTCTTCTTTGAGATCCTGAATGTAGGCAACGCGGTCGATAAAAGGTAATAAGGCATGAAATCCTGCCTCCAAGGTACAGTGATATTTACCTAAACGCTCAACAATATATGCGGACTTTGTCGGTACCAGGCGAATCGACTGGAAGAATTTCACGATCAATATCAGGAATAAAACGCCCCAGATAATCATTACCAGACCATCCATAGGTGCAATATTTTGAATATCCATTATTTACCTCCTTGCACGTTCGCGGTGACGTTATCCATGCCTTTGAAAAACCCCTCAAGTCGGGCGATCTCTGTTGGCATGATAGAAACATCGGCTTCATTGATGATATCGCCAGTTTGTTGGATAAAGGCCTGCATAAGTCGCATTTTGATGGCTTCATCACCACAGGGCTGCTTAGCTGCCTGAGCAATTAAGCCCATACCATTAGCGGTAGCATCGGCAATTATTTCAATCTCCTGAGCCCGACCTTCAGCTTCGTTAATCTGCTTTTGTTTGTCACCTTCAGACAAATTAATCGCATGCTGGCGTTGACCTTCCGAAAGGTTGATAACCGAATCACGCTCGGCATTAGCCAGGGTGATTTCCGCGCGTTTTTTACGCTCCGCTTCCATCTGCTTTTCCAGAGTGTGAATCACGTTTATGGAAGGCGTGATATTACGCACTTCATAACGAAGTACTTTGATGCCCCAAGGGTCGGACGCTTTATCGATTTCCCGGACGATGGTTTCATTTAATGTGTCACGCTCACTGAATGTCTGGCTTAAATTAAGCTTTCCGATTTCAGAGCGCATGGTTGTTTGTGCCAAATTAACACTGGCGCGACGATAGTCTTCGATACCATAACTGGCTTTCGCACCGTCCATCACTTTAATGTAAACCAAGCCATCGACATCAATTTGAATATTATCTTTCGAAATACAACTTTGCGCCGGAATATCGAGAACCTGTTCACGGGTTTCGTGACGATAGGCAACACGGTCAAAAAATGGGATCAAAAAATGCAGACCCGGTTGCATTACGGCTCGAAATTTTCCGAGGCGCTCAATGACGCAAACTTCGCGCATTTCAACGATTAGGATGAGTTTGAAAAGCACAAACAACACCGCTAACAGGGTAAAGGTAAAAATCGCTAACACTATATACTCCTTGTTTTATACCGATGACGAAATAACACGGGCCAGTAATGATAAAGCCTTTAATTAAAGCCAAGACGAACCTTATCCGTTGACCAGTTTCCTATCGCGATTGGTATTTTATAAATTATTAATATTCCACTCGTTCAACGACCAGAGAAATGTTTTCTCGGCAGATTACTTTCGCGGCTTCGCCTGGTTTTATTTCGCTACCATCGCCGAGCGCGGTCCAACTAGAACCCTGAAACGTGACTCGGCCTTTACGATTGCCAGGGCCTATGGTCTCTACGACTTCCACTTCGGCACCGAACATATCGAGTTCTTCATCGGTATTATCGATACGAGTATCGCCGCCAACCATTTTTTGCGTAATATTTCGAAATAGCAGTAATAGCAGCAAAGATAAAATAAACCAACATGTGAATGCGTGTACCCAATGGTCAATCAAACCAAGTTGCAGGGTGAGCGCAACTACAACAGCAGAGATACCGAGAAAGATGATGATCCCGCCGGGAATTATTATTTCCAGCAACATCATTAAGATCCCCAGGCCTCCCCAGATCGCGACGTTATTCTCCATAATGCATACCTCCTTTTGCGTACTAATTTCGGCGAAACCGCCGAGATTTATAGCGGATTTAAGCTCTGATATGTGATCGGAATGTAAACCACTATAGCAGGGGTTAATTTAAAATGCGACATATTATGTCATGCAAGTGTCTGCGAGGTTTCCTGTTCTGGCGTTTCATTTTGTTGCTTATCGGTATTAAATATTCATATAAAACAATTGCTAAACAAATGCCTATGACATTGTTTATACTGAAACTGGAAATATTTATTCAAGGATGAAACTTAATGAACGATAAACTAATGAAGGATTTACCTGAGTCGAAAATGGAAAATGAACAAAGCGAGGCGAACCAAACGCCCTCCTTAGAATATGCAGAGCATTTAACGGAACATAAATATATCTTTACTACCATGGGTTGGATGGCATTGCTCTATATTCCCACGTTAATATTGTCGATAGCTGTCAGCATTTATGCCGGCGCGGTGCTAAAAGTGGAAGATATGAATTCCTGGTTTATGGACGGTGATGTTACCGCTTTATTGGGGATTGGCATGGCAATTGTGACACTGCCATTTGTGTTTTATGCCACGTCCACGACTCCGGTGACCGACAAAAACAGACTGCTAGGGTTGCAACCTTCGATAGCGCCCAAGCAACTACTTAGCTGGGGTCTGATTACCGCGGGTTTTATTTGCGTTTGGTGGGGGGTTAATGCCACATTGGAGATCGAAACCCCGGAATTTATGGTTGGATTGAAAGCGACCACCGACAATGTCTGGCTTTTATTTTTGGCCATTTGCATAGTTGCGCCCATCTTCGAAGAAATTTTATTTCGCGGCTTTATGTTTGGACGGCTTGAGCATACTGCCATCGGGAAGTGGGGAACGTTGCTGATAACATCGTTAGTGTTTACCTTTATTCATGGTCAGTACAACGCCGTTGAATTGACCATGGTCTTTTCTCTCGCGCTATTACTCGGATACTCGCGGTTAAAAACCGGCAATATCTATGTGCCAATTTTTATCCATATGCTCAACAATACCGTTTCCATGGTGACTTTATATCTATTTGAAGTGGTTTAACGTCACTTTTTATCCGTACTAACGCTCTCTTTTGAGAGCGTTTTCCTGTATTAGCGTACGAGCTTACGTGGATTTATGGATTTTCTGTTCCCGTATATGTCTGTTTGAATCAGGGTCCTTAATTGCAACGATTGAGGCTATTTTTGAGTCAATATAGCTTGCTGGTAAGCTTGCTTGTTTCGCGCCAATCAATACGTGATTTAAGTACCAACAATAAGGCGATAATGACGCATCGATATCCGTTGCATAATAGCTAAATGCGGCGATCGACTCGCCTTTATTCGTGCTCACCTGTACCGCTTTAATCTCATAACCTTTACCTACACCTTCAATGGCATCCAAATCCGGCTTTTGCTCTGGATCGATTGTAAATACCACACCGTGTACGACATCGTCTGGATTCGCGGTGAAATAGGCATCACACTTGCCGGAACCATCATGGCTGGATTTGTGAAAGCGTAGGTCGTGTTGAGCCAGACTATAGATGCCAATAGGCGTTGCACTTGGCACCCGCGCGGTTAAACGCGCAATCGACATGTTTGAGCCATAAGCGAAGTAGTGCACAGTCCTATGTCCTTAAGTCGGGGAAATTTTCTTGATAGTAACTTAAAACCCCGCTGATTTTCCATGGAGAAAGTGCGATGATGCAAAACGGGATCGATTTTCTGACTCTGGACTCGCCATTAAATGCAGTAAATTTTTACCACCGGCTTGGGTTTATCGATGCCGGGCAAGGCAAATTTATTACGCAAAATGGTACTAATCTTGATTCTGTGCAAATGATTAAGTATCTGACCAATTCGCATTAAGCCGCTTTAAAACATCCTATCGATTTGGGGCTCAGGACGCCTGCATTTTCGAACTTTAATCATTTAAACTCAGTCAATCGAACATTTTAATTGCCTAAATTATTTGCGGTTGAGTAAACAGCTTGAGAAGGAAAAAATGGGTTTGCATGGAGAGGCTTTGGTTGGTGTTGTCCCAAAAAAAGCCCGGAAGAAACCGGGCTTTGGAAATGGATGCTTATGCAACCTTTACACGCTAGGTAGGGTATTGGTTGGCATTAAATCG
This sequence comes from Thalassotalea litorea, assembly GCF_005843925.1. Lineage (GTDB taxonomy): Bacteria > Pseudomonadota > Gammaproteobacteria > Enterobacterales > Alteromonadaceae > Thalassotalea_A > Thalassotalea_A litorea_A. The sequence continues at coordinate 41,422 of NZ_VCBC01000003.1, forward strand.
TGGGCAAATGCACTTGCCAATAACTGACTCGCAGCTTCAATATCCGGTGCAAAGTAGCGATCTTTGTCGTAAAAAGTGACATTCGCACGCAGGGCTGCTTTGGCCTTTTCGACATTTTCAGAGCCCTTAAGTGGCGTCCGAAAATCCAGACCTTGAGCGGCGGCAAGATATTCTACCGCAATAACACCTAAGGTGTTATTCGCCATATCCGCTAAACGGCGACCGGCAAAGGCAGCCATGGATACGTGATCTTCCTGATTCGCCGATGTTGGCATACTGTCAACAGACGCCGGATGCGCTAAGGTTTTATTTTCAGACGCTAATGCTGCAGAGGTTACCTGTGCAATCATAAAACCAGAATTAACACCGCCATTATCAACTAAAAATGCCGGTAACTTACTCAGACTTGCATCGATAAGCAATGCCATGCGACGTTCCGATAATGCACCGATTTCGCTAATGGCAAGTGCCAGATTATCGGCGGCCATAGCAACCGGCTCCGCATGAAAGTTACCGCCGGAAATAAAATCACCATCGTCAGCGAAGACTAAAGGATTGTCGGTAACACCATTGGCTTCAACCAACAAAACTTCTGCTGCCTGACGGATTTGGGTTAAACAAGCACCCATAACCTGAGGCTGACAGCGCAATGAATAAGGATCCTGAACTTTTTCGCAATCAATATGGGATTGCGCAATTTCAGAGCTGTCATTTAGCATGTGTCGATAGGCGGCGGCGGCATCGATTTGACCCTGTTGCCCCCGAATTGCATGAACGCGGTGATCAAATGGCGAACGCGATCCCATTGCCGCTTCAACGCTCATCGCCCCAACCATAGTGCTGGACGCAAATAGATCTTCAGCTCTAAACAGACCTTCTAAGGAGAAAGCAGTTGACGCCTGGGTACCATTTAATAGTGCCAGACCTTCTTTAGCAGCAAGGGTTACTGGTGTCATGCCCGCAATTTTTAAACCTTTCGCGGCACTGATTATCTGGCCCTTGTGGATCACTTCACCTTCGCCCAATAAAGGTAATACCATATGGGACAATGGTGCCAGATCACCCGACGCACCAACACTGCCCTGTTTCGGCACGTAAGGATACACTTGAGCATTTATCAAGTTGATCAACGCTTCGATTACCGATAAACGAATACCAGAATATCCGCGGGACAAGGAGTTTATCTTAAGCACCATCATCAGGCGCACCGTCGCTTCATCCATTGGCTCGCCATAGCCGGCCGCATGGCTCAGAACAATCGAACGTTGTAATAATTCCAACTCTTCTGTTTTGATGCGGGTATTGGCCAATAAACCAAAACCGGTATTAATACCATAAACGACTTTGTCTTCACGAATCACCTTTTGTACGGCTTCCGCACTTTTATTGATCGCATCAAAACAGCCTGGATCTAAGGAGATTTTAACTGCCTCACGGCTTACTTTTCTTAAATCCGCCAAAGATAACTCACCGGAAACAATATTTAATTCAGACATCACAGGCTTCCTTATTTGTTAGTGATCATTGGCAAATCGAGACCTTGCTCATTTGCACAGTTGATGGCGATATCATAGCCAGCATCAGCATGCCGCATCACTCCGGTGGCAGGATCATTCCACAGTACGCGAGCTAAGCGAGCTTTGGCTTCATCGGTACCATCGGCAACGATAACTACGCCGGCGTGCTGGCTAAAGCCCATACCAACCCCACCACCATGGTGTAAGCTAACCCAGGTTGCACCCCCTGAAGTGGATAGCAAGGCATTCAATAGTGGCCAGTCGGAAACCGCATCGGAACCGTCTAACATGCTTTCTGTTTCACGATTTGGCGAGGCGACTGAGCCGGAATCTAAGTGATCTCGACCAATCACAACGGGCGCTTTTAACTCACCACTTTTGACCATTTCATTAAATGCTAACGCAAGGCGGGCACGATCTTTGAGGCCAACCCAACAAATTCGGGCTGGAAGACCCTGAAATGCGATACGCTCTCTGGCCATATCTAACCAATTATGCAGATTTGGATTATCAGGAATAAGCTCTTTCACTTTAGCGTCGGTTTTGTAGATATCTTCAGGATCGCCAGAAAGCGCGACCCAACGAAATGGTCCAATACCTTCGCAGAATAATGGGCGAATGTAAGCGGGAACAAAACCCGGGAAATCAAAGGCGTTTTTCACACCTTCTTCTAATGCCATTTGACGGATATTGTTACCGTAATCTGTGGTTGCAGCGCCTGCAGTTTGCAGATCCAGCATTGCCTGTACCTGAACGGCCATCGATTGCTTCGCCGCTTTTACCACTGCTGCTTCGTCTTTTGCTCGCATTTCGGCAGCATATTCCATGGTCCAACCCTGCGGCAGGTATCCATTTAACGGATCATGTGCTGAGGTTTGATCGGTTACCACATCTGGGGTGATACCGCGTTTTACTAATTCTGGAAATACGTCTGCGGCATTACCTAAAAGACCCACTGAGATAGCCTGGCCATCACTGATAGCTTCATCAATCATGCTCAATGCTTCATCAAGCGTGGTGGCTTTTTTATCTACGTAACGGGTTTTTAAACGAAAATCGATTCGGGTTTCGTCACATTCCACCACTAACGCACAAAATCCTGCCATGGTTGCAGCTAGTGGTTGTGCACCACCCATGCCGCCCAATCCACCAGTAAGCACCCACTTACCTTTGGCGTCACCATTAAAGTGTTTATTTGCCATGGCTGCAAAGGTCTCGTAAGTACCTTGAACAATACCTTGTGAGCCAATGTAAATCCATGAGCCTGCGGTCATCTGACCGTACATCATCAAGCCTTTTTTATCTAACTCGTTAAAATGCTCCCAGTTACCCCAGGTTGGTACTAAGTTAGAGTTGGCAATCAACACGCGCGGAGCATCTTTATGGGTTTTAAAAACACCTACGGGTTTACCCGATTGCACCAATAGAGATTCGTCATCTTCAAGGCGATTTAAAACTTCGATAATCTTGTCGTAACATTCCCAGTTACGAGCTGCACGGCCAATTCCGCCGTATACAACCAAAGACTGCGGGTGCTCAGCAACTTCCGGATCCAGGTTGTTCATTAACATACGTTTGGCCGCTTCGGTCAGCCAGCTTTTTGCGGTGATTTCGCTACCGCGATCGGCACGAATAACACGTGATTTGTCGAGACGAGGGTCTGAAGACATGATCTCTCCTACTCCTTAATTAAAAACAGAATGCCCACCTAGACGATAACGATCCCCTGGTGAGGTTAAAATTGCGAATGAAACCACTCCGGCTCGAGACCAGGTGCGGCGTTTGATTTGTAGGCAGGCGTTGTGTTCTGAAGTCTGCAAGTACTCACAAATTTCATTGTTGGCAACGACCGCTGAAATTTCCTGACTAGCCTCGGTCAGAGGCGCAACCTTTGACAGATATTCATGGGGAGTTATTCGATGGAAATCTTGTTCCCCATATTCCGGCAATAAATCCGCATCAACAAAGCGTTGTTCCAGTTGCACCGGTAGGCCATTATTTTTGTGTAAAATTAGCGATTGAAACACATTGCTGCCGATCGCTATTTGCAGGTTTTTGGCGATTTCTTCACTGGCTTCAAGGGATGTTAGTTGCAACAGTTGCGCAGAATAATCCCCACCATTTTCATTAATTTCATCTTTGATGCTGCGGATTTGCAACACCGATGACTGGGATTTGAAGCTGGCGACAAAGGTACCGGCACCTTTAGCCCGGCTAAGTACACCTTCTTCAGTGAGCTCCTGCAATGCCCGGCGGGCCGTCATTCTTGAAACCTGAAACTGATCCGCCAGCTCATTTTCTGAAGCCACCCGCGCCAGTTCAGGCAATACACCAGATTCAATTTGACCACGGATATGATCTTTAATTTGAGTAAATTTTGGTGTGGTCATAACAGCGTTGTACCTTTTCTGACAATATCGTTGAAGCCATCGTCACATGAATTATATAGCATAGAGAAAAATCTGAAGAGAATTCACTTGTATATACATCTTGTGAGGCTGAGGATCATAGACGATCTTTGTTGTATATACAAGTTGTGGGTCAGAGCAATTTATTGGCACAATTAATCCGCACTCCTTCATGCAATGTATTGGTGTGATTGGTCGTTAGGTTTAGTTGCCTGTTTTGGCTCGCGACATTACCCCTTCAGGTCGCTCGGCAATTTGCAGGTGTGTCAACAGGGATTATGGAAGGTTTAATACTGAACTTGGGTATTGCGATTGATACGTTTGTTCACGGCTTATTGATTTTTGGGGTTGCTGTTTTTGGCGTTGTTGTTTTTAGGGGCTTGGTAAACCCATAGCCCCACAACCATGTTATCAGAGCATCAAAAGAACGCCTGTAAGCCAGTTTGTGCACGCCCGAGAATCAAGGCGTGGATATCGTGAGTGCCTTCGTAGGTATTCACCGTTTCCAGATTGATCATATGGCGAATCACATGGAATTCGTCAGCAATACCATTGCCTCCGTGCATATCGCGGGACATGCGGGCTATTTCTAAAGCTTTGCCACAGTTATTACGCTTTACCAGAGATATCATCGTCGGATCGAAATCTTTATCATCAATCAAACGACCAACCCGCAAAGACGCCTGTAAACCCAATGTGATCTCGGTTTGCATATCCGCGAGTTTTTTCTGGAATAACTGAGTTTGCGCTAGCGGTTTGTTAAACTGCTGGCGATCCAAGCCATACTGACGCGCTCGATGCCAGCAATCTTCCGCCGCGCCCATAGCACCCCAGGAAATGCCGTATCTGGCCATATTCAAACAGCTAAATGGGCCGCGTAATCCGCGTACATCCGGAAACATGTTGTCTTCGGGAACAAATACATTGTCCATGACAATTTCACCAGTAATGGAGGCCTTTAAGCTCATCTTGCCTTCAATTTTTGGGGCTGATAAGCCGGACATACCCTTTTCTAAAACAAATCCGCATATTTGGTTGTCGTGTGCCGCGCTTTTCGCCCAAACCACAAAGACATCGGCAATTGGTGAGTTAGTGATCCACATCTTGCTGCCGGACAGTTGATAGCCTCCCGGTACTTTTTTGGCTCGGGTTTTCATACCCGCAGGATCAGAACCTGCATCGGGCTCGGTCAGACCAAAACAGCCGATCCATTCACCGGTCGCTAATTTAGGCAGGTATTTTTGTTTTTGTGCTTCACTGCCCCAGGTGTATATCGGGTGCATGACCAGTGATGACTGCACACTCATGGCGCTACGGTAACCAGAATCAACCCGCTCGACTTCTCTGGCAACCAAGCCATAAGACACATAAGAAACCCCAGGGCATCCATAGCCATCAATCGTCGCACCCAACAATCCAAGTTCACCAAATTGGCGCATAATATTGGCATCGAAGTTTTCATGACGATTGGCCATTAAAATGCCTGGTTGTAATTGTTGTTGACAAAAATCATGAGCCATATCACGGATCATTCGTTCTTCATCACTCAGTTGCTTGTCTAGTAAAAGAATATCTTCCCAGTTTGATTTTGAGGTCATCGACTCATTCCTAAATCAAATTATATTCTTTCATTATGGGGCTAAAATACTTTAAATTCATCTTGATATGTCACTCATTAACAATAATTATGTAAACTCTATTGAGGTTATTAAGGTCGACTTGATAAACCTTGATAACGGTAAATTGACAGTTCAACAGAGAATTTTTAACGCATTTAGGGGCATTTATGAAAGCTACGGGGAATTTCGATATCACCATGGATCCACAAACCGATGATGTGGCCCCGGTTGGGCGCATTGTTATCAATAAGAAGTACCGCGGCGATCTCTGTGGCTCGGGTATTGGGCAAATGATCAGTAAACGGACTGAGGATGGCCATGCCGCATATGCGGCAATCGAAGAGTTTACTGGTACTTTGCATGGCAAGTCGGGTGGCTTTACATTATTACATCAAGGCCTGATGTCCCCCGATTCCCAACAATTGAATATCCAAATCGTTGACGGCTCAGGTCATGGCGAATTAGTTGGCATTCGTGGGATTCTCGAAATTATTCAGTCGCAGCAAGGCCACAGTTATCAATTAAGTTTTGAGGTTTCATCTCCGCTTACAGAATAACTAAGCGCTGAATCAGCCAAATGCTCGCGACAGTACCTATGGTATAAGCAGGGATCATTTTTCCCGAAGCTAACAGGGCATTTGGCATTTTTCGAATAAAATACAGCGCAGTCAGCACGACTCCAATAAAAAATAGCTGACCAAATTCGACACCAATATTAAATGCCAACAAGGCAAGTACGACTTCATTTTCCGGAATGCCAATTTGCGCCAGTGCGCCAGCAAAGCCCATGCCATGCAGTAAACCAAAACTTAATGAGACCAGCCAGGGATACTGGGCAGTAATACTGGGTTTATTGCGATGAATGAATACCATTTCCCGGGCCAGAAAAACAATCGACAAAGCAATAATTGCTTCCACAGCTCGAGCGGGCAAACTAAACCAGTTCAGGGTAACGGCAGCTAAAGTCAGGCTGTGAGCCAGGGTGAAAAATGTGATGGTCCAGATCAAATTGCGAACACTTTTAATCATTAAAATTAGCGCCAAAACGAACAGTAAATGATCGAGGCCAATAAGAATGTGTTCAAATCCGAGAATAAGGTAATTTCCGGCAACGGCGATTGCTGAGGGATCTAATGTGTCAGGCACCTGATAGTGGATGGTTTCGGTATTAAGAATACCGCTGTGTAACGCGCCAGAGGGGCTAATAAAGCGCAGAATAACATCGTAATTTGAACCTCGTAAACCATCGACCATTAGCGATAACCCAGCGAGCCCCTGAGGACGGGAAATTTGCCAGACCTGTATATGTGACGCACCTTGAACCCGTTGCGCCGGTTGACTAATTTGTTCGGTATCTTTATCAAAAATCACCGTGAATAGCGGCATTCGTTGTTGCTTTACCGGTACTTTTAATGTGACCTGATATGTGTCTTCTGTTTGCCAGGCAATGGTTAGCGATGCGGGGCGAAAATCATCAGCTATGGCCATAAAGCTGCCGCTAAGGCTAATTATAAATAACAGCAATAGCTTGCCAGGCGATAGGAGCCTCAAGGCGTTTCTCCCTGGCTTTGAGGCCAGCGTACTTCAATCTCGTATTCTTGTAACATGGTTTGTTCATAGGATTGTTTGAATATCTGTGCCTGCTGATATTGCCAATCCAAGATAACCTTACGTTTGATATTTGCCAGTGGGATAGGGGCTTTGGGTTGACGTTGCACAAGCCGCACAAAGTGCTGACCGTAACTGGAAGTGATAGGTCCATGCCATTGTTCTAAAGGAAGTTTAGCGAGCTGTTGAGAAAAATACAGACCAAATTCTTTGCCAATATAATCGAGTGGGGCATCCTGGTAGTTTTCAGGTAATAAAATATGATCTCCGGTTGGAATTTGCCCTTGCTTTATTCGGCTTTGCTGGGTGGCAAGTAGCTGGGTAAATTCGGCTTCGGGTCGGTCATTGGATATGTAAACCTGGGCAAAACTAATTGTCGCACTGGTTTGATAACGTTCAATATTCTGATGATAGAAAAGGGATAGTTGTTGTTCGTCAGGCGTCGATAAGATCGCCATTTCATCGAGCAGATATTCCATTTTCTGTCGTAGGCGACGATCAATAACACGATCGTTTATATTTAATCCTAACTTTCTCGCTTGGTGCAGGTACACCTGATTTAAGGCAAAGCTTTCAACGGCAATCTCCAGCTCTTCCTGGGTGGGCTGGCGCTCGTTGCGGCGAGCAAAATCATTGCTTAATTGGTCGATTCGCCCTGCAGAAACGAGAATATGTTGAGGGCCAACCTGTGGTTCTTCTTTGGCAACCAATACAATAAGGGCCGCGAGCAAAAAGAAATGGGTTAATGGCTCTTTTATTATTTTGGTGAGCATAGTGTTTCTTAACCTTGGTCGGCTTGTAAGCCGACCATATTGTGTATTAACGAATAATTGTGAACTTGGTCAACTTATTTTGGTGAATACCAAATTGGTGACGTATAAGCTCGTTCCTGACCGACAAGCTCTGCTTCCTCAGGGACGTCAGCACCTAATCTAACTTTGTCATACAAGACCCAGCGTGGCGTTGGAATTTCCAATACCCGAACATAATAGAAGGCTGATTCATCGGCATCAAAATCTGGATCTGTCCATACGGCCGATAGCTGAGCATCGCCAATACTGTTGCTCCAGGTAGCGGTTTCAATGTCGACGGTGTTGCCCACTGGATCTTTACAGCGACCGTCAGCATCGATTTCACGATCATCGGATACCGCGACATCGTAAATGCGTTCATGGACCTTGCCGTCTTCATCAAGCCAGCCTTTGATTATCTGCACCCGGTCGAGGTTGCCACTCAATGGGTCCTTCATTGCTGAAACCATAAAGCTTGGCGCCTTTGCACCATCGCCGTCAGGCAGGTCTGAGCCCATTGGCACGCCTTTGTCATAGCCAATCGCCGCTGCATTACTGCCATGAACATCGTCTTTTGAATATTGCCAACCACCAAAGAATCGCACCGTCATCCTTGGTCCCGTCGTTGCATAGGTTTCTTTGCGCTCAATTGCGTCATAAATGGATTCTCTGGTATTTTCGTGAGCCCAAACACCGGTATAACCTGAGGCGACAATTTTGTATCCTTCGATGGCACCCATCTCATTTTCAATGAATGGGTGCGCGATGCGATCCGGACTGGGTTCAACACTCACCGACTTACCAAAAAAATTATCCTCATCGGCTGTCGCCAAAGACGTGTGGGTGTCGGTGGCACCACCGACGCCGAACTTATATGGGTTGACGCCCAGTTGTTGTTCCAGCAATAAACCCTGCTTTAATGCTTCCCGACCATATTCGCCTTTGAGCATTTCCGGCTTTTTCAGCTCGGATAAATCCAGGTTACCGACATCCCAATTTTCATAATCGGCAAATTCATCATCTGGAGATAAATGAGGATGTGCTTCCCCATCGCCTTTTATTTGCGTGATTTCGTAATGGGGTTCCCATTTTGCACGCTCAGTAACGTAGCTTTTATCAACCTTGCCGCCGTGGTAGGTATCCGTGGTTGGGAACATCCAGCCATTCGATAAGTTGCCGTTATGAGCAAAGGCAAAGGCCTTACCGCCGGTTTTGTTTTGATAATCTTCCAGCCATTTGTAAAGGGATTTAGGATTGGTATCACCACTCGGGGCCTGTGTGGTGGCGGGCACCACCTGCAGAGCTTTATCGGCGTTATCGCGGAAAATTACGTTGCGATGCAGATTAAAACCTTTCGGTACTGAGGTCCACTCATAACCAATAAACGCGGTAAACAAACCCGGCTCATTGTGTTTATCTGCCGCCTCAACAATTTCCTTCCAGACACCATTAAATACATCAGAGCCGGGGCTGTAATCTTCAACAAACTCTTTGGGCAGAGTCATCTGAGAAAAATTCTGAATCAAATCAAACGCCGCTTTACCGGCTTCTTGGCCGCCTTTTTTAAAGGCTTCATGATATTCACGGCCTTTATCAACCGCCAGTATATTGTCGCTGCCATTTTTAATGTCATCGGCAATCCCCATTAAATCGGTGTGATCGGTAATGATCATCCAATCTAAAGGGCGAGCGAGCCGCACCGGTAAGCCGGTGGAAGAGGTGATTTTTTCCCCTTTGGCAAACCGATAGGCTTCATCTAACCCTACCGTATTGCCAAATAAGCCGGCATCGAGGGACAAACCGGTATGAACGTGAGTATCCCCCCAGAATACACGGTTAGGCATTTCAGATGTTGCGGGGAGTGAATAGTCTTTATCGGTTTGCGATGATTGAGAGGAAGATGCGAATGAACTGGGGACAACTGAGCTTAAGATGCTGGCAAAAATTAAGCTGTATTTAAATTTCATGGTCTGTTCCACGTAAGCCTCTATTAGATATCAGCTTAGTACAAAAGTAGAAACAGTAAATAGAGTCTTGGTTTGATCACTTAACCGAGGGCGTAATTGAGTGACTTTTGTCAATCATGTGCCTATTGATGTCAATTTTTCTAGTAAAATTAGCTCGGAATCGTGCCGTGATGAGATTGCACCGGCCAAGCCAGCCAATCAAAGTAAATCAATCATAAAAACACCGGCGGATTATGGCCAAGGGTTGATACAATATGCGTTTGAGATGTTTACTTCGGAATGGTAATTTCATTCACTCGGAATTTTTGTGGTTTGCTAACAGTAAGTTTTCCGATGAAAAATACAATGTGATTTCCTCACCGACCGAAATCCTCTGCTTGCTATCCAAATAAAATGACACAAGTTGCTGGTGACAACGTACGTTTACGGTAATTTGCTTACCGTAAAATGTTGTCGACTCTACCTTGCCCTGAATCCATAGTTTATCGAGATCACATGAATGGCTCTTGGAGTGTAGAGTCTCACTCGTTTGCGTTCGCGAAAGATTTTCAGGGCGAATCATTAGAGTCGTGTAACAAGCATTTTGGTCAACGGCTTTAACCAGGTGCAATGCCTGTTGCAACCATATCCGGTTTTCTTTGCCCAGATGACAGAGTTGAATTTCATTGAGTGACCCCATAAATCGAGCCACAAAAGGAGAGTTGGGTTTTTGATATAAGGTTTTTGGTGAGCCCGTTTGCTGAATTTTACCATTGTCCATCAAGGCAATCGTATCGGCAAAAGCAAAGGCTTCATCCTTACTGTGTGAGACAAAAATCGCGGCAACACCAGAACGTTTAATAATGTCACGGATTTGCCGGATTAATTCAAATTTCACTTTGCTGTCGATATTGGAAAACGGTTCGTCTAACAGCAGCATGTTCGGTTGATAAGCCAATGCTCTTGCCAGTGCGACTCGTTGTTGCTGGCCTCCGGATAACTGATGTGGATACTTGTCGATGATGTCCGGTAATTGCACCAATGTTAGCATTTTAAGTACCCGTTCTTTGCGCGCATCTTTAGAGAGCTTGCGCAGACCATAGGCAATATTCTCACCAACATTGAGGTGCGGAAACAACGCATATTCCTGGAAAAGCATGCCAAGATTACGCTGCTCTGGGGCGATTTGACGATTGTCGGAATTGACACATTGCTGATTAATGACAATGTCACCACTATCGGTCGAGACTAATCCAGCGATGGCTTTTAACAATGTCGTTTTTCCACAGCCGCTGGCACCGAGTAAGCAGACGATTTCGCTTTCGCGAACATTCAGATCGACACCTTGTAGAACGGATTGTTGCTGATAGCTAACTTGCAGTTGATGAATGGCTAATACCATGGCCGACTCCGTTACTGTGCGGCAACATCATTTGTCGGTGATGCCCGTTCATTGTTGGTAGATTTTGCGTGTCGCACCGATTGTTGTGACATGCGATTGACGATGAGTAGAGGAACTAAGCCCAAAATGACGATACTTAACGCTGCCAGTGATGCTTGTTCCAATTGCTCATCACTGACGTATTGATAGACATACGTCGCGAGGGTTTCAAAGCCAAATGGGCGTAACAGCAATGCCGCGGGCAATTCTTTCATCGACTCGATAAATACCAACAAACCACTCGTTAATAAAATACGCTTTAATAGTGGCACGTGAATTCTAAACGCGGTGCTCGTAAATCCTCTGCCCATGGAGCGACTTGCCTGATCTAAATGGGGCGAGATTTTGTGCATACTTTCTTGAACAGAACCTATCGGGATGGCACAAAAACGCACTACGTAGGCAAAGATAATGGCAAAGGTTGTACCGGTTAAAAATAACCCCGGTTGCCAGCCAAACCATTGCTCGAGAATCTCGTTACTCCAAAGTTCTATCGATGTCATTGGAATGATAACGCCAATTGCCAATACCGTACCGGGCAAGGCGTACCCCATGCTCGCGAATTGTCCCGGGAACTGTTGTGTCCAATGTTGATTTAGGCTGGTGTTTTGCTGTGATTGCCTCAAGCCGAAATTTATAACCATTGCGATAAATACACAGCAAGTTGCAGCAAGGAGTGCGATTATCAGGCTCTTACTACCATACGTGATAAAATCCTGATTCCAAACTTGATCATGATAATCCACAATAAATCCACACAACACCAACATTGGCAGAATAAATCCGGCGAATATGACAAGGGTTGCAAACCCCGTTGCTAAACCTGCTCGCCAACCCGTTAAATGGTACATTTCGCGAGTGTTAAAGTTATCATTGTGCGCATAATTTTGTTTATTGATCCGTTGTCGCTTTTCAATGGCAAGTAACAAAAAAATCATGGCTAACATTAATATCGACAGTTTTGCGGCAGCAGGCAGGCTGTAGTAACCAAGCCAGGTGTCATATACCGCAGTTGTCATAGTATTAATGGCAAAGTAATGCATGGTGGCAAAATCCGCTAAAGTTTCCATGCCCACTAAAGCAAGTGATGCAACAATAATTCCCCGGGTTTGTGGCACACTGATGCGCCAAAAGCTCTGCCAGGGGCTATCCCCTAAAAGTCTGCTTGCCTGTATTTGCCCCAGATTATTTTGCGAAAACGCGCTGCGTAAAAACAGGTAAACATAGGGGTAAAGCACCAAAGCCAAAACAACACAGGCACCGGGAATCGATCGGATATCGAAAAACCAGTATTCATCGGCATGCTGCCAACCAAATATGTCGCGTAGCCAAATTTGAACTGGACCGGCATAGTCAAAAAAATCGCTGTAAATATATGCGACTATGTAGGCTGGCATGGCCAGCGGCAGAACCAGCGCCCAGGAAAAAAAACGTTTGCCAGGAAACTGGCACATGGCGACAAGCCAGGCCAACGGCAGACCAATTAATAAACTCAATGCGCAGACACCGAACAACATCAATAAAGAGTTGCTGATATATGTAACTAAAACCGTGTCAGCCAATTGCGCAAAAATGCCTTCAGAGCTTTCCAGTGCCGTCAGCATTAAAGCCAGAATCGGGGCGAGCATAATCGCGACAATCAATAAACTGCCGATTTGCCAGGGATGTTTCACGACTTTGGTTAATGACAAATGTGGGATCCGTGTCGATAAAAGCTTGTGCATTTCGCTTGATCTAAAGAAAAAGGATGACGTGATTGCCATCCCTTTGATTTTTTAATCAACGTGCTGAATTATAAATCAAATTTTACCTGATCAAGAAGGCGTAATGCATCGCTTCGATATTTAGCTGCTTCACGAATTGCGATGCCATCCACTTTAAATTCACCCCAGGAAGCAACTAGATCAGAAAGTTCTACCCCTTCTTTCACTGGATATTCATAGTTTACCGAGGCATACATTGATTGCGCCGTGTCCTGTGTCAGAAACTCTATCAGAGCAAGAGCGCTTTGCTGATTTTTACTGTATTTGGTTAACACAACGCCACTAACATTGACGTGCGTACCACGATTGTTTTGATTGGGGAAGTTAATGTTCACTGCGTCCGCCCAGACTTTTTGATTTTCATCGGTTAGCATTTTACCCAGATAATAACTGTTGCCGAGAGAAATCGTGCACAGTCCTTCTTTAATCGCTTTTACCTGCGCTCTGTCATTCCCTTGCGGACGACGTGCTAGGTTATCTTTCACTCCTGTTAACCAAGCCAGAGTTTTTGCTTCACCGTGATGGGCGATCATAGAAGAAACCAGGCCCAGGTTATAAGGATGCTTTCCGCTACGGGTACAGATTTGTCCGTTATAATCTTCGCTCGCTAAATCTTCATAATTAATGTCGGATTTATCGCCTAAGGTTTTAGCACTATAGATAGCACGCGCACGTTTGGTTAGTGCAACCCAATTGTCATCACGAAATTGGGCTGGGATATTTTGATTGATTTCGTCACTTTGGATTTTTTGAGTTAATCCAGCGTCTTCTAATTGTAATAGCGATGCAAAGTTAGAGGTTAATACGATATCTGCAGGACTGAACTTTCCTTCCCGCTGTAAACGCTCAACCAAACCACTTTTGGCAAATACGATATTGGTTTTGATACCGGTTTTCTCAGTGAATTTTTCCAGGATTGGTTCGATAAGAAATGGTTGGCGGTAAGAGTAAATATTGACCTGTTCTGCGAACGCGCCAAATGTACTCGCCAGTAAAGTAACAGTTAGAATAATCTTTTTCATCGTCGGCAATCTATTTTAGTTAATGAGAATCATTATCATTAGCATATCAATTATATGCTAGCAACTCTAGTGAAAATTTCTGATATTCATCGTGCGGTATTCATTTAACCTTAGCACCCGATTGTGATCACGGTTCACTCGACTTGTGATAATTTTAAGAAAACAAAAGTTAAAAAAGGACACCCCTCGGTCGTTGTAGCTACGCAAGTAACCAAGGGGGTCCAAAAGCGTTATTGGTTTTGAGCGGTAAAGGTCATCCGATAACCACTGCTGGTGCTATCATCACGTTCCAGCAGGATAAATTGATTCGGACTATCTTGATCCAGTACCAATAACTCTGAGGCGAGAATAATGTCACTGCTGTCGTCCTGAGCCACGGCATATACCTCATAAGTATTGTTAGTCAGGGTAATTTCAGTGGGCGTTGCAAACCAGGCAGTACGCCAATATGAAGCGGTTTCGATGAGTTCATCACTGCGGACAAAATATAAGCGAATGCTAGGGTAATCGTCATTATTAACCAGATTCAGTATTTGTAAATGGTGTTGATAAAGAGACTCATTGAGGTTGTTTTCCACTACCATGGATTGAATTTTTATCTCTGTTTCATCCACATAGCCGTCGCCATCTTCATCCACGTCACCATCGCCATCATGATCAACATTTTCTTCGCTCAAATAGAAGAATACCGTTTTGAACGCATTCTCGCTGAGGGTAACCAAATGATTGCTGAGTAGGGGGTGCTCGCTATCCGTCGCGACTAAATCGATACTATAGTCACCTCGCTGGGCAGAGTATATTTCACTGTAATTGCCAATTTGCAACGATTCGATATCAATATCATCGCCGATAGTGGTGAAGCTGGCACTGATTTGGCCAGTATAATCCTCGAGTAATTCATGGGTTTCGATGCCATTGTAGACACGGAACTGACCAGTTTCGCCATAGTGTTGCAACGGTAAAAAGCTCGACCAGGAAAGAATATCGATACTAAAATCCGATTCACCATAGCCATTGCTGGGTTTTACCATCAGTAGATATTGATTCGCATAGGGGAAGTTGATCGAATCCGATTGGAACAATACGTCGTTACTTTGGGGTAAGGTGAGATAGAAAATATATTCTTCCTGAGCAAGTTTTTGGTTGTCGCTAAGCTGTTGAAACTCAAACTGACTAACGGGCATAGCTTCGTTAAATGTTTCATTTGCCAGAGAGGCGTGCAGTTGCAGACTACCAAACTGATCATGCAGGTTTAAAATTGACAGATTAAACAGCTCTTCGTCGTCATCGTTATCGTCATCAATAATTGCCAGGTTGTACTGAAGTACATTGGCCGAATTGATGTCACCATCTAAAACAAACAAAGCCAGTTGATCTTTTTCGATAGTGACCTGAGATTCGTGCAAAATGGTTAAATCGTCTCGAGAGGATGAGTCTTCACTTTGCCAGGAAAACTCAAGAAAATAGCGTTTATCTTCCAGCTCTCTTGTCGGAGATGTTTCGCCATAGCCGATGCTCGAATATGTCGCTTCAAACGCATCTTCATCCTCATCCTCGAGATCTTCGTCAATGGTGAAAAATATTTCAGGGGAATTGCTCGAAGCATTATAAAATTTAATTGCTCCATAATTATTGTCACTTTCCTCGCTCGAACAAGCAAAAAGCAACGTCATCATTGCTCCTAAAATCAGTAACTGTATCGTGCGGATTTGACTCGGTTGAGTCCGTTGGTTGCGCATTATCTATCTCCATCGAATTGTTGTTATGCATGCCGGTTTGTCATTGAAATCACAGTAACCAGCGTCCAATGGAGTGCGATTTTATAGCCCAAGTTCCGCAACTGAATCTGACTTTACGTAACTTTACATTGGTGATCTGGCCGTTGACGAAATCTTGACATAACAGCCACACATGCGCCGATTTTCGTACGATAAGTAAACAAAAGGGACTTTTCATTGAACAACCGGCTTTTCACCGGATTGCCTGGAATGTATAGAAAAAACGAGTTGTACAACAGTGTGCTGCGCACTTTTGACTTAGTGACTTTTGCGGAACTGGCGATGGTGAACTTTAATTAGGTTAGATAATTCTCTCGCCAATTTATATTGAAAACAGCGAGATAGCTTAAAACGGGCGGGCCATGATTAAGTTTACGATTAACGATAAAGCAGTCAGTAGTAATGCCGCAGAAGACACCCCTTTGTTATGGGTGATTCGCGATGAATTGAAATTAAAAGGTACGAAATTTGGCTGCGGTATTGCGCAATGTGGGGCATGTACCGTGCATCTCAATGGTGCTGCCGTGCGCTCCTGTTCAATTCCGTTGTCTGCCGCTGAAGGTGGCAACCTGACCACCATAGAAGGATTAAATGGTGAGCACCCCTTGCAACAAGCGTGGCTCGAAGCTCAGGTTCCTCAGTGCGGTTATTGTCAGTCGGGACAAATCATGCAGGCTGCCAGTTTGCTAAAAGAGAACCCAACACCGACAGAACAGGAAGTTATTGATGTAATGAAAGGGAATTTATGTCGCTGTATGTCGTATACCCGAATCACCAAAGCCATAATGTCAGTTTCACAAAAAAATGCCGTGCAGATGTTTGATCCTGCCGAAGAAAATTCAGCACCCAGTGCTGTGGCTCAAGGGAGAGAATCATGAAATCCATTAAAGATGCCAAACAAGGTGCTGATAATTACTCCCGCCGCCGTTTTCTAATCGGCAGTGTGGGCGGTTCTTTGTTAATGGCCTTTGCGCCGCTTTCCTTCGCCAGCGTTACCACCCGAGAATTAGCCGATGGTATCAATGGTGCCGCTTTTTCGCCTACAGTATGGTTTGAAATAGCCAGCAATGGACAAATCAATGTCAATATTCCCCGAGCGGAAATGGGCCAACATGTTGGCACGGCACTGGCGCGTATTATTGCCGATGAACTGGGTGCGGACTGGAATGATGTCAGGATCACCCATGTCGACACCGATCCGAAATGGGGATACATGGTAACCGGAGGTTCTTGGTCTGTGCATCAGTCATTCGCACCATTTTCACAGGCAGGCGCTGCAGGGCGGATGACCTTAATTGAAGCCGGCGCGAAAATATTGCGCTCTGAGCCGGGGGAGTGTCGAGCGGAAAAGTCTCAGATTGTATGCGGCAGTAAAGCCATTTCTTTCGCCGATATTGTCAGTCAATCTAAGCTGGATAAAACCTTTACCGCTGAGGAGTTGGCAGCCTTGCCGATAAAGCCAGCGAAACAACGTAAGCTGATTGGAAAATCGGCGCGGGCTTTGGATATTCCTGCGAAAATCGATGGTAGTGCTACTTATGGTCTGGATGTGGAGTTTGACGATATGGTCTACGCCCGCCCGGTTATGCCACCGACAGCGTTTGGTTCGAAAGTCAAAAGTGTCGATGACAGCGAGGCGAAGAAAATCGAAGGCTATTTAGGCTTCGAAATATTAAAAGACCCGAGTAATTTAATTCAGGGCTGGGTTGTGGTGCTGGCGAAAAATTATGTCAGTGCCATCAAAGCCGGTGATGCGCTAAAAGTCGATGTGAGCCCAGGTGAAAGTGCCGATGTGAGTGAAGCTGACATTCTTGCGCAAGGCCAGAAGTTAGTAAAAGAATTGGATCAAGGCGCCTGGTTTGTTAATGAAGGCGACGTGACTAAGGCTAAAACCAAAAGTCAGACAACCCTTGAAAGTGTTTATCAAACCCATACCGTTATGCACTTTCCATTGGAGCCATTGAATGCCACGGTTTATCAGGAAGAGGGGGTTTGGCATGTCCATGGTGGTAATCAATGGCAATCGCTAACCTTACCGGCAATCGCGAAAGCCTTAGAGGTAGAAGAAGACAAAGTCATTATTCATCAATACTATCTCGGCGGTGGTTTTGGCCGACGCCTATTTGGGGATTACATGATCCCAGCAGCGCTTACCGCCAAACAAAGTGGTAAAAGGGTTAAGTTTATTTTTACCCGGGAAGATGACAGCAAGTTTGATCAGCCGCGCTCAGCATCTGTATCAAAATTACAATCTTATTTTGACAAGGATAATAACTTTTTGGGGATGACCCATGGATTTTGCGCAGGTTGGCCCACCATGGCAATGGCCCCGGACTTTATGCCTGAGGGAGCCAATAAAACCGGCAAGCTAGATCCATTCTCTGCTGCCGGCGCCGATCATTGGTACACCATGGCGAATCACAGAGCGTTAGCCGTGAATAATGATTTAGCACAAAAAACCTTTAAACCCGGCTGGTTACGATCTGTTGGTCAGGGTTGGATCGTGTGGGGGTTAGAGTCCTTTATTGATGAAACCGCCAAGCAAGCAGGGATGAATCCCATCGATTTTCGTCTGTCACTACTTAATGGAGAAGGTAAACAGGCAGGCACATGCCCTAACAGTACCGGGGGGGCGAAACGATTGCACCATGTACTTAGCCGATTAAAAGACAAAATAGCTGATACCGATAAGCTTGGCGCAGATGAGGGTATGGGGGTTGCCGTCTGTTCAGGGCAGGAGCGCAATATGCCCGCATGGCTTGCGGTTGCAGCTCATGTCAAAGTTGATAGAGCATCCGGCCAGGTTGAGGTTAAAAAACTCACATTAGTGATGGACTCTGGCACGGTAGTGCACCCCGATGGCGCCCTTGCTCAATTAGAAGGCGGCGCTTTATGGGGGCTGAGTATGGCGTTATATGAGGGAACAGAATTCAAAAATGGTCAGGTAAAAGATTTAAACCTAGATACCTACACTCCGCTACGCCTGAATCAGGTTCCGGAACTGGATATTGAGTTTATTGAAAGTTCAGAAGTGCCAGTGGGACTCGGTGAACCCGGCGTTATCGGCATCGCTCCAGCGATTGGCAATGCGATCTATCAGGCAGTGGGTGTGCGAGTGAAAAATTTACCGATACGTCCAGAAGACCTATTGGGAGAATTATCCTAACCGCATGTTTTTGCGTTAATTTATTTTTATTCTATAGTCAGGTATTGATGAAAAGGGATTTTCTATGCGCCAAAATAAAGTTGTTGTATCACTCTACAATACGCCCAGTGGCCGGTTTAGTTGGTGGGACTTGATTTCCGTTGGTTTGACAAAGGTACTCGCAAAACAGCAAATCGATCACATTCATTTCTATAGTACATACACTGAAAATTCTGTTTATCGCCAAAAAGAGAGAAATATTGCAACAGCCTCGGATCTCAATTGCCGTCAGTGGTTGACGCAAAATATCGAACCAATCATTCAACAATATGACAAGGTAATAATTCACACGCATTGTTATTATCCACCAACAAAACTGCACATTCTCCTCAACAAATATTCGCATGTACGCTGGTGCTGTACTGAACATCGGATTGGCTCTTCATCGACTTCTTTTTTCAAGCGCAGCATCAAGGGAATGTTAAGAACCTTCAATTATTTACCCAAACATATTATTGCCGTATCAAAAGCTGGCTTTGTACGTAACAACAAACTGTTTGGCAAAAACAACCAACATTTGGTGATTAATGGCATTGATTTAAAACGATTTACGCCACAAATGATGCCAACACTTGAGACGGTAAAAACCGGAATATATGTTGGTAGAATTGACAGTAAAAAGGGCGTTTGGATGCTACTGGACGCGGTTTCGTTATTGGTTCATAAGGTTGGTCGTCAAGACTTTCGCCTTAAGATTGTCGGTGGGAACAATTGTGAAGTCGCATTACTTAAAGATTACATCAAAGTTAAGAGCATCGAATCGTACATCGAGGTTCTAGGTTATCAACCTCGGCCTGAGATCGAGGTGAAAAGATCCCACTTTGTTGTGATCCCGACTCTGATTGAAGAGGCCTTGTCTTTGGCTGCGATTGAAGCGCGTCGTATTGGTCGAGCCGTTGTTTATTCCGAGAAAGGTGGATTGCCAGAGACTATGGTGCCCTTTAAAACCGGGATTAAAATAAAGGAGTTAACCGCGGCGGGAATTTGTGATTCACTTGTGATGATGCTCGATAGCCCATTAAGCTCGCAAGGTATCTCTAAAGGGCTGAGCCATGACTTGGCACAATTTAGCGATCAGCGGATGTTTAACGAGTATCAGGAATTACTTGGGCAGATTTTCGAGACAATCCCATTCGGGGTTGAAGTCGAAGAAGGGGAACGAGAGGGCACGGCGAGTTTTTAAAAATCGATTTTTTGTTATGGCTGTTAGATACGTTTCATCATTAACACATCTCGCTGTTTGTCGCTGCCAAGCCAAAATGTCGTACTGCCGCATTGTTGAAAGCCAAAATCCAGATAAAATCGAATGGCTCTCGGATTGTGTTCCCATACCCCGAGCCAGACACCATCACAAGTTAACGTTCTTGCGATTTTGTGCATTTCATTAAATAAACGTTTACCAACCCCCGTACCTAAGAATGCCTTAGCAACGTATATTCTATCGAGATGTAAGGGGTTACCCAGTGGGCAGTGAGCAAAGGTACTTCCAGGTCGCAGTTGCATAAAACCTGCCAATGAGTCGTTTTTAACCGCCAGTAACGTCATGATATCGGGGTTGGCAATTTCCATCGTTTGTTGGTTTTTGCCGTAATTTTTCGCGCAGTACGTATCCATATCTTTGGCGGTATTAAACTCTGAAAAGGTGTCGCGAAACGATTGCTCCATAAGTTTGGATAAAGCCCATGCATCGGCAGGGGTGGCATTTCTAATTTGCATTGTCAGGTGAAAGTCAGGGTATTTACAACAGTTTAACGGTTGCTGCGATTTTCAGAAAGGCTGATTAATGATCAGGCGTAATTGTCCATCTTCGCTGGACTTAGCATAATCTATGCGAGCGATAACCCCCTCAATGTTCATCCGAATACCACCACCAAAACTAAACTTCATATCTTCATGCAATTCACTTAAGTTAAATTCATCGGATATTTGTCCTGCATCGACAAACAGCACCCATTGCCACCAGGGTAAGCGATAATTTTCAATGATAGGTAACTGGGGAAGTGGATGCCAGGCCGGAATCGCTCGAAACTCCAGACTATAACTCATGGCCGCACGACCATAAAAGCGATTGGTGTCATAACCTCTCAGGCTATCCCAACCACCAAGCGTAACACCATCAAAATTTGGCGGGCGTCGATATTCACCATTGCGCTTGTGATTCCAGCTTGGCGTATCGGCAATTAATGCATTAAATGCGATCGTTTGCTGCTGGAAAAATTTACTTTTACCGAGAGAGAGAAATTGACTATATTCACCTTCGATTTGGCTATATCCAGCGCGCCTGGAATCGCCAAAATCCTCAATGTACCGAGTCCGTACCTGAAATCCTTGCGATGGCATAGTTGTGGAGTTGCGATTATCGTAATTTATCTCTAATTCGATGCCGGCACTGATATCGGTTACCTGGGCATCGGTTGCTCGTTGGTCGTCGTATTTTAAATAGCGCCGAAATGGCATAAATGTCAGGGTGGTAAAACCGCTTTGCCCGGGAAGCCAATCTTCAATATCATGCAGCTCTTCTGGAGATGAAGGTTGGCGTAACGTTGCGACCGAGCCTTTTTTACCGGCGCCAATGGGAAGTACGTAATCGAATGTGATCCGAGAAAAGCCCTGACGAGCACTAAGAAGTTGCCGCTCTGGTTGATTGAAACTGGGGTCATCAATGTCATTCACGAATCGATAAAACCCCTGGGTGTAGTGAGCGCGCATGATATCCGCACTGATCATCCACTGCGTTGATGAAAACGGCTGATAGTTATAAGCACCACCATAGATGGCCCAGGAATCATTCTTACTGTAAAAGCCGCCAGAAAATAAGGTCGCCTGAGGTTGCCAGGCATGTTTTACGACGCCCGCAGCACCAACGGTGGTTTGCAGCATTTCCGTATGAAAGGCAAAGGGAAGTCCCTTGAACTCGGGTTTATCCAAAGGCTTTTCGGATGCGTCTTCGGTAATCGTCGGCTCAATAAATTTCTTGCCCTGGCATGGCATGCTCAGCAATATGGCGAGAAAGAAGACTCTTTTAAGCAATGTCGTGAATGACAATTTATCGTCCTAAAGTCGTAACAACAATTTTATGGTAATGACTAAACTATAGGGCAAATGCTTTAGTTCATTATGCAACTATCGATAATTATTGAATATTTACCAAATCGATAAAACGTTATATCCTCCACAACTCTTTGACAAAATCTGATAATTCATGGGAGTGAATCAATGAGCGACATTTTAAAAGCAATCAGGTTAACCAATGGTAATGGTATGGAAGTTACCTTGCTTAATTACGGCGCTCGTATTGCATCGATTCAATTTAACGGCCAGGAAATGCTGGTGACCTATGACGATATCAATGGCTTTTTAGACGATGATTTATACCTTGGAGCGACGTGTGGGCGAGTCTGCAATCGCATCAGTGACGGGCGCTTCTGTGTTGATGGCAAATCTTATCAGTTGGCACAGAATAATGGCGGCAATTGCCTGCATGGTGGCATCGACAATTTTTCCTACCGATATTGGACCGTAGAAGAAGATAGTGTCACCGAGCAGAGCGTTACCATGACATTGCACTCTGCAGATGGTGATCAAGGTTTTCCGGGGGATCTTAGGGTGACGGTGACGTATCGATTAACCGGTGATAATCAGTTGCATATTGATTTTAACGGGCAAAGCGACCAAGCAACACCGATTAACCTGACCAACCATGCCTATTTCAATCTTGGGGCCACAAGTGGTCAATCTTTGCAATTGCAACTGATGTCCAGCATGCGTTTAAATCGCAACGATAAAGAAATGCCCGATGGCAGTTTTCATAATATATCGGGCACCGATTATAACTTCCGTGAATTGACCTTAGTGGGGCAACGACAACAGCAAACCCAGGATCCAGAATTGCTGGCGATGGGAGGCTTTGATCATTGTTTTATTCTCGATAATTCGCCATTTAATGAAGCCAAAGCACGGTTGGTTGCAAAGCAGCAAGGCATAGAAATGCGCCTGTATACAGACCAGAGTGCCATTCAATTTTATACCGGAAAATATCTCGATGGACAGTTTCAGTCGTATGAGGGACTCTGTTTGGAAGCACAAAACTACACCGATGCAGTAAATCAACCGCATTTCCCAAACAGCATCCTACGCCCCGGCCAAACCTACCAACACACGACGGTATACGAGTTTAGGACGCTTTAATCGCGCGAGCTGTGGTAATTACCAATATGCACCGGCGAATCGACTATAAACTTGGAATCGGCTCAGAAACAGCATTTCGCCCCACATAGATGATTATGGGGTAATTTGGTGCGATTGGCGTTTGTTGTGCCAGTTCTGTTGAACATGAAATACTAATGACAGCAGTGCAGGCAGTACCAGAAGCGTGACCAGGCTTGAAAAAAGCAAGCCAAACAATACGATAACCCCCAGCCCGCGATAAAGCTCAGTACCTTCGCCTGGAATAAATACCAGAGGAGACAGACCAAAAATTGTTGTCACGGTCGACATCATCACCGGACGCAAGCGCACTTTCAAAGCCTCTAAGATGGCCTCTTTTATGGTCAGCGAATGTTGTTTGATATTGGCGATGGATCGCTCAACAATTAAAATTGGGTTATTCACCACGGTTCCGATTAAGACCAAAAACCCTAACATGGTGATGACATCAAAAGGTTGATGATAGGCGCTTAAGCCAAAGGTCGGCAGCAGTGCCCCTAAGCCATTAAACAATCCCAGACCAATAATACCACCACTGATCCCAATCGGTACGGTTGTCATGATCAGTAACGGATATCCCCAATTGGAAAATACCGCCACCATCAACAGATAGGCAATAACGATGGCGAGTAAAAAATTGCCGGTCATGGCTTCTCGGGTTTTTGCCAATTCGCTGGCCGCACCGCTAATGGTATGCGTAATATTCTCCTGCGCCAGAGTCTCAGACATCGGTGCTAATAATTCATTTTCAACAACGTTGAGTGCTTGTTCTAAAGCCATATTGCGTGGTGGAATAATTTGTAATGTTACCGTGCGCATGCCGTCTACCCGACTGATGGTGGCGGTATCTACGGTTTCTCGAAGACTAATTAATGCCGATAACGGAACTTGCTGGCCATTTGGGCCATAAAACATTAAGTGCTCCAGTTCTTTTGGGCTATTAACCGTACCTTTTTTGGCAAATAACAGCATATCGATTTTTTCATCGTCGATATAAAACTCATCCACAAAAGCGCCGTCAGAATAGGCCCAGATGCTATACCCCAAATCCGTCTGGGAAATACCAAGCTCGGCGGCACGTTGCCAATCGGGAACGACTTCCACCATCGGCTGGGACATGCTCAGGGTAGGAGGGGAAGGATCCGCGTTGAGTTGTGCACCAACGATTAAGGTTTCAGCGCTGGCCATTAATTGCAAGGCTCGGTTATATAGAATTACAAGATTTCGCCCTTTTAATTCCACATTCAAACTTCGTGTTCCCCCTTGGTTACCACTAAAAATTGAGCCTCGGGTGGCAAATGAACGCATTCCGGGAATGGCGTCAAACCGTTCACTGACCGCTTCAATTAATTGCGGGGTATCGTGGCGACTAATGGGTTCTGTAACAAAGCGCATACTGCCCGGCGACATTGTGGCGATATGCATCGCAAGTGGCGGGACCGGGGTTTTAAATGCGTTACTGCTTTCAAGGTTAGCCTCTTGATTTTCGTCTGTCATAGCTCCTGGCTTAACCAAAGCCTGACGTTGTTCATCGTTGAGCCAGGCAACCTTAGAGCGATCTACTTTTTCGGTAAAGTCACCGTCTAATTGTCGCCACAGCTCTTTCATGGTTTCCATGTTGTAGCCGGGCGGTGCCAACAATCGGGCAAACACTTTTGCCTCTTCCCCTTCCGGAAGGTATTCCGCATCGGGGACGAGTGTAAACAGCGTAAATAGAGTGATGAACAGGGTCAAAAGCACGGCACTCACTTGTCGACTGGTACGCTCGAGTATCCACTGACCAAAGCTAAGGATACGATTGGCCATCGCTTCACCCCAGTGAGTGGTGATATGCAATGCTTTATCTAGCTTACCTTTATGTTCTGCGATTTCCCGGACATTCAAAATACGTTGGCTGGCAACTGGGATTAACGTAATCGCCACCAGCATCGACATCAAAATCGATGCAGAGATGGCAATGGCAATATCGGAGTACAGTTGTCCTGCTTCCTGTTTTAAAAACACAATCGGGAGGAATACCATCACAGTGGTCAGGGTTGAGGCCAATATCGCTGGCCAAACTTCTCGAATGCCATCAACCGCTGCATCCATTCGCGATTTACCCATGGCCACGTGCCGGGTAATGTTTTCCAGTGCCACGATGGCATTATCCAGCGTCATGCCAATAGCAAAGGCTACGCCGGCAAGGGATACTACATTGATACTGCGACCGGAAAAAGACAGCCCTAAAAATGCCGCAAGAATACATATCGGAATACCCAATGCGCCAATTAAGGTCGCACTCAGTGAACGTAAAAATAACAACAGAACCAAGGTGGCTAGCACAGTGCCAATTAACAGGTTTTGGATGACGGTTTTAGCGGAATTTTCGACATATCGCACATCTTCGGAATTTAGCGACATGACCAGGCCTTGATCGGCAAGTAAGGTTTTATTTAACTGCGCAACCTGATCAAGTACTCGTTGTTTCAAAGAGATAACATTGGCATCTACCTGACGAGAAATGGATATGCCCATGGTTTGCTGACCAATGGTGGTTCGGAATGTACGCATTTCTTCATGGCTCATTTGTGCCAGACCAATATCTTTTAAGCGTACATAGTGACCGTTCTGCTCACTGATGATTAGATTGTTGAGATCGTCTAAATCGGTAAACTTTCCCAGAGTCCGGATCAGGTAGCGACGCTTACCAAAATCCATATCTCCGCCGGAAACATCGCGATTTCGGGTGCGAATGGCATTGCGCACATCGGCTACCGTTAAACCCCGGGCCGAGAGCTCGGCGGGCGTTAAACGGATATGAATTTGTTTTTGCGCGCCACCGGATACATTGGCTCTGGCGATCCCAGGGATCCGCTCTAATCGGGTTTTGACATTGTCTTCAATCCAATCTTGTTGGTGGGTGATATTGCGCTCGTCTTTACCGCGAAACTGTATCGAAAAATACATAAAGGAGTTACCGGAAAATGAGCTGGCGATGACCGCCGGTTCGTCGACATTTTCTGGGTAAGAGGGTACCTGCGATAACGCATTATTGACGAGGATCAGTGCTTCATTGATAGCCATGCCAAAAGGAAACTCCAGTTCCACGCTGGCTCTGCCAAAAGACGCTGCGCTGACCATCCGCTCCAGGCCATTAATGTTTTTTAAATATTCCTCTTGTTCAAGTAGGATTTCGGTTTCAATATCTTGTGGTGTGGCGCCAGGCCAGCGGGTTTCTACTGTAATAATGCGCGGGTCAAGATCTGGGATCATTTGAATGGGAACACGAAACGCCGCTGCGAGGCCAAAAAGGCAAATAATGAGAATGGCGACCAGTAAAACGATTGGCTTTTTAAGGACAGTATCGATCATGTTATTGATCCTGGTCTTTACTTGATTGCCTCACCTGAGGAATGACCGTATCGCCATCACGCAGCGATTCATTTCCATAAATCACAATTTGATCACCGGCTTTTAGCTGCGGACTGTTCACCGATATGCCTTGTCCTTGTTGAACACCGGTGACGACAGCGACGGATTGCGCGGCATGGCTTTGGCCGTTTTTCACAATTTTATAGACTAAGATTCGACCGTCAGGTTTGCGTACCAGGGCATCTTTAGGCAGAAACAATGTATGCTCACCCTGATTGGAGTCAATAAGAAATCGGCTTCTTACATTCATACCTGGTAACCACTGCCCAGATGCGTTTTCCAGACGCAGTCGCACTAAAAAGCTGCGCAACGCCTGATCCGCTTGTGGCACAATTCTATCGATTCCGGTGGTCATTGGCGCAAGGGAATGATTATTGCTATCGACGAGTACTTGGGTTTGTTTATTGATAGTTGCGTAATAACGACTAGGTACCTGGATTTGCACATAGATTGGGTCAAGTTGGGTTAAAGTGAACACCTGCGTGTCGGAACCGACAGCTTCACCAACCTCGGTAAGTTTGGCGGTAATTATGCCATTAAAAGGCGCTTTTAATGTATGTCGGGAAAGCGTTTCTTCAGCTAGGTTTAACTGGGCTTCAATTTGTTTCAGCTGCGAACCGCTGGCTTGTTGCTCAGCGATGCGGGTTAAATATTCGGAGTTTGAAATATTGTGATCTTTTCTTAATTGTTCTCCTTCGGTAGCGAGTCGGTTTGCTTCATTGAGCCGAACGTTGGCTTCATTTTGTAGCGCCTTTATCTGCCGCACATTGGTTTGCGCCACGATTGAATCCAGGGTCAACAGCGGCTGGCCTTTTTTTACTTGATCACCAATATCGACATGCATTTTCTCAACGTAACCGGAAACTTTCACCGATAATCGCGATTCTTTGAAAGGCACAAGGTTACCAAATATTGGTACTTGGGCCTGGAAGGACTTTTCTTCAACTTCCGCCACTAATACTTTCTTTCCCTGCTCTTCAGCTTGGATGTAAGTACAGGTCAGTATCAAGGACGTCAATATAATAAGTGTTTTTGGTGCTTTGAAAGTTAGCATGCTGTTGGTTTTATTAAACTTTGTTAATCCTATAGGTAACGATAACCCAAAAATCCTGACGAAACCAAAACTCTTGATGAAATCAAAAAACTCCATTAAATGATGGTAGAGTTTTAAAATCGCGCAACTGAAATTCACAACTAATTCAAACGAGAAGCGTGATTCCAAACCACACGGGGCTTTGTAATTTTGGTTCTGCATCTCAAAAACATCATGTCGCGCCATTTTTAACAGCAGATCACAATTTTTTACGACCTCAGGTATAATTAGCGGCAATTGTTTATTCGGCTCCACGTAGAGCGTTACCCATTGGAAATGTATTTATGTCCGCATCCACTAATTCTCTTTCTTCGCATTCTCCCCAATCTTGGCAGTCCGTTTTTATCAACGCCAATATCGCCACCATGAATGATGGGGCTAAATCTTACGGTGCGATGGAAAATGCTGCTCTTGCCGTCAGTGATGGTAAAATCGCCTGGATTGGTGCAATGCAAGATCTCGTTGAGTTAAATCTGGCTGATTTTCCCAAGCTCTCGGTAATTGATGTCTCTGGGCAATGGTTGCTACCAGGTTTGGTGGATTGTCATACGCATATTGTTTATGGCGGTCATCGAGCCAATGAATTTGAATTGCGTTTACAAGGTGCGAGCTATGAAGAAGTGGCGAAAGCCGGCGGTGGTATTGTGTCAACCGTAAAGGCAACCCGAGCCGCTAGTGAGGAGCAACTATTTAACTCTGCATTACCGCGACTTAACGCGCTGCAATCGGAAGGCGTAACGACCATTGAAATAAAATCCGGTTATGGATTGGACACCGAAACTGAACTCAAAATGTTAACCGTTGCCAAACGCCTTGGTGAGCAACCCGGTATAGAGGTTCGTAAAACGTTTTTAGGGGCCCATGCGCTACCCGTGGAATACGCCGATAACGCCGATGGTTATATCGATTTGGTGTGTAATGAGATGCTACCTGCCGTTGCCGCTGATAATCTGGCCGATGCCGTTGATGTATTCTGTGAAGGTATCGGATTTGATATTAAACAGACTGAACGGGTATTTCAGGCCGCAAAACAGCACAAAATCGCCATTAAAGTTCACGCTGAACAGTTATCGGATCTCGGTGGTACAGCGTTAGCGGCAAAATATCAGGCATTGTCGAGTGATCATCTTGAATACTTGTCAGAAGAGAGTATTAAAGCGATGCAACAAGCGGATATGGCGGCGGTATTATTGCCCGGTGCTTTCTATTTCTTACGAGAAACCAAGTTACCGCCAATCGACAGGTTGCGAGAACATGGTGTGGCCATCGCGCTGGCAACCGATGCGAATCCTGGTTCTTCCCCGATCCACTCGATTCAACTGATGCTGAATATGGCTTGTACGTTATTCCGGTTAACACCGACAGAAGCGATAGCCGGCGTAACCTGCCATGGTGCCAAAGCATTGGGGCTTGCAGATAACGTGGGTTCGTTAGAAGTTGGCAAGCAGGCAGACATTGCCGTGTTTAATGTCGAGCAGGTTGCCCAGCTTTGTTATCAGTATGGTGTCAATCCATTGGCCTCGGTATACAAAGCCGGTGTGAAAATCGTTTAATGTTACTGCGCTGTCGGTTCCAGCAAGTCCCATAAATTTCCATATAAATCAGAAAAAATTGCCACCGTGCCATACACCTCGTGGCGCGGTGCTTCGTTAAACGCAACTCCCGCAGCCTGCATTTCCTGATAGTCTCGGTTGAAATTATCGGTCTGTAAGATCATTAGCACACCATCCCCGGCTTGTTTCCCCACCGCTTGTTGCTGGGCTGGGGTCTCTGCGAAGGTTAATGCCAGCGCGAACTCTTTAGCACCCTTGGGTTGTAATTGTACCCAACGTTTACCATCGCCTAAGTCAAAGTCACTAATTAACGTAAACCCCAGTCGGTTGGTAAAAAAAACGATGGTCTCGTCATAATCATGAACCAGATAAGACAGGTTGCGGATAGTTTGTGTCATTGATGTTCCTAAATTTTGGCTATCGCGGGGATGGTTTTCATAAAGCTTAACCGATAGAGCAATCCTTTACCTTGGTAATCACGTATGTTTATCGATAGGATGGTTGAAACTGACAGTGGAGAATGGCTGTGCAAGAAGCGATTGATATTAAACAGGCCCTTCGGGTATGCAATAAAATTATGAGTCATGGGCAGCGATTGGAGCGAGGCCACAAACTTGGCGATTTAACCGTGGAAAGTGACTACGATGGATACACGTTAACCTTGTCGGATCATGCGGTAACATTGCAGATTTTCTTTCACAATAAACACCAGCTTGATTGTAAGCGCGTAATCGAATTGGATGCGTTTTTGCAGAAAGTGGAAAAACTCGATAAAAAATCCCTTTAGCGAAAAACCATTGCACTTGAGAACTTACCGGTCAAGGTATAAGACCACAACAGGTATTCAGGGCATGATGTCTAGGTATGATTGTCTTCAGAATGATTTATCAAGCCTTACTTTAATCGCGTTGTAGTCAGAATAGAAAAATAGTTAAGTTCATTTCCACCTTTAAGAAACATGATAAAGTCTCGGTGATATATGCGGTATTCATTTCGCTGGAGGCTATTGGTTGCCGGTAGCATCGTTACTTTGACGATACTTTGCGTCTCAATATAATGTTTATTGATCGCCGCATCAGATTAGCTACGGATTCGGTCGATTTTAAAATATAGTTGTTTTGTTTCGCAAACTTTCCGCTAATATGAGTTCGAAAGCCTGGTTTAACATCAGGGTTTGATTCAACAATCTTAGCGCTTAAACCTGCTTTGATGAGTATATCGTTTGGTTTACTTGTCTTTTCATCTGAATGGTGGGCATTTTAGGTGGCAGGTTAATATGGATTCACGTAGGAGTGATTTATGGCAATAAATTCTGCGCGCAAGGCAGCAAATATCAGAAATATGTTCTCAATTAAGGTTGTTTGTTTAGCTTTAGTCTCTTTTACGGCTGTCTCTTTTGAAGTGGTTGTAACCGAATCGACAGATTGGACCGAGGCGGGTGAATTTACCACGGGTATAGAAGGTCCAGCCGTTAACAAGGCCGGTGAACTATTTGCGGTAAACTATCAATCTCAAGGTACCATTGGTCGAGTAACTGGTAAGAATGAAATTGAAAAATACCTCGACTTACCTGACGGGTCTGTTGGCAATGGCATACGTTTTGACCAAGCGGGAAACATGTACATCGCAGACTATGTTAACCACAATATTCTCAAAGTAGCCCAAGGTTCCAAAGAGATTGACGTCTACGCACACTCATCGGAAATGAATCAACCCAATGACATTGCCATCATGGAAAATGGTATATTATTTGCCAGCGATCCGAACTGGGCTGAGAATACCGGAAACCTATGGCGTATCGATCTAAACGGAGATGTCGTATTGCTTGAGTCTGGCATGGGGACAACCAATGGTATTGAAGTGAGTCCCGATAACGAACGGCTTTATGTTAATGAAAGCATACAAAGAAAAATTTGGGTTTACGATTTATCGCCTGAAGGAGAGATAAGCAACAAAAGGTTATTCGTATCGTTTGATGACTTTGGCCTTGATGGTATGCGCACAGACAATAAAGGAAATCTATACATTGCTCGCTATGGCGCTGGGTTCGTTTTAGCTTTCGATCCTTCAGGAAAGTTGATTCACAAAATTCAACTAAAAGGTGATTTTCCTACAAATGTCGCTTTTGGTGGGAAAGACGGTAAACAGGTATTTGTTACCATGCAAAAGCGTGGCTCTATTGAAACGTTCCAAAATAATATTCCGGGCAGAAATTATTGATTTTTTAAATTGAGATGTCTTGTCTTTAAGGCATCTCAGATTTGCAATGTTTATCGATGAAGGATTGATGCGACAGTACCTGTAATGCTGCATTGTCCAAAGAGTCTTTCATTTTTTGTAAATTCGTTGTGATCATATCCAATGCCGGTAAATTGGCTCTTGGATCGTAGCGCTTGGGCACGATACCAAATGCGTCATACATAGTTAACCAGCTTGCCGGCTCAAACGACTCATTCTCGTGACTGATGATATGCCCTCGACTCTTAAAAAGGTCGATTTTATGAGACAGGGTCTCAGGGATTTCCATCGATTGACAGTCTCGCCAAAATTCAGAATCCGTTCTTTTGGACAGCTTATAGTGAAGAATCAAAAAGTCGCGAACATGCTCGACTTCGCTATTATGTAAACGGTTAACTTCAGCGATATCAGCCGGATCGAATGACATATCAGGAAAGAACGTCAGTAACTTGGCGATGGCGCTTTGGATAAGGGAGATACTGGTAGATTCAAGTGGCTCTAAAAAGCCACTCGATAACCCGATGGCTATACAGTTCTTATTCCATATTTGCTTTCTGCGTCCTGGATGAAAGCTAAAGTGCCGTGGTCGGTTGATTGTTTCACCTTCAATACTGGTTAGCAGTCTAGACTCGGCACTACTGTCACTTTCATATTTACTGCTATAGATATAGCCGTTTCCGACTCGGTGTTGTAAAGGTATACGCCATTGCCAACCATTCTCATGAGCAATAGAACGTGTAAATGGTGTAGGTTCGTCGGTTGAGCGGGTTTGAATTGCTACGGCCCGGTCGCAGAATAACCATTGTTGCCAGCTCTCGTAACCTGTTTGCAACGCTTCTTCTATCAATAATCCTTTAAAGCCCGAACAATCGACAAATAAGTCACCAGCAATGGTTTCGCCATTCTCTAATTCGAGCGATTCAATAAAACCATCAGAAGTTCTTAAGTTAACCTTTGATACTTTGGCATCGATATGTTGAACACCTAATTTTAGCGAGAACGTTTTTAAGTAGTTCGCATATAAACCTGCGTCAAAATGATAGGCATAAGAATAATTGGCGATTGGGGTTGAAGGATTTGGATGAGGCTGAGCAAATTTGCCATGCTTTGCTAAGACATTGGCAAAACAATAATTCTGTAGTTTAAGATTAAAACCTTCCGTATTTGCCCGATTGATATAGTGATGAAAATCAACATTATCAATTTTCATCCCATAATCAGCAAAAGGATGGAAAAACTCAGATCCTGGTGTGCTCCAGTTCTCAAATTGAATCCCCAGCTTGAATGAAGCCTGAGTAGACTTGATAAAATCAATCTCATTAATCCCTAATCGATTATTGAAATCGATAATATTCGGGATTGTTGCCTCGCCGACACCCACGGTACCGATTTCAGACGATTCAATAACCAAGATTTTTGCTGAACGACCTTGGAAGTATTTCGCCAGGCTTGCAGCTGTCATCCAGCCGGCGGTACCGCCGCCAACGATTACAACCTGTTTAACTTCCTGTGAAGAGCTTTTAATTTGAGACATTTAGTTGTTATTTTATGTGCTTTTAGCACAGGATAAGCGGATAAAAACGAATGTCAATTCAAAACCATTAGCACCGAAAATAAACGTTAGTTCTATACCTTATTTTTTTGTCTGGTCGTATTAAATTGATTTAAAAGTCATGTTGACAGAACGTTAATTAGGCAATAGCATGGACGTTCAAGGTTGTGAATTGCTATTGTTGAAAGCGCCCGTTTAGTCTTGTCAGCGACTGATTGGTGAGAGAGGTACAACTAGCTTGTGAGCATCTGAGTAATGGTTGAGCTGAGTGAATGCATAATTTCAATCAAGTCATAATCATACGGATAACGATGATAAAGTTTTAACCTGAAGCGAAAAAGGCTTATATATGGCCTCTAGCGAGACGTGTTTTGCAGAGATTTTTCAAGACGGTTTCTTGATTCATGTTGACAATGGATTGAACAAGGTTAGTCATGTTTTTCTGTAGATGTGATTTATCACTCAATTAACTAAACAGTGTGGAAGTAATCCGAGTTTTAAATCGGTTGTTAAAGAACACTATTTTTTAGGGGGGGAGTACTATGATTTTCCTTATTTTAGTACTCAAATTGACAGCGCTGTCAATTTTCAGCGTGTTTATTGAACGTAACTCATCGATATGGAGATGAGGGAGACATAAAATGAAACATAATAATATGAATAAATGTTCATTAGCAGTAAAGTTAGCACTGGTTGCAAGTTTAGGCGGGGGATATTCCACCGTTGCGCTCGCACAGGACGCTAATGTTACTGATGAGAGCGAAATAGAAGTTATTGAAGTAAGCGGTATTCGCGGTAGTACTAAAGCAAGTATTAACCAGAAGCGTTTTGCAGACTCCCAGGTTGACGGCATCGCAGCTGAAGACATTGGTAAGCTACCAGATGTTACCATTACCGATTCATTACAACGTATCACTGGTGTTCAGATCGAACGTGTCGCTGGTGAAGGTGGTGTGATTCAAATTCGCGGTCTTCCTCAGGTTGATACCACACTAAATGGTGAAAGTTTTCTAAGTGCGACCACCATTGATACCTCAGGTGCCGATTTAGGTGACTTACCAGCACAATTATTCTCAGGTGTTGATGTATACAAATCAGCAACCGCAAGCAATACCGCTCAAGGTATTGCAGGTTCCATCGATTTGAAAACCCGTCGTCCGTTTGATCTGGACGAAGGCTTTACCTTTGCTGGCGGCGCGGAAGTTACTTACGGCTCTATCAGTGAAGAAGCCGATCCTACGATTCACGGCTTAGTGAACTACAATTCCGGAAATTACGGTTTTTTACTTCAGGCAGTAGCGACTGATGTTACCCTGGCAACTGACTATAACGGTTATAACGATACGTCGGAAAATGGTGGTCTAGGTTGGACCAACAATAACCATACATGGGGCGGTACGCCTTTGGATGGTTCCGAAGATTATCATGTTATCCCGCACGGTTTTACGGCGTTTAATAAAACTGAAGAACGCGAGCGTAATGCTTTGCATTTAAGCTTCCAGGCAGAATTAGGTGAAGGTTTCACATTAACTGCGGAACACATGTATACCGAGCAAGAGCGTTTCAATGCCCGTCGTGGTTTTAACCACAACAGTCGCTGGCAGACGTTTGCGGGTTACGCCTATGCAGACGGTTTTACTGGTGATGAGTTTACCGATGGTGCTGGCAATAACTGGGTTGGTGTAGATGGTTATCAAGCGCTTCCATATCGTTTACAGTCTTTTACTCAGGTAAACGTGAATGAAGAAGTATCCAACAACTTTAACCTTGAGCTTGATTACGATAACGGCGGTGCATTAACCGGTGGTATTCGTTTTACATCTGCACATGCAACAGCCTCAATGCGTCATGCATACGGTGAAGGCGATATCTTAAGCATTGATGAAGGTACGCTAGTCACTGGTCCTGGTGGCTTCTTGCCGGCACAGTATTGTAACAATGGTGAAGAAATCGTTGGTGATAACGGTGGATGTTACGGTCAGTACTCTCAGGGTATCCAGGATTCCGAATTTTTAATTGGTTGGGACGCATCTGGTGAGCACCCTCACTTTAGCGGTTTTGATCAAATGGTTGATGGCGGTAAAGGCGTAAGATCTGTTGGCGATTACATGGCAGATCTGGATTCTTATCATATTGGTGCTTTTTCTTCGGAAGGTAACACCGATGACAAAGGTAAGATACAGACGTTTAGTACTGCCTGGAACTACGCCTTTGACGATGGCATTTTAACCAGTGTTGATTTTGGTGTACGTTACAGCAAGCGCACCGTGGATCATGATCAGTTTACTTACACGTCAGAATTTGGCGACGGTTGTGATATTGCTCAATGGAAAGCGGTTGACCAAACGTATATCGGTGCTGCAGAAGGTGACCCTTGTTATCAAGTATCTGGTACCGGTGAAAATATCGGCGGTGTTTGGACGCCATATACCTTGTTACCACCAACGCGTTTAGATCAACACACCACAGTGTCTTATCAAACTGACTTTGGTGGCGTAACGGGTATTCCGGGTGTTTGGTCTATCGACCCATCTAACTTCCGTGATCCGCGTCAATGGCATTTAGATACCTTTGGTAATGTTCAGCGTACCGAAAATGGTGGCCGTACTTATGATGTAGGTTTAGATGAGCTTAGCTACTATCTACAAGCGAACTTCGAGTGGGAAGCATTGTCCGGTAACGTTGGCGTAAAAGTGATTGAAACTGACTTGTACGTTAAACAAAACCTGGTAGGCCCTAACTTACCTCATTCTGGCTTAGGCCCGGATATCGGCGATAGCGTTACGGAAAGAGATTATTCTGACGTATTACCATCTGTGAATTTAGCGTACGGTGTTACTGACGACATTATTGTTCGTGCCGCGTATTCTGAAAACATGCAGCCACTTAACCTTGCCCAGTGGGGTGACGGTAAGTCGGTAGGTTTAGTATTCGATGATGAATGTAACTGTATGCGTGTGGTTAACGGTACATTAAACGGTAACCCTGAGCTTGATCCATGGCGTTCAACTAACTGGTCATTATCCGGTGAGTGGTACATTGGCGAAGCGTCAATGGCGTTCCTTTCAACCTATAAAATTGAAATTGAAAGCTTTACACAAGCCGATACTATTATGGTTGATGAGCCAGATTCTGATGGTGTAAGACGTGGTCCTTGGCCTTTCACTGCTAATGTTCAAGGTGAAGGTGGCGATGTTTCCGGTTATGAAGTTGGTGCTCGCTTAGCGTTAAGTGACTTCTTAGGTGATAGCGGCTTCTTCTCGTCGTTCGGTTTTGATGCAAACTACACGTATAGTGATAGTTCTCAACAGGCCAAAGATGTATTTGGTAAAGATTTACCATTCGTTGGTATGTCAAAAGATACTTACAACCTTGTCGGTTGGTATGAAAACGATAGCTTTTCAGCGCGTATTGCCTGGAACTCTCGTAGTCCTCGTTTGATTACTCCAGGTAACGCTGGAACGGGCGGTCAGTCATTGTATCAGGATGACTACTCACAGGTAGATGTAAGCGTTAACTATGACTTTAACGAAAACATCAGCGTTTACGTGAATGGCTCGAACATTACCGAAGAATACCAACAAACTTACGTAGAATTCCCAGGCCAGAAAGCCTTCCAGAATGTTTACGAAGCGCGTTGGAGCGTAGGTACTCGCGTTCAGTTTTAATCAAACCTAGTGTTTTGAAATGTAAAACCGTTACCTGATTTTTAGGTAGCGGTTTTTTTACCGTAACTTTTTCATTCACATTTTGAACGTAAGAAGTTAGGGTAAAAATATAGTTTCAGATTGCGGTATGTTATGGTTTCTATAACAAAAAAAATAAACTCAATTCTTATTGTTGGTGGCGGTACTTCTGGCTGGATGACGGCGGCGGCACTTAGTCATCATTTTCAAAAATCTAATGTTTCCATTACCTTGGTTGAATCCAGCCAACTTGGCACCATAGGAGTAGGCGAAGCCACGATCCCGACATTGCGCCGTTTTTATCAAAAACTAGGCCTGACGGATTTGGATGTATTAAAGGCGACCAGTGCTACCTGTAAACTCGGTATTGAGTTTAAAGACTGGTACAAGCCAGGTTCCTCGTTTATCCATCCATTTGGCTTGTTCGGACAAGGCACTCAACAGGTTGATTTTCATCATTATTGGCTGCGCGCTAAACAACATGGTGATAGCTCCGAATTAGCCGACTATTCTCTGGGTGTTAGTCTAGCCCAGCAAAATAAATTTAAGCTTCCCGCTCAAAAACCGAAAAGTCAGTTGGAAGTCTTTGATTGGGCGCTACATTTTGATGCCGCCAAATTTGCCGAGTTAATGCGAGATTATGCCCAAAATCATGGCGTTAAATTAATTGACGATAAAATCATTGACGTTGATTTAAATTCTGTAGGCGAAATAGACTCGGTTACTTTGGAAAGCAAGGGCCATATTTCCGCCGATCTCTTTATTGATTGCTCTGGTTTTAAAGGGTTACTTATCAATCAAACGCTGAAAACTGAGTATATTGA
The DNA here is from genome assembly GCF_005843925.1 of Thalassotalea litorea. Lineage (GTDB taxonomy): Bacteria > Pseudomonadota > Gammaproteobacteria > Enterobacterales > Alteromonadaceae > Thalassotalea_A > Thalassotalea_A litorea_A. Next base: position 79,086 of record NZ_VCBC01000003.1, read on the forward strand.
CTGGAGTCAGTGGCTCGTTTGTGATCGCGCCGTTGCCGTACAATCCAAATCGGTATCGGAACCATTAGCACGAACTGTAGCGCAGGCTCATGGCGCCGGTTGGCAATGGAAAATACCCTTGCAGCACCGAACCGGAAATGGTCATGTCTATTCGAGTCAATACATTTCTGAGGATGAAGCAACCACAATACTACTCGAAAATGTTGAAGGAGAGTTGCTACAGGATCCTAGGCATTTTTCATTTGTTCCGGGAAGAAGGGAGAAAGCCTGGAATAAAAATTGTATCGCCGTAGGGCTATCTTCCGGCTTTCTAGAGCCATTAGAAAGTACCAGTATCGCCCTGGTAGAAACGGCTATCGAAAAAATAATTCTGTCATTGCCAAAACCGGAATACTCCAATAAAGAAGTCGCACGCTTTAATGAGGTGACTGCGTTAGAATATGAACGAGTAAGGGATTTCATCATTCTGCACTACAAAGCCACCCAGCGAGATGATTCTCCAATGTGGCGTTATTGTCAAAACATGGCGATTCCAAAGACTCTGGAAGAAAAATACTCTCGATATAAAGAGTGTGGTGACATTCTTCGTTACCCATGGGATATCTTTGGCAAAGATAGTTGGCTAGCCATTTTTTCAGGTTTTCATATATTCCCTAATACGTACAATTCGCAAGCGGAAAATATGCCGTTAGAATATTTGCAGCAAAACCTTAGCTATATGAAAAAACGGGTAGCTGAGCAAATGGAATCGGCTGAAAGTCACACCGAATTTCTTCGGGTTAATTGCAAAATAGATATTTAAAGTCAGGTAGTTATAAATGAACGTTACCGAAAACCCAATAAAAAAATTTGTGATTGTCGGCGGAGGCACGGCGGGTTGGATTGCTGCCGCTACCTTGAGTAAATCGTTACAAGGGTCTGATACTGAAATTGAATTGGTTGAATCCGATGAAATCGGCATTATTGGTGTTGGTGAAGCGACGATTCCCCCACTTCTAGCCATCCTGGAAAGCTTAAACATTGATTTGGCTGAATTTATCAAAGCAACACAATCAACATTTAAATGGGGCATAAAGTTTGAAGACTGGAACCGGCTAGGGGAGTCGTACTTCCACCCATTTGGAACGCTAGGACGACCTATTGATGGTAATGATTTTTATCAGTGTTGGCTTAAGTCGCGAGCGCAGGGAGATAATACACCGCTTATGGCGCATTCGCCAGAAGCGGTATTGTCAGAACATGGCAAATTTTTCCTGCCGTTTGAAGCTCGCAACACACCATTGCAGGCCGCTCAATATGCGCTGCATTTAGATTCAGGCCTGGTTGGTAAGTATTTACGCACCTATGCCGAATCGCTCGGTGTTAAACGCACCGAAGGGATGATTGAGTGTGTGCAGCAACACCCGGATGGCGCGATAAAAAGTGTTGAACTGAAAAATGGCAAACAAATTGGTGGTGACTTTTTTATAGACTGCTCAGGTTTCAGAGGGTTATTGATAGGGCAAACCTTAGGCAATGGGTATGAAGATTGGTCCGAGTACTTACCGTGTGACAGAGCCGTTACCCTGCAAACCAAAGGCGCTGATGAGATCACCCCGTATACCATCGCCAAGGCGCAAAAAGCAGGGTGGACGTGGCGCATTCCGTTGCAACATCGAACAGGTAATGGTTATGTGTATTGCAGTAAACACATCAGTGATGAGGAAGCGACAGAAACACTGTTAAACCATGTTGAAGGCGAGATATTAACAGAACCTAAGGTGATACCTTTCACCACCGGCATTCGTGATAAAGCCTGGGACAAAAACTGTCTTGCACTAGGTTTAGCGCAAGGCTTTCTCGAACCATTAGAGTCAACTGCAATCCACTTGGTGTCGAAAACCATGGCATTTTTTCTGAGAATGTTACCGGACAATATGCCTAATCAAGTATTAATCAATGAATTCAATCGTCGTGTTAAAGCCGATTATGAAGAAATCCGCGATTTTCTGGTGCTCCATTATTGCCTGACAGAGCGCGATGATTCTCCATTCTGGCAATATTGCAAAGATATGCCGATCCCGGCATCGCTGCAACAGAAAATCGATTTCTTTAACGTCGCAGGTGGTCTGATCCCGGGAACTGAAGTTTTATTCCAGGCAACCAGTTGGTATGCCGTTTTTGATGGTATGGGGGTTGTGCCATCACGTTACAATCCGGTGCTTGATGCCATTGATTATCCGAAATTAAAAATGAGTATGGATAAGGGCAAGCAGGCGATTGTGAACATAGTGCAAAAACAACCGACTCACCGCGCGTTTATCGAACAATACTGTCCGGCCAAGGATATGCCACCTGGATAGCAGTCGTTAGTTTTTATATACAATAACAAAGCCCATTATTATGGGCTTTGTTCGTTAAAGTCTCTGGGGCGATTGATATTAATTGGCGTTAATGGTTCGACCTTTTCGTTTGCCAATTGGTGCACGCGTTCGTACGGCGATTTCGGCGTTATCCAAAACCTTGATGGCATCGGTATATTCCTGCCATGAGCCCTGATTGACCTTGTATTCAATTATCAGGCCGGGGAAAATGACATTCGTTTTTAACATACCGTTTTCAATAACAGCGCCAGGTGTCGGCAACCGGTATGCGATGTTGGCATGTTCAAGTTTCTTTAACTCTTTTTGGCCAACGATATTGGCAAATCGATTCCAGTCCTGTTCCTGTTGTTTTTGCAAATCAGGCGTAAAAACGCCACTGTTTTCATCGTATAAAGCGCCTTCATGATTGTATGGAATTTCCCAATCCGGCTTGTGCCATGCACGCTCTGCTAGCGCCAGCAATCGTGGAAAAACCTGATATTCAGCCTGATCATCGGAACGAATGGTTTCACTCCAGATTTGCCCTTGAATGCCGACAAATCCTTTGCCTTTAGCAAGGGGTTTATGGATGACCTTTCCGTCTTCATCTTTTTGCAATCTATCATCAATGGCAAATCGTTTACCGTCAGGTCCTACCCAGAGTTCAGCAAGAACAGGCAGATTATCTGGCATAAACTGAAATAGCTTTTTGGTGCTGATATGCCTTGATGCCCAGCTATACCCAGCTTCTTTGGGATCTGCTTCATGGGGAAAGTCGAAATACAATGCATCTGGCGTTGAAAGTACAACATCCCAGCCTTGATTAACCTGTTTAATGGTCTCAGGAAGTTCTCCCCAACTTAATACGCCCCATGAGTTTGATTGAACATTTTCTGGCATCTTATCGGCATGAGTGTGGCCCATACCATCACTCCAACCCGCCGGTTTTATCCCTTTGTCTGCCAGGTAATGTGAAACTCGTTCAATAAAGTACGCGCCAAGTTGGTCAATGCTGGTTACGCCATAAGGATTATCATCCACAAAACTTAAGCAGGCAGGAGAGTCTTTCCAGGCTCCTGCGGTTTCGTCAGCGCCAATATGATAAATTTCAAGCGGATGATCAGCCTGCTGATGCAACGACTGTACTTCATCGATGACTTTTTCAAAAAAGGCATAGGACGATTCTATACAAGCATTAATGGTATTGTCGTTGTAAAATTGAATACTTTCATAAACGGTGTCGTCATTTGGGTCTATTAGTCGGTAGCGTTCAGCTTCTTCCTTGTTCCCTTTTTTCATATAGTTATGATACCGGGCTTCCATCGATTTAATGACGGCACGTGAATGCCCTGGCATGTCAAATGAAGGTATCACTTCTATGTGGCGCGCACTTGCAGCTTTTAGGATCTCAATATAATCATCAATGGTGTAGTAACCATCAAGATCGGTATTGCCGCTTGGGCCACTGCCTAATTGTGGAATCAGACAAGTTTGCTCTGTCAGGTCATGACAGCGCTTTGAACCTATGTCTGTTAATTCTGGAAGGTCTTTTATTTCGAGACGCCATCCCTCATCATCCCCTAAATGCAGGTGTAGCTTGTTGAGTTTGTATGCGGCCATTTGATCAAGCAAATCCAGAATAAAGTCTTTGCTATGGAAGTTGCGTGCAACATCAACATGCATACCTCTAAACTCGTACCTTGGCTCATCTTTAATGCTCAGCACAGGAATATGGGTATCACCCAATTGCAATAACGCGGAAATTGAATAGAGTGCGTATGCAGCACCTGCGGCATCATAACTGAAAATTTCAATGCCGTTGTTTTTGATATTAAGCTGATATGTTCCTGCGGGCTTATTTTCTCGTGGTTGTTTTTTGAATATAGTGACAGGAACGCCTTGAGTCGTTTCTGTTATACCGAAACTTGCTAATCGCTCTAACGCCGCAGAAATATGTGTTTTTTCAATATTCTCGAGAGAAATATTGATGCCACTGACTAAATCTAAGGTGTCCTCTGAGTTACGGCTTACGTGTAATGGATTTGGAATTATGCCAGTTGCGACCGGAGTGCTGTCTAATGCGCTGGATTGATATTTAACATAAAGGTGACTACTCGTTGCTAATACGGTCTCGTCTTCAGACCCACGCCCGAAAGTTGCACTATAGTCTGTCAACTCGCCGGTAAATGGTCTGGTTTCAAGTCCCGTTTCTGGATCCGTTGTGGTTTTGGTACTCGCAATCACTCGCGCTTGCAGGTTATCCGCGGCGAGGTACATATTTGGCATGTATTCGGCTTCAGTGATATGAAAGTTTCGTGAAATAAATTCGATAGAATATTTAGTGTCTGCACTTAACCCTTTATAGTCTTTACCGGGAAGGATTCTGTGTAAATCGCCATTAACATGCTCGACGATAAACTCACCATCAATTGGATATTTTAATGGGTCAACCTGACTAAAGTACAATTGCCAATTGTCACTCTCAATATCAATTGGACTTACTAATTCCACTCTAACTTCGTAGCACCCACCCTCTCCAGAAGGTTTTACATTTACGACCTGACAATCGTTAGATTTATTGGCAAGTATCGACATCTTAACGTCGAGTTCACTCGCGAAACGATTTAACGTTGATTGAGTTAACTTCGCAGGCGATGCGGGTAATTCATTGCGAGGTTTTTCGGATGTGTCATTTGGACTACACCCGGATAAAGCAAGAATAATTACAAATACAAAAATGCCATGTTGGCTCATAATTCGTCCTATATCACATTCAATCATCACATTACCTTTTGCTTAATCAAAGCTGTGGCAAAACGTATGATTGATGTGTTGGTTTTGGTATATCTATTGGCTTAATCGCGTCAAAATTATTTCATCACTCTAAACAATGCACTGACTAAGCAGAAACGTTTGCCATGATATTGCCGTCTATGAAGATACGCTTTCATTCAATGCTGATATTAACGTATTTGATTATGATATTTATAGAGATTTTCATCATAATAAATTTGGATTAGTTTAATCGCGAAAGCAATCAAAAGCGAATTGTGTGAGTGAACCCTTGTGGCAAAAAATTATCCCCGGTAAAACCTCATCTTGGCGCTATAGGCTCTACCGAGCTTAAATCTTGAGTCGTTATCGCCGCTATCAGGCGGGGGATGAAAGATGTTATTGCGTAAGGCTCGGCTGCCAGAGATGGAATGACTCTTATTTCCTGCCGGTACCCATATTTTTATCAACTCGAAAGTGAGTTGGTTGAATGTTGGTGATGGTAAACCTTAGTTCGGGGAAGATTATCAACGCAGTGAATATTGGTCAGAAAACTTGATAGTTGCTGATAAACAGATACTGAACCGTTGTTTTTCACTGTTTGTCAGGAGACTGTCGGGCTTTTGTCGGGAAAATATCGTGGCCTTGTCCTCTGGCAAACGGTATATTTATTTCTTCTTTCTGTCACAGTTAAATCTGGTCGCGTATGAATAACAATAAAATCAGTGAACTGCGCCGCCAACGTGGTTGGTCTCAGGAAAAGCTGGCGACAATATCGGGCTTAAGTGAGCGAACCATTCAAAGGGTTGAAAAAGAGGGGCGCTTTTCCCTGTCTACTAAAGCGGCATTAGCCAATGCTTTTGGGGTTGAAGTCAATGAACTGGAAAGCTCTGTTGAAGCTGAATCCATTCAATCATCTCAAGCTTCGAAGTCGTCTAAATGCAGTGAGTCAATCAGCTACAGCTATGACTGGGGTGGAGCATTCGGCTTATTGATACTTGGGTTATGTATCCCGGCGATCATTTTATTGACCGGTACCCATGGTAAGTGGGAGCTTGCAAGTTTTGGCCTGGTAATAGGCCTAACGCTTACCATGGCAGTAATGAATCATGGCATCAAAGCCATCTATCGATTGTTCGATAACACTTCGTGGATTGTCCGTTATCCAAGTTATGTCAAAGACATTGATACTTTGATAGCACAGGGAAAGATGGTTAATCGCACCGCGTATGGCATCGGCGCAATTGTATCGCTGGTGAGCGCCATTACACTGGCGATTCACAACCCACAAGTTTTCTCCCAAATGAGTCAAGGACTGGCACTATCCTTAAAACCTTTGATTTATGCAATCCTGTTTGTTGAATTCTGGTTTCGCCCCTATGTACGTAAGATGGAAAAAATTCAGAAGCTTCAAGAGGCTAGTTAGAAATCCAAACCGTTTGATAGGGGGCTAAACTGATGCAGTCCCTTACATTGGTAAAGTCTTGTGCGGTAATCAAATCGCGCCATTCGTCCAGATCAATCAAATTAAGATCCGCCAGTGACAGTTCCTGAGGCTCGCAGGTGACGTTGGAAATACAAAATATACTTTGCTGTCGATCCAGACTTTGGCGCCAGAAACCAAATAGCTGAACCCCTAAATGCAGGGTAAACTGAGTGGCATTAGGGTGGAATGCTTTTTGCTGTTTACGCAGCTTGATTAATGCGGTCATTTCGTCAAATACCTGAGCATGGTGGCTAAAGGAATTGCCTAAATGGCTCTGCAGATTCGGATAATCCCATTTATGACGATTGATGCAGCGGTTTTGATTGCTTAAATTAACCCGTTCAATATCATTTTGCGTGCCAACAAAGCTATGAATGTATATCGCTGGGATCCCTTCAATACCAAGCATTATCGTGTGAGCACAAATAAAGCGTTGTTTTTGTAGGCCATCTAAGCCATCAACGGTGCCTGACATGGCATCAAACAGGCTGATATTGATTTCATAGGGTTGGTTGCGTCCACCTTTAAGGGCGCGCCAGGAAACACGCCCACCAAAACTAACCATAGTATTGATGAGCAGGTCAGTTTCTTCTTCACTTAACATACCTTCGACCGGACGCAGACCAATGCCATCGTGGGAGGCAATAAAGTTAAAATAGGCAGTGCCATTTTGTGCCGGCGGTAACGACATCAGCCAGGTTTTTAAATGGGTGCAATCACCATTAACTAACGTATTGATTAACAATGGTGGTAACGAAAAGTTGTAGATGGCGTGGGCTTCATTGGCATTGCCAAAATACATTAAATTTTGTCGGTTGGGGATATTGGTTTCGGTAATAATGACCGCTTGCGGATTTTTATGTTCTACCAACAATCGCATTAAGCGCACAACTTCGTGGGTTTGTGGCAGGTTGATACACGTTGTTCCCGCTTCTTTCCATAAAAATGCGACGGCATCAAAACGGAAAATCGTTATCCCTTGTTCAAGATAAAAACTAAGAATACTGATGAATTCATTCAGAACGACAGGGTTACGAAAATCAAAATCCACCTGATCATGACTGAATGTACACCAGATATATTTGTTGCCATCACTGGTGACCACTTCTTTGAGCAAATCATGGGTTCGCGGGCGCACGACCATGGATGTATCTTCTGCCGGAGAGGCTTCAAAGAAAAAATCCTTGCCCGGGTGCTTACCCTGTTTGAAGTTCTCAAACCAACCACTTCGTGCAGAGCAATGGTTAATCACGACATCAGCCATCACTTTGACATCTTGGCTGATTTCCCGAATATCGCGCCAATCTCCCAATCCTTCGTTGACCTGGTAATAATCAATCACCGCAAAACCATCGTCAGAGCTATAAGGATAAAAAGGTAAGATATGAACCGCGCTGACGACGTCATTGAGATAGTTTTTTACAAAGTGGTTGAGGTTTTTCAGTGGTTTGTAATCAGGGCCTTTGCTTTCATCGAGTAAGGTGTCGCCATAGGTAATGAGATATATGTCACTTTCGTCCCACAAGTTTGTAAATGGCGCAGGAGAATGAGTATCGTCTGGGATCCCCATGGTGCGGATCAATTGTTGTGCCAGAAAGTTACTATCTTCTTTAGGATAAATTACGCTTAAATGCGCTTCGACCCGTTGTAAGAGTTCTGAGGACATTGTTGGTGAGACTCCTGATGCTGTACATTTGTCGATAATATGTCAGGTTTGCGGACAGCCTTTAGCCCGCAAACCTTTCTGATTAAGCGGATTTTTTCTGTATATGCGCTGCAAATTCCTGATTGTCCGCTTCAACGGCAGCTTTTAGACGTTCGAAAATATCCGGCACGGCATTGATTACTCGGTTCCAGCTTGGAATGAATGGGGTTTCCATGGGATCTTCTAAAAACTTATTGCCTGCTTTGATGATGTTCTCGGCAAACAGCTCAACGGCTTGTTCTTCTTTGTGTACATCCAGTTTAAGACCATTGATCATGGCGTCATTGCGGTAGGTTTCGATGAAATCCAGGGCAATACGGTAGTAGGTTGCTTTTAAAGTTCTGAAGGTACCGTTGTTAAATACCGTGCCTTGGATCGCTAATTTTCTGAACAAAGCTTTGGCAATATCAATCGACATTTTCGACAGACCACCACAGTCATCATGTTGAGACAGATCCTGATGTTTATGATCATAGACATCGGCAATATCGACCTGGCACAAGCGATTCGTGGCATAATTTCGTTTCATCTCTGCCAGTACACCGATTTCCAGACCCCAGTCGCTGGGAATACGTAAATCATTGAGCACGTCGATTCTAAACGAAAATTCGCCTGCCAGGGCATAGCGATAGCTGTCGAGGTAATCCAGATATTCGGTATCATCGACCAACTTTTTTAATGCGCGAATGAGCGGGGTGACAAGCAAGCGACTGACTCGACCATTCAGGGTGCCATTGGCAATTCGTGAATAAAACCCCTTGCAGAATTCGTAGTTAAATTTCGGATTTGCAACCGGATATATCAGGCGAGCCAGTAAGTTGCGATCGTAGGTTAAAATGTCACAATCGTGAAGGGCAATGGATTCCACCTGGTTACAGGCCAGCGTATAGCCAAAACAGTACCAGACATTGCGCCCTTTACCCATCTGCTCTGGGGCAAGTCCTAACGCCTGCAATTCTTTATCCAGGGCTTTTAATCTTGGGCCGTCATTCCACAATACCTGATGCGGTTGCGGCAGCTTTGAGAAAAACTCTAACGCATGTCGGTATTGCTGCTCGTCGGCCCGATCCAAACCAATAACGATTTGCGATAAATAGGGGACTTTAGTGAGCTCTTCAATGATATTCGGTAGCGCTTTGGTTTCCAGCTCAGAATATAAGGATGGCAGCACTAACCCCATCGGCCGAACCTTACTAAACTCTTTTAGCTCTTCTTCCATATCTTCGACCGGACGGCGGGACAAATTGTGTAACGTCGTAATGATTCCGTTTTGATAAAAGTCACCCATAAAAGATCTCCTTAGTATCTGTTTAGTGGATTAAGCATTGTCCTGCAATAGGGTTAAAATTGCGTCGTTCCAGCCGTCAGGCCCTTGGTAGCGCGAACGGATTAAATGCGGATGTTTGTCGATAACTGGGTTTTCGTGGACCGGGGAGGCAATCACGATTGCGATATCGGCGCAATGGAGCATGTCTTTGTCATTGTCGCTATCGCCAAGGGCGATCACGGTTTGTTGGTTGTCGCTATTTAGCTCGTATAATTCTTTGAGGTAGGTTAGTGGTTTTGCTTTATTACTTTGTCCCAGTACGTGGACAAACCGTCCGCCTTTGATCACATTTAAGCCAAATAGCTGTAAATGTTTGACAAAGTTTTGCAGGTTCTCGTCGCTATCCTGCCAATAAAGCGGTTCTGAAAATTGTCGTTCCTGAGCACTGGCAGCCTGATCTAAGCTCAAGCCGGTAACTTTGCAAAGCTCTCGTCCAGACATTGCATTAAACCCTCGAAATTTATAGGGGTGCTGGGCGTTAAATGTGGTGAGGCGAGATAAAATTTCAGAGCGGTTAAGGCCAAATTTATACAGCCAGTAAGCACCGGCATCATAACGAGGAATTTTACTATCCAGTTCTTTAGTAAAATAATTCTTGGGGATATAAAGTGCCGAGCCATTTTCGATAATAAACGGGTGGTTATTGTTCAGGGTTTTGCAAAGTCGTTCGGTTTCAATAAAGGTTTTACTGGTATTGAACACAATTGGGACCTGAGCATTGTCACAATACTCCAATGCCGGCATGGCTTTATTGAATCGATAAGTGTGGTGATCGAGTAGTGTACCGTCGAGATCCGTTGAAATGATGTATTCGTTTTGCAAAATGCCAACCTTATTTGTTATCCGGGACTGATCTGGGCTATTAAATATTGAGCAACAAGCGTACCAAGATGAAATTGCCTTAAAACGGGGCGTTGTGGTGATTTCAAAAAACGTCGCTGTTGGTTTTCTGACCAAAGTTGTGCGGGTGCACTATGTTGGTGCACATCTTGATGGGCAATTTAGGGCGCAATTTAGTACGCAAGTCCGTGTTGAATTGGCTGTGAGCTGGGTGATGGAGTTGGCTGTGACCCTGGCAATTCTACTGTGGCAAACTGCTCATTATTGGCAACAATGTCGCCCAGACCGTATCACGCCTTTACCAAAATACCTGCATGACACTTTAGGTGCTAAACGCTGATAACTAAGTTATTCCCATTAAATTAATGTGTAACCGGGCACATTAATTTATAATTGCCCCCATATTAAGTCCCTCCTGAACACGCATGATTGCGGAGACCAGTTAATGGAAATTAAAGTAAATTTTCTAGAAAATCTTAGGCTTGAAGCTAAGTTTGATGATTTCACCGTTGTTACCGACCAACCGATTCGCTATAAAGGCGATGGCTCAGCACCAAGTCCATTCGACTATTTTCTCGCATCATCGGCACTTTGTGCGGGATATTTTGTTCGGGTTTATTGTAACGCTCGCAATATTCCAACCGATAACATTCGTCTTTCACAAAATAATATTGTCGACCCGGAAGATCGTTACAACCAGATTTTTCAGATCCAGGTAGAGTTACCGGAAAGCATTTCTGAAAAAGACCGACAAGGCATTTTACGTTCGATTGATCGTTGTACGGTGAAGAAAGTCGTGCAAACGGAGCCTGAGTTTAAGGTGGACTTGGTTGACAGTATTGATGAAGACGCCAATGCCATGCTTACCGAATTTCCAGAAGATGATACGACCTACATTCTTGGTAAGGATTTACCCCTGGAGCAAACGATCGCCAATATGACCAAGATGCTGGCGGACCTTGGGATGAAAATAGAAGTGTCGTCTTGGCGGAACATTGTGCCAAACGTTTGGTCTTTACACATACGTGATGCCGCATCGCCGATGTGTTTTACCAATGGTAAAGGGGCGACCAAAGAAAGCGCATTATGCTCCGCATTAGGCGAATTTATCGAACGTCTAAATTGTAACTTCTTCTACAATGACCAGTTCTTTGGTGAAGAGATTGCCAATGCGCAATTTGTTCATTACCCCAATGAAAAGTGGTTCAAGCTCGAGGATGACGATTCATTGCCACAGGGTATCTTGGATGAATATACCCGCGACATATATGACCCGAGTGGCGAACTGTGCGGTTCAAATTTGATTGATACCAACTCTGGGAATGTTAATCGCGGCATTTGCACCATTCCATATGTTCGCCAATCCGATGGCGAAACCGTGTATTTTCCCTCGAACCTGATTGAAAACCTATTTCTCAGCAACGGTATGAGTGCGGGGAATAATAATCAGGAAGCGCACGTTCAATGTCTATCGGAAATCTTTGAGCGCGCGGTGAAACGGCAAATCATCGAGCAGGAAATCGTCCTTCCGGATGTACCCGAAGAGGTTCTGGGCAATTATCCGGCGATCGTTGCGGGCATTCAAGGTCTTGAAGCTCAGGGCTTTCCTGTCGTGGTTAAAGACGCTTCATTGGGCGGCCAGTTTCCGGTGATGTGTGTGACGCTAATGAATCCGAAAACCGGTGGCGTGTTTGCGTCATTTGGCGCCCACCCAAGTTTTGAAGTGGCGCTGGAGCGAAGTTTAACGGAACTACTTCAGGGACGCAGCTTTGAAGGCCTAAACGATGTCCCAAAACCTACGTTCAACAGTATGGCGGTAAGTGAGCCAGAAAATTTTGTTGAACATTTTATTGATTCAACCGGAGTTATTTCCTGGCGCTTTTTTAGTGCGAAGCAAGATTATGATTTTGTGGAGTGGGATTTTACCGGTAGCAATGAAGAAGAAAGTGCCTATCTGTTCGGTATTCTTGAGAATATGGGCAAGGAAGTTTATGTCGCCGAATTTGATCAACTAGGTGCTTCTGCCTGTCGTATTCTGGTGCCAGATTACTCGGAAATCTATCCGGTGGAAGATTTAATTTGGGACAACACCAACAAAGCATTAGATTATCGTGAAGATATCTTAAATATTCACAAGCTTGATGAAGAGCAGTTAAGTGCATTAGTGGCGCGTTTAGAAGAGAGTCAGCAGGATAATTACATTGATATCATCACCTTGATAGGCATTGAATTCGATGAAAATACGGTTTGGGGACAGTTGACGATTCTTGAGCTTAAGATCCTGATTTACCTTGCCATTGGTGAAGCCGAAACGGCTCAGGAACTGGTAGAGGAATTCCTTCAGTACAACGACAATACGGTAGAGCGAGGCCTGTTTTATCAGGCAGTGCATGCGGTACTGGAAATTGCTCTGGAAGAAGATTTAGAGCTGGACGATTATATTCATAATCTAAGCCGTATGTTTGGTGAAGAGGTGATGGAAACCGTGATTGGTACCGTTTACGGCGAAATCCGTTTCCCAGGTCTGACACCAACCAGCATGAAGCTGGAAGGCTTAGATAAGCACCTGCGCTTGATTGACAGCTACAAGAAGCTGCACCAGGCACGCGCTGCCGCCGCTAAAGCCTAATTTCATGGGGTCAGAGTCAATTTGTTGATTATGTTTTTGTTAGCTATCAATGGGTTAGACGGCATATCTTAATGACTCTGTCCCCATCTGCTATCCCTGTTCGACCTATCAAATTAAATGTGATTTAATGGTGCGGTTAAATTTGCAGCAGCCCACAAAACAATTACAACAACGGGCGAATACAGGGAGCAGTACATATGCATATTATCCTCGGAGTCATTGGCTCCATTATCACCATTCTTATTCTGATTAATCGTCTGAGTGAAGCAGGTTTAGATATTGGCTGGCTCAACCCATTTAGCTGGCACAGACGCCGCAAATATCGTAATAATCATGATTTAAATCCGGTATTTAAGCTGGACTCTCCAATGGACGTCGCCGCCTTGTATGTGGTCGGTGCCGCCAAAGCCGATGGCGATATTACCGCAACGCAAAAGCAGGCGATTGTCGATATGTTTGAAAGTGAATTTCACCTGTCTAATTCGCAGGCCAAAGAATTATTGTCTTCGAGTGTGCATTTGATTGGCAATGGTCAGGAGTTTTACGATAACCCCGATCGTTGTATAGAGCGCACCTATGACGATTTTTCGCCAGAACAGGTTGATTCAGTTAACGCGTTACTGAATCGAATTATTGAAGTTGACGGCAATGCGACAGCCGAACAGACATCTTTCGTAAGTAAAGTGGCGAAGGCGTTTCCAGTGCAAAGCCAGTCGAAATGGTAGATTTTTAATTAATATTTTTTAATGGAATAAAAGGAAGTAAATATGGAAGTCAGTGTTTTTGAAAGAACGTCCACTACGGACAAAATTATTAGCCCAATGACCTACAACCTAGTGCTAGGTTTAACCTTGCTGTGGGGATTTTGGGTCAACTGGATGATGGTGGAATATATCCCCGTAGAATCCATCAGCGGCATAAATCCATGGATTTTCTTTGGTGGTTATTTCGCCTCCTGTTTTTTCGGAATTTACTTATTTAATAATTCTGAAAAACCCATTGTCAGCTTTATTGGCTACAACTTTGTCGTGCTACCGTTTGGATTGATTATTAACCTTGTTGTCAGTGGTTATAATCCGGAGATCGTTTCAGAGGCAATTCGCACCACCGGGCTGGTTACTTTCGTGATGATGTTATTAGGCTCCATGTATCCGGCATTTTTCCAACGAATTGTTGGTGGCCTAACCATTGCGCTTATCTGTGTGATCATTGTTGAGCTTATCCAGATCTTTATTTTTAATACCCATCACGGGATCATAGACTGGATAGTGGTGGCGATTTTCTGTGGCTATATTGGCTATGACTGGGCTCGTGCCAATGCGATTCCAAAAACTTATGACAATGCTATCGATAGTGCTGCAGCGCTTTATATCGATATCATCAATCTGTTTCTGCGAATCTTGCGAATTTTGGGGAGAAGATAAATCTTCAACGAAATTATAATGGGGTCAGAGTCATCAATGAATGGAGATTAACTTACTGAATTTATTGATTTTAGAATAAATGTAATTGACTCTGACCCCATGCGAAGGCCCTATGTGCGGGGCTATTTGCCCCGCAATAGGGTTTGAATGCTGTTGGCTTTTTTCATACCCATCATCCGCATGGTGGTGATCACCCCGCCCATGGTTGCACCTCCTACACCTGCGGTGATCACATCCGCACCGGTTAAATAGAAGTTTCTAATCGGCGTTTCGGTATGAACCGATGAGTTTTTAAAACGTTCCAGGCTATGCTCTAAGCCGTAAATTTCACCATTGTCATTAAGCTGATAAAACTCGGTGGATAATGGCGTGGAAAGCTCATAATAATCCAGAGCATCTTTGAGTTGTGGACGATGTTTAAATAGCACCGCTAACAATCGCTGAGATAGTTTCTCTTTCAGGGCTTCATAATCCTCGCCGCGTTTATTCCACTCACTGCCTTGCCATTGCTTAAACCATTCCATATTCGACAAGGTGACGATCTCTACCGTTGACTTGCCTGGGAAACGTTCATCCCACTTAGGATCTTTACTGGACGGAAAACTGATATAGACGATAGGGAAGTTGTCTTCGCCACAGGACTTTTCATACTCGCTAACGGTAAAATCATGGTCAGCGGTTGGGTAAATCCAAAGGTTAGTTGTATCTAATCCCAGTTCCTTAGCGGAACCTTTAAAGCCCGCGTAAAGGCACAGGGAGCCACCGGAAGACTTCAGCTTGTCAGCTTGTGTTGTTAACTTGAACTGGCTTTGTACCGATTCAGGAAGTAGCTTGCGGACGGTATTTTGGTAGCCGATATTACTGACAACCTGTTGGGCTTTTATGTCCATGCCATTGGCTAATCTAACACCTGTGGCTCGATTATTTTCAATGAGCAATTGTTCGACTTTAGCGTCGGTAAATACATCACCACCGTTTTGGGTGATGGTCGGGATAATCTCCCGGGCAATAGAGGAAGCACCACCAACAGGATAAGCCGCGCCGTTTAGGTAGTGTTTTACTAACAGTGCATGCATCATGAAGCTGGACTGTTTAGGCGGTAACCCATAATCACCCCATTGACCAGTCAATACGCCAATTAACTGCTCGTTATCGGTCAGGCTTCTGAGCACCTCATAGGTGGTTTGAAAGTATTCTCTGCGCAAGAGTTTGGGACGCACTTTGTTGTACACTTTCGCTAACCATTTTGGCATTGCCTGGGACGCAAAGTACTTATTTGAACGATAGCTGACATCTCTAACCAGATGCACATAATCAATGATGGCTTGTTTTTCTTCCGGGAATTTTGCCACCAGAGACTCAATAAAATTTTCGGTACCAGCGGTTAGGTCATAGGATTCATCACCAATGAAAATACGATCATATACCGCATCCATGGCTTGCCATTTCAGGCGATTTTCACTGACTACGTCGAAGATACGCCTAAGTGGCGCATGCTCGCGGTGTACTTCACCAATGTAATGCACGCCAACATCCCACTCATATCCCTTACGTTGATATGCATGGGTAAAGCCACCCGCCGTATAGTGCTGTTCCAGTACACAGACTTTCTGTCCGGACAAGGATAGCAGCGCGGCGTTTACCAGGCCGCCAATGCCAGAACCAATAACAATGACATCATAATCACTTTTTACGTTCTTTTTCTGTAATCGACGACCGGTGCGCACGGATACTTTTTTACTGCGGTGTTCATTTTGCTCTTCATCTAACTCTGCAGCTGATTGTTGTTGGGTATTTTCTGTTGTTTGGCTTTCGGCGGTCATGACGACTGACTCTTATGGTTAAATGTAAGAGAAATCAGACTAACAAAACTGTGGTGAATATAAAGAACTAATTCGCGCGGGATACCGAAGGCAGCAACTAGCAGGGATTCGCGAAAAAGCGGGGGATGGGGCGCATCACCCATAAAAAAACAGCACTGGCTTTCGCCTCGTGCTGCTCTTTTTTGGTATCAGCTCATATATTGAGCCGTTAAGGTTTAGGTTTAGCCGATTATGCTGACTGGATTTGAATTAACTGATCTGAGAAAACAAAATCCAGGATACCTAATGCCGCTTTGCGACCTTCATCAACGGCGGTTACAACCAAATCGGAACCCCGTACCATATCACCACCAGCAAAAATATTTTGCTTACTGGTTTGCAAGGCAAAAGACGACTTTTCGGTAGCGATAACGCGGCCCTTAGCATCAACCTCAACACCTGCATCTTTCATCCACTGCGGCGGGCTTGGTAAGAAACCAAAGGCAATCACTACGGCATCCGCTTCCATGGTGAATTCGCTGCCGGCAATTGGCTCTGGCGAACGTCGACCATTGGCATCCGGCTGGCCTAATTGGGTGCGAATAAACGTCACACCGTTAGCGACACCGTTTTGATCTACGCTGATATCAATGGGCTGCAGGTTAAACTGGAAATCTACACCTTCTTCTTTGGCGTTCTGAACTTCACGAGGAGAGCCAGGCATATTCGCTTCGTCGCGGCGGTATGCACAAGTCACTTCCGTCGCGCCTTGTCGAATCGCTGTACGAACACAATCCATCGCCGTATCACCACCACCAAGAACCACGACTTTCTTATCGGCAAAGTTCGTATAAGGTTTGGCGTTTTCGGTGATCCCCATGACGTGCTGCGTATTACCGATCAAGTAATCCAGTGCGTTATAAACGCCTGACGCACCTTCGTTGGTAAAACCACCCGTCATATCTGTGTATGTACCCAGGCCAAGGAAAACCGCATCGTATTGTTCGCACAGGGTAGAAAATTCAATGTCGGTACCGACATTGGTATTTAAGACAAACTCGATCCCCATGCCTTCAAAGATTTCACGTCGTTTTTGAATGACATCTTTTTCGAGCTTAAATGATGGGATCCCGAACGTTAACAAACCGCCAATTTGTGCTTGTTTGTCGTAAACCACGGCTTTAACGCCATGCCGCGTTAACACGTCTGCACAGGCTAGTCCTGCAGGGCCTGCGCCAATCACCGCAACTTTCTTATCGGTTTGTACAACGTGAGATAAATCTGGTTTCCAGCCTTGCGCAAATGCCGTATCGGTAATGTATTTTTCAATATTCCCTATGGTAACGGCACCAAATTCATCGTTTAACGTACAGGCCGACTCGCACAATCTATCCTGAGGACAGACGCGACCACACATTTCCGGCAAACTGTTGGTTTGATGGCACAAATCCGCGGCTTCAAAAATCTTGCCTTCAGTCACGAGCTCTAACCATTGTGGAATGTAGTTATGTACCGGACATTTCCATTCACAATAGGGATTACCGCAATCAAGACAACGATCTGCCTGACCACTGCTTTGCTCAGAGCTTAACGGGTTATAGATTTCAACAAAAGCCTGTTTACGCTCGTCGATGGCTTTTTTCGGTGGATCGATTCTTTTTACATCCACAAATTGATAAACATTTTTACTCATAACTGCCTCTATTGCGCCTGTATTCGTAATTCAGCGGAAGAACGGCTGCGATGTCCTAACAGAGTTTGTACATCTACGGCTTTAGGTTTGATCAACTTGAATTGCTGGCTAAATTCAGCAAAGTTATCGAGAATATACTGAGCACGCTCACTACCGGTAAGCTCCAAATGGTGATTTACGATGCCACGCAGATGCTCTTGATGGATCACTAGGTCATCCAAAGAAACAATCTCAATAGACTCACCATTGATGCGTTTTTCTAAGTCACCAGCTTGGTCGAGTACATATGCAAAACCACCGGTCATACCGGCACCGAAGTTTAAGCCTGTTTCACCCAGGATTGTCACAATACCGCCGGTCATGTATTCACAAGCGTGATCGCCTGTGCCTTCAATGACCGCATTCACACCTGAGTTACGAACGGCAAAGCGCTCACCGGCGCGACCTGCGGCATATAAACGACCGCCGGTTGCACCATAAAGACAGGTATTACCCATAATTGGAGTTAAATGAGTTTTATAGGTAACGCCTTTAGGTGGGTGAATAACGAGTTCACCACCGGCCATACCTTTACCGACGTAATCGTTGGCATCACCTACTAAGGTAATGTTCAGACCACCGGCATTCCAGCAGGCAAAACTTTGACCTACAGTACCGGTTAATTTGATATGAATTGGGTTGGCACTCAATCCTTGGTCGCCATGTTGGCGAGCGATTTCACCGGAAATTAGCGCACCAACACTACGATCGGTATTTTGCGCAGTGAAGTTAAATTCGCCACCGGTCTGGTTGGTGATAGCCTCTTCAACTTGAGCAAGAATCGCTTGGTTTAGTGCACCTTTATCAAATGGTGTATTGGCTTCTGTTTGATGCAAAGCGGTATGTTTGCTAGCAACAACCGGCGCCATAATTGGGCTAAGATCCAGTTTTTGCTGCTTGGCAGTAATCCCTTGCAAAGGTACCAGTAAATCGGTGCGACCAATCAATTCTGTCAAGGTTGCTACACCCAATTGAGCAAGAATTTCACGGACTTCCTGAGCCACGAATCTAAAGTAGTTCATAACCTGATCAGGCAAGCCTTTGAAGTACTCATCACGCAGCAATTGATCTTGGGTAGCAACACCGGTTGCACAGTTGTTTAAGTGGCAAATACGTAGGAACTTACAGCCAAGAGCGATCATAGGAGCCGTTCCGAAACCGAAACTTTCTGCCCCTAAGATTGCCGCCTTAACAATATCTAAACCTGTTTTTAGGCCGCCATCCACTTGTAAGCGAACCTTATGGCGTAAACCATTTTCCACCAAAGACTGATGGGCTTCAGCAAGTCCAAGTTCCCATGGGCAACCGGCATATTTCACCGATGTTAAAGGACTGGCACCAGTACCGCCGTCGTAGCCAGAAATGGTGATGAAATCGGCATAGGCTTTGGCTACACCGGAAGCAATCGTGCCAACGCCAGGTCCGGAAACCAGCTTCACTGAAACGATGCACTTAGGGTTCACTTGTTTTAGATCGAAAATCAGCTGAGCCAAATCTTCAATCGAATAAATATCGTGATGTGGTGGTGGTGAAATCAAGGTGACACCGGGTACCGAAAAACGCAGTTTGGCAATTAATGGCGTGACTTTATCACCCGGTAATTGTCCACCTTCACCGGGTTTTGCCCCTTGTGCGACTTTAATTTGCAGCACGTCTGCATTGACCAAATAGTGTGGTGTAACGCCAAAACGGCCAGAAGCAATTTGCTTGATTCGTGAGTTTTTTACGGTTCCAAAACGCGCCGCGTCTTCGCCACCTTCACCGGAATTTGAGAAACCTCCGAGTCGGTTCATGGCAATTGCCAGCGATTCATGGGCTTCGGGTGAAAGGGCACCAATCGACATTGCTGCACTATCGAAGCGCTTATACATTTCAGTATCCGGTTCAACATCATTGATGTCGATCGATTCAGTATCGTCTTTTAAGCCAATTAAATCCCGTAATGTCGCGGCCGGGCGGGTATTGACCGCATCGGCGAACACCTTGTAATCCGCATAGTTACCGCTTTGTACGGAATCTTGTAATGACTTCACTACATCTGGATTGAAGCAGTGATATTCACCGTCATGCACGTACTTTAATAAGCCGCCATGGGATACTTTTTGATGCGGTAACCAAGCTCTGCGAGCGAGGTTAATGTTATCTTGTTGAATATCGCTAAAATCAGCACCCTGCAAACGACTTGGAATACCAGGGAAACACAAATCCATAATGGATTTATCTAAACCGATCACTTCATAGAGGCCTGAGCAACGATAGCTGGCGATGGTCGAAATTCCCATTTTTGAAAGGATTTTCAACAAGCCTTTGTTGATTGCATTGCGATAATTTTGTAATGCGGTACGAGCGGGCAAATCAATTTTGCCTTGCTCTACCATTTGCTCAATGGTTTCAAATGCCAGGAATGGATATACCGCTGTCGCACCTAATCCAAACAATACTGCAAAATGATGCGGATCACGCACTGAGGCAGTCTCTACAACGATATTCGATTCACAACGCAGTTGCTCATTGACCAGGCGCTGTTGAACCGCACCAACCGCCATCGCCGCTGGAATGGGTAACTTGTCTTTGCTCACCTGACGGTCACTCAAGATCAAAATTACCGTATCATTACGAACTAACTCAACGGCTTCATCACAAACGCGCTGTATGGCGTTCTCTAAGCCTTCTTCAGGAGCGTAATTCAAACAGATAGTACTAGAGCGATAATGCTCAGGATCGAATTCTCGAAGCTGTTTAATGCCGGTATACATCAATACCGGAGTTTCAAAACTCACCCGGTCTGCATGACCTGTAGTTTCATTAAAAACATTGTGCTCACGACCAATACAGGTGGCCAGCGACATTACATAACGCTCACGCAATGGATCGATAGGTGGATTGGTAACTTGGGCAAATTGCTGGCGGAAGTAATCAAATAAGGTTCTGGGACGGCTGGAAAGTACAGCCATTGGCGTATCGTCACCCATGGAACCTGTTGCTTCCTGGCCGTTTTCAGCCATCACTTTAATGACTTGCTGAATCTCTTCATAGGAGTAATTAAACAGCTTATGCATCTCTGCCATTTGTGGATCAGAGAATACCCGTTTACCGACTAACTCTGCCGCCAATTGATCGAACGGAATCAATTTACGTATATTGTTACTCAGCCATTCGCGATACGGATGACGAGCTTTGAGGTCGTTATCGATATCCGAAGACTTTAACACCTTACCCGTGTAGGTATCGACCGACAGCATTTCACCAGGACCGACACGACCCTTTTCGACGACTTCATCTTCACCATAATCCCAAATACCAACTTCAGAAGCCAGAGTGATGAAACCATTGCGAGTAATCACATAACGGGCAGGGCGCAAACCATTGCGGTCAAGGTTACACGCAACATGGCGACCGTTGGTCATTACGATACCTGCCGGACCATCCCATGGTTCCATGTGCATAGAGTTAAATTCATAGAAGGCTTTTAACTCATCGTCCATGGATGGGTTGTTCTGCCATGCCGGTGGCATTAACAGACGCATTGCACGGTATAAATCCATACCGCCAGACATAAATAATTCCAGCATATTGTCCAATGACGAGGAATCAGAGCCACTTTCATTCACAAATGGCGCTGCATCAATCATATCTGGGATCAGTGGCGTTTTAAATTTGTAGGTACGAGCTTTACTCCACTGGCGATTACCTTGAATCGTATTAATCTCACCATTGTGGGCAAGATAACGGAAAGGTTGTGCAAGGTGCCATTGTGGCGACGTATTGGTCGAGAATCGCTGGTGGAATACACAAATAGCCGATTGTAATCGAATGTCGGCAAGGTCGAGATAAAAGTGCGGCAAATCTGCCGGCATCACTAAGCCTTTATAGATGTTTACCAGACATGACATGCTGGCAACATAAAACACCGAATCCTGGATGCGTTTTTCTGCACGACGACGTGCCATATATAAACGGCGTTCTAAATCTTTACTGCGCCATCCGCGCGGTCCATTAATAAATATCTGTTCGATTACCGGTAAATTGTTTCTGGCGATCGGACCCAGTACATTTGGGTTGGTAGGCACCACGCGCCAGCCAACAACTTCCAGAGTTTCCTGGCTTAGTTCTTGTTCGAGAATTTTTTTAGTTTCGGCAGCGATAACCGGATCTTGGTTTAAGAAAATGGTTCCAACGGCATATTTGCTACTTAGGTACCAGCCATTTTCCTGGGCGATTTCGCGAAAAAAGCTATCAGGTTTTTGCATTAACAAGCCACAGCCGTCTCCGGTCTTACCGTCGGCCGCAATACCACCGCGATGCTGCATCCTATCTAATGCAGAAATGGCAGTTTTGATCAACTTATGACTGGTTTCACCTTCTTGATGAGCGATTAACCCGAAACCACAGTTGTCTTTTTGTTGACTGTGATCATAAAGTTGCATGGCGATATCTCCTTCTAATACTTGCTGGCGGTAGCTTTGTTATAGCGAATAAACATCGTGATTTTTTGAATAAGTACCGAAAACCCAGCCGGGGAACCTATCACCATATAACCAGTATCAGGTTAGGTCAACAAAAAATAGAGTTATTACTCTTGATAGGATGAGTCCAATGATTGCACCGATATATCAGCGAATAAGATTAAAAATCCGACGAAGTCATATAAAACAGGGGTGACAGCAAATTATGAAACAAGATGTGAAAACTTTACGGGTGAATTAAATTGACGTTAAAAAAAATTAAATATCTATGCAACGGGAACGGAAATTCGCTTCAAGTGAGCAGGTGGTAGGTTTCAGGATTCAAAAAAAGCAACTCAGTCTCGCGTCATTCCCAGACACTACAGGGAATCTATCGTCACCGGTTGAACGGCGGCAATGTGCCAAACTCGGTCCGATAGCAATTGCTAATATACGTAGATATTGAGGTATTAACGCTATTGTCTCTTGTTAGAAATACCTAGAACGGAAAACAGCTCAAACTTGTAGGCCTAATTTGACCTGACAGTCTCATTGCAACTTCAGTCCAAGGTTTACTGCCA
Organism: Thalassotalea litorea; assembly: GCF_005843925.1. Lineage (GTDB taxonomy): Bacteria > Pseudomonadota > Gammaproteobacteria > Enterobacterales > Alteromonadaceae > Thalassotalea_A > Thalassotalea_A litorea_A. Next base: position 102,171 of record NZ_VCBC01000003.1, read on the forward strand.
TTAGCATGTAAAAGCAACTTTGAAATATGTCGGCGAATTACACTCCAATCAAATTCTTCAAGTACCAATGTCGGTGGCATAAATGAATTAATGCCTCGCTTTTCAATTGCCTTTGGAGAAGCCACGTAGAATTCAAAGAACACGCTATCGGCTTGATGATTTTCAAAGCACAAGTCTAACTCCATGAGAACGTCAAACTTTTCCCAATCACTTGGGTAGCCAGAAGTTGAAGGTTCTAATTGATCACTTGATATTCCGAGTAACTCGATATTCATGGTATCTCTAACGCCCGCGTAACGGGCAATAACACGTAGGCTAAAATTGGAGCGAAGCGACTGAGTCTGCGTGTTATTATCCCAGCGAGCTTGCGCGCGAGTTTATACGTTTGTTATACCATTACTAGTTGTCAAGATATTCCGACACAGCACTCTCACCATCTATAATTGCGTGATGTATTTTTATACCTACTTCAGATGAATAAAAGTCTGCTGCAATTGATAACTCTTCTGCCGTTAATAGTCCCATTAACACGGTGCGAAAGACTTCCTTTGCTTCTTCTTTATTAACGGGGTCGTTTAGTACTGTTTTTTGGCTAATTGCTGTAGCCATAGCTTTTTGTATTTCTTCAGGCAGATGAGTAAAGCTTCTTAGAACAATTTCACTATTGTCTATTTCTACTACATCGAATGAAGCGATAATCTCCTCCATTCCTAACGCACTATAAAGCCTTTCAAATTGCTCACTACTATCTAATCTTTTTGAAGAAATAGAAGCACACGATAATAGTGACAGAGAAAGCAGAGCAATTAGTATATTTTTCATTTGAATACATCCATTTAATGAGTGTGTTGCGTCCATCGATTGAACTCACAGCTCTTTTAAGCCGTTGCTCGGTGCTTTGCCACCTTACGTTTTGCGATAGAAAATAGTACCAATAAAACAGCGAAAGATGCGAGCATTTGATTTGAGTTTGATTGAATCTCGTGGATTGTGCGCCTCCAGTCGAACCCTTTAATTAAGTCACAGGCGCTGCCGCACTGTTCAGCTGGCAAGGATTCCAATTCAGTAAGTAAGGTAAATAGGCCATCACAATAACTTGATATGGAGCTTGAAAGGTAAAAAAGAAAAGCACCCATTACGCCAAGTACAACCATATCCAGATTATCTTTTAATGCTTTTTTTAAGTTTTCCATCACTCTTAACCCACTTCTCGAAAAAGAAAAATTTTATTTCGACAACTTCAGCACTTTCGATTGAATGACTGCAGAACGCTCACAGCCGCCGCTCATGACTGCTAATTATTCAATAACTTACGTTATTGATGGGGACATCGCAAATGTACCATTAGGAGACGGAAACAAGCGGCTCCAACAAAATAAAAGCAATTTTCTGCCGAAACGATAATTGCTATCATAATGACTCTAGATTATTAATAAATTCCATTGGATTCGTTAATTTCTCCCTCGTTAACTTTTTCAGTAAATTAACGGACTCTACAGGTACGTATTTTTGAGTAGCCTTCCAGAAACTAACGGCTCCTAATTCTTTCGATGTGCTAGCTTGGTTCTCAAATTCTTTCAAAACATCAAAAATACTCTTTCTTCCATTGGTCGATTTTTGTACGGCATTATCTATGACAGAATGCACGACCATGCCACAGTTATAGTACGCACGATAATCACCATTATTTGCAGCATCTTTCAACGTGTATTTTTTCAAACTGCTCGCGCAATTTGTTTTTGCATCTTGCAGTTTGCTATTGATGAATGTGTTATTCGCATCCGATTCGCCCAACGCCAATGACGCAAGAAATTCAGCATTGCCCTCGTGAATCCAACTTTCGGAATTGTCTTCAATGAGAGAGCTAGTATTCTGATAAAAATGAGCTGCTTCATGACCAAACATCCATAAGGTACGCTTTATAAAGTTTTCATCTGACACTTTTTCTTCTAGATTATTCATATCCCAGTGAATGAAAATTTGATTCGGTAGTGTTCCGCCTTGAATATCACCTCCCTTGCTATTCGAATATGAGGCGTACAGCATAGGTTTAATCTTGCTATTGTTTTTACCCAGCCTAGATTCAAAGAAATCCATTGATTCAGGCAGAGAAGTATCTAATTTGGTTTTTAAAGTTTTAGGAAGGTTGTTATCAATTACCGCAATATAATTGCTTTTTTCTGTGGGTATTTGATTACCAATATATACATATTGACCATCATTATGGCCAACCCAAATTGCCGTTTTGTTATGTACTATTCCATTGGCAATAAAGTGCTTTCCTTTATCCGCTTTAATTTGAATTTTCCATCCGTTTGCATCTTCAGAGCAGTCGTTGGCGCAAGCAAATAGTCGTCCAGTATGAATCAAGACTCCTCCATCAGAAAATGGAGCGACAGGAGCATAAGATTTCGGTAAATGTGTATACGTCGGAGTTAGGTCCAGTTTAACCTGCTTAAATGGCTTGCCATCTTTGCGAATAATGTATTCATTCTCACCATCTTTCACTACCTGAAAATCTTGGTCAGTTGGAGTCCATCTTTTTGTGCGAGAATCATCTGGCGAACCCACAAAAGACATTCTTGAAGTAGGTTGTTTTGCTTTATAAGTGACCGAATAGCTTTTATTGTGTTGTGTGAGCAAAATATCAACATTAGAGTCTGCGAAAGCATTGATGTGCAGTGCGAGAGTAAAAAGTAAAAAGAAGTGAATTATTTTCAAAGTGATAAGTCCGTTTATGAAATTTTAAATTGGCAATGCTTTAGCCAATTAACATTCGCTAATAACAAGCAAATAAGGGCTGCTGTTCGCTCAACTCGACTGTTTACTGCTTAGCTAAATTACCGGATAAGGCTGATCGGCGCAAACTCGCTTTTGGCGACGGCGCATAATGAAAAGACCATGATAAGAAAGTGAAAAACTCAATGACGGTGCTTTTTTCACTATCATCATAGCGGCAATACTTAATTAAATGGTTCTGCTACGTGAAATGTCGGTAAGTGGCACGTGAATGCCAGAGTTAATGCCAGAGTTAATGTCAGGGCGGGGCCAATAGATTGGCGTACAACAGGCATAAAAAAAGGTCGCGTAATCGCAACCTTTTTTTAAGTATCATTAACGATAGGTTTTATTCTGGCGTATAGCCGCCATCAATGCCTTTGGTTGTTACCGCTACGGCATCATGGGCATGTAGAGACTCGAGGTGATTGATCTTCACCCAGTAATCATCATAGCCAGTAACTTGATTCATGACATGCTGAACACGACGGGCAGCATCTTCACAGAACATTAGGTTTTGACCATTAAGACGGGCAAATTCCTGCTCGTCTTCACGCTTTACTGCTGCTTGAACGGGTGTCTGCAGTGCATTTTCGATGGTATCGACAATGTCTGTAATCGGGAAATCATTCACCTGACTATTCAGCTTTACTTTAATTTCAGCAATCGAACGCTGACTGTGTGGTGTGGCGACAATGCCTTGCGTTGTCCCTAACCATTGGTGTACATCTTCAGACGCAACCTGATCTTTATCTGCAAAAGCTTCGGTGAACGACTGTTGAATCAATTGACGGGCTAAAGCCGCAGAACACGGACACGTGGAAGAGTACGCAATATCAATACCTAACTCGATTTCGAACCGGCCCTGTTCAAGCTTGCCAGTAATGGTTACCGGATATACGCGCCAGCCTAACTTACCGCTGATCAACGCTTCACGGCGCATTGGATAATCAAACTGAAATTTAACTAAGGCTGTATCACTTAGGTCGTGATGCGAGCTGATAAACTCATCCAGCAAGGTAACCAGTGACTGATAATTTAGGGTGTTACTGCTCGCCAGCTCATCTAAAAGCAAATAAAGGCGAGACATGTGAATGCCTTTCGCTTTTGGCTCTTTCAGGTTCACAAACGCGTCGATATGTGCCGATACCATGCGTTCAGCTTCATCTTTCGCTGCTAGCATGATTGGCATTTCAATATTCCCCATACCAACACGATCCAGAGTCCCCTCAGTTTGGGCCTTAGTGTGGTTAGCGATATCAGGCATTGATGTTGGCATTACTTCTCCGCGTTTTTTCATCTGTAATTTTGCCTTATCCCCGGTTATAACAACCTGGCAATCATAGGCTTGTCTGTCGTTAAAGGCATTTAAAATGCAATCGCATGCTATGCCCTACTAAAAAGGTCGGGTATTCTGGATCAAATGTCGATTAAAATCAATATATACGGGTGTTTCACTCATCTAATTTAAGTAAAACTGACCATACACCGCCAACAAAATCGATTAAGTACTCGCCACTTTCAATATAACTGCTAGATTTTTATTAATAGCATTCAATTTTCGAAATTATGGACATATTAGATAAAACCTTAATTAGCCAGTATCGTGATGTCCTTGGGCATGAAGTGTTCATGCAAAATGTCGACTTATACAAAGAGCAAGCGGTTAAGTACTTTCTAAAGCTGGAACAGGCGATTGAGCTGCAAAGCTATCCTCAGTGGCAGGAGAACTGCCATATCCTAAAATCTGCTTCGGGTAATACCGGGTTGAAAGAAGTCTATCAACTCGCTAGTGACTTAGAGTACTCGCAGGCAGATTTTTCTGAATTGTCGGAACAACTGATGAATTTGATCGTTAAAAATGACCAGGCCATTAAGGCACTGGAGCAATGGTTAAATTATCCATCGCTCCAGTAAGTCTCCCCAGACCCTTTCTTATTTCATCACGCTTTTGTAATTCTTATGCAAATAGCGTGAGTCTAGCTATCTAAATTACCGACGAATCGATAGCCTTCGCCATGAATCGTATTGATAAATTCAGGGCTTTGATCATCGCTCTCAAAGTGCTTGCGCAAGCGACGAATGGTGACATCGACAGTACGATCGTTTTCGCGTAATTCTCGTCCAGTCATGCGACGAATCAGTTCCTGACGAGATACGATTTTACCGCGGTTTTCCATTAACAAACGTAAGGCACGGTATTCGCCACGAGGAATTGCAATTTTGCTACCGTTCGGTGCGATCATCTGACGAGAGTTCGGATCCAGTTGCCAGTTATCAAATTGAATAACCTCGGTATCCTGTTCTGTTGTCACAACACTGTTTTCAGTGCGACTTAAACGGTTTAACAAATTGCGAACACGGATCGTCAGTTCACGTGGGTTAAATGGCTTAGTGATGTAGTCATCGGCACCAATTTCCAGGCCAAGAACCTTATCGACTTCGCTATCGCGGCCGGTCACAAACATCAGACCGATATTGTGTCGTTGCAATACTTCACGAGCGAGGATTAATCCGTTTTTACCCGGTAAATTAATGTCCATTAACACCAAATCAATATTCTTTGATTCGATTTCCGCGAATATTGCTTCACCATTAGCGGCCAGATGGGTGCGATACCCCTCACCTTCAAATAAGTTTTGTAGACTCAATCGAGTTACGTCTTCATCTTCAATAATTAAAATATTGGCTTCTTTAATCATGTCCACCTCTAACAATGTTTAATAGGATTCAGCCACGCCTGCCCAGATGTTTATCCCTTTCATAAATCGTCCTATTATTAGCGCATGTTCCCACTGAGCCTTTGGTTTTGGCGTGGCTGTAAATTCGATGGGGTAATGATAAAGGATTGAGGATGGGAAACAATGGTGAAATTGTTGTAAAAATGTACAGCAAATATTCAACAAATTTGTCACCTATGTAGTGATAACTCACTGATTGAGTTAATGATATGTTGAATACTTGGGAAATTAATTGTTAATTGTGAGTTAATCAAATTGCAACTAAGTGTAATTAAGACCCTTTACGGGCCTTTTTCAACACCTTCGTTGGCGGTTTTCGGGGTGTTTTTCGAGAGTTTTGTGCACAGATTTCGTATCGCTTTGTTTTTCGCATTCATTAATCACAGTGATGAATACTAAATCCCTGGCCTGTAGCTTTCAGCTCATAGTGCTTAAAGTGTTGCTTTAAGATTGGAGGGTATTTGAGAAAACTGTTGGCAACAATGCTGAGTTGACCTTTGGCTGACATAAACTTGCGAATATCTTTTAAAAAGATTTCAGTCGTCGCGTAATGGGTCTTGATGCCCTGATGAAAAGGCGGGTTGGAAACCACGTATTGGTATTTCTCAGATACCTGCGACAAACCATCTGACGCGAATACTTTGCCGGTAACACCATTCGCCTCAAGCGTCAGCCGCGCGCTAGCGATAGCCATTGCGTTGACATCAAGCAGATGCGCTTGGGTTTTTGGATACACTCGGGCAATAAAGGCACCGATTACACCTGCACCGCAACCAAAATCCAAAACGTTACCCTCCATGGATGTTGGCAGGTTCGCAAGTAACAAGGCTGTGCCCTTATCCAGTTCTCCACGACTAAATACACCGGGTAAATGTTTCACGTGTAGCGATTGCCCGGCAATTTTAACGTCAAAACTTTCAATCCAGCTATCCAGGATAAACTCAGGAATATTTGTTGCAAAGGTGCAGGAGAACAAACTGCAATGGCGAGCCGAGTCAAGCTTCTGATAATGTTGAGTGAGGTCACTGGCAAGTTTTTGTGACGATTTCACGCCACCTTTATTATCACCAACAACTAACACAAGGCCATCTTTATGTAACACTGAGGCGAGCATGCTCAGTAAATACAAGAATTCATGTTTTGATTTTGGAAAGTAAATAATGATCAAATCGTGTGATTTGTCGGTTTGGTATTGCTCTGAAAATCTCGCGTCAATATTTGCGACACTTGCGATTTTCTGGTGTTCGGCAAAATTGACATTAAACGCACTGATTGCGGCGTCAGGATTTAAGGTTTGTAGTTGCCGACAAAATTCAGGATCGGGGCAATTGACTAATAAAGGAGTTGCCGCCTGCAACAGGTCGTCATTTCTCATGAGTAATTGCGACGGATTGGAGAGTGTGGATAGTGCCATACTGTGGGTCCTGAAATAATTTGCGGGTATTTTCTTTAGTTTCCGATAAAGAGTAAAGGATAAAGAGCAACAAATAGAGTTTATACCAAACCCGGTTGCTCAGTATCCATTACCGCAATACTAAAAATTTGAATAATTTTCACTTTCCTTGAAATAGGGCAGTATTTTCTGGCTGTGAAAACAAATGCGGGTTGAATTAACACCTATCTAGTGCTTTAATAGCGCTTATATGTCGCTGTAACTTGTTCGTTCGAGATTCGAACGTTATTACAGTGCATCAGCCCTTCTTAAGAGGGCCAGAAGAGGAGCGTTAACCAGGTAGTTATCCTGAGGAGATCAAACTCCGCAGAAGGATAATGAGGGGGATTATCGCCGAGGTGGCAATGCTTTCAACGAGCGTTGAAGTGATTTTTGATGATCATGCTACCGGCTGACCAGGCTGAATCCTGGCAGCTGTCACCAGTTTACGGTGGAGAACTTCTGGTCTTTGCGTGACTTCTTAGTCAGGCAAACACCTAAACTTCCCCGATATTTTTTGATATTTAAATGGCTGCATCGACGTCAATTGTTTGCAGTCTGAGTTTGGTCAAATACACGACAGTATTTGACGTCGAAAGCATGACAAAGAGTTTAACATGACAAACACGAATACATTGGCTGACTATTCAACATGGACCGCATTAGTTACGCCATTTGATGAATTGGGCGCTATCGACTTTGATTGCCTGACGGATTTAGTCCGCCAGCAAAGCGATGCTGGCAATGCCATTTTATTGTTAGGAAGTACAGGCGAAGGACTGGCGATTCAACTAGAAGATCAATTGGAAATCGTCGACCACGTCTGTAAGTTAAAGCCCGGTGTACCCATTATGGTTGCCGTTGGCGGTGCCGATCTTCCGGCGCAATTAAATTGGATTAAGCATTGTAATCGCTTGGATGTGGACGCTTACTTACTTGGTACGCCTTTCTATGCCAAACCAGGCGTCGCGGGTCAAACCCATTGGTTTAAAAATTTACTCGATGCGGCCAATCACCCTTGCATGATTTATAACGTGCCTTCCCGTAGCGGTATTAATATTCCGGCGCAGACGGTCGCGAACCTGGCTGAACACCCAAACCTTTGGGCGATGAAAGAAGCCAGTGGTGATATTCATCAATTTCTCGCTTATCGTCAGGTCGCGCCCAAGCTTGCGATTTTCAGTGGTGAAGATGCACTGATGCCATACCTTGCTTCAGCAGGCGCTGTGGGTTTGGTGTCTGTTTGTTCGAACGTATGGCCAGAGCAGACCAACCTGTATGTAAAAAAAGCCATTGCTGGCGAAACTCAATCCTTGTTTCCGATTTGGTACAATGCGACCAATGCCTTGTTTAGTGAAGCCAATCCGATTCCTGTCAAAGTATTGATGCATTTGAAAAATATGATTGCGTCACCGATTTTACGGGCGCCGTTGACCCATCTGGAACTTAGTGATCATCAAGCTATTCTTGACGCCGACAAAGCCGTTGCCAAGTGGCATGCTTCCCAACTAAAACTACACGCCTTAGCTGATTAAGCTCAGTTAAGGCATTTTCCCTGAGTCATAAAACGAATAAGACAGACTGCAACGTGGTAGAAAAACAAATCTTAAATGTTGGCGAGATGGCCAGCGGTGTCGAATTAACCGTACCTGTGTATCGCTTAAAAGGCTCAGGGCATGGTCCAAGTGTGTATATTCAAGCAAATATCCATGGTGCAGAAGTGCAGGGTAATGCGGTTATTTATCAACTGTTAGAAGTGTTGCAGCGTCAGGAACTCTATGGCGATATAACCTTAGTCCCCTACGCGAACCCGGTGGGCTGTAACCATAAAAATGGTGAATATACATTAGGGCGCTTTGATCCGATTACTGGTGTTAACTGGAATCGGATGTACCATTTCAATCAGGCATTGCCGGGTAAATTTGTTGAAACATTTCCTGATGCCGACACATCCACGATCCTGGAAACCTTCCAGCAGTGGATGCTCGATGATATTGACGATCAGCTTGATCATAATATTTTCGGATTAACCACCGGACGCAGAATCGCCTATCAGTTGCAACGCATGGCATTACAGGCGGATTTGGTTTTGGATTTGCACACTGGGCCAATTTCTTCCAAGCATTTATATTGCCCGGAATATGCCAGACAAAGCGCCAGCTTCTTTGATATTCCCCACACCATATTGATCCCTAATGATTTTGCCGGAGCATTGGACGAATCGACGTTTTGTCCATGGTGGGATTTACAACAAGCCTATAAAAATATTGGTCGCGATCTGAGCTTTAACAAAGAAAGCTTTACGGTGGAATTAGGCTCTCAGGAATTGATTGATCTTGATGAAGCCCTGGTGGATGCCCAAAGCATTCTGAGTTATTTACAAGCCAAAGGCAGTATTGCGGATAATGGCTTTGAACCTCAGGAAATGACGCGGTATGGCTGCTACCTTAAGGACTATAAAGTGTTCTATTCACCCATGGGGGGAATGGTAGACTACCTTGGCGAATTCGGGCAGCCATTGGCTGCAGGGCAACCGCTGGCAAGAATTCTGCGGATGGATAATTATGGTGATCCTGACGCAAACCCTTTGCATTATCTAACATTAGATCAAACCGTGATCCCTATCCTGCACTTTGCATCGGCGAGTGTGAATCAGGGGACAGAGCTGTATAAGCTGTTCAGTAACTATTTTGAACTGAAAAAGTAATGATGATTTAGGCGCCTGATTGGGTGTCTGACTGGGTGCCTGAACAGCGAAATTTAGGGGGCTGTGTCCCCCTGGAATATTTTCTAACTTCTTGATACTGAACGCTTTAAAGTCTTAGTAATTACCCCTGACCTGTATGGAATTGAATTTTAGCCTTGTGGCATTTGAATATCGAGAGAGTTCAGCAGTTGATAATAGGCAAAAACGGTTAATATCCCTAAACCCAAAACCAGCAAGATACGATACTTCAAACCATGTTGGTGATGCTTTTCTCGTTGCTGATGATGGGTGACATCCATCATTTCATCACCAAAGTATATCGACAAAAACGTTCCCATCGCACTAATTAGCAATATGCTCCAATACGGATAGGGTTGAGTCAGGATCTGTTCCAGCAAGCCGGTGAGCAGGGTGAGTTGATACGTTTGTGGGCTGGCAAATACATAGTAAAGGTTGATGGCAATGGCCACAAACCAGATAACCACCTGGGTTATTGCCATCTTAACACCAAACAATAAGCGAATTGGAAATGCCAGTATAAATCCTCCGTCGGCCACTGGCGTGCACAGCACAAAGAAACTCCAGCTCAATATTGCCAGGCCAAAGCCCGTAGCGGCGTCATATTTGATACTCATATAAATAAAATACGCCAAGAGAATGGCTACTAAGGCCAGAAACTTCAGGACAGTTTCTTTATGAGTGGGATTTTTATGACTAAATTTTGCCTGCGTATCTTGTGTCTTTTGTGCCGCGGTCATGTGTACCATCCAAGCGTAATACGAGTATTAACAATAGTTGAATCTATGTATTTACGAGATATTGCAAGTATCAATAACGCGCGTTACCAGCGTTTTCTTGGCTGATATGGCTTGGCATTGTCTGGTTCTAATTGTTTTTTCACCGCAAGGCTTTGGTTTTTCCCGGTGATAATTTTGAGCTGATACCAGGTTTCCATCATTAGCATTTTCCAATCAGGGCTTTGCCAGTTGCGAGTATACAAACGTTTAATTGCAGCCAATGCATCGGGGGATTTGGTCGTTAAGGTTGCCAAAAGGTTTTCGGCATCGTGTAATGGGCGATCACTGACCTGAGTTACCAGGTGCATTTGCAGCGCCTGTTTTGCATCGATGGGCTCTGCGGTCATTGCAAGACGAAGTGCCTGGTCTTTTGGTAATATCTCACGCAACACCATATTGCCGGCCATATCCGGGATCAACCCCCATTTGCTTTCCATCACCGCCAGTGTTGCATCGGCACTAACATAACGAAAGTCTGCCCCCAGTGCGATTTGCAGGCCACCGCCCCAACAACGACCTTGAATCACGGCGATTACAGGGACAGGCACCTTCCGCCAGTTACTGCTCACCTGTTGCGCCAGATTCGCCGAGCAGGGTAGCCACTTCTTAAGAAGACGTACCATGGCACTTTTATCTTTCATCATGGATTTAATATCCAAGCCACTGCAGAAGTCGGTACCCGCACCTTGCAGAATTACCCCACGAATGGTTTTGTTTTTTCTCAACGTGCGAGAGATATTTGCCAGGGATTGAAATGTCGGCAAATCCAGCGCATTAAGCTTTTCAGGTCGATTCAGGGTGACATAAGCAATGCCCTGTCTAATGGTAAGATCTACTGGGTGGCGCAAGGAAGGTTGTGCCTGCTTTTGTTGTTCTGCAACACCTGCCGGTTCATTTATGGATTTGCTCATGATGACTTAGCCAACTCACTCATTTTCATTGATAAAATAAACCTAGCACGACTGGACGGATGAGTATAGGTGAGAAAAATGCTGCATTGACTATGATTAGACTTGTTATTAACCGTAAGTAAGTGTGATAATATAACAAATAAATGTATGAGGCTGTTTTCAATACACCTCGTTATCTATGTGTTTTAGTTAACAAGCAATGGTAAAACAAAGAGCATGACTGCGATAATAACGCAAAATTCCAATCAATTAACCGCCACTCAAAAGAGTAAAGGCTGGTTGCTTATTGGTTTGTTTTTGCTTGCTCTTGTTTATGTGAGTCATCATCAGGCAAGCCACGATGGTTCATCAAACCACATGCATTGTCAGGTGTGCTGGCAGTTTGCTGCGGATTTTGATAATCCCGGTAAAGCGGGTTTTGAACAGCCACAACAAATCATTGCTGAATTTGTTTTATCACAATTACAACCTATCTATCTTTCGGCCCTTTGCGGTACCCAACCCTGCCGAGGCCCGCCCAGCCAATCTTGAACTCAGCGTAACTGGGCTCGTAGTCAAGACAATCTCAATCTTAAAAAAGTCATACTGCGTTAATCAAATCAGGGATCGTCCCTGAATTTGACGATTGCTATCGATGCCCATATTTTCATTTTTGTATTTCAGGATTTTTTATGCGTTTTAATCGCTTATATACGGCCACCGCATTGGCCCTTGCAATTGCAACTCCAGCATGGGCTGCAACCGTTTCCGGTAAAGTCGTTGATAATAAAGGCAAAGGCATTGCCAATGCCGAAGTCAGTATTTTACAAACTCGGGTTGTTACCGACAAAAACGGAGAATTTGCCTTAACTGACATTTCCGATGGTGCAGCAGAGTTGCACGTGGAAGCCAGATATTTTACTCATCAGAATCGTAATCTGACATTGGCAGGTAACGACGTGGATAATGTTATTGTGACACTGACACCATCGGTTATGGATGTGGTTGATGTCTATGCGACTCCGCTACATACATCGACAATGGAATCAGCGTTACCAGTAAATGTTTTAGGCGCCGATGAATTGCGTTTAAAGCAAGCCTCTACTTTGGGCGAAACATTGAAAAATGAAGTCGGTGTGCATTCATCGTATTTTGGTCCGGTTTCCAGTAGCCCAATTATTCGAGGCTTAGACGGTCCGCGTGTATTAATTACCCAGAACGGATTAGATGCAGGCGATGCCTCTCGTGTTGGTCCTGATCATATTGTATCAACCGAGACGACTACCGCGACACAAATTGAAGTACTGCGTGGTCCGGCAACGTTATTCTATGGTAGTGGTGCGATTGGTGGGGTCGTCAACGTTGTTGATAACCGTGTACCTACCGAACTGGAGCAAAGTGTTGGTTTTTCGTTGCAGCACAACAGCGTTGCCGACGAAGATTTAGCAACCATTGATATTAATACCGGTACCGATTCTTTTGCGATTCACTTCGATGGATTCTGGCGTGAAGCGAACGATTATAAAATCCCTGGTGTTGCCGAGCTTGAACATGATGAAGAGCATGAGGAACACGAGGAAGAAGAGCATGAAGAACATGAAGACAACCACTCTCGATTAGCCAATACATCCAATGATGCAAAAGGTTTTACCTTAGGGACGAGTTACTTGCTTGATAACGGCTTCGTGGGCTTCTCGTATGGCCGAACCGATCGTACCTATGGCATTCCTGGACACTCGCATGCCGGTCACGATGAGCATGAAGAACACGATGAAGAGCTGGAAATGGAAGAAGGGCATGATGAGGCCCATGATGAAGAATCCGTCTTTGGCGATCTCACTCAAGATCGCTTACAAATGCTAAGTGATTTGCGATTCGATGAAAGCTTTTTTAATCGTGTTGCGTCGAAAGTAGCATATACCGATTACCAGCATCAGGAAATAGAAAACGGCGAAGTCGGAACCACGTTTAAAAATGAATTGTGGGAAGCCAAGTTTGATATTTATCATCGCGAATACAATGGCTTTAAAGGTGCCTGGACGGTGCATTACAAACTGTCAGACTTTGAAGCGCTTGGCGAGGAAGCGTTTACGCCACCATCGAGCACGGAAACTCTGGCATTTGCCTGGTTGGAAGAAAAGCACTTTGGCGATGTACTTTTGCAGCTTGGTGCCCGTATTGAGCATGTAACTCTTGAACCGGTTCACGGTCATGATGAACACGAAGCACATGATGAACATGAACTGGATGAGCACGAAGAACACGAAGAGCTGGAGTTAGCGCAGCAAGACTTTACCCCGATCAGTGCATCGCTTGGCTTGGTTTGGGACTATCAACCAGGCTATAACTTAGGTATGTCTGCGGCGTTTTCACAGCGCGCACCTTCCGCGGCAGAACTGTTCTCGAATGGTCCGCATATTGGAACCAATAGCTTTGAATTAGGCGCGCTGTTTGAGTTGCATGAAGAAGACGATGGTTATCATGTCGAACTATCTGATCAGGACGTTGATGTAGAAACCTCTTATAACCTGGATTTAACCTGGCGTAAGTTCTCTGGCGATTTAGGATTTGTTGCCAGTGTTTTCTATAACCACACCGACGATTTCTATTATCAGCAGGATACCGGCTTTGTTTTCGAAGATAGCGGTATTCACGACCACGGTGATGAGCACGATGAAGGTCATGGTGATGAGCATGACGAAGAACTGACAGAAGACCATGCTCATGATGAAGAAGGTTTACCAATCTTTGTCTATCGTCAGGACGATGTCGATATGTATGGTTTTGAAGCCGAACTGGTGTATCAATTGAGTGCACCACTAAAAGCCAATATCTTTACCGATTACATTCGTGCGAAATTGTCTGATGGTGGCAACCTACCGCGTATTCCACCATTGCGCCTTGGTGCCGGATTACAATATCAGGCTAATAACTTTGCAGCGGGTCTGGATGTTACTCACTACTTTGAGCAAGATCAGCTTGCTCAGTTAGAGACGGAAACAGACAGCTATACCATGGTTGACTTACACGCCAATTACTATCTCGATGGCATTGGCGATGACACGGTATTGTTTTTAAAAGTGGATAACGTATTTGATACCGAAGCTCGAGTGCATTCATCGTTCTTAAAGAACATTGCACCACTTCCTGGTCGCGGTATCACCTTAGGGGTAAGAGCGAGCTTTTAACCTGACCGATATATAAACAAGGCACCTTTCACGGTGCCTTTTTCTATTGGGGTTGAAATACCCGTTTATCGGCTGCTGTGAAACTAAGCTTACTTTTTCTCGAGGCTTTTCAGCTCACTGGTATCGACGTTTTCCAGCCCTTTTAGAGCTTCATGTTCAATATTGTCTTTGTGGCTGTCTTCCATATTTTGCCATTCAATCGCCATCCGTTGTTGACGCAATTCAGCTTCTTCTTTTAATTCACATTGGCGAAACGCGTCAGACCAACCTTGCGCATATTCCTGCTCTGAATTGAATCGATTAATGTCTTTTTGAAATTCGTCGAAATAGCTGCCACCTGCTTGCTTGCCGCTTTCACAACCGTCGGCAAAACCATCGGCGTAGCTATTGCTGTAGCCCTTTGAACGCATTTCTTCACGGGTCTGGTCAGCCGTTGACTGACAACCGGCACTGAGCAGTAACACACTGAAAGCAAGGATAAGTTTTTTCATGTCTGAACCTGATGAATGTTATTAGGTCTTTTTAGTATAGAAGAGCGATTTGTGTATGCCTATCTGGGGACAAACTCTGTTGATGGCGACAAATATCGGGTGATGTGCTCTGAATGGCAAAGGTATGCGAACGTCATTGTTGGCGCTAGTATTGGCGCTGCTATTGGCGCTAATATTCGCACTAGTGTAGGCGCTAATGTTCGCACCAGTGTTGGAGTTAATGTCGGAATTAATGTCGGAGTTAAGGCCTTGAAGATAGCAAGACCTTAATGACGATTGAGCGGTTATTTATTGCCTTTATCGGTTAGGCGAAAACCTTTATCGAGTAACTCAACCTTGCCATGTTTTAGCAAGTTACCCAAGGTTGATTTAAACGTTTTTTTACTGACGCCAAATGCCCGTTTAATGTCTTCAGGGCTACTTTTGTCATGCAGATCACAATAGCCTTTGTGCGCCTTTAGATATGCAATCAATGCCGGCGCAAAATCATTCACCTTACCGATACCACCTCGAGTTAATATCAAATCAACACGGCCATCGCCTCTGATGTTTTTGATATAGCCTTTAATGTTTTGACCGGTACGTAGATGCTGAAACACTTCGTTATCGTACAATAATCCCCAATGCTGGTTATTCACAATGGCGTTGAAACCCAAATCGGTTTTGGTGGCAATGATCAAGTCAACCTGTTCGCCAATTTCATAACGGGCGGGCCAGATATCAAGGTACTTATCCAGCTTGCTTGACGCGGCAATTCTATCGCTGTGATGATCGCGATAGACTTTTACCAGATACGAACTGCCTACCACCATGCGGGTTTTTTGTTGGTTATAAGGAACCAATAAATCTTTAGGTAAACCCCAGTCTAAAAAGGCACCCATTTTATTCACTTGCACAACCTTTAAATACGCAAATTCTTCCAGTTGCGCTTTCGGT
The DNA here is from genome assembly GCF_005843925.1 of Thalassotalea litorea. Lineage (GTDB taxonomy): Bacteria > Pseudomonadota > Gammaproteobacteria > Enterobacterales > Alteromonadaceae > Thalassotalea_A > Thalassotalea_A litorea_A. The sequence continues at coordinate 118,131 of NZ_VCBC01000003.1, forward strand.
GTTTCGGTTGTGGCGACTAGGCGGTCTTTAGAGTCGAAGTAGATGAATGCATCAACGGAATTTCCTTCTTCGCTTCCTTCTGGCACGTATTTCGCTGGCAAGAGAATTTCACCGAGATCGCCACCGTCGAGGTAGGCGCCGATGTCAGTCATCTTAACGATATTCAGGGTATTTATTTTGCCAACTTCAGCCATTAGGGGTACTCAGGTAAGGAATGTTACTTTGGCGCGCATTTTAGCAGGCCAATCGATTTATGCCTACGAAAAGGTGTCAATGATTCGATTTGTCACAAGAGATACCTGGACAGCTAACACCTCACTGTTATCATCACGTAATTAACACAATGCACCGTTACTACACAGCTAACTCAACGATTAGCCGGCATTTTGTACGGCAATCTTAGTTTGAATATATTCCTGGTGGTTTAAATGCAGCAAATCAGCAATTTTTCGTATGGTATGTTCTTCAATGGTATCCAGTTTGCCGTCACTGAGCGCCAGTTGCCATAGACGTTCTACGATTTCGATGCGCTGACCTAAGGTAAAATGCTTATTTACCAAACTGGTATAGCGATAATAATCGGTAGCGTGGAAAGATTCATCCTCTGCAGCGGCGAGAATCGCATCGACTTCGTCGCGCTCAAGCGAAAATTGCTCGATCAGCATTTTCTGGCAATAGCGCTTTTCTTCTTCCGTGTATTCTTCGTCAGCGCGAATAACTTCAAACAATAACACTGCCGTCGCCACCTCCAATGAAAGCACCTGATTCACGACGGTATCGTGATTTAAGCTTTTAAGAAAGACACGCACCCGAGTAAGCATAGCCATCCAGATTTAGGAAAATGAAACGAATAACTTAAATCTAGCATTGTTTGTAGGGTTCGGGAAATCAAATTGCCAGTTACAATCAGATTTCATGTTTCAATCACAAAGATTCAATATTGGCGGTTTACTCCAAATAATGTAAAAACTGAGCCTGTCAGGTTTTATCTCACCATAAATGCGAAATTCCCGCTGATTTCGTTGTTTATAATCGAACGTTAGCAAAAAATAAGCGTCCTTTTATTTTCCTTTATATTCAGGTGGTTAGTGCATTCCCACACAAGTTGTAATGACTTGTTACAAGTGTTTACACATTTGTCGGTTACATTTGACTACAAATAGGTAACATGTAGCTCAGAAAATTGCCCGAATACCGAGGTTTATCGTGAAAATCAAAAGAATTATGCTTCCAATTGTGATCTTAGTCATGGGGGTGGGAGCTTTCGTCGTCCTATCCAGCATGCGTACGCCACCGGAGGAAAAACCACAGGAAGACGTAGTTCCTATCGTTGCCGTTAAAGGTGTCACCCTTGGCTCATTATCCTTGGATGTTTCCTCTTATGGAGTGATACAGCCGAAATATGAGACACAGCTAATCGCTCAGGTGAGTGGCCAAATCGTTAAACTATCAGACACTTTTGTTCGTGGTGGCTTTGTCGAAAAAGGTCAGTTGCTGGCGCAAATTGACCCTAGTGATTATGAAGCGGCTCTTGTCGATGCCGAAGCAAACCTTGCGTCCGCAACTTCAGCTCTCGAGCTGGAAAAGGCACAAGGTAAAGTGGCCGAGCGTGAATGGCAACGAATTAAAGATACCTCACCAACCGAGTTAAGTTTGCGTAAGCCACAGCTTGCTCAGGAAATGGCTCGTGTTAAAGCGGCAGAGGCAGCAGTGAAACGCGCTCGTCGTAACCTTGAACGTACCAATATCGTCGCTCCTTATCATGCATTAATTGCCGAGCGTAATGTTGGTTTGGGTGCGGTCGTGGGGATGGGCAATCCAATGGGGGCCGTGATGTCTGTTGATACCGGTGAAATTCGATTGCCGGTGGCGAACAACCAACTTCGCTTTCTCAAAGATCAAGGCGTGGGAAGTTCGGTCAATTTAGTCTCTGATCAGATAGGCAAATCACAAAACTGGCAAGGCGAAATCGTGCGCTCTGAAGGCGTAATTGATAGTCAATCACGAATGTCATATCTGGTCGTGGAAATTAAAGACCCATATGGTCTGCTCGAAGAAAAGACACCGCTGAAATTCGGAACCTATGTAAATGCCACAATTGACGGCTTAAAGGTAAGTGAAGCGGCAGTCGTTCCACGTCATTTGGTACAGGATAAGAAAGTCGCCATTATGAATAGTAATGACGAACTGGAATATCGTTCAATCAATATCCTACGCCAACAAGGCAAATCAGTTGTGGTGAATCAAGGACTGCAAAATGGTGATCGTATTATCACTTCTGCCTTGGACTACCCGCTATCTGGAATGAAGCTGGCGTTACTTTTGGATGAACCGGCGGAGTCCATTGATGTTGAGAGTGATGAGACTGCAACTCAGGTCGCTTTGGGAGATAACTAATGGATGATACCAATAAAGGTTTGATTGCCTGGTTTGCCCGCAACCCGGTTGCGGCGAATCTATTAATGGCGGTGATCATCATTGGTGGTCTGCTTACCATGGGCACCATTCGTAAACAAATATTCCCGCAAATTGAAATTAACTGGTTACGTTATCAAGCTGCGTATCCGGGCGCGGCGCCACAGGAAGTGGAAGAAGGTATCACGATTAAAGTCGAAGAAGCGCTTGAATCCGTACCTGGGCTGGAAAGAACCATTACTTATTCGGGTCGTAACTTATCCAACGGTTGGTTCCGTGTCGACGATAACTACGATGCTCAAGTCGTACTCGAAGAAGTTAAATCACAAATAGACTCTATTTCCACCTTTCCTGCCGGCATGGAACGGCCAACGGTTGAACGTATAAAAATGGAACAGGAAGTTCTGAATATTAGTTTATATGGCGATTTAACCCAGATTCAATTGAAGGAGTTAGGCCGGAAAATTCATGATGAAATTCGGCAGTTACCCTTGGTCAACATTACCGAATTCAATAGTGGTTTAAATTATGAAATCGCCATTGAAGTTTCCAAAGACAAGCTGCGTGCCTACAACTTAAGCTTCACCGATGTTGCTAATGCGGTGCGCAACTGGTCGCGAAATATGTCTGCAGGGCAAATTCGTGCTGAAAACGGCTATATCAATCTGCGCGTCGAAAACCAGGCTTATGTGGGGCAGGAATTTGAAAACTTACCGCTGATCACGCGTGAAGATGGCTCAAAGATCTTATTGGGTGATCTTGCTACTGTCACCGATGGTTTTGAACAAGGTATCCAGTATTCAAGGTTTAACGGTAAAAACGCGGTGTCGTTTGAAGTGAAAGCCGCGCATGACCAATCGATTACCGATATCGCTGATGTCGTTAATAATTACATTGCCGCGAAGCAAAATACCTTGCCCGCAGGCGTTAATCTGGAAAGTTGGGTGGATCTAACGGAATATCTGGAAGAGCGCCTGGATATGATGATCTCCAACCTGGCCAGTGGTGCCATATTAGTGTTTTTAATGCTGGCGTTGTTTCTACGCATTCGCTTGGCATTTTGGGTGATGATGGGCTTACCGGTTTGCTTTTTGGGCACACTGTTGTTTATGCCAATGTCATTTATCAATGTCACCATCAGTTTAACCAGCTTATTTGCCTTTATTATGGTGTTGGGGATTGTCGTTGATGATGCCATTGTGATGGGTGAAAGTGCTCACAGTGAAGTTGAACAAAGTGGCAACAGCATCGAAAGCGTGATTCGTGGCGTTAAACGAGTGGCAATGCCGGCAACCTTTGGTGTCTTAACGACGATTGCCGCCTTTATGCCTTTTGTTATTGCCGATGGTCCGCAAGCGGCCTGGGGACAAGCCATTGGTATGGTCGTGGTGCTGTGTTTGATCTTCTCATTAATCGAATCGAAACTAATTTTGCCGTCGCATTTAGCAACGATGAAAACCAAAGTCCATAATCCACGCAATCCGTTTGATGTATTACGGTTGAAAATTGATACAGGGTTGAAAAACTTTATTGCCAAAGTTTACCGACCTATGTTGGTAAAAACCGTGGAATATAGATACGCCTTGGTCTGTTTGTTTATCGCCTTAATTATGGTGTGTGTCGGGTTATTTAGTGGTGGTCTTGTACGCTCGACGGGGATGCCGAAAGTTCCTCATGATTTTCCAAGAGTAAATCTTGAGATGAATCTGGATTCATCAGAGCAAGCCACATTGGATGCCGCGCGGGCGATTGAAAAATCTTTGCATGAGGTTGATCGTCAGCTTGAGTTGGAACATGGCTCTAAAATGATTGACGTGATGCTGGTTTATTTAAGAGACCGAACTCGGGCGGGTATCACGGTTAAATTAGTCAGACCTGAAGATCGACCGTTGACGACGTTTGAAGTTGCTGAACGCTGGCGCGCTAATTTGCCGGTGATCCCCGGGGTCAAAAAGCTGGAGATTCAAGATACCTTGTTTGGCTCGGATATGGATGACGGTGATATTAGCTTTAGACTTGAATCTCAGGACGATCAGCAATTGCTTGGAGCCTCCAAAGCGCTTAAAGATAAGTTAAACACTTTAGTGGGGGTCAGTGATGTCAATGATTCACGGATGGACAGCGCGAAAGAAGTGCAGTTTGACTTAAAACCATTAGCCTATTCTTTAGGGTTGACGCTCGCCGATGTGGCGCAGCAGGTTGGCTACAGTTTCTATGGCCTGGAAGCGCAACGCATTTTGCGTAACGGTGAAGAAATTAAAGTCATGGTGCGTTACCCGTTAGAGCAGCGTAGCTCGATTGGTCATGTCGATGATGTAATGGTTAAAGCGCCTAATGGAGCGGAAGTGCCATTGTCGGAAATCGCCGATATTCGTATTGTCGATGGGGTCAACCAAATTCGTCGTGAAAATGGCAACCGTACCATCAATGTTTGGGCGAAAGTCGATTCATTTCAGGCCGAGCCATTTGAAATCGCTAAGGATATTCGTGAAAACTTTATTCCTGAATTACGTAAAATATACCCGGGGTTAAAAAGCGAGCTAGGTGGTCAAATTCAAGAGGAAATTGACAGTCAAAGATCCTTGATGCGAGATGCCGGCATTACCCTGTTGATTATTTTTAGCTTACTGGCCATACCTTTGCGCTCATATAGTCAGCCAATTATCATCATGTCGGTCATTCCGTTTGGTTTTATTGGTGCTGTGATTGGCCATATGATCCATGGTCTGGATTTGAGTAGCTTCTCTTTCTTTGGCTTGATTGCCGCTGCTGGGGTCGTCGTCAACGATTCTTTGGTGATGATTGATTATGTCAATAAAGCTCGACAAACGGGTATCACTGCCGCCAAAGCGGTGGTTGAGGCCGGTTGTAAACGCTTTAGGGCGATATTGTTAACCTCGTTAACGACGTTTATTGGTTTGGTGCCGATTATGCTGGAAACCAGCATGCAGGCGAAGATGGTTGTGCCGATGGCAATTTCCCTTGCCTATGGTGTACTGTTTGCCACCGTGGTGACATTAATCTTAATTCCATGTCTGTATATCGTTTTTGAAGATATCGGCCGTGCGTTTAAGCGTATGATTGCCTGGTTCAAGGGCGAAGATGAAAAATCTGTTTTAGCAACTCAAGTGTTGAATGAGACAAAAATAGATGATTACAGTCCAAGCTCCAAAGATTGGTAATACGAAAATGGACGGTGTTATAGTGCGCACCGCCCATTATAAGTGAATAAACGAAGATCAGAGTTCCATTGTGACTCTGATTTTTTTAATCTTTGACACCAAGCTCTCGCAATCTTTCCAGTAAATAACTGGCTTGAGTATGACGCTCAGATAACACCACTTCCGATCTCGGGTGTAAAAACAGCGGTAATGAAATCCGCGATTTCTTCATATCCGTACCCTGTGGGTTGATTACCCGATGACTGGTCGACGGGAAGTATCCGCCACTGGCTTCCTGAAGCATATCACCAATATTGATAATCAAATTACCAAAATCTGACGGTACGTCGAGCCACTCACCGTTTTGCAACTGTACCTGTAATCCGGGTTCATTGGCGGCCGGTAAAATCGTTAACAAATTGATGTCTTCGTGAGCCGCGGCGCGAATTGCACCGGGATCCTCATCGCCCTGCAATGGTGGATAATGCAATACCCGAAGCAGTGTATTCGGCGTGTTTTTGATCATATTGGATAGAGGTTCATGGTAGAGCTTTGATACTTCGCTGGGGCTATATGATTCGACCCAGTCCAGTAGCTCTTCAGCCAGCGATGACGCTTTTTGGTAGTAATCAAGTATCTCATCTTTGAGTTGCGCCGGAATGCGCCCCCAAGGATATACATGGTAATACTCTTTGATATCTTTTTCTTTGTGACCTTTGGCCGTTTCGGATATCTGCGGACTGAAATAGCCGTCCTGCTTTGCCGGGTCGAATGCGAATTTATGCTTTTCTTCGGAGTCGAAAAACTCCTGCCAGTTTTTATAAATAGACTCAACTAGCTGCTGTTGTATTGGATGGTTTTTTAATACCCCAAATCCAGTTTCTCTTAATGAGGCGACAAATTGCTGCGCAGCCTCAGGATGTTTGTAGTCAACGACCTGCATCATTACTTCTCCTTTGTTGCGGTATATTTTAGCTGAACATTGCAGCGATGAATATTGCCTGTATTAAATCTTACTGCTATGTTGGTTATATTCAAACCGCCCAATTGAGAGTTTTTTATTCGAGCGCCTTGTATAAGCCTATAAAAATTCGTTGTGTGTTCGCTTATAAAGGGAAGTTGATCTAAAGCACTTTGAGTGACGGAAAATACTTATAACAAAGGGGACTTTCATGAGGCAATTCCTGTTATCTATCTCTGTAACGTTGTTTTTAGTCGCTTGCTCTTCATCGGATGGCGATAATTGTGATGATATTCGCATAAGCTCAGAGCAACAAAACGAATGTCTTAGCTTGAAAAAACAGATAGATAATGCCCGGGGGCAGCCGATTCTGAGAACCGAATTGGAACGCCGCTATGAGCAGGATTGTTTGAATCTTCGTTACTATCGTGACGATCAAGTCGTTGAGCGCTGTCAGAATCAACAGGAAGTGGAAGAGGTGCGCAAAGAAGCAGAGCAGGAAACGGTGGAGCAGAATAAACAATTATCTTCATGGTAGCCTGTGCACTTGCGCAGAGTAGTTTTGCTTAGTATTAAACAAATGAGTTGTAACGTGTATGTCTAAAACGATTTCTATGATGTTATTTAGTGTTGTACTACTCAGTGGTATCGGTCTATATAGTATCTTCGGTCAAGCTCAGGAAGAGAGCGCAGAATCTACAAATATTGCTCAGCAACAATTGAATCAAATGTTGGCAAAGTATAAGGGCGATGTCATCTATCTGGATTTTTGGGCATCTTGGTGTATCCCCTGTCGTAAATCATTCCCCTGGATGAGCACCATGCAGGATAAATATCAGGAACGCGGATTTCGAGTGATCACCGTGAACCTGGATGTGGACAAAACCTTTGCCGAAGACTTCCTCAAGGATCACCCCGCAAAATTCCCGATCATTTATGATCCCAGTGGCAAGGTTGGTGAGCAATATCAGTTAAAAGGGATGCCAAGCAGCTTTGTGCTTGGGCGCGACGGTTCCGTCGTAGCGAATCAGGTTGGATTCTTTGAAGATAAAGTTGAAGAGTATGAGGCTAAAATCGTCGAAATTCTCTCTCTGGAAACCATAGAACCGTAAGTTTGAGACAAACTAACGGATAGTTTGTCATCAAATCTTCTTTAAATCGTCAAATTTGTAAATCTGCAAATTATTCTTATTAAATACAGCATGTAATCATCAATCGGTATCACTTTGAAAGCGAAAAATCGTTAAAATCCGGCATAGTTAGTTCTGAATATTTGTCGATTATCAGGATTTAAACTACCTTTCTTATTTCATAGTTCGTTGTCATAAAATCAGAGGCTGTAGCCATGTCTCCCCCTGCCAGTTTAAATTCCGCTTTAGGACCATGTATTTTTACCTTGCTTGCTTTCGGGTCTTCTTGTTGTTTTGCCGAAGAAGAAAAAAGTGCCTTTCAATCGGCATGGGATGTCGCCGAGCTATGGAAAAATGACGACGGAGATTACGTTAATTTATCTGGCCGCTTGCATCAAGATGCCGCCTGGTTTGATGCCGACCAAGGGGAGTTTGACGATTTACTCTGGCGTCGTTTTCGTTTTGGCTTTAAAAGTGAATTTAACGGCGCAATCGTGTCGTTTGAAGGGGACTTTAACCTGAATGAATCGCTGTCTGAAAGCTATAACCGACTTACGGATGCAAACATTGCCTGGACGTTCGATAACGGCGCAACCTTGAAAATATTAAAGCAATCTGCGGGATTTACCCTGGACGGAAAAACATCCTCGAAAAAGCTACTGACGCCACAGCGCAATAACCTGACCAATAACCTTTGGTTCACTGCCGAGTATTTTACCGGAATCAGCATAACTAATGAATTTGCTGACGACTGGACGTACTACGCAGGTATATTTTCCAGTGACCCTGAAGAAGAAATTGGCGTTAGCGATGCAGCATATTTTAGTTTGTTGGCCCTCAGTAAGACATTCACCGCAAACGACTGGTTTGATGAAGGAGAGGTGCGTCTGGATTATGTTTACAATAAAGAAGATGAAAATGCCGGTACTCGAGATTTTGGTCATGTCAGCAGTTTGTCAGGACAATTTCAAAAAGGTCAGTGGGGGCTTCGAACCGATTTGGCCTATGGCAGTGGCTATTTTGAACAACCGGACGTTTATGGATTGGTAGTCATGCCGTTTTATGATCACAATGAAATTGTCCAAACGGTAATGCGCTATACCTATCTGGATAGTGATAACAATAATGGTGTACGGCTGGGTCGCTATGAAAATAGAATTGAAGGCGGGCGCGGTGATGAATACCATGAACTATTCGCGGGCGTAAACTTCTTTCTCAATGAGCATAAGTTCAAAATCCATGTTGGCGCCCAATATGCCATGATGGATGATGACGCCAATGATGGTGGTGAATACGAAGGTTGGGGGGTAACCGGGGCGCTACGGATTTATTGGTAAGGCAAAAAACTGCAGTTTTTTGCCTTATAAGGTGACAGACAGACGTCGCTGGATAAATGCTCCCGCTGTCGCATTTTTGTTGTCAGCAGTCCGGTATTTTTCACCGGACTGTCACCTTATCGCATGGATTCCAATGCGATTGTCACCCTATCGCATGCATTCCAATGTGATTGTCACCCTATCACATGCATTTCAATGCGATTGTCATCTTATCGCATGCATTTCAATGCGATTGTCACCCTATCACATGCATTCCAATGCGATTGTCACCCTATCACATGCATTCCAAGTGTGATTATCACCTTATCGCATGGATTTCAATGCGATTGTCACCCTATCACATGCATTCCAATGTGATTGTCACCCTATCACATGCATTCCAATGCGATTGTCACCTTATCGCATGTATTTCAATGCGATTGTCACCCTATCACATGCATTTCAATGTGATTGTCACCCTATCGCATGATTCCAATGCGATTGTCACCTGTCCGTTAACTTACGCGTCTTCCATCGTCATCAACGATGCATTACCACCCGCGGCGGTGGTATCGATAGTGACGGTTTTCTCGGTAACTAGACGATGCAGCAACACGCCATAACTGGCTGGGCTGATAACCGGCAAAATCGCACCTTTGCGAGCCGCTAAATGCTCCGCCAAGTAGGCTACTAACGAGCTTTGTGGGCCACAAATGGCTCCCGCAAGGGTTGGATGAGCTAGGGCTTCTGGGAGTTGATTTAAACCAATCACCTGGAAGATACCACTGACTAACCCGAGCTTTTGCAGCACACTTTCTACCGCGGTGGCTTCATTTAAGAATTCATCCGTTACAGCGCAAACGACGGTGTTGCCAGCAACGAGGGCTGACACTACACTCACTAACCAGTACTCAAACGATGTATTTGTATCGCGAACCGCGAGTACCGTGCCTCGAGATTCCAGATATAACTTATTGGATTCGCCTGTCGGTCCTGGCAGCTCAATCGGCTTGCTTAACGTGTTTTCAAAGGTATTCAATTGTACTCTGGCTGCCTGCAACGCTTGTTCAAGATCTGCTTCCTGAGCCTGAACAATGGCATTGCTCGCCAACGTTGCCAGTAATTGCCGAACAATCGATGAACGCAATTGTACCTCTGTCATCGACCAGTTTGTTTCATCGCTCTTGGCGCGATTCATGATGGTATCTATTGGCGCGTTGTTGCCTGGTGTGCTGCTGGCTATTGCTTGCAGGGCTTGCACATTGTTTTGTGTATCTTTTTGTGGATTTTCCCCACTCACGGACTCTTTAACCAGACGCGTTAAGTACATAGGCCCGCCCGCTTTTGGACCGGTACCGGACAGACCCCGGCCACCAAAAGGCTGTACCCCAACCACGGCGCCAATCATATTGCGATTCACGTAGATATTTCCGGCGCGCGAACGCTTGGCCAGATATTCACTTTTATCTTCGATGCGGGTGTGGATCCCCATGGTAAGGCCGAACCCTGTACCGTTGACCTGATCAATGACTTTATCCAACTCCTTTCCTTTAAAGCGGACCACATGCACACAAGGTCCAAACACCTCTTTAGTAAGCACCGATAAATCGGCGATTTCATATAAGCGTGGCGCGAAGAAGTAATTCCCCGTATCGCCCAAATCCGGAACCTCACACTGATAGTGCAATGTCGCTTTGTCTTTGAGGTATTCAACGTGATTGTTCAGTGCGGTGAACGCTTTGTTATCGATCACCGGACCGATGTCGGTCGCCAGCATTGCTGGATCGCCAACATGTAATTCTTTCATCGCCCCTTTGATCATCGTGATCACTTTATCGGCGATGTCTTCTTGCAAGAAGAGTACCCGCAGTGCAGAACAGCGTTGACCTGCACTTTGAAAGCCAGAGGCGATGACATCATCAACCACTTGCTCAGGCAGTGCAGTAGAGTCAACTATCATGCAGTTTTGGCCACCGGTTTCGGCAATTAATGGCACCTGATGCCCCTGACGTTCCGCCAGTTTCTGTGAAATCCAGGTACCGGTTTCGGTCGAGCCAGTAAACATTACTGCCTGAACACGTTCATCTGGAACAACATGAGCACCGACTTGGGAACCCCGGGCAATAATTGGCACCACAACATTGTCAGGCATACCGACTTCTTTCATCAATTCAATGGTACGTAATGCGATTAAGCTGGTTTGTTCGGCGGGTTTGGCAACCACGGTATTACCAGTGACAACCGCTGCGGCAACCTGACCTAAGAATATCGCCAATGGGAAGTTCCATGGGCTAATACACAGAACGACGCCGCGTGATTGCAACTCATTCGATGGTAACATTTCCTCGGCACGAGCCGCATAATAACGACAAAAGTCGACCGCTTCACGAACTTCGGAAACACCATCGACTGGGATTTTCCCAGCTTCTTTGATACACAATGCAATCAACTCGTCGCGATTGGCTTCTAGTGCATCGGCGGTTTTGCGTAGCAAGTTCGCTCTTTCATCAACCGGCGTTTCAGACCAGCTGGAAAATGCCGCCTGGGCATTATCAACTGCCGCGGTCATTTGTTGTGGCTCAAGATGACGCAAATAACCGATAACTTCATTATGATTTGCTGGGTTTACAACGGGCTCAGCGCCTTCGACGTCACTCTCTGCATTAGCTGTGGCGTGATTAAACCAGTTATTGAGGTTTTCACGCATCACACTAACCTGGTCAACATTGGTTAAATCAATGCCCTTTGAGTTTGCTCGCTCAGTGCCATACATATCCAAAGATTGAGGGATTTGTGGATTGTACTTGTTAACCCAGGATTGAACTTGTTCAACCGGATCCTGAAGGAGACTTTCGACAGGGATATCTTCATCAACAATATTATTGACGAAGGAGCTGTTCGCACCATTTTCTAATAAACGACGAACCAGATAGGCAAGTAAATCAGCGTGCTCACCAACCGGTGCATAGACACGACAGGATACGTTGTCATTGCTGACAACCTGATCGTAGAGCGATTCACCCATGCCGTGCAGGCGCTGGAATTCAAAACCTGATACATCGTCGGTCATTTCTAAAATGGTGGCGACGGTATAGGCATTATGGGTCGCAAATTGTGGATAAATACTATCGCGATAGCTTAGCAGGCGTTTCGCACAGGCTTGATAAGAGACATCGGTTGAAGGCTTACGTGAAAACACCGGAAAATCTTCATATCCTTCAACTTGAGATATTTTAATTTCAGAATCCCAATACGCGCCTTTGACTAAGCGAACCATCATTTGACGTTTGGCATTTTGGGTTTGTTGACGCACCCATTCGATCACATATAAGGCTCGTTTTTGATAAGCCTGTACTGCAATACCAAAGCCGTCCCAACCGTCTAGATCAGAATCTGAAAATACCGCACCGATGACATCTAACGAGATATCGAGACGATCCGCTTCTTCGGCATCCACGGTAAAACCTATGTCATAGGATTTAGCCGCCAGGGCTAATTGTTTCAGGCGTGGAATCAACTCTTCCAAAACTCGATCCTGATGGGTAAATTCATAGCGAGGGTGTATGGCTGATAGTTTGATTGAAATGCCGGGGCTTTGTTGCGGCCCTTTACCATTTGCCGCTTTACCGATAGCATGAATTGCATTCATGTAGCTTTCAAAGTAACGGTCAGCATCATTCATGGTGCGGGCACCTTCACCAAGCATATCGTAGGAATAGGTGTAACCTTTGGCTTCGGTCTTTTTCGCCCGCTCGACGGCAGCATCAATTTGCCGGCCCATCACAAACTGAGTCCCCATAACCTGCATGGCATAGCGCACCGCTTTACGAATGACGGGTTCACCTAAGCGACCGATGGTTTTTTTCAATAATCCGAATTGTTGTTTCTTCTTTTTATCGGTGTAATTGACCATTTTTCCGGTCAGTAACAACCCCCAGGAAGAGGCATTAACAAAGATGGAGTCGGAGTTACCGATATGGGAGCTCCAGTCGCCTTCGGCCAATTTATCGCGAATCAGACTGTCGGCGGTTTTCTTATCCGGAACACGCAGCAGAGCTTCGGCAAGACACATGAGTACCACGCCTTCATCGGTAGAAAGGGCGAATTCATTTAACAGCGCGTCAACGCCACCCTTACCAATTTGATCCTTGCGAATTTCCACGACTAACTGACGAGCCCGTTCCCAGGCTCGAGACTTAGCTGCAGGACTAATTTCTGCAATCGGTAATAAATCGGCAAGCACCTGGTTTTCGTCGGCGCGATAAAGATCTCGGATTTGCTGGCGGATCGGATCTGAGGTAATTAGGTTTCCATTAAAAAGCATGGCAAAGGCCCATCGGTTATTCTGATACAATTGTGCAGATTGTAGACAAATAAAGCCCAAATATGCTGGTGATATTTGGAATAATTCAGTGTAATATTTGGCTAAAATTTAATATAACCAAATAAAATAGTGTTTATTGGGGTGGCGTCATGAGCAGCAAACAACGTACTTTAGATCGTATTGATCTTACTATTTTAGACACTTTGCAAAAAGACGGCAGAATTTCCAACGTAGAACTGGCAAAAAAGGTAAATTTAAGCCCCAGCCCTTGTCTTGATAGGGTAAAACGCCTTGAGTCCGAAGGATATGTGCTGCGTTATGGCGCGGTATTAAATGCTGAAAAACTCAATATTCCGATGTCGGCATTTATTCAGGTGACACTGGATAGAACCAAGGCGGAAGTGTTCAATGATTTTCGTGATGAAGTGGTTAATATCAAAGAGGTCGCAGAGTGCCATATGGTTGCCGGTGGCTTTGACTATTTGCTCAAACTCAGAGTTACGGATATGAACAATTATCGTGATGTATTAGGAAAAGTTGTTGAGTTGCCGGGAGTTAGTCAGACTCATACCTACATGGTAATTGAGAATGTGAAAGAAGATTTAGGACTGCCAATTATTTAATACCTGTATTGGGTACTTCAGAGTTTTTTATTGCAAATCAAAATGTTATTTGTAAAGCTGAATCATCATTTGAAGGAAGTATACCTTAGCAAGCAGATACAGGACGTACGCAATGTTCAAATACTTATCCATTAGTTTTTTTGTTTTGGGAATTCTGTCGCAATTTTCAGTTAATGCAGAAGTGAAATCCAAACATATTTCTACCACAGTTAATCCTACACCCAAAGAAAGGGTGGAACCTAAGTACCCTATAGATGCGGCCAGAGAAGCTCGTGAAGGCTGGGTGGAATTAAGCTTTATTATCGAAGAGGATGGTAGTGTTTCTAACATATTGGTTGGAGACTCTTCAGGTAGTGCGGATTTTGTCAGAGAGTCTTTGCGAGCTGTTAAAAAATGGCAATATCACCCTGCAATGGAAGGTGGGGAACCTATACAGCGTTGTGTTAATACAGTGCGGATCGGTTTTTCCATGAAGACCAACGGTATTCACGCTGTACGTAGTAAGTTTAAGAAAAATTACGCGTTAGCGGAAAAGGCTTTACAAGAGAAGGATTTCGCTGAAGTTGAGAAACGTCTGGAGAAAATGACAAGCTACAAATATCGTCACTTAACTGAAAATGACTATTTACATGTCTTGGCTTATGAATACGCAAAAGCGAAAAACGATCCACAACTGCAGCTATATCATTTAGAACAGGTTACGATGAAAAATGCGCCTGAAAATAACAAGCTTTATGTTTACAGCAACAAGTTTAATTTGCAGGTTGCGTTGAATAAATTAGTAAGTGCAATAGAAACCTATGAAGAGATCAAAGAATTGCAGGTTGCGGATGATCTTATGTCTTCATTTGATAGGGTTGTTGAAGACATAGATGTATTGCTTGATTCTGACGACATTTTTGTCGTTGACGGCGACATTGGTGATAAAAGCCATTGGTTTCATAGATTGGCTCGTAACGACTTCTCAATATCCGATATTAACGGTTCACTGAATAAAGTTGATATTCGTTGTGCCAACAAGCGCCATGAGTTTACCGTCAGTGAGAATGCAGGATGGAGTATTCCCGAGGGATGGAAACATTGTGCGATATTCGTTTATGGGGCCGATAATACAAGCTTTAAATTGGTTGAGCAGCCGCGTAAGAATACTTAAAAAATTCTATTACTACAGCCGTTGAAACTGCTGTTGCCAGGTGTGATAACTTCTGTCATCGAAAAGATAACAATGGATAGAAATGTTCTGATATCTTGGATTTTGACAAATTTCTATCGCGATGTTGGCCGCTTCTTCTAAGGGGTAACCATAAGCACCGCAGGATATTGCCGGAAAGGCGATAGACTGGCATTGGTGCTCCAAGGCTAATTCAAGGCAGTTCTGGTAACAGGAAGCCAATAGCAACTCGGGGTGCAGCTCATTGCGGTAGATTGGTCCTGCAGTATGAATAACATATTTGGCGTTTAGATTGCCGGCGGATGTTATTCTCGCTTCGCCGAATGGACAACGAATACCGTTTGTCGCTTTCAACTTGCGACATTCCTCTAACAGCTTAGGGCCTGCGGCACGGTGAATCGCGCCATCGACTCCACCACCACCTAGCATTTTCGGATTTGCGGCATTAACGATGGCATCGACTTTCGCTTGGGTAATGTCACCCTGAACTATTGCAATATTCCCGGACATTCTACGTTCTCCGAATCAAGGGGTCAGAGTTGTTGAACACCTTCTTCAACAACTCTGACCCCTTGATTGTAGTTAGCAAATTCTTCAAAAAAAACAAAGCGTTTTTGAATAATTGTGCTATATTGCGAGATGATATCGATTGCTTTTTAATCACTTGTGGTGATTGAGCGATTGTAATTGTTAGCTGTTAATTTATTGGAGTAGCTAGATGAAAAACAAGATGATGACACTTGCAGGGATGGTATTTGCTCTCGGTCTTGCAGGTTGTTCAAGTAACGAGATGTTGGAAAAAAATGTTGCCGATCTGACCATGAAAGTGGATAACCTTTCATCTCAGGTTGATAGCCTAAGTAGCGAAGTCGCGGATCTTAAAGTCCAGCAGCAGCAAGCTACCGCGGATTCGATGGCGGCCAAAGAAATGGCGGCAGAAGCCAACGAACGCGTTGATAATGTAGTGGAATCCTATAAAAAATAGGCACTAAGATAGACACTATGGATTGATAACAAAAACCGGCTAAATAGCCGGTTTTTTTAATGCCTGTGTATTCTGGCTTGCTTTTTACGTTGTGCTACAGGGTTTCGGCTTGTTCAACCTTAGGTGCGTCTTCTTCATTCGCGTAGCTACCCGGAGAAACCTGCATGGGTATGCCTTTAGGCGCTTTAATGTAGTTTTCTAGCAGTTCCAGTAAATGCGGGTCATTACCCAGGAAATTCCTGACGCCTTCTGAAAAAGGCAACAGACTTGGCTGTTGATGATTTTCCAGTGATAACGGTGAATGCACTTCAATGAGTCGCATATCCGGGGCTTGGTAAGTCATCTTAATTGGCTGGTCGATAATTTTTACCTGGGTTCCCAGATCGACCTCATTAAAGAGCCATTCAATATCTTTGGGATACATACGAATACAGCCTGAACTTACCCGCATGCCAATACCAAACCTTTGGTTGGTACCATGGATTAAGTAGACACTTTGACCAAGGCGCAGGGCATGATCACCGAGTGGATTATCCGGCCCTGCAGGAATGACTTTTGCCATCGGCTTACCATGTTCTCGTTCATATTCTTCGCGCTTATCTTGGGTTGGATACCAATCCGGTTTATGGCGTTTTTCACTCACCGAAGAAATCAGGGTAGGTGTTGAATCACCAATCTTGCCGATGCCAACAGGAAATACATGAACTTTATTGCTGTCTTCAGGGAAGTAATACAAGCGCAGCTCAGACAGATTTATGACAATGCCTTTTCGTTCAGCATAGGGCAAAATCATCTGTGAAGGGATGGTTAAAATCATGCCGGGCTTTAATCGAGTAGGATCAATGCCAGGATTTGATTCCATCAAAGCCAAAAATCCAATATCATATTGCTCGGCAATCTTTTGAAAATAATCACCTTTTTTCACTGTGTGGTAGGTCACGCTACCGATTAACCGGCTCTTCTGATCATCCAGAGTATATTCTTTGGCGAAGAGAGAAAATGTGGGGGAGGTTATTAACAGCGAAACAAGAAAAAGTACTGCATTTTTCAATAGTTGCTATCCATAGTACGACAAAATCTGAAATGCTAGTGTACTCTGAGTGATTTTTAATTTCCAGTCAGTGTAAGTACAGATAAAAATGTCGATACAATTATATATACTTAACGCACATTGGCCATTGAGGATACGTGGTGTTTGATTTACCAGTAAGAAGTTTAAAAGGGCAGGTTAGCGACGTTGAGTGGCAAACTCGTGTTGATTTGGCCGCCTGTTATCAGTTAGTCGCGCACTTTGGTTGGGACGATTTAATCTATACCCACATCTCAGCGCGGATCCCGGATACGGATCATTATCTGCTTAACGCATTTGGTGTCGCCTTTGATGAGGTCTGTGCTTCGAACCTGGTAAAAATTGATATCGACGGCAAGATTCTCGATGACGGCCCATTTCAAATTAATCCCGCGGGTTTTACTATCCATAGCGCAATTCATGAAGTTCGCCATGATGCCGGCTGTGTGCTGCACTTACACACTATTCCAACCATTGCGGTGGCGAGTCAGCCCCAAGGATTATTGCCGTTAAGTCAATATTCAATGTTTTCCATAGCGTCAATGAGCTATCACGAATATGAAGGCCTGGCGGTAAACCCAGCTGAGAAAAAGCGGCTTCAGGATAATCTTGGCGCCAATAACCATTTATTGCTAAGAAACCACGGGGCGTTAACGCTTGGGACAACCATAGGCGATGCGTTTATGCGCATGTATGACTTAAACCGAGCCTGTGAAATCCAACTGTCCATGCAGGCGAGTGGCGTTGATAACCTCACGGTCGGAAAACCCATTATCGATAATATTACTGCCCAGGCGAAGATCGTACATACCGGCACCACCGGCGGCCAGAAGGCTTGGCCAGCGATGCTGAGAAAAGCCTACAGAATCAACCCTGACTTTGTGAAATAAGCTCTCCAATCTTTGAAACAGGAATAAAAATGAAAATTACCCGCGTTGAAATTTTTGATATTCATTGCCCAAAACGCGATGTCTGGAATCCGGTGTTTGTTCGTATTCATACCGATGAAGGCATCAGTGGCGTTGGTGAAGCCGGTCTGGCTTACGATCTTGGACATAGCGCAGCAGCGCATATGATCAAAGAAATCGCCGAAGCCATGTTGATTGGCTTAGACCCGTTTCAAACCGAATTATTATGGTCGCGGATGCTTAGGGAAAGTTTCTGGGCCTTAGGCGGTGGACCTGTGATCTATGCGGCAATGAGCGCCATCGATACCGCCCTTTGGGATATCAAGGGTAAAGCCTTAAATGTTCCGGTATATCAATTACTCGGTGGTAAGGTAAATGACAAGCTGCGCACCTATGCCAGTCAGTTACAGTTTGACTGGGACAAAGACATAAATCGGTTGAATGATCCGGCCGATTACGCCCGTGCAGCTGAGAAAGCCTTAAAAGATGGTTATGATGCCGTCAAGGTAGATCCAATCATGTACGACATGCATGGCGTGACCCATTTCGATCGCACCAAGATTTTTACCAACCCAGAGCTTAAATTGTTTCGTGCCCGTCTTGGGGCAATTCGCGATGCCATGGGGGATGATGGCGATATCATCTTTGAATGTCATAGTCTGCTTGGCGCGACCACCGCGATCCAATTGGGCGATATGGTGGAAGAGTTCCGCTGTATGTATTACGAAGAGCCGGTGAATTATTTGAATTCCGACCTTCATAAGAAAGTCGCAGATAAGGTCAATGTGCCAATTGCTGGCGGCGAGCGTTTGTATAATCGCTGGGGCATTAAACCTTATATGCAAGATCAGTCCATCGATGTTTTACAACCCGATATTGGCTTATGTGGTGGATTTACCGAAACCAAGAAAGTGTGTGACTATGCGGATACGTTTGATGTACGAATTCAGGCCCATGTTTGTGGCGGCCCGGTTGCAACCGCCGCATCGTTGCATTTAGAAACCGCATTGCCGAATTTCCTGATCCACGAGCATCATACTTATGCGATTAAAGACTGGAACCGTGAACTTTGTATACAGGACCCACAACCTGTTAACGGTTATTTCCAGGTTAGCGAAGCGCCGGGTCTAGGCATCGAGCTAAACGACAGTGTGGTTTACCGTTCACCGCATATGGAAGTGAAATAGGTGTAACTCAATGAAAGAATTATCAATATGGTGGAAGGGAGTTCCATCTCAGCAAAAGTCTGGCTTGATAGTTCTCGCTGCATTTTGTGCGGGAGCACTGATTATGATGTTTGCAATCGAAATCGGTCAGGCTATCGCTAAATTGCTTTAAATCGATGGCGGCTTTGCTTCCATCGGTTGAGCTCACAACGAGCAAGAAACACTCACTTCACAAGAATATCATAGGGTTGCTTACTCAAAGCAGGCATTTAATCTAAAGCTACGAGTAAGCTAAACTTATATTGTGTTCGCTTCAGATAAAAGGTAGTTTAAACAGTGGGTTAGCCCCACACGTTAAGGGCTAGATGTTGGGTTTTCATGGAAAGATATAAAAATGAAGAAGTTAACATTACTGTTAGTACTAATTATTACCTTAGTAATTTACATATCCCTAAATAAAAGCACAGAATCAACCAATTATGATGTTGATGTCAAAGATATTCACCCTGCTTTGAGTGACAAAGATTCCATCGAGGTTTTTCCATTTAGTAACAAAAAATTCGCATCACAAAAGCTCAAAGAATTAACAATTGCAAATGCTCAATGTAAAGAGCGGAAATTGGATTTCAACACCCAAGTTAACAATATACATCAGATATTAATACAAGCGCTGGAACATGAGTTGAGAAATGGAAAAACAAGGCGTGATCTACTTGCATATTCCAATCAATATAAACCTTTTTATGACAGCTATGATGATTTACTTCTTCAAGCAAAGATAAATCTAGAAAAAGAAAAATACGACTTCACCACTTCCGTTGATATTTTAAATGAATGGAATGGCCTATCAGTAATCAATAATTTTTCCGTTATAAACATTCCTATTATTGTCCTAGGGTTACAAGCTTTTGAAGGCGACTCTAATGGATTAAGTATGGGCTTAGTGTTAGACAATGAAGTTAGTAAATCAGACGTTTTCGCCTTGCTTGAGAACGATGAAAACTTCAATACATACTTAGAATCACCTCTTGAAATAAATGGTAGTCGCGTTTTATCACCATCTATATTGTTCGCTCTAACTGGCGGCAGCCTCAATGTTGAAGAGTTCAAACAAGCAGTATCATTGAGAAATTTTAACGTAAACGATGTTGCTATCGCAGTTATGAATGATTTGCCATATGAATATTTAGAGGTTCTTATCGCGCAAGCGGTGTCAATTGAGGACATGCCTATAATCGCACAAGGTCGCTATGATTCAAATGCTAATTTAGCTGACTTTGCAGCCTCAGCTCACAACGTAAAGCTTCTTCAACTATTGGAAACATATGGTGTTCATCCTACAAATGAATTGGGAATAATTACAGGCTTAGATATAGCCATAATGAACTTGCCTGATGACGTTGATGTTTATGCTAATGCAGAGAGTTTTCCTGACAAATATTTGGAGACTATTAATTACCTCATTGAAAAGGGCTATAAAGCTCATGGTTCACGGTATCAAATGGATAATGAAGCCTTTACTTTTTTTAAAGCTCCTGCGAATAAAAGAAACTTTCAAAGTTCGAAAGCATTAATTCCTGAACTCAAAAAAGCTTTGCATCGAATAGACCTAGCAGATAGCAGTAATCGGGTTATTCAGATTTTGCCCGATGATTCGTTGGTATCTAAGGCGATCGAATCTATGGAACTCAAAAAGGCGGTTTTGAGTAATAAATCAAAGTCTTGTGAATCAATTCAAAAGGAGTTATTGGCTGAAGAAGGGTTTCTTGATCATCGTGAAACTTATGATCTGATAACACGTATTGCACAAGATGACGACAATACTGCTCAAAGGTTGCATGATATTGATCCTACTCTTGTTAATCTATGGCGGGATACTCGGCAATTTAGCCCTAATGGAAGCCGAGAAACGCGTAGTGATTTCATTACTATGCTAGGAGAAGATAAGCTTCAAGAAGCGTTTGATTACAGTTCTTCGACCCCACTAACTGAATTCGAAACAGATCGTTTGTTGCTTTCATTATTACGGAGTACTGAAAATATTATACCTATTTGGAACGCCAGATCAGTTCCTACACCGCCATCGGGCTTGCTGGCATTTAAACACATACCTTTTGAAAAATGGGAATCTTTAGAAGTTGAAAAGTTCGACTTCTCTATCAAAGATAAGTTTGGAAATGATCTTTTTGTGCCTGCGGCTTTAAATTCTCAAGAGGCGGTACAGCTATTGTTAGATTTGGGTTTAAAACCAGAAATGGATAAATTGGGCCTAGATGTATTAGATCTTTTATTAGAAGACAGTTATGAGAATGGCAGCCTTAATAAGAGCTTGAGGCTGATTGTTCCTGAAGTGGAGGAGCTCGAACCAAGTCATTATTCAAGAATTGCCAGATTAAAAAAACACTTTCCTGAGGAATATGAGAAGCTAATACAAATAAGCAACCAAATGCTAGTTTCAGATGAATACGATATGAACAAATTTAGATCAAGGCTTTATTAGTTAGATTAACCTGCGGATATATCTTTAAGTCGTTTCTAGCGAAATTACTAGACTTGGTTTTTAACAAGAGCTTGAACGTCCGCAAATGATTTGACAAAGCAAAGAAAATGCTTGGCCATGGGATGAAAAGCGGTCAGATTTTTATCGATGGGTACAACCTATTTTGAACGAAAATGGCTTGCTAAAACCAGAGAATAAAGGGCCAAAGATTTGAATCATATGGGCGATAAACAGCGTCACGTCAATTTATGAGTAAAGGGTTATGAAACATCTATCTATAGCGGTTATCTTGACTATTTTGTTCGTCTTTATTCTGACCTTTGCGGTAACTTTTATAGATTCTAGAGGCACTGACTTTTCTTTTATTAGCTACTCATTTTTTGTTGCGGGATTATCAACTACTGTCTGTGCAATTGTTATCGTTGTTTGGGCGTTTCCAGTACATTTTCTACTAAATAAATATAAAAAATTCAATTTAGGTTGGTACTGTCTAGCAGCAATCATTCCTGCTTTTGTTTTTATTTATGCCTTCAAGCCATTTGGAAATGATTCTAGTTTTTATCTTTTATTTCAGGCGTTATATTGCAGTTTTATCGGGGCTCTTGCAGCTTGTGTATTTTGGTGTTTTTCGGTCTACCGTGTACGGATGATTGCTCGGTCTTGAGTCAAACTTGTTACCCTCTGTTGACGTCACTGGTGGAAAAGCCTAATGTCGGGTAAGAGCGAAAAGCAGAAGCAAAAATCCGAGATTTAAATGGATATAATAAGATTAATTTCCAAACTTCCCATACTTAAACAAGCATACCAGATAAAACTTTCACCCTATGAATTAACGGGCGAAAACCTTATCACTCGAAAGGTGTTAACTATCAAACGTAGCTCCACGCACCCTAGAAGCTTAGCTGGCGACTTCTTTGACCTTGAAAAAGATATTAAACAGGTTATGCAAGGCTTAGCTTTTAGAAGCTGGGTTAAACCATCGGTATTGATTTGTCTCGAAGGCCTTGATGAAGGTGGGTACACTAACATCGAAAAGACAGGTATTAAGGAAGCCACTATGGGGGCTGGAGCCATGGATGTTTATTTAGCTGAGCAGCCAATCGATTATTCCACTGCTTACGAGGTTCTTGTAAAAGGAAATGACATTAACCCAAAAAGCAAAGATTAAACGCCCGCAGAATTACAGGTATTGAGCTAGTAATCATACTTTCAATTCTAGGCATAGTAGTAAGTTATCTCAAAGGATTTGGAATCATTTGAAGCTTATATTAGCCTGTTGCTAACAGGCTGTTCCTGGCTGTGAGTTCAATCGATGGACGCAACACACTCATTAAATCGTTCAGTCTTATGGTGATAGATTCCCTGTAGTGTCAGGGAATGACGCGAGGCGGGGTTGCTTTTCACTCGAAACAGCGTGTACTCGGAGCTGATGACATCAGCGTACTCGAAGTGACGATTTCCGTCACGTTCTCGAAGTATCGCTTGCGATACGTACTGCTCTTATTGGCACTTTTGAGACATTCGGCTTAGGCTAAGATTCCCTGTAGTGTCAGGGAATGACTCAGATTTTTGTGGCTTTTACCAACGTTTCATAAAATGAAACGTTATCCACCCAATGCGTTTTCGCGTTATCCCGCCATTACGATTTTTCGGAATCTCCACCCAAAGAAACGTGTTTGTTTCTCCGCCTTGAGGGAATTTCAATTCCCACCAATGGCACTTCAGATATACCGGCTGTTGTCTAAGATACCGTGTAGTATCACGGCATGACGCTTTTTAATTGCTTTTTCTGAGACCTGAAACCTGCCACCTGTTCACTTGAGGGGATTTCAATTCCCGCCTGAAATAACTGCTCTTAAAGCCTATAAATCCGTTTGGCGTTGTCATGGCCCAATGCTTGAAAACTCTCAGGAGACAGACCTAATTCATCACGATAACCCAACCAGAGCGTGTCATAGGGCATCGCCAGTAAATTAATTGGAAAGTTGCTGGCCAGCATTAATCTCTCTTCAGCATATAAGTTTCTTAATTTGTGTACGAGCCAGCGAGCATGTCCCCAACTCCAGCGCGGGTTTTGCATTTCCATCCCAGAAATTTTTAACGCGATGTTTTCCTGATCAGAAAAATAGTGCATGGCGGCACGCCATTTGGCGTATTCAGAAAGTGCAGGCCACTGACTAAAATCGCGCAGAATTCCTGAGTGATTGATACAGATTTGGAGATTGGGATAGTTGCTGGCAAGTTCCGCCAGTCGTATTGCACTATCCAAATCACAACAATCTAATTGTGCTTCGAAAATGAGTTTATGCTCGGCAAGTAAAGCGAGATTGTCTGCAAAATTTGGGTCATGAAGCAGCGTATCACCTTGCGCATCAATAATATGTC
Organism: Thalassotalea litorea; assembly: GCF_005843925.1. GTDB lineage: Bacteria > Pseudomonadota > Gammaproteobacteria > Enterobacterales > Alteromonadaceae > Thalassotalea_A > Thalassotalea_A litorea_A. Next base: position 142,245 of record NZ_VCBC01000003.1, read on the forward strand.
TGACACCGACAAAGCTCTTGTATGTGCGTAGCGTTTCTAAAGATTGATTAAATTCAACTTTGGTTAAATCAGCGCAAGCGATGGCTTTAAATGGAGGCAATTGCAATTGCTCTAAAAAATCCAATTCTTTTTCCGGGTGTTGATTATCAAACCCAGCCTCAATATGCACCAACCCTTGTAATTCCATGGCATCTGAGAGCGTTAAATCCGCGGCGGAAAAGCTTTTTTGTAGCGCGTCTTTATTGGGCCAAATCGGTGGGTTTTCTGGCTTTAACCAGTGATAGTGACCATTTTCATAATCGAAAAAATGAAGGTGCGGGTCGATGATTTTAGTTGTTTCATTCATGCGGATACTATTCGCTTAACGGCTGGTGTAGCCACCATCTATGACTTGTAATGAACCTGTGATAAAACTGCCTTGCTCGCTTGCTAAAAACAACGCGTAACTTGCGACTTCCTCGGGTTGTCCGAGGCGGCCAAGAGGCTGCAGAGCTTCTTCTTCTCGATGTACGCTTTGTTTGTCAGCACCAGAACGCGCGCAATAGGCATCAATGGCTTTATGGTACAAAGGCGTTTCAATGGTCCCAGGGCATATAGCATTGGTGCGAATATTAAATTGAGCATAATCCAAGGCGGTGGTTTTTGCCATGGAGGCTAATGCATGTTTGCTCAGGTTATAAGCAAAGGAGTTGTTTTTGGCGATCAATGCCTGTTCCGATGCAATATAAAGCACGACACCATCATTTTGTTTTTTCATTGCAGGTATGACCGCCTGAGTTGCCGCAAATGCGCCTTTGACATTAAGGGCGATGATTTGGTCGAAAACCGCCTCGCTGGTGTTTTCAATATTGGCGGAGAGGTGACGGCCCGCATTTGAAATAAGCACATCGACACGGGATGTTTGAGCAATGATATTGGCGATAGATTTTTGAACCTGGGCAAAATCACTGACATCACAGTTGACGTATTCTCCGCGCTCCGTACCTGTCTTATTACTGTGAATAGGAGGTTGAATATCGAGATTAAAGACTCGATAACCCGCCTGGCTAAAGCCGACAACAATTGCAGCACCGATACCGGATGAGCCGCCGGTTATGATACAAACTTTGTCTTGGTTACTCATGGTGATTTGCCTTGTCGGTTAAATGGAATTCCTGGACGTTTTGTGCGTTTCCCTGCTCATCATACGATAACTCATACAGGCTTGCACCGCCTGCCCTATGAGTGAAGAACAAGGTAGTTGAGCGAGTGCCATAGCTTTCAGACTGAATAAAAATGCTTGAGAGCAAGCGCTCCCATTCAATGCCAACACCGGTATCGGGCAATAACTCATCCGGTGCCTGTGTCTGATCCTGCATGATCTTGAACAACTCGTATGGATCTAACGCCTGATGTTGATTGACGATGGCTTCTAAGGCTTTTTCGCCCTTGGTCATTTTTGGCCATTTATCATTTAAATTACCATTACAGATTGCATGAAAACCATCTTCCAGGCGTTGTTGACGTAATTCCGTCGCATTAAAGCAGAATATCGCAGGTTCGGAAATATCTTTGCGCTGATAAATTAAGTTAAAGGGGTTGTATGCGCTGCTATTGACTAACAGCCAATCGAGATCAATATCATTGTCGGGCGCAAGAGCCATAGAAACCAATTCTCCGCGAGAACGCATCGATTTATCTTTATTTTGTTCAACCGCTCGGCGATTACGAATATTGGTCAGGGCACTAAAGTGAATGCCTTTCTCGGTATCACCTGATTGTTGGGCGACGCCAAACCAGGTACCACCAGCTTGCATGTCTTTGCCTGCGGTAATTTGCCAATCGTCTACGGTTTTTGACCAATGATGCATTGTCTTCGTTGCACGTTGATAAAATTCATCACGATTTGCACAGACAATCAATGGATGGTCTGGATGTTGATTGATCGCGATAAATAAAATGCACATAATTGGTCAGCCTTTTTACAACGAGGAGCGCGGGCGGATTGCTACATTCGCAAAGATTAATCCCGCGACCAACGCCATAAAAATTAAAAAGGTTTGCGAGCCGATTTGATTCATCTGCACAATAACACTGCCGGATATAATTGAATTGAGGCCAATATAAACTTTTGAACCGGGCACCAATACCACCAGCCCCTGCAACATTACAATACTTGCCGGCGCTTTCATAAATCGAGCAAACAGGTTTGAATAAATGCCGATGGCAAAGGCGCCGAAAAAGGCACCCAAGGCAACACCGACATATGCACCACTCCATACGCTGGCACTATAGGCAATAAAGCCCGCTAAAACGCCCCAAAACGCATGTCGGGGACGAGCTTTAAATATCACCACCAGTGAAAGCGATAGGATCAATACGGCTATCCAGGCGGTCCATGTCGGCACTTGTTCGCTTAACATAAACTCGCCTTTTCCCCATAATAACGTGCCTAAAGCCATCCCTAGTACGCCGCCAAAATACAGCTTAAACAAGGTCATCATGGCATCCATGACTTTCGCAGTACCGGACATTAAATCCCGTTCAGCAAGCTCTGCCAGCCCCGTGGTCAGGGATAAACCGGGAATAAATACGATAATCGATGACAGGATCACTAAAGGTATATTGATTGCCGGGTCAATCAGGCTTATGGCGCTGGCGGCCATCGCCACCAGAATCGCGGTTAAGGGTTCCAAAGCATTGGCAATACTGTTTGAACGCTCGGACCAAAGCACCATCAGGTAAACCAGAAAGCCCAAAAGGGTGGACCAAAACACATCATGCCAACTGGTATGCATGAGTAAAGCAAAGGCGCCGGATGAAGCACCAAAGGCGAGAAAGGTCCAGAATTTATTGTATGGGGAAGGGCGCGCTGCGATATCTTGTAAACGCTCGATAGCCTCTGCGAGTGTGCGTTGACCAGAGGCGAGCTCTTCCACCAAATCATTGGTGCGAGCCAGTGCACTTAAATCGATATCTCCCGGGTTTACCCGAACCACATAATTGTATTCCTGTTGATCTTCGCTGTTGTACAACACGAATGTCAGTGCCGTAGGAGTAATGATAAAAGAACCTGGAACATCGAGAAATTTAGAGACATTTTTTAGATGATTTTCAAGGCGATACGAAGACGTACCGAATTTATGCAGTGATTTGCCTAGGGCAACAATGAAATGACGCTTTTGGGTGAATGAATCGGGTTTCACGTATCTTCCTGAACAACACAAAGTTAACCGCTTAGTAACGATAATTTTACCTTGGATTTCAGTAATAAGCGACAAACAAAAAAGCCTGACTTGTGTCAGGCTTTTAAACAATAGATTGGCTAACCTAAGGTTATTTCACTATTTATCTAACTCTCCAAGCATCATCTCACGGATGATAGGCACCGGAGAGCTGCCAAAGCTTAGGAACTTATTATGAAATTCAGTCAGGTCGAAATCATCGCCCATTTTCTCTTTCAGTTCTTCGCGTAAATCATAGATTTCCGAATAGCCAGTAAAATAGCTGGTTAGCTGTACCTGGGATAACGTCGCACGACGCCATTTACCACGGGCTTCCGCTTCTTCCTGGAATGCTTCATTCATCATCATATCCAGCGCTTCTTGTTCACCGATACCGTTCACCTGGATGGCATAGTCGATAATGGAATTCATAATCACTCGTAAGTTCCACTTGTAGTACATCAACCAAAGTTCCGGCTCGTTATCTCCATAGCCTTCTTCCAGCATCATGCGCTCGGTGTAAACCGCCCAGCCTTCAATCATGGCACCATTGCCAAAAATAGATTTCACTAGGGATTTTGACTTATTGCTGTGTACCAATTGAGTGTAATGCCCAGGAACGGCTTCATGAATATTGAGAATTTGCAGGATCCAGTGATTGTACTCACGTAAATAACTTTCTGCTTGCTCATCATTAAAATTATCTAATGGTGTGACATTGTAGTAAGTGTTTGCTTCCGCGTCATAAGGGCCAGGTGCATTGATCGAAGCCCCGGCAAAGCCACGCTGATATTCTGGCGTTTCACGAACCACTAATGGCTTGTCTTTATCCATTTCTATCAGGTTTTTCTCCATCACGAATTTTTCCAGCTCAGGGATCTGGGCTCGAATGGCATCGACAAATTCATCGCGTTTTACGTGTTTAACCGATAAATGATCGATAAGCTGTTTGGTGGCAACTAACATATCCTCTGGCATGTCGGTATCGGCAAAATATGTTGGCCAAAGCTGTTTGGTAATTTTCGCCATTTCAGCGTGTACGCGTTGCTTTTCGCGAACCGCTTTATCAAATAGCTGTTCGGCGGTCAGGCTGGAATAGATATCCAAAGCAAACTTCTGTTCGTATAGTTCACCGCCAATGCGAAAATCTTTGCCGGAATCGTTTTCCTTAAGCTCGCTTGCTTTATCCTGAAGCCAGCCAATATACCCTTCAATCGCTGCAGTGGATTGTTCAATGCGTGCGGTGAAGTCGGTTTTTTCCTGTTCGTTTAACCCGGATTCAGCAGCCGCAGCGGCAATTGCGCCAGAAAACAGACCCGCAGCGCCTTGGTTTTGCTGAATTGCAAGCTCAGTGTGGGTGAGTGTCGGGGTGGTGATATTGGCTTTTGCTGCATCATAATACGCTGGAATATTTTCCATGCGGCGATATATGGTACGCAAACGCTCGTCTTTGGCTTTGTAATCGGTGTTTAATATGACACCGAAAACACCGGCAACGTTATAACTTGCAGGGTTCCATTGGTAGGATTTTAATTTTTCCATGCTGAAAATTTGTGATTCCAGCTGGTTTTTCAAAATGAAAAAGTCACTAGCATTGCCCGCATCTAATTGCTTCGGATCAAAACCTTGTAAGGCAGCCAATTTCTCTTTGACCAATGCCAAATCACTTGCCATGGTTTGCGCATCCGGGACAGGCATCTGATCGTCATATTTGTAATAACCCACATATACGGCATAACCTGGGTTTAATTTCCAAAATTCATTGATCAGGTTTTCACTAAATTGAGCAAACTGCTGATTAACATCGGCTTGCTGAGGCTGCGCAGCGGCGGATTCTGACTTTTGAGTTTGTTGGGGCTTGTTGTTATCGCCACAGGCGGTCAATGTCGATCCAAGGGCGACAGATACTGTGAGTGCAAGTAAGTGCTTTTTCATTATTTTCTCTAATTTTGTTTTAAGCGGTTCTACGTTAATACGTTAGCTTAGCTCGATGCAAGTTGAAATACGACGAAAGTCGGATAATTTAAGGTCAGTTTATTCTATTTTTTTGATATACTTGCGCCAATGATGCCAATCTTAATTGGTATAAAAATTTAAGGAGCTTCCATGAAAGTTTGTGGTGTAGAGATCAAAGGGGATGATGCAATTATCTGTGTCATGAACTTTGAAAACCAACTATTTGACTTACCCCATATTCGCGTACCCAAAGTGGCTTTAGAGCGCGGCACGGACACCGAAAACATTCGCAAATTCCAATTTACCTTTGCTAAATTGATGGCGGATTATGCGGTTGAAACGGTAGTCATAAAAGAACGTATGACCAAGGGCAAGTTTGCTGGTGGATCACAAGGCTTTAAAATTGAAGCGGCGATCCAGTTGATTGAAGCACTAAAAGTTGAATTAGTGCGCCCAGCGGATATCAAAGAAAAACTGAAAAAAAGTCAGGTCGAAATTGATTATCGCGATACTGGATTAAAACAATTTCAACAGGGTGCGTTTGAAACGGTATTTACTTACTTTAATCCTTAAAAATAAGATGTTAGGTTTCAGGTTTCAGGTTTCAGGCTTAAGTTAATGCGGTAATAAGAGAAGGGCAAGATTCATTCTTGCCCTTTTTTGTGGTCGAAATTATTTTTGGGTCGCAACCCAAGCCATAATTTTCTTTTCTAAAATTGGCATCGGCAGAGCTCCATCAATTAATACTTGCGTATGGAATTTACGGACATCAAATTTCTCTCCAAGTTCGGCTTGCGCCTGATTGCGTAAATCTCGGATCGCTCGCTGGCCGGTTTTGTAGGCTAGCGCCTGACCTGGAATGGAGATATAACGTTCAACCTCAGCTTCAATATCTGACATGGCTAACGAGGAGTTTTGCGCCATAAAGTCGATTGCCTGTTCACGGGTCCAGCCAAACGCATGTAAGCCAGTATCCACGACTAAGCGCATGGCTCGTAATTGCTCATCCGACAGACGACCATACCATTGATAGGGGTCAGAAAATAAACCTAGCTCCTTTCCTAAACTTTCAGCATATAAAGCCCAGCCTTCTGAAAATACTGTGTAGCCGCCAAATTTACGGAACATCGGCAAGTCTTTGACTTCCTGTTGAATGGTGATTTGGAAGTGATGTCCTGGAGAGGCTTCATGAATGCTCAGTGTTTCTAAAATAAAATTAGGCTGTGCTTTTAAATTATGGGTATTAATGTAAAAAATACCCGGGCGAGAACCATCTGGTGCCGGAGATTGATAACTGGCACCGGCGCTAGAGGCAGCTCGGAATGCTTCTACAGCACGAACCTCATAATCTGCTTTTGGAAAAACCTCGAACAGTTTCGGTAAACGCTGATTAATATCGTCTTTGATATCCATATACGCGGCGACCACTTCTTCTTCCGAATCCCAGTAAAACTGTTCATCTTCTTGTAAAAACTTAAAGAAGGCTTTCAAATCGCCATCAAATTCAACCTGGGCTTTGACCTTATTCATCTCTGCCAGAATGCGAGCAACTTCCTGCTGACCAAATTCATGTAATTCTTCAGCGGTTAGTGGCAATGTCGTATTGGTTTCAATTTGATACTCATACCAGGCTTTACCATCGGGCAATTCAGATAAGCCAACGCTTGCACGGGCCTTTGGTAAATACTCGGTTTCGATGAATTGATAAAACTTATCATAGGTAGGCACCAAGGTATTGAGGATCATGTCTTGGTATTGCTCTGTGACTTGTTGCTTTTGTTCATCACTTAGTTCCGAGTTATCGCTAAGCATGGTCACTGGGCCATAAAATACGCTGTCTTTGGCGTCCTTTACAACATGCACAGATAACTGCGGAAGAATTTTCTCAACGATAGGCGTAGGCAGTACCACACCTTTTTCCATACCTTCACGCATCGCAACAATCACGCTGTCCATATAAGCGGAAAATCCATCGGTACGAGAGATAAAGTTTTGGTAATCCAGATAGGTGTTAAATGGTTGTGCGCTTTGACCAGAGCCTAACGTGGCATACATATTGTGAATACCATACATCTGATTTAGCGGGATCAGGTAAGATGGGAAATCATAGCCTTTGATCTCTAATTCACGATCTCGCTTAAAAATTTGATAACTCAACAAATCCTGACCGGTTAGTGCAGACTCATCAATGGCATTGATTTTATCTAAATATTTCTGCTCTAACGCCAGGCTTTGCGCCAGGCTTTCTTCGCTGATAGGTGCACTGAATTTATCATTGTATTCATTCATACCAACAAACGTCGCGTAAACCGGCGACAAGGCCATAGATTCTTCAAAGTAGGATTGGAAGAGTGCCTGAGCCTGCTGCTGTGGGCTCGCGACTGCGCTTACCTGTGCGTCTTTGCTTGCCTGAGCTTCTTTGTTTGCGTGGGTATCCTGTGTTGCATTATTGCAACCGGCTAACGCTGTAACTAGTGCCAATGCTAAAAATGTCTTTTTCATCATAACCTTGTCTTTATTAGATGTTGAACCAGGAACCCTGGTATAAATTATCAATGAGATACGGGCATTGTAACGCAACCACAGAATTTTGTTAGGGGCGAATCTGTTTTAGCGATTTGGGCTGTAAAGTATTGTTTAACGATATCCGCCGGAAGGAATTTCTAACTGAGCAGCAAACTTGTCGCGATGATCACGGGAACTAATAGGGTGATTATGGTGTTTACCGCTAAATAAAGTGGCTTGTCTCCCAGGCTTTTGCCATATTTTTTACAGCCATAAAAGCAATAAATACCAGCCGAAAGCGGAAGCAGGGCAATTGCTGTCAGAGGTGGCAGCGACTTGCTGATAATTGCAATCAGCAACGTCAATGCGGCTAGTATGGCGAACAAAGAATAAACCTTAGTGGCAGTGACAACGCCATAGCGGATTGCCATATGATTACGACCTACTTGTTGGTCAGCATCGATATCGGGAAACTGATTTAAAAGAAGTAGGTTGTTGGTCAGAAAAAACACCACGAAACCTGCAAATAACGACCCTGAGGTATGCATCCCCGACAGGGCGAAATGACAACCTGTTACCATGATAGTACCAAAGCCTAAGCCCGGCGCAATTAAACAGGCCAGTGCTGATTTATTTAACCAACGGGTGTAGGCGAGGATCAAAAAAATCCCCAAAATACCATAAACAAAAATGATGGGGCCACGAACGTAATAAAAAAACACACCGATTGTGATGGTCACCAATAGTGATAATAGCGCGACATATAACACCCAGTTTTTCATTTCTGGCGCTTCAATCAAGGCACCGCTGCCACCACTGAATGCTGTGCGTTTTGTCATGGCGTCCAGACCGCTGGTAAAATCTAAGTACTCGTTTAATGCATTGACGCTGATCTGGGCGAACAAGCCACCAAGTAAAGCCAATATCAACACCACATAATTCAGGTTTGTTTGTTCATAGATCACTAAGCTGGATGCAAGGAACACGCAAACCGGCGCCAGAACCAGAAAGGGCAAACGAATGGATTTTAGCAGCGTGGATATCATCATATTCAACCTTAACGTGGTTCCCTTTGTCATGGCCGCTTTAAGCGTTAGACAGTACGATTTTTATCAGAGTCATAATCTAAAGGTAGCAAAGAATAGGATTTTCAATGGCTTAAATTGGAAAGGGAAGGTTTCATGCTTTGGCTTAAGCCTAAGCATGAGGATGCAGCAAAAGGTGTTACGGATAGTTAAGTGTGATCTTGAATCTCTTGGGTGAGCAATATAAGCGAAAGGCGATTTTTTCCTTTGGGTAAATTCCGCCAAAAGCTGAAATTTACAAGGATTGCCTTCGCACCGTATCGCACAGTGTCGCACTATGGAAGTGGTGAAACGCTTTTGTTTCACCACATTTTTAGCACTTAGTCCGTTTTAATTTCGGTTAAAACTGATACATAACATTTGCCGCAAATCCACGGCCTGGCTCCGTAAAACCTTGTAAGTCAGAATCCGACGCGTGCCCGGCAACATTCACAAAACGGATATACTCTTTATCAAGCAAGTTGCTGGCGAGAACATTTAATGTCATTGCATCATTAACCTGATAATTTAGCGACCAGTCCAGTGAGCCATAACCTGCGATTTCGGATTCGCCGTCATCAACTTTGGTCATGCGATCTGCCCAATTTAAGGTCAGCTGACTGGAAAGGTCGTGGTAATCAAAATTAACACCGACAACACCGGATAACGGACTAATAGTATTGATATATTCATCCGTCGTATCGTCTTTCCCATCCTGATAAGAGGCATTAGCAAAAATACTAAAGCGATTGTTTATTGCGTAATCTAAGGCAAGTTCAGCCCCTTTAATCGTTACCGAATCAATGTTCTGATACTGGAAGGTATCGTGCTGATAAGCGAAACTGCCATCCTCATTAAACACGGTTTGAGAATCGATTAACTGAGTCGCTAAGAACTGATCGTATTCGGTATAGTAAATCGCTGCATTGATGATCAGGTCGCCAACATGGCCACGAACACCAACCTCAAAACTATCACTCTCTTCCGGTGATAAATCATCACTTGGGACAATTTCGTAAATGTAAGTAGACGCCGCCTGGTTGTAGTGCTCGATGTAAGCCAGATCATAGGCCGGAACTTTAAATCCCTGGCCATATTGCGCAAAGGCTGAAAGCAGGTCATTTACTTTGTATAGCGCACCTAAATTGAATGATGTTTGGCTTTCATCAATTTTGGCAAATTCTTCACCATTGGTTTTCAATGCACCATTGGGGTCCATATTGTATTGGTCAAAACGAACACCCGGAGTAATAAGAAAATCACCGCTCAATAGGCTGATTTCATCATTAAAAAAGACACCTAAACGATTGATATCATTGGTTGGAAACTTATTGGTTACATCATCTTTAGTGCTTACTCCGGCAACCTCGCGGTATTCGTGTTGAGTACGCATGCTTTTAGTTGTTTCATAGTCCAGGCCGTAGCCGAGAGTATGCGTCTTATTCAGTGCCAGCGTTGCGTTTGACAAGAAGCCGGTGGTTTCTTGTTTATAAAAACCAGTTTTCCACATATCTCGAAGTTCAACGGTGCCAAAAATCGGTGCGTTAATATCGAGTTGCCCGTATTCTTCATCGCTTTGCTCGGCAGAATTGTCATAAAACGAGATATTCAGAGAGTCAAAAAATGGCGTTTTACTGGTGCTGGTGTACTGCAATTTATAAGCTGTGGATTGTTTTTCGGTGGTGGTGTTTTCCGTGACGATGTTATAGCCATAATCCGCAAGACCACGAAAATAGAATAATAAGCCATCGGCGCTATCACCTTTCACGTCCTGTTTGTAATAGTCGACAATCAGGTTTAATGCATTACTACGATTGATGTTCCATTTTGCTTTGTATAAGCCACTGGTCGATTCAATTGTGAAAGGCGCATTGGAACCTTCGAAATTCTGTTGTTCCTCACCATCACGAACGCTTGCATTGAGTAAGTGTTCAACACTGCCCGTTTGCAACGCTAAAGTACCGGCAATGCCTGTTTGCGCACTGTGATCTGAGTATTCTAATTTTACTCGGCCGCCAACGCGCTCACCATCACTAAGGTAGTCACTAGCATCTTTGGTGGTGAAAACCACGATGCCTCCAAGAGCGTCAGATCCATAAAGCGACGATGCCGCCCCTTTTGCCACTTCTACTTGTTTTAATGTGTCGGTATCAATAAAGCCGCGACCTACGATGTCATTTTGACCATTGGCGCCGTAACCTTCGTTCATGCGCATGCCATCTTTGATCATTAATATACGGTCTGAACCCATGCCCCGCACCAGAATATTCTGCGCACCTCCAACGCCACCAGTTACCTGAATGGATGGGTCGTATTTGAAGATTTCATTGAGATCGGTAACGACTTGATTGTCGATGGTTTGTGAATCGATTACTGAGATACTACCGGCAACATCCTGCAACGCCTTTGGCGTTTTACTTCCACTTACCACAATGGTTTCGATGAGGTCCGTTACGGGACCCGGTTGTTGTTCGTCTGCCAATGCTGCAGGCGATAGCAAAAATTGTCCGGCAATAGCCGTGCTTAACAGTGTTTTTTTACAGCGATACATAGCATTTCCTTGTTATTGGAATGAGCGAGCTTAGCCAACGTACTTATTAGCTTGGAAAAATTGCTTTTTATTATTATCGGGGTAAATGCAATTGTAAAGCTAAATGATAATAATTATTATTTGCATTGAGATCGTGTTTGAGGTTCGCTATAGTTCGCTCATAAATTTAATAAGGAAACAAACTTGTGTTTATTCAATCTATCGAACAATTAATGGCCCAGATGTCAGAACTGCTGATGACGCCGGTTATCATTGCCATTGTCCTGCTGCTTTTTTATGCGTTATATGCTCTGGGGCGATTTTTCAGCCAGCTGATTCAGCGTCGCAACAATGTGTTGATATTTACCCGTCAATTAAATAGCGAACAGCCACAGGGTGTTGCTGGTTTCCCGATATACAACTATTTCGTAGAAAATCCAGACGCAAGCCAGGATGAATTGGAAGTGTTTGCCTTGAAAAAGCTGGAAACTCTACGAATTGTGACCCGCATTGCACCAATGCTGGGTTTGATTGCCACGATGATCCCGATGGGACCCGCATTACAAGCGTTAGCTGACGGCAATATTCAAGGGATCAGTGAGAATTTGATCATTGCCTTTGCTGCGGTTATCTGGGGATTGGTTATTTCTTCGATTACGTTTTGGCCGGCTTCGGTAAAAAAACGCTGGTGTGCGAATGAGTTGATTGCCATCACCAAACTTAAAAAGCAAAGCTAAGTAGGTATCCCATGCGATTTCTCGATGAAGATGAAGAATTAAACCCAATTGTGAGTGCAGTTAACCTGGTAGATGTATTTTTGGTGATTATTGCGGCGCTATTGATTGCTCTGGCGCAAAATCCCATCAGTGTTTTCAGTGCCGAAAACGTCACGGTAATTAAAAATGCCGGTGAGCCGAACATGGAAGTGATTGTTAAAGAAGGTAAGGAAATCAAACAGTATAAATCTACCGGTGACATTGGTTCTGGTGAAGGGTTGCGAGCTGGTGTCGCGTACAAAATGGCGGATGGTAGCTTTGTATATGTTCCAGAGGGAGAAGCCGTTGAACAAGGCAATGCCACTACTGGCGGAGGACAACCATAATGTTTAAGCGCCTAGCGACAGCACTGTTTTCGGTGCTAATGGTGTTAAGTGCACCGCTGAATGCAGCCGAACAAAAAGCCAAAGACGTATTGTTAATCATGTCGTCTCACGCATCGAAGCCTAAAGGTGAACTATTAGCTTTACTGGCAAAAGATCAGGCTTTTAATCTTGATATTTATTCCACCAAAGGCAAAAGCGAAGAAGACGTAAAAGCGCGCTGGCAATCCGCTGATTTGATTATGCTCGATGGTATTAATCCGGCATTATCGGCGTTTATGTTTGGCAAATACCAAGCGTATTTGCAGGAATTTGCTAACGTTCCGGTTATCTCGTTAGGGGATTTGGATAACGACAAACAAAATCAGGGGCTATCGACAGAGCAAAAGCAAACCCTGGGCAGCTACTATAAAAATGCTGGACGTGACAACTATGCCAATATGATGGATTACCTGAGTGTTGACGTTTTTAGCCTAAGCGATAAAACCGTTGCCGCACCACGAGTTACTCCCAATGTAGGCCTGTACCATTATGACTTTCCAGGCGCTGTCACTGCCGATGAAAATGCATTTTTTCAATTTTTAGCTGCTGCTGATAAACAACCCATTGTTGCTATTGGTATGCATCGCTCTGTGGTTGACTACGAGCAAACGCAAATCGTTGATGCCATCATCAAAGGGTTAGAAGCAAAAGGTGCAAAAGCATTAGGTTATTTTTTCGAAGGTAACGACGAAGCACTTAACTACACCGATTTATTGCAAGACGAACAACAGCAAACCCGTGTTGATTTGTTGATTAACTACCGTTCGTTACATTATGTCGATAAACGTCGAGGAGAATTTGAAAAACTTGGCGTTCCGATTATTCACGCATTGAATTATAACGATGGTGATGAGCAATCATTCAATGAAAATCACACCGGAGTTTCGCCTTCTTTAACGCCATTCTTTTTGGTGATGCCAGAAGATACCGGAAGTACCGATCCTACGATTATTGCGGCGAATGCCAACGGCGAGAAAGTGATTATGCAGGATCAGCTAAACGCATTAGTCGAGCGCGCGTATAACCACGCCAATCTTGCTCATATTGCCGAGGCGGATAAGAAAGTAGCCACCTTTATCTGGAACTACCCTCCGGGTGAGAAAAATATTGGCGCGGCATTCTTAGACGTGCCGTCATCGATTGAACAAATTGCTATGGCGATGAAAGCCGGTGGTTATCAGGTCAATGTGAAAGATAATGAAACCTTGATTGCACAAGCAGGATTGTTACTGCGCCCTTACTATCGCAATGAAGATTCTTCGGCTCTAATCGATAAAGGCTTAGCAGATTACCTACCACTTAACACCTATTTGGCATGGTTCAATTCCTTACCTGAAAACGTCCAACAACCCATTGTAGAGCGTTGGGGTAACCCTGGCGATTCAAATATGGTAACCGAGGTTAACGGTGAAAAGATGTTTGTGATCCCGCGCATGGAACTGGGTAACATGATAGTGCTGCCTCAGGGCGTTCGTGGTGAAAACCCCGATGAGCATGCCAGCTTATATCACTCAACCAAAACCCCAGTAACTCACGGCTATCTGGCCATTTATCTATATGTTCGCGAAGTGTTTGATGCCGATGCCTATATCCACCTGGGTACTCATGGTTCACAGGAATGGCTAACCGGTAAAGAACGCGGTTTATCGGTTTGGGATGCGCCCAATTTAGCCATTGGTAATTTGCCGGTATTCTACCCGTACATTATCGACAATGTTGGTGAAGCCATGCAGGCGAAACGTCGCGGTCGTGCGACGATGATTTCTCATTTAACCCCAGGTTTTGCCAAAGCTGGCCTTTACGCTGATGTCGCTAAATTAAATGAGTTGATCACCAACTATATGATGCTAGAGCAGGGGCAGACCCGCGCTAACACCGAACAATCAATTAAAGACTTAGCGACTGAGCTATCCCTGTTTAAGGATCTCGGCGTAGATCCAAATGCTGAAGGCTTTGTGCTTGATGATGCGATTGCTAAGATGCAGGATCACTTAAACGATATGGCTCAGCAAAGCCAGCCGCTTGGGGTTCATACCTTTGGTTTATTGCCAAAAGAAGCGCATCTATTCAGCACCATCATTCAAATGCTGGGTGATGATTTTGCTGAGCGCGCCGCCGCCTATGAAAAAGCTAATTCCCTGGCAGTCGCTGAAGAAAATCGTCTTGATGAACGTCAGGTCGTTAACCTTGAAGCGCTGGATGGTTTCCAGTTGTTAAAGCGGCATTTGCTGGACAATAAAGCCGACGTAAGTTTATTGCCTGCAGCGCCAGATACAGCTCTCGCTGCCGATCTGGAACTGGCAGAAAACTACTGGCATAACTTTGACAATATCGCCGAAATCAGCAATCTATTGTTGGCGCTTGATGCCGGTTATATCGGCGTAAGCCACGGTGGCGATCCCATTCGAAATCCGGATGCTGCGCCAACTGGCCGTAACCTGATTGGCTTTAACCCGGCGAAAGTGCCTTCCAAAGAAGCCTATCAAGCCGGTGTTAAATTGATGGATCAAACTATCGAAGATTACTATGGCAAACATGGCAAATACCCGGACAAACTGGCGTTTTCTTTGTGGTCACTGGAAACCATGCGCCACCAGGGAGCATTGGAAGCACAAATTCTTCATGCCATGGGGGTAAAACCCGTGTGGAATCGCGCCGGTAATGTCTCTGGCATCGAAGTGATCCCATACTCTGAGTTGGGCCGACCGCGTGTTGATGTGGTGATTTCTGCAACGGGTTTATATCGTGATGCATTCCCGAATGTGATGATTTTTCTGGCCAAAGCTATTGATGAAATCGGTAAGCTAAAGGAAGAGAATAACTTCGTTTATCGTCATGCTAACGCTTTGAAAAAAGAACTTTTAGATTCAGGTAAATCAATTGAAGACGCGGAATATTTATCGACCTTGCGTATCTTTTCTAATGAGACCGGAAACTATGGTACCGGCCTTGCAGGCGCATCACTGGATTCCGATAGCTGGGAAGACGATAGCAAACTGGCGAATTTGTATTTAGACCGAATGGGCTATGCCTTTGGTAAAGACGAATCTCGCTGGAGCGAAAATGTCACCAGCGACAATCTTTACGCCAAAGTTCTGTCTGGCACAGATGGCGTGGTTTTCTCCCGTTCCACCAACCTGTATGCCTTAATGACCAACGATGACCCGTTCCAGTACTTTGGCGGTATCGGTCTTGCGGTACGTCATCTCGATGGCGAAACGCCTGAAATGTACGTGTCTAATTTGCGTCGTAAAGACAATGTGAAAGCGCAAACCATGGAAGCCTTCCTGAATCAGGAAATGCGTAGCCGTTATTTTCACCCGCGCTGGATCCAGGCCATGCAGGGATCAGGTTATGCTGGCGCCACTGCCATTCTTGATCGGATGAATAATATGTGGGGTTGGGAAGTAATGACACCGGATGCTGTTCGTGATGACCATTGGCAGGAATTCTTTGAAGTTTATGTCAATGATAAGTATGAACTGGATATGCGGGAATTCTTTGAACAGCACAATGCAGAAACCCTGGCGCAAATGCTGGAGCGCATGCTCGAAGCGGTTCGCAAAGGCTATTGGGACGCAGATAAGCAGACGCTGCAAACTATGGTAGAAACCTATACCGAACTGGCGACGGAATTTGACGTGGCCACCGATAATGAAAAATTCAAAGAGTTTATGGATAACACCGCTGCAGGCTTTGGTTTAACGCCACTGACGCAGGCACTCGCTGAAGCGTTAGCGCAGGTTCCACCCATTGCCGCTGCAGAGCCGCAAATGGAGCAGGTCACAGGTCAAAAACTTGAACAAACGGAAGTGGTTGAACACGAGACCGATTACCGTGGTTTGTACTTGTTACTCTTGGTTATTCTCTTAGGATTTATCAGTAACTACCTGCAACGCCCGCCGAGTGCGCCTGCTCGCTTACCAAAGGAAGGCAATAAAGTAGCGCAGACGAAAGAAAAACTCGCTGCCTGATGACAACATTGAATCATCAGGGTTTCAATGCCGGCTTTTGCCGGCATTTTTTATCATCAAGTGGCTACATACCCTGACAGATTCGCAGATGCTGGCCGATGAAAAGTTTAGTGACCCTTTTGTTGGATAAGCAGGGGGAGATTTTATGGGGACAGAGTCATGTATGTATCGCAGTTAACGAATTGAATTATATCAAGATCGTTTTTCGCTAATTGACTCTGACCCCACTTAAACAAATGCCGGCATTTTTTAAGCGGAGACGGTTACTTCATAAGAGGTGAATTTGCGCAGGTTAATAACGCCAGAATCGAAAATTAAATACTGGCCCTTGATACCTTGTAATACGCCGGATACTTCTGGTGTTTTATCGAAGTTAAATGAGCTAATCTTGGTCGGATATAGATCTACTGGGTAATCAATATCGACTACATCTGCATCCAGTTGTTCGATGGCGTCGCCGCCAAAGCGCAGCCTTAATTCATCCAGGCGTAGATTGATCTCAGGAATAAGTTCCTGCGCTCGTTGTTTTAAATCAATGGCATCGGCTTTGCCTTTGAGCATATTACGCCAGTTGGTTTTATCGCTGATTAATTCTGCCAATGCTGTTTCTACTAGTCCGGATTGTAAGCGCGAATCGACTTTAAAAATTGGCAATGCCTGATTTGCCCCCTGATCCATCCAGCGCGTCGGAATTTGCGTGTGACGGGTAATGCCCACTTTGATGGCAGTAGTATTGGCAAGGTAGACGTAGTGAGGCACAAAACAATTGGCTTCTCCCCACTGAGGTTCACGACAGGTACCTTGTTCAAAATGACATTTTTCAGGTTTTAATATACACATGTCACATTGCGCCAGCTTCATCATGCACGGATAGCAAAAACCCTGGGAGTAACTCTTTTTGGTTTTTTTACCACAGCTTTGGCAATGGATTTGTCCGGTGTGAGTCAGGGTTAATTTCTGGCCTATGAGTGGGTTTAGCGCTAAGCGATGCTCGCCGGCTTTGAGTGTGTAATGGACCACGCCATCGATAAGTTCTGTGGCCATTTTGCTTAAATGGCCGGTAAAATTATTTGTCATTAGAGTTTAACCTTGGATCTCGTTGCTTTTAGGTTACCGCGCTGGCTCTTTTTATCCATTCGCTTTGCTTTCGCCGAACGACTGGGTTTCGTAGGTCGACGTTTTTTAACGGCTTTTGATGCGGGCATTAGCACTTCGATTAATCGTTCAATCGCTGCGGCTTTGTTCATTTCCTGGGTGCGATGTTCCTGAGACTTTAAAATCACAACACCATCTTTGGTAATGCGATGATCCGTTAACGCCAGTATTCGCTCACGGTATTTCTCGGGTAAAATCGCGCTTTTGATGTCGTATCGCAAATGGATAGCGGTGGCGACTTTATTGACATTTTGGCCGCCGGCTCCCTGGGAGCGAATGGCTGTGAATTCTATGTCATTTTCATCGATAACAAAGTCTGGAGTCTGTTTGTTGACGGGGATCATGTTATTGCCTTTTACACGTATCTCTATATAGTGAGGGATTCTTAACAAAGGTTCAAGGGCATCGCGGTTATCAGAGCTTGTGGATAATTGACAAAATTCACTAAGATGATTGTAACCTTGTAATTTTGACCTAAAAGCCGGCATTGATAATGCCATTTTCAATTCATAGATTCATATTCAACAACGTAAAATACTATTATGTCACCTCCCTGGTTCGTTTATATTCTTCGCTGTGCCGACAAAAGCTTGTATACCGGCATTACTATCGATATTGAGAAACGCATACTAGAGCATAATCAAGATAACGCGAAAGGCGCGAAATATACTCGCGCCAGGCGTCCGGTGGAATTGGTGTATCGAGAGTCCTTGCCAGATCGCAGTGGCGCGACAAAGCGAGAAGCGGCAATTAAGAAACTTACCCGTAAACAAAAAATTCAATTGATTGAAACCTGTGATGGCACATTAGAGCGGACGTAACCGAATACCAATTGTGCGACCTGACGTTCCCGCAAGGTGGGAAAGAAACGAGTCTCTTTATCAGAGGGCAACGTCGGTGACGAATATAAACATTTGGTCCAAAGTATCAAAAGCGAACCGTTCGTTAAAGCACCTTTGCCTCGTGTTTTCAGGCCTTCGAGCTAAGACTTGCTTTGGTGTTATTGAGGGGTGTTACCTTATTTCAATGATAACTGCGAAGGCTGAACCACACCATTTCTTACGTATTGATAATTAGCACTTACTTACTTGGTGGTACATTGAAATCAGTTCAGTGTACAGGTGTACAGAGGTCTGATTAGTATAAATTACATCGACTTGCCGTTTTTTGCTGGTTACACTAGCGCCAATTTCCTTTTACCATTGATTAGGCAGACCATGTTCATTCGCCAGTTTTATCAAAATAAAGATGCCAAAGTATGCTTTAGCCGTCAGCAGGCGAGTGACTTCGCTAAAAATGTAGCCGATGACTTTAACCCTTTGCATGATATCGAGGCGAAGCGCTTCTGCGTTCCAGGCGATTTATTATTTGCAGTGATTTTGGATAAGTCCGGTTTGAACCAGGAAATGTCATTTACCTTTTCAGGTATGGTAACCGATGCCAATGAACTGTATTTTCCCAACGCGGTATCAGGCTCAGCCCGGGTAACCGATGACAAAGATAAAACCTATTTATCAATTGATGTTGGCGGTAAAAATAGCCGTTGTGAAACCTTAACCGAATCTTTAGTGCGCTCCTATGTTGCCTTTTCTGGGGATACATTCCCGCATATTTTGGGTGATTTGATGCGTGAAAATTCGGTGATGATTAATCCGGCTCGCCCGATGGTGATGTATGAAAGCATGAAGATCCACTTAAGCACCGTCGATGTAACAGAAGTGTCATTGAAGTTTAATAAAAAAGAAACTGAATTAACGGTAGATGGCAAACGTGGTAAAGCGCGTTTGGTGTTTGATTTTATTTCAAACGGCGAGACCATTGGTTATGGTGAGAAGCACATGGTACTGAGCGGGTTACGCGAGTACGACCAAGAAGTCATGGATGCGGTTAACCAAGAATATATGGCGATGAAAGATACCTATCGTCAGCAACAAGCGGTTAACGGTTAACCTAAAAAATTCGATTATCTCGAAACAGTTGTTTGGGGAGCAAAGAACGCAGTTGGGCAGCGTATTTCCTACTGCGTTTTTTCATTTTAGATGCCTGATACTAAAATACATCATTGATATATTTAGACTCTGTATCTTAATATGGGATGATTATAAGATAACACCACAGCGTTTAGGGGCGTTTGAAAAGTTTCTTAAATCGCTGACGGGTAAACCAGTCGTCCATTTTTCTCGCGGCTTCACCGGAATATCTTTGATATTTGCGCAGCCAACGTTTTGCAAATGTATACTCTAGGCTCAATATTCCCAACCCTAATGGGATAAATAGAATTGCCGGTCCTGGCAATAGAATAAAAATCACGCCGATGGCCAGTAAAAACCAGCCCAGAATCATCAATAATTGAGTTTTAATTCTCGTCAGTAACATTTTTGTCCCTTTGATATCAAACGATGTTTGGATTTAATATCAATGCAGCAATAATTGAACCATGATTGTAACTCATTGTTACTGTTGGGTTTCGTTGTATTTGAAAACCTTGTTTATTGACTCTTTTCGTTTAATTTACGAATAATTGGCGGATAAAACTAATTGTGATGTTTGATTCTACGGCACGCGTTCATAATTTTATTTAAATCATTACGCCGCTGTTGATATTGTTGTTGCTCTTGTTGGTGGCGTAGACGTGCCATTTCCTGTTGCTGCCTTTCGGCTTCACTTTGCGGCATGTTGCGCTGTGAATTACTTTGGCGTTGCATATTGTTGTAGCGATTATTGGCCTGGCGAATATCATTTTCTAATTGCCGTAATTCATTGGACGCGAGTTGGCAATCTTGCCTTGCCTGAGCTTGTTGAGCAGTGGCCAGACAAACGAGGCTGATGACAACGGCGAGAGCCTGAGTAATTTTCGTTAAAAGCATTGCTTTGACTCCTGACAATCAAGGGAATAATTCTATCGATGTTAAGTGTAGTTTATGGTTCGCTCTTGCTATGATAAGCGCTTTGTTTTTGATGGATAATAATTAAAGATGGCGTTAGAACTGTGGTTGTCTCTATTGGTGGTTTGTGTACTTGGTGCTTTATCACCGGGACCTAGCCTGGCGTTAGTGGTTCGCAATACTATGTTAGGCGGAAAAAATGCAGGGCTTGCCACGGCGATTAGCCATGGCCTTGGCGTTACGCTGTATGCGGCCATTGCGGTCACAGGCATTGGTTTGATGATCGTCCAGTCGCCAATGATTTTTTCGATTATCCAGTATTCCGGCGCCGCATTTTTGGTGTATCTCGCTATCAACGCATTGCGAAGCACAGGCACCACGATTGAATTTGAGCAAAGACAGACCGGTAACATAAAGTCTGTGAACGGCTGGCGCGATGGCTTTCTTATCGCTTTTTTAAATCCAAAACTCGCGCTGTTTTTTCTCGCGTTATTTAGTCAGTTTGTCGACGTGGATGCGACCGTGCAGCAAAAGCTGATTATGATTGCCACCGTTGGTGGGATAGATACGCTATGGTACTGCCTGGTGGCTTATGGTTTATCTCGCGGGCCGGTATTGGAGCGACTAAAACGAAACAGCGCCATTGTGGATAAGATCACTGGCGTGGTACTTATTGCTCTGGCAGTAAGAGTTGTGATCTAAGCTTTAATAAACCTTGTGCGAAAACCTCTATTGTCTCTATGAGTGAAGTCATATTTCTTGCGATTGCCCTAAGTATGGACGCCTTTGCCGTTGCTATCGGTTTGGGCTCTAAACCCTATAAGACGAAATTTACACTGGCTGTATCGGCAGCAATCATGTTTGGTTTTTTTCAGGGCGCGATGCCACTGATTGGCTATCTTGGTGGTAAAGGCATGCTCGGCTGGATCGATAGTTTTGCCCCTTGGGTTGCTTTTGCTTTGTTAGCTTTGGTTGGGATCAAAATGATCTATGAAGGGTTTGCGGAAGGCATTGAGGAAGACATCTCACAAATAACATTTAAAGTTATGTTGATCCTGTCACTAGCCACCAGCATTGATGCTTTGGCAGCTGGCTTTAGTTTAACCTTGTTATCGGTGCAGCCGTTATTAGCGTGTAGCATTATCGCGGTGATTACAGCGGCGTTTAGCGCTATCGGTATCTATGTTGGTCATCGCAGCGGTACCTGGCTGGAGGGCAAGGCGGAAGTCTTTGGCGGTGTGATACTGATTCTTATTGGTATAAAGATACTGGCAGTGAGTTGAGGGCTACAGTTTTCGGTAGCGGTAAATCAATACTTTCAAACCTTTACCAGGCTCGGCATCGATAAATACGTCTGGCGGCAATAGCTCTTCAATAAATTCACACTCAGGGCATTCTTTTTCGACGGTATCTTTAAGGAATTGCTGGTCTAAATCCGGTGAGTTTAGACACAGCATGATTAAACCATTATCGGCCATTAATTGTGGTAAACGACGAATGATTTTACCGTAATCGCGCTGAATATTTACACTGCCTTTTTGAAAGGACGGTGGATCGCAAATCAGTAATTCATAAGGACCATATTTGCGCAGGCGTGCATAGGATTTGAAGATATCGACGCCTTCAAACTTTACCTTTTCAAGTGGGTGCTTATTCAGACGATGGTTGTCTCTGCCACGGGCCAAAGGTGCCTTGGCTATATCAATATTAACGACTTGTCTGGCCCCTCCGGCAATGGCGGCAAGGGAAAAACCACAGGTATAGGCAAACAGATTCAGAACATTCTTATCTTGGGCGTTTTGTTCGACCCATTTACGACCATTACGCATATCAAAAAACAAGCCATGGTTTTGCGATTTACCTAAGGTTAGGCCGTATTTAATACCCGCTTCAGTCGCTTCTAGTGTCTGTATTTGCTCGCCCAGCAATAGCCGATAAGGTGCTTTAGCCAAGAATCGTTCCTGCACCTGCACCGATTTGCATTCAGGTATGCTGCGTTGTAAATATTGTGCCAGTGCAAGTAAAAAGTTCTCGTCTTCTTCTCTAAATAGGGAAATCACCACGACCGGCTCTATCCAGTCGATACAAATGTGTTCAAAACCGGCATATTGATGGCCACGACCATGAAACAAACGCTGGGCATCCGTTGCTGGGATATGTTCGTTATTGCCTGGCAGTCGGATCAGGGGGAAAAAGTCGTCCATAAAATTGGCGTAAGAATTCAGAGGAATATTAGGCGCTAGTTTAGCGAAAAAGCCCTATAGAGTGAAATGACATGCGAAAAATAAGTGACTCAGGCGACGCCTTTACTTTCCGTGCTCATGAGTGGGTAAAGCAACGGGGCGTAAATCATAACAAGATTTACATCATAAATAGCTTGAACAGAGGTTTTCAATTGCGTAGTTTAATCTGTCAAATCAGTAGATTAGATATCTGTTTAGATTCTTTCATTGAAAATAAGACGTATCAAGGATGTATGAATGACAAAAATTACTGCACTATTATTAATGCTAACTTTCTCTGCAGCACCTGCGTATGCAGAGTCCGCCAAGGAAGAAACTCACACAAAAGCTGTCGCCGAAAATAATTACAGTGTTAGTTTGGAAGGCAATTGGAATGACGTTGATTTTTATACGCTTCAAGCTGACGGTACATTCGGTATCGGAGAACATTTTGGTAGTTCCATTGGCGCGAACACGATTTTTATTAATGGCGATTCCGATAGTAGCGATTTTCAGAATTTGCGAGCATCGATTTTTACCAGAAATCCAGAGGTTGGTCGATTAGAGCTCGCTTACCAAACGGTATTTGGTCCATCTAATACAAGTGACTATTTTTCAGTGACGGGAGAATATTACTTTTCTAATTGGACCATTGGAGCCTATTTTTTGAGTGATGATCTCACGGATTTAAACGACCTTAATATATACACCAATATCTATTTCACGCAAACCGTTCGGTTGGAAATCGACCTTCTAGATTCAAGTGATGATTCGCTCGTTAAAGGGACCATTAAATTTCAATTGCCGGAGATTACGGGCAATGAATGGATTTTTAATGTGAGTTATGGTGCAGCGCTTTGGGACAATAATCAGGTCGGATTCGGTGTCACTTATGTTCCTAAATTTAATGGTAGCTTGAAACAATATTACCGTCGTTATAGCACCAATATCAAAGCTGCCTTATTCCATTAGTCATTAGCAAGAACGACTAAAATTAAGATGTCAGAATCGTTGAGATTCAACAACTCTGGCCTCTTGATATAGCCACCTTGATATCGCCCCTTTGATATCGAAAGCCTTTATCGATGAAGCTAGTTTCATTAGTCCATCCTGTACGTTATCCCAGCCTGTTGTTATTGGTGCTGGAACTGGAACTGGAACTGGAGCTGGTGCCGGTGTTGGTGTTAGTGTTGGTGTCGAAACCTACCTTCGTTTACTGAGGCTTGTTTACGTATTTGTCTTGGGGGAGCCGCACTATCTGGCTCACTTGTGCACTGTTAACAACCTAAAGATAACGCTAAGATAAACTCTGACTGTCTTTCTTTATACCGTTTAAGTTACACTCATTACATCAGTCCAATATGCAGAACAGTTCCAACCTCTTTTCATCTAAAAGGTTTTTGGGTTTGTGCTTATTTGGATAACACTACGGCTCATTATAAAAACAATAAATGTAAGGGTAGCTTTATGGCTAATCTGTTGGTTAAATCCACAAAAATTATATTCGTTATTCTCATTCTGGTGGTTGTCACCATCTATTTTTATCTACGTCAAAGTTTGCCAATACTCGAGGGTCAAGTGCAAGCAGATGTGGAGCAAACCGTAATCGTATCCAGAGATGAGCAGGGCATTGCTCAAATCAATGGCAGTAATCGTCGGGACGTGAGTGTTGCGTTAGGTTATTTGCACGCGCAGGAGCGTTTTTTCCAAATGGATTTATTACGCCGAAACTCTGCAGGGGAACTGTCGGAATTATTTGGTGAATTAGCCCTTAAACACGATAAAAAAATCCGTGTGCACCAGTTCAGAAAACGTGTCACTCAATTTGTTTCCTTGCTCACTGAAGAGCAACAATCGATTTTGCAAAGTTATACGGCGGGCGTGAATCAAGGTTTAGAAGATCTTGCGGCTAACCCTTTTGAATATGCCTTACTTAGTGCAACACCAAAGCCTTGGTTGCCGGAAGATAGCATGTTGGTGCTTTATTCCATGTATATGGACTTGCAATATGAATATGGCGACAGGGAATTATTATTAGGGGCAATGTCGGATCTGCTCTCCGAAGAGGGATTTCAGTTTTTAATTCCGGAAGGTTCTAACTGGGATGCCGCGGTAGATGGTACGCAATTACCCAAAGGCGAAATGCCTGCCGGGAAAGTCTTTGCGGATGATCTGAGCGCAGCAAACGCTCTAAATCTGGCAAACGCAGAAACCATCAATCACGCTCAGCAATTTGAGTTATTTCCGGATAATCAGGAAGGCTTCAAAGGGAGTAATAACTGGGCAGTATCCGGAAACGTCTCAAAAACGGGCAGCGCCATTGTTGCCGATGATATGCATTTAGGCATTGCTGTTCCCAATATCTGGTATCGAACCAGTTTGCGCTATACCGCAAATGACCAGCCGCTATTAATTGATGGTGTTTCCTTACCGGGCACTCCGGCTATTGTTGTCGGTAGTAACCACAATATTGCCTGGGGATTTACCAACAGTTACGGAGACTGGAACGATCTGATTAAATTGGTGGTATCGGAAGATGGAACTCAGTATTTAACGCCGGAAGGTTATAAATCTTTTATCCTTGAACAGGAAGCCATAGATATAAAAGGGCAGCAAGCCAAAAGTGTTACCATCAAATTAACCCAATGGGGCCCGGTCATTGGTGAAGATCATCAAGGCAACCTGCTCGCCATGCGCTGGGTGGCTCATGATGCTGAAGGTGTTAACTTTAATCTGTTTGGTTTGGAATACGCACAAAATGTAGAACAAGCTATCGAAGCTGCCCACAGTGCGGGGATCCCGGCACAAAACTTAATGGTGGGTGATAGGTATGGCAGCATCGCCTGGACAATTGCCGGCGCGATACCTCGAAAGTTTGGTCTGGATAATACCGGCAGTCAGGGCTGGGCTGTGCCTCAGGACTGGAGTACCGGCGATATTGGCTGGTCGGGTTACCTTAACTCCGATGAATACCCTGTAGTGCTAAACCCTGAGAAAAATCGTTTATGGACAGGGAACAGTCGTGTTGTTGGCGATGATATGTATCAAAAGCTTGGTAATGGTGGCTATGCACTAGGCGCTCGCAGTCAGCAGATTCGCGATGGCTTAATGGCAATTGAAGAGTTTACAGAACAAGACTTATTAGATATTCAAAATGACGACAAAGCGGTATTTCTAACGCCTTGGCATCGCTATTTATTAGACACGGTGCTGACCGATGAGTTTGTTAAAGAGCATGACTATGCGCAACTTGTAGAACAGCTAAATCAGTGGCAGGCGCGCGCGTCTGTCGACTCAGTTGGTTATCTTTTTGTGCGCCAGTTCAGACTTAATTTAAGAGATGAGCTTTTTTCGCCTCTGACCAAAATGATGCAGGAAGCCAGTAAAGACAATGCGCTAGACCTGTCCTTTCGACCAATTCGCAGTCAGGTGGAAATACCTATGTGGCAGCTATTGACGCAGCAGCCACAACATTTACTCCCCGAAGGACATGCAAGCTGGAACGAGTTTAGTCAGTCTGTTGCCAGCGCTACTTATCAGGAGCTGGTTGAAAAATACGGTAGCATTGATAAGGCAACCTGGGGTGCTCACAATACCACGAATATTCAGCATCCCCTGTCAAAAGCGATTCCGGCTTTAGGCTGGTTGTTGGATATGCCTCAGGAGCCAGTCCGGGGTGATACGTTTATGCCCAGAGTACAAGGTGTTGCCTTTGGTTCATCACAACGAATGGTCGTGTCCCCAGGGCATGAACATCAGGCGATTTTCCATATGCCTTCATCCCAGTCTGGGCATCCACTTTCGCCATTTTATGGTAAAGGTCATGATGACTGGGTTAAGGGAGTGGCGTCACCTCTGTTACCGGGCGTGACCAAGTACACCTTGGAATTCACCCCTAAGTAGATTTTCTCTTTAAGGTCAGGTTTGACTTGAAAAGCCTTCCTAACGGAAGGCTTTTTTGATCAGATAAGAAACCTAAACGGTAAATCTTTTGTGCTGGGTCTAATCTTATTCATGCTACATCGACGATTTCAACGTTATGATACCAATCACATTAAATTATTACTCACTCAGTGAGAATTTAAAGGCTTTTAGACAAGGCTTTGATTGCAGAGAATGGTTATTCCGCTCTCAAAATCAGCCAAAATCAGTAACGTAGTCCAAACGCCTTTAAAACTCACCCGTAGGGAGTTTACCTTAAGGCCCATTTACGGCCCTAAATTTCATTAATATAGAGCGACTATATCAATGAAATCTATGTTGTAAGTGAACCTCTGCCCTAACTCTGAATTGTGCACAAACTTAATGTGATTGGTATGATTGGCGCAAGTTCTAGAACAACGTCGAAATTTTGGCATAAAAAAACGGGACCTTAGGGTCCCGCTTTATCACAATAGATGAGTTGGCGGTTTAACCAATAAAGTCGTGTCCAAAGAATATCTTAGCCACGGTATTGATAAAGATGACCGCTAAAATAAACGGGATAAACGTACCTAACGAGAAGTCCACGTATTTGGCAATAAAGGATTGTGCAAAACCTGGGTTGCCTTCGCTTAACTCTGCATTGAGGTTATGCTTCTTCCAGCGATAACTTACAAACAAACAAATCAATAAACCATTTAATGGCAATATGGTGTCGTAGAAAATATCGTAGATGACATCAAACAGAGACTTACTCTTACCGCCGTAGTTCGTCAGGCTGGTAAGGAAATCGACCATACCAAAAGACAATGTAGCCAATACCGCTAAAACGCCACCGACGATAAATATGGTACGAAGCGCTTTTTTACGGGACTGTTTGCGTTCATCAATTAAATAAGAAACCGGTACTTCAATAATGGAGACCAGAGAGGTTAGCGCTGCGAAAAACACTAATAAAAAGAATATTGATGCAATAACACTTGCGGCGAAATACCCTACGGTAGCTTGTAATGCCAGGAAAATTTTCGGCAGGAAGACGAAAATCATTGAAACCGAACTGTCGCTTAATTTATCGGTATTTACATCCGGATTAAACGAGAAGATCGCCGGCAAGATCATTAGACCTGCGATAAAGGCGACAGACGTATCCATAATGGCAACCAATTTTGCCGAACCGGCGATATCAGTTTTTCTGGAGATGTATGAACCATAGGTGATTAAAATACCCATACCCAGACTCAGTGAGAAGAAAGCCTGTGACATGGCGCCATTGATAACGGATGGTGTTAATTTGCTAAAGTCCGGTATCAGATAAAATTTAATACCAGCCATGGCGTTATCTAAGGTGAGAACAAAGATGACCAGACAAACCAGCATAATAAACAAGGCAGGCATCATCACTTTAGCGGCTCTTTCGATACCGTCTTTCACGCCCATAGATAATATTGAACCGACCAAGCCGCCAACAGCAAGCATGGAAACGAATAAATACGGGCTGTTAATAATAGTGCCGAAGCCTTCGCCACTGGCGAGGTAGTCGAGGTTGCCAGTAACGGTCATCACCAGATAAATAAAGATCCAAATGGTTAAAACCGTGTAGAAAACGGCAATCATAAATGGCGTGATAATGCCAAGCAGACCGGCAATATGCCAAGGACCGGATTTACCACCAAGGGCGTGATACGCACCCACTGGGTTTTTCGCGGTTTTGCGGCCCACCGCCATTTCCGCCATCATTACCGGCAGACATATCGTAAAGACGAAAATTGCATACATGACTAAAAATGCGCCACCGCCATTTTTAGCCGCATTGACCGGAAAGCCAACAATATTTCCAATACCTACGGCCGAACCTGCTGCCGCTAAAATAAAGCCCAATTTCGAGCTAAAATGTTCACGAGAAACGCTCATAAATGATCCCGATTATAGTTGTTATATTTTTATTCAATGCCCGATGCTAACAAGGATTGAGTAAGATGTCATGGCTAGTTTTTACAATTTGTTCTGAATGGGAAAAATCGCTAACAAAAACATTTAGAATAAAAAAAGCCAGTGAAGATTCACTGGCTTTTTGAAAAGGCTTTCGCCTTATTTGGGGCGTTTTTTAGCGTACGCGACGACGTACTAAAGCACCCGCAAGAATCAGTAGCATCCAGTACATGGCACCACCAGACTTCTTCTTCTCTTGTCCCGGAGGTTCAGGGTACTCACAGCTTCCATCATCTTCGTTAGCATTGCTATCGAAGTTGTTGGCATTGCTATCCGTACAACCTTTCTCGATACCATCGGAAATTACCGTCAGCATAAAGGAAGTAGAAGCGGCATCACCGGCATGCTCGATATCTCGAACCGTAACCGTAACTAACGTTTCACCGTGGAAATCCGCATTCGGGATCAGGTTAAACATGTCGCCATCAACTTCGGCGCTAATGCCTTCACCGGTTACTTCAATGGTGTTAGGCACTTTGTTGCCATCGATGTAGAACACTTCAATACCGTCAATACGAGCGTTTTCATCAACCATCATATCGTTGATTTCAGCAATCTTGATATTCGTGCTTACAGCAACGTTATGGGTATGAGCAACGCTATCCTGACCTTGCAGGTCATAATCAAAGTTGATTACCAGATCTTGACCAGTCGCTTCAGGTTGTACCGCAACTTTAAATGAAACTTCAATTTCACTTTGCTCAGGGCCAACATAATCAAAACAAACAACCAGATCGTCTACAAGTACTTCGTCAAGGTTATCAAAACCTAAAACTTCGTACAGATAGCCATTTTTCGGACCCGCATTACTAGAGAATGTCGAATCAAAGCCTTCAACCATTACCACACCTTTAGCAAGGTCAGCACCCAGGTTGTCGTAGGCATAGATAATCTCATGCTTGCCTTCGCGGTCATCAAAACCACTACGCAAAATCATTTGAAAATCAAATTCATCGGCTGTGTACTTATCCGTAACGTTATCAAACTCAAGGTATAATAAGTCACCTAGATCAGGACGTTCTTCGGCATACTGAGATGCAATGGTTAATCCACGAGGACTATCTGGATTGCGAAGATAATCCATAGTGAAACTACCTCGCCAGAATGGTGCTAAAGATTCAAATAAGAATCCTGGACCACGATGCAGGTTCATAATCCAGTAGCTTTGGTTAAACTGCATGGCACCAACCGGGTGCATACGCATAAAGCCACCATTGTTCTGGTTGTACACCTTGAAACTTGCATCTTGATTCCAGAATAACCAGTCAATTGGTACATCGTAGTAACTATTGCTGTCACCAACCATCCAGTCAGCATTTGGCTGGATACCAAACTCACCATGAAGATCGGTATAACCACCATCTGAGTACTCATCAATTAACGGTGTATGACACATTTCATCGGTCAGATTTGTCGTCATGATGTAATCGCGCATTACATCGCGTGTTGACAGTTGTGTACCAGATAATACGAATCCAGTTTCTGTTGCCTCTATCGCTTCTGTAATCGCTGGGTTATTGGCATTGATTGTATCAGTAGCGAGTCGCATACCTTCCGGTAGAGTAATCGCAAAGTTATAATCGCGATCATCGCTTTCCAGGTTTGGTTTTACCTTCATGGTAATGTCCAGAACATCCATAGATTTGGCTTTGTCCTGACTGACTTCCCAAGAAACAGCATCACCGATACGGTTAATATTCAGTGATGTAAAACCTAATGTGCCTTCAGCACCTGGAATGTTACCTAAATCGAAACCGCCATAGTACTTATCACCTTCCATTGCTTCTGGAATATCCCAGTTGATGGTTAGAGGATAATTACCATTACCGTCATGAGACTCTGGCGCGGTGATAGTCAGGTGACCGTTATCAGATGTCTCACTGAGCATGGCAATACCCGTTTCAACAGCGATTTCTTCGCCCCAAGGACCTGTCGCAGCAATCGTTGCTACCCAATACGTGCCAGGCTTAGGATTTACCAGATTACAGTAGTTGGTTTCAGCTTCAGAACTGGATAAACAGATGATTTCATCGTGATATTCCATACGCATATCTGCGCCTTCAGCCATCTGTTCTTCAGTTGGGACAAAGGATTGGTTATCGTTATTGTCATAGCCCAGAGCGATAAATGGCGTCGCTTTTGCGTAGCGAGGGTTATTTTTAACAAATTCATCGTCCACCGTTGCCGATTGAACTTCTACCATTAAACGCTTAGTGCCTTCAGGTACCTCAATGGCGCGAATATCCCAGCCTTTTTCAATATTGCTGTTAGTGATACGCGTTCCAACCACTTGCAAATCCATTGCATAGGCATCGGGTTTAACCAGACCGTAAAAACGAGGTGTCACTTCGGTATAGTTGTCCGTATTTACGATTAAAGTGTCTGAGCCTTGGTTACGAGTAATATCGATATTGTGTGATACCGGCAACTGATCAACCACATTAGCAGCGACAACCGGCATATGCACATCAGGCGCGTTACCATTGTCTTCCGTTAGAACAACCTGGCCGTTAAATAATGTGAAGTTATTAACTTCTGCATTCCAGAGAGCACCTGGCTCACCCGGGTTAACTTTGTGCTCCAACACACCAGGCAGAGACGCTTTAATTACGATAGCCTGGGTTTCGCCAGCTTTAAGGCTGAAGTTAGTAGGAGAAACGCTAATCTCAACACCTTCTTCTTTGCCAACACCTGTTACTGTCCAGCTGCCGTCTTTGGTTGCTTTTACCGTACGCATCCAGGTACAGGTACTTTCACATTCCATTTCGACCATAGAAGGAACATTCAACCAGTTATCAAAGCCACCATTGTTTGGATTGGCATCAAGGTAGTTGTCAATGGTTTCATCCATGATCAGGCCTGTCATATTGGCTCTTTCTACATTGATGGAACCTGCGCCCGCCATAAAGTTGAAATGAGGTTCAACCGATTGATATCCATTGTTTAACCAAACATCACCTGCGGTAAGCATTAATGCCGATTGGATTTCAGCCGGAGTCCAGTCTGGGTGCAATTGACTAAGTAACGTCATGGCACCAGTAACATGAGGCGCTGCCATTGAGGTACCGCTCATGAATCTCCAGTCTGACGCTGCTGGGTAGTTAGTAAACGGTTGATCATCAGCATTTGCAGCGTAGATATCAACACCTGGCGCAACTAAGTCAGGTACCAAAGTATTATGTGTACGACTCGGTCCCATCGAGGAGAATGGTGCCAGATTATTGGCTAACGAGTCATCCAGGTAGTATTCATTGGTTGCAACATTAATCGTCGCTCGAGCAGTGCCTGAGGTTGAGTTCTTGATCCAGTTCTCGAGTTTGTATTTGTTACTAGAAGCAACATTGAGACCTGGGATCACAAACTGATCAGCAACGGTCGGCTGACTATAATCGGTATTGACTAAAACGATACCACCAGCGCCACCAGCGGCAACATTTTTCGCTTTGTCTACACGGGCAATATCACCACGCTCACACACGACGACTTGGTCTGCGGTAAATGTATCTGCTGGAAAAGGAACATTACAGGAATACGGTGAGTATTCATCATTGGGCTCTGGATCGTCAAAGCTTGATGCCAATACGAATTCGCCAGAAATTTCATCGGTAAAGCCTTTGCCTTCAATCGGTGAACGTGGAATACGCCAGCTTGGCGCATCGCCTTCAAAGGCTGAAATTGATGTTTTACCTGCATCCAGAACACGATCGTGTTTGGTTGCACCCACAGTTGTTACCCATGGCGAGGTATTATCTGCAGACCAGAAATTAGGACCGGAGTTACCGGCAGCTGCGGCGACACTGATACCCGCTTCACGTGCGGATAAAAATGCCAATTCCATAGGATCTTCCCAAGGGAATGATTCTGCACCACCAATCGAAAAGTTAATGGTATCTACGCCATCAGCAATTGCATCTTCAAATGCCGACAAAAGTGCTGATTCAGGACAACCTGCATATGGGTCACCCTGACCACCAGGCCAACACACTTGGTAGGAAATAATGTGGGCACGCGGCGCAACACCGGATGTTTTAGCAAAAGTGAAAGGCAATTCTACGCCATCACTCATTTCTTCGCCACTAAAGGTTTGCAATGGCACATTGTCGATCGCATTACCAGCAACGGTGCTGGCGGTATGTGAACCATGGCCGTTGTAATCTTCACCATTTGCCGGGCGAATTTGTTTAGTCTGCCATGAATACTGCTGGAATTCAGGTGCAGAATATACGTCAGTAATTTCAGGGTATGAACGAACACCAATCAATTTGTCGTTACATAATTCTGGCGAGTCTACACAATCGCCAACAAAAACGCCTGATCCAAATGGATTAGACTGGCTATATTGTTCGTCACTGGCAAAGGCAACATGGTCGGTATTGATGCCGGTATCAATGATACCAACAACCATGCCTTCACCTTTTGCACCTACGCCATTAGGCGCTGAAGTATCTGTCCACGCAGCTTCTGCGCCGATAAACTCTGGTCCACGGTCAGTGCGAAGTTCAAAAATACGATTTGGCGTGATGCGCTTAACGCCAGGTTGATTCGCCATCAAAATGGCATCTTCCTGAGTCATTTCCACTAACATCGCATTATTCGCCAATGTATAGCGTTGTTCTACGTTTACTGAAGCGCCAATGCTTCTTACTTGATTCACAAATTGGTCTTGTTGTGTAATCAGGTAATCTTTATATTCCATCGCGGCTGGAGAGTTAACATTGACTCTGCCTTTCGCCATGATAGAACGGTTTTTCGGGGCATTGGTTGACGCCAGACCATTAATCGAACCGTTATAGGTTGCTAATGGTTCATCGTCTAATTGTACGATGTAATGACGTTTGCCACTTACACCTTGTTCAGGCTGGAAGATTTGCTCGGGACTACGAGCATTGATAATTTTATTGGTAACACCAGGTTGGCCAATGAAAATATCACCACTTAGATAGCGCTCTCGTTGTTCTTGCACGACAGCAATATCTTCAGCGGTAAAGGTTGGTTCGTAGAAGCTGGTTCCCGAAACTTGCTTAACGCCAGGTTCGGCAATTGCGACACCACTGGCACCGACGTACATCGCGGTAAGGGTTGCTATTAAACTTTGTTTAAATAGCCGTTTATCATGATCCATAATTATAGTTCTTATAGGTTGAAGGTAATAATAAAAGCTAGGGCAATAGAGTGAGCGAAGAGCTCATCTAAGCTTGGCCTGCTTTAAAATCAGGCAACTTTAACCTAATTGGATTGACGCTATTGGACAAGGCTATTTGTGTAGCATTTTGTATCAGATTAATCGGTAGAATTTTTCACTACTATTGTTGAATAACGTTAAGTAATTTTTGGCAAGGCCGATAGTTCACAGATTGAGGCCAGGTAAGCAGATAATTGAGTGGTGGTTGCAATACAGATGGCGGAAGCCATCTGCAATCTATGTTTTCTCGAAAAACAAGGTTACCTTGGCCACGGTAACGCCAAACTTTTTGATCTTGGCAATGTTCATCATATGGTTGTCATCGATAAGGATCATTTGGTCGTCGAAGGTAACTTCGTATTCGCTATCGTCTACCTTCAGATTCATTTTGTACTTCCAGCGAATGTATGCCCCAGATCGCTCACCGGTCGCGGTGCCTATGATATCATCGGCTTTACCTTGATAGGTGCTTTCATTAATGCGCTCGATTTCCCAGCGGCGAAATTGCTTTTCGCCATCATCGTATAGGAAATATTCGTCCAGAATACCGTTGTTACCTTCCCAACTTGCATCGATATCGACGGTGAATCGGCGGACGAAATCGTCACTGAAGTTGGTAACCAGTCCCCAGGCTTTGACCTTGCCATTGAAGAATTTCTCTAAGGTGAATTCCGGTGATGTCGCTTTGTATTCCTGAACAGACTGTGAGCAACTCGATAGCAAAGTCACGAGTGCAAGAGCAAATACTGAAGTTTTCCAATGGATGAAGCTCGGTAGCTTAAATATCATTTCGCTTGTCCTGTAAGCTGTTTCATGAGTTTCGGGCGAGTCGACTTATCCGACACCCAGATCGCCAGAAATTGATCAACCTGAACGCTTGGCGCAAATTCGTGAATCAACTGCTGATTGTGAAAGAGTTTCGCCTCTCCCTTCGAGCTGGTTTCAATAGCAAGAGAATCCTGCTCTTGAAGGTCGGGAAAGACTACTGCCAATTCCTCGATAAACCCAGAATTCTCTGGATGTTCAAAATCCATTTTTCGCCATTGTTTCTTGGTTTCCTCGGCGAGCTTTTCTCCCTCAATATCAAGGAAATAGGTTAAGTGTAGACGTAAAGGGTGCTCTATACCGGCCGATGCACTTTCAAAGTCGCCATCAGGAGTAAACAATTTTGCTAAGTAAACATCCCAGAACAACATTTTCAGCTGCGCCTCCCCAACTTTCTGCCATTGCCCACTATTATCTGTACCCGTGCTGGTCACGGTCATGATATCCGCTTTGTCAGTGCTGGCCGCGTCGGGAATATCATAGCGGCTCTGTTTATCGCTGTGATTATCGGTCTGATTGCCACTGGCTGGCAATGTTGTGAACAGTGATAGCGCTGTTGCGATTGCAACCAAAAGTGAAGTACGTGTGGAAGTGTTCATGAGAATTTCCTCCAGATGTAGAGAGCAAGGGGCAGTACGCAAGCCCAAAACAGAACGAACAGAATGACCTGAGGTAATAACTGCAATTGGATAATAACCGCCTGTTTCAGGTGGCCTACGTAGTAACTGAAAGGGCCAGAAACCGCAGAGATTAACGCCAGGTGCCAGTAGGGAAGCGGCCAGTGCTGCAAGAAGATAAACGCAAAGCGAGCAAACGATACCCAAAGTACACCAAGCCAAAGAGGGTTGATGGTGGCGTCGTTAAACACGAATAGGTTCATGCTGATAAATGTAAAGTCGGCGATGATGCCAATGCTTGCCAAACTAACAATCAATTTCAACGTTATTGCGCGCGGCGGGGTGAGAGCAAACCAGATTAAGGCAACAAGCGCTGCCGCTGTGCTCCATTGCATGATAACGATGAGAAACCAGATAACATTGAAAACGATACCGTGCCAAAGCAATGAGGGCGGCTGAGTGCGCTCAATATTGGCATCATTAGCGTGGCTGGTATTCATAATCATCACAGGGTCTCGGCGAGTGGTGATGAATATACGAAATGAACGGCAAAATGGTTCACGCCTGTTTACGAAAGGACGATTACTGGAGACGGATTGTAGCGACACCCGAATACCAATTCCACTAAGTGTTTTCCCACTCAGTGAGAATTTAATGGAATTGGTATAAGGCCTGGTATCGCTTAATTCAGGGATAAGTTTTTAATTAAATTACCGATTTTATGGTATCGATGAAGTGCTCAATATCCGCCTTATCGTTGTAGATGTGGGGTGATACGCGCATTCCCAATGCGCGACTGTCGACAGCGATTTTCTGAGCGGCAAGTTTGTCTAATACGGCTTGCTGCTTATCAGCAAAATGCAATATTGCCGTACCTGAGCGTAGAGCCGAATGTTCAGGTGAACGAATATAATCGGCGAGGTGCTGCCAGAGATGATTTAACATGTTCTGGTTATGCTCGCGTAATTTGTCTGAGGTTACCTGATTAAAATACTTTAACGTGTGAGCTGCGATAGCATAGGGTGCGATTGACGGGGTGCCGCCCCAAAAGCGCATAGCACTTGGGTGATATTTAAAGTGATGAATATCAAATTCAAATGGATTTTCGTGGGAAAACCAACCGACATCAATGGGCTCACATTGTTCGATGTGTGCTTCTTTAATCCACAAATAGGCAGCGCCGGGGCCTGAACATAACCACTTCACACTAGAGCCAATCATAAAGTCTGGTTGCAGAGCTTGCAGATCCAGCGGGATAACACCGGCGGATTGAGCAATATCCAACACCGAAAGAGCATTCACTTTTTTGGCCAGGGCGATGACGTCCGAAATTGGTGCTAATTGGCCAGTATTGGAATAGGCGTGGGAAACAAACACTAAATCAGTATCGGCATTTAAGTATTGCGACCAGACATTGGCATCGGTGATGTCATGATCTTTTGGGATAAACCGAATGTTTGCCTCTGGTAGGCATTTTTGTACGGCGAACCCCATACTTGGGAAGTCCTGCTCCGCCATGAGTATTACAACGCCTTGTTTGCGTAATTGCGGTAAGGATTGCAATAGCTTGGTCAGAGCCGACGACAGGTTTACCTGCGGACAAAACTGACTGGCGTTGGAATTTAATAACCCGGCTAGCTGATTAACAAAGTCATCGATGATGCCCAACCATTGCCCCCAGGGTTCAGTATCACCCTGTTGCCAGGGCACTAGAAAGCTGTCTTCAAAGCCCTGCTGTAAACTTTTTAAGGGTCTGCCAACGCTATGATTTAGCAGATAGGTACCTTGCGGTAAATGAAAATCCTGTTTGCTCATCTGCTATCCCTTTAGCTTTTATCTAGTGTTGCTTTGAGGATTTCGATATCCTCAAAGCGGGTACGAATATCACTGCGTTTGGCCGCACAGCGTTTATCCCTCAGTTTTTCCAATCCATCCAATAGCACTGGCAATGGTGGACCGGAAGCCGTTACTTTTTCCATATGTTGCTGCACCATAGACAGCGATGGAATTCGAATATATTTTTCCACTAATTGGTTATGGTGGGCAATCGCGGTTTCGCCATGGAGTTTACAAACCTCTAGAAACAAAGCCAGATTTTGCTGATACCAGTCACGACTATGAGCATCTTTTGCGTCAAGAAAATCGTCCATTAAACTTGGTCGCCGCATACAATCGCGCAGGATAATCTGATCTTCCGGCATCATATATAAAAATTTGTCCACCAACATTTGCGAGTATGACGGCTCGTTTGCAAAGCACAATCCAAGCTGCATATCGATAACATTGATACCGGCAAAATCACCTGCATTTGCACCTCGGTATACCTCTTTACCTACCCGATAAGGTTTGTAGTAGGGGCGAACGCAATAAAAGAAACGATCGGCGGCGAGCTTTTCAAATAATACCTGATTGGAGTCCAGAACATCCTGCAGTGCCTGTTTCGCCACCTTTAACAAATCGGCGGTAATTGGATGACTGATACCTAAAGGCTGAATCTTCAATAACGCATCGGCAGCTCGTTTATAGGCCAGAATACCTTTGGTGTTGTAATCGAGAAACAAGGCTTCATCGTGTAAATCGGTAAACCGTTTGTAGGTGCCATCGACAGCGCTGTTGTGGGTTGTTAGATGAGCAGTAGCAAATCTTGGTGTTACGCCAATGGATGCTCCGATGTGCATAGCAAGAGCCGAGGCTTGAGTTAATGGGGAAACGGTTTCTCGTGATGGCTCGGTAATTTCATGACGGCGACAGGCGGCCATATATAACCCAACATTGCCAAGCAAGTTAAACGCGTTATCAAACCCTTCGTCAGTATTGCCCTCTGCGAGGAGAGTGGCGATGAGTTCTTCTCCCTGGGTTTTCAGAGCTGATTTCATGTCCTCGCCAATATTGTCGACATTGGCTCTGTCATCCTGTTGCCAATACAGTGTTTCAAGCTTTGAATTTAAGGTACAAAATTCATTTCTGATCCAACGATCAAAAGCACGGGTGTTTGCTGTCACAATTAAATGTCCGAAAATAGTTAACTAAGAGCATGCTAACAAAGCTTAGCAAGTGAATTGCAATAAAATAGGTAAGTAGTTTTGGGCTTTCGTGGTTAAATGGTCTAATGTGGGGCTTTTAAATAGTGAAAATCACTAACTTACCCCGATTGGTGGAAGGGCAGGCTATGGATAATAAAGACTTACAGATACTCGATGCCTTGCAAAGTAATGGTCGGGTAGCAATTTCTGAACTGGCTGAACAGGTAAACCTGTCGGATACTCCCTGTTTACGCCGAGTGAAAAAGCTGGAAGCCAGTGGCATGATTAAAGGCTATCGGGCAAGCATCGATGCCAATGCGTTGGGGTATTCTGTGCTGATTTACGCGCAGGTGAGACTGACGGAAAATTCGTTTGATAAAGCCGAAGAGTTTGAGCAGGCAATGCGATCATTACCGCAAATACAGGAATGCTCAGTAGTTACGGGTAGTTATGATTATTTACTAAAAATCATTGCCAAAGATCTCGGCCACTATGAACATTTTCTTAAAACATCACTTGGCAAAGTTACCGCCATCGATAGCATCGAATCCACTGTTGTACTCAAACAAACCTTTTCCCGAGAGACGATACCCATTTTTGACTAGCGCCCTAAAGATCAAGGGGTCAGAGTTGTTGATTATCAACAACTCTGACCCCTTGATCTTTAGTTTATCGGTATTCAGGAAGCTATTGCTGAGTATCTTCCGAAGTTTTCTCAGATACTTCTTCGTTGTCCTCAGTTTCTGTTTCACCATCTTGGACATCGGAATTATCTTTACTCTTTTCCGGATGCCACTCATAGATTCGAGTGATAATACAGCTGTCTACCATTCCTCCGGTAACATCCGTCACGACTTTGTCGCCCCTGGATAAGCAACTCGACCCCATGCGCTGTACCGTTGCAATGCGGGTAAATGCCCACTGAGGATCGCAAGTTCCTGACAAGGTTAATTTATAGGCTTTGTTAGATCGTGGATAAATCAATAACGCCTTGCGTTCGCTATCTAAGGTACTCCAGCTATCTAAAGATGAGGCATAGCAGACCTGTGAAACTTCTTTTCCCTGGCGCGGGTCAATTTCTTTGGCTGCTGAGGATTGTTCGCCATTGCCGCTGCAACCCCCAATGGCCAGTAATGTAGTAAGCAAATAATATTTGAGAGTAGATAATTTCACTAACGTTGTCATCGCCATACCTTTTTCATGCCTGTGCTGATCGTTGCTAAGGGTGTTACTGCCGGGCTTCTTTGATTGTACGCTGTGGTGCTGGTTAAGGTGCACCTATTCGAACACCCAAGTGCGCATTGAGTTATGAGGTAAGTATAGTCTGCCCGTATTAGGGGGATTTGGCAAAGCGAATAATGACGACTAAGTTAATAGTAAGAGTTGATAACTATCATAAACACAGATGAAACCAGTCGATAATGCAAATATTAGTCATGCGGCGACGGTAGCGGTGAATCGTTTCGGAATTGGCGCAAAACCAGGGGAGCTGGTGACAGCTTCAACCGACCCGCAAGGGTGGGTGATGAAAAGTCTTGCACCGATTAGCTTTGAGAGCAGTCGCTCTCCTACGTCTTCGCAAATTTTAATCAAGCTGGCAGACATTCGTCAGTTACGGAAAAAACGTCAGGCTCTATTAGATGCGGGTAAGCTTGAAGATAGTGCCGAAATTCCCGAAGAGTTGATGGATCCCGCCGGCAATTATTTTCAATCTACCTATCGGCAGATAGCGACGGATACCTTTAACCAGGCTCTGGCATCGGATTCCGGGGTGAGTTGGCGGTTGCTCGACTTTTTTTCCAATCACTTCAGTGTATCGGCCAGCTCCCAAGGAATGACAGCGCTCGCTGCAACATTGGAAAGGGAGGCCATAGCGCCGCACTTGTTGGGCTCTTTTACCGACATGTTAATTGCGGTATGCCAACATCCGGCAATGCTGATTTATCTAAACAATGAAAAATCGTTTGGACCGAATTCCATTTTTGTTCAACACGGACGGCTAGGACTCAATGAAAATCTGGCCAGAGAAATCTTAGAGTTACACACCTTAGGCGTCGATGGCGGTTACACCCAACAAGATGTTGTTGAACTTGCCAAAGGCATAACCGGATGGAGTGTGAAAAAACCTGTAGATGAAAGCTCGAAGGGATTTAAGTATCGCAGCTATGGCCATGAGCCGGGGGCGCGAGTATTACTCGGCAAACAATATTCACAAAAAGGCATGCATCAGGGCCTGGCCATGCTTGCCGACCTGGCCGCACATCCAAGTACGGCAAAATTTATAACGCACAAATTGGCAGTACACTTTGTCAGTGACAAACCATCGAAAGCGTTACTAGAATCTCTTGAAAAACGCTGGCTAAACACAAATGGCAATATCCGTGAAGTTATGGAGGCGCTGGTAAATCACCCCGAGGCCTGGCAGCAGCAAACACGAAAATATAAAAGCCCACGTGATTTTGTGTATTCCGCATTGCGCGGTTTGGATGTGAAATCGATAAAACAAGGTCAGTATTTTGCAACCATGCGGTCACTCGGACAAGCTCCGTTTAAAGCCGGTTCACCTGCTGGGTTTGGTGATGTTCAGCAAACCTGGGATGGCGCAAGTGCACTTATGGCACGCATTGAATGGTCATCTGAACTTGCACAGCGAGCACAAGAAACCGACCCCGAAACGCTGATGACGACCAGTTTAGGAAGCGCTATTAGTCACGATACATTTACCCATGTAAGCCGAGCAGAAAGTCGTGATGTTGCTATGACAATCATGTTGATGAGCCCAGAGTTTCAAAGGAGATAATGATGCGCCGCAGACAATTTATCAAAGCATTAACCGCATCATTGGCAACCATACATACCCCTTTGCTCGCGGCCAATAGACTTGCTCTAAATCCAAATCGCAGTGGTAAACCGGCAAAATTAGTTTGGGTTGTCATGCGTGGGGCAATGGACTCTTTACATACCGTAGTGCCGACGTTTGAGTCGCAATTATCGAGTTATCGACCGAATTTATATCCTGCGATAAAAGACGATTTATTGGCAATCGATAAGGGCTTTGGATTGCATCCAGCGATGACTTATATGCATGAGTTATACAAGCAAAATCAGTTATTGGTGATCAATGCGGTATCTTCCGGCTTTACTGAACGCTCGCACTTTGATGGACAGGACTTTCTTGAGAGTGGACTTGCCCATATCGATGCAGATACCGGCTGGTTGGGGCGCGCGGCGGCCTCTCGGGTCAACAAGGCAATTGCCGTTGCCAATTCAGTGCCAATCAGTTTACGGGGTTATGACAAGGTTACAACTTGGTACCCTTCGCGATTTCATAGCGCAGATGCCAGTGTTTTCGATGCCCTTGAAGACTTATATCAATCGGATAAATTGCTAAGTAAACGCTTAGCCCAAGGCCTTGAACTGAGACAACTGACCAGCGAAGGGCGTGGAGGATACAATCGCGGCCGTTTTGTTGATTTAGCCCAATCTTGTGGTCGTATTCTGGCAAACGATCAAGGCACGGATTGTGCGATGCTCGAAGTCGGTGGCTGGGACACCCATAATTATGAAATACGTCGTCAGCACAAACATTTAGTGGAATTAAATGATGGCTTAAAAGCATTGCAGCAAAGCCTTGGTGACTACTGGGAAAATACCGTGGTAGTGATGGCGACCGAATTTGGACGCACGATAAAAGAAAACGGCACATTGGGGACGGATCATGGCACCGCAAGTTGCATGTTTATGGCCGGAGGTGCGGTAGCCGGTGGTCAGGTTTTAGGTAAGTGGCCGGGATTGTCGAAAGAGCAATTATTTGAAGGTCGGGATCTGGCGCCAACCTCAAATACTTTTTCCTGGATAGCATCCATGCTGTCTCAGCATTGGCAGCTAGGCGATCAGCAAATTGCCGAGGTATTTCCCCAGGCAAGCCCATACAAAGGCAATTTAATCGCCAAACGCTAGATGGATTGCGATTGCCATTCGGTTTTTAAAAGGCCGTAAATGAATTCGTCGTGCCAGCGCCCGTTTAGGGTTGAATGCTGGCGCAGACACGCCTCTTTTTGCATCCCAAGCTTTTCCATTAACCCGAAAGATGGATGATTTTCTGTGACGCAATGGGCGAGGATCTTATTTGCCTGACCTTCCATAAATAGCCAATCTATCAGTTTATTCGCGGCTTCCAATGCATAGCCTTTGCCATGGTAATCGGGATGTAAGCGATAGCCTATTTCCACCCGCCCATATTCAAGAGAGTCGACTCGCAGACAAACGATGCCGATAAACGTTTGTTCATCTCGCAAGCACACTGCCAATCCTAACCAGGTTTTCTCATCACATTGCCAGGGTTCCATGAATTCGCGCACTTTCTTCTCAAGTGTCGCATCGTCTTCAATATTGGCAATATAACGCATGATTCTGGGATCTTTATTGTGTGCCAGTTCCGCGGCTAAATCGCCAGCTTGGAAATTTCGAATGTTCAGGCGTTCCGTTTGCCAGTTGCATTGATTAAGCTTGGTTTGAATTTCCATTGCAGACAACATAGTGATTTTTATCCTTTTATGCTCTGGCTTTGCGGTATCTTTGGTGCAGGATCTGTACCCGTTCAACGTAGTTTTTTGTTTCGGTAAAAGGCGGTATGCCGCCGTATTTTCTGACATTTCCTTCACCGGCATTATAGGCGGCAGTAGCCAGCTTGATATCGCCGCGATATTTTTTTAACAAGCGGGCGAGATGCTGTACCCCACCTTCGATGTTTTCCCGGGCAATAAAAGCATTTTTTACCCCCAGCGATTTTGCTGTTGCAGGCATTAATTGCATCAGGCCCTGCGCGCCTTGTTTGGATATGGCTTGGTGATTAAAGTGAGATTCGGCATGAATCACAGCTCGAACAAGCGCCGAATCGACCAGATATTTGGCACTGGCAGATATAATTTCCTGACGATAATCCTCGGTATTTAACTGAGTACGATACCAATTCACTTGAGAATGGTTGCTGCAGGCATAGCATTCGGAACGATATAAGGTATAGGGCGTCGACGCTGGAGCTTTATCGGAAAAGGTCACTACGCCATCTTCAGACGTGTATTTATAGATATTGCCGCTATTGGCAAATGTAACCGTGGGTAAAAATATTAATAAACCTATTAGCCCCGAAAGCCAGCCTGCCATAATCTCATCACATTATTATTCTTTGATATTGTTAACATAACCAATAAAAACCCTATTGGCTATTTCGTTCATTGCCTTGTTCGGCTCGCAACTTGTTTTGGTAATCTGCAATAACCAGTGGCAGCGCTGCCAACACGGTATCTGCGGCGACCTTATTTTCTTCCAGTAACTGAATTAAATCTACTGCAAGTTGGACATGAGCAGGTTCTCTATCGAGAGACATTTCACTACCCTAATCGTTGAGTCGTTTTATCTGTAAATGGTATCGTGACGCATTGCGACAAATTATTCAAACCTAAGTTGTTGTTTTGCCCACTCGAGCATATCAGGATCAATTGGCGGCGGGGTGGTATCCACACCTTGCTCTAATAACAGAACCAGGCCTTTGATTGCTGAGACTCGTGCGTACCATTTGTGATTGCCATTGACTAAATGCCAGGGCGCATTGCTGGTAGACGTTCGCTTAAACATGTCATTAGTGGCTTGTTCATAGGCCGACCACTTTTGGCGATTGCGAATATCTTCTTCGGTCAGCTTCCAGCGCTTAACCGGGTTGTCCAAACGCTCTTTAAAACGCTGTAACTGCTCGTCTTTACTAATATGAATGAATGCTTTGATGATGCGAACTCCATCGTCAGTTAGCATACGTTCAAATTCATTGATTTCCTGATAGGCCCGTTGCCACTCATCAATGCTGGCAAAGCCTTCTACTCGTTCAACCAGTACCCGACCATAATAAGACCGATCAAATATTGCGATACGACCGGGTGGTGGCAAGGCTTTTTGAAATCGATACAAATAATGCCGACCTTGTTCATCCTTCGTTGGAGCCGCAATGGGATATACACGAAAGCCACGCGGATCGAGTCGTTCAGTTATGCGACGAATCAAGCCACCTTTACCACTGGCATCCCAGCCTTCTAATACGATGATAACGCGGCGGCCTTGATGAAAGTATGCCTGTTGCACCGCAAGCAATCGTTTTTGCCAGTGGC
Organism: Thalassotalea litorea; assembly: GCF_005843925.1. GTDB lineage: Bacteria > Pseudomonadota > Gammaproteobacteria > Enterobacterales > Alteromonadaceae > Thalassotalea_A > Thalassotalea_A litorea_A. The sequence goes on from NZ_VCBC01000003.1 coordinate 186,598, forward strand.
TTAATTGCTTTTGATACGCTTTTTTATCTTCAATAATGCCTTCGCTGAAATCGACATCACTGAGTTTTGGACTCGGATCACTAATGATTATTTCTGATGGGGTATTCATTGCAACGCACTCTCAAATAGTAACTCTTTCAGTGTTGGAGACAACTGAGCAAAACTCAAGAAAATCAATGGCTCATTCTCATTTTCACAACTAATCTTTAAATTACTTGCTTGTTAAATAGGCTGATATTGGTGTTACCTAAGATCCGCAAAGCGATTCCCGCCTGGGTTAAGATCCTGTCCTCAGGGTTATGTCTTGCTGCCGTTTTTCTCTTGTGTCTGGAAATCATGGTGATTTATGGTCAGGAAGAGGAACGCTTGCCGGGCTGGATCAGCTACCTGGTAAATCTATTATTTTATGGCGTGATTTTAATTTGGATTGCTCGTTTGATTTATATCTTTATCTATCTGTTTCAGCAGGATGTTAAAAATCGCGTTTTAGCGGATTTGGCGGCAACGTATTTATCGACAATTATTGTCTTTTCGAGTGGCTATTATCTGATCAGTTCGCTGGCGGACTATCGTCATTATGTCAATGAATATCACCATTATCAGACGTTACCAAAACATTTCCAGGACATTGAATATCCCTATAACACTCGTGGTTTTGTGGGTATCAATCACTCTATGTTTATGGGTGTTTCCGAATTAGTTGATGATATTGAGGTGAAGTATGGTCAGCCAGCTTCTGCGTCGCAAAAATGGCAAGCCGTGCACAATCTCGAGGATGTCTTTCTCCCACAATATAATTCAGAAAAACGATCTTTGTATTTTCTTGAATGTTTCTATTTTAGTGTGGTTACCGTTACCACCTTAGGTTATGGTGACATAACGCCAAACTTTTGGTTTGTAAAAATAGCGGCATCGATACAAAGTTTATTAGGTGTGGCAATTGTCGCAGTTGGTTTTGGTTTGATTGTAAATCGTATCCGGCAAAAAGAGCAGATCGATTGTCAGGAAAGACAATAAGGAACCTATCTTGAAGAAAGTAAAAAATGAAAAAGAGTTATTAAAACAGGCGTTAATTATTGGTCAAAACTATGCCAAAAATCGCGGCTATCAAAGTTTTGGCGCGACAGATTCTTTTGATCAAAAAGTGGAATGCATCTATCGATTGCTAGTCAACGATAAGCTACTCATACCGCTGCCAGAGGATCAGGAAAACGGAGTCCATATGAAAAAGCGATTAGTGAAATGGATCAGTAATCAGTTGCCCGCGGATCACCCGCTATTGAATTAATTGCGCTCTTGCCTTGTCGCGTTTTCATCTTTCCCGGAAGATTGCGACATAACGCGCATCTGGTTCTTGCATCTGTGTAATATTTAACGCATTATTTTCCGTTCAGAAAAATAATAAAAATGTACTATGCAGTATCAGGGATTTGATAATCTAATCTACAAGCGTTTACCCGAAGGTGTGAGTATTAACTTACAGCCTGCGGGACTTACCGTTAGAGCCTACGCCTACCTTTGGGACTTTATGTTCCGGGCGTTAATTATCTTTATATTTTCACTCGTGTTGAATTTCCTGGGAGATGCAGGCCAAGGGCTTATGCTGGTCGTATTTTTTATTGTCAGCTGGGGCTATTATATTTTTTTTGAGGCGAAAAATGGTCAAACGCCCGGTAAGAAACGCTACAAATTACAGGTGGTTCAGGATAATGGCCTGCCACCGAGAATCGAACAAATCATCTTAAGAAACCTCCTACGACCTGCGGATGCATTCCCTTTTGCTTATGCACTTGGCATGCTTGTCATGTTCTTTGGTTCAGAGTTTAAACGGATTGGAGATTGGGCGGCCGGAACTATGGTGATCTATTGCGAACAAACTGACTTGCAAATGGTTAACCAGAAAATTGAGCCATTAGCGCCTGGATTTTCGTTTAGCACCGAAGAACAAAAGTTGATTATTGGTTTTGCCGAGCGCTGTGACAGTTTGTCCGTTGGCCGTCAATATGAGCTTGCCAACGTACTGGCAAAAAACATTAATTGCCGAGATCAGGAAGCGGTAACTATGTTAAAGCGTTATGCGCAATACTTCATGGGGCAAGAAGTATGAAACAAAATCAGTTTGTCCGATTAAATGAAGCGCGATGGCAATTATTCTCGCAGTTTGATGCATCAGATAAAGACTGGGTTGCAGTTTATCCCGAGCAATTTCGACAAATCTGTTCCGATTTGGCATTGGCTCGGAGCCGTCAATACTCTCCCGCACTTATTGAACGATTAAATCAGCTGGTGCAACAAGGACAGCAGCATTTATATCAAAGCAATGGCTTTAGTCTGGTTCACATACTGAAGATTTTTACTCAAGACTTTCCCCGAGCGCTATACGAAAATAGTAAATACATTGTCGCTTCTACATTGGCATTTTGGGGGTTAGGGTTACTTGCTTTTCTTTGGGTGTTGATAGCACCACAGCACATATATTGGTTTATCGACCCGATGCAGGTGAATCAGTTAGAATCTATGTATGACCCCGCGGGATCAGTACAAACAGATAGCCGCAGTGCCGGACAAGATGTAATGATGTTTGGCTATTATGTCTACAATAATATCGGCATTGCCTTTCAGATGTTTGGTGGCGGGGCACTTCTTGGTGTCGGCGCCTTATTCCCTCTGTTGTTCAACAGTTTCTATTTTGGTGCCATAAGTGCTCACATCGTAAATGTGGGTTTTGAGGAGCCTTTCTTTTCATTTGTTATCGGTCATGGCTCATTCGAATTGATGGCTATTGTAATCGCAGGTGCAGCGGGTTGTAAGATAGGTTTCTCGATTTTAAATCCTGGTACTCTGGCCCGTAAAGAGGCAATTAAAAAATCGGGTATGTCGGTGTTGCCATTAATCTGTGGTGCTTTTGTTATGTTGCTTATCGCAGCATTTGTGGAAGCGTTTTGGTCCAGCAGTGATCTTCCCTCGATCGTAAAATATATCGTCGGTAGCCTTGGTTGGTTTTGGGTTTTACATCGCTTATATCGAGGTTGTCGATATGGAAATTAATCGCCTTGCCTTTGTACCCAGACCTCGAACTCCCTGGCAGGTATTTGACCTGTCATTGCAGTTTTATCGAGGCAATTTCTGGACGATGTGGAAAATCTATTTAGCTCAGGCATTGCCTTTAGCATTCGTACTTTTCTTAGTTTTCGAACCGGTTGTGGCGAGTTTGATTTTTTGGTGGTTAAAGCCATTAATGGAAAGGCCACTTCTGGACTTTTTAAGTAAACAGACATTTTCTCAGGATACCTCAACCAAAGCGAATTTAAAGGTGCTGAAACGACTGAGAATCGTCGATATTGTTGCGATGCTAACCTGGCTTCGCTTAAGCCCTAACCGAGCCTATCTGGCAAGCGTTGAACAATTAGAATTACTGACTGGGACAGCACGCCAGAAGCGAAAGACTTTATTAATCGGAAGGATGCAAAACAAACAAACTCAGTGGATGCTCTTTATGGTGCATCTGGAGATGATCTTGATATTTGCCATCTATATGGGCTTGTTCTTCTTTTTACCCAATGAAGATCCGATATCGCAGATGTTTGATCCCTATGGCGAATCATCATTGTTACAAGAACAAATTTCGTTTTGGATTTATGTTGTTGTTGTTTCTCTAATTGGCCCATGGTTCAGCTGTGGTGGCTTTATGATGTATCTGAACAGCCGTATTAAGCTTGAAGCCTGGGATCTGGAGCTTGGGTTTAAACGCTTAAGTTTGCGTCTTCCTCAGTGGGCTATTGCCGTGATTGCAGCGGGCATATTTACAGCGGCTTTACCACAACCCGTTGAGGCGGCCCAAGCAACAAATACTGAACTATCTAGTCCATTAACCGAAAATCACGACAGCAGCGATAAGAGTACACAACAAGCCAATAAGGCGGGTATCAATGGCGATGAAAAGTCGCAAAGAAGTTTACAGGTCCGCAATGAGATTAAAAATATCTATGAAGAAAACGAGCTGATTAACCGTAAAAACATCTACAAACTTAGTGAAGACGACACCAAGGAAGAATCAAGCATGCCACAATGGCTTGAGGCTTTTTTCTCAATGTTTTCTTGGTTATCTCTGCTTGCACCCATGATCCAATGGTTATTATATGGACTCATTCTTTGGTTTATTTTATGGGTCGTTTATCGCCTTTATGGTATCTACTCTCAACAAGAAACCGTACCTTCTCAGCGTGCGAATAAAGCGCCAATGAAAAAAAATCCACAGGTGGTTCCCGAATTTTTTGAAAACATAGAGACTCAGCAATGGCCCGATGATTTGCTGGCAGCGGCCAAGCACAGCCTAGGCGAAGACGATGATCGCCAGGCACTGATTTACCTTTTAAAATATGGCCTCGATTACATCGGCACTGCTGCGCCTGATTTACTCACTTATTCAATGACAGAACCAGAGTGTCAATCGGCGATAAAACAAAATTTTTCAGCACAAGTTTTCCTGCCAATGCAAAAACTCTTTGCCCTTTGGATGGCAAAAGCCTGGGCACATCGAGAAATCGACACGACAGAGATATTGTCATTGATTGATGTCATTGATCAGCTTCCAATTCCCCAGGTGAACTATGAAAACTAATGGCTTAATCGCAATATTGGTGCTGTCTTTAGGATTGCTGGGAGCCTATATTTACTCTTTGGATTGGATTCAAGAAGAAGTGATCGTTGGATTGAACGACGAGGCACGCAAAGATCCTCTATTGGCTGCAAATCTGTATCTGAAATCTCAAGATAAAAAATTAACAACATTAGCCTCTCAGAAAGACTTTATTGATCATACTCGCGTAAAACTTATTGATGAAAGTACGTTAATCATCAACGAAATTAGTATGCTGGAATATCCTAATGTTGATGATTATCTACTTGATTGGGTTCGTAGTGGTGGCCACTTAGTCTATGAAGTCTCAGGCACCCGGGTTGCAGACGAGATAGATGACAATGCGTTGTTGCGAGAAGCCGGGATCCAAATTGTAGAACTAGAAGACTTCGAGCCTTACCAGCGGTTATCAATACAAAACGAGCCTCAGGCAAACCTTACTATCTCATTGAAATCTTACGATATGTCGTTGGCAATGTTTTCCCGTTTCAGAATTCGCGGTTGTGAGGGTGATGCATTTTCCGACGAAGAGTATGAGGATGCTCTGATATGCGACTTTCCATATCAAGGTGGATATATCACATTCATCGCTAACCTGGATTTGATACGCAACAACGGATTGATTCATTTAGACCATGGCCAATTCCTGAATTGGTTAACCGCAACGAATGAACGCGTATTTTATTTGCCTAGCCTTTATTCTCCTAGTTGGTTCGAACGTATTTGGCAGCGTTCTTGGTTGATAGTAATGACTTTTCTACTGGTGTTACTGCTAATTATTTGGCGCGGATTGGTGCGCTTCGGTTCCATTGAAGGGCTTATTGGACAAGGTGACTCTTTATTTAATAACCATCTGCAGGCGATGAGTCGTTTTCTTATCAAACATGATCAAGGTGAGACTTTGCATAAGGCATTAGTTGCGGATATAGACGGGAAATTAGAAGCAAGAATGCCAGGATTTGGTCAGTTGCCAAATGAACGTAAAGTCAAAATCCTTAGCGAAATTACCGGTGAGTCAGAACAAAGCATTGAACAATTATTAACGATTACGGTACCCCAGGACGATGTTGGCAGGGTTCGGTATACAAAAGAATTTAAAAGTTTAAAGGAAAAATTATGAGTCAGGTGATCAGTGAAGAGCTAACTGTAGAACAAGCTCATCAGTCAATCGTTGCGGTTAAGTCGCAAATTTCAAAGGTCCTGATTGGTCAGGACTTGGTCATTGAAAATGTGTTAACAACGCTATTTTCTGGTGGGCATATATTACTCGAAGGTGTCCCAGGTCTTGGTAAAACCCTGTTGGTAAGAGCCATTGCACAATGTCTCGATGTAGACTTTGCGCGCGTGCAGTTTACACCTGATTTAATGCCATCGGACGTACTTGGTCACAGTTTATATGACATGAAACAGGGCGAATTTACCACCAAAAAAGGTCCTGCTTTTACCAATGTATTGCTCGCAGATGAGATTAACCGGGCACCGGCGAAAACTCAGTCTGCTTTGCTTGAGGTAATGCAAGAGCAACAAATTACTCTTGATGGTGACACCCATAAAATAGAATCGCCTTTTATTGTTTTGGCAACACAAAACCCACTGGACCAGGAAGGAACCTACCCTTTACCTGAAGCAGAATTGGATCGCTTTATGATGAAAATCGAAGTGGATTTTCCTGCCATCGAAGATGAAGTCTCATTGCTTAAGCTAAATACACTGCCACAGTCAAACGAACAAAATGTAGCGTCTTTGCAAAAGGTCATTTCTCCAAAGGAAATTGAACAAATAAAGGCTTTGGTTAGCAATGTTCTTGTGGATGAGCAGCTCTATGATTATGCGGTTGAAATCGTTCGCAAATCCCGCAGTTGGCATGGCGTATTGCATGGTGCAGGCTTGCGCGGCAGTATCAATTTAATTAAAGCTGCCAAAGTAAATGCATTAATGAATAATCGCGATTATGTTGTCCCTCATGATATAAAGATTGTTGCCCCTAATGTATTGCGCCACCGATTAATATTGTCCGCTGATTTGGAGCTTGAAGGTGTAGATAAAAATCAGGTCATCGACGAAATTCTTGCGAGTGTGGAAGCACCACGGCTATGAAACTGAGCGGTATCCGCCCCGAACTAAGGCTGATTCAAGGTGGTGCTCTGGTGGTTGCACTTCTCGTTTTAACCTTAATTTTTGTTGAGGAATCCAAAACGTTGGAACTGTACTCTGTTCCGATTGCCATTGCTTTGCTTACCATAATTGGCTTTGATTATTGGGTGAGTCGACATGCGCCTCTACTAAAGGTTACTCGTAAACTCCCAAATAACTTAAGTTTTCAACGATGGTACGATATAGAGCTCACTCTGGAAAATCAGATGAACAACGGTATCTATTTTCAGGTTCGTGACCATTTAGATAGCAGTATCAGTGTTCAACATAAACAAGAGTTTCAATACATTGGGGCAAAACAACGTACCAAATTAACCTATCGAATCAAGCCTAATCAAAGGGGCGATCACCGGGTTGGTGATACTGAATATTGTGTTCGTTCGATATTAGGGCTTTGGCAAATCCTCTGGCTAGACAATAATGCCGAGCAGGTGAAAGTGTATCCAGACTTTCGTCGGGTCAACCAGCAACACAGTTTAAAGGGGATCAGTAATCTGCCAATTAATGGTTTAAAAATCATGCGCAAACGGGGGCAGGGAACCGAGTTTAATCATTTGCGAGAGTACCGCCAGGGAGATTCAGTTCGACAGATCGATTGGAAATCTTCGAGTAAACTGCAAAAGCTGATTGCTCGTGAATATCAGGAAGAACAAAATCAGCATATTATCGTAATGCTTGATGCTGGGCAGCAGATGAACATCGAAACCGAAACAGGTAGCCATTTCGATGCGGCACTGAATGCACTGTTGATGTTAAGTCACACGGTACTAAAACAAGGTGACTGGTTTAGTATGCAGAGTTTTAATCAACAGGAACGTTGGTTGGAAGCGGTGAAAGGGGAACAAAATGTATCGCGGGTTATGAATCATTTTTATGATCTTTATCCCGATCAAAGTTACGGTGATTATCAGCAGGCGGTCAGTGATTTATTGCAGAAAAACAGCAAACGTTCGTTGGTTTTAATGGTGACAACCATTGATGATCAAAATGCTAAGGCTCTGTTGCCGGCGTTAAAGCGTTTACAACGTCATCATCTCGTGGCTTTGGTAAATATTGAGAATCAGGCGCTTGCCAAGGCGATAAATCGTGACATTACCCATATATCGGATGCAGACCGTTATTGCTCGGCTATCGAGATTAAAAACCGCTATCAGGCGCATTTAAAGCGGATGACAAAAGAAGGTATTATCTGTGTGGAATGTTCGCCAGAACGCCTGTTACCCCATGTGATAAACACGTATTTAAGTGTTAAACACAGTGGTATGTTATAAAGAAAACACCTGCTTAGCAGGTGTTTTTTAGCTTAAGATTAAGACTGAGTGTCTATAGCTTCATTTATTTTATATTGAATATAAATTGAGCTGAAGAAGAAGGTCATAACGCCTCCTAAATGAACTTCATGATCAGAGCTTTGATTGATCACATCACGAACCGCACCCCGAAGAGAGAAAATCGCAACTAACCAGGCAGGAATGTAAACCAAATAGGTTAGTATTGTTACTATTGACATGGTTTCTTCATTGGCAATTAAAAATGGCCCGAACCACATTACGAGTGTAGAGCCGATAACGGCGTATACTGCAGGCAGAACGGCTTTGCGTTGTTTACTATAAGCATTAGCCTTAACAGAACGGTTGTATAACCAGAAAAATGTGTAAATACCAAAGGTAAAAATGGCCAACAACGCTACCCACCAAGCTGAAAAGCGAGGGAATTCTAAAATGGGTTTGTCTGTAGAATTGTTGGTGAGTTCGGCTTGTGGCGCCTGAAAAACATTGTCTTCATTTACTTGTGTGACTTCAGTTGTCATAACGACTCCTTTTTATAATGAAAAAATATTCTAACAACCTTGTCGCGTAAAACAAGAGGGAAATAATTACCCATTTTCGAGCGGGGGAAAGTTACAGCACTGTTGGTTTATTTTCTTTACTTACATGGAAGAAAAGCGTTTAATATTGTTCCCTTTAGTTTATGTTTTATAAGGACTTTTCAGGATGAATCAATTCAAAGCAGGGATCTATGCCCTAGGCATCTCTACGCTTTTATTCGCACAGTCGGCAAGTGCAGAACAGCTAACAAACCCAAAACATTTTTCGCTCGGTATCGGTAGTTATGCGTTGGTTGTCAGCGCAGATGACTCAGATTTCGATGATGATGACTTTTCTGGATTTCAGCTAAATGCCAGTTATGCAATCAATGATAACTTTGCAGGAAAACTTACCTATTATTCATTGGAACATGATGACTGGTCAGATCTAGAAAATAGTGGTTTTGATTTGGTCGGTTATTTTGGTACCGGCTTGTTAAACGACGGATTTAAAGCCTATATCGGCGGCGGTGCCTACCGGGAAACGTGGGACATCAGCGGTTTTGACTTTGATGAAAGCTTTTCAGGTTTTCAGTTAAATGGCGGTATTGGTTATCATTGGCCTGCCGTGACTTTAGATCTGACGTTAGGGTTGCGTTCCACCGGCGATTATGAAGATTTCGCAGGGATCGATGCAACGGCGGTAAATTCTTCTTTATCGATTGGCTTTCGATTTTAGCCGAGATTGTCGACGGTACAAAAAAAAGGGCGCATTAGCGCCCTTTTCTGTCGTTGAAATCGAAGTAGCAATGGCTATCGTTAGAAGCTGTAGCGAACACCAATCGCACTACTTAAGCCAAACTTGATATCATCATCGTCGTCGCGATTATCATTGTCGTGCATTTCTAACTGCGGTGCTAATTGACCATATACATGCCAGCCTTTGGCAAAATGCAATTTAATACCAAAAGGTATACGCAAGCCATAATCGTTCTCACCCGCATAGGCGCCACCCGCAAGATACCAACTTAATGGAGCATTTTTCTTAAAGTTTCCTTGCTGAAATTTATAATCAAGACTCACGCCATCGTCACCGGCAAATAACTGGACGTTATCAATTTGCGCAGATATCCCCAAGCCTTTATCGATACCCAAACCAAGTTGTACATTTGCATGAGCGGCAATCGGTAACAGGAAAGCGAGTGCCGAAATAAGACGTATACAGAATTTATTCATAGAAAAAACCACAGATTGTTATTGTAAAAATGCTTATTTAACCCAGCCTACGGCAACAATACCATGAGTCAGGGAATAAGAACGGGCGGGGGCGATTACCATACTCGATAGTGAGCACGGTTTGAGCATAGTAAATAAGTCATTTCAGGTAGGCAAGCAAATACCCGCGAACAAAGAGCGTTTGCTTAAAATATGGTCATTAGCAATAAAAAGCTGTGTTCTAGATGGCAACTAACAAAGGGCTAGAAGCGGTAAGAAACACCCAGATTGACTCCGTAAATATTTTCAATTTCGGTTTGGTACAATTCATGCTCAATAAAAATACTCAAACGCTCCTTTGTACCTTGAATACCTATGGCATAGTGTCCATCGGTACCGCTATCGGAATAGGATTCCGATTGATTCACATCAGCAATGGCGGGATCGTAGTAATTGATTGTGAGCTTTTGATCTATGGTTGAATGCCAATTGAAAAAACTCGCTTTTCCATAAAGAGCGAAATGGCTAGTTAATGGCAAAGAGGCTTTTACGCCCAGGCGAAAACCGTAATTATCCTGAATTGAGCTGCGATATAGATTGACATTTTTGTCGGTTGTCCCAGGGAATTCCTGTTTAATCACTTCTTCGAGCTTACTCAAGTCAGCAAAACCGGCCTCGATGGCAAAGTATTTATTAATTGGGTAACCTGCGAACAGTTGATAGTAAAATCCAGATTTGTCGATACTACGAGATTCGAGATCATTGTTGGGGTAATCGTAACTGCTCGAACCAACGCCAGTACCGATGTAAAAAGGAATAGGGGATTTGGGAATTTCAGCCCGACAGAACAGGGGCAACAAAGACGCGGCAATTGTAGCAACTGCCAACCATATCCTTATGATTTTACTATTAATCATTAATGCAATACCGACTTTTTATTGTTTTATCCTTTAAATTTAGCACGTCAATGTGAGAAGACAAATTTAAGGCGGTATTGTTTGTTGCTAGGGCGTTATAGGATGCAATTTGCGGCGATGGCAATGCGTTGGGCAAAAGGCGATAGTCACTGAACTATCGCCTTATATTTGTAATTGTTAAACGCTTAACTTTTGTATTTTACCGAGCATCCGTAAGGTGCGGTAAGTTTGTTTTCGATTTCTTCGCCGGCCATTAATGACGTTAAACTTACGTCCAAATAGTTGGTGGCTTTGTCGATATCGGCTGGATTTGCCGACTTGATACTATCAATCGCACCAGCGTATTTTAGATCCCCTTCGGGGTTAATAATGTACATATGAGGAGTGGTTTTCGCGCGATATAGCTTGCCTACTTCACCTTCGGAGTCGAACAGAATATGGGTTGGTGACGCTTTGCGCTCTGCATTTAGTGCCATGGCCTTTTCGGCGTCAACGTGACCTTGTTTGCCTTCAGCAGAAGAAATCACCTGCAGCCAGATCACATCTTTTTGAGTATATTTGCTTTGCAGTTGCGGCATATTGCCGCTGTCATAGTGTTTTTGCACATACGGACACAAATGGTTGGTCCATTCAAGTACCACATACTTACCTTGATAGTCGCTTAACTTAACCGTATTCCCTGCTTCATTGACCAGCTCAAAATCAGGGGCTGGTTGATCCACTTTAACATTGGCATGAACAGATAAGGATAACGCAAGTGACAGGATTACTGTCAAAATCGCACTGTGTTTAACCATGATCGATTTCCTTTTTTGCTTGATTAATGGCCTCAATTACCATGTCGGCCGTGAGTATTTGCGGCAATACTTTCTCGTAAGTGTCTCCTGCATATATGACATATAACGGGACACCTGAACGTTGGTATTGCTGTAAAAAATTAAGTATTTCGCCATTTTTATTGGTCCAGTCGCCAACCAGATAGTTGACAGATTCCGATTGCAGAGCGGCCTGCACCTCTTGATCCGCAAAGGCAACTTGTTCGTTCACTTTACAAGTGATGCACCAGTCGGCGGTCATATTTACCAATACCACCTGATCTTCGCGCCTTAGCGATTGTAGCGATTCAGTTGTATAAACTTGCTTATAACTCGCTTGATTTGCATCATTGATGGATGCCGATGGTGTTACTGAGGTACTCAGATATACACAAATTACTAAAAACGAAACGGCACTTAATTGCAATAACCCTTGCATTATGCCTTTGCTAATGGAAGCAAGCCAAAGCAGCAGAGCAAAGAGTAACAAGGCAATCATCAGAGCAAACTGGGCGCTGGAATTACTTTGCCCTAAAAATACCCAGACTAACCAGACCACGGTAGCCAGCATTGGAAAGGTGAGAAAGATTTTAAACTGATTCATCCACTCGCCCGGTTTCGGTAACCACTGACGAAAGAATTTAGACAGCATTAACAATGTCATTGGCAGAGCAAAACCTAACGCCAGCGCATTAAAAATGACGATCGCGGTAAAATTATCACTGAGTAGGGCAATGCCAAGAGCTGCAGCCATAAATGGCGCAGTGCAAGGTGATGCGACAACTGCTGCCAGTACGCCGGTGAAAAACTGGCTGGTAAAATTATCTCCTTTGATCAGCGATTGGCCAATTCCTGAAAATTTGGCACCGGTAGGGCCGATATCCAAGAGCGATAAGGTGATATAGACAAACAAAAAGCTCAAGGCGACGATAACGCCGGGTTCTTGCATGTGAAATCCCCAGCCTACCGCACTTCCTGATTCTTTCATGGCGATAATCATGGCGGCAAAGACGTTAAAGCTGAATAGTACACCGGCCAGGTAACCAAGCTTTTTCGTCAGTGACATATGGGTGTCCGATAAAGATAGGGCTTTGAAGGACAATACTGGTAATACACAGGGCATGATATTGAGGATCAAGCCTCCGACAAACGCCATAGCAACCAACAACCACAGGTTGAAATCGTCCGAGTTAACCGGGCCGATAGCATTGGCATTTGCGGTAAGGTAATAGGCGGTATTACCGTCGCTTATCAAGAAGCGCAAGGAATCGTTGTTTGCGATAAAATAATCCGACACAGGGATGACGCTGGTAACCTGTTTATTATCGCTCACTTGTTGTTGTGGTTGATTGTGCTGCACGACATCAGATCGCAACGGAAACAAGGTCCAGTTCGATGAAACAGGTGGTTCAAACTCTACTGTTATATGTTGCTCAGTAACTTCAAATTTGCCATTGAGTAATTGTGCGTCAGGCAGGGTTTTACGTTGTTCTTCAAACAGGCGTTTTGAGTCGGATGGCTGACTTTGTGTCGACACCGGCAAGGTAAATTTAAGGTCTGCCCAACCAGGAATACAGTCTTCTTTACAGACTAACCAGGATAAGGACGCTTCTATGGTAATGTTTTCCTGATTGAGGTTTTCAGGAACCTGTACCGGCACCATCAACAGATTGGCGCCTTCATAGCCGTAATTGACCAGGTGGGCGACAGGAATGGCTTTGGGTATCGGCCATTGAATATCACCAAAGCCCAAATTGGCATCACTGGACCAATTGATGCTGGGTGCTTCCCCTGAATCGCCAGGGTTTTGCCAGTAGGTGTGCCACTCAGGTTCAGGCGCTAATAAAATACCAATCCATTGTTCACTACCCGGATGCCAAATTTGATTTTCACTATGAAGGGAAACTTCGATGTGGGGGCCGGTTGCTGTAGTATTTTCAAATGCATTGCTTACCCCTATGAATGACAATATAAAAACTAGCAACGCGGCCAATCTCATTGACTGGGTCCGGTACCAACAGTTTGTTTGCTTCTTTTCTGTTTTTAAAAAATGCTGCATCTTTCTAACTTATTGTAATCAATAACATTCGATAACCTAGGTAAAGTCTGTTTGCTCAATTCTAGCAATACGAACTTTGTTAATATTTTGTTCATTTGTTTTAAGGGTTACGAGAGAGATAGTCAAGAAAATGGGCTTTTCCTTGTTTGATTTGCGACTAGTTGGGCGATATTTGGGATTAATGCCTAATGGACCTTGCTCATTTTTGAGGAAACTCCCAATTCCTGCTACAGAAAACGCCCTGATTAGAGCGTCTAGGAAATTCCCATCCAATAAAAGAAATAGGTAATCCTCGGTGACTGACGATACAATGTTCACCAAGATTTATTTATGTTACCTAGTGAACACATAAACAATCAGTTTGAACTAAATTGCCCTGAAATTCGCAATAAGGAAATTAATATGACCATCGAACTCTGGTGTCTTTTTATCGCCGGTTTACTTCATGCTTTATCAAAAGCGCCTCTTGTAAAAGCTCAGGCACAATGTGCAGGCGGTTACGATAACAAAAACCCTAGAGAGCAACAGGCCGCCTTATCCGGTTGGGGCAAGCGAGCACTCGCTGGCCATCAAAATCAGATAGAGAGTTTCCCGTTATTTGCTGCAGGCGTCCTTGTCGCCAGTGTTAGCGACGTAACATCGAGTCTGGTCAGTATATTGGCTATCGCCTATGTGATTGCCAGAGTGCTATTTTTGGTTTTATACATAAAAAATATCGCCACAATTCGCTCTATTGCCTGGGCAATTGGCTACCTGTCATCACTGGCATTGCTTTGCAGCCCAGCCTGGGGCTAGATATTCTGAGGATATTCAGTTTAAAGCGGATGTACTCGATTCACCATTAAAGGCCTGTCAATCAATATGCGTTGGCGGGCTTATTTAATTTAGCTGTTTTTATCCGAATCAATGATATTGGTTATACAATTAAAACAGCATTGTAGTGGCCAATATCATTATGCCTCTCAGTTTATTTTGCAAAGCAAACGTAGTTGAAGCTAATAGGAGAAACTGAAAAATATTTAGTTTATCGACTGCGATACATTATGCGCTTCCCAAAATACCAGCCCTTACGGATAACAACCGATCCATGTAATGCACACTGTTTCCCATGAAGCGGAACACAGCACTGTTGCTCGCATTAAATTAAATATTTACTTTATACTGAATCGACCAATGGATTGCCCACACTTTCCTAGGCAGATTTAGCTTATTCTTTTTGCATAGAATAAACGATGGCTTTTTCATTGTCGCTGATACAGACCGAACCGCTTTCGAACCTAAACTTCTTTGGTTTGTCGTAGGGGGATGCGGTTGACCAAAATTGCTGTGAGTGAATGGCGACTCATTCCCAAACAATCTTCTGGCTAGGCAAATTAAAAATAAACAAAAGTGCGCAACACAGTTTGTCTGTACTGCAATTTATCATTAGCTAACTGTCATGATTTTTTACTACTGATATCTTCATTTTTTTCTAACTATCTAAATTAAATGACGTTTTTTAATTGGCTTGAATGTTGCAAAAACACACCCGAACGCAGTAGTAAAGTTCTCGTAGTTTGAGTATTCATACTGTTCATAAACTACGACTATGTTTAAATTCAAAATCCGTACACGCATGTGAAAATTGATTTCTGGTTGTTGGAAAAGGGAGACTCGGCATACGGTTATAGCCAATTAAAGGTAACCTCCATGAAATTAATAACTACGTTTACTTGCGTTTTTCTACTATTCACTTCAAGTCTCAGTGCCAATGCAGCCCAGATAAACGGTTTTGTTGATTATTATGATGAAAACAACTGGGAGGTTGAAACCTATATAGATGACTACCTTGATGTTTATGAAGATTATTCAGGATTCTCAAACCCTCCTAGTGTAGGTATAAATTCAGAACAAATCGGGTTGACTGGCGGAAGTTCTGTAGTTGGCTCATTAGTAGGTGGCGGGGATTCATTTGCTAGAATTGAAATTATTATACCCATGAATGGGACGATTTCATTCGACTGGAATTACTATGTATCTGGGGACGAACTTGAAATAAGATTGGAGCCATTTGGCTATCTGTTAAACGGTACATTCTTTCATTTGGCTGCCGACCCTGATATCAATTATGACTATCAACAATATTACGATTATTTAGAAGGCCAAGAAGGTTCAGTAACTATTACTGTAGAAGCGGGTGATAAATTTGGGTTTACTGTTTTTTCAGACCTTACATTCCTTTCTCGTCCGGATGTCAACATATTTAACTTCTCCGCTCCCGCTCCGGAATCAGTACCAGAATCTAATACATTAATACTCGCTCTAGTATCTGTTTCGCTTTTGCTTACGCGGAAACCAGGGCAATCGAAATACATGAAGGTATAAGCGAATGGCTAAGCAATTGTGGGTTTTTCGCCTTATGCGACTTATAACAGTGAGCCTATGCCTGATTTGTTCTACCGTTGCTCGAGCAGAGCTGATAGCTATTATCGATTTTAGCGAATCTGGCGATAAGCAAGAAAGGCCTCTAGGGCCTGAAGTTCTTTTTACAGATCTAATGGGAATTTCTGATTTTAATGTGACCATTAGCTCTAAACGTAACTACGATTTGTGGATTAAATCTGGTGTGGGATTGGGGAATTGCCTTCAACAGTATTGTACCGGTTCCGCTGATACAAGTCTGAAGCGAGGATTGGTGATTTCATTTTCCTATCGAGGGATGCCTTTGGAATTCGAAAGATTAACTTTATTTTTCGATAATCCTATCAATGATATTGGTAATGCATCTTTGGACTTGTATACAGTCGAGGGCACGTGGGGCGCTTGGCGGTTGAGATCGATATGGAGCACCAATCCTTATGTTCATTGGAATTACAATATTCACCCGTTTCAATTTACGTTTGTGGATGATGAATACTCCGATATTTATTTAAGAGCTATTTACGCCGAAAGCATTAAGTTTCCTACGTCAATTTTAGAAACGCCTTCGTTTGTGCTCTTCTTTTTACCTGCCATCGCGATATTCCTTCGCAACATTAAGAGGTGTAGTAGCTAAGAGGCCTTTTGAATTTATAACGGATTTATTGAGCTTCACTTATAGAAAGAGCCGAATAATTCGGCTCTTCTTGAGTTGCTTTATTCAAAGCATTCTTCTGCATTTCCCATTATTTCAATAGCTCGTTGTTCTAAAAACAATTCAATTGCTGAAGGTCCGCCACTAAGGATGGTGTGAATGTCATTGGGGTCATTGGGATCCAGACTATTTTCTTGTTCAAATGTGTTTAACATACCATCGTTATCGCTGTCTTCGATACCGATATCGCGAGATGTTGACCCCAAAAACAGGTCGGGATCTTTATTACCGTTGTACTTGCCGGTTCTATCCATAACATCGTTTATCGCTTTGGTATCTAGGGCATCTCTTGGGAACGCCCCCGCGCACTTCAACACTCTTTGATAGGCTGTCGCTGAGCTATCGGTCGTGATTGGCTCATAACCTGGTAACTTGCTGAAATCGATAGGCTGTTCGTTATCAAACATATCGGCAGTGACTACACCTTTTAAATAAAAATTGTAATTCGTCAATTCCTGAAAAGGGTTGCTAAACGTACCTGTGTAAGGTTTATTCGGGTCTTCAACATAATTATCAAAGGAATAATAACTTAACTGCGGGTTTGAATTTTCAGGGTCTAACCAAATTGGCAATAAGGTTTCACTTGGACCGTCAATGTAATAGTTACCAATGATGTTGAATTCACCATCTGCAGGGTTGTGGTGTACGGTTGCTTCCTTACTATTGTAAACAACGTTATTACGGATATCTGCTGGCCCGTAAGCAATGGCTGGCGCTCGTCTTCGATTGTGTGCGAATAAGTTATGGTGTACGGCAATTAGACCGCCGTCAGGACCATTAAGTAAGCCATTTCCTTTTTTGTGGGTTTCCGTCTCTCGAGGGAAACTGATAACCGACCACTGTACCGTGATGTTTTTAGCACCGGTATAGAAATCAATATTTTCATCACTAGCGTGCGATACGCTCACGTGATCAAGGATAATATGATTATTCGATGAAAATTGAATAGCATCATGATCTTGTTGAGACTTTCTCCCTAATGGCGGGCGTACTCTAATATGTTGGACAATAATGTTCCCAAAACTATTATCAGGGTCACGAATATAGCGCGTGTAAAGGTGACCATGGAGCGTAACACCTTCGGTGCCTGGTGCCGTTTGGCCTGCAATCGTTAAATCACCATGGTTAATGGTTATGTCGCCATCGATAACGCCGGAAACATCGAACACGACAATACGCGCACCTGGTTGGTCAATCGCATCTTGCAAACTTCCCGGGCCGCTAGCATTTAAATTGGTAACTTTAATTACCTGTCCGCCAGCACCGCCAGTCGTATTTCCTACAAATCCTTGAAACGGCAGGCTGGCAACTTCTGTTGCTTCATCGCCAGTTGTAGAGCGAAAATCAGCGCTGACATCGCCAATGAATAATGTGGCTGCAACGGTAGAGTTAAAGTCAGCGGAGTTCTGTACTCGCACTTTTACTTTATCACCATTATTTACCGTGCCCTTTGTTGATACAAATGCGCCGCCATTAACCTTATATTCACCGCCAACAATCCTGATTGGTGTCGCTGTATTGATACCCGTAACCGTGATGCTATTTGAAGTTGTCTGTGAAGATGGGGTTTGTTCAGTGGCGTCGATAAAGCGAAAAGGTTCAGGTACGGAATCTTGCGACTCGTTTTCAGTTGTTACCTCAAAACTCGCTTGTACGCCTCCAATATTAATCGTTGTCGATGTTTTTTCACCGTAGTTGCTTGAGCTTAATATACGTAAGGCTAATGTATCGCCACTCTCAATGAATCCTTTGTCCTTGGTAAATGCTGTTTGATTAATCGAATACTCGCCATTACCAACATTCACCTCGGCTTTAGATGTTATGCCAGATATCGTAATGCTATCGGATGAAATTAGGGTATTTCGAGGCTGGTCGTTTCGCGCCGCGAATGAAAAGGAGTCCGGTTTTTGAACGATAGAGCTACTGTCTTCATCTGTGCTAACTTCATCATCTTTTGAGCAAGCACAGAGAAATGAAACTAAAAACAATATTATTATTGTTTGCTTAAATTTAATACGCATAAACCACCTTTAAAAGGAATTATAAAAATTATTTTATCGATTTAAAAACAGAAAAAGGCTGGGTTCTCGTCATACTGCAGTACAAAATTAATAGATCCATTCAGCTCTGCTTGATGCGCTAGATGAGTCTAGGTACGTTTAGCGGGATTGTCAGAGCAGATAAAAACCAACGGATATACTAGCAACGGGTGAGCCTTTTTCGAAAAAAGTATCTCTTAGTTCGGCTAGCCAATCTGTAACAATTTGCAAAGCTTTGTACAGTTGTGATCGATAGATTGCCCATTTTTCAGTGAATTCAGGCGTCTATATGTTTTGATGGTAGCGAATTGGTTGTAGCTTTCTTTTTTATTTTGATATTTAGAGAATGGTGGGCCTTCCAGACTTGAACTGGGGATCTGGTTCGGGTTATTGAGAGCGAGACCAGGTGAACACCCCAATGCACTATCATCTTGATGAAATTGATGGTTTTTTCGTTGTTGCTGATGCTTGCCTGACCGGTTCCGACCCTATACCGAACTATGACGTCCCCCTGCTTTGAACCTTTATAGTAACTCCAAGATTTCTATGGGAAAAATCTCCCGAACCCCGAGCATTCACCGAACCGAGCCCGTGGGGTGGGTGGGGGAGCAGGAACGGGGAAGTTTTTAGATGATGCAGCCAGTTTCTCAACAGACTCTTCCTTAGAGGTAATTTCAATTAGTAGCCTTTCTACTTTTCACTAAGTTAACTTGTTATCATGCTACACATCTAAAGAATAAACGGAATTAGAAGTCAACAATAAAGGGACATAACTATGACTATCAATCAATTTTTCGCAAACTGCCTATCTGCTTTACTAGCCTTATTAGGAGCCGTTGGCCTTACCGCAATTATTTGGGCTTTAATTCAAAGACCAGAACAACTCATCAAAAACCTTACTGTAGTTTTCGGCCTGTGTGCGTTATGGGGAGTGATTTGCTTGTTTTTAGCTATCTACGAAACATTAAAGCAAATAAGAAATAAGCTAGAGCAACAAAATGAACTCTTAGCTTCTTCGGCTCCAAAAGCGACAAAAGAACGTATAGAGCCAACCCTATAAATTTAAACAAAATGACATTATTTCATTACAGCTATCTTAATTACTCGCTTAAACATAAAGCTAATAGATAAATATCATCTAGCTATTAATAACCTACTTCTTTATATAAATATTAATAAATAAAAAACTAATTAATAAAAGGGAAGCAGGGGGTAGGGAGGGGAGCAAAAATGAAAAATAGAATTAGAGTAGCTAGTAAAAGCTGAATTCCAGACTTGGTATTTCTAAAAAACTAATTTCCCCTAGTCCCTCCCACCCCCACCACTTGAGCGGGGGTTCGTCGGTCGGGAAAATTGTTTGCCTAAGCTCCATCCCCACACCCCTCCAGCAGCCCCTTTTCACCAGTTCGCCAGAGTGGCCCAAGTCGGAGCCGTCCGGGAGTCGAAGTAGGGGAGCCAGGAGAAAGGCAAGATTTGCCGCAGGTGGATCAGTTTGGAAGCCGCTTGAGGGAGTTCGGGGGTGAATCGGGGTGAGAATTGGGCTGTCAGGTAGGCTTTCTGGGGGGAGGCGTGAATGTCTCTTATGTGCCAGGAACGGTCCGTTAGCAATTGCTAATATACGCTAGTTTTGATGTGTTAACGCCATAGCCTCTGGTTATATGCTTTTTACAATTAGTACAAATTGAATAAGGCACAATAGAAACAAAATTAAAAAAATTTTAAAGGTTAATTTATAACCTTGAGCAAGCTTATTTGCACTTTTTTTGTAAATAGGAAAATTTTTTGGGTTACCAAAGAGTATGCCAATGAATTGATCATGGTATTCAAAACCTTTTCGAACTGACACCACTGAGTTACTACCTAATAGCTCTACCTTAAGTTTTGCGTATGAATACATGAACACACCAAAGCTTATTATGGCTGCGGCAAATGTTAAAAGAGCTAAGAGTATTTGACTATTCATAGGCATATTAAAGTTTATTGTTTTGACTCAAGTCGAGTGGCAGTAAATCGCTCAACAGAGTCATACAAATTTATTTGAAAATAATTTTATATCGCTTCAAGCAGAGTCAGTAACTCACTGTCTTCACGAAAAAATATTTCGATAATTTCAGTAGCTGTCTCTCTTTCTTCTGATGAAGTGTCAGTATTTTTCAACTTTACGACTAAAATCGGACGAACCTTTTCTCCGTATGTTTCAATCATCGGAAACACTCCATCATCTGCGCCATTGATGTCTTTGGTTAGATGATAGATTTGAAATAGTTCATCCCCAGTTAGTTCGTGCCCAGGTTTTGACATGGTTTCTTGGCCAAGCTCATCAAAAAGGGTTTGAAGCCATTGAGGGTAATTAGCTTGCGTAGGCATAGATATTCCTAATAATACTAGAGAGATTAATACTAAGATTCTCACTTAAACTTCCTTTTTTAACCTTTTAAATCAAATTAACTGAACGACTCTAAATCGCTCTTTGCGACATTACTGGTGAATGTATTTTCCATGGCTATCGACAAAAACAAATCCTTCGGTTGTGTATCTTTGTCCATCTTTCCATGCCTGTGTTTTGAATACGACTAAATCTCCATCATCGCCAGTACGCTTCCACTGAGATGCTGTTGTTTTGACTTTTTCGTACTTACTTTTGGGGGCTATCCCCAATTTACCTAAGTTTTTATTTTCGATAATACTTACATTCGTGGAAACGCTATTTACCACTACAAAGCATACCGTTTCTTCGAATTCCTTACTGTCGCAAAACGCTAGGGCCTTTTTATCACTGCGCCAGACAACATCGTTAGCAAGTGCGCTTAATGACACCAAAGATAGTAATACAAACACAATTTTCATTTATAAATTCAACTTCCGCTTATCGCTCATTAGGCCCTATTTGAGCGCATATTTCTTGAAGCTTACTCAACGCGTCCATATTTTTATTCAATCTTCCTAGGTAACTGAATAACCCTTATTCGCCCTTTTGAAACATTCGCCTTTTCAATAGATTAACATCAGGTTGTTACCAGCAAGATCTGTTAGGAGTCCTATCGAGCAACGCTATATCTCATACTAGATTAACTCGGATAAAGTAAAACTTTCGGCATGGATGCAAAAGCTTATCTCTCCATTTGGGCCAACAGGGTCCTTGTAGGCAGCATGAACTTTAATGTTACTCAAGTTTTTACGTTCTACTTTATAAACCACAGTAACATATCCATCTTTGTGATATGGCGGAAACTCATTATTCTCATAATAATGAATTGGCAATAGAAAATTTTTATTTTCTTCGATTTCAAAATAAACAGATACAATTTCCATATCGTTAACTTTGTTAGGAATAAATAATTTGGATTGTTCTGTGTAATTCTTTTTGACCGCGCCTAAGCTAAGAATCGGAGAATACTCGGCTTCTTTTCCGCAGGCTACTGAAGCTGTGCAAAAAACATATAACAGCAATAAACTATATTTAAGCAATGGAATCCTCCTTAATCTGTGACTACTCAATTTGTATCCGAATACTTAACACCCATTTGGGTTATCCTGAACGCCCCTAACTCGCTCAATAAAAAACTTGAAATTAATCGCTGTTACACCAAGTAAGGACGCCCTTAAACTCCCCAAAGCCGCTAAAGTCACTAAAGTTATTTTCTTCAACAATTACGTGAACCCATGCTTCATATGAATCCGAAATTTTCGAACTATCAACATGAATTGCCGTAGTTTCGGGAACTATAAGAGCCGCTCCTGAAAGCCCCCACAGATTTAATTTTCTCATTTCATTCCTTGATTATGAATACATTGCAAGTTAAGCATTTAATGACCGCTCATCGCTCATAGCCGCCATAGGCTTTTAGTTAATTTACGTTATATATCTGATGGTTGTAAACTTATACTGAACTGTTAAGGGCTCTTTTTCTTAGATAAAGAGTTTTGATAAAACCAAGCGTCAGGGTCTTTATTGTATGTGTCCTTAACCAAGTGATAACTTCCACTATGTTCGATTACTCTGAGATAAAAATAAGGAAATGAGCCGCTTGAGGTCAGTGAAAGATTCCAATCATTCCTTTTCCACGTTCCTGAATATTTCTTGCTATCGATATAGAAATCGAATGTTCCATCAGGTTTTAAATCTAATGTTTCGCCAGTATCAACCCATAGACCTATGATTGCTTCATCTGACCGCAGTATAGGGTTCCACTCAATATCAGGTTCAGATAACTCACGAATGATTACAATGCTAATAGGAATCAAGAATGCTATTACTTTGGCAATGTTTTTTGCTTTTAGTTTTCCATATTTGGAAATTCCCCACTTGTATACCCAGAACTGCATAAGTCCATATACAATAAAGATAAATATTAAAAGCCCTATAATTTGCATTAACTATCCATGAAGTGCTTGCTTGAGTTGCGTGGAGAAAAAATAACTATGTCCGCTGTTCGCTCAAAGCGGAAGTTTCCCTTCCACTATTTTAGATTCATCCTACGGGGTTCTACTGAGTTGTCAATCATGGCCTAATTGGGGTGAAAAAATAAAATTTGTGAAAATCCCCTCCCCAGCCGCCAAGCCAGAGAGGGGGAACCGACGTGCTCCAGAGTTGCCCAGAGCGACGCCGTTTTTGCGTCCGTGCGTGGTGCTCATCCATGGGGTCAGTTTTTGCCGCCGTCGATCACTCTGAGGCCAGGTCGGGGCGAGTCCAGCGCTTCCACTGCCGCCCGGAGCTTGGCCGAAGCCGTCTCGGACGCCTCCTGAACCGTCTCCTTGGTCAGGTGCGAGTAGCGCTGAGTCACTGCTGGATCTGAGTGACCCAAGATCTGCTGCACTTCGTATAAGCTACGTCCCGAGTTCACGAGTAACGAAGTATTACGCTAAAGGGACCTTTAGTGATATGAAACAAAGAGGAAGTGGCTACTACTTCTTACCAGCCTTTTCTTTAGCCGCTTGCTGTTCGGCGATGATGTCGGGCAAGTCGTTCTTGAGTAGCTTTTGCATCCGCTTCTTGAAGTCATCGA
The DNA here is from genome assembly GCF_005843925.1 of Thalassotalea litorea. Classification (GTDB taxonomy): domain Bacteria; phylum Pseudomonadota; class Gammaproteobacteria; order Enterobacterales; family Alteromonadaceae; genus Thalassotalea_A; species Thalassotalea_A litorea_A. Next base: position 210,361 of record NZ_VCBC01000003.1, read on the forward strand.
TATCACCCAACTTATGCAAACGTCGGGTTTCTCGCTCTGCTACTAATATGCCTTCTGCCTTGAGGGCCGCCGCTAAGAATCCGGCATTGTTGGCGCTTTTGGATGTATATAGGCCATCCAATATCTTGGCGTTGAAGGTGTCGTGCTTGCTGAGGGCTTTCTCGATGTCCTCCAGGGCTATCCACTCGGGCGAGAAGAAGCCGCCAGTGTTGTTGGTGATGACTCGGAACAGGTAGGTTTTATCGGCGGGGTTGTAGCCGACGTTGTAGGTCAAGGTGGGGTCGTCAGGTGCGGAGACTTTGCCGCAGGTATCTTGCTTGATTATTTGGATACTCATATGAACCTCCTTTAGTTGTGTTCATATAAGATGCTGATTTTTGCGCAGGGCAGTGACGGGCTAAACAAGGCTCATCCGTGAGCTTGTCTTCGCCGACCAATTTAATTTGAACAATCGACCGTAGCCAATCGTGACTTCATAAGTTTGGATGGTGATTTGGGAAGATGTTAGCGTTTGCTCTTTAGTCTTTTCGCCATGAACCCAACCATGCCGCTAAGTATAAGCAGGATCGTGCCTGGCAAAGGTACATCTCTGGGTTCTTGCAACCTATCAACAATGAAATTTATCTCCAACGACGCGGGCCCAGCCGATTCGCCGAGTCGGAAAAAAGCAGGTAGTCCAAGTACGGGAAAGAGGTCCATTCCTACAGTCGCTAATGTTACATCATAAATCTGCAAAGGAAACGCACTACAGTCGACGCCAGCATTGCATGCATCGAATGCTGTTGATGAATTGTTATTCCCTGGAGCATAAGCGATAACTACTATCTGTGAAAGCGTTAAGTCAGCTGACAGTGAAAGGCTAAAGTAATCGCTATAGTCAGTTGTGATATTTCCGACTTGACTGAGTAATAAATTATCTCCGGCTTGTAATACCAGTTGGGTCGGATTCATGAAATCATCACTTAAATCGCCATCAACACTTTCGTCCCATATTAAACCGGCTTGAGCAAAAGAAGTAATACCCATTAAAACTATACAACCAAGAATTTTTTTTAATGTAATCATGTTGTTTCCTATTTAGGTTATTGTTAAAGCTCAACGTACCTAAGCAAAAAACAAGCCATGTAAAATAGTCAATTAATTCACGGGGTTGTTGAGGTGGCTTTCCTTGTTAGTAAAATATTTAGACAATGAATCGAACAACTTTTAATGGCAACGAGGGGCTGATTGATGAACCTTATGATGGCGAACCTAGAGTTGTTCATAAAACCGTTTTGAGTGCTCATGTGTTAATTTGCATACAGAATTGATCCGAAAAGACTGCAAAGTTGCGTTCAAAAGGGAGCCAGAATATGAATGCTAATTATATGAATGAACGACACAAGTTTTTGATAAGAACGGATCATTATTGAATGCAAATCGTGGGTCAGTTTTAAGTGCAAATTAACACCGATAGTTGTTTTGGTATTTATCAATACCTGCATCTGTGATAGCGCCAGTGATGATGAATAGGTCAGCGCCTCACACTCCCACTATTCAGACATGAACATAATAGGAAACTAGGTTAATTCATTTTTTACGAATAAATGTGAAGGCAAAAATAAAGGTTACTAACATTAAAATTGTAGGGGGTTCTACAACGCTTGTTATTTCTCGGAAGTTACCAAGAAATACATTTGGACCACGAAAGCCATATACGTATCTAAGATCAGGACGAGTGAAGTTCAGGTAGTCAGCAGTACCATTATTATCTACTCTCCATGAATATGATATATAAGAGATATTCGGGTCGAATACGACATTTATATCAGACCATGTATATCGATCGGAGCCGCTTACACCAACCACTTGATAATTTCCAGGTGGCAAAATTAGGTCAGATACTCGTTCCCATCGAAAAAACTGGAATAAGTCGTTTGTGTTGTCAATTGTTGCGGTAGCCAGAAGATTTCCTTCAGAATCAAAAAGTGCGACATCATGCTCATCTGCCATCCCCGTACGAGGATCTGAAAAATACCCTAGACCAGTAACCGTTACGGTGTCTAACACTTCAAAATTAAACGCAAACTCCCAACTGTTGTTTGTATAGCTAAAACGCGGTTGATCAAACGTAAAAATGGCTCCCGCATTGGCAGGTTTAATTATTGACAATAGTATCGTTAGTGAAACACCCATTAAGTATGACATCGATTTATTCATTACTTATTTTCCTCTTTACAAAACCCATAAATGAAACTTCAACATCTACTGTTACCAGCAACATCCGTGCCAAACTCTAAGTGTCTGTAAACATATGGTTTTTGTAATTTTTCAGTGGGAGCTGTAAATAAATCGGGCAAAGAACAACTTTCGTCATTGCAACGACTTTCGTGCACCCCGCTGCCTTTTGAGAAGTCTTATCTTCGTTGTTAGCTTGAATCTAATTTCGGGAAGAAGGTCGTATGAATAAAGGGAAGCTAGTGTCCAATCTGTTAGTCTTGTTATGCCTGTTATCATGTAACAGATATTATCTCGACTGCTGACAGCGCTGATTTAAACGACTATGTGCTGCATGGTCGTGGCAGCGCGGAAGAGGCGCTGGCGAGCATCACTATGTGGTTCAGGGATACCCGAGAGGTGGCTACTTTCTTTTTTATTTTGAGATTGATTTAAAGAATGGTGGCCCGTCCCTGACTTGAACAGGGGACCTACCGATTATGAGTCGGGTGCTCTAACCAACTGAGCTAACGGGCCATACAGAGAAGTTGAACGCGGGTTCAAAACTTGGTTCTTGCTAAGGAAAATAGCAAAAAGTGGCGGCAAGTATAAGCATTTTTTATTTTAATGTCACCATTGTAAGGGTAAAAATATGTGGCTAAATGCTCGGTTGGCGAATTGTTAACCAGCAGAAACCGGTTTCCCGCTTAAAACTTAAAGACGACACCAGCACTGACATCCGCTTGATACCAGAAATTTGAAGAACCGTTGATTGCGCACTCGCCAGTATCACAAAACATCTCATCGTTGCCCTCATAAAAGGTGGCGATCACCCGAGTTTCAAACTTCACATTGATTGCTTTATTGACGGGAATTTCTGCGGCTAAGCCTAGGTTGGCAGAAGGGCGAGTAGAGCTACCGAGTTCATTGCTATTGGTTTCTACATGGGATACGCCTACACCACCTAATAAATATAAGGGCACGCGTCCATCGTTGATCCTTAAGTTACCACCGATATGAACAAAACTGGTTTGTAAATCACTTTGTATTGGGCCATCTACAGCGATCACATCTCCCTGATTCTGACTGAGAAAGATTTCACCTTTATGTTTATTTTCTGTATCCCAGGCAAGATTACCATTTAAAGAGTTCGTGGGTTTAAAGTAATTATCGAGAAGTTGTGTATCAGCAATGACGGACTCCCCGGTCGGCGCCGAGGTTAGAGAAATCTGCCATTGTTCGGTATTTTCTTCAGGCAAAGCCAATGCCCAAAAGGGACATAATAATAGGCAGATCCAGAGGGAAAAGTAGCGTTTATTATTCATGTTTCTAAGCAAAAGGTTGGATAATTTAAGCATAGCTATGAATGGCTAAAATAAAACTCGAGAGGGCAATTATTTTGTAAATAATTTGAGGGAGCAAGTGAAGATCTGAAGGTGGCAGAAAAAGCGCGAATTGAGGTAGAAGGTGGAAGACGAAGGTGGAAGTATGAAAGCTTCTTCAAAGCCTAGAAATGCTGGTCCCTCGAGATGTTTTCTAGCTTGATTCCATTAACGGTATGAAGCTATTAACTTTGATTTCCAGTCGTAGCTGGAAATGACGGAGTCTGGTTGGTGGCAAAAATTGAGCAAGCAATATAGCCTTCTGTCCTCGAGATGCTTTTTATCTCGAAATCCACCTTTTCGTCATTGACGAAACTCCACCGAAAATTGCCCCTCGATAACTGCTCCTCGATAACTGCTCCTCGATAACTGCTCCTCGATAACTGCTCCTGCGTTATTCTAGCTACATACATCCTTGTATTAGTGCATTTTCGGCATACAGACCATCCCTGGCCAAAACCCGCGCAGCTTCCCTCTAAAACAAAAAAGCCCGCGTTAGCGGGCTTTTTCTAAAGGAGTTATTACTCGCCGTCAAGGAAGCTTTTCAGCTGCTCTGAACGAGACGGATGACGAAGCTTACGCAAAGCTTTCGCTTCAATCTGACGGATACGCTCACGGGTAACGTCAAATTGCTTACCAACTTCTTCCAAGGTATGGTCGGTGTTCATATCGATACCAAAACGCATACGCAACACTTTGGCTTCACGAGCCGTTAGCCCCGCTAAGACTTCGTGAGTGGCGTTTTTCAGGTTTTCTGTCGTTGCCGCATCAACCGGTAATTCACCACTACCATCTTCGATAAAGTCACCTAAGTGCGAATCTTCATCATCACCGATTGGTGTTTCCATGGAGATAGGCTCTTTGGCAATTTTTAATACCTTACGGATCTTATCTTCTGGCATTATCATGCGCTCTGCCAACTCTTCTGGAGTCGGCTCTCGGCCCATTTCCTGAAGCATCTGGCGAGAGATACGATTTAATTTATTGATTGTCTCAATCATATGCACTGGGATACGGATAGTACGCGCCTGATCCGCAATCGACCGGGTGATCGCCTGACGGATCCACCAGGTAGCATAGGTTGAGAACTTATAACCACGACGATATTCAAATTTATCAACCGCTTTCATCAAACCAATATTACCTTCCTGAATAAGATCGAGGAATTGTAAACCACGGTTTGTGTATTTTTTGGCAATTGAGATAACCAAACGCAAGTTGGCTTCAACCATTTCTTTTTTCGCACGACGAGCTTTCGCTTCACCGATAGACATACGACGGTTGATATCTTTGATGCTTTGAACACTTAGGTAGGTCTCTTCTTCAAGCGCATTAAGCTTGTAGATGCAGCGCTCGACATCAAACTTCGCTAATTTCAGCTTGTCTGAATATGCATGACCGGCTGCAATTTCTTTATCCAACCATTCAATTTGAGTTTCGTTACCAGGGAAAACCTTGATGAATTTCGTCTTTGGCATACCTGCGCCAACGACACAGTGTTTCATGATCAAACGCTCTTGAACACGAACTCTGTCCATCACATCTCGCATGTTTCTGACTAAGCGATCGAAAAGTTTTGGAATTAAGCGAAACTCTTTGAATAATTCAGCAATGGCATCGATAGCGGCAACGGCGTCTTTATGACCTCGGCCTTTCTTTTCGATGATCTTGTTGGCTTTTTCGTAAAGGTTACGTAATTCGGTGAAGCGTTCACGAGCAAGCTCCGGATCTGGACCGGTATCCTCTTCCTCTTCGTCATCATCCGTGTCAGTACTGGTTTTATCTTCATCGGCCAGTTCTTCTTCAGATAATTCTGAACCAACGTGCGTTGCGGTTGGTGCTTCTTCTTCGTCGGCATCCGGATCAAGGAAACCGAGAATAATATCACTTAAGCGAACTTCTTCGGCTTCGAAGTTGTCCCATTGCTCAAGTAAATAGTTGATGGCTGGTGGATATTCAGAAACACTGCGTTGTACTTCTCGAATACCTTCTTCAATGCGTTTGGCGATAACAATTTCGCCTTTACGAGTCAGTAGCTCTACTGTACCCATTTCGCGCATATACATACGAACAGGATCGGTAGTTCGGCCGATTTCGCTTTCTACCGTGGCTAACGCCTGAGCCGCAGCTTCAGCCGCGTCTTCATCGGTATTCGCTTCGCTCATCATCAATGTATCGACATCCGGCGCATTTTCAAATACCTGAATACCCATATCGTTGATCATGCGGATGATGTCTTCCACTTGATCAGAATCGATAATGTCCTGCGGCAGGTGATCGTTCACTTCGGCAAAGGTAAGGTAGCCTTGCTCTTTACCTTTAGTGATGAGTTCTTTGAGTCTAGATTGCGGGGCTTGGTCCATCGACGATTGTCCACCTATTTGGCTATCAAAATACAAACAGTAAAGGCCGAAATTATAGCAAGTCGAATTCAGAAATACCAGTAGCCGGAAACGCTAGCTTTGCGCGTTTAAAAGCGACTGAAGTTCCTGTTTTTCTTGCGAATTTAATTGCCCTAACCGTGCTTTTTGTAAAAGATTTTCTGTCCGTTGCTCAACAAAAGTGTTGAGAATTTTATCCAGGGTATCAATAAACACACCTTCTGCGGCGTCTTTCTCAATGTGATGTTCCCAGATTAATAATTTGGATAGTACCGGGCCTATGTCACTGTCACGCCAGTTTTCTACAAGCTGGGCGCCGGTACATTCAGGGTTTGCACGACATTGCTGAAGCAATTGTCTGAGGATATGAATGCCGGGTAATTCAATAGTATCCAGTACTGAAAAGTCTTCCAATACCCCCTCTAAATGGGGATGCTCAAGCAATAATGCAATAGCTAAGCGCACTGGCGTCACTTTATTTTTTGCATCTTTTTTTATTGCTGTGGAAGTCTTTGATTTTGTTCGAGTTAATTTGTGAAGTTGTTGTTCGCTACCAAGCCCGAATTTGTTAGCCAGATCGGTAATCATCGAATCTTTCAGGACACTGTCTGGCATTTTCTCCAGGTAAGGTTCGAATTTACCAATCAGCGCAGCCTTTCCTTCCGCGGAATTGGTATCGAGTGAGGAAAGCAAGTGCTCAAAGATAAACTGAGATAGTGGCTTGGCATTATCGATAATGGTTTCAAATGCATCCTTACCTTGTTGGCGTACCAGCGTGTCTGGGTCTTCACCATCCGGTAAAAATACAAATTTTAAAGAGAAGCCATCACGGATCAGGGGAAGTGCGTTTTCCATTGCTCGCCATGCGGCATCGCGTCCGGCACGATCACCATCATAGCAACACACTACTTCTTTGACGGTACGAAACAGGGTTTGTAATTGCTCGACGGTTGTTGAGGTGCCAAGAGATGCTACCGCGTAAGGGATATCATGTTGCGCCAGGGCGACAACATCCATATAACCTTCAACGACCACAAGGCGCTGTAAATCTTTCGCGTATTTTTTCGCTTCATACAGACCATATAGTTCCTGGCCTTTATGATAAATTCGGGTTTCCGGTGAATTCAGATATTTTGGTGTGCCGTCACTGAGCACTCTGCCACCAAAACCGATCACTCGTCCGCGCTTATCGGTAATGGGAAACATCACCCGACCGCGAAAACGATCGTAAGGGCGATTCTTATCCCCTTGAATAGCCATACCAAGTTCAACTAACTGTGCGGATAATGGTTGGCTTTGACCAAATTGCCCCATCACACCATCCCAGCTATCTGGTGCATAACCGACGCCAAACTTCTTGACGATTTCGCCGCTTAAGCCTCGACCTTTGAGGTAATCGATAACACTTTTAGAGTCGCTATGATGCTTTAAGTTGTGCTGGTAATAGCGAGCAATATTGCCCAGTAGCTGGTAATCGTCTTGTTTTTGCGCATGAATTTGCGCTTGTTTGCGTTGTTGCTCAGGGCTGGTATTTTGCTCTCGCTCAACTTCAATTCCCGCAAGAGAGGCGATCTCTTCAATGGCGTCGACAAACTCTAGCCGTTCATATTCCATGATAAATGAAATCGCATTACCGTGAGCGCCACAACCAAAACAGTGATAAAACTGTTTATCACGACTGACCGTAAATGATGGGCTTTTTTCGCTGTGAAAAGGGCAGCAGGCCTGATAATTTTTACCGGCTTTTTTTAAATTAACTTTTGCGTCAATCAACTCGACAATATCAGTTCGAGCGAGCAGGTCGTCAATAAATTGTCTTGGGATTAATCCAGCCATGGCCTAACGATGTGCGCCTATTCGAGTTGGGAAAATTTAACAGTAGTTAATTAAAAGTACGAAAAACAAAGTCGTAAAATCAAACTACTAAGTTACACTAACGCTTTGTTGTTTGTCAGCAAACTCACGTAATAAAACAGAATAAATTTTAAAGATAAAAAAACCGCGCTAATAATAATCAGCGCGGTTGTTTTTGCATTTGCTTTACGAGATACAGCAAGAATTATGAAAGAATTAACTGTTAAGTGCTGCGCGCACCTGACCGCTAACCTTGCCTAAATCGGCACGTCCTTGCATTTGCGGCTTTAAGATTGCCATTACTTTACCCATGTCAGCCATGGATGCAGCATCTGTGTTGGCAATCGCCTCGGTGATCAATTGCTGAACTTCATCAGCGGTTAATGCTTGCGGCAAAAACTCTTGAATCACCTTAATTTCGGCTTGCTCCGATGCTGCCATATCTTCACGGCCGCCTTCGGTATACATGGCAACAGACTCTCTACGTTGTTTAATCATTTTGGTTAACAACGCAAGAATGTCATCTTCAGACATCTCTTTTTGAGTGTCGATTTGCACTTGCTTAATAGCCGACAACGCCATGCGTATAACGCCAAGACGATTTTTGTCTTTGGCACGCATGGCATTTTTCATCTCGTCATTGAGTTGACTTAGCAAACTCATAACTTCAGGAGATCCCTTAAAGTATTAGTATAAACGGATACGACGAGCGTTTTCGCGAGCAACTTTCTTCGCGTGACGCTTAACAGCAGCAGCTTTCTTACGCTTACGTTCCCAAGTCGGCTTCTCGAAAGATTCGCGACGACGAACTTCTGAAAGGATACCTGCTTTTTCACATGAACGTTTGAAACGACGAAGAGCTACATCAAACGGTTCGTTCTCTCTTACTTTAATTACTGGCATTGTGCCTCTCACCTCTAGTGAATACTTTGACCCGGAAAACTAAAAATATCCAGGCTGTTTAAAAATGGTGCAGTATTTTAATCCGATCGATCCTTGGATGTAAAGTTTTAATCGAGTTTTATTTAAAACAACTGGTGAAATTTGCTGGCGGGCGCTAAGATCGCCTGCAATTGTTTGATCAACTCAGGATCCTTCAGGCGAATCTCGCTTGTAAGTGTTAATTTTAGGTAACTAATCGATGCGAATTTTAGGTATAGAAACTTCTTGTGATGAAACCGGTATTGCTATCTTCGATGAAGAGAAGGGAATTCTTGCCCATCGACTCTACTCGCAAATTGATGTGCATGCCGATTACGGTGGCGTTGTGCCAGAATTAGCCTCTCGGGATCATGTTCGTAAGACCTTACCATTAATCGAAGAGGCACTAAAAGATGCCAATATGACGCCTGATGATCTTGACGGAGTTGCCTATACCGCAGGGCCTGGTTTAGTGGGTGCGCTATTGGTCGGTTGTTCTATTGGTCGCTCACTTGCCTATGGCTGGGGTATTCCGGCAGTACCGGTACATCATATGGAAGGGCATTTGTTGGCGCCAATGCTGGAAGACGATGTCCCTGAATTTCCATTTATTGCATTACTCGTGTCCGGTGGTCATACATTACTTGTTCGAGTTGATGGTATTGGTCAGTACCAAATGCTTGGTGAATCTATCGATGATGCGGCCGGTGAAGCGTTTGATAAGACCGCCAAGTTGCTGGGGTTGGATTACCCAGGAGGACCGGTATTGGCGAAGATGGCTGAGCAGGGCACTAAGGGGCGATTTAGATTTCCCCGTCCGATGACCGACCGACCAGGACTGGACTTTAGCTTTTCAGGATTAAAAACCTTTGCCGCAAATACGATTTATAAAGAAGATGATAGTGAGCAAACGAAAGCCGACATTGCGTACGCGTTTCAAGAAGCCGTTATTGATACGCTCACGATTAAGTGCAAACGAGCACTGCAACAATGTGGGTTGAATCGACTCGTGATTGCTGGTGGCGTCAGTGCCAATAAAGAGCTTCGAGTTAAACTTTCTCAGGTGATGAAAAAGCTTAACGGCAATGTCTATTATCCGCGCCCAGAGTATTGTACGGACAATGGAGCGATGATTGCATTTGCGGGTATGCAGCGATTAAAAGCTGGTGTGGATGCTGAACTTACCTTTCAGGCAACACCGAGATGGCCGCTGGATACTTTACCGCCAGTATAAAGAAATTAATGATTTTTAAATCAAGGGGTCAGAGTCGTTGAAACGTTCAACGACTCTGACCCCTTGATTGAATGAATACAAAAAAGGGCCGTTGTGAAAACCGGCCCTTTTTTATTTGGGTTTGTTCTTTGGAATTGCTAATTGGTTTTAGCGGCTCTGTTGCTGCCAATGATCAAGAGAGCTTTCATTCCATTTATTAACAATGTGGCAAACGTTAATGGCATCAACGTTGGCATTGGGGATTAAATCCAGCATTTCTTTTGGCGAAATACGCTTTTCGCTGTCACTGATAATACGAATTTTCACCATCAATAACGCATGCACACCACGCTTAGATTTAAAGGTATGTTCGACATATAAAAATTTATCGTCCCAACCGGTAAACCGAGTGGTAATTTGATAGCGCTGAAATGGTAATAATGGTTTGCGAAACTGCGCCATCTCCCCGGCGATCACCGGGTAAAACTTTTGTTTGCGAATCGCCTGCCACATGCCAGCGCGGATCATCATTTCAACCCGGACATTATCGGTAATGGTGAAATAACGGCCGTTGTTGATGTGGCCTAACAAATCTAAATCTGTTGGCCAAACAATATGGCTGGTAGTAAATGGCGAAAAAATATCGGTAGCTGACTTAAACCATGAAGTAAGCATCATAGTGAAAAAGCGAAAATAAAGGTTCATATAAGACTTAGGGAAATAAGGGGGTTAACTGGTTAGACCAGGTATGTTAGCAATCGTAGGGTTGGCGATCAAGTTCATTGATAATGACGCGGATTCTCGCCTTATCATTTGCTCCTGTGTTTCGATGTCATTTTACCTTCTTCCCCCTGCCACAAACGAAGTAAATTATCTCGATGCCTGAAAATGATAAGTAACGACAGCATCGTCACTTCCTGGACATAGAGTGGTTTCAGGAAAAAGGTATATAAAGGCGCCAGAGACACGGTGACGATCGCCGCTAATGATGAGTATTTGGTGGTTTTAAATACCAAGAGCCAGGTCGTAATCAACGCTAATGAAAATGTCCAACCGATTGCCGACAGCGCCCCAAATGCGGTGGCTACGGCTTTTCCTCCCTGAAACTTAAAAAAAACAGGATACATATGACCAAGGCAGGCTGCCAAAGCAATAAGGCCCAGATATACCGGTTCGACACCGAGTAAAAAACCTCCATAAACGGGAACCGCGCCTTTAAGAACATCTAAAAACAATACGGCGGCGGCAGTGGCTTTATTGGAAATACGCAGAACATTGGTTGCACCAGGGTTTTGAGAGCCCTCAGTACGCGGGTCTGGCAGGCCTCGCAATCGACAGATCAAGATGGCACTGGAAATCGAACCTAACAGGTAAGCCAGAATAATGATGCCTATCGAAATCCAAACCATAATAGAGTGCCGTAGCTGCCGCTTTGCTTTCTGTTCTGTCTTTTTGTGTTTTATATTTCCTCACCAAAGTAATCGTCGGTGTATGAAAATCAAACAAAAATTAATGAAATCCCATTCTAACAAGGTATTTAGTGGTTTTTCCACCATCGAATAGGTAATATTTGCGGCGAATATCGGAAATGACGTAGATTTATGATTCATTCAAAATGCCATCTGCAGTGTTTAGGTGAAGGATTGCGAATTGAACGTGCTTTTTTCATTGCCGATTTTTTATTTTCAACGGTCACCATGGAATAAAAATATTTGCAGGGTATTGCCGTTGCATGATTATCCGCTAAGACAAAAATTGTTTGTTTACAGGGGATTATTGTCAATACTTGTAAGTAAATACGGTTAAAATGTGGGAGCATCATTTTAATTGTTACGTGGGTGCCAAATTAATGGCTTTTCTTAACACAATCTTTTTAAATCAGGTTCATCCGTTATTATGGATATAATTTTTATTGAAGGCTTGAAAGTTAATACTACGATTGGGTATTACGATTGGGAAAAGAAAATCAAACAACTTTTAGTGTTTGATATCAAACTCGCGACGGATATTCGTCATGCCGCAAAAAACGATGAGCTGGCAAAAACCATTGATTATGCAGAAGTCTCTGAATTGGTCGATGAATTTTGTCAGAAAAATCCAGTCGACTTACTGGAAACGCTCGGGCAACGGCTGGTGGAAACGTTACAAGCGAAATACGCATTAAGCTGGTTACAAATCAAAATCTCAAAGCCAACTGCGGTTGAGCAGGCCGATGCGGTTGGTATCATTATTGAGCGAGGCAATCGCAACTAATGGCGAGGGTGTTTATATCTATCGGCAGCAATATTGATAGAGAAGCGCAAATCATTGCCAGTGTTAGCGCGTTAAGCGCTTTGTATGGTGACGTCGTCTTATCCTCGGTCTATGAATGCGAACCCGTCGGTTTTACCGGCGACCACTTCTATAATCTTGTTGCTGAAGTCCAGACAGAGGTAAGTCCGGGACAAGTCGGGCAAGATCTCAAAGCGTTAGAGAAAGCCCATGGGCGAGTGGATTTTTCGAAAAAATTTAGTGCTCGAAAAATGGATTTGGATATTCTTTTGTATGATGATCAGGTGTTAGAAACGCCGGTTCAGATCCCTCGAGATGAGATCCCTGAGAATGCCTACGTGCTTTGGCCGCTCGCGGAACTGGCACCGGAATTGTTGCATCCGGTGTTAAATAAAAGCTACCAACAACTCTGGCAAGAGTACGATAAAAATAAACAAATCATAAGGAAAGTGCCATTCACCTGGCCTGAGTAACACTATGTCTACCATTGAAATTATTGTTCTGGCGCTGATCCAGGGCTTAACTGAGTTTTTACCGATTTCCAGCTCCGCCCATCTGATTCTGCCATCGCAACTATTAGGTTGGGTGGATCAAGGGTTAGCATTTGATGTTGCTGTTCATGTCGGCACACTACTGGCGGTGGTGATTTATTTCCGCCGGGAGGTGGGTGATATGATGTTTGCCTGGGGCAATTCCATTATAAAAAAGGAACACTCAGCGGATAGTAAATTAGCATGGTGGATTCTTTTTGCCACCATTCCGGCAGGATTATTTGGTTTGTTGGGCAAGGACTTTATTGAAGCCCATTTGCGCAGTGCTGCTGTCATTGCATTAACCACCATAGTGTTTGGTTTATTGCTTGGCTTCGTCGACATCAAGAGCAAACAGAATAAAGATATCCAGTCATTAGGGTTCAAAGGGGCAATGATGATCGGTGTTGCTCAGGCTCTGGCATTAATACCTGGCACGTCCCGAAGCGGTATTACCATGACGATGGGGTTAATGCTCGGTCTTACTCGCACTGCAGCGGCAAGATTCTCGTTTTTATTGTCCATTCCTGCAATTGCCATGGCTGGCAGCTATTTAACATTGAAACTGGTTACCAGTGCAGAACCCGTGGATTGGCAAGCCATTGCGCTGGGCAGCGGTATAGCATTTCTAAGTGCCTATGCCTGTATCCATTATTTTCTGATTTTGGTCGACAAGCTTGGGATGATGCCATTTGTGATCTATCGCCTGCTTCTTGGTGGTTTTTTGGTGTGGTTTATTAGTTAAAAGGTCCTTTCAGGACCTTTTTGCTTAAAGAGGTTATGGCCACGGATGGTCGGTATGCCGAAAATGCATGGAGCAATTTTCGGTTATGGCCACGGATGGTCGGTATGCCGAAAATGCATGGAGCAATTTTCGGTGGAGTCATTATGAAGGAGACTTCGAATACCATTTATTGCTCTAGGCTCAGAGTAAAGAGTTCACTTCCTCCTTCCACTTATTTCTCAAGAGCTTGTTGTTTCATTTCGGCAATAATCGCCTGGCGTTTTTTCACAATCGCATCATTAATGGCTTTACCTTGTAACCCTTGTTCGACAAACGGTCGGGCGACAACGTTTTGACACTCGTTTGCGACCTGTGTTAAGAATTCGCCTTGAGGATACGGGCTGTCTTCTTTGCCTAAGCGACCACTGCTGTCGGCATGACAGGCTAATATAAACAATTGCAAGGCCTCAGGATTACGCCAAGGATCCAGATTATTGAGAAGCTTCAATATTGTGTTGGGTTTTAATTCAAAAACTCGATGACAATGTAAGTGGTATTCACAAACTTTAAGCGCCAAATTGGCCATTTGCTTAGGCACTCGAAAACGTTCACATACGTCCTGCACTAAGGGTAAGCCTGACTTTTCATGACCATGATGGGACGGCCAATACTCCTGTTTAGTTAAACCTTTGCCCAAATCATGACATAGGGCTGCAAATCGTACGGCGATGTTGTCGGTTAACTTTACCGCTTCGCGCAATACCATTAACGTGTGAATGCCACTGTCTATCTCACCATGATGGGCGACAGGGTTTGGTACTCCCCAAAGGGCATCCAATTCCGGCCAGATAACGTGCAATGCACCGCAATTTCTCAATACGTTAATAAATTGCTCTGGATGTACCTCGGTTAAAGCCCGGGATATTTCTTTCCATACTCGATCGCCACTTAAGTTTTCCAATTCACCGGAATTCACCATGGATTCTAGCAGTCGTTTCGTGTCAGGATGAATGGTAAAGCCATAATCGTGATATCTGGCGGCAAACCGAGCGAGTCGAAGTACGCGTAAAGGGTCTTCCGCAAACGCGTCAGATACATGACGAAATACGCGGTCATCCAAATCCTGTTTACCGCCGTATGGGTCATACAAATTGCCATCGTCGTCCATGGCCATTGCATTGATGGTTAAATCTCTTCGGATAAGATCTTGCGCTAAAGTGACATCGGGGGATGCGTGCACGACAAAGCCTGTATATCCTTTTCCTTGCTTTCGCTCGGTGCGAGCCAGCGCGTATTCTTCTTTTGTTTTCGGGTGTAAAAATACCGGGAAATCTTTGCCTACAGGAGTAAACCCCTGGGCAACCATTTGTTTAGGGCTCGCACCAACAACGACCCAGTCCCGGTCATAAACTGGGCGTTCTAATAGCTGGTCGCGTACCGCGCCACCGACAAGGTATATTTGTAACTCATTGTCTTTTATCGAGTTCATTTAACTGTTTCTGGCTATACTGAAAAATAATCGTTTGAGCATGTCGTTTATCGATGAATCTGAAAAGTGACTTCTTAGAATCGCTGGCAACCAAGGCACGTAGCCGATTAATGTCGCGAACTGGGTTTTTCATTTACCCCTAAAATTTAAAGAAACCTTTTTAATTACATGCATGTAAAGCTAACAAACCTTAGTGTACCGAAAAAAAATGGAATTCAGTAGCGCCATTTTTTGACTTATGTATGACTTCAGGGTAGTTTCATCGGCTCTATTTAAACAAAAATAACGGACATCAGCCCCCATGTTTTCAGGGTATACCGGCTTTTTTGGCCTGAATGAAGTGCCATTTTCAATCGCGCCCAATCCTCATTATTTATTTATGAGTGATCGCCATCGCGAGGCATTGGCTCACTTAAGTTATGGGCTAGGGGAAACCGGCGGTTTTGCCTTGCTAACCGGCGAAGTCGGAACGGGGAAAACAACTGTATCGCGCTGCCTTTTAGAGCAACTTCCTGACAATGCGCAAGTGGCCTATATCATCAATCCTACGCTATCAGCCATCGAGCTACTGGCGTCTGTTTGTGATGAGTTTGGCATTGTATATGACAGCCAGACAACCAGCCTAAAAGGATTCACCGATCTTATTTCCAGTCGATTACTGGAAAATCACAGCAACGGCATGTCGACCTTGTTAATAATCGATGAGGCACAGCATCTGCAGGCGGAAGTGCTGGAACAGTTACGACTGTTAACGAACCTGGAAACCAATGCTAAAAAACTGCTGCAAGTGATTCTTATCGGCCAACCGGAACTGCAATTATTATTAAAGCGTCAGGATTTGCGGCAATTAGCACAACGGATCACCGCACGATACCACCTGATGCCATTAAGCGCCGTTGAAGTGGCGCAGTATATTAAGCATCGACTGAAAGTGGCCGGCAGTGAACAGCCTTTATTCTCACCGTCGGCAATTCGATTAGTGCATCACTATTCCGAAGGGGTACCAAGGCTAATTAACCTGATTTGTGATCGTGCTTTGCTTGCCGCCTATTCCCAGGAAACCACTCAGGTTGACAACAAATTGGTTAAAGCGGCAGCGCATGAAACGTTAGGGGAAGTGAAAACTTCGACGTTTGACTGGGCACCCTGGAAGCAAGGGGCTGCAATTGTGGTGGCGGTAATTTCATTGGCGTTCGCGGGTAAGCAATTGGCTGATTGGCAACAACAGAACTCTGGGCAAGAGCTGCAATTAGCTACTCTCGAGCAGGTAAGTAATCGTGATATAAATCTTGCCAGAGACTTACAACCGGCATTGGCATCATTGTTTCACGCCTGGCACTTAAATTTATCTCAGGTAGATACACAGGCTTGTCAGTATGCATTGGACCTGTCATTAAGTTGTCACTGGCTGGACGCTGACCCGGAGCAATTAATGGCTTATTCATACCCTGCGGTAATTGAATTACAGGACGAGTTGGGTGGGCAGTTTTATGGAGTCATTAATGCCAATGCCTATGACAATCCGCAAGTCCTATCGGATGCCGCTGGCATCACCATCCACCTGGCTGGAGTACAACGTCAGGTAAGTATGGATTGGCTGGAACAGCATTACCGCGGTACCGCTCTGTTGTTATGGCAACCACCGGCTGGATTTGTTGAGCGCATTGATAGTGATGCCGATGTTGAGTTATTACAATGGCTTGAAGAACGATTAAGTCAAGCGCAACAGCGACCAGCCAGGCAAGTGAACACATTCGATCAACGCTTATTAAACCAAATACAACAATTTCAGCGTGCCAATGGAATGGCAGTCCTGGATTTTGCGGATTTAGACACTGTGATCATGCTTGCCAATCCGGGGTCGTTTGCAACATTGTCGCAAAAGCCTCTGCAAGCTAAGCGGAAGCACATTTTAGCTGATGTTAAACAACAAGGAGTACAAGGATAATGTCTTATATACTTGATGCTCTGAAAAAAGACCCTGCGACGCAGCAACGGCTCAATATTGATCCTTTGCGACAATATCATCAGCAACGAACAAAAAATCCTGTACAGAATTTCAGATATCTCTATATCGGCTTGGGTTTATTGGCATTTATGGGTAGCTATCTTGTCTTTGGTGGTGCTGATTCGATAAATAAAACCTGGTTCAAAGCTGCTGAAAGTCAGGTTCTGTTGGTGCAGGAACCGCTTAGAGCCGGCTATCAGACCAGGCATCCGCTGGCGGATTATTTTCAGCATGGTCAGGCATATAATCAACAGCTGGTTACCTTGCGCCGCGAGCAACGCCAACAACAGCAACGCCAGCAGCAAGATAAAGCGGTTGCAGAGCAACAAGCCTCGCAACAGCAACAATCGAAGCTGATAGCAGCTCAGGTCGATGCGGCGCTTGCCAAGCATCAATTGAATGCGCAGTTAATCAATGAAAGAGACGACCAGGTAAACGAGCAACGTTGGCAAGGTGATAACCACAATTCCGCAAAATCTGCGAATAAGCCAATCATTGAATTAAATGCACAGGAAAAGGAACAAATATCGCCAGAGTTGTTAGCGGCGTTTAACCAAGCCGTCGACGATACCTATGCTGACGACAATGACAGCATCGAGAAAGCTGCATTGCAACAAGCTCGTGATGAAGCCAATGATAATGACTATCCCCATTTCGATGGCCGTCAAACCGAAGAGATCCCATTGTTAACACAGCTAGCCAGCAGTTATCGGAATACGATACCGGCCATTCAGTTTTCATTACACATGTACTCCTCGGATATCAGCAGTCGTTGGGTAAGGATGAACGGTCAGGACTATTTTGAAGGGGGCACGAGCCCGGAGGGTATCGTCATTGAGGAAATCCAACCACAATTTGTGGTAATGAGCTATCGTGGTAAATCGTTTCGCCTGCCGGCATTGTCGAGTTGGTAAGCCGCGAATTTTCGAGTCTTTCCCTGCCAAGGCAGGGAATCTATCGCCACGAGACGGAACATCTTTGAAGTGCTAGACTCGGTCCGTTAGCAAACTCTGATATACATAGGTTTAAAGTCGTTAACGCTATAGTCTCTTGTGAATAGGAATCTAATCGCCACTGAATATTGCTCATAATCTGGTTCCGGCTGCATTATTCAAAATTCTTTTTAACGCCTCGCTTACCAGAATTTGGCGAGAGCAGCGAGTAAAGTTGCTGTGTGTAGCTGAGTGGTTAGGCTTACTTGTCACACTTTACTAATTTTTCTGTACAGTGCCCTTCAGGCCATTCTGATTGCTTCCAACAAAACGATTTATCATCGTTCAAAATTAAATCCCAAAGAAATATTTCTCCATTATCTGTTTTTTGGGATTCATTAATCACTATGGTACGCAAATATTTGTCACCTTCGGATAAAATTGAGTAAACAATTTTTTCGTACAATTCATCACTAGTTGTTAATTTCATTCCAGATTTAGAGGTATGGTACATTTTAGTGCCGGCAACATTGAAAGATATATTAATAACATGCTCTAAATTGCAACTATCTTCCTCATTGCTCCAATCCCAATTACCGATCAAAGAGTTCCTAATATCATCTTCGGTAACCGAGAAATATATATCTGCAGAATTGAAACCTTCAATACCCATTTCTGCGTACCAATCTCCGGGTTTATCAGTACTTTTATCTAAGTCATGTGAACACCAGAAGTTGAAGTTACCTCCACTTGATTTGAAAGTATTAAATTGAGAATTTACTACTCTCCTATCTCCATCGTATATTATGCAGCTATACCTATATTCACCTGCGGGTAAGTTCCACTCCGAAAAAACGTAAAATAGTTTGTGATCTAGCTGAATAGTTTCAATTTCATCGGTTGGCATGCCGTTATCATCTAATGAACTTGTTATAAGAATTCTATAACCACCAATTTCGTCTACATTGGCCATTGATAATTGGCTGAAAGTCATAATTAAAGTAATTAATAAAAATGAAAGTATTTTCATGCGATATATCTTGTATGCCTAACGCCTAATTAACAGGCAAAAATAGTTGGCTAAAATTAGCGATAAAGGAGAAAAAGCCAACGGTTTTTGTCCTTTTAAACGACTCGTTATGTTTTACAATTCGCTCCTAGGGACTATTTTAGCTGTACTTAAAAACTTAACTGGCGTGCGTTTGTTGTTCGATGGGGCTGGGATGAATTTTGTGTTTGGCATTTCATCAATTTTGCTTTGCGTCATGAAGCCTTCTGGTACTGAGCTTATGAGAGTTTTCTTAACTACGTAACCATTTGAATCTATCACAGTTAAAACTGTCCACTCACCTTTGCCTTTTGGTAACCATGTAGGCCGCTTCTTTAACATCTTAACTTTTGTAGATTTAGGAACCCAATAATTCGATAGTTCATCTGGAGTGATTTCAATCGCTTCAGAAGTAAATACAGGCTCTACCTCTGTGGATGTCGCTTGACAACCTAATAGGGCTAAAGCGATTAAAAAAATACTAATTTTTTTCATACAACTCTCCATGTTCACGTAGAATATAACAGTCTATTATGTTGATGGCTTGCTGTATCCCAGTGTCATAAACAGAGAATGATCTTAGTTCACAGCCCTTTGAAGACATTAACCTTTTCCGTGGGTTAACGTCAAATTTGTGCTGTTTGACGTCATGCGCTATCCCGTTTAATTACGCCGTTACAAATAGAACACCTACACCCATAAAACAATTTGCATTAGTACGATCCAAACATCATTCCTGGATGTTGCTGGCTCTAACCTCCCTTTGTTTTACTGATACTTGTTTATTTACTATTAATTTAAGACGTCGAAATTAATTGAATCACAGTACGCGGCAGGAGAACCTAAGACAAGACAAGGTGAGATGACGGTAGATAGTTATGAGAAAGTGATGAATTCAATGTATCTTAATCAATGTGAATATAACCAAAGTGCAAAAAAATCCACAAAAAAAAGGGCCGATACAGGCCCTTTTTCGATGCAGAGACTGACTATTGCCAGGCTGGTAAGGACGCAGAAAATTCGTCAATTCTGGCCTGACTCTGCAAGGTCCAGCCAACGCTATCGATACCATTTTTCAGGCAATACTGCTGAAATTGGGTAAGTTCAATCGGGTAGCTTTTATCACCATACGTCAGCGTCATAGTCTCTAAATTTGCTGTTAACTCTAATGGTTTTTGCAACGCATGAGTGAACAATTCATTAATGGCCTGCTCTTCCAACACAATTGGCAGCACACCGATATTGATGCAATTACCATAAAAAATATCGGCAAAGCTTGGCGCGATAACAACTTTAAAACCAAACTCTTGAATCGCCCAGGGAGCATGTTCCCGGGATGAACCACAACCGAAATTTTCACGGGCCAACAGTATGCTGGCGCCCTTGTAGGCAGCTTGGTTAAGAATGAAATCTGGATTCGGTTGTAAACCATCGTCATCTAAAAAACGCCAATCGTGAAACAGGTGCTGAGCAAAACCGGTTCGAGTCGTCTTTTGCAGAAACTGTTTAGGGATGATCTGATCGGTGTCGACATTGGCCCGATCTAATGGCACGACTAGACCCGTGTGTTCGATAAACTTTTCCATTATTTGGCTCCTGCAAATTGGTTAACATCAACAAAGTGGCCGGCAATCGCGGCGGCTGCTGCCATCGCTGGGCTTACCAAATGCGTACGACTGCCGCGCCCCTGGCGACCTTCAAAGTTACGATTGGACGTTGATGCACAACGATCTCCTGCGATTAACTTGTCATCATTCATCCCTAAACACATAGAACAGCCTGGCAAACGCCATTCAAACCCTGCTTGCTTAAAAACCTCATCAAGACCTTCGGATTCCGCTTGCTGTTTTACTCGGTAGGAGCCAGGCACGACAATGGCGGTTACCTGGGGCGATACGGTTTTGCCTTTAACAACAGCGGCGGCAATACGTAAATCTTCGATGCGTGAATTGGTACATGAACCGATAAATACATTGTTAATGTGAATGTCGGTAATTTTCGTGCCAGGTGTAAGATCCATATACTGCAGAGCATTCACACAGGAATCACGTTCAACCGCATCACTAAAAT
This sequence comes from Thalassotalea litorea, assembly GCF_005843925.1. Lineage (GTDB taxonomy): Bacteria > Pseudomonadota > Gammaproteobacteria > Enterobacterales > Alteromonadaceae > Thalassotalea_A > Thalassotalea_A litorea_A. The sequence goes on from NZ_VCBC01000003.1 coordinate 231,380, forward strand.
CATCCGGGGAGGGCACTACGGAGTTAATCGCGGTAACTTGTCCAGGATTTGTTCCCCAGGTAACTTGTGGTTTAATCTCTTGCGCGTCGATTGTGACAACGGTATCAAACGTTGCATCATCATCGCTATGCAGTGTTTGCCAGTCATTAAGCGCTTGCAACCAGGTATCGCCTCTCGGGGCAAATTCTTTGCCCTTAAGGTACTCAAACGTTGTATGGTCCGGTGCAATAATGCCGGCTTTGGCACCAAATTCGATACTCATGTTACATACCGTCATGCGCTCTTCCATGGTTAATTCAGCGATGGTGGCGCCGGTGTATTCGACCACGTAGCCGGTCGCACCCGCATGACCCACCTTACCAATAACGGCAAGGATGATATCTTTTGCACTGACGCCTAATGGGCGACTACCTTGAATGTCGATTTTCATGGTTTTGGCTTTGTTTTGACGCAAGGTTTGCGTTGCTAAAACATGTTCGACTTCTGAAGTACCGATACCAAAAGCCAGAGAACCGAAGGCGCCATGTGTTGCGGTATGCGAGTCACCACAAACGATAACCTGGCCAGGTAAAGTTAAACCAAGCTCCGGACCCATCACATGGACAATACCTTGGTTTTTATGGCCCATACCATAAAGTCTGACACCAAATTCCTGGCAGTTTTTATCCAGAGTTTTCAGTTGATTAGCGGCATTTTCCCCCGCCGCATTGATGTCGGCGGAACGGGTGGATATGTTGTGATCCATGGTTGCAATTGTACGCTCAGGGCTATATACCTTGCGACCATGAAATTTCAGGTTTGCAAAGGCCTGTGGCGATGTGACTTCATGAACTAAATGGCGGTCAACAAAAATTAACGGCGTTTCGCCGCTTTTATCTTCGACCAAATGGCGTTGCCATAACTTTTCATACAAGGTGCTAGGCATGACTGATTTCCTTTGCATTTTGGTTAATGTGGGCGCAAATAAAATCACCCATCTCCCGGGTACTTTTCGCTAAATGCGCTTGTTCTTGTGTCAGCAAATCTCGGGTAATAAATTGCTCATCCAATGCTGCGCTTACCGCGGCTTCAATGGCACTGGCAGCGGCGCCCTGATTGAGGCTATAGCGCAACAACAGTGCAGCACTCAGGATCTGTGCAATCGGGTTGGCAATGCCAAGACCGGCGATATCTGGGGCAGAACCGCCAGCAGGTTCGTACAAACCAAAACCCTGTTCATTTAAACTAGCGCTCGGCAATAGCCCCATCGAGCCGGTTACCATGGCGCAGATATCCGAAAGAATATCGCCGAATAAATTCGAGGTTAAAATTACATCAAACTGACTTGGATCTTTAACCAGTTGCATCGCAGCATTATCAACATACATATGGTCGAGTTCTACATCGGGATATTCAGGGGCGACTTCTTCTACCACCTGACGCCACAATTGGCTGGTTGCCAGTACATTGGCTTTATCTACGGAAGTGACTTTACTGCGACGCTTTTGTGCGGCTTTAAACGCTAAATGGGTAATACGTTTTATTTCACTGCGGCTATATAACATGGTGTCGAAACCCGTTTCTTGTTCGCCTTCACCGCGTCGACCTTTTGGCTCGCCAAAATAGATCCCACCGGTTAGTTCGCGCATGACTAAAATGTCAAAACCGGTATCGGCTATATCGGCTCTTAAAGTAGATAAATGGGATAGCGCACTTTGCAAAGATGCTGGGCGCATATTACAGAACAAACCGAAATGACCACGTAGTCCTAAAAGGGCAGCTCGTTCTGGTTGTTCGGTTGGTGGAAGCGAGGACCACTTAGGGCCGCCGACAGAACCAAATAGTACAGCATCGGCTTGTTCACAGCCTTTTACCGTTTGTTCTGGAAGTGCTTTTCCATGAATGTCGATAGCACAGCCACCAACATCATAGTGGTTCAAAGTGAGATCCAATGAGAAGCTTTCGGCGACTTGCATCAACACCTTTTCAGCTTCCTGCATGACTTCAGGACCTATGCCGTCACCGGCCAAAATTGCTATATTTGCCATCTTCGTTATTGCCTTAGATTTGTTTACTGCTTTGTTGTGATTGCGCATCGCGCTTTAATTCAGCAACCCGTTGGGCACGGTGAATGCTATTTAATGTGTGTACAAGGGCATTGGCAGATGCCTGGATAATGTCGGTTTCTAACCCGTAACCATGAAATTTGCGCGCTTGCCAGCTAACCACAAGGTTCGCAACGCCAAGCCCATCTTCGCCTTCGCCTTTATTGGAAATACTGTAATCGGCAACGTCGAATTCAATATCAACCGCCTGCTTGATTGCTTGAAAAAGCGCATCGACCGGACCATTACCTGTTGCTGAGGTCACCTGTTCTTTCTCACCGATCGCTAATTTAACACTCGCTGTGGCAAAGTCACCGCTACCCGATTGGACTGAGCAATAGCGGATTTGATAAAAGTTATCGACAACCTTTTGCTGTGAATCAAATAAAATTGCTTCCAGATCGTCATCAAATACCTGACCTTTTTTATCCGCAAGTTTCAAAAACTTTTCGTACAGATAATTTAAATCATAATCGCCTTCCTGATATCCCAAAGATTCCATTCGATGTTTAATAACATGGCGCCCGCTGCGGGAAGTCAGGTTTAGTTTGGTTTTGCTAATGCCAACACTTTCCGGAGTCATAATTTCATAGGTATTGCTGGCTTTTAACATGCCGTCCTGATGAATACCGGAAGAGTGAGAAAAAGCATTGGCGCCAACAATGGCTTTGTTTGGTTGCACAGGCATATTACATAATTGGCTGACCAGTTTTGAAGTGCGGGCAATTTCCTGATGTTTGATACCGGTACTTACATTTAAATATTGTTCACGGGTTTTCATAATCATGGCAATTTCTTCCAATGAGCAATTGCCGGCGCGTTCGCCGATACCATTTACCGTACATTCCACCTGTCGTGCACCGGCTTGCACTGCAGCCATAGAGTTGGCGACGGCTAACCCTAAATCGTTATGGCAATGCACAGAGATAATCGCTTTATCGATATTCGGAACGCGATTAAACAATTGGCTGATGATACCGCCAAACTCATTTGGCAAGGTGTAGCCGACGGTGTCTGGAATATTCACCGTGGTAGCTCCAGCTTTGATTGCAGATTCCACCATACGACAAAGGTTGTCGATTGGTGTACGACCAGCGTCTTCACAGGAAAATTCCACATCATCAGTAAACTGACGAGCATACTTAACGGCATGCACCGCCATGGCTTCCACATCACTAAACTCTTTACGAAGCTTTTTCTGAACATGAACATCCGAGGTTGAGATGAAGGTATGGATTCGAAAATGATCGGCAACCTTTAACGCATCGGCACAGGCTTTAATATCCGCTTCTACAGCGCGTGATAAGCCACAGACTGTGGCGTTTTTCACGACTTTGGCAATTTCCTGAACTGAGTGAAAATCTCCAGGGGAGGAAACTGGAAAGCCCGCTTCAATAATATCAACACCAAGTCGCTCGAGAGCCAGGGCAATCTGAATTTTTTCATGAAACGACAGGCTAGCAGTTAACGCCTGCTCGCCATCTCGTAACGTGGTATCAAAGATTATTACCTTGTCTGTCATGGTGTATTACCTTCTATTAAAACATCAGCCTGAAACGAAAAAACCCGCATGGTATATGCGGGTTTTTGTTAATCTTTTAGTTTATTTAAACAATAGAGTAACGCCCGCACGCTGGAAGCAGCAGGAGAACGAATAGAGCGTCTTTGATTAAATAAGTATGCATTGTGTTTGAAAAATTATGCTTAACAATTAATTAACCCTAAATGTATGTGTTCGAAAAGTGACTGTCAATAGAAAAATAGAATAATTACTTAAATATTTGGTCGTGGAAAAATCGCGCAGTTGTTAAGGTTTCTGCCACAATGTCTGGATACCGAGACGATTTTGCTTTATTTTTGTGAAAATTCGATGAAGTTTTGAAGTTATTATGCGTGTTATCACTTTTGGTACATTTGACGTATTCCATGTCGGACATGTGAATATTCTGGAACGAGCCCGATTGCATGGTGATCATTTAATTGTTGGGGTTTCTTCCGATGCGTTGAATATGGCCAAGAAAAAGCGTTACCCCATTTATTCTGAGAAAGATCGCATGCATATCATCCGGTCGATGCGCAGTGTCGATGAGGTCTTTGTCGAAGAATCATTGGAGCTAAAGGCTGAGTATATCAAATATTATAATGCCGATATTTTAGTGATGGGGGATGATTGGCAAGGTAAATTTGATCACTTAAAGGATATTTGTCAGGTAATTTATCTACCGCGGACACCGTCCGTTTCGACCACGGAAATTATTGAAATCGTAAAAACCGATCACAACCCTTAGGTTTGTTACTCGCTTACAGAGGATGCTTAAAAAAGCTTCCAATAACCTAACTTACGGCGCATTTTAAACTGGCGAATGATATCAATGGGTTTATTTGCCAGTTTACTTCGATGTTCAATCGTGGTGTTGACTGCGTCTAATAGTCGAGCAGAAGACTTTCCATCCTGATAAGGGTGTTGTTGTTGGATGTACCGGTTAATCGCTAACATTAAATCATTAGGCTTTGACAGGCCTTTTCTTATGGTTTGTTCAAGGGTCGCTGGATCATCAATATCGAGAAGATAGTCACCAGGCGCAATGTTTTTAAACGTCACCACAGGTTTACCTTGCAAGATAAACATAATTAAAACCGAAGAGGTATCACAAACCATAAGATCTGCTTCGGCCAATAAAGGGATCACATCATCGGTTTCAACAAACGTTAAATGCTTGCTTTGAATCGCTTTGTATTGATTTACGATATCTAGCGGCATTTTCGGATGAAATTGCACGATCCAGTCCCACTCACCGTTTTGGCTGATGCGCTTGATTTCTTCAAGTAAATGCGGTGCGCAGCTTAATTTCTTGGAAAAGGTCGAACAAAGTAATATTTTGGGGCGTTGATTGATAACACTATCGTGCGTAAATAGAGGATCTAAAGCACACCAGCCTGTTTCGACAACTTCAAAGTGCCTGGGTTCAGACATTAAGGCTTTGAATTTCGTTGTAGAATCTGGGCCCTGAGTACAATATAAATCAAAGCAATTGCGGATTTTGAAATGATCATTATTGCCTTTTTTATCGAGTTTACCGGCATCAAACCCATGAAAAACCGCAACGTTAATACCCGGTAAAAAGGTTGGAGCCTGATTAGAGGGGTAGAAGATGGCATCGGGGTTATATTCAAAAATATCATCCAGAGTATGAAGAACTCGCTCATTGTCGCGAAAATATGAGCGCTCGATACTTTTACCGTGAGCAAACCAGGCCACAAAATCTCCTCGGGCAATAATTTCCTCCTGAACCGGGCGTAATATTGCGTAACTGTAATTTTGTGAAACGTAAAAGAGGTACTTTTTTCCGGCCATGCAATTAACTTTTGTTGTTTTAAATGAATTTAAATTTTATTGAGGATTTCTCTAAGTTTGGTACTGGACGTATGTTTTGTGTATGGAAAATACAAGATTTCGACGCCAACGTTCGAGAACTGTAATTCGTAATTATTCCATTTTTGCGAGCCTTTCCAGTCATCGCCAACAAACATGCGATCAAATCTCAGGTTATTCCAAGCTTCAAACTTGTCGTAGTTTACCTGAGGCACGACTTCATCAACAAATTTAATTGCCTCGACGATATCCATGCGTTCTTGAAAAGGAATAATGGGCGTTTTTCCTTTACTTTGCATCGAAAGCTCGTCGGTACTGATGCCGACAATCAAGTGGTCACACTCCAATCTGGCGCGCTTTAATACGTTAAGGTGACCAATATGAAATAAATCAAACACGCCAGTGGTATAGCCTATGGTTTTCATTTTGTATCCGATGTTTTAACTTGGGAAATTATCAGAGCATGGTGAGCCATGCTCGTTATAAGAGTAGACTAGCGCTTATTGCTGGTTCATTAAATAAGACAGGACTCGATCGCTGGCTTTACCATCAAGACGGCCTGCGAGCTTTTCTGCAAGCTCCATTCGTATCGACTCGAGTTGGGATGGTTGTCGGTACTGTTCAAGTACCAATTGGCGCAGTTCTTTATAATGTTTCGCGTGTACCGCAATATTGGCATATTCTCCGAAATCTTCGTCCATACGCTTTTTAAAACGATAGGAAAACAGACCTCGGTAGCTCCAGCGAAGTTTAAGAAAATCACACCAGATAACCGGCTTGTTTAACGCCGCAAATTCGAACAGTGCCGATGAAGCATCGCTGATCAAAATATCTGAACTGGCCATAAATGGTACCAGATTATAATCTGTTTCCTTTGCCAGATAGACATTATCAAAGTTTGCCCAATGTTCTAAAAGGGCTTTTTGGCGGTGATACTTTTCTTTGGCAATGGAGAAGTAATGAGGTTTTATCAGAATATTAAAATCATTGAAATCAGCGGGCCAGTCTTTAGCAAAGCATTCTATGGAGCTTGGATAAAATGTTGGCGCATAGGTCAAGGTTGGCTTATTGGGATCTAACCCTAATTGTTGCAAATCAAATCCGGGTTCTTTGCCTGTTATCAAAGAATCAAGTTTGCTAAAGCCGACATCAACGAATTCGTTTTCAGGATACATGGTTTTTAATCGCTCACAGCGGTATGCACCCTCGACAAAACGCACGGTCATTGCGGTATCGGACTTGGTATAGTAGCAAGCCTTAGGTCCAATTCCGTGGCCGATTTGCGCAGATTTGCTGACTTGATGAAGTTCATCAAGGTGCGCAAAACTGTTTGCGAAAAATACCCAATCGGCTTTTTCCTGCAAGTAAAAGCTCGTAGCTTCTTTGTCATCTTCGACCCAGGTATATTCCAGGTCGTTATCGTGAGCTATCTGTTCCATGATCTCATCATGAATGCTGCGATAGAAAACAAATGCCGTTTTCACATTTTGCCCGGCCAACTTTTGCTGTACAGGCAAATACTGAGGAAGGTAGTACAGGTGTAATACATCAAACAACACGTACATCATGGATTTTCCGCTTACCAGCTACTTTTTTTACGTGGCATCAATTTCGGCAAAATTAAACCAAATAGCAATCCGATAAGAAGCACGCTTCCACCGTAGAGAAAGTACGTCTTCATGACCTCCATACTCGCACTATCAATTTTTTTCTGAGCAGCGGCGTAGTCTTTCGTTAATTTACTGTGATCACTTTGCAATTGCTTGTGATTACGCGTCAACTCACCGAGTTGTTGACGTGCGTCACTTAATTTCGCTTGCAGGTCTTCGGTCAATACTTTGTTATCGGCGAGATCGGCATTTAGTTGACTAACGGTATGTCTAAGACCCGGACTATTTGAAAGAAGCCCTTGCTCAATCCAACCGGTTCGGCCTTTATTATCTTTGATCTGAACGTAGTTATTCACAGGGCCAGCTAAAAACTCGATTTCATCACCGGCATTAATACTGCCAAGAATTCGATATTGATTGCCCGCTCCTGAATGAAAGAATACATAGAGGTTGTCGCTAACGTAGCCTGTTTTGCCGGGTGTCACACTGACTGGGGTCGTTGGTGCTTCTTCCTGTGCAATAGCGATGCTGGAAACTGCCAGCAGGCTTACCAGTAAGAATTTCGAAATTTGTTTCATGTAAACCGTTACAACTGATGGGTTTAAGGTGTAACGATATTAGGTGTTTGTGACACTTATGGCAAGATGTACAAAAGTAAAAAAGTGTAATTTAGCCGCGACCATTGACGATCGTCAGGTACGAATGCAATCAAGATATGGTGTAAACATTTTTGTTTTGATGGTTTTTAGTACTTAGTTGTTTTATCGACCTTTTTCAAAAAAACTGAAATTTGTTTGCCAGGTCAGTCGGGCTTTTGTAAGGTTATACTGTTATTCGATTATAAAAGAAGCGATTTTTTTCCGACAATGGACACTGAGATAGAACTCAAATACCTGATTTGTGACAACCTTGATAATACGCAACTGATTCAAAAGTTTACTGAGTTACTCGGCGAATTAGACGTCACAACAAGCCACAAGCAAAAATTCCTCAATAATATTTACTTTGATAGTCAGAAGCAGGTGTTACGCGGCCTGGATATTGGTCTTCGGATACGAAAAAATCAACATGGCGATGCGGAGCAAACCATCAAAACTGCGGGTAAGGTCGTTGCTGGCTTGCATCAACGGCCAGAATACAATTTACCGGTTTTGGGTAACTTTCCGACATTAGCGCAATTCCCAAATCATATTTGGCCAACAGGGATTGATATTGAATCGCTTGAATCTTCACTGGTGCCGATTTTTACAACAGACTTTACGCGCAACGCATGGCATTTGAAATTTGCTGATGGCAGTGAAGTAGAGTTGGCGCTTGATACCGGCGTTATTGAAGCTAATGGTGAGCGTGAAATCATCAAAGAAATTGAAATCGAATTATTAAGTGGTGATCAAGCGCATTTAATCCGCATTGCGAAATTGTTATTTACGGGTTTTAACATTCGTCCTGGGCAGCATAGTAAGGCCGCTCGAGGATATCGCCTGGCATATTCTCAATACACACCGTTACCAGGTTTTGATAATTCGGTGATTCAATTAACTCAGTCCATGGGGGTTATCGAATCGTTTAGCAGTGGATTTGAACAGGCTTTGTCTTTGATGCAGCGTCTAGTTGCCGAATATTTGCGCGAACCGCGGTTAGAGTTGATCAAACAAATCGCCGATGTACTGGCATTGTCTCGGCATGGTTTGTGGTTGTATGAGCGATATTTACCTGAGCAGCAATCGCAACAACTGCGAGTGCAATTTGGCACGATATTACAGGATCTTACCTGGGTCGAAAGTGCACTGCAATTGCAGGAATTGACCACTAAAACCGGCAACTATCGCAAGAAAATCGAATATAGCCAGAACTTATTGTTTGAACTCAAAGGTAAGCTGGATACGTTTCCAACGGATCAGGAGATGAAGGAGTATTTTACGTCAGCTCGGTTTAATGAATTGCAATTGGCCCAGTTAGAATTGATTTTATCGCTGGAAACATCCGAATCATCACAACAAAGCTTAATGGAGTTTGCCAGCGAGTGGTTAGACGATGGTCTTAAGCGTTTGCAACAAGCAATTTCATTAGAACAGAACATGGAAGAGCAGCAATATTTACAAAGCCATGGGTTGTTGATTCGAAGCTTGCTAACGGGATTTTGGTTTGGTCATCTTTTTGAAGGGGAAGAGCGCAGTAATTTCCGGCGTCCCTGGCTTGATATGCATTCTGGCATTGATGAACTGGAAAATCTGTGTCTGTTGCGAGCAACATTACAACAGCAAAATGAATTGCCAAAAAAACTCATGAACTGGTTAGAAAATAAAGTAGATACCTTAATTCAGGCATTAGAGCACTGCCGTCAGGTTGCGCTAACGATACGCCCTTATTGGCATTAATCGAACGGCAGTCAAGGCAGCTTAAGGGTTGTTATGTTTGTTCGACGAAGGCCACAAGCTCTTCCATTAACTTGCGTTTAATTTCCAGTTGGTCAATTGCGTCCAGATTATATTTCTGGGCGAGTATCTGATAATCCTGTTCATTTAAAGACACGGTCAGACGTGGACGTTTTGGGCGTTTATTCACAGGTAAACCAAGGATCTGGCGAATCTGATCCGATGGGCTCAGACCGGCATCAACTGCTTTTTTTCGAATCGTTTTCTGGACCTTCTCATCCATATCAAAGGCAACTTGAACTGCCTTTAACGCCTTAACATTCGATTCCCACTTTTGCGGAATTTTTCGATCGCTCATCGTGTCCATTTACTCGCTATTGTTGAATAATCAGCCGTACCCACACAACAAAGTCTTATCCCTTTATTTTGTCTATACCCTCTCGATGAGGGCATAAGACAAGATAAAACGGGGTGTTGATTTTCACCAACACCCCGTCGTTAATATTAAGACTGTTTTGCTTTGATTCGGTCAAGAACCGAAGAAGCGTCTTTATCTGCTTTACCAATACCAGCCGCTTTTAACTGGGCTTGCAAAGAAGTGTCGGAATCTTCTGATTCAAGTAATTCGGCAGCCTTCATCTGGTCATCAAATTTCTGTTGTTTCGCTTTGATGCGCTCCAGAGAATCTTTGGCATTCAATAGCTTTGAGTTACTGGAAGAGAAGTTGTCGGTAATTGCCGACGTTGCTTTTTGAACATTCTCAGTGGTCTTAACCATCGACAGCTGACGTTTAAATTCTGCAACTTGACGTTCACTCTTTTTCACCAGTTCCTTTAATCGATCAACATTCGAACTATAGCTATCGAGGGCTTGTTGTTGGGTTTCCAACTCATTTTCCATGCCTGCGATTTTCTCAGCCACTTGCAAGGCCAAGGTTTCGTTTTCCTGGGTCAGAGCTTGTTGCACATAGCCTTCATGCTCGACGATATCGCGTTTAATACGTTCAACATCACGAGTTGCTGACATTTGCTGGGCCATCACACTGGTCAAATCGCGCTTTGCTTTGGTTAGGTGATTTTGTGCGTCGCGGATCTCCTGTTCGAAAATTCGTGTGGCATTGGCATCAACGATAGTTTCACCCATTTCACTGGCACCACCACGGATGGCGGTCATAATCTTCTTAAAAATACTCATAGTCGTCTTTCCTTGCCGGTTAAATTAAAAATTCACTCATATCATCAATAACTTCGATAGCATTGTTGCTCAATACAGCTAACTCATGCTCGATATCTTCAAAGCTGGAATGGATAGAAAGTGCACCAAAAATGGCATATTTGTCGCCAATTTTGGAAAATGACGATAGCGGCATTGGAATGCTCATTTCTAACATAGCTTCCAACATGGCTACGCGTTTTTCGGTTACGATTTCTTGTTCACCCCATAAATAGGTGATACATATAATCTGATCGTCTGTTACTGACAAAAATACTGGCAGCTCTTCACGTCCCTGAACCGTGATCTGCAAAACGTCTACATCTCCGGAAATTGGCTGACAATCAAAAACCATTCCGGTACTGGCGTTGTCTGCCAATTCGTTCAAGTGGGCAGCAATGCTGTGAATATTCATAGTCTTCCTCATTGTTTTTATCGTTAACCACCTGAATTAAGTCGTTAACGACTTCCGTGACATAATATGTCGATAGCCATACATTAGCACTTAGACATAATATGTCAACCGATTTTTAATTCAGCGTTTAATAAAATGTTGAAATGGTTTGTATCCAGTTATTTGAATTGGTCGGCAGGCATTTGCCCTTGATACCGGGATCCTGTGGTATTAGGCCAATAAGGTGGTTAACATCAATGCGATACCGATACTGATCGCCATTTCGATACTGGCCACACCAATGTTGTGCTGATGATCAACTTCGGTCTCGAGGTCGATTCCGCGCAAAATAATTCGTTTGGCGATGGATGTCAGTACCCACATGACCAGAGTCATCAGAAAGCCAAACACTAGCCAACCGATTAGGTTTTCAACGATAGTGTCGGGGTGATAGTCGAGGAAATAGCTTGCTGCGGTAACCGCCAGAGCCGTCGATATGACCTGACCGCTATAACGCAGGGACAGCGCTATCTGGCCATCGACGAGGGCTTCTTGCAACGAGTCGAGTTGATTGTGTTTGGCATAGTGCCGTTCGCGAATACGAGTGACAATCGTGAGCAGGGTTTGGGCAACGGCAAATGCACTGATCATGGCAATGATAGCAAAGGCGTTTAGGCCATCAACCCAGAGCAACATTTCACGAATAATAATGGCGCTGGCAATCACAGAGGAAGCGTCAATGATGCCCATGGTAATATTCTTTTTGGCGATTTGTTGGCGCTTGTCAACCAGATGCAATGCCCACCGGTCGTGCACAAAGCGACCAATATATAGCAATAGCAGCCCGAGTAAGCCGTAACTGAACATATTGACTAATTCACGGCCAACGCCGCCATTCAAATTTGGCGTGATCGCACCGGTGAGAACAATGCCCAATCCACCGATTGACCCTGCCATGCTGATACCAAAGGCAAAGTTATCCACTTTTGCCAGTTGTTCTTTAGTGCTGACTCCCATCGATAACCCATAGAGGTAGCGCATTAAGGCAAGCAATAAAATCGCAATGAAGATTTCTGCGGCAAGTATTAAAAGTTCTTGCGAGTTGATATCACCTAAAGCGAATATTTTTTCCATAAAATTACACAGTCTTTATAAACAGTTTTAATTATAGGAACTTTTTAACACTAAACTGGCTGCAGATAAATCGCTATCTCCCTGACGCTGTTGTACAAAGGCCCCTTTTTCTGAAAGCTTACTTTCCATTCTATCTTGCTTTGCACGGATAAACAGTGCTGTATAGAGGCCACGACCAATGTCTGCATAATAACTATAATCGCGGTTTTGCGCCCAAAATTGATAGGTTATCGGGGGAGTGTTTAAGTGCGAATCGAATTCGCGGGAGTTTTTAAACCATACCCAAATGATTTTTTCGCTCTTTGATGGTTGCCATTGTCCAAACGCGGGATGACCAACGAGAAGGGCTGCAATACCAAGGTCTTTGGCTTGGTTTATTTGCAAGGTTTGGTTTTTAGTTTCGGCATTTACGCGGGCAAGTTCTCCGGCAGAGAGATCTGCCAGGACATTTAATGGGTCGCTAAGCGCATCGGAAAATAACTTTGGATCGGCCGCCTGATAAATATTAAGTAATTCTTGATAACGAGCTTCCTGGCTATCAAACATTTCTGCCTGATACTTTACCGCTTGCAACCTTTCATTCAGGGCGCGAAACATTTGCCCTTTTGGGGTGGCATTTTTGACAAGCAGAGTAATCAGTTTTTGTTGTTCAGGCGATTGAGCTCCGAGTTGCTGTGCGTAATCTTTGAGCACGCGAGCGTTCGCGACTTCGCCATTATGCAAGGCTTGCCGTAACTGTCCAAGTTTTTGTTCGGAAATTGGTAACTGATGATTAATTTGTTCTTCCAGGGGTTCTATGCAAGCGCTGAGGAGAAAAAGACTAATCATTATTGTCGATGTAAAATGTCTCATAGGTCTGCGTATTTTACTGATAAACTGTTAAGTTAATGTTAATCACCTATTTTGATTTTGGCTGATACTTAGGTTTTGCGCTAGATGCATCGCATCAGCAGAAACTAACAAGCCTGGTCGCAACATTGCACGGTGACGGTAATAGTATGGCTTGTTGATTTCAAAAGCCTCAACAGAGAACACAGGATTATTGAGTGAATAGATCAGATTCTTTTACTTCAACGTTGTTGCAGCAACACGCTGAGCGGTTCTGGAGTCACTGCCAGAGTATATTTGCCCCCTATTTACCGGCATTAACCCAAGCTCAATTGGCAGATCTGAAACGTACCATCGCCCTATCCGATTTTGCCAGAGAGCAGCTACTTTCCAGTCCGCAATTGATTGAACCAATCTTTACCCAGCCTGATGGGCATCTATTTAGCAAGGAGCAACTGGCCGATGAACTGACCAATTTATTGGCTGAGTGTGAGGGGGAAGTAGAATTACACCAGATATTACGTCGATATCGAAAACAGTACTTGATCCGTTTTGCGATCAATGATTTTTGCTCGGACCTATCATTAAAAGTTAGCCTGCAACACTTGACGGATTTAGCGGAAGTATTGATTAGCTGTACGTTGTCTTGGTTAACCAAATTTTGTCAGGAGCGCTGGGGTTATCCCGCCGATATTGAAGGTCATGAGCAACCTCTATTAGTGTACGCCATGGGCAAGTTAGGTGGAGGGGAGTTAAATTTCTCGTCGGATATTGATTTGATTTTTGCCTACCCTCATCGGGGGGAAACTCAAGGCGCTAGAAAAAGTATTGATAATCAACAATTTTTTACTCGTTTAGGGCAAAAACTGATTGCTGCGTTAAACCAGGTTACCGAGGATGGGTTTGTGTATCGGGTCGATATGCGGCTTCGTCCATTTGGTGAAAGTGGCCCTTTGGTTTTGAGTTTTTCAGCCATGGAAACCTATTATCAAGATCAGGGCCGAGACTGGGAACGCTATGCGATGTTAAAAGCCCGTCTGGTTGGCAATACTCAGTACCATAAACGCTTGTCTTCGATGTTACGTCCCTTTGTTTATCGCCGCTATATTGACTTCTCCGTTATTGAAAGCTTTCGCAAAATGAAACTGATGATAGCTCAGGAAGCACGACGAAAGTCGGTTCAGGACAACATTAAACTGGGGCAGGGTGGTATCCGTGAAATCGAATTTATTGTTCAGGTTTTTCAGCTGATCCGTGGTGGCAGAAACCCTCAGTTGCAAGAGCGGAATATTTTTAAGGCGCTCGCGTTATTAACGGAGCATGGCAGTATTAGCAGAGAGACGTATCAAATATTACTCACGGCTTATCACTTTTTGCGTCGCAGTGAAAATGCCATTCAGGCATTTGCCGATAAACAAACTCAGTTACTGCCGGATGATGATTTAAATCAAGCTCGACTGGTTGAAGTGATGGGGTGTTCCGATTGGCAAGACTATTACCAGAAATGCCGCCAACACATGGCGAATGTACATCGGGAGTTTAACCTGTTAATCGGTGAAGATAATCCCAATGAACTGCCTTTAAGTGATCGTTGGGTGACCTATTGGTTATCTGACTGGGACGTTGAAGAATCCATTAGCTGGCTGCAAGAGCTTCGCCCTGAATGGCCCCATGCCAAGGTACATCAGGAAATGTTGGGCTTCAAAGAGGATATTCATAAGCGCTCAATCGGCCGTCGTGGACAAATCATATTGGATAAACTGATCCCATTGTTGCTGAGTCTCATCGCCGAAAAGCCACCTTTGATGACATTAAAGCGTTGTTTGCATGTGTTACTAAAAATTGTCAGTCGCACTGCCTATCTGGAATTATTGTATGAAAATCAAGGGGCATTAAAGCAGTTAATCAAGTTATGTCGCGAGAGTGAATGGATAACTGAGACTCTGGCACGTTATCCAATCTTACTTGATGAATTGATTGATCCGGAACTTCTTATGGCCTTGCCGGAGGCTCAAGAATATCAAACGTTCCTTCAGGAAAATTTGATGCGGGTACCGAATGACGATCTTGAAGGGCAAATGGAAACACTGCGGCAATTTAAACAAGCTCATCAATTGAAGATCGCCGCTGCGGATGTCAGCGACGTATTGCCGGTAATGCGAGTGAGTGATCAACTAACCGGTCTTGCTCAAGGAATTATCGCTGAGGTCGTTGAATTAGCCTGGCAGCAAATGTGTACTCGATATGGGCAACCAGAGGGGACGTTAGGCACGGACGACAAAGGTTTTGCCGTGCTTGGCTATGGTAAGCTAGGCGGGATCGAATTAGGGTACAGTTCGGACTTGGATATGGTGTTTGTTCACAATTGTGAAGCAAACCATATGACTAGTGGTGATAAACAGATACCCGCCAGTCAGTTCTACTTGAAATTAGCCCAGCGGATATTGCACTTGTTTAATACTCGTACCAATAGTGGCACACTTTACGAAGCCGATATGCGCCTGCGCCCGTCGGGTAATTCCGGGTTGATGGTAGTGCATATCAACACGTATCATCAATACCTAAAGAAAGAGGCATGGACCTGGGAGCTTCAGGCACTTGTTCGGGCGCGAGCTGTTGGCGGCGATGCCGCGCTGGTTAATCAGTTTAATGATATTCGCATTGATATGCTTGCCTCGGAACGCAATCGCGACAAATTGCGTCAGGATGTGGTGAATATGCGCGAGAAAATGCGCAAACATCTGGATCGAAGTGATGCCAATCTGTTTGATATCAAACAAGGGCAAGGAGGGCTGGCCGATATTGAATTTATGGCTCAGTATTTTGTACTGGGATACAGCTATCGGCAGCCAGCGCTGGCGCGATATTCAGATAATGTCCGTATTTTTGAAAGTCTGGCGCAATTTGAATTAATGGATAACAACACTGCCGAGCAACTATCTCAGGCGTACTGTTATTTACGTGATCTTGGTCATGAATTGGCGTTGCAGAATCGACCTAAAGTGATAAATCAAGTACAAATCACCGAACAGGCTGAGCAGGTCTGGGCATGTTGGTCAAAGTATCTACTTAGCGACAGCTAACGCAGCGTTTTCGCCGCTTAGGCATAATTAGGCATAATAAAGGCCTTTAAAAGGCCTTTATATTAAACCTACTTGAGCACTATTTTTTGTAGAAAGGTTCCGCGTCAGCATCTGGGCGGGTTTTAAAACGTCGATGCAACCACATATATTGTTCAGGATTTGCACTGATCGCCTTTTCAAGCTGTTGGTTTATTTTGGTGAGATCGGCGATATCATCGCCACTTGGGATATCGTCAAATACCGGTTTGATTTCTACCAAATACTGACCGGTTTTGTCATTGCGACTCGGATCGATTAAAAACGTTTTCACGCCTTTTTGTTTAGCGAATATCATAGTTCCTGTGGTTGTCGCGGTATCAGGGACATTGAAAAATGGAATAAATACCGAGCGGTTACGGCCATAATCCTGATCCGGTAAGTAGATACAGCTTTCGTGGTCGTGCAATGCTGAAATTAAGCCTTTGACATCTCGCTTTCCTAGCATGTATTTATTAGAACGACCACGTCCTTTGTATTGGAAGTACTCCATTAAAGGATTATTGTGGGGGCGATAAAAGACGACGCTTTTTTGATGTAAGCCAAAGCCTCGGCAGTGTAACTCCAGCGATAGATTGTGAAATGCCAACAACAAAACACCGTGCCCTTGCTGTTGAGCATTAGTGATATGCTCTAATCCTGTTAAGGTGAACTTACGTTTTACCCGCCAATCTGGCCACCACCAACCCATGCCTGTTTCCAATAGCGCGATGCCGGTATTTTCAAAATTTTTGCGAACTAATGCATCCCTTTTTTCCTGACTTAAGTGGGGAAAGCAAACGTCGATATTTTTTTGTGCGACCCGTTGTCTTGAACCGCCAATTCTCTGTAATAATCGGCCAATCCCACAACCCAATATAAATTGCAGTCGGTACGGCAGCAGGGAAATGGTGAATAACACAATGACGCCGAGCCAAGTTAACCAATACTTTGGTAATAAGAAGCTGGCTTTAAATTTGGTTTGTAATACTTTGTTTTTACTCAAGGCAACGTCAACTCATCAAAAAGCTTATGATACACTATACCCATAATTAACACTTAAAATGATTTCAGTGTGAAGTGATAGGCTCGATTCTGAAATTATATCCAAAATGGAAAGCGGTATGAAAGTAGATATTCCAAATTTTAGTGGCGCAAGAGTGATGGTGGTTGGCGACATTATGCTTGACCGATACTGGTTGGGGCCAACGTCCCGAATCTCACCAGAAGCGCCAGTACCTGTGGTGAAAATCGATAACAACGAAGACCGTCCAGGCGGTGCCGCTAACGTTGCCTTGAACATTGCCAGCCTTGGTGGCCAGGTAACATTATCGGGTATTACCGGTGAAGATGAAGCTAGTGATGCCTTAGATTCATCCCTTTCATCGCTGGATGTTATCTGCCAATTTGCCCGCTACCCGGATATTCCAACGATTACCAAGCTACGGGTTATGAGCCGTAATCAACAGTTGATTCGCCTGGATTTTGAAGACTCTTTGGATGAACTGAATAAAGATGAATTATATCAGCAGGTCGAACAGCACATTGATCAGCACCATCTGTTGCTATTATCCGATTATGCCAAAGGTACCCTAAGCGATGTGCAAAGGCTGATTAAGATTGCTAAACACCATAAAATTCCAGTCTTGGTTGATCCGAAAGGTGATGACTTTAGCAAGTATCGCGGTGCGGATCTTATTACGCCGAATATGTCAGAGTTTGAAGCGGTGGTTGGCCTTTGCCATGATGAACAGGACATTCTCGATAAAGGACAAAAACTGCTCGCAGAACTGGATTTGAAAGCTTTGCTTGTCACGCGTTCAGAGCACGGCATGACGTTAATTCGTGCCAATGAAGAAGAATTGCATTTGCCGACGCATGCGAAAGAGGTCTTCGATGTTACCGGTGCCGGAGATACAGTAATTGCCACCTTAGCATTATCCATTGCTGCAGGTTCATCATTCGGTCAAGCCAGTGCATTAGCAAATATTGCGGCGGGTATCGTAGTCGGTAAACTCGGCACGTCTACCGTCAGTGAAGTGGAAATTTCTCAGGCGATTCAATCCGGCCAGGAAAGCGGCTCCGGGGTGGTTACTGAACAGCAACTTAAATTCATTATGGAACAGGCGCGGGAACGCGGTGAGAAAATAGTTATGACCAATGGTTGCTTTGATATTCTCCATGCCGGTCACGTATCGTATTTAACTCACGCCAGTGCGATTGGTGACCGGTTAATCGTCGCGGTTAATGACGACGACTCGGTTAAGCGCTTAAAAGGCAATGGCAGACCGATTAATCCGGTGGATCGTCGTATGGCGGTATTAGCGGGACTTGGTGCGGTTGACTGGGTGGTGAACTTTTCCGAAGATACTCCGCAACGATTGATAGCAGGCTTATTACCGGATGTCCTGGTCAAAGGTGGTGATTATACCGTTGATGCGATTGCGGGCGGCAAAGAAGTCATTGCCAATGGCGGTGAAGTCAGGGTACTAAATTTTGAAGATGGTATATCCACCACGGAAATTATCAATACGATTCGTTTAGAAGATTAGTTCGATTCGCTGTCGAGACTGACGCGAATCGAACGGGAAGCTTCCAAATCTATGAGGGAAGTTTTGTGGAGGGATTCAAAATTTCGAAGGTTATGACCAAGGATGGTCGGTATGCCGAAAATGCAGGAGCAATTTTCGGTGGAGTTTCAGCGAAGCTGAAATGGTGGAGTCGAGATGATGTACATCTCGAAGAGGCGCTTTTTCAATGAACCAAAATGCTCTTTAAATCGCATTTTCTCCACCCAAAACATCACAGCGAGAATGTTTTATCCCTCTGTTCATCTTCCCTCTAAAACAAAAAAGCCCGCGCTAGCGGGCTTTTTTGAATCTATAGTTTAACAAGCCTAGACGTTGTCCGGGTCCATCGGTTTGGCTTCTTGAAGGCCAGCATTGATGGTGTTAATGTCTTCTTCGGTAATGGTACCTGCCGATTCTTTTAACAACAGCATGTTAATAATGTACTGGTAACGAGTCGTCGACAGGTTACGCTTGGCATTATATAAATTCCGAGTGCTGTCCAACACATCAACGATGGTACGGGTACCCACTTCGAAACCTGCTTCGGTGGCTTTT
Organism: Thalassotalea litorea; assembly: GCF_005843925.1. Classification (GTDB taxonomy): domain Bacteria; phylum Pseudomonadota; class Gammaproteobacteria; order Enterobacterales; family Alteromonadaceae; genus Thalassotalea_A; species Thalassotalea_A litorea_A. Next base: position 250,613 of record NZ_VCBC01000003.1, read on the forward strand.
AATGCACTTTCTGCAGAAACAACCGATTGCTCAAACGCTTTTACGCCGGAAATTGTCGCTACGATTGTGTTATAAGCACTTCTCGATTCACGAACCACGGCGCGGTAGGTAATTTGCAAATCCTGATTGGCAGACACATACAAGTGTTTGGCTTCATCAACTTGAGAACTGGTGCGAAGGCCCGAAAAAATAGGGACATTTAATTGCACGCCAATCGAATTACTGTCGTTTTTGCTGCCATTTAACGTTTGGCCCGTTGACAGCGGTAATCCGTCTGGGCCGATAAATGTCGCAGGGTCATTACTTTGGTCTGTAGACGACCCGCCAATGCTACCGGTAAGACTTAAGGTAGGAAGGTGACCAGAAAAGGCTAAATCAATATTTTCTTTAGCGATATCTACCGACACTTTTTGATTGATTAACTGTAAGTTTTTCGCTTCAGCAAGTTGCTGCCAATTGTCCGCAGAACTTGGCGTTGGCATTACTGCGCTGAATCGCTCCGTATTGAGAGTATCGAGCTTGCGTGGGTATTTTCCAGTGATTTCGCGAAGAATTTCTTCAGCTTGATAAACGGCATTTTGTGCACGAATTTCTTCTGCAATCGAATTATCGTACTGCGCCTGTGCTTCATGAACATCGGTGATCGCGGTTAAGCCAACCGAGAAACGTTGTTTGGTTTGTTCGAGTTGACGTTCAATGGCATTTTTTTCCGCGATAGCAAATTCCAAACCGTCCTGTGCCGCTAACACATCGAAATACGCGGTAGTCACTCGAGTGATCAATTGCTGCTTGGCAAATTGATAATTTAAATCAAACTGATGAGCGGCTTTCTGAGTCGTTTCCAGCGTGATCCAACTATTGTGATGATAAAGCTGCATGTTCAGGTTAATGCCGTAATCGAACACATCACGATCGGTTGTGACTTCTAACTCTTCTTCTCCGGCAAAGGTCGCCAATAAAGATGGACTGGTTGAGGCACTAGACGTATATCCCAAGGCACCATTGATTTGCGGTAATAATACCGAACGAGCCTGGGTAATACGTTCTTCACTGGCTTGATATTGAGCTTTTGCTTTTTGAACCGTTGGATCATTGGCTAATGCCAACTGATACACTTCCTTCAAATCTTCGGCTGCGACAATGGAGCTTGTACACGCCAATACCACGCCAACAAATAACGCATTCAGTTTATTTGTCATGAGTTTTTCCTGTTTCTACTCAAACTTTAATTATTTTCAGCCATTGTATCGATTATTAATGGTATGCTGAAGAGATATCAGTTAATGATATCGATTAAAGTGTAACAGAATTTATTTCTAACGCCTTGTATTGATTACTAAGTATTCACAATGATTTCTGAAAATAGCGACGTTAAGGCAAATCCAGCCAAAGTTTTAGTTAAAAACAAGAAGACCGTGTTTAAGGGCTTTTTCCGGGTTGACGAGTGGCATATACAGCACGAACTCTTTGGTGGCGGGATGTCTCGGACATTTACCCGAGAAATTTTTGAACGGGGTGATGCGGTAATCCTGCTTCCTTACGACCAACGTCAGGATAAAGTATTACTGGTTGAACAGTTTCGTGCCGGCGCAGTACGTCCTGATGAACAGGCCTGGTTATTAGAGCCAGTTGCAGGAATGATTGAGGCTGGAGAAAGCCCTGCTGAGGTAGCTATCAGGGAGTCAGATGAAGAGGCGGGAATCCAATTACAGCCGGATGATTTGATTTTCATTATGGAGTATTTCTCGAGCCCGGGAGGTACCAGTGAAAAGCTCTACCTTTATTTGGGGCTGTGTGACTTGCCGGAGAGTCTCGCTGGGAAATTGCATGGTCTGGATCATGAAAATGAAGACATTCGCACCCATCTTTATACGCGAGAGCAAGCCCTTGATTTAATGACACAGGGTCGTATTACCAATGCGTCTACTATAATTGCTTTACAGTGGTTGGCGTTAAATTATCAAAAATTGTCGCCTTAAATAATAAGTAGTGGAATTTATCGTGACTCATTCTCAGCGCTATCATCCTGATTTAAAAAAACTATTAAATAGTTGCGAAATTAATTATGTGTTGTTGTTGCGGCTAATGGGAAACATCAATGACGTTGGCGAACTGCGAGAGTTTTTTATTGATGATGATCATGCGTTTCAGTTAACCATCACCGAGCAATCCCGTTACACCCATGTTGTCGAATTCAGGCAACTCACCCACAAAGCATCAAACTCTAGTGTTATGGGAAAGCTGGTTAGTAAACCGTTTATGGTGATCCGGCTGTACCATGATGCCCGCGTGGCGGAAATTATCGAGTCTGCGCAAACTCGCCAGATCAAACCGAGATACGATTATCCAAATCAGGCGATGATGCAACCCGACGAAAAACAGCAAACCCAGCTGTTCCTGACGGAGTGGTTGCAAACCTGCCTGCGTCTGGGGCAAACTGCAGTTAAATAGCCAATTAAGTTATCAAGGTGTCTAGTATCGTCTTTGCCCAATTTAGTGACAGTCATTTATTCGGCGACAAGTCTTCTTCACATTTTGGTCAGAATGTTTATCAAAATCTGCTGGAAGTACTTGTTCATATTCGCGACGAGCAGAATATTCAGTTTGCCATTTTTACTGGCGATTTGACTCAGGATCATAGTGATCAAAGTTATCGGAATTTTGTTGAGGCAATGACGGAAAGCGGGATTCAGGTGCCGATTTACTGGCTGGCAGGAAACCATGACTCGCTGGAAAAAATGAATACGCTGCTTGATCACCCTTTGATTCACCACGATAAAACGGTGAATGTCGACGACCTGCAGTTGTTATTGTTAAATTCCAAATCGGATAGTCCCGCGGGTTTAGTAAAACCCGAGGAGTTACAAAAACTGGCGAATGTATCAACCCCGACGTTGATATTCATGCACCATCATCCGTTACCGGTAAATTACTTTATCGACCGACATGGGCTCGAAAATCGTCAGGAGTTTTGGCAAATCGTGAATCAACAGGAAAATGTGATTGGAGTAGCTTGCGGTCATATCCATCGTGGCTTGACGATTGCCGCTAGTGGTGAAAATAAAGCCCCCCTATATGGGTGTCCGGCGACATCGATTCAGTTCGATCCCGCTTATGATGGTGTCAGGCCATTACCTCAGGGGCCGGGATACCGACAATTTTGTTATCGGAATAATACACTTACCACACAAATCATAAGTCTGGCTTATGATGGCGTAAGGGTGAGTTAGCGTCCGTATATTATTGTTTGATTTATGAAGGAATTATCTTTGAACAATTCACAAATTTTATTTATTCATGGTTTTAATAGTTCACCAAAATCATTGAAAGCGGAAAAAGCTCGTGAATACTTTCGCCAGCATTTCCCCGATGTGGAATTTCATTGTCCACAGTTAAAGAACACCCCTAACGACGCGGTAGAACAGCTGCAAACGATTGTCCGTTCAAGACCGATGAGTACCTGGTATTTTATCGGCAGTTCACTTGGCGGCTATTTTGCCACGTATCTTGCTGAAAAATTGCAAGCAAAAGCCGTATTGATTAATCCGGCAGTGCGCCCCTTTGAGCTTCTGCAAGAGGTGCTAGGCGAGCATACGAATCCGTATACCGCAGAGACTTACCATATCACCAGCGCTGATTTACAATCGTTGCGAGAGTTTTGTGTCGGCATTGAAAGCCCACTAAATTTTTTAGTGATGGTACAAACTGGTGATGAAGTGTTAGATTATCGTCAGGCGGTAGAAAAATATAAGCAATGTCAGATGATTGTCCAACAAGGCGGCGACCACAGTTTTGTCGGTTTTGCCAACATGCTGAACGATATTGCGGACTTTTTTCAATTGCAGAAAACTCATTTAAATAATAATTCTAATAACTCAACAGCCAGATTAAGCAGATGACCGAGCAATATAATTCTGAATCAATCGAAGTATTAAGTGGCCTGGACCCGGTTCGCCGCCGTCCCGGCATGTATACCGACACTATCCGACCAAACCACCTGGGACAGGAAGTTATCGATAACTCTGTCGATGAAGCCCTTGCTGGCCATGCCAGCAATATTCAGGTGATTCTTCATGAAGATCAATCGTTAGAAGTTATCGATGATGGTCGAGGCATGCCAACCGATGTGCATCCCGAAGAAGGGGTTCCTGGCGTCGAACTGATTTTTACCAAGCTACATGCGGGTGGTAAATTTTCAAATAAAAACTATCAATTTTCTGGTGGTTTGCACGGGGTAGGTATCTCGGTTGTGAATGCACTGTCGACGCGAGTCGAAGTGACGGTAAAGCGCAATGCCAAAATTTTTGAGATGGCCTTTGAAAATGGTGAAAAAGCGTCAGATCTTGTGGAAACTGGCACCGTAGGTAAACGCAATACGGGTACGTGTGTGCGCTTTTGGCCAGATGCGAGTTATTTCGATACGCCAAAGTTTTCCGTAAATAAGCTATGCCACATATTAAAAGCGAAAGCCGTTCTTTGTCCTGGGTTGAGTATTAAATTCCACGACAAAGTGAAAAATGAAAAACATCAATGGTGTTATGAGAATGGCCTTGAGGATTACCTGAAAGATGCGGTCAGTAATTGGACGAGTTTGCCGGAACAACCCTTCATTGGTTCCTATTCATCGCAACACGAAGCGGTAGATTGGGCTGTAAACTGGTTAGTTGAAGGCGGTGAAACTGTCGGGGAGAGTTACGTTAACTTGATCCCGACGATCCAAGGCGGTACCCATGTGAATGGTTTGCGTCAGGGATTACTGGACTCGATGCGCGAGTTTTGTGAGTTCCGTAATTTGATCCCGCGGGGAGTAAAACTCACCCCTGATGATATCTGGGATAAATGTTGTTTTATTTTGTCGGTGAAAATTCAGGACCCACAATTTGCCGGACAAACCAAAGAAAGATTATCTTCTCGACAATGTTCAGCCTTTGTTTCTGGTGTGGTAAAAGACTCGTTTAGTTTATGGTTAAACGAACATACCGATATTGCCGAAGCGTTGGCAGAGTTTTGTATCAGTAACGCTCAGCGTCGTATGCGAGCCAGTAAAAAAGTGGTGCGTAAAAAAGTTACCCAGGGACCCGCGTTGCCAGGAAAGCTTACCGATTGTGGATCTCAAGAGCCTGAAAGAACAGAATTATTTCTGGTTGAGGGGGATTCTGCAGGAGGAAGTGCTAAACAGGCACGGGATCGAGAATTTCAGGCTATAATGCCTTTACGAGGTAAAATTTTGAACTCTTGGGAAGTGGAATCAGGACAGATTCTTGCTTCGCAGGAAATCCACGATATCTCTGTGGCCTTGGGAATCGATCCGGACAGTGAAGATCTTTCTTCATTGCGGTACGGCAAAATTTGTATTCTTGCCGATGCGGATTCGGATGGATTGCACATTGCAACATTGCTTTGTGCGCTATTTACCCAACATTTTTTACCTTTGGTTCAGGCCGGTCATGTTTATGTGGCGATGCCGCCGTTGTATCGTATCGACGTCGGTAAAGAAGTGTATTACGCCTTGGATGAACAGGAAAAGGAAGGGATACTCGATCGAATTGAAGCAGAGAAAAAACGTGGCAAGGTAAACGTACAGCGGTTTAAAGGTTTGGGTGAAATGAACCCCCTTCAATTGCGTGAAACCACCATGGATCCGAACACAAGGCGCTTGGTGCAACTGACAGTTGACGATTATGACAATACCATGGAACTCATGGATATGTTGCTTTCCAAAAAACGTGCCGGTGATCGGAAGGAATGGCTTCAAGAAAAAGGAAATTTGGTAAGCCTCTAATTACACTAAATTTCTATCCAAGTGAGGCTATGCAATGAAAAAACTTATAAGTCTATTAGCAGTCTTTATGTTCGTCGGCTGTTCAGCCGACGGCGATACCCCCGATGAGCAACGCGCCACCATTTTATCAATGAGTGAAGAAGTGGTTGCCGATGTTGAACAGGAAAGTCCGGGGGCCAAAGATATCATTATGAAAGCGCCGGGATATGCGGTATTTTCAAACGCTCAAGTGAACCTGCTAATCGTTGCTGCAGGCACCGGATACGGTGTTGTACATGACAATAACACTGGCGAAAACACCTATATGGACATGTATGAAGGTGGTGTAGGCCTTGGTTTAGGTGCAAAAGATTTCCGTGCGGTATTTGTCTTTAAAACCCAAGCCGCGATGGATAAGTTTGTTGAAGATGGCTGGGCATTTGGTGGTGAAGCCGATGCGGCAGCTAAAGCCGGCGATAAAGGCGGTCAAACCAGCGGTGGCGTGACGATTGGCGATATCATCGTTTATCAGATGACAGAAAGTGGCTTAGCGTTGCAGGCCACCTTGAAAGGCACAAAATATGTGAAAAACGATGAGCTAAATTAAGCTTGTTGTTTACCCCAATTAAAAAAGGCAGGGATAACCTGCCTTTTTCATTTCCAATAAACGCCGTTGATTGGTCCGTTGCTAGCTAGCCTCTGCAATCACCGGACAAGAATTCTTGACTCACGTCGGTTTTATTTTCGCCAATTGCGGTCAAACCCTTGTAGGCTTGATCGTACCCACATAGCCAGGATATTGGGCTCGTTGGACTACCATCGACTACGACTGGACGAAACGTTAAGTATTGACCTCTTAAAACCTGCGGCGCAGCATTGCCAATTTTGATATGAAATGCGCCATTTTCGACCGTGACACTTTCTATTTTATTGGTCATCAATTTGTCCGCTTGCGGCAATCCCGCCTCCTGATTATCTTTAGGAAAGGCTAAGTTGTGCGCATAATACTCGGTAATTGATTGTTTGATGTTGCCGGCATAAGTCATGGGCTCCGCCATATGTGCTTTTATGGTGTATGTTTGATAGGCAGGCAAACTAACGGAGGCCAATATACCAATGATGGCGACGACGATCATTAATTCGATTAGGGTAAATCCATTTACTCGCTTCATATTGTTGCTCCCAATTGAAATATCGGTAGATACATAACGTTAACCAGTTCATAAATTAGAAATATAATCAGCAAAAATACTAACGCAATATACCAACCCATCCGTTTTTCTATATCGTTTTCGAGGATGTTTTTCTGTTCCAATATCATCGCATTAATTTCTTCTGCAACATTCAGTTGATTTGCTTCAAGCCAATTTATTGATTGTGTGATTGGAGTGCCATTGCTAGCAAGCGGGGCCATTATTAACTGGTGAATAGCATCTATCTGGCGCCGAATTTTGCCCGGAACGATAATACGAAACAACCGTGATTTGTTTGGTTTGATAATGTAATTATCCACTTTCTTAATAAAGTGGTTAAGGATAAATGTGATCAACAAGGCACTGGCGAGCAGGAAAATTCCACTAAGCCATATTGAATCCATCGTCATTAGAGAGGCCGATACAGATATCTCGAGCTCAGCATAAACTGCTTCAAAGTTTGGCAATACATGATGGCGATAAATACCGCCGACCAACACAAAGACAATAAATAACCAAGTTAAATAGATTTGAAAATTACGATATCTTTTTCGTTGATTGGCATCGAAAGTAGATGAGTGAAAATCGAGCTGACTATATAATTTCGCAGAATATGCTAATTTTTTATCATCTTCGAGATCCAACATTCGACTAAACAGAAATGTTGGCAAGGCAGCAATTTTGCTTTTATTAAACGGAAAATTCGATTTAGCATCTTCAATCGTCTCCAATGCCTGAACTCTACTTTTTCCGTGCTTTAACTGGGTGGTCAGAATTCGACAATTAAACTTAAATTTTGACCAGCTCATAAATCCCTTTACCTGCGATAACCCGTTCACTTATTCGTGCCATATTAATACCTTAATGACGGTTAAAATACTAGGCTAGTGTGAACGCCGGAGAGAATATTGTTAATGAATTAAATAAGTTATATTGCTTATATGTAATTGCATATATATGATTTAACGTATATGGTGCGAATCAACAGGCTTGATAAACATTATTCACCGAGCATTTTTAATACGATGTAATTTACGATGCCAGACAGCTTTCCATTATTATTTTTTAAATCTCTGGCCGACGATACCCGGCTGAAAATTCTTTTACTGTTAACTAAAGAGCAGGAACTCTGCGTGTGTGACTTAACCACAGCGCTTGCGCTCTCTCAGCCAAAAATTTCTCGTCATCTGGCACTATTAAAACAACAGGAATTGATTACCAGCCGTCGCCAAGGGCAGTGGGTGTTCTATTCTCTAAACCAGTCTTTGCCTCAATGGTGTACAACCACGTTACAAGAATGCTTGGCTAAGCATCAAGGTTATGCGGCTAACGCATTGGCAATGCTGACTCGCTCAACATCAGGTTGTCTGTAAAAATCTGGTGAGATAGCAAATATTTATGATTAATTTATTAGGAAATGTACGATGACAATTCGAGTAGGCATCAACGGTTTTGGGCGCATGGGGCGCTTGGTTATGCGCGCTGCGTGGGATTGGCCGGAAGTGGAGTTCGTTCATATTAACGATCCTGCTGGCGATGCCAATACACTGGCGCATTTGCTAAATTTTGACTCAGTACATGGTCGTTGGCACCAAGAAGCGGTCGCCTGCGATAACACAATCACAGTTGCGGGAAGCGTGATATCCACCAGTGAAAATACCGCTATCGAAGATACCGACTGGTCGTTATGCGATATTGTCATCGAAGCCAGTGGTAAGATGAAAACCAAAGAAAAGCTTGCGGCGTATTTGCAACAAGGCGTTAAAAAAGTCGTAGTTACGGCACCCGTAAAACAGCAAGGAGTGTTAGATATCGTGATGGGGGTGAATGATCATCTCTATGATCCAGATAGCTACGATATTGTTACCGCAGCCTCTTGTACTACGAACTGCCTGGCTCCGGCGGTTAAAGTGCTCCATGAGGCGATTGGGATTCATCACGGCAGCATGACCACCATTCATGATATTACCAATACCCAAACCATACTCGATGCACCGCATAAAGATTTGCGCCGTTCACGAGCATGCGGGATGAGCCTGATCCCGACCACCACCGGTTCGGCGACCGCCATCACCCATATTTTTCCAGAACTTAAAGGGCGTTTAAACGGTCATGCGGTGCGTGTGCCATTGGCGAATGCGTCGTTAACTGATTGTGCATTTGAAATGAGTCGTGATACCGATGTTGAAGAGGTGAATCGACTATTTGCCGACGCTGAGCAAGGAGAGTTGGCAGGCATACTCGGTTATGAAGAACGTCCATTGGTATCCATTGATTATAAAACCGATCCGCGCTCTTGTATTGTCGATGCCTTATCGACGATGGTCATCAATAAACGGCAGGTGAAACTATACCTTTGGTACGATAATGAATGGGGTTATGCGAACCGAACGGCGGAACTCATGTTGAAGGTCGCAAAATCCTTGTGATGATGCTGTCACGCTTTCAGCAACTTCCGGCAAAGGTGCGCCAGTATTTACTGGTCACCCTAAATTACTGGGCGTTTACGTTAACCGACGGAGCGCTGCGCATGTTAGTGGTATTGCATTTTCATGCGCTAGGCTATGACGCCTTACAAATTGCCATGCTGTTCCTATTTTATGAATTCTTTGGGGTCGTTACCAATCTGGTTGGTGGCTGGCTAGGTGCTAGGATTGGCTTAAACCGAACCATGCAAATGGGCTTGCTGATGCAGGTTGTGGCGTTATTGATGCTGACCTTACCTGCAGATTACTTAATGATCCCATGGGTGATGGCGGCTCAGGCCTTATCGGGGATCGCTAAAGACCTCAATAAAATGAGTGCCAAATCCAGCGTTAAACATTTGGTGTCAGCACAACAGCAGGGGCAGTTATATAAGTGGGTGGCGATTCTCACGGGCTCAAAAAATACCTTGAAAGGCGTCGGATTCTTTCTCGGTGCGATTCTGCTCAGTACTTTAGGTTTTCAATATGCGATGCTGGCAATGGCATCTTTTTTATTGGTGATGGCGGTGATTTCGGCGATTTTCCTGCAACAGGACATGGGTAAAGCCAAGTATAAAGTCAAGTTTAAAGATATATTTTCGAAAAGCGCTGCGATAAACCGATTGTCTCTGGCTCGAATGTGTTTGTTTGCCGCCAGAGATGTCTGGTTTGTGGTCGCGTTGCCGGTATATTTTGCCAGTCAGGCGGGATGGAATGACTGGCGCGTTGGAGCATTTATGGCGTCCTGGGTGATTGGTTATGGTTTCATACAGGGGATCGCGCCGATGATTACGGAACGAAGTGATCGCAATGCGGTACAAAGTGCGACGGTGTGGGGTTGGGCACTCACCCTGATCACATTACTACTATGGATAATCTTTCAGCTGTATGCCTCGGATCATGAGCCTTTGACCTGGATTCTGGTTGTCGGTTTAATGGCGTTTGGATTTATCTTTGCTATTAACTCTTCCCTGCATAGTTATTTGATTGTGGCATTGGCGAAATCCGATGGCGTGTCGCTGGATGTCGGGTTTTATTATATGGCGAATGCGATGGGGCGCTTATTGGGGACAGTCGCATCAGGATATTTGTACCTGAACTATGGGTTGCAAGGATGTCTATTCATGGCAACAGGTCTGCTTGTCATCGCAAGTTTTACGATTAAATTTGTGCCAGCACCAAAACCTATCGCCTGATGTCATACGCTCTTTGATGAATACCGTGTTGTTCGAGCACCACCAAACTTCGATTGATAGGCAAAGATAACACTAAAAATATATGTATACATTGATATACAAGCATTTAAGCAAATAAGCACATAAGCTAAGAAGCACAAAAGCTAAACCGATGTAGGAGCGCCGTTATGTCAGCCAAGAACAAAATGTTAAAACAAGCACAAAAGAGCATTTGTCATCTATCGTTAGGCTGTAATGATTTAAGCAAAATGATTGAGTTTTACCGCGCTGTGTTGGCGACTTTGGATATCGAACAAGTTGCAGAGCACTCTGCGGCTGTCGCGTTTGGCAAAGGCTACCCGACCTTTTGGTTACAAAAGCCCTTTAATGATCAAAAGGCCACGGTTGGTAACGGCAGTCATATTGGCTTTATGTCGACCAGCAAATCGCAGGTAGAAAATTTTTATAAAACTGCGCTTGCCATGGGGGGCCGGTGCAACGGCAAACCCGGGCCACGAAAAGATTATGGCGATGCCTATTACGGGTGCTTTATTATCGATCCTGAGGGGCATCGAATTGAAGCGAGTTTTTGGGATTTTGAATTGGCCGAGGCACTAAAACATTCCTAAATCAAAGGCGAATAGTCGTCAAAATGGTTAAATTTAAAGAATATTTTATTTTCTCTATTTAGTGAAAAGGAAATATCAGATAAGCTAGAACAATAATAATAAAACGCAGCTAGGCCGACAGGCGAACCTCCAGGAAATTGTAATATTATGTCTGATGCAATTGATATGAGCCTTGAAGGGATTGAACAACTTCCCTTACGACGCTTCACAGAAGATGCCTACTTAAATTACTCCATGTACGTGATCATGGATCGCGCATTGCCTCACATCGGTGATGGTTTAAAGCCGGTTCAACGCCGCATTATTTATGCGATGTCAGAATTGGGTTTAACCGCTCTGGCGAAATACAAAAAATCGGCACGTACCGTCGGTGATGTATTGGGTAAGTTCCATCCGCATGGGGATTCGGCTTGTTATGAGGCCATGGTATTGATGGCTCAGCCATTCTCCTATCGCTATCCGTTAGTTGATGGACAAGGCAACTGGGGCGCGCCGGATGATCCCAAATCCTTTGCTGCAATGCGTTATACCGAAGCGAAGCTTTCAAAATTTAGTGAAGTATTACTTTCTGAGTTGGGGCAGGGCACGGCCGACTGGCTGCCAAACTTTGATGGTACTTTAAAAGAGCCAAAATGTTTACCGGCGCGTTTACCACACATCATGCTCAATGGCATTACCGGGATCGCAGTCGGAATGGCAACCGATATACCGCCACATAATGTACGGGAAATGGCCAACGCCTGTGTGCACCTAATCGACCAACCCAAAGCAGAGCTGCAAGATTTACTCGAGCATGTAAAAGGCCCAGATTATCCGACCGATGCGGAAATTATCACGCCCAAAGCGGATATTGAAAAGATTTATCAAACCGGTCGAGGCAGCATTAAAATGCGTGCCGTTTACGAAATGGAGCAAGGCGAGGTTGTGATCAACTCACTTCCACATCAGGCGTCAGGCGCTAAAATTCTTGAGCAAATTGCCGGACAAATGACCGCCAAAAAACTGCCGATGGTGGTGGATTTACGCGATGAGTCAGATCATGAAAATCCAACGCGATTGGTAATCGTACCGCGTTCAAATCGGGTCGAAATTGAACCTTTGATGCAGCATTTATTTGCATCAACGGATCTGGAAAAGAACTACCGGGTTAACTTAAATATGCTCGGCTTGGATAATCGTCCAGCAGTAAAGAATCTTAAGCAAATCCTGTCAGAATGGCTGGAGTACCGGCGCGAGACCATTCGCCGCCGTTTGCAGTATCGTCTCGATAAAGTGCTGGCGCGATTGCATATCCTCGATGGTTTATTGATTGCCTATTTAAATATTGATGAAGTCATTGCGATCATCCGTGAATACGATGATCCAAAAGCGGAGCTGATGCAGCGTTTTGAGTTATCAAAAACTCAAGCGGAAGCAATTCTGGAAATTAAACTTCGTCAGTTAGCCAAACTTGAAGAAATTAAGATCCGTGCCGAGCAGGACGAATTGAGTAAAGAGCGAGATCACTTAGAAAAAATCCTGGCATCGAAAGCACGCTTAAATACTTTAATGAAAAAAGAGATCCTGAAAGCGTCCGAAGATTATGGTGACGAACGTCGCTCAAAACTGGTCGAGCGCGCAGAAGCAAAAGCCATGTCTGAAAAAGATCTGGTGCCGTCCGAGCCCGTCTCTGTGGTTGTGTCTGAAAAAGGCTGGGCACGTTGTGCGAAAGGGCATGATATTGACCCGATGGCGATGTCCTATAAAGCCGGGGACAGTTATCTATGTTCCGCCAAAGGGCGTAGCAATCGTCCTGTGGTGTTTATCGACACTTCTGGTCGGGCATTTGCCACCGATGCCCACACTCTGCCTTCCGCCAGAAGTCAGGGGGAACCTTTAACCGGTCGATTTAGTATTGCCGCGGGCCAAAACATAACTCAGACAGTGATGGCCGATGATGAGCAGCCGTTTTTACTGGCGAGTGACAGTGGTTATGGCTTTATCGGCAAGTTTTCCGATATGGTATCGCGCAATAAAAATGGTAAAGCGTTATTAAGTTTGCCGCAAGGCGCTGAAGTTATGGCGCCACAAGCGGTGTCTGAGATTGAATCCTTGTCTTGTTTAGCGATTACCACAGAAGGTCGGATGTTATTGTTCCCATTAAAAGACCTGCCGCAGCTAAGCAAAGGTAAGGGGAATAAAATCATTAATATTCCGTCCGCTCGCGCCAAGGCCCGAGAGGAACTACTGGTTATATTGAGTGTTGTTGGTAATGAAGATTCCGTGACGCTATACGCGGGTAAACGCAAGCTAACCCTTAAACCAAGCGATTTAGAGCACTATCGTGGTGAACGTGGTCGTCGAGGCAACAAGCTTCCCAGGGGCCTGCAACGTGTTGAACGCATGGAAATTGATTCCCCGAACTAACGCTAACATCCAGGGCTGATTATGGAGAATCGCCCTTCACGATCAAACAAAGCCGGCTTATGTCGGCTTTTTCGTCTGCAGCTTTTGATACATCAACAGCAGCGTTACCTGACTCAATCTTAAAGGGTCACATTCAAGCTGTTCTATAATTGTAAGAATTTTTCCTCTGTTATCGACATTTGTGTATAATTGCGCTCCTTATTTAAGCGATAGAGGTTTACTGTGTTAGCGATCCTGCGCATTTTGACATTAGCGTTTTCATTAGTGCTGACTACACTCACATCCATTTTGATGTGTATTATTCGTCCATTTCATCGTGATAATGTATATTTTTCAGCGCATTTGATTGGCGGCTTATCGCCCGCGATTGGTGTAAAGCTGGAAGTACGTAAACCCGAGGGCGTCGAATACGAAGGTCCTGTGGTATACGTATGTAATCATCAAAATAGCTATGATATTTTTACGGTTGCCGGTTCGTTGCCAAAAGGTACGGTCAGTATTGGTAAAAAAAGCCTTAAGTGGATCCCATTTTTTGGGCAGATGTATTGGTTCACCGGTAATATTCTTATCGATCGTGCTAATCGCTCTAAAGCGCACAGTACTATTGCCTCCGCGGCACAAAAAATCAAAGAACGAAACATCTCTGTATGGTTATTTCCAGAGGGGACCCGTAGCTATGGACGTGGATTACTCCCTTTTAAAACCGGCGCCTTTCATACGGCGATGCAAGCGGATGTGCCTATCGTTCCGGTATGTGTTAGCAATTCCCATAATTTGGTGGACTTAAATCGTTGGAACAATGGCAAGATGATCATCGAATTTTTGCCGCCGATTCATATCCACGATAAAACCAAAGAAGGCGTTCGCCACGTTGCCAACAATACCCATGAGTTAATGCTGGCGAAAATTAACGAATTGAGTGTCGAAGCTGGGAACCCTTTCCAGCCGTTACACGAGAGCAAACAGGCAGAGCAGAGCTAAAATATGGAACAATCAGATTTAAACGAATGGTTAGAACACACCAGTGTTTTACTTGAAGAACTACTTGAAGATGGTTCTAACCCAGAAGTGGTTCACACCATAGAGCATCACTTTGCCAGCGAAGATTTTGAAACTCTGGAGAACGCCGCCGTTATCGCATTTAAACAAGGGTTGGAAGTTCAGGAGCCGGAACAAGCGGAGCTTGAAGATGGTACCCCAGTATTTTGCTTTGATATCGTGACTGAACAATATCTCGATGAAGATGTATTGCTCGAAGAAACCAAAGCCATGTATGCACTGGCGCAAAAATGTAAAGTGGAATATGACGGTTGGGGCACCTACTTCGAAGAATAGTGTTCAAGGTGTTGTGAGGCCAAGTGATTGTTTCATAATATCAACACACCGTCTGATGGGAGCTCTAAAGCTCCCATTCATCTTCATCCAATAATTCTTTCAAACGCTTTTTTTCCAGTAACTCATCAATTCTTTTACGTGTTTTTGCACTGACTTCATCATCTTCTTTTAACAAATCGTCAGTCGTCTCATCAGTATCTGAAACACCACCTGAATCTGTATCCAGATCGTCGTCGAAATCATCATTAATCATGTCATTGCCAGTCATTTAGAATACCTCAAAATTAAAATAGTCATACGGAAAATGGGGATAGGCTGCGCAACACAGGAGCTCTAAAAGCAAAAATAGGCAAAAATTTTTATAAGATCAAATGAAAAAATAACTGTCTGATTTGTTTGTTTTAATATTATTCAGATTGGCGTGAAAATCACCGTCGTAACGGATTATGACAATCAATCTAGCCAGAGAAACCCTGTACAATGCCCAAATAAAGCGACCTTCGATTTGATTACTGAGCTGATTACTGAGTCGATTACTGAGCTGATTATCGAGTCGATTAGTGAATTAACCCCTGAGGTGAAGTTAACTGAGAAACTGGGAATTTGTCTCCGCTCGAGGTAACGTAGTGTGTGTCAGTGAATAACCAAAGCATCAGAGATAATGAGAAAAAATATTTTGATTACCGGAGCGAGCTCCGGTTTAGGTCAGGAAATGGCCCGGCAATATGCAGCATTGGGTCGAAACCTGGTGTTATGTGCCCGTCGCAAAGAGGCATTGCAGGAGCTGGCCAAAGAATTATCAGAGAAGTTTCCAGAGCAACAAATTTTAGTGATGCCTTTGGATGTCAATGATGATGCCGAGGTATTCCATGTCTTTAAAGAAGCAAAAGCGCAACTTGGCGTTCTCGATCGCGTGATTGTGAATGCAGGGATTGGTCAAGGTGGGTCAATCGGTAAAGGTTTCTTCGCAGCCAATAAACGTACGGCAATGACAAATTTTGTTGCTGCATTGGCACAATGTGAAGCGGCGATGGAAATATTCCGAGAACAGAATGATGGTCACTTGGTGACGATTTCATCGGTAAGCTCTGAACGCGGCTTTCGTGGCGCATTTACGACATACGCTGCAACAAAAGCCGGTATTGCCTCACTAACGGAAGGGATCCGTATTGATGTCCTGCACAAACCCATCGCCGTGACAACGATACACCCAGGTTATATCGCGACGGATATTATCGACAAAGGAAATACGCCGCCATTTATGGTAGATGCGCCGACGGGGTGTAAGAGTATTATCAAGGCGATTGAGAAAGAAGTCGATAAGGCTTTCGTGCCGACGTGGCCCTGGGCAGTGGTTCGATACCTATTAGCCTGGTTACCCTTACGCATGATGCGCAAGTTTAGCTAACTCAAAGGCTTTCTCTGATTTGCGATAGCGTATGTATCCCAGAGAAAGCCGAACCTCAATGGTTGTTGTTACTCGCAAACTTGCCGCTATTTTAGCATCGCAAGATCGGTAATTTGAGTTTCACCGACACTTCGTTGTAAACGATCTGCGGTTTTACTGGCACCATTGTCATAGGCAAAGCTAATGATATCCTGACGATTACATACAACATTTAAAGCGACCGTCTGATGATCAAGGCGATAACTTTTGATGGTTTTGTTCATCCGTATAACATTATCACTTTTTGCCGCCTGGCAAATGTCTTGTAATGCGGTTTCCACCTGTTGATCCATTTGCGCGTTTACCTGAGCCGATGCCAAGGTGATTAATGTTGCCGTACAAGTTGCGATCATATTCAATGTTTTCATAGTATATTCCCCAATTAAGCAGTGTGTGGTCTTCATGTATATAGTGGCTTATGAATGACAAAAAGTTGTTTCGATAACGCTTGTGGATGTAACCATTGGTGTTGCGTTGCTGGCGATTAAATGCGCAGTTAAGCGCTGTTTAAATAGGAACCCTGGGCCATTTTATGTTTTTTTGGGGAACATTCTCTGACATAAACATTTACATTGGCTCGGCTTTTGACACGAAAAAACATAATTGCATCTGGCGGTTAATAAATTATATTGTTAATATACTGGATAAATATCCACTATTTAATGTTGGTATAACCCATTTAGTCAGCGATTCCAACCTAAGCGGTGGACGGGCTGAATTCAACACATCGAGATGAAGGGATAATTATGGCTGTAGAGAGTCGATTCGTAGTAGTTCGCAATGGCGTGGAGGTCGAAACGTTTATGGATAAGAAAACGGCTGATGAGTATGACAAGATGCTCGATATGGCGGATAACTTAAGCGTTTTGCTAGAGCAATCCGAATTACAATTAACGGAAATGAATATCGAAGAAATTAGTATTTATCTGGCGAAAAACCGTGAAGATATCTTGATCGCATTGCAGGCGAAAAAGCCGAAAGTGGTAAAACCTAAGGTTGCCGAAGCGGCGCCGGCGGAAGTTGTAAAAACTGCACCGAAACCAAAACCAGCGCCAAAACCAGCGCCAAAACCAAAAGCGAAAAAATCGGCGTAATCTACCCACGATGTAAGGTTGCGCATCATTAAGTTTTTTACATTAAAGCAAATGCTATTTTCGAAAAAACCGTCACCACACGAATACATGGATGACATTGAGGTTGTGCGCTCGAACCGGCGCAAAACCATTTCATTGCAAGTAAAAGCTTGTAAAGTTCGTATCCTTTGCCCGTACTGGGTAAAAGCGTCTCAATTACAGGCCTTTATTGAAGAAAAGCGTGGCTGGATCGATGAAAAACTTACCGCTCAACGCCAGGCTCTAGGCCCAGCTAACCGGTTTTGGCTCGCCAAAGGCGAACATGTTTATATTCAGGGGCAGTTTTGTGAAATTTTCTATGAAGTTAGCAAAACTCTGCCTCCTGTTGCTCTATTGGCAAATGAACAATCGGCGCAGGCCAAGCATCGTAAAACCCCTCCAGTAACCATTCACATTGATTTAACAAAAAAACGAATTTACTTTGTTTTTGCCACTGAAATTCCTGAGAGTTTAGATCCCGAAAATCAATTACAATTAATGACTGCGTTTAATGAATATTGTCAGTCGCAGGCACAAGTCTATTTTATTGAACGATTGGCTCACTGGCAGAAAATTACTGGCTTGCAGGCGTCTGGATTAAAAGTCCGTTATTACAAATCACGCTGGGGAAGCTGTGATAGCCATGCTCGAATAACCTTAAATAATCGTTTAGTCATGGCCCCACAACAGGTGTTAGATTACGTGATTGTTCATGAATTATGTCATATTACCCATCAAAATCATTCCGCCAAATTTTGGTCTTTGGTCGGACAATTTTTTCCTGAATTTCAAAAATGTCGGTATTGGTTAAAGCAACACCAGTCAGACCTTTTGCATAATTAACTCTATGATATCTTGTGTAAATTAATATCTAGTTTTTTGTTAAAAATCGGTTGACAGCTGATTATTTGTGCGGAAGAATGAAGTCATGAATATTTTTACGCACCTTACCCGCATTATTATTACCACCACCATTATTCTGGTGGGCATTGGCTGACGCGTAAAAAAAGATTTTACCTAAGCCCGTGACCTGCAAAGTTCACGGGTTTTTTCGTTTAAGGGCAGTCGGTATGGATGCCGACACAAATAGTGAACAAAAATTAGGAGTGGATAGATATGCGAGTATTGAAATTTGGTGGTTCTTCATTAGCCAATGCGGACAGATTTTTAACCGTATATAACATTATTACCGACAAGAGTCAGGAATCCCCAATTTCCGTGGTGGTATCGGCCCCGCAGGGCGTAACCAATCATTTGGTTGCTCTAAGCGAAGAGCTGCCTGAAAATGAGGCGCTAGAATCTGGTTTAGCTAAATTGCAAAACGTGGTGCAATCCATCTTTTCCGGTTTGGCGCAATCGGATACAGCATTTGATCAACAACTTGCTGAACAAGCTTTAACGAGTCAATTAACACAATTGCGACGTTACCTGCAGGGTGCCGCGATGCTAAATCATTGCCCTGATCATATAAAAGCGAAAATCATTAGTATGGGGGAGCGGTTAAGCGTCGCGACTTTGCAAGCCTTGATCACTGCAAATCTGCGTCAATGCTCAGTTTTGGAACCGGAATTGTTTTTACAAACTAATGAGTCTCCACTCAATGCGGTTGCGGATTTAACGGCCTGTCGTGAAAAATTTGCCAGTGAATATCAATCTCTTGAAAATATAGCCTTGATGCCGGGGTTTATCGGTGTTGACAGTCACGGGCAACTCACCACGCTCGGGCGCAATGGTTCAGACTATTCCGCGGCGGTATTGTCAGTATGTTGTAATGCCGAATGCTGTGAAATCTGGACCGATGTGGATGGTGTTTACAATACGGATCCAAGGCTCATTAAAGACGCAAAATTACTGGATTACCTGTCTTATCAGGAAGCCATGGAGCTTTCGTATTTTGGTGCTAAGGTTCTGCACCCAAAAACCATCGGTCCAATCGCTCAATTCCATATTCCTTGTTTAATAAAAAATACCACCAATCCACAAGCGCCAGGGACTCTTATCGCCAATGAAGATGAGGGGAAAAAGCAGGTTAAAGCGATTTCCAACCTGGATAACCTGACCATGGTAAATGTATCCGGTCCTGGTATGAAAGGAATGGTTGGCATGGCAAGTCGCGTATTCGACTGTATGAGCCGTGAGCAAATATCGGTGGTGATGATCTCACAATCGTCTTCTGAGTATTGTATCTCGTTTTGTATTCATGGTCAGGATGCAGTTCGCGCTCAGCAAAGCCTGCAACAAGAATTTGAACTGGAATTGCTAAATCAATTGCTAGAGCCCATTGCTCTGCAGGCAAATTTGTCGATTATTTCTCTGGTTGGCGATGGTATGCAGCAGCAACGTGGCGTCGCGGCTCGATTATTCGGCTCTCTTTCACAAGCCAGAGTTAATGTCGTGGCTATCGCTCAGGATTCTTCTGAACGCAGTATTTCGGTGGTAATTGAACAGCGTAAATGTACCGATGCACTAAAGGTGTGCCATCAAAACTTCTTCTCTCATCGCCATACTATCGATGCCTTTGTGATCGGTGCTGGCGTCGTAGGCAGCGAATTGCTTGAACAAATTAAACGTCAGCAGAGTAGCCTGAAAGAGCAGCAAATTGAATTACGTGTCCATGGCCTTGCCAACAGTAAAGGTATGGTTGTTGATAGCGAAGGGCTGGATTTAGAGCGTTGGCCGCAGTTACTTGAAAAAGCGCAACCTTGGGATCTCAATACCTTGAAACAATTTGTCCGTGCAAATCACCTGATAAACCCGGTGATCGTTGATTGTACATCCAGTGATAAAACTTCAGAACAATATGCGGATTTTCTTTCGGAAGGGTTCCATGTCGTGACGCCGAACAAAAAGGCCAACACCATGTCGATGGATTATTACCATCAGTTACGTCAGGCAGCGGCGAAAACTCACCGTTTATTCTTATATGAAACCAATGTTGGTGCCGGTTTACCGGTGATTGACACTTTACAAAATCTGTTTAAAGCCGGGGATCAACTGCTTCGGTTTGAAGGGGTTTTATCTGGTTCGCTTTCCTACATTTTCGGCAAACTGGATGAGGGTATGAGCTTGTCTGAAGCGACTGAAATAGCGAAGCAAAATGGGTTTACCGAACCCGATCCCCGAGATGATCTCAGTGGTATGGATGTCGCCCGTAAACTATTAATCATGGCTCGGGAAGCTGGTATGGCGCTAGAGCTCACTGATATCCAGGTTGAGTCGGTGTTGCCCCAAAGCTTTGATGCGACGGGTAGTGTTGATGAATTTATGACAAATCTTAACCAGATAGATCAGGTCTACACGGATAACGTTGCTTCCGCGGCGAGTGAAGGCAAGGTTCTTCGCTATGTCGGCAGTATTGATGACAGTGGTTGTAAAGTGTCTATTGAGGCAGTTGACAGCGCCCATCCATTATATGCAATAAAAGATGGTGAGAATGCGCTAGCGATCCATTCCCGTTATTACCAGCCTATTCCGTTTGTTCTGCGTGGCTATGGCGCTGGAGCGGCAGTTACCGCTGCCGGTGTCTTTGGTGATTTGCTGCGCACTTTGGCTTGGAAGCAGGAGTTATAAATGACAATTAAAGTATTTGCCCCGGCATCGATTGGTAACGTCAGCGTTGGCTTTGACTTGCTGGGAATGGCGGTACAGCCTGTCAATGGCGAACTGCTTGGGGATGTTGTCGCTATCGAGGGATGCGATGGTAGCAATCAGTTGGCGATGGAGGGGCCTTTTGTCGACAAGTTGCCCAATGATCCAAAGGACAATATTGTATTTACCTGTATTGAAATTTTTCAGCAGGCACTGAGCGAAAAAGGCCAGGAATTTGATTGGGTTAAATTAACATTAGAGAAACGTATGCCAGTAGGTAGCGGTTTAGGCTCGAGTGCTTGTTCTATCGTCGCCGCGCTTGTAGCTCTCAATCAGTATTACCAAAAGCCTTTCAGTGAGGCACAATTGCTCGCTATGATGGGGCAAATGGAAGCACAAATCAGTGGCAGCTTACATTATGACAATGTCGCCCCTTGCTTCCTTGGTGGATTACAATTGATGGTTAATGATAAACAAATTATTAGCCGTGAGATCCCAAGTTTTAGTCAATGTTATTTCGTGATGGCGTATTCGGGGATCAATGTCTCCACTAAGGCCGCCCGGGAAGTGCTTCCCGAACAATATGACAAAGCTACTGCTATAGCGTTCGGCCAGAATCTTGCGACCTTTATCGATGCGTGTTATCGCCAGGATTTGCCCCAGGCAATGTCACATCTTAAAGATGTGCTGGCTGAACCTTATCGTTCTGGTTTGTTGCCTGGATTCGATGTCTGTCGTCAAGGCGTTGCTGAGTTAGGTGCATTGGCAAGCGGCATTTCCGGTTCTGGTCCCACTATGTTTGTGGTTACCGATGACAAAGAAAACGCCGAACAAATTCAAACGTTTTTACAAGAAAATTATCTACAATCGCCAGCAGGGTTTGTCTATATCTGTCAGACGGACGTGCATGGCGCAAGATTGGTGTGCTAGGGAAGAGATACAATGCAATTTTATAATTTAAAACATCCAGATGAAAAAGTAAGTTTTAGCCAGGCAGTACGCCAGGGACTGGGAAAAGAACAGGGATTATTCTTTCCAGAATCTGTGTCTGCGCTGGACGATATTGAAGGGCTGCTATCACTGCCGCTGGTAGAGCGTAGTTGTAAAATCCTGGCACCTTTCGTCGGTGAAGAGTTAAGTGAAAGTGAATTAAAAGATATTGTCACTAAGGCGTTCAATTTCCCGGCATTGGTTCAACCCATTTCGGAAAACTGCGCGGTTTTAGAGCTATTTCATGGTCCGACATTAGCATTCAAAGACTTTGGCGGGCGTTTTATGGCGCAGTGCCTACAGGCATTTACCCGTCAAAGTAACGAAAAAATCACTATATTGACCGCCACATCCGGTGACACCGGCGCAGCCGTTGCCCATGCCTTTAGTGGATTAGAAAAAATCAATGTGGTGATCCTTTATCCAAAGGGAAAGATTAGTTTATTGCAAGAAAAGATGTTTACCACCTTAGGCGGAAATATTTCAACGTTAGCGGTAAACGGTAGTTTTGACGATTGCCAGCAACTGGTCAAAGACAGCTTTGATGATCACCAATTAAGCACTTCGATTGGCTTAAACTCGGCAAACTCAATCAATATCTCACGCTTATTGGCGCAAATCTGTTATTACTTCGAAGCCGCCGCACAGCTTTATCGCCAACGGGGTAAAATTGATGATCTGGTTTTCTCTATTCCCAGTGGCAATTTCGGCAACTTAACGGCGGGGATGTTAGCCAAAGCATTAGGGCTGCCAATCAAACGATTTATTGCGGCAACCAATGCCAATGATACGGTACCTAGGTATCTACAATCGGGTAAATGGGAACCAAACCCGACGGTTGCTACCATGTCTAATGCGATGGATGTGTCGCGTCCGAATAACTGGCCTCGCGTTGAACATTTAGTTAATTCCGGGTTGATTTCCCCTGAGAGCCTAAGTGCCCAAACCATCGATGAAGAGCAAACCCAGATGACATTGATTAAGTTGAGTGGCTTGGGATATATCAGTGAGCCTCACGCCAGTGTAGCTTACCGAGCATTGCAACAGGATCTTGATGACGGTGAATTTGGCGTATTCCTTGGCACCGCCCATCCAGCGAAATTTAAAGAGACAGTAGAAAGTGTCCTTGGTCAACCGCTGGCATTGCCGAAAGAATTGGCCGATTGTGCGTCCGAGAAAATTCTGTCTTTACCTTTGGATGATGATTTTTCGCAATTGCGCACCCTGTTAATGGGTAAATATGCGTCACCGTTAATGAATGAGGCTGCCAGTTAGTGTCAACGTGGCGCCTTCCTGAACAAAGTTGGCAAAGCTTTTTTGCAGCACAAAAAGGCCAGGCTTATTTTCAGGAAATCGAACAAGCACTAAGGGCACAACGACATGCTGGGCAGGTGATTTACCCACCGGATGAGCAGCTTTTTCGGGCATTTGAATTAACGCCTTTAGATAAAGTGAAAGTCGTTGTCCTTGGACAAGATCCTTACCATGGGCCAGAACAAGCCCATGGTCTGGCATTCTCGGTAAACCCCAAGGTTAAATTACCGCCTTCATTGCGCAATATTTTCAAAGAGCTGGAACAGGATATCGAGGGTTTTAACGTACCGGTTTCTGGTGATTTAACGTCCTGGGCTAAGCAGGGCGTATTGTTATTGAATACGGTGTTATCGGTACAACAGGGAAAAGCCCATTCGCACAGTAAACTGGGCTGGGAAATCTTTACCCATAACGTGATGTTGGAATTAAACTCCCAGCAACGTCCTATTGTGTATTTGCTTTGGGGCACTCATGCTCAAAATAAAGGTAAAGTGATTGATAATTCCAATCACCAGGTCTTGACTGCCGTTCACCCATCGCCGTTATCCGCTTATCGTGGTTTTTTCGGTTGTCGTCATTTTTCGCTGGCAAACGAATTTTTAAAAAAGCAGGGCGAACAGCCGATTGATTGGCAATTATCAGAAGAAATTCAGCACGATAGCAACCAAGGTCAGTTGTTTTAAGCGAATGCTATGGTCAACGCCCAATTTGAAAGGTATCGGGATTTGTATGGATGCCTGTCGATCGCTAAGCTTGGTAAAAAGCTTGATGGCGATGCACCATAACCCTGTTAAAAATAGATAATCATTTCTGCGGCGACGCAACTGCAATTAAAGCTGCATATTGGACAATCATACCCTTCCAGGGAATCTTGGTGCCATTTACCTGGGTGATCCTTGACTAATTCACCGCCACACTTGGTAAAGTATTTCACCGCGCTATTACCAGGGCTTTGGCGCCACAAATGACTGACACCAGCTGTCGCACCTTGTTTTTTTAATGCGTCTACCGCCAACTTAAGCAGGTTTGAACCTATACCATAGCCGCGATAATTGGCATCGACTGTATTGCATTTAAAATAGGCGGTCTGGGACTGTTCACTCTTCCATAACTGGGGGCTACACCATTTATCCGTTTGCCATTGCTGTGGGCTATAACACAGGCGAAACCCGACTAACTTGTCACCATCCAGAGCGATAAAGTTAGAATTCACCCCATCTTTACAGCCTTTATTGACCCATTCTACGATATTTTTTTCATCGAGGTAGCCGTCGCCATGCACAATGGTACCCAAAGCGACAACAGCGCTGAAGTGGGATTCATCCAGCTCTTGATAGCGTATTTTTCGATCTTGCATACAATTTAGTTTAATCAAACCTG
The DNA here is from genome assembly GCF_005843925.1 of Thalassotalea litorea. Taxonomy (GTDB): domain Bacteria; phylum Pseudomonadota; class Gammaproteobacteria; order Enterobacterales; family Alteromonadaceae; genus Thalassotalea_A; species Thalassotalea_A litorea_A. The sequence continues at coordinate 275,408 of NZ_VCBC01000003.1, forward strand.
TTAAATATGCGCGTATTTTGCCATGATTAGCGTCGATTTGTCTGTAGCTTAATTATTAAGGTCAAAATCTTCCGTTATGTACGATCCTCTTCATCATCAATCTCCTGGCCAAAACGCCCCTTATCCGGATAGTTACTGGGCATCGACCGTGTCTTTAACCAATTCTACTGCGGCGCCGATCACCGGTGATCATGACACTGAGGTGTTAATCATTGGTGCCGGTTATACCGGTATGTCCACCGCATTGCATTTAGCGAGAGAGCACAATATTCAGCCTTTGGTCATCGAGGCGAACCAAACTGCATGGGGTTGTAGCGGTCGTAATGCCGGGTTCATTCTCAAGTCCACAGGACGAATGGCTTGGACGGCGATGCAAAAAAAATGGGGTGAAGAGGTGATGCGTGGCATTTACCATGAAGCATGCTCCGGTGTCGATATCGTCAATAGTCTGATTGCAGAAGGCATTGATTGTCAGGTTCAGGATAAAGGCTACATCAAAGTTGCTCACAAACCGAGCATGATGCCAGGACTCGAACAGCAGGCAAAACTACTACAAAGCATGTTCGGTTATGATGTTGAAGTGTTATCCCGGGCGCAGCTGCATAATCAATACATGCAGGACGAAATGGCCCATGGAGCGATTCGTTTTGAAGATGGTTTTGGGTTAAACCCTTTGAAATTAGCCTTAGGGTATCAAGATCTTCTGGCAAGAACGGGCGTAAATATCCATACCGGAAGTCCAGCTCTTAGTTATGAAAAAACTGAAAAAGGGCATGTGATCACCACACCAGAAGGCAGAATCACCGCGAAAAAGCTGGTCATTGCCACTAATGGTTATACACCCAAAGGGTTTAACCCCGTTGTTAATAACCGTTTTCTTCCCGTGTTGTCTCAGATTATCGTCACTCAACCACTTAGCGAAGAACAGCTGCGGGCCTGTAATTTCCTTACCTCCAATGTGGTGATGGATACCCGAGCGTTGAAATACTATTACCGCAAACTTCCTGATAATCGTATCTTGTTTGGTGGACGTGGCGCAATTACAGGGAAAGGAGCGGAAGATCCTTACTATGCCAATCGTTTGCTTACGGTATTGAAAGAGAGCTTTCCAGCTCTGCAATCGATTTCCTATGACTATGCATGGGCGGGGTGGATATGTATGTCTTTAGATGATATTCCTCATGTACATCAACAAGACGATGTATTTTATGCCATGGGATATTGCGGCTCAGGCGTATCATTTTCGGTGCAGGCAGGTAAACGACTGGCAGAGCGTGTCGTCGGTAAAACGTTACCGGCACTGCCCTTATACCAAACTGGGCTACGTAAGTTTCCGTTGCCGGCGTTAAGGAGGTCGGGACAGTGGCTGTATTTTCAGTATGGTAGGATTCGCGATAACTATTTGTAAAAAATTCAAAAAGTTGTTGCCTGTAAAAGTCAGATTGATAATATTGGCAAGCTAGATATGGAAAGGATTCTCGGAAAGTCGCTGGTATGGTACGTAACATACAGTGCGTAGCAAACTGATAATAACAATAATATACAGTACAAATTTCATATCGGATAAAAACATGAAAGTTACCGTAATTTATTACGATAATAACTCGTTAGAGTTACATCACAAATTTCTCACCGTTCAATGTAAAAGTAATGGTCGGGTAATCATCCCTGAAGATTACAAAATCGGTAAATCCATAATTGCCGTCTGTGAAGGTGAAGTCGATGTATTGAATAAAGTGGGCGACCGGATCTTACCGGTTTCAGTCTGCGCCTAAATTATCGAACCAAAAACTCAATATCGAGATTTACCCATATGGGTTAAACCACTGGCAATAACGATCACAACACCAGTCATGTGTTAGGAAAGTTAAGCGACACGATTGGTTAAATGGCCTTTTTTGAAATTACCGATATTGGTTCCGATTGTATCGATAAGCCTTTGTTGGGCGGAAAGACTTCCCCAGGCAATATGAGCTGTGATCATCAGGTTTTGCATCGATTGTTGCAATAGCGGGTGATCCGCCGCAGGGGGTTCTTGTTCCAGCACGTCCAAAATGGCACCTGCTATGCGCTTACTGCGTAGCGAGGTAAGCAAGTCTTTACTATTTACCAGTTGGCCTCGCGCCGTATTGACAAGTACCGCACTGCGTTTCATTAATTCGATGGTGTTCTTATTTATTAAATTGTCCGTTTCAGGGGTTAATGGACTATGCAAGCTAATGATATCAGCTTGCGCCAGCGCTTGTTCAAAACTCACCCGGCCTGGGCGCACCGATTCTATTCCTTTACGTTCACTGATTAACACTTTCATTCCGAAGGCTTTGGCAACATTTGCCACTGACTGACCGATAGCACCGTAGCCAATAATTGCCATGGTTCTGCCAGCAAGCTCTTCTACTGGCGCGGCAAAGTGACAGAAAACAGAGCTTTTTTGCCATTCTCCGGCACGGATATCTTCGACTTGTTGACTGGTTTTTTGGAAATATTCAAGTAACATCGCAAATACATACTGGGTTACCGAAGCGGTGGAGTAACCAGCAACGTTACACACTTGAACATTGGCCTGTTTCGCGGCTTGCAAGTCGACATTATTGGTGCCAGTGGCGGTGATACAAATCAGCTTTAACTTTGGAAGCTGCGCAATCACGTCCGCAGAAATCACCACTTTATTGGTGATGATAATATCTGCAAATTTTGCTCGAGTGACAATCTTATCATCGCTTGTCGATGCGAAATTACTGAAATTATCAACGGATTGTTCAATGGTATCGAAATTAATGTCTTGATTTATAGTACTTCGATCCAGAAAGACGGCGCGCATTTTTTAATCCTGCAAAGGTAAATTATCTCGGTGGTAATGATAAATGGAAAGATTAACATTTACTATAGGTTAAGTAGTTAATAGAGCTGTAGATGGTGCAGCCACAGCTCATTCAAGTTTTCGCATGTGTTGGTTAATAAAGGTTGTAAGTTACCCCTAAAGCGATTTCAAATTCATCGTTGGTGGTGTTATCACTGAAAATCACATCATTCCGCTTGGCTTCAACAAACACCAGCCCACTAATATGATCAAAGCGGTACTCGATGCCAGCCAGTGTGTGATGAAGTTGGTATGGCGTTGACGAATCTTTCGCACGCAAATCGTTATAACCGCCATAAACGCCATAGTTATTGGTAAAGTTGTACTTGACCATAAGCTCTGAACCACGAGCATCATAAAATAAGCCACTATCGTCGACTTCATGCAATGATGATTCATTATACATGGCGGCCATGTATAGTCCGTCGGATCCAAATTGGCCGTATTTTATTCCTGCTCCCCAGATTTCATCTTTACCATCTTCAACGCCCAGGTTACCAAACATAGGGTCGATAATGACGTTATTCAGGTTGTAAGCCACGCTAAATAGCCAATCATTGAGGTTGTATCCCAATGAAGCACCATAACCATTACCGGTGCGGCCAAGCGTTTGACCATCGAAATTACGAATAATCCGACAGAGGTCTGCGTTAGTGTTTAATTCATTACAGGTGTCAGTGCGTATTTCTAAGGGTTCATCCTGAACATGGATTTGTATACCTAAATCAAACACACCGTAAGATTTCGCCCAACTCAATGCCTGTTCAGCACGTCCGGTACCGGAAAATCCACCATCGGTACCAAAATTAAATGCACCGTTTGCAGCACCGCCCCAGTAGTTGTACCAATCGGTGTGGTACAGGGCCAGATAGTAAATGGCAAGTTGCTTTCCTAAGGTGATTGTTCCCCAGTCGTCATGAGACAGGAACACATTGCCAATTCTGGAGGTGATGGCATCGCCACTTTCCCCAATCGGAGTTTGGGCGTTACCGCCGATTGAAAAATTTCCATTTTGTTCAAATTGGGTACCCCATTCCACATTAATTCCTGTGGTCCAGTCATTTTGAATTTGATGGAATATCTTAAAACCCAGTCGAGAGCCCGAATCAGTAAACTGATCAAAGTCATCGACCTTTTGGTATACCACACGGATAAATCCCTGGGTTACGATAGAAGTATGTTCGTCTTTATATACTTCAATTGCGGCAAAGCTGGGGCGGCAAAGGGCGGCAAGTATTACGGCAAGACACGACAACTGGTAGTTTTTTCTCATGCTCAGTTCTCAGTGTTGCTTTCATTATTAAAAGCGATGCTTTTCAAGTATATGCAAGGATTACTGGCTTTAACAAAAAGATTATCGGCAAGCGCAATAATATCGGCCAAATGGCGCTTGCACTTGATTCATCGTCTTTGTATTCCAACACCATGCTGGAGAATGAAATTCTCGCATTGAAAGACAGATACCATTCAATAGGATGTAAAATTGAAAAGCCTTCTTTATAACCTAGTGTTACAAGATATAATTATGTAGAATAAGCACCTGTTATTTACCATGACTCTTAATCATTATGTTGAATCTTACCGATATTCAGCCTCAGGCCGACGAAATATATCTCGATAACAATGCCACTACGCCTGTGCTTCCCCAAGCTGCTGACGCTGCCATCCACACCATGAACCTTTGTTATGGTAATCCGAGCTCGAGTCATATGACTGGCCTGAAAGCCAAATACATTCTAGAGTCTACGCGCACATTGGCGCGCCAGGTTATCGGTGCCAATAGTGGTGAAATTATCTTCACTTCAGGTGCTACAGAAGGGATCCAAACGTCGATCATATCGGCGTTAAATGCCAGTCGAAATAAAACAAGCACTGTTGCCAATCCGGTTCTGCTTTATGGGGCGACTGAGCACAAAGCGGTGCCGGAAACATTAAAGCACTGGAACGCCATGCTTAATATCAATGCCGAGGTTGTAGCCATCCCGGTTGATGAGCGCGGTATTCTTGATCATGAATTTATCACCAGACATGCTCACCGAGCCCTGATGATTTGCACTATGGTTGCCAACAATGAAACCGGTGTGTTTCAAGACCTTGGTAAACTGGAACAGGTAATTCGTGACAGTAATCCTGATGTTTTATGGATGGTAGACTGTGTTCAAGGGTTAGGAAAAATCGACTTAGACATTGCCAATACGACCATAGATTATGCGCCATTTTCCGGCCATAAACTTTATGGACCTAAAGGCATTGGCATGCTTTATGTGCGTGAAAATGCGCCTTATACACCAATTATTGCCGGTGGCGGTCAGGAAAGTGGTTTACGTTCAGGTACGGAAAACCTACCCGGAATTGCATCACTCAATGCGATTTTCAAACTATTGGTCGATGATAATGATGACACCTTTAAAAGCCACGAGGTTTTATGTGGTTATCGCCAGCAGTTAGCCACTACATTAAACAAAGCGTTTCCGAATATTGTGTACAACCATGATTTTTCTTGTTCGTTACCAACTACATTGAATTTTTCAGTAAAAGGTTTAGCCAGCAAAGATATTATGGATTTATTTGATGCGGCGAGAATTCGTGTCAGTAGCGGTTCAGCCTGTAGCTCAAAGGTAACCGGCAGCTTTGTACTCGATGCCATGGGAAAACCTAAGTGGCAAAGTGAAGGGGCGATTCGTTTGTCGTTTGGTCCTGCTCAAACCCAGGAAGAAATTGATAGAGCTTGTGGCGCGATTGAAAGTGCCGTTGTTGCGATGCAACACCATTGTTTGTTAATGACCGATGCCGATGGGGAATCTGATGCCAATGTCGATGGTTTACAGCAGTGGGTTTATGGTAATCAGGTCACCTGGTGCTATGTTGATCAATCAAGTCGACAGATATTATTAATTGACCCAATCGCTGAACTCAGTGATCGGTTCCAAACGCTCGTTAACTGCCGAAATTTTACCGTAGTCGGAGTATTAAATACCCATTTGCATCAACAGCAGCTTGCCGAAGATGAAAATGATTGTTCGTTGATGTTACGCACTGTGATGAATGATGCGATGCAAGAAAGCAACGTAGATGCTTTGGGCTGGCCGAATACTGAAATCAGTATTCAATTAGAAAATGGCCAGCAAGTCAGTGCGGTGAAAATCGGTGATAGAGTCATCGCTAAACTTGACTTACCAGGGCATACAGAAAATAGTCGGGCCTATTTGCTCGGTAATGCAGTTGATGGTGTATTAAGAAAAGACGCCATCGATTATGTGTTTGCTGGTGATTTGATACAGATTGGTGGGATAGGGCGTAGTGATTTACATGGCTCGTTGCCGGAAACCCTTTATGATTCCATTCGCCTATTGGCACAAGTCACGCTCCCTGACACATTATTGTGTCCGGCCCATGATTACCAACAACTGTTTTCAACCACTTTATCCTTGGAAGCAAAATCTAACCCATTGCTAAGGAAAATTTTAGAAAATCAATTGAGCAAACAAGAATTTGTGTTCGAGAAAGCTCAATTGGATAAAACGATACAGCAATCAGAAGATGAACCATTGTGTGGATTGATTGTTCAGCAAAATAAAGCCCTTATCGATGTCTATCCGGATCAACTACAAAAATTTTTGGCGGATAATGCAGATATCCAAGTGATAGACGTTCGTGAGCCCCATGAATTTGAAGCACATCGCCGCGAATATTTAGATGAGCAAAAAATTGTAAATCTTCCTCTTACTCGCATTACTGATTTTATTCATCGTTTTACTGGCGAAAAAGCGCAAACAAAATTTATTTGTATTTGCCGCAGCGGCAGTCGCAGCGGCGCCGCGGCTAACGCATTAAAGCGCATGGATTTTGAACATGTATACCATGTTCCCGGGGGCTTTGCCTTGGTTAACTAATTCAACGAGTGTTGATTTGTGATGCCTATTTCCAAACCCACCTTAAACGCACGCACGTGCAGTTCTGGTGGGTTTTTACTATGCTAAAGGTTGAACAATCAGGGGGTAGTGTATGAGTTTGAAATGGGTTGATTCTCTGGAAATTGCATTGGACCTAATGGAGCAGCACCCGGATGTCGATCCGCAACAACTGCATTTCCCACAGTTGATGCAATGGGTATTGGCTTTAGATCGCTTTGATGATGATCCAAACCATTGCGGCGAGCGAGTGCTTGAAGCTATCCAACTTGCCTGGATGGATGAAATGGATTGAGGGTGACATTGATAGTGACATTGATAGTGGCATGATGAATTTCGAGCAACGCTTACAATGATACTTTTCTAAGGACCCTAACCACTTTATTTACATAAGTGTAACGAAACAGGTCTGATCTGCTATGAACAGGTATTAACCTGCTACAAAACTCAGTACAATACGCGGCTTTCCGTCCCTGATCCCAAATACGATAAGTAGCTATGACAAAACCGTCTAATAAAGGTCCGCTGTATATTCCTTACGCAGGCCCAACCCTGTTAGAAACCCCTTTACTGAATAAAGGTAGTGCTTTCTCTGCGCAAGAACGAGTAAGCTTCAATCTTACCGGCTTGTTACCGCCACGCTTTGAATCCATTGAGGAGCAGGTAGAGCGAGCTTACATGCAATATTCAAGTTTCAGAGGATCTTTGAATAAGCATATTTATCTTCGCAATATCCAGGATAAAAACGAGACCTTGTTTCATGCCTTAGTACAGGCGCATTTGGCTGAAATGATGCCAATCATATACACCCCAACTGTGGGGGATGCCTGTGAGCGATTCTCAGATATTTATCGTTCTAACCGCGGCCTGTTTATCTCCTATGCGGAACGTCATCAAATCGATGATATTTTACATAATGCCACTAAACAGAAAGTAAAAGTCATTGTGGTTACTGATGGCGAGCGGATACTCGGCCTTGGCGATCAAGGCATTGGTGGGATGGGCATACCGATAGGTAAACTTTCTTTATATACGGCTTGTGGTGGTATTAGTCCGGCATATACGCTCCCTGTGATGTTAGACGTTGGTACGAACAACGAAAAGCTACTCAATGACCCTATGTATATGGGCGCTCGTCACAAGCGCATTAATCAGCAAGAATACGATGAATTCGTTGAGCTGTTTATTCAAGCGGTTAAACGCCGCTGGCCGAAAGTTTTACTGCAATTTGAAGATTTCGCGCAACCGAATGCAATGCCATTATTGCAACGCTATAAAAATCAGATTTGCTGCTTTAACGATGATGTTCAAGGTACCGCAGCGGTTACCGTAGGTACGTTATTGGCCGCGTGTCGAACCAAAAAAGAATCGTTATCTGAGCAGAAAGTGGTTTTTGTCGGTGGTGGTAGTGCAGGCTGTGGTATTGCTGAGCAAGTGATTGCACAAATGCAGCAGGAAGGTTTATCTGACGCGGAAGCTCGTGCTCGTGTATTTATGATCGACCGGCACGGTTTGGTTACCGATAATATGGAAGGGCTGCGTGATTTCCAACAACGCTTAGCGCAACCTGTCGATTTGTTAAATGCGTGGACATTGCCAACGCAGCAAGCTTCATTGGTCGATGTAATTGAAAATGTGAAACCGACTGTTTTGGTTGGTGTTTCGGGTGTTGGTGGCTTATTCACCGAACATGTGATCAGGTCGATGAAAGCCGGCTGTGATAAGCCAATTGTATTTCCTTTGAGTAACCCGTCACGCCAGGTAGAAGCCCGACCTGAACAGGTGATTGAATGGACCGATGGCGAGGTAATCGTAGCAACCGGCAGTCCATTTGAGCCGGTTACTTATCAAGGTAAAACGTATAATATTTCTCAGTGTAACAATGCCTATATTTTCCCTGGAATTGGCTTGGGTGTGCTGGCAGCGAATATTAAATTTATTAGTGATGAAATGCTAATGGTCGCCAGTGAAACGTTAGCGAATGTTTCACCGTTGGCTAATACAGGTGAAGGGGATTTATTACCGCCGTTGACGGAAATAGCCTCATTAAGCAAACAAATTGCTTTTGCGATTGGTAAATTGGCTCAAGAGCAAGGTTTAGCGCTTGAAATCAGCGATGAACAGCTGCATAAAAATATTGAGAAAAACTTCTGGAAACCAGAGTATCGCCAATATCGCCGCTCGACGATTTAAATAGATGATGTAGTTCTTGCCCTGCAAGGGGAAAAAACACCGGGCTTTTTGCCCGGTTTTTTGTCGTTAATTAAACGGTTTTCTGTTGTGGCGTCGTCGTTAACCAAGCACTGCAATCCCAATTAAGCATTCGCTCTAATTGTTTGATTTCGTAGTAATAAAGCTCGTTCAATCTCGCTCTTTCTACTTCGCTCATCTTGGTATCATAAGGCTTGCTATGAATATCCTTGGGTTGAATGGCAGGAAACGGGGATACTTGCAAAAACTCAGTCACCCGATGTAAGGTTTCAGCGGGGTTTTGCTTCAATGATTCATGACGAATAAACAACAGTTGCGTATCGTCAAAGTAGCGACGCATGCGACGAATTTGCTCGGTGTAAAACCCTCGATCAATATAGGAATAGCGTTGACAAATTCCCGGTAGATGTCGTCTGCATCGAACCTGCTCTTTGGTTATCGCCTGAGAAAAGGACAATGGCTCAAATTTATTGAGACGCGTCATATTCCAATGTGAAAACGCGCGGTCAATGGGGTTACGCAAAACGGCGATCAGCTTAATTTCAGGATTGTATTGATAGATTCTTTCTATCGCATCACTGCTGTACATGTAACTTGGCGTGGCCTCACCAACGATTTTTTCTTTGTTGCTGAAATTAAAGTGCTTATGATAGTAAGCAATGTTTCGCCAGCGTTGATATCTGTCATCACGGTCAAAGAAATGCACTTCCTTCTTACTCGCCATGGCGATACCCGGATGCTGCCTTAAATAAAAATCTAACGCCGTGGTGCCACCTTTTTGAGTGCCAGCGATGATAAAGTTGACTTTCGAATTGCTGTTAACCATATGCAGCAACCTTGTCTTGTAAAAAGGCGTTTTGATATATGTTTAGCATGGCTTGATCGTTGATTAGCCCGAGATTATGTAGTTTAAAAAGGCAGTGATAATCATCTTCCAGATAACGGACCAGGTTTTTTCTGGCGCGCAGCGATAATTCACTGCTGACCTTTGATGGGTTACGTTTGTCGTAGCCAATTTTTTCATTGTCTACCGAGAAGAACTTTTCCATATCCGCGTTTAGGGATTCTTGCATTAACACGCCTTTGATATTCCCAGCTGGACATTTTTTTAGAAACTCGGTTAGATGAAAGCTGATATTTTCCTTGAGATGATGAATACTATTAAACTCATCTATCGCTTCGTGATTGGCGCTGCCATTGTCATCATAAAGACACTCAGCGAGGCGATTAAGCGATTTATATTTGCTTAACGCTTGGTATTCTCCGGGAAATCTCTCCACTTGCTCTTTGCTCTCGACAACGAGTTTATAACGCCAATTAAAGGCTGAGATACTACGACTGATAGGATCTCTGGCGAGGATGTAATATTGATCTTTATTACGATAAATTGGTTTTTCTACATGAAACGAGTAGAACCGTATTTTTCTTGGATCTCTTGCCAGAGTTTTTTGCAGCGTTCCGCCACCACATTTACCTACATGGATTAATACGGTTTTTGGTTTACGTAAATAATATAAGAGATGGTCAACTATATTCGCCATGGCATTCCTCTGTCGTTCCGTTGAACTTAACATTATGGGAAGCGGCGATCATAGAGTTCATCATTCCCTGATGTTAAGAGGGCGATACGCAACACACAGCTAGCTTGTTGTAATCACAATTGTTATTTAGTTGAGTCTAGACTAGAAAATTACATGCGTACAAAATAACTTGGTACAAAAAGGCAGAGAAGTGAGCCTGAATCGTGGCAGGTTCAGGCGATTTGGTGAGCTTTGTTCGGTAATAAAAAGTTAAACCCTTTCGTAGACCTTAAAAATATAATCGTAGGGGTTGTTGTCATCGGCTTGGTGGGCTTGCTGAGAGACACACTGCCAGTCGCCGCCGGCAAGATATTCTGGAAATCGAGTATCCCCTTCGGTTTGCAAATCAATCTCAGTGATATATAAACGATCCGCGGATCCCAGACAATGTTGATAAATACTGCCACCACCGATAACCATTATTTCCTCACAATCCCCGGCACATGCAAGAGCCTTATCAATGCTGGCAACAACTTCAATTCCTTTAGCAGCATAGTTTTGGTCGCGAGAGATAACGATATTTCGTCGCCCGGGTAACGGGAAACCAATCGATTCAAATGTCTTACGGCCCATCACCACAGGTTTTTTCAACGTGGTCTGTTTAAAGTATTTTAAATCCGCAGGCAAATGCCACGGCATTTTATTGTCTTTGCCGATGACGCGATCCGCGGCGTGGGCAACTATCATGGATAATACAGGCATACTAATACAGGTAACTTTTGGTGGATTGTCAGGATTTATGACCACAAATTGTGTCATGAATCGGGGTCATCGGCAATGGTGAGTGTTGGTAATAAATGTTGCTATGCAAATAAAAAACTCCCAAAAAGGGAGTTTTTTATTTAATTGGTTGTTATGGGTCGAGCGCGCTATTTACGATATTCAACTTCAACGTCGTAATCGTCTTCATCCCAATCGTCGTCATCGAGATCATCATCTTCAAACTCTGAAATCGTGTCTTTGTGATAGGTATCCCACTTGAACTCAACGTCTTTTTCTTCATCCAGCGTTTCTTCGACACTCGGTAACGTCTCAATGAAGTTCATAAGGTTTTCGGTTAGTTCTTTTGTGCCTTCGCGATTAAACGCCGAGATCTTAAGTACTTCACCTTGCCAGTCGAGTTTTTCAATCACTCGATTCATCACTTCTTCGGCTTCATCTTCCAATAATAAATCAAGTTTATTAAAGATCAGCCAACGAGGTTTACCGGCTAATTCTTCGGAATATTGCTCTAGCTCGTTGATGATCGTCTGGGCATTTTCCGCCGGATCACTTTCATCGGCAGGTAATACATCGACTAAATGCAGTAACACACGGCAACGTTCAAGATGTTTGAGGAAACGAATGCCAAGACCTGTGCCATCGGAAGCGCCTTCGATTAAGCCTGGAATATCGGCAATTACAAAGCTTCGCTGGGCATTTAAGCGTACCACGCCCAAGTTTGGTACCAAAGTCGTAAATGGATAGTCCGCGACCTTGGGTTTTGCCGCCGATACGCTGCGAATTAATGTCGATTTACCCGCATTAGGCAAACCGAGCAGGCCAACATCAGCAAGAAGCAATAATTCCAATTTCAGGTTACGGATTTCGCCGGGAGTACCATTGGTTTTTTGGCGAGGAGCTCGGTTGGTACTGCTCTTGAATCGAGTATTACCCAAACCATGCCAACCACCTTTAGCGACCATAAGCTGTTGCTTGTGATGGGTTAAGTCGCCGATTTGTTCGCCGGTATCTTCATCAATAGCTCGGGTACCGACCGGAACTTTCAAAATTAAATCACTGCCACCTTTACCTGTACAGTTTCGCGATTTTCCGTTCTCGCCGCGAGTTGCGCTGTGGAAACGTTCAAAGCGGTAGTCGATTAAGGTATTGAGATTTTCATCAGCGATCAGATACACGTCGCCGCCGTCACCACCGTCGCCGCCATCGGGTCCACCGAATTCGACATATTTTTCCCGGCGAAAACTGACACAGCCGTTACCGCCATCTCCAGCTTCAACGCGAATCTCAACTTCATCAACAAATTTCATAAGAGGTTTTGCAACTCCTGCATGGAAATAAACCAGAACTCGGTGCTGACCGTTTGCACGGAATGCGACTGTCCTGATAAAGGTATCAGCTTGGTTATTTAAACTGATATGTAACGTCAACTAGTCTTTATAGTCTAGTCTCTCGCGGATAGATGTATAAGTTATAATGCTATACACCCGTTAACTATCGGTTCTACAGTAATCTGCTATGAGTCGTGATTTCTCAAAAACTCTCTGAGCAGTAGTGCTAAACTCGACGTTAAAGTACGCCTTGTAATTGGCATACTATCCGCATCCTGGTGTCAGGGCATATTACATTCATGTAGGTAATAAACCCTTACTAACAACATCCATGTCACGTAAGGATAAGCACGTCCTTATGCAAAAAAAAACCTCGCAGAGCGAGGTTTTTTCAGAACTCAATGTGGGTAATTACTCAGCAACAATGCTTACGTATTTACGGTTTTGAGGACCTTTCACTTCGAACTGCACTTTACCATCAGATAAAGCGAATAGAGTGTGGTCTTTACCCATACCCATGTTGTTACCCGCGTGGAATTTAGTACCACGTTGACGAACAATAATGTTACCCGCTAAAACAGTCTCACCACCAAAGCGCTTAACACCTAAGCGTTTGCTTTCTGAATCACGACCGTTACGAGTACTACCAGCTGCCTTCTTATGTGCCATCTCAAACGACTCCTATTAACCGTTAATACCAGTAATTTTCACTTCAGTGAACCACTGACGGTGGCCCATTTGCTTACGTGAATGCTTACGGCGTTTAAATTTAACAATTTTTACTTTGTCGGCACGGCCCTGGCTGACAACTTCAGCTGTAACCTTACCACCTTCAACGTAAGGTGCACCTACGTTGATATCGTCGCCATTGGCAACCATTAATACATTATCGAACTCAACTGTCGAACCAACTTCCAGCTCTAGTTTCTCTAGGCGAATGGTTTGACCTTCACTCACACGGTGCTGTTTACCACCACTTTGGAATACCGCGTACATAGCTACTCCGTAATGCGTCGAATTATTTGACGCGCAAATTAAAATAATAGGTCGCGGATTCTACGCTAAGAATCCCCCCAGAGCAACCCCCATTATAAAATTTATGTAAGTTTTTTCATCTAAAATGCAATTCGATAAGAGGTAGACCCGTCGGGCGCTGTAATTAATTCGCAGACGCAATTTTCCCGGAATAAAGGGAAAACCGATTTAGGGTTTGTTAACGCGTAAAATCGTGTAAAATCAGTTAACTTAATTTACTATCATTCTTACGGTTTCTTTGTAATCGTTCTGATTATTCACTGGAACGGCGAAAAGTAGCAATATACAACTATGAAAATCGAGCAAATTCAAACCCTGGCGCAAGCTGATATGAACGCGGTCAATAAGTTGATCTTCACTCAGCTTGAATCCGATGTGGCGCTAATCAATCAGTTAGGCATGTATATCGTTAACGCCGGAGGCAAGCGCATGCGGCCGCTGTTGACGGTTCTTGCCGCCAGAGCCATGGGTTATGAAGGTAAAGATCATGTCTGCCTCGCTGCAATTATAGAGTTTATTCATACCGCAACATTGCTCCATGATGACGTTGTCGATGAATCAGAGTTACGCCGGGGCAGAGAAACCGCCAATGCATTGTTTGGCAACAGTGCCAGTGTATTAGTCGGGGACTTTCTCTATACGCGTTCTTTTCAAATGATGGTAACGCTTCAGGATATGACGGTAATGGAAGTCCTTTCCGATGCCACCAATATTGTCGCGGAAGGCGAAGTTTTACAGTTAATGAACTGCAATGATGCCGAAACGACTGAAGCAAGTTACATGCAGGTAATTTATTGCAAGACAGCAAAACTCTTTGAAGCGGCGACCCGCCTTGCGGCAGTTATCATGAAACAATCCGGCGAGCTTGAAGAAGCGATGACAGTTTATGGTCGTCACTTAGGTACCGCCTTCCAATTGGTTGATGATTTGCTCGATTACACCGCAGATGCTCAGGAAATGGGAAAAAATGTCGGTGATGACCTAAGTGAAGGTAAACCAACCTTGCCTCTTTTATATGCGATGCAAAAAGGTACTGACGCCGAAGCGAAACGAATTCGTGAAGCGATTGAAACCTGCAATGGTATGGAGCACTTGGATGAAATCCTGGCCATTTTAGAACATACTGGCGCATTAGAATATACCTACCAAAAAGCGGTTGAAGAGTCAGAAAAAGCAGTAGCGGCGTTATCTGTATTGCCAGAGAGTGATTACAAACAAGCGCTAATAGCATTGGCAGGAATCGCTGTTGAACGCTCTGCGTAAAACTTTATGGGCAAATAAATAATACCCAAGGTGCCTTGGCCTGGTATCAAGGCAGATGTATCTTCCCCGTTCAATAAACTACCCCTAAGCTTATTCTTGTTTCTACGAACTACTATAAAGAAAGGCACCATACGGACGTCTTTCTTTATAGTTGTTAATATCAGAATATCATCACTCCCCGCTACGATAGTGAAACACCTAAGCAGATGTATGGATAAACTATTTTTAGAAGCAGTATCAAGGGGTCAGAGTCGTTGAATTAAATCAACGACTCTGACCCCTTGATATTTCAAAGCCCTTAAATGCAAAAGGCGCCAATCGGCGCCTTTTTTACAAAGAGCTTTTGAGATTATTGATTGATAAAATCAACACCTTCCTGAATGTCTTTGTTTAACGTTGCAAGCATGTCATCTTTTGCTTTTTGCTCAAATGCGCTTAGCTCGCCATACGGCAAGTACTCTTCAACACCGTTTTTACCTAGACGTACAGGTTGAGCAAAGTACTGTGCATCGCCAGTATTGCCTTCAACATAGGCATAATCGATTACGTTTGCTTCGCCTTGTAAACCCTTAATCAAGGATAAACAAAAACGTGCTGCTGCAGCACCCATAGAAAGGGTTGCAGAGCCGCCACCAGCTTTTGCATTTACAACTTCAGTACCCGCGTTTTGAATGCGTGGCGTTAATGCTGCAACTTCTTCGTCACTAAACTCAACACCTTCAACTTGGGAAAGAAGCGGTAGAATCGTTGTGCCTGAGTGACCACCAATGACTGGAACGTTAGTTTCAGCAACATTAAGGCCTTTTAATTCAGCAACAAATGCTTCAGAACGAATAACGTCCAAAGTCGTAACACCGAATACGCGGTTTGCTTCGTACGTGCCAGCTTTCTTAAAAACTTCCGCAACAATTGGTACAGTGCCATTGACCGGGTTAGTAATTACACCAACGAGCGCCTTCGGACAGTTCTTAACAATCCCTTCGGCTAATGTTTTGATGATGCCAGCATTCACAGCGAACAAATCCGCACGATCCATACCTGGCTTGCGTGGCATACCCGCAGGGATCACAACGATATCAGCGCCGGCTAATGCTGTGTCCAAATCTTCTTTACCATAACCTTCAACACTAACGGCTGTTGGGATGTGAGATAAATCGACAGCAACGCCTGGTACAACAGGTGCAACATCGTATAAAGATAATTCAGAGCCAGCAGGCAATTGAGTTTTTAACAGTAAAGATAACGCTTGACCGATACCACCAGCTGCGCCTAGAACAGTAACTTTCATTTAACTTCTCCGAGGTTTTGAGTTTATGGTCGATTGAATCATTCCCATGTGTCTGGATACGTCCAAGTTTAGTAAAAACTTTACTGAGAAGTCGCCGGAATATAAAGGGCAAAAACACCTTGATTAAAACCGCTATTCTCCAAAACGTTCTTTATTTCGACACCACCTTAATATCGATGCTTCTAGTGAGCATGGAAGGGGTAGGCAGGAATATTATCCGATAGAAGTCGATTTAACTTCGCCAGAAAAAATCAATCAAATTTTGGGCGCACAAACCATACCGAATCATGGCCTAAAATACAATCGATTTTATCGCTAAGGAAAAAATGCTATGCTTGCCAAAGCAAGGTGTTACGTTCGTTTTTTATTTTTGAACAGGCCATTAGATAACGATTATGTCATTACAACAAAAGCAGGAAGCATTGGTAAATGCTTTTAAAGATTTATTAAAACAAGAACGTTTTGGCTCCCAGGGCGAAATCGTCGAAGCTCTGCGTGCTCAGGGGTTTGATAATATCAGCCAGTCGAAGGTTTCTCGGATGTTGAGCAAGTTCGGTGCAGTGCGCACGCGTAATGCCCGCCAGGAGATGGTTTATTGCCTGCCAGCCGAGCTGGGAGTGCCGACAGCGAAAAGCCCATTGCGCCAGTTGGTTTTAGATATCGAAGCGAATGAAATGATGATCATCCTTCGTACCAGCCCAGGTGCTGCTCAGTTAATCGCTCGGTTGCTGGACTCTTTGGGGAAAGCCGATGGTGTGCTAGGGACCATCGCCGGAGATGATACGATTTTCATTGCACCAACCAAAGTTAGTGAGATTGATGCAACACTCGAAAAGTTGCATCTGCTTTTTCAAAAAATCTAATCAACTTACTCATTACAGGGTAACTGGCCTGCCTTATTCCGAGGCAGGCGCTAAATTTTCAATAAAATCTATCGATGGTGCAAAGAAAGCTGCGCCGGTTTCCGCTTGCGTATATTTCAATATATGATCAAAATTTCCTTCGGAATCGCCATTGATCATACTGTTTAAAATCAGCTCGAAGTTATTTGGGTTATTGCAATAAGAGACGAAAAACAATCCCTGAACTTTCATATGGCCATAGGGCATACTTTGCCTGACAAGCTCTAATGAATTACCCTGATCATCTTTTAAGTTGGCGCGTTTTGTGTGTGCAGTATCGGCTTTATCGGCGCTCGCATACTCTATATCATCGCGCTTGGTGCGGCCGTAGACATCTTCTTGTTGCTTGGTTTCAAGGGTTTGCCACAGCTCCATATTGTGACGATATCTTTGGATGTGCAAATAACTGCCGCTGGCAAATAACGGCTGCTCTTCACTTTTAACCAAAGCAACCTCTCGCTTGTGAGGACCTTTGGGGTTCTCTGTGCCATCGACAAAGCCAGTCAGGTCTCGGCCATCGAGATAACGAAACCCTTTTACTTGCTCAACTAGTTCGACGCTGGAATTTAGCATTTCACATACTCGAGTACTAACGATGTGGTTGACATCGGCTCTGTCACTGCGAATTTCGATGTATAGATCGACATTATTGGCAGGCGCTATACGATCATCGCGTTGCATCGCCGAAAAGGGGCGTAACCCTGCAGGTTTGGCCTGCGGATAAAACTCGTCCCAATACGCAGCGCCAATTGCAATTACCGTATTTAAATTGGATTCAGAAAACTGCTCTTGATAGTCGACAAACATTTGCGGCAATTTCGCCAACGTCTGCCTGACATAATCATTTTTATTATCAAGGACATTAAAAAGCAGGTAATAGCTGTGTAAATTCGGTTCCGCGCAGACACCAAATTGTTCTCTCGCCATTGCAAATACCATCTCTGATTAGAATTTAAGCCTAAGTATATGAGTTTATCGCCTAATGAAAAAGCTTAATTGTTAATGGTAAGTAAAGAAGTTGTTATTTGACTAAAAAGGCTGGGGTGTAAATTTAGCACTTATCGAAAATTAGCGATTAGCCAATTCGTTTAACCGATGGTACCTGGAAGCGTTTTTTATCATCCCAGCGAAGCAGCGTCATCGTTCCTCCCCAGACGCATCCAGTATCCAATGCGTAAACATTCGGGTGAGAGCATTGCCCCTCCAAAGTTGCCCAATGGCCGATAATCCATTCCGTGCTATTAAGGTTTTGATCCAGTTCGAACCAAGGCGTTAAGTTGCTATCGGGATTATGCTCGGGATGTTCTTTATGAGTAAATTCTAAATCGCCTGATGGGGTGCAATAGCGCATCCGGGTCAGGGCATTAACACTATAGCGAAATCGTTGCAGCTCATTCTTGGCATGTTGCCAGGCTGCGGGTTCATTGCCATACATGGCTTCTAGGTAGAATCGACGATCTGATTGCAGGCATTGATGAATAAATCCAGCCTGTTCGATTGCCGTGTCGATATCCCATTGCGGCGCAAGTCCGGCGTGGCTCATATAGGCTTGGCAATCTGGTAATTTTCGCAGCAGAGGCTGTGATGCTAGCCATGTCATTAATTCAGGCGCATCCGGTGCATCAAGGACTGCTTGGAGATAGTCTTTTTTATGGGGTTTTTTAAAACCTTCCCAAATGGCAAGCAAATGTAAGTCATGGTTACCAAGAACCGGTTTTGCGCTATCGCCTAACGAACGCAGATACCGAAGCGTTGCTAAAGAGTCGGGACCTCGGGCCACCAGATCGCCGGTGAGCCATAGTTCATCTTTATTTTGGTCAAAACCTGCCTGGTCGAGCACTTGTCGTAGCTCAACGTAGCATCCTTGCACATCACCGACCAGATATATTGCCATGGTTTAATTCAAAATATTCGGAACCGCGAGACGAAAAACCGGTATGTCCACCTTGTGCTCTTTACCGTCTAAATCCTGCAACGTGTAAAAGCCTTCCATGGTACCAAGCGGGGTTTTTATGATTGAACCACTGGTATATTGATACGACTGCCCAGCAGCGATGACTGGCTGCTGACCTACGACACCATCACCCTCTACGGAAACTTTATTTCCATTGGCATCGGTGATCAGCCAACTACGGGCTAGCAACTGCAAGGTTTCTGAACCGCGGTTTTCGATGGTGATGGTATAACTGAACACAAAGCGCTCATTATATTGATCGGACTGCTCTTCAATAAAATGAACCTGAGCATTAATGTCTACCTGAGAATTTTCCTGGCTACAAACGCTACTCATTTAATTGATTACTCTGGTGAAGTATCCGCAAGGTAATTGGCAATTAGCACGTACTCTTTAAGGCTGAGATTTTCCGGGCGTAAACTTGGTTTAATACCAAGACTTTCCAATTGCTCAGCGGATAGTAATTTACCTAAACTGTTTCGGATTGTTTTTCTTCTTTGGTTAAACGCTTCTGTACAGACTCGGCTAAGCCATTTGACGTCCTTGGCAGGAAAAGGGATTTCCTTATGAGGAATTAACCGAACAATGGCACTGTCCACTTTCGGTGGTGGCTGAAATGCTTCCGGTCCAATTTCCATAACCGGAACCACCTGACAATAATATTGGCACATAATTGACAAACGACCAAACGTTTTACTATCTGGTCCGGCAGCCATTCGATTTACCACTTCTTTTTGCAACATGAAGTGCATATCTTTAATTTTATCTTTAAATGTCAATAAATGGAAAATTAAAGGAGTGGAAATATTATAGGGTAGATTGCCAAAAACCCGCAGCGGTTGTTCGCTGGCCAATTCACCAAAATCGAATTTTAACGCATCAATTTCATAAATTGTCAGGTGTTTGGCGATAAAAGGGTGATGACGTAGGCGGTGGGCAAGGTCTCTGTCCAGCTCTACCGCGCTGATATCTCCGGCACGTTCAATAACGGGCTCTGTCAAAGCACCTAAACCAGGGCCAATCTCAATTAAATTTTCGCCTTCGCTTGGATCGATAGCATCGACGATACGACTAATTACCGCATCATCATGAAGGAAGTTCTGACCAAAGCGTTTTTTGGCCTGGTGCCCTAAATGGCTTTTATTGCTCATTGTGTTTTATACCAAATCTTGTGAATACCGGATCACTGAGTCGCATTGATTGAAACAAAAATGCTACCCACAGGGAGTGTCTTTAAACACCTGATAACGACCTGACATTAAACAACACAGAAATAACGTTGTGCTGTAAATATCTGGCTTATAAGGTGTTACCTATTTTCTCAGTTTTTTGCCCAATAAGGTCAATTAGGTCAATTAGTATTGGTGACTAACTCTATTGCATGGTTTAACGCGGCACGAAAACTACCGCAATCTACTTCGCTTTTGCCTGCAAGTTCGATAGCGGTGCCATGATCGACACTGGTGCGAATAAACGGCAGACCCAACGTGATGTTCACGGATGCGCCAAACCCTTTATATTTTAGTACGGGTAATCCCTGATCGTGGTACATTGCCATGACCGCATCGGCCTTGGCTAAATATTTTTCCTGAAAAATAGTATCCGCGGGTAATGGCCCGACTAAATGAATCCCTTCTTGTCTTAAGTTTTCTAACGCAGGGCTGATCACGTCGATTTCTTCTCGCCCTAAATGACCGTCTTCCCCGGCATGAGGATTCAAGCCGCAGACATAAATTTTAGGCGATTCGATACCAAACTTCTGTTTAAGATCGTTATCGAGGATACGAGTGATTTTTTGCACTCTGTCATAGGTAATGGCTTTCGAAACATAAGCGAGAGGGATATGGGTGGTCATCAAGGAAACACGAAGTCCCTCTGTTGCCAGCATCATTACTACATCGGAACAATTTGCCTGTTGTGCAAAGTATTCCGTATGACCGCTAAATGGAATGCCGGATTTGTTAATCAGTCCTTTGTGGACGGGACCGGTAACGATAGCCTGAAATTCACCGTTCATATTGCCTTCACAGGCGAGGCGCAAGGTCTCAACTACGTAAGCGCCGTTATTCGGGTTTAATTCACCAGGAATACAGGGTTCAGCAATAATGACCGGTTTAACGGTCAGGCGACCGGCTTTATGGGAAGTCGCCTGCTGGTTTTCATCGTAGATGTCGATTTCCAGACTCAAACCTAACATGGCGGCACGTTGCTTGAGCATTTCTGGATCCGCTATCGCAATTAATTGAGCCGACCAATCCTGTTGTGCAAGTTGCACTAAAATGTCAGGGCCAACTCCCGCGGGTTCACCTGGGGTAATTGCGATTTTGGCGATCATTCGTTGCTACTTCCCTGATCCATAATTTCGATATAAGCTTCGTCGCGGATTTCTTTCATCCAACGCACGGACTCAGTACCAAATTTGCGATTGTATATTAGCTGATAGGCTCTGTTCGACTGATTGGTATCGGTAGCATCCTGAGTACGCTTGCCGGTAAGTTGCACTAAGTGCCAACCAAACGATGAACGGAAAGGCTGGTGATATTCGTCAACTTCCAACGTCGCTAAAGCTTCTTTAAACGCCGGGTCATAACTGCTTGGGTCGGCCCAGCCTAAATCACCGCCGCGGGTCGACGTTGGTCCTTCTGAGTGTTCACGTGCCAGAGCATCAAATTCCGCTTCTCCAGCTTCAATTTGTGCCAGCATATCCAAGAGCATTTTTTCTGCTTTTTCTTCCGAAAGAATAATCGAAGGCTTGATCAGAATATGACGAGATTTCACTTCTTCAATCTCGACTTTTTGCTTACCACGGATATCAAGAATTTTGATGATATTAAAACCTAGGCCGGTACGTACTGGACCAAAAACCTCGTCTTTGTTCTTGTTGTTTACCAATTCGGCAAACAAGGTTGGCATTTCGTTGATCGAGCGCCAGCCTAAATCACCACCTTCCAGAGCTGTCGGTGCGCTTGAAGATGCGATTGCAATTTTTTTGAAATCAGAGCCATTGTTTAACAACTCAACGACTTTATCCGCACGCTCTTTCGCGGCAACTAAATCTTCTTGAGTCGGTTCGTCTGGAAATGAAATAAGTATGTGGCCCAGGTTATATTCGACATCGGCATTGGTCTGCTCTTGCATCATTTTAACCAGGTTGTCGATTTCCTGAGGCGTGATAGAAACACGACGGCGGACACTGGCACGTCGAACTTCACCGGTAACCAATTGCTTGCGAACATCTTCGCGATAGCTATCCCATTGCATGCCGGAGTTGATGATTTGCATACGAAAATCGACAATATTATTAAAGCCATTTTCACGGGCGATATTTTTGATGGTTTCATCAAGTTGGGCATCACTGATTTGTACGCCCATACGCTCGCCTAATTGCATCATCAGGCTGTCGGTGATCAATTTCTCCATCGCCTGGGTACGCAATGCGTTATCTGATGGGAGACTTTGTCCTTCGGATGCAGCCTGTTGCTTGACCTGATTTACAAGTCCTTGCACTTCTGATTCGAGAACCACGCCTGTATTTACAATCGCGGCGACACTGTCTAGCGGTTGCTCTTCGGCTTGTATCAAGCCGCTAAAACCTAATGAACTGATCATCAGGCCCGATGCCAAAACGGCTTTACGAATTATTGTTTTATTTAACATACATCTTTTCATTAATTTGAGAGGAAATAAGGCCGCTTATAGCCAAATAGTCCTGAACGTAACATATCATCAATCGCAAGTGGTTTCTGATCGCCGCCGAGGCCTTTTAATACAAATTGCAGGGAAACCCCAGTATCAAAGGCATCGCGATCTTCTGCCAAAAAGTCCCGCTCGTCAAGGTTGGTGTTGATATTACGGTGATAAGCAACGCGTACCGCCCAACAACAACTCTCATATTGAAAACCCGCATAGGTTTCCAATGAGCGACTGCGCACCAAATCTTCAGTGACATGACCAATAAACTGCCAGTGGCGATTTATCGGAAAACTGGTTAACGCAGATACTTGCTCTACTTCGTTACCCGACAGGTTTCGAATGTAATGATGGTTTAATTGCACCAGATTACGTTCATTTTTACGATAATCAATAGTAAGCTGGCTTTTTTCGGTGCTATTTTGTTCTGTATCGTATTGAATGTCACCCCTGAACTGCCAACGTTCTGTTAATTGTAAAAATAAATCTGCGGCTAATGCAGACTCACTTTCCGGTTCGTTTTCTTCATTAAGCGCGATATTGCTGTCATTGAAGTAGACAATTTGACCCAGGCTTAAACGAAAAAGTTCCGCATTGGATTCATCAAGTAGGCGCGAAGTCACACCCCAGGAAATTTGGTTGGCCTGGGCAATACGATCTAAACCACTGAATCGGCGGTCCCGAAACAGGCCGTCAAAGTCATCCTGCAACGGCGTTGTATCGTAGTTGGCAATCATCGACTGATCTTTGTCCGGGATATACAAGTATTGCAATTGCGGCTCTAAGGTTTGTACAAAATTTTGTTTAAAATAGCTGGCAAATCGGTCAAATCTCAAGCCCGCATGAATACGCGCTTTGGGTAATGTGCGACTCACATCTTCATCAAGTTCTGGATTGTTATCGATGTTATGTTGTTGATACTGGGTGTGCATCAACCGTACATCAGTATTCACGAACCAACCTGGCATCGCGTATGGTAAGGCGATTCCTGCCTCGACGTGCAACCGGTCAGCTTCTGGTTTGTTCGGGTCGTCTATTGCAAATCGTGTATATTCGCCAAAGACATTAAATGAACTATTGAGAAAGCCAAGGGGTTGATAGGCAAGAAAATCCAGTTGCGGTAAGGTTTGGTAGCTGTCCTGGCGATCACCTAAAACTTTTAAGCCTTGCACTTTTACGCTCGATTGCCAGTTCTCAGCAAAATAGGATAATTCACCGATTCGCCACAAATAGGCATCGGTTGAAGAAAACTGGTCACTTTCGAGATCGACCAGATAGTTATCGTCGCTAATATCGCTGAAATCAACAAATACCCGGAAGTTGTCTGCGAAGGTGCCCATATGCTGGTAACGTCCTAAGTAGCGTTCTTCTTTGCTGGATAGCTCGTTGTCTTCACCGAGATATTCAAAATCGATTTTCCCGAATTGCTCGCCAAATAGGTAGCGAAATTGCGACTTTAACTGAGTGCCACGTTTGGACATATAATACGGCGTAATCGTCGCATCCATGTTTTCCGCAATATTCCAGTAAAACGGAACACCGAGTTCAAAACCGGATTTACTGGATGAAGAAATTTGTGGATACAGGAATCCTGTTTTACGTTCGTTGGTTAACGGAAAGGTAAAATAGGGCAGATACATAACCGGAATATCTTTGATCCGAAATACCGTGTTATAGGCACTGCCGGTGTTGTCTTCAGTGGACAAGTTAATTTCGCTGGCGGAAAGCAGCCAATCCGGTGTTTCGTCGATACAGGAGGTAAAACTGGCGTCTTCCAGACTTACCCCTTGCTCTGTGATCTTTAATTGCTCGGCAGCACCTCTCCCAGGAGAGAGACCCAGTTGGTAATTGGAGTTACTCATCACCACAGAATTATTATTGTTGTCCGCTTCCAGTTGGCTCGATTGAATGGTGATATTGCCATCTTGAAATTTGGTATCGCCGGAGGTGCGAATTTTTCCGGCACCACGGTCAATGGTGACTTCATCGGCAACAATGCGTTTATCTTCGTAGGCGAGTTTTACCCCGCCAGCAAACTTAGTGGCCTGCTCGGCAATGGTTTGAGTGGATTTTGATTCAATAACAATGGAGTCGAAGCGCTGAGTTAAGTCTTCGCGCAGCTCAATCGGAATGACTTCAGGTAAGGGGCATTGAACAAAGGCCGTTGGCATCTCAGGCGCAGGACTTTCCTGTGCAGTAAGAGGCGCACTAAATACGGTTAACAATACAGCAATACGGGAGCTTGGCATGCACTTTCCGAAAGAATAAGACGATTTATTTTTATCAAATAATTCAATTATTATAGTCTTGGCCGTTTATTCGGCCCGCTCTGCTAATCTAAAGGCTAACGCCCAGTTACGATCAATTACATTGGTCACTATGATATAGCAATTTATCTGAAAAAACATTACTTGTAACACCCAATAATGGCTTAAATCTGCATTGCTGCAAATTAACCGCAAGCCATTTAATTGCATAGGATCTAATTGAATAGAGTACGAGCATTGCACTCGTGGTATGGAAATCTGTATTATGGGCCATCGTAACCAGTCATAAATTGGTTAAGGGTGTGGTGTACACGCCATGTAATAACAGTTTTCACAAAGATGATGATAAAGGTTGATTGATGAGAATATGGGGTAGATTTTTTGGCACCTTGCTGGGCTTTATGGTCGGTAAAATTATTGGTGCTGTAATCGGCTTTTATTTTGGCTACAAGTTTGACAAAGGATTAGGCGGAGATTTTGGCGCGTTTAACCAGCAAAATGAAACGCAACGTCAAAACGACTTTTTCAATATCACCTTTGCGGTAATGGGACATATAACCAAAGCGTCGGGGCAGGTCAGTGAAGATGAAATCGCTTTTGCAACGGCCCATATGAATCGCTGGGGTTTAAGCGGTGATGTGCGCCAGGCGGCTCAAAAGTCGTTTCGTGATGGCAAACAACCCCATTTTAATCTGCAAGAGCAGATGAAAAAATTAAAACGGGTGTGCTTTGGCCGCAAAGACTTATTGCAAATGTTTGTTGAAATACAAATTCAGGCGGCATTTGCCGATGATAATTTACACCCGAAAGAACGAGAGATATTACATGGTATTGGTGCGTCACTAGGGATCCCAGCACGGCATTTAGATTTTATGTTGGATCGTATTGTTGCCGGTGAACACTTTCACCAGCAAGGATCACAGCAATCACCACAACAGCAAAAACAACATCTTAGTGATGCCTACAAAATTCTCGGCGTAACGCCGCAAAGCTCAGCACGTGACGTGAAAAAAGCGTATCGTAAATTAATGGCCCAACATCATCCGGACAAGTTAGTTGCGAAAGGTTTGCCACCACAATTAATGGAAGATGCCAAACAAAAAGCTCAGGATATTCAAGCGGCTTACGAGCTGGTCAGCAAACAAGCGGCATAGTCGATGAGCTAGGCTTACTCTGCTTAGCTCACTGTCAATAACAGACCATATTGCAACCAATGATCGGCATTTGCCACTTTACTGGCATAATATTATTCGCTTTTATTTGTCCTGCCGGTTGAAAGTAAGTAGCTTTTCAACGATTGATAATAGCGTTCTGTTTAATCGATTTAACCAACTTTTCAAATCCTCCATTACCACTAAACTTAAAGTCGTGCCATTCCATTAAACCACTGGTGCGATCATCACAAAAGATACTCGCACCATTCTGATGACCCGAAACTCGGAGGAGTATTATGAAGCGTACGTGTAGATTTCAACAACCAGTGCTGGTCACGTTTATCAGTACGGCGTTATTTGCTTCCGTAGTGTTTGCTGAGAGTCAGTCTAGCAAACCTGCTGGGGCGATAGGAGCGGGTGAAATGCCGCTCCTCAACCAACCTAAATCCAATCATTTCTGGTGGCCTGAACAGCTCGATTTATCGCCGCTTCGGGATCACAGTGTTGCCTCCAACCCGTATGGGCCTGATTTTGATTATGCTGAAAAATTTAATACTTTGGATATTGACCAGGTTAAGTCCGACGTGGACAAGCTATTGACGGAATCGCAAGACTGGTGGCCAGCTGACTTTGGCAATTATGGGCCCTTGTTTATTCGTCTTGCCTGGCATAGTGCAGGAACGTACCGAACCCTCGATGGTCGTGGCGGTGGTGATGGCGGACAAATGCGTTTTGATCCATTAAATAGTTGGCCAGACAATGGGAACCTCGATAAAGCCAAACGCTTGTTGTGGCCGGTTAAACAAAAGTACGGAGAAAGCTTGTCTTGGGGCGACCTGATGATACTAGCTGGCACCGTAGGGCTGGAAAATATGGGCTTTAAAACCTATGGATTTGCAGGTGGTCGTACGGATGACTGGGAGCCTGATATTGTTTATTGGGGCCCTGAAGTCGAAATGCTGGCAAGCGACAGGGAAAGTAAAAACGGTGAATTGCAACGACCCCTTGGGGCAACCCATATGGGGTTAATATATGTGAACCCAGAGGGACCAAAAGGTAAACCAGACCCTAAAGGTTCGGCCAAAAACATTCGCATAGCATTTGGCCGAATGGCGATGAATGACGAAGAAACCGTCGCATTAATTGCGGGGGGACATACCTTTGGTAAAATGCATGGCGCAGCCAAAGCTGCCAAATGTTTAGGCAGAGAGCCCGGCGGTGCGCCAATTGAAGAACAGGGACTTGGCTGGATAAATAGCTGTGGCAAAGGGCACTCCGAAGATACCATTACCAGTGGGTTGGAAGGGGCCTGGACGCAACAACCCACCCGTTGGACCACCTTGTATCTGCAAAATTTACTGAATAACGAGTGGGAACAAACGACAAGCCCCGCTGGGGCAATTGTTTGGGTCCCGAAGGATAAATCTTTGCACGAGTCTGTGCCGGATGCCCATGTCAAAGGTAAGCGCAATCCACCGGTCATGACGACTGCAGATTTAGCCATAAAGTTTGACCCGGAATATCGTAAGATTGCGGAACGCTTCTTAGCTGAGCCGGAAGAATATCGTCTGGCGTTTGCCAAAGCCTGGTATAAATTGACCCACCGAGATATGGGCCCGAAAAGTCGTTATCTAGCAGACACAGCGCCTGAAGAATCATTCATTTGGCAAGATCCTGTGCCGCCTGTGGAGTATGCAGCGTTGGATGAAAAAGCAATAACTTCATTGAAAGAAGCGGTTTTAGATTCAGAACTTTCAGTGCCGGAATTGGTGCGCACTGCCTGGGCTTCAGCAGCAAGCTTTAGAGCCTCGGATATGCGTGGTGGTGCCAATGGTGCCCGAGTTTTATTGGCACCTCAAAAAGACTGGCCAGTTAATAATCCGGACGAGCTAGCTAAAGTAGTGGATGAGTTATCGGAGATTCGTGATAATTTCAATGATGATGCGTCCTCAGGTATGGGGATTTCGATGGCAGATATGATCGTCTTAGCGGGTAATGCGGCGGTGGAAAAAGCTGCCAAAGATTTCGGTTATGATGTTTCGGTGCCATTTGAGGGAGGCAGAACGGATGCGACTCAGGCGCAAACCGATGTTGCCTCGTTTGCATTGCTCGAACCCAAAGCCGATGCATTTCGCAATTACTTTAACACTGAAACGAGTTACAAAGGACCTGCACAGATGCTAGTTGATAAAGCGGACCAGTTAAATCTTACTGTGCCGCAAATGACGGTACTAGTCGGTGGGCTTCGTGTGTTAGGTGCAAACTCTGACGGCGTAAAACATGGCGTTTTTACCGATAGGGTGGGTACCTTAAGTAATGACTTCTTCGTGAACTTGCTGGATATGTCGATAATGTGGCAAAAAGCATCGGAGGAAGGCATCTATAATGGTGTTGAACGCAATAACGGTAAGTCTCAATACTCAGCGACCACGGTGGACCTGATTTTCGGTTCAAACTCTGAGCTAAGAGCGGTGGCGGAAGTTTATGCCTTTGACACATCGAAGGAAAAATTCGTCAACGACTTTGTTGCTGCTTGGAGCAAAGTGATGCAGCTAGATCGTTTCGATTTACGACACCAAC
Organism: Thalassotalea litorea; assembly: GCF_005843925.1. Taxonomy (GTDB): domain Bacteria; phylum Pseudomonadota; class Gammaproteobacteria; order Enterobacterales; family Alteromonadaceae; genus Thalassotalea_A; species Thalassotalea_A litorea_A. The sequence goes on from NZ_VCBC01000003.1 coordinate 304,154, forward strand.
TGTAATATCAAATTGACTCCTTGTCATAGATTACGTCTAAATGTGGGCGCAGTATTAAGCGCTGCGCCCAATGTCGTTATTACATCGTTCCTGTACAGGTAGGAGTTAGCTTTCCAAACTTACAGGATTAGAAGTTCTCAGGCGCGGTAAAACACATACTGTCACCACTGTGCGGATGAAAAAGGCTTAAGGCTTTAGCATGCAGCTGCAGACGCGGACTTAACGCTAGGGCCTCCGGATGCGCATAAAGACGATCGCCAATGATTGGGTGACCAAGGCTTAGCATGTGTACACGCAGTTGATGAGAGCGGCCGGTAACAGGCATGAGTTTGACTAGCGTGGTGTGTTCTTCATGAGCAAGCACTTGATAACGAGTTATAGCCTTTTTACCACGTTCATGATCCACCATCTGCTTCGGTCGGTTAGGCCAGTCACAAATTAACGGTAAATCAATCTCACCGGATTCAGGCTCGACGTTTCCATAAACTCTGGCCAAATAGGTTTTCTCAGTTTGGCGCTTTTCAAATTGTCGGGAAATAGCCACATGACTGGGTTTATTAAGCGCCATCACCATAACCCCTGAGGTTGCCATATCCAGGCGATGGACGATCGTTGCGGTTGGTAAAACCCGTTGCACCCGATGTTGCAAGCAATCTTGGTGTTCTTCAAGACGACCCGGTACGGATAATAAACCGCTTGGTTTATTGACGACGATAAAGTCTTCATCGCGATAGAGTATTTCGAGATAAGGGCTCATCGGTGGCGCGTAAACAAAATCTGGATTGGCTGACATAAGATATTAAATTAGTGGTAAGTGGTAAGTGGTAAGTGGTGAGAAGTAAGTTGCTTCCACCTCCCACCTTCCACCTCAATATTTCCGTTTAGTGACTAACGACGATCAATCGAATTGCTTCAAATTTAAGTTGAGCATGTTCAATATAATGGCTGAGTTGTTGTTGCTGTGTCGCGATAAAGTCTAGTTCTGATTGTCGAACGTTAGGATTTACGGCGGCTAATTCCTGCAGGCGGGTTAGCTCTTCCTGCAAGCTAGTTTGCATTTTAGTCATTGCTCGCTGCTGCAATTCATTGACCTGCTGTTTGCCTAAACGCTCGGCTTTTTCGACCAGCGGTGGTACGAAGCTGCGCAATGCTTTAATTAATTGCATGCCGGTTTGCTTTTTCACCGGTTTCAATTGTTGATCAAAGCCCGTTTCATTCACTTTTTCCGCCAGGTTATTGCCGTTTTTATCCAGCAATATACGAATTGGTGTGGTCGGCAGGTAACGACCTAATTGCAATTCACTTGGCGCCATGCCTTCCAGGGTAAAAATACATTCGATAAAAAAGCTCCCTACTGGGATGGCCGGGTTTTTCAATATGGCAAGTGACGCATTACCAATCTCATCGCTCAGCACCAAATCCAGACTACCTCGTACCATAGGGTGATCCCAGGTTAACAATTGATAGTCTTCGCAGCTTAATGCGGTTTGCCGTTCAAACGTCACTGTGGTGCCATCTTCTCCTAAACCTGGAAAGTTAGGGCTCAGCATATGCTCACTTGGAGTCAGAGCAATGGCGTTGTCGGCTTTGTCGTCCTGATTAATGCCGAAGACATCAAAGACTGAAAACATATATTGTGGCAATTTTGTTTCATCATCCTGAGCTTCGATGTCTTTTACCAGCTGTGCCGCTTTACCATGTCCTGAAGAATGAATTTCTAACAACTTATCGCGACCGGATTCCATTTCAGCCTTGAGTTTTATATGCATATCGCGGCTGGCACTAACCAAATTTTCGATGCCTTGATCATGCCAAATCCCCTGTAATGCGGTTTGCACCAGAGGGCGAGAAAACTCTTCATAGATGGCTCTGGCGGTCACACAGGTTTGTTCAAAAGCGTTCATGGCATTGTGATACCAGTTCATTAGCATCGACTGTGGAGATTGCTCGAAATAAGGAACATGAATTTTAATCGTCTGTGTCTGACCAATACGATCCAAGCGACCAATGCGTTGTTCGAGCAAGTCTGGATTTTGTGGTAGATCAAATAACACCAGTTGATGGGCAAACTGGAAGTTACGCCCTTCACTACCAATTTCCGAGCAAAGCAGCACTTGGGCACTGTCTTCTTCCTGAGCAAAATAAGCCGCGGCTTTGTCACGCTCGAATATGCTCATCCCTTCATGGAACACCGCCGCACGGATCCCTTCTTTAACCCGCAGCGCTTCTTCAATGTCTTTCGCGGTTTGTGCCTGGGCACAAATGACCAACACTTTGGCTTTACGATCCTGATTTAGCAACTCCATTAAATAATCAACACGAGGATCGATGTCGACCCAGGCCGACTCTGTACTGTTTAACTGATAAAAACACTCCGGGGTGAAAAGGTATTTACAGCGTGAACTGGTCAGTAATTCATCGGTGTCCGCTTCACTGATAAATGCCTGAATGCACTCATCATAGGCTTCAGGCAAAGGCAGCGGTGTTGCAATTAACTTACGTTTGGGAAAACCTTTAATGGTATTTCGCGAGTTTCTAAACAGTATGCGACCCGTACCATGACGGTCGAGAAGTTGATCTACAAGCTCTGCTTTGATCGTGTCACTGTTCTCATCATTGCGATTAATCGCGGCTAACTCGGCACTGATATCTTTTTCAGAAATTAGCTGCTTGAGAGCTTGCTGCTGGTTTTCGGTCAAAGCGTCATCATTGTCTGCAAGCAGCGAATTAGCCGCATCCGCCACATTCATATATTGCTGCTCTTCCTCAACAAATTTCTGATAGTCATAAAAGCGATTACGATCTAACAGGCGCAAACGGGCAAAATGGCTTTGATGCCCTAATTGATCCGGTGTTGCGGTTAATAGCAAGACGCCGGGAATATTCTCCGCAAGCATTTCGATGCATTGATATTCGATGCTGGGGTTCTCTTCGCTCCAGGCCAGATGGTGAGCTTCATCAACCACGATTAAATCCCAGTCTTCATTGGCAATATTCTCGAACTGGTCAGCATTGTTGGCAAGAAAGCCAAGATTAACCAGAACCAATTGTTCGCTGCTAAATGGGTTCTCGTCTTGTTCATATTGTTTGCAGCGTTCTTCATCAAAAATACTGAATTTAAGATTGAAACGGCGCATCATTTCCACCAGCCATTGGTGAGTCAATGCTTCCGGAACCACAATAAGCACTCGTTGCGCTCGGCCAGAAACAAGTTGCTGATGGATGATAAGGCCTGCTTCGATAGTTTTACCCAGACCCACTTCGTCTGCCAGCAAAACACGTGGTGCGTAGCGCTGTCCGACTTCTTCGGCGATATAAAGTTGATGCTCAATCAGGCTTACCCGGCCGCCGGTTAATCCGGTTAACGGAGATTGTTGTTGTTCACTGCTAATTGATAGTGAACGTTTACGAAGTTGATACCAGTCAAGACGGTCGAACTGACCATTTAACAGTCGGTCATGGGGTTTATTGAACTTGATAAAGTGGTCCAGCATCATCTCTTTGAGTTGAATCGCTTCACCGTTATCTAAACGTTCCCCTTCGTAAGTGTAGAGGTTGTTGTCTTCAATAACATTGGATATTTTGACGGAAAACCCTTCGTGACTTGGAACCGTGTCACCAACATTAAACACCACTCGGGTCAAAGGGGCATCTTGAATGGCATATTGCCTGGATTCTCCGGTCGCGGTATAGAGAATGGTAACGAATCGGTTTTCCAGCGCAACTACAGTGCCTAAACCTTGATCGGATTCACTATCTGAAATCCAGCGTTGACCAAGAAAAAATGACATAAAACTCTCCGTAAAAATCCACGCTTGTCAAAAGGGGCGCTATGTTAGCGCTTTCTCATCCAGGTTGGTACTGTTTTGGCGGCGGTACCGTGTTTGGGTGATGATTTTGTGCGAATTGATTGATTTACAACCAAAAGCTGCGTCAATCCACATTGTCCTGTATTGAATCCACAGGAAGGAATTGCATCGGCGCCAAAATTGAACTCCTAATAAGAATAGAATCGATCCCAGATTATTGCCGTTGCTGTGACACTTTAGATCATTCAGTGTCTTATTGAATCGTGAATTAGTTTCATCCATTTGCAATCAAATGACACTTGCCAGCGGTCTAATAAACTGTCAAAGTGGTGATAAGGTAATCGTGAAAAGGGAGGTTTTTCTTGCTCATTTAGCACCACAGGCTTCAATGGCCGGTCTGGGAGTGGCAAGGATGGTGACCCGACGATATTTAGTGATTCACCTCGAACCTTTGTTCTGCTCTACACAGCTCCGGTATTGGCACACAATAATTTGTTGGCAGCAGGATTTCATATGACAGAACAAAGCATCATTTACGTATTAGATACCAATATTCTTTTACACGAACCCTTCGCATTTTTATCCTTTCAGGAACACGAGGTGGTCATACCTATGACCGTACTCGAAGAACTCGACAATATTAAAGATAGAAAAAAAGACGTAAGTCGTGATGCCCGAGTGGCTATCCGAGCACTTGAAGATACGCTTACCGATGCCTCACCGGAAGAAGTCATGGCGGGAGTCGAGTTACCCAACCAGACCGAAACACAAACCAAACCTGGTCGCTTATCGATATTCAATGATTTCACCCTAAAACAAAAATCCGGTGCTTTGTCCGATAATGATAACGATAACCGCATTATTAATACGGCGTTGCATATTCAGGAAATGAACCCTAAAAAACGCGTGGTATTGGTGACCAAAGATATCAATATGCGGTTAAAAGGCAAAGGTGCAGGTCTGGCTTACGTTGAAGATTATCGTACCGATCAACTGGTTGATGATATCAATTACCTGACCAAGGGATATCACAAGTTTACCGGGGACTTTTGGCAGCAAGTCAGTAATTGTGAAAGTGAAACGGATGGCCGCTATACCCAGCACTTTATCGATAAAAATCTGGTTCCTGGTGCGTTTATCAATGAATACCTTATTGATGAAGAAAAAACATTTGCGGGAAAAATAATCGGTATCGAAGGAGATACAGCTTCGGTTCAGGATTTAGGCTATGAGCGATTAATGGGCCGCCATGCCTGGGGTATCCACCCAAAAAATATTTATCAAGGAATGGCGTTCGATGCGTTACTTGATCCGGAAATTGACCTAGTGATCCTGACAGGACCCGCCGGTTGCGGTAAAACCTTGCTGGCATTAGCCTCGGCGTTAGAGCTTACCGTCGAGAAAGGCTTATATGATAAAGTCATTGTCACCCGTTCAACGCCAGAGATTGCCGAGTCGATTGGCTTTTTGCCAGGTACCGAAGAAGAAAAAATGGCGCCTTGGTTAGCAGCAATTACCGACTCTTTAGAAGTATTGCATAAGCAGGATGAAAGTATGGCTGGCAGCATGAATTACATTATGGAAAAAGCCAATATTCAGTTTAAATCGATTAATTTTATGCGCGGCCGCTCAATCCAAAATGCCCTGGTAATTCTCGATGAATGTCAGAACCTCACCGCTTCACAATTAAAAACCATTATTACCCGTTGCGGTGAAGGTACAAAAATTGTGTGTTCTGGGAATTTAGCGCAAATAGATAGTAATTATCTAACCGCATTAACCTCAGGTTTAACCTATATTGTCGAACGATTTAAAGACTATCAGGGCAGCGCGACGATTAACCTAAATGGTGTCGTTCGCTCACCATTGGCATCGTTTGCTGAAGAAAACCTCTAAATTAGGTTAAAGATACAATTCCATTAAATTAGCTTAACTGCCTGTTGCTTCATGAAAATGATGGTTGCAGGCAGTTTTTTACAATTAACGAAGGACTTTATTACCGATTTGGACCTGATGATTGATTTGACCGGAGATCAATGGCTGATAATCAGCTCGCTATAGGCGAAGCTCAACCGCGTCTAATATTGTTTGCTTCTCGCCTGGCATCGAATACTTGTTTTTGTCTTTTCCTGAATAATTATGCGTAAAATCAGTCAGTCGCTGGTTATTCTCGGGGTCCTATGAAAATTAGGAATTGCCATTTTTTACCTACACCTGGTAATCCTAAATGCCCTGTTCAACGTAGGGAATCCTTGATGGTTTTGTTGAAATAGTTCGGATTTTACACAACTCAACGTGGTTTTAATGCCGCTCGTCGATTTACCGATATCAAAATAGCTAAAAGGTTGGTTAGGTCCCACTTATTTTATGTAGAATATTGGTTAGCTAACGGCTGAAATTACCATTATCGCGATAATGTCTGAGCATGGGTTGTTTTAAAACCGAATCTGAAGTCTGTTTTATTCAATATCATCAAAATATTGTTTTTATCAAACTCATGTTGGCGCTAACCGGAACCTAATTTAAGGGAATTATGAGAGTTTTCATTTTTTGTATTGCTGCATTAACCTTGCTACCTAACGCTGTCTTTGCGAACGAACGTAAAAGACCTCCAATCAATGTCATAACCGAAAAAGTGGTGTTCGAGCCGATAAAAGTGGCGATTGAAACCGTTGGCACTGCTGAGGCGAAAAAGTCGGTGAATTTGTTTCCCGCAGCTGCTGATCGCGTTGTCAAGGTAGCGTTTGCTCCGGGCGACTTCGTAGAAAAAGGTGCGGTTCTGGTTGAGCTAGATTCTCGTCGCCAGGTTGCTGCATTGCAGCGGGCGAAAATCGACCTGGCGAATAAGCGGCGTAACTTTGAAAGACTTATCAAAAGCAAAGCCAATGGTGCGGTAACGGAATCGCAGGTGGATGAAGCGCAGGCGATACTGGATCTGGCTTTGGTAAGTGTTGCCGAAGCCGAGGCTGATTTAGAAGATAGAAGCGTGGTTGCACCATTTAGCGGTTATCTGGGACTGACCGAAATAGAAGTGGGGGATCGTATTAATCAGTCGACATTGATCACAACCATTGATGACAGAGAACAATTATTTATTAATTTTACGGTTCCTGAATCGTCCTACAATTTAGTTGGCCCTGGTACAAGTGTAACTGTCCAGCCCTGGAATAGCCGTGACACCCGATATATCGCTTCCTTGGATCAATTAGACAGTCGAATTGATTCACAAAATCGCACCCTAAAAGTCAGAGCATTGCTTGGCAATAGCGATGATATTTTCCGTCCTGGGTTAAGTTTTAAAGTAACGCTGAACACCAATGGTACCGCGTACCCCATTATCCCCGAAGCGGCTTTGGCCTGGGGAGCTACGGGTTCCTACGTCTGGCTGGTCATAGATGGCAAAGCGCACAAGAAAAACGTAGTGATTAAGCAACGTTTGCGTGGCGCGATACTGGTCGAAGGTGAGTTGACGGATGGTGATGTACTGATTGTTGAAGGTATTCAGCGCTTGCGGGAAAACGCCAGCGTAGCCGCGGAAAGTGCGTTAGCAAACCGGTAAATCGTTTAAGGGATTATCATGATTAATTTATTTGAAAATAAAGACGATTTACCATCACTGTCGGTGCGCAGACCCGTCACCGTTGTGGTGTTGAATATTCTTATCATTATTGCCGGCCTGTCGGCGGTACTCGGATTAGAAGTGCGGGAACTGCCAGATGTGGATCGGCCGATTGTCAGTGTTGTTGCTAATTTTCCAGGTGGTGCACCGGAAACCGTAGATAACGAAGTTACCCGACGAATCGAAGGAGCAGCGGCCAGAGTCAGCGGTGTTAAATCGATTAGAGCTTCCAGTGAAGAAGGCTCTTCTCGGGTACGAGTTGAATTTCGACCGGGTATCGATATTGAAGATGCCGCCAACGAATTACGAGAGTCAGTTAGCCGGGTACAGCGTCAATTACCTGATGAAGTGGAACAGTTATCTATCGTTAAGGCTGATAACGACGCTCGGTCTGTCCTTGATCTGGCAATCGGTAGTGATAATATCGACACGGAAACCATTGCTGAAATTGTTGATCGTGACATTTCGCCGATGTTTCTTGCTATCCCTGGCGTTGCCGATGTCCGGTTAAATGGTGAAAGAAAACGGGTGTTACGTGTCATTGTTGACCCAATTCGTTTAGCAAGTTATCGCCTGTCTTTTACCAACGTTGCCAATGCGTTGAAGTCTGCCCCATTTGATGTTGCAGCAGGCAGTTTGCGTTCAACCGACCATCAGGTCATTGTTCGTGCAGATGCGACGTCTGTTACGGCTGAACAGGTTGAGAAGATCATTGTCGGCGATGATATTCGATTAGGTGATGTCGCCACGGTTTACTTTGGTCCTGCGGATGCGCAAAGCTTCGTCAGATTGAATGGTCAACCGGTGATTGGTTTAGGGGTCATTCGTCAGGCGAGTGCCAACACCATTGAAATCTCAGACCTGGCATTGGATATGGTTGAAGAGATCAAATTGCGCTATCCCGACTTGCAGGTTTTTGTGACCTCGGATGATGCCCAGTTTATTCGCAGCTCTGTAGAAGAGGTCATTAAATCACTTGCCTATACCATTGCTTTGGTTGTCTTCACGTTATGGTTATTCCTGGGTAGTTGGCGGGCAACGATCGTTCCGGCATTATCCATACCTGTCTCGTTAATCGGTGTGTTAGCTATTGTTTGGGCGCTTGGCTTTTCGATTAATATTCTCACCTTGCTGGCTTTGGTATTGGCAACTGGATTGATTGTCGATGACGCCATTGTTGTTTCTGAAAATATTCAACGACATAAATCTTTGGGGGTGAAATCAAAAGCTGCGGCTGTTGTTGGCTCGCGAGAAGTATTCTTTGCGGTGGTCGCGACTACGGCGGTACTCGTTGCGGTTTTTCTTCCGATTGCATTTTTGCCTTCTACGGCAGGTAAATTGTTCCGTGAGTTTGGCGGGGTACTAGCTGGTGCGGTAATCATTTCTTCGTTAGTTGCGCTGACCTTAGTGCCGGCGTTAAAAGCAAAGTTAAAGCCGAAACAGCAATCCAGCCAGACGACCAGATTCCAGAATTTTGGTAATGGTGCGGTAACCGCTTATGGCAGATCTTTACAGTATTGTATTAAATACGGCTGGTTAGTTTTATTACTCAGTGTGATTGCAGGCGCTGGCGCGACATTTTTGTATAGCAGTATAGATAAAGAATTATTGCCAACTGAGGATAGAGGTACGGTTCGGATATTCGCCCGGGGACCGGACGGTGTTGGTATTTCTTATATGGACCGGCAAGCTCAGGCGATGGAAGATATCATGTTGCCGTATGCGGATCTCGGCGATATTGACTCTATTAATACCACGGTAGGTTATCGGGATCCTAACATTGTATTCATGACAGTTAATTTAAAGGACTGGTCTGAACGGGAAAATAGTCAGCAAAAAATTATTGATGAAATTCGTCCTAAACTGGCGGAAATTCCGGGGGCGCCGGGGCGTGCTTTTGGTGCAAACAGCTTAAACCTGAGAGGCCAGGGCGGTGGCCTGGAGTTTGCCATTACCGGCAGTGACTATGAAGAAATTTTTGCAGTTGCCCAGACATTTAGTCAAGTTGTAGAGTCGCAATATCCGCAATTTGGTCAACTGGATATTTCCTACCAGCCAACTCAGCCGCAAATGCGTGTTCATATTGACCGTAATCGGGCCGAAGAGCTAGGGGTTCCATTTAGTGATATTAACCAAACATTGCGCGCTGCCATAGGCGGTGATGATTTAATTGATTTGAATGTCGGGGACAAGGCCGTGCCGATAATTTTGCAGTCTTCCTATAAAGATTCAGCAAACCCGTCAGACTTAATCAACTTGTATGTTGCCGGGAAAAACGGCGAGTTAGTGTCATTATCTTCCATTGCTTATATCGCTGAGGAAGGTGTTGCCGCAGAGTTGGAGCGTCATGCTCAACGACGGGCGATCGAAATGGATGCTGATTTGCCCGAAGGAATGCCGATTGCCGAAGCGGTGCAAATTCTGCGTCAGCTAGCGCGAGAACATCTACCTAATGGCTTTGATTTAATCTTGCTGGGTGAAGCGAAAACGTACCAGGAAACCGATCAGCAAGTCACCATGACCTATGTAGTCGCATTCTTAATCGTATTGCTTGTTTTGGCGGCACAATTTGAAAGTGCCATAAGTGCACTTGTGGTGATGTTAACGGTTCCATTTGGTATTGCCGCGGCGATATTTGCGGTATGGCTTACCGGCACGACAATCAATATTTATACGCAAATTGGCCTGGTGATGCTTATCGGCTTGTTGGCGAAAAATTCAATCTTATTGGTTGAGTTTGCCGATCAGTTAAGGGATCGCGGCATCGCGATAGAGCAAGCCATAATCGAAGCCGGTAAAGTACGTTTGAGACCGATTATGATGACCCTGCTGTCCACTGTATTAGGAGGATTACCATTAATCCTTTCTAGTGGTGCCGGTGCTGAAGCGAGAAATGCTATCGGCTGGGTCGTATTCGGCGGGTTAGGTATCGCTGTCGTCTTTACCTTATTCTTAACACCGGTGTTATATGTCTGGTTAGCTCGTTTTGCGAAACCACGAGCCGATCAGGAAAAAGTTCTGGTAGATGAATTAAGCAGCGCCCGCAACCTGCAGTAAACAGCATGGGGTCAGAGTCAATTACGAGATTATCTTATCGTTAAATAACAATGAGATAATCTCGATATAGTAATGACTCTGCCCCCATTTTCGACGTTAATCCTCTCTTTTCGCAATCCCTTTTTCACCACAAATTCAAAAAAGACTTTACACCTAAGGTTAGCTGTCGTTATATTTAAACAAGCGTTTAAATTGGTGGTTTAAATTGTTTATTTTAATTAGGGTTTGAATTCGACTCGTCAATGGCAAATGCATTGTCAGGCATTCTACTTAAACTCGGTCCTATAATAGTACCAATTCCACTAAGTGTTTTCCCACTCAGTGAGAATGTAAAGGCTTTTAGGCAAGGCTTTGATTGCAGAGAATGGTCGCTCCATTGTCAAAAGTATTTAACAAACCACTGAAGTTTTTTTTCAACAGATTTGATTACGGAGGCCACGGTGGCTGAATATAGCGTTGCGTTAGACGATATGAATTTTTTGCTGTTTGATGTCTTTCAAGCAGATAAAATGTGGCAAGATTTGCCGGAGTTGGCAGAGTCCATCGATAAAGATACTGCACAGGCGATATTGCAAGAATGCGCGAAAATCTCCGAGCAGGAGATAGCGTCGATTTCACGCCAGGGTGACGAAATTGGTGTGCAATTTAATGATGGTTCGGTCACCACACCTGCGGGCTTCAAACAGGCTTTTGATACTTATGCCGAAGGCGGCTGGATTGGACTGGGTGGTGACATCAACTACGGCGGTATGGGAATGCCGAAAATGTTAACGGCATTGCAAGAAGAGATTGTTTGCGGTGCAGATATGTCATTTTCATTGTACCCTGGCCTAACCACTGGCGCGGCACTATCGCTATCGGCCCATGGCAGCGAAGCGCTTAAAGAAAAATATTTACCACGTATGTACAGCGGTGAGTGGACCGGCACCATGTGTTTAACAGAGGCTCATGCTGGTACAGACCTTGGTATAATCCGTACCAAAGCAGTTCCTCAGGATGACGGTAGCTATAGCCTGACTGGGGGTAAGATTTTTATTACGGGTGGAGAGCAGGATTTAACCGAAAATATTATTCATTTGGTGTTGGCTAAATTACCGGATGCGCCGAAAGGCCCGAAAGGCATTTCTTTATTCTTAGTCCCCAAATTTAATGTCAATGCCGACGGTTCTTTAGGTGAGCGTAATGGTGTGAGTTGTGGCTCGGTGGAGCACAAAATGGGGATCCATGCCTCTGCGACCTGTGTCATCAATCTCGATGATGCGAAAGGGTATTTGGTTGGTGAGCTGAATAAAGGCTTGGCAGCCATGTTTACGATGATGAATTATGAACGTATTGGCGTTGGTATTCAGGGGCTTGGTGCCGGTGTTCGTTCTTATCAAAATGCTTTGGAATACGCCAAAGATCGTCTGCAAAGTCGTTCGGTTACCGGACCAAAATCTCCTGAAAAAGAAGCCGATTCAATCATGGTACATGCGGATGTTCGACGCATGTTACTAAGCATGAAAGCCATGAATGAAGGCAATCGCGCACTTGGTATGTATATCTCTCAGCAACTTGATCTGTCTAAATACGGCAGTGGTGAAGAGCAACTGAAAGGTGAAGCATTAACGGCATTAATGACGCCTTTAGCGAAAGCATTCTTTACCGATGTTGGTCTTGAAAATACCATAACTGGTCAGCAGGTTCTTGGTGGTCATGGCTATGTTCGTGAATGGGGACAGGAGCAATTAGTGCGAGACTGTCGTATTGCGCAAATCTATGAAGGCACCAATGGCATCCAGGCGATGGATTTGATTGGCCGTAAATTGGCTGCCAATCGCGGCGAATTTATGAAGCTGTTTGTTGCCGATGTTCGAAGTTTTATTGAGGAAAATTCATCGTCTGAAATGGCAGAGTTTATCGCACCACTTAGTGAATCAATTGATGATTTGGAATTGCTAACCCAAGATATATTAGTGGCTGCTGCTAAGGATCCGAATCAATTAGGAAGTGCAGCCTGTGACTATTTACATGTTTTCGGGTATACCGCGGTTGGTTTTATGTGGGCTCGCATGGCACTAGCGGCATTACCTAAATTTGAGACCGATGACTTTTGCAAAGCTAAGGTTCATACGGCTCGCTACTTCTTCGCACGTTTATTGCCTCGTCGTTTATCGCTGATGGCATCCGCTCGAAGTGCTGCTGAGCATTTGTATAATCTTGATGATGAATTGTTCTAGGTGTCAGCAATTGTAACAATAAAAAACGGAGTCTATTGACTCCGTTTTTTATGGATGAAGAATACGGAAGCTATTTGCTTTGCATATTCATGTAATCAATGGTCAGATTAATAAGCACTTCGACCCCGGTTTTAAGACCGCTTTCATCTATTTGGAATTGTGGTGTGTGATGTCCGGGCGCTTGATCTGCTGGCAAGTCTTTCGGCTTGCCACCAACGAAGAGATACAGACCAGGGACTTCTTGTTGGAAGAAAGAGAAATCTTCAGCGCCGGTGACGGCTTTGGTCAGCTTAACGTTTTCTGCACCCGCACTGTTGCGTATTGTCGGTAGCATGGATTCCATTAATGCCGGCTCGTTATACGTTACCGGATAATTGGCGCCCCACGGCACTTCAACTTCGACTTCAGCATTCATACTGGCGGCAATGGTTTGCGCTTTGCGGGTTACAGCTTCACGAATTTGCATACGCATGTCATTGTTTAATGAACGCAGTGTGCCAACGATCTCCACTTCCGATGGAATAATATTGGATCGGGTACCACCAGTGATTTTACCTACGGTGACTACCGCGGCTTCGTCAATCAAGGTAAGTTCGCGGGAAACGATGGTTTGAAGTCCCATAATGATTTGTGCCGAGGTTACGATTGGGTCCACACTTATCCATGGGTAAGCACCATGAGATTGCTTACCTTTTACCAGAATACGATAAGTGTCTACCGCCGCCATAATGCCACCGGGTTTATACTCGATAGTACCGACATCGGTATCTGAACTAATATGCAGGCCAAAAACCACATCGACGCCTTTCATCACGCCTTCCTTGACCATCATTTCCGCCCCACCTTCTTCACCGGCAGGCGCGCCTTCTTCGGCAGGTTGGAAAATGAATTTTACTTTTCCACTTAACTCTCCCTGCATCTCTTTAAGAATTTTGGCGGCCCCAAGTAACATTGCAATATGGGTATCGTGCCCACAAGCATGCATAACACCTACCTGTGCGCCATCAAACTCGGTTGTAACTTTCGAAGCGAAATCTAAATCCACGGATTCGGTGACAGGCAAGCCATCAATATCGGCACGTAAAGCGACAACAGGTCCAGGCTTGCCAGAATCTAAAACGGCAACAACACCGGTATGAGCAATCCCCGTTTGCACTTCATAGCCCATGGCTTTTAGCTCTTTGGCGATCGTTTTAGCGGTGTTAACTTCTCGGTTAGAGAGTTCCGGAAATTCGTGAAAGTGGCGGCGCCAATCAATCACTTGCTGCTCGGTTTGGTTCGACAGTTTTTCAACGGTTTGATACTGATCGGCCATAGCAGCAGGAGCTAAAGTATATAAAGCAGCACTACACAGTGCTATACGAGAAAGGCGAGTTTTCATTGGGTTACCTGTTATTTTTCGGATTTTGGCAAAGGATACTCCGTTTGGAGATCTTATATATGTAGCTAAGAGTCTACCTTAAACGTACAGAATTAGAAGGAATATTTCACGCCAAAAATCAGCAGGATATCGGTTTTTTCAGGAACCTCTCCAAGCTCATTAGGCACGGGATCGGCAATAAAATCGAAAATAGATTTAAGTTGCAGGTCTAGATCATCGATTAACTCAACATCCAACGATGTTTCGATATGATGTATTAAACGCCCGGATTCTACCGATGTGGTACGTCCCACATATTGCGCAGAAATGGTCGTATCTTCGGTAAAGTCGTAACCGATATCCGTACCAAACAGTAACCCTCCTGAAGTGTTAGAACCAGGGTTACCCGCTTCTACCTCGACAAATCGAGTATATTGAATGCTGGGACCGATATAGGCTCGCCAAAAATAATCATCTTCATCCAAAAGTACTAAACCGCCGGCCAATGCGACAGTAAGTTTTAAATCAATATTTTTGAATTTGTCTTCCTGGTACTCAATGTCGGGAATACGAAAGAACACCTTTCGGCTGTAGAACCAATCGTAGGCAAAGGTTACACGCTGATTTTCTTCCGTTTGAACCGTTTCGCCGGTTTCAAAATCTTCGGATCGCGCTAAGATCCCTAGATAATCCAAGGTCACCCGATCTAACGCCGTTAAACGCTCAACGTTTAAAGAGATGGTATAATCCAAACGTTCCGAATTACCGGTTTTAAAATTTATACCCAGTCCAAAATGCCCACTCCAAATGCTGTCTTCGCTTTCTTTTGATGGCGATATCGACAACAGTTGTTTTCTGGGAAAGCTCAAGTGAGGTTTATTGAAAAACGTAATTTGTTTTCGATCCACTAACAGCTGGCCTTCATAAATTTGATTGTTTTCCAGACGAATGCTGACAATATCATTGGTTCTGATTTGTCGAATATCATCAAAATCCAGTTCAACCAAGCCGAGTTCATCGCTGTCGAATCGAACCTTATCCCGGTACATGGATAGGAGGTCGCCGCCAAGAAGCTCACCGTTTTCCAGTAAAACCCAATCAAAACGTATCGGCATGGTGGGGCGATTAATTGGCCATTCTTCGGGTTCTTCCCATTGCGCCAGCGTGGTTTGGACAACGCAAAAATACCCAAGCAGGGCAGTGATAATACGCAAGGTAAGCTTAAGGAACGGTTTTCTCACAGATTTATTCTTATTGTGAAAATTATTTTAGTTACTGTTAACTTTAGGAAAAATATAGAAAATTGCCAAAGTAAGAAGAGGGTAATTGTGTTAAATCAGGAGAAATCTTGCGTGGCGGTTGTCTATTCCATGAGGGATCATGCGACCCATCATGATTCTTGCGAACACGGTTAGCGTTTCACAAGGCTGCATAAACCCTTACTAGCACCATCCATGGCACGTAAGGATAAATGCGTCCCGAGTAAATCCTTGCGAACACGGCTAGCGTTTCACAAGGCTGCATAAACCCTTACTAGCACCATGCATGGCTCGTAAGGATAAATGCGTGCCGAGTAAATCCTTGCGAACACGGTTAGCGTTTCACAAGGCTGCATAAACCCTTACTAGCACCATGCATGGCACGTAAGGATAAATGCGTCCCGAGGAAATCCTTGCGAACACGGTTAGTGTTTCACAAGGCTGCATAAACCCTTACTATCACCATCCATGGCTCGTAAGGATAAATGCGTCCCGAGTAAATCCTTGCGAACACGGCTAGCGTTTCACAAGGCTGCATAAACCCTTACTAGCACCATCCATGGCTCGTAAGGATAAATGCGTCCCTGCATAAAAAAAAATCCCTCGCGGGCGAGGGATTTTAATGAATCATTTTAGCGAAAATATTTTACAACGCTTCGATACTCAGCTTTTGCTCGTTGAGTTTTTCAAGTTGCGATTTCGCATCGGCCAGCTTGGCACGCTCTTTATCAATCACCGCAGCAGGCGCTTTAGAAACAAAGTTTTCATTGGCAAGCTTGCCTTCGGTGCGTTTTACATCGCCGGCAAGTTTATCAATGGCTTTGCTCAATCGAGCGATTTCAGCTTCTTTATCAATCAGACCAGCCATTGGGATCAGTACGCTCATGTCACCAATAACGGCCGTTGCAGAAGCCGGACCATTATCATCCTCGGCTAACACGTCAATGCTTTCCAGTTTGGCCAGCGCACTTAAAAACTGTTGGTTTTCATTCAAGCGGCGTTTATCTTCAGTGTTTACGTGCTTTAACAACACGGGAAGTGGTTTGCTTGGCGCAATATCCATCTCACCACGGATATTACGCACCGCGATAATAAACTGCTTCACCCATTCCAAATCGTTAATCGCCTGGTTATCCAGTAATTGCTGATCAAATAACGGGAAACTTTGCATCATAATGCTGTCGCCCTCGGTGAAGTTACCGGTAAGCGGTGCAGTTCGCTGCCAAATGGTTTCGGTAATATATGGCATGACCGGATGCATCAGGCGCAACAGGCTCTCCAGAATATTCACTAATGTATGACGGGTGCCACGTTGCTCGGCTTCACTGCCTTTGAATAAAACAGGCTTAGTGAGTTCCAGGTACCAGTCACAAAACTGATTCCAGGTGAACTCGTACAATGCTTGAGACGCTAAATCGAATCGGAAAGACGCAAAGGCTTCATGAACGGTTTTCACCGTTTGTTGGAATTGTCCGATAATCCAACGATCCGCGAGCGATAACGCCATGTCGCCGCCATTGGCACCACAATCGTGTTCTTCGGTATTCATCAATACATAACGACTGGCATTCCAAAGTTTGTTGGTAAAGTTACGGTAACCTTCCAAACGCTTCATATCCCAGTTGATATCACGACCTGTGGACGCAAGCGCGGTCAGGGTAAATCGCAGGGCATCTGTCCCGTGAGCTTCGATACCGTCAGGGAATTCTTTGCGCGTTGCTTTGGCAATTTTTTCCGCTTTTTTCGGTTGCATCATATTGCCGGTGCGTTTTTGTAGTAAATCTTCAAGGGAAATACCGTCGATCATATCCAATGGATCGATAACATTACCCTTCGACTTACTCATCTTGTCGCCGTGTTCGTCACGAATAAGACCAGTCACGTAGACTTTCTTAAAGGGTACCTGAGCTTTTCCTTGTTCATCTTTGTTGAAATGCATGGTCATCATGATCATGCGGGCAACCCAGAAGAAAATAATATCAAAACCGGTGACTAACACATCCGTTGGGTGGAAGGTTGCCAGGTCTTTCGTTTTTTCAGGCCAGCCTAAGGTTGAGAATGTCCACAGTGCTGATGAGAACCAGGTATCTAATACGTCATCGTCCTGGGTTAAAGTCACCTCTGCACTTAAGTTGTTTTGTCCTCGCACTTCATCTTCGCTGCGACCAACATAAACATTGCCATTGGCATCGTACCAGGCAGGAATTCGATGACCCCACCAAAGCTGGCGTGAAATACACCAGTCCTGAATGTCTCGCATCCAGGAGAAATACATATTCTCATATTGTTTCGGAACAAATTCGATATCACCGTTTTCAACCGCTTCAATGGCAGGTTTTGCCAAAGGTTCGACCCGCACATACCACTGATCCGTTAATAACGGCTCGATAACCACCGCAGAACGATCGCCATAAGGTATGGTTAAATCATGATCTTTGACTTCGTCCAACAAGCCTAATTTATCAAATTCAGCGACAATATCTTTACGGGCCTGGAAACGATCCAAACCGGCATATTGTTCAGGCAACTTGCTGTCATAGACTTCACTGACTTCGCCATTAACATCGTACACTTCGGCCGTAGCTAGAACCGCAGCGTTCTGATCGAAAATATTGATCATCGGTAACTGGTGGCGTTTACCGACTTCATTATCGTTAAAATCGTGAGCTGGGGTGATCTTCACACACCCAGTGCCTTTTTCCATGTCGGCATGATCATCACCAACGATTGGAATACGACGATTGACGATTGGCAAGATAATCGACTTGCCGATCAAGTGCTGATAACGCTCATCATCTGGATTTACTGCAACACCGGTATCCCCGAGCATGGTTTCAGGGCGGGTTGTTGCCACGACAATGTAGTCTTTGCCGTCTTGAGTTGTTGCGCCGTCCGCTAGCGGATAACGGAAATGCCACATATGGCCTTTCTTGTCTTTATTTTCGACTTCTAAATCAGAAATGGCGGTATGAAGTTTCGGATCCCAGTTAACCAGGCGCTTACCACGATAGATTAAATCATCCTGATACAAGCGAACAAATACTTCCTGCACGGCTTTCGACATGCCTTCGTCCATGGTGAAACGTTCGCGCGACCAGTCGATTGAATTACCGAGCCTGCGCATTTGCTTGCCGATGGTACCGCCGGAATGCTCTTTCCATTCCCAGATTTTGTCGATAAATGCATCACGACCATAATCGTGACGGGTTTTGTCTTCTTCGGCCGCAATCTTGCGTTCAACCACCATTTGTGTGGCGATGCCCGCATGATCGGTACCGACTTGCCACAAGGTGTTTTTCCCTTGCATACGTTGGTAGCGAATTAACGTATCCATAATCGTTTGCTGAAAGGCGTGGCCCATATGCAAACTGCCGGTGACATTTGGTGGTGGAATGGCGATACAGTAGCCGTCGCCTTGGCCAGTAGGACTAAAATAGCCTTTTTCTTCCCAATGGGAATACATGGCTTGTTCGATTGCTGAAGGATTAAATGTTTTTTCCATGGATTTACTGCTTTTTATGCGACTCTGCTGGCAGGGCGGGTTTCAACGTGAAACCCTTTTTGCTGATAACGGCGATACCGTTGACGAGCGAGTTGTTTTAACTCTTCCTGTTCAGAAACAAAATCTATAATTTGAGAAAACTGTAGCGCGAAGTCAGGGACTTCTGTCGCTAAATTAATTAACACTTGCCTGGAAGATGTAGGAGGGAGCCAGCTGATCTCAACGGGGGAACCCTGATGTCCTGCTTCTCCTGGCAGGTTATGTGGCACAAAACTTTGTGCGTCCAAAGACCACAACAACTCGTCTAATTGATGAGCACAGTCTTGATCTTCGGTGTAAATAAAAACACGTTTATTTTGACGAAAGGCTATTGTTGCTTGCTCACATACAAAGTGCAGCAAGTCCTGTTCACTGGCATGACCCATTAAATAGAAAATAGCCTGTATGGTCATTTACTCGCCTTGCTCCTGACCGCTACGGTTTAATAGGAACTGAGTTAACATGCTAACCGGACGACCGGTTGAGCCTTTATTCTTCCCGCTGCGCCAAGCCGTACCTGCGATATCCAAATGTGCCCAATGATATTTCTTGGTGAACTTCGACAGAAAACATGCAGCGGTAATCGTACCCGCGGCGCGACCACCTAAATTGGTGAAATCAGCAAATGGACTTTCTAGTTGATCCTGATAGTCATCCCACAAAGGCAGACGCCATGCACGATCACCACTTTGATCCTATGCATTTAACAATTCATGCGCCAGTGGATTATGGTTACTTAACAGGCCAGTTGCATGGGCACCTAAGGCAATGACGCAGGCACCGGTTAATGTGGCAACATCAATTACCAATTCTGGCTCGAACTGTTCAACGTAGGTGAGTGCATCACATAACACTAAACGGCCTTCGGCATCGGTATTTAACACTTCAACCGTTTGGCCTGACATGGTGGTTAAAATATCGCCTGGACGATACGCATTTGCATCGGGCATATTCTCACAACCGGCCAGTACACCGATAACATTGATTGGCAGATTCAATTCTGCAAGCGAATGCATTGCGCCTAACACACCGGCAGCGCCACCCATGTCGTATTTCATTTCATCCATGGCTTCGCCAGGTTTTAGGGATATACCACCGGAATCAAACGTTAGTCCTTTACCGACCAGGACAATTGGAGCGGCGCCTTTATCACCACCATTGTAGTGAATAACGCTCATCAAGGATTCATTGACGCTACCACGACCGACGGCAAGGTATGAACCCATACCAAGTTCTTGCATTTGCGCTTCATCAACGATCTTGGTGGAGATATGCTCATACTTTTCGGCTAAGGCTTTCGCTTGGTCAGCAAGGTAGGCAGGATTACAAATATTAGGTGGCAGATTGGCAACATCTTTACATTCTTTAATACCAGCGGAAATACCCAAACCATGGGAAATCGCGCGCTCGCCAATCGGTAATTCACGACGAGTCGGTACGTTTAATACGATTTTACGTAATGGTCGGCGTGGTTCTTCTTTACGGGTTTTCAAGCTGTTAAAGCTGTAAAGGCAATCTTGAGTGGCTTCTACCGCCTGACGAACTTTCCAATATGTATCACGGCCTTTGACGTGCAGTTCAGACAGAAAGCAAACCGCTTCCATCGAGCCAGTTTCATTAAGAGTGTTAATGGTTTTAGAAATGATTTGACGATATTGGCGTTCGTCCAGTTCACGCTCTTTTCCGCATCCAACGAGTAAAACACGTTCACTTAAAATATTTGGTACCTGATGCAGAAGCAGCATTTGGCCGGATTTCCCTTCCAAATCGCCGCGGCGCAGTAGGTTGGAGATATAACCACCACTAATTTCATCCAATTGCTCAGCGACAGCAGATAAACGACGTGGTTCATAAACACCGACAACAATACAGGCACTGCGTTGTTTTTCCGGACTACCACTTTTTACACTGAACTCCATGAACACTCCTAATTTATGGTTAAATACAAATTTCAGGCTTAAATTGTTGCGATATGCTTGCTAAAATCTGCTGTCAGAAGATAGACTTAAAACAACAGCAAGCAGGCTTCAGGCTATTATTATAGCCAGATTCGTCGTATTGACGGCAAATTAGCCATATTAATTTTTTATAAAAACGGTAAGTTTACTTAAAAATCCTCTAGTTGTCAGAAAAAAACTAAGTTTTTTGGATTAAATCTGTGATTATTTTTCGATATTTATTAGGTGAAGTCAGTCGTACGCAACTGGGAGTATTCCTGGTGTTAATGACTATCTTTATCAGTCAGAAGTTCGTACGAGTGCTGGGCGATGCTTCCGATGGTGGCATCCCCGGAGATATGGTGATGACGTTTATCGGTCTGACCATTCCTCACTTGATTGGCATTATGCTGCCTCTGAGTCTGTTTTTAGGTATTTTGCTCGCTTATGGCCGTATTTACGCTGAAAATGAAATGACCGTTTTTCATGCCTGTGGTGTCAGTGAGTGGTACGTGGTGCGGATCACGTTAGTCGCAGCATTTGTAACGGCATTAATCACCGGTGCGTTTACGCTTTATTTATCTCCTTTGGCCGCTGAAAACGAATATCAAGTCAAAGAAAAGCTGGCCAAAGACATCGGGATATCGGCGCTGGTTCCGGGCCGGTTTCAGAAAACATCGAATGATAAAGCTGTGGTCTATGTGCGCGATATTGGTAAGGATAATCGCTTGCAACAAGTCTTTGTGGCGCAATTACCCGATGACGATGCCAACGGTCACAAAGAGGATAAAGTCAGTTTGATTTATGCCGCCAGTGGGCGGGTTATCGAAGAAGATAATGGTGAACAGCGATTGATGCTGGACTTAGGAAACCGTTATCAGAAAGACAAAGGAACCGGAGAGTTTGAAACCGTGACCTTTGGTAAATATGAAATGCAAATTCAGGAACAGGAAGTTGAGCATAAACGTCGTAAATTAACCGCGTTACCGACCCTGGAACTGATGCAAGACAAATCGGTGGAAGCCATTGCGGAAGTACAGTGGCGTTTTTCTTTTCCCTTGTCGGTGTTGATCTTAACCTTGATAGCCGTGCCATTGAGTGTGGTGAATCCACGACAGGGCAAGTTTGCCAAGATGTTCCCGGCTTTACTGCTGTTCTTATGTTATTTCCTGCTCTTAACCAGCGGTCGTACCGCCATTGAAGATGGTATTCTGGCACCGGAAGTGGGCCTGTGGCCGATTCATATCATTGCCTTATTTTTGGGGTGGACACTATTGCTGCGTAGCCGCAGCAGTGGCAAGAAAATCAAAGCTAAGTTAAAGAGGCGCTAGGCATGAAAATTCTCGATTTCTATATCGGTCGGGTGATCGCCTCCACGACATTTATTACCCTAGCCGTGCTTGTCAGTATCTCAGGCATTATTAAGTTTGTTGAGCAAATGCGCGCGGTTGGACGAGGCAATTATGATTTAGCCGACGCTGCCTTGTATGCCTTGTATTCGGTGCCACGAGATGTGGAAATCTTCTTTCCTATGGCAGCGTTAATTGGTGGTTTGATTGGCCTTGGGATGCTCGCCAATAACTCGGAACTGGTGGTGATGCAGGCGGCGGGGCTATCAAAGCTACAGATTATCAAATCCGTAATGAAGTCCGCAGCACTACTGATTGTGGTTTCGATGGCGATTGGCGAGTGGGTTGCCCCAGAAGGTGAAAAAAGTGCTCGGGAATTAAGGGCCAGAGCGATATCCAGTGGTAGTTTAATCTCTGCAAAAAACGGCGTCTGGGCCAAAGACGGGGATTTGATTGTACATATCACCGAAGTTCAGGACACCATGAATCTTAAAAATATCGCCATCTATCGCTTTGACGACCAATATAAAATGTCGCTATGGAAAAACGCGGATTCTGCAACCTGGCAAATTGCAGAGAAGCAATGGTTGTTGACCGAAATTGAAGAATCGCAACTGACCGATAAGCAGATCAATACATCGCGACGGGATACCGAATTATGGACGTCCTCTCTGACCCCTGACAAGTTAGGGGTGGTAACCGTTAAGCCGGAATCATTATCGGTCACAGGCTTATTAAGCTATCTCGATTACTTAAAACAAAACAACCAGGAAACCAGTCGTTATCGATTGGCATTCTGGCGTAAATTAATGCAGCCCATTACCGTTGCGGTGATGTTGCTGGTGGCCCTATCCTATATCTTCGGACCATTGCGTTCGGTATCCATGGGGGCTCGTATTATGATGGGAATTGGTACCGGCATTAGTTATGACTTTTTAAACCGTATGTTTGGGTCGATGAGTCTGACGTTTCAGTTCCCGCCGATAATCGGCGCGATTTTGCCAAGTTTGTTATTTGTCGCGATTGCAATTTACTTGTTAGGGCGCAAGGCCTAATTAAGACCAAAGCCAAAATCAAACAGCAAAGCGAACATTCTGCTGTTTATGAATTCACTGAATCAATTCGGATTTAGTCTGACTGGGTAATAACTTAATATCCCTCCTATAGACTGAATTCGGTTTTTTCATTAAAATCACCGACAATCTTAACACCTGAGTAACGCATTTTGGCCAGCCAGCAATCCAATACCACCCAATCTTCATTGACGAGTCAATCCGGATATCCACGAGCGGGTTTTCGTCGTCGTTTCGGCTCCTGGGTCTATGATGCATTAGTCGCGATCGCTGTATATATGTGCGCAGGCGCGGTTTCTTTTGGGATTTTTGGTGCCCTATACTCCGCCGGTATTATTGACAGCCAGGGGTTTAGTCATCCAATTGACCTACAACAAAATTCCTTACTGTGGTCATTGATCATTTATGTATGGAACCTGAGTTGGGTGAGTTTCTTTTTTGTGTATTTCTGGGCGCGTAGCGGGCAGACCATAGGCATGCGCGCCTGGCGTTTAAAGGTACAAAATCAGGATGGCTCGTTAATTTCTAAAACCACAGGAATTAAACGTTTGATTTTTACCCTGTTCGGCTTAGGTAACTTGCTGGTGATTGTCGATCGCCACAATAAATTGTCACTGCAAGACCGATATACCGACACTGAAGTTGTGGTATTGCCGACCGTAAAGTAGGCAGTGTAACCCGTTTGTTTTGGGTTTATGACGAAACAGCGCCTATTTCTTGTGCAGATAAACACAAAGCGCAAGAAAACACTTGCTAAGGCGTTATTCTTTCGTATAATGCCTCCCATCAACAGACGATGTTGATGCATGTGTTGCCGGAGTGGTGGAATTGGTAGACACGACGGATTCAAAATCCGTTGCCTTTGCGGGCGTGCCGGTTCAAGTCCGGCTTCCGGTACCATTTAAAACCCTGCCTAGTCAGCAGGTTAGCTAAGGATAGCTACATTTCTAAATCATTGGTTATAAATTCTTTTAACGCAATTTGACGTAATAAGGTTTATACCATGGCCACAGTAAGAACCCGAAAGGGTAAAAGAGAAACCACTTATAAAGTGGAATTTATGCGCAACGGAAAACGCGTTGCAAAATCCTTCAAGAAAAAAACCGATGCTGAGCGTTATTGTGCTCGAATAACACTCGATAATGACTTTGCAGACGGTCTTACTAATTATTGCTTAACATCGCTTACTTTAAGCGACTCTATCCAAACATTTTTAAATCAATATCAAAAGAAAGATCCGTGTGTAATTACTCGCTTAAATTGGTGGGCCAAACAAATCGGTCACATGCCTCTGGGCAAGATAACTAAATTATTGGTGAAAAATACTTTGGCGATATTGTTGGACTCAGGTAAATCTCCTGCAACATATAACCGATACAAAGCGAATCTTTCGACACTATTTGAATTCATCAAAGATGAATACGATTTGGATGTAAACCCTGCTAGGCAAGTAAAACAACTGGCAGAATCAAAGCCTAAAGACGAATATCTATCAAAAGCGGAGCTAGAACGCTTGTTAAGCGCTGCTAAGGCCAGTAAATGGGACAGACTTTACTTATTGGTACTAATGGCTGTGTCCACCGGTTGCCGACGTTCTGAGTTGATTAACTTGCAATGGAGTAACATTGATTTCAAAAACGCTACGGCATATTTGAACGATACTAAAAATGGCGATCGTCGTATCGTCCCCCTTACAACAACTATCATTAATGAACTAAAGTTAGTGCGCCAGGTGGGGGGCTTTATATTTCAACATCCAAGAAAGAACCAGCCATTTAGAAACTTCGATTGTCACTGGTATCAACTGTTAAAAGACTCAAATGTCAGCATTCGTTTTCATGGTTTACGGCATACAACCGGTTCATGGTTGGCTATGGAAAATACCCCGCTTAAAGCCATAGCTGAGATTCTTGGTCATAAAACAATACAAACGACGCAACGATACGTGCATCACAGTACTGAACATAAGGCCCAAGAAATTAACCGTGTTTTTGCAGGGGTAGGTAATGGCTAATCCTTTCATCGAAATGTTACAAAATATCGGAAGAGATCAGCGTAGATTGTTACTAGAATTTTTAGTTTATGCTCAAGAGAAAATACAGCAACAACGAGTTACGCTATCCGATGAGGAAAAAGCGATAATTTGCGCACTGAGTGCAGCTTTTAACGCCTTGTATTTTAATGGCAAATTACAGGTAATCGATACTCGCCCTGCTGGTCGTCAAAAAAACTATTCAATCAAAGATAAAGTCGCTATTTACGTTCTCGCACATTACTACGCAATCGGAGAAAAAGCAGATATAAACATCAGGAAATTATCGGCTATGACAGGGATTAGCAGGCGAACAATTAAGCGTGTTTATGATGAAGTGAACCAGGATTCTTTATTGTTGGATCTTGCCGAGCCTATCTTCGAGTCTATGCTTTTAGACTATAAAAGTAAGTTAGAAAAAGAACTCGATATTAATTGGGAGACATTTGACTATGTAACCCATAAATTGCCCCAGGTAAGTCTTGATTCTATAAACTTAATTGGAGCTGATTATTGTCTGATCTACATTGTTGAATCGATATGGTTATCGAATATGAATCCAAGTCAGGTAAGCGAGGCTACACCATTCTTTTTATATTACATCGGGGTAGGTGGATTCTGTGACAAATCAGAAAGACAATATCCATCCCTTGCCCACATGTTTAAAACCTTCTTAACCTCAGTCAATTAACCTTCAAACAGCTGGGCGAAAATAAATATTTGCGCCCAGTATTCAAGCATAGTTTTCAGTCCTAACATCAAAAATGACTAACGGTTAGCAGCTCTAACCAATGATTTAGAAGTGACAGGTGGTAACGCCAAAGGACAATTATGATGTTAAACAATCAACAATATAAAGAAATAGTGACGAGTGTTGATGGCTGGATCCCATTAATGGTTATGGCTGAGAAATCAGCATTGTTTAGTTACGCTCAACTGCGATTAATGCATAACCGGAGGGAGGAACATCCGCATTTAAATAAGTGTTTTCGAAGAGTCGGTAAACGCATCCTAGTGAACGACAAATTATTTGGATTATGGATGGCTAATGAGTTGCCGGAGCAGAGAGCCGATATGCTAACGGAAACGACTTAATCACCGCACTTAGGATATACAATCCATCATTTAGCCAGGTTTTATAGGCGGTGACGGCAAGTATGACGTAAAAAGTGACGCAAATTTTTTTCTAGGCATGAAAAACCCCGCAATTTGACAGATAAGCGGGGTTTTGAAAAAGCACTTGTTAACGGATGTGCATTTCAATTATATGCATTGTTATCGCTCGAAATCCATTATTACTTTTAAACTGAAATTTCATCATATGAATAATGTTCAAAAGTTAATGTTTATATAGAGCTGTTATTAGTGTTGAAAATGCCTTTAAGTTTTTCACCGACTTATTGCAGGGAAACGAATGGCAGAACAAGGTTATTTTGAAAAAGTTCAGAATGATTATGATGCAGGCACTGACCAGCTCTATACCAGATATTTAGATGATTACAAAGGAGATATTGAATTAGACAAACAGCTTCTAGTGCGAGCCGGAGTGAGGCGGAATGCGAATTGCCTGATCTACCCTATCACTACTTTGTTTGATAACACCCCGGTTCAATACCAAACGATTTACCCTACAGGAAACGGTTTCGAAAAACGGTTTGCAGGTAATTCTAATGGTCAACCAGTTTGCCAGATATTTGGTAGTGATAGGACTTCAATAGCAAATCAAATCTATGGCTTGAAAAGCGGGACTATCGTTTTGTGTGAATCACTAACGAAAGCTTGTGCTTTGTATCAAGCTTTACATTCGAGCACCCGTTGTATTGTTCTGAACTGCTTGAATAGTAATGGAATTGCAAAAGTAGCTGAAGCGATTCATGTTATCATTAATAAAAAAAATATAAGTCTGATAATTGCCGCAGATAATGATTGCGATAAACCTAGCAATGATAAAAATGGCAGAGAACTGATCGTTGGAGGTTTGCAAAAAAAGATTCATGAAATTTGCGTCAAATACCAAATACCGTTAGTCAAACCACCTGTCGGATACAAGGATTTCGACGATTTTTATGGCTCTAACATTTACGCGCCAAGCGAAATTATTGAGTTAATCGACAAGGCAAAGCCTGTTTGCGAAAACCCTTTAAACAAAAAAGTATTATCATTAAACTTTGATCCTACTGATAACTCAGCTCCTGATTGGGTGATCGAAGGGCTATTGCTGCGGGGCTATATAAGCGTACTTTCGGGCGCAGGTGGTAGCTCTAAATCACTTTTAAGTTTGTCAATTGCTATCAGTGTTGCAATTGGAGAGCAAACAGCGTTATCAGGATTTGAGAAACCAAAACAAGCAAACGTACTGGTCTTAAATAATGAAGACGATGACCTAGAACTACAGCGAAGAATATCTGCTATTACTGGACTATTTGGCATTAATCTTCGGTCTTTATTGGATAAGCTATACATCATCTCCGGATATCAAGAAAAGCTTTTATTTGCTTATACCGATGAACGGTCAAGTGTTTTAGAGACGCCCTTAGTCCAATACCTTATCGAGTTTATTAAAGTTAATAATATCGGTGTGTTGATAGTCGATCCGTTTATTTCAATCCATTCGGTAAATGAAAACGACAACAATCAAATAGAAAAGGTGATGTCGATATTTCGTTTTATCGCTGGAACAACAAATTGCGCGATTCAATTGGTTCATCATATCCGAAAGTCAGGCCAGGATACGGAGGTTATTGCTGGAGACGCTGAGTCATCTAGAGGGGCTAAAGCCCTGATCGATGCTTGCCGTATCAGCCACACCCTAGCAAAAATGAGTAACAAAACTGCATCACATTTAGGAATTCCGCCCGAGGTACAAGCGAGATTGGTACGGTTTGACGTTTCTAAATCCAACTTTGCACCGTCTATTAGCAACACAACTTGGCTTTTATTGGAATCAGTATCTGTTGGACAACATTTGACTGCTGGAGCACACCGAAGTGTATTATTGGAAACTTTTGGAACTAAGCCAACCTCAGAAAGAAAACGAAACGTGATTGATTTAGCTGTTAGAACAATGATCTCAAAGTTGGGAGTATACCGGTCAGGCATGATTAGTTCGACCGAGTTTATTCCGGCATATAAAGACCAGGCGCAAGTTGGCAATACAACGGTTCATGAAGACATAACTAGATTGCCTCGTGGAGAAAAGAATTCTGCTATTCATGTATTCCCTAGTAGTGGTGACCAATATCGTATTTGGTATGAACCAGGACGCTATAAAACAGCGCCTAAAATGATTCATTTACAATCGATAAATTAAATTTGAATAAGGTTTTTCTGGAGCATCAGGGACGATTTAAAGGCATTAAACAACCGAAATGCTCTGAGTAAGATTCTATTTCCGGAAATCTAAAAGTGTAGTGTTCACGAGAGCTAGAGGACTTGTTTACCGATTGTGAGAAAAAAAGGAAATGTAAGCGGATAAGTCATTTAACAAAGGGAAACAGGGAGAAATTTCCCCCTTTGATTAGAGGTATTTCGATAATTCACCGGAAAGCAAAATTTGGCTTCCTGGAAGCCCTTTATAAATGCAGTTTTTCGGTTTTCCGGTTTTCCGCTTACTACGTAAGAAAATAAATGCCGGTAAACCCGGCAATTTTTTACGAAGTAACAACCAGCTTACAGGGAAAGTCGAAACAGGGGATTCGCGCTGCAAGTTAGCTGAAGGTTTGTTGCACCACAGTTATTGGATTTCATAAAAGCAGAGAAATAAAAAAGGAGTAAATCAAACGTCAGAGTGCACAGTTAACGCATAAGGGGATCTGGGCAAAAAATTCAATCAAGGTCATTCTGGTTATTAGTATTAGCCCTTGAGTACGCTCAATGGAAAATTACAAATAAACCAATTTATGAAGGCTATTCACATCGTACGTTTTTTTGATTTAAAGCTTGTCGTTTAATTTAAGTATTGGGCTATCAGTATATATTAAAATTTTAACCATTTTCGGATTGGCAGATATACATTTGAGTAGAATCATTTGATGTCACCTTTTTATTAGTTCCGATTATTCAGGGTTACATCCTGGGTCCTTTTTAGAGAGACCGAAAATATCGATTTTCCTTTTTTATAGTGTTCACCATATTTGTCAGTTGCCAATGTTACCGGGTAGCTCAAAGGTTGGCTGTGGAACAGCACAAAGGTATTCTAACTTAAAGTTTCAAGTGACCCCGGTTTCGTGAGAGTTATTATTAGTGCTTGTTTTTTCCCATGCATATTTTATGCTGCTCAACGAGTCAGAAGTCAGAGGTTACGTCCTATGCTAAGTATTATTTCTCTAGCTTTCAAGTGCGGAAAGTACGTAAATTCATTAATGCAACCAACTGGGGGAACTTCGATAGCCATAAGAGCTATGACGGGGCTAGCAAGGCTTAGAGCAGTCGCTACTTTAGAAACTTTTTAAATTAAATATTTTAAAGCGTGAGCTATCGGGTGTATGCACAGCTTAGCGTCCTTGCTGGTACGCCTGGCATTTAGTTATGTAGACGGGTCAGTAATATACATCTAGGAGTACCCTTTTATTTCAATAAAAATCAACATGAATTAAGTGGGGTAAGGTGTTTTGTGATGAGTTTTAATATACTGAAAACCTTCTATTATATCATCCCGTGAGTTGATGTTTTCGCCAAACATAAGAGTAAAGTTGAAGTATTGGTAATATCTGCCCCAAAGGAAATTTCAATGATTCCATTTCACTTATAACAGCTATATGCAGCTCCATGGGTTAAATAATGAGCTATGCATTTTTTTACAACGTCGCAACGTTCTAAACCCATTATGTTAGTAATCGCTAATCTGTTGGCTATTTGAATGTTCGTCCAGCTAAAATATTTCTGCAAAAATGAGTTGTTTCAGGTGGGTTTTCTAACAACTTCAAACAGTTATAAAATTTGTGGAAATCTAATTGTTTTTTGCTTTTATACCTTTTAATATTCACCCCCAATTTCTGTTAAAAACTTAATGTTGTCTACCAATTCAACCCAAATAAAGTAAGGTTTTTTCAATATGAAAAAAGTGATTATTATCGCTCTATCCGTTATTTTGTCTGCTTGTGCAAGCATAAAGATAACACCACCAGATCAAGTAAATGTAGATACTCAACGAGTTTTTAATTCTAGTTACGAACAAACATGGATTAGGGTCGTTGATTGGTTTGCTGAACATCATGTTACCATCGAAAAAATTGAAAAAAGTTCCGGGCTAATTACAGCAAAGTATCTGATCACTGATACCAACAATTTTCTTGATTGTGGCGATATAAGAGCTAGTGGAACGCTTGGTGATGCGAGAATAAATAAGTTAGGCTCTTTGAACGTTACCGTTCGAGCAACACATGATGAAAAAACTAAGGTAAACGTTAACTTTTTTGGTGAATTCAAACTTTACGCAAATGATGGTTGGGACGGGCGATTAATAACCGCCGAGGGAATTTGTGTATCTTCAGGAAAACTAGAACAAAATATATTAGATTTCATTGAGAATTAATCTAATAACGGGAAATCTAACTTTGGCTGTTTTACGTAAGACTATGATACCGTTCAAGTACACGCGGTTAATCACAATTCCATTGTCAATAGCTTTCGCAGTGGGCAACTATTGGCTTTGGATTAAACTAAGTAGTGTGATAGGAGATTGGTCGATACTTGGCCTTTTTCTAACGCTCTTTGGGATGATTCCCGGGGCTTTCTTACTTGCATTTTTAGAGGATTGGTCGCATAAACTTTATAAAGTTTATGAGATTAATTCCTCATATGATGATGTTGAAACTATTATACAGGTTTATGGCGAGGCTCTAGAGGCCGCAGCCACGCTTCCTCCCAACCTGATTGACGAAATCAAATTACCTTATCCCAAAGCTATAATAAAACAAGCCATAATTGAAGGCCTGAAAAGTTCGGACGATGTTGAAATGAAAGAGCAACTCAAATCCGGATATATCATGCTCGCAGAATGGTGGCCCGATGCAAAGCGAACTAAACAAGGCCAAGGCATCTCGCTTAAAGTTCTACAGGAACAAGCAGAGCTAAAACAAGAATTGCAACGGTTAGGCCTTTGGTAACCAAGCTCTTCCAAGAGTTATCAAAAGAGGGTAGTTAACCAAAGCCTGTCACTTCTCACGTTGCTAGAAATTGAATGCTTCGTTGAATTAGCTCATTGCGATGTTAAACAATTATCTATCATAGCTCCCTCTATTAGGATGAATACTGAGAACTGCAAACCCCTTCTTCTTTAGTGCATGAGCCAATTCGGCTTCTAATCTTGCAATACTACCTCACAAAGGAACATAGTTACTGAACGTGTCTTGTTCGGGAAAATTATCCTTAATTAAGCCAGCTTAAACTGACACTCTTCGGGAATCAGATCCACTTTTAGGACGTTTTTGACTAAAGTATTTCCTTTTGCTGCGGGTTTTAGGTTTGAGTGCGGAGTTAATCGGCTTAGAGGTGATAATACGTTAGTAGACGAAGAATCCCCAGTTCGACCAATATACCAGTAATCAGAATTGCTTTTTTTGTGCCGAATGCGCCA
Source organism: Thalassotalea litorea (assembly GCF_005843925.1). GTDB lineage: Bacteria > Pseudomonadota > Gammaproteobacteria > Enterobacterales > Alteromonadaceae > Thalassotalea_A > Thalassotalea_A litorea_A. Next base: position 335,986 of record NZ_VCBC01000003.1, read on the forward strand.
GGCGTAAAGTCAAAAGCCTGGCTCCACTATTCGGCCACTAAACTAAAACTAGTTTGGTATAGGTTCATAGTCTTTACTAAGCAGCATTTTTATCAACCGCTAAGCTCTCTTTATATTCTGATGCTTCAGCGGCAAGCGTCCAATGAATTTCATTAAAACCTTGTTCTTCGACAACCTTGCGGATTTCCGAAATGCTGGCTCTGAAAAATTCTTTTCTAGAGTTTACCTTATTGAGGCGCTTCTGTGAGAAGCTGTTGTGCAATATTTTTTCAAGTTCTGGCGCATCATTACTATGTATCATAGCATGGACATCGAAAGAGAACGGGACTGAGGCATCTCCCAATTCCTTGACTCTATCCATGGGCTCGAGGCGTCGAGTCATACCTATTTTAAATACATCTTCACCAAAACTTCCCATGTTGCTTATGATGTAAACATGACCTCGACGAGTTTGTTGTGCCATTGATAAGGCGCGTTCACCCTTTGCTTCCGCTTCAGCAAGTTTTCCCTCAAGCTGCTTTAGTTGTGCCTCGTATTCTACTTTTTGTTCTTCGTTTGCCGATAGGAGCTCTTTGCGTGCTTTTTCTAGAGCTTTTTGAAGCATACGTTCTTCCTTTTCAGCTTCTTTTCTAGCTTTTTCCATCTCACGAATGGCTCTTTCTTCTTCACGCATTTGAGCTTTGATCTCTGCTTGTTCCTCTTTCTCTATTTTTCTCAACTCAAAGGCAGCCACAGCCCATTTAAGCTCGTCGAGGCGCGCATCAAGGTATTCTTGTCTAATCCGTGCATTTCGAAAAGGTTTACCATTGTGATTTACTAAAGCGAAAGCATCGATAATTTCTTGTTTAATTTTACCGTAATTGTCGTGCTTAACTTTAGCCATTGCGGTATCTACTTTTCCGTTAAAGGCATCGACACAGAAATGAATGGCGTAGGTGCGCCTAATGTTCTCTACGTAATCGCAATCTCCCGCATAACCTTGCTTCACCATATCTCGGGTTGTCTTGCGAGCCATCTTTAGTTGTGAACCAGCCTCTTTAAAGTCGAATTCATCGGCAAGTTCATCGAGTGTGGAATGGTTTGGGATGATGTAATCATCTTTATATCCGTTGATAGTGTTCTTCATTGCTTGAATGGCTTTTTCAAAAGCCTCTGTCTGGCCTTTTAATGCATATGCCTCACCAGCGATTTCTGTAGCTTGCTTTTCAGCTTGTTCAATAATGCTCTCTCTTTTAGCGTACGCATCTGCAATGATTTTTGAGGCTTCGAAAACCTTAGCATCAGCGTTTTTTAAGGTCTCTTCGGCTCTTTTTTTCAGTGCCAGAAGTTCATTTTCAGCGTTAACTCTGTAATCGTTAATATCGTCGATTGCTTCGATCTTATCCGTATACTTGTCGAATTCTTTTAATTTCTTTTTGGCTACGCTGAGTTGCCAACTTTTTATTAGGGAAAAAACTATGAAGCAAATCAAAAAAATGGAAATGAAAATTGTAAAGTGACTAGAGTCCATAACTAAGGAGCCTTGATTAGGTTTAAATAATTTGGGAAAAATTGTCGTTGGTTTAAGTAACCATCGATTTTTATTTTATCAGCATCTGAAATTAAAAGTTGCAACTAGTTTGTCTATCTATCGTGAGTCTACTTGCTACCCCAATGCAATTTTTTATCAGAAAACCTAACCTTACAATAGAAGTTAATAAAGGTTTTGGCAGGTTCCTTGATTCATGCCTTGCTCAGTTTATGAAAGCAGTTGGGGGATTCAATCCTTGGTACTCTTTAAGTTAAAGATGTTGTTCTGTATTGATATTCCTAAGCATTAATATTTAACAATACACTTATTAGCGTTCAGCGATTTTTGTTTCTAATAGGATGATTAAGTTCGTACATCAAATAGAGATATTTTAAAGAGTTTTGCTAGCCGAGTCTTTTAATTGATTGTTTACCATGTAACCAGAGTGTTAGTTTTTATAATTGGGTAAGTTGCTAACTAGCTCTACTTCGGGTTAAGGAATAGGTTTTGATACAGTGACTTTATCTGACGTAACATTGACAGGCTGGGCTACTGATTTGTTATTATCAATCGCTATTTGATGGCGCTTTTCTGCGAGTTCTAGTGCTTTGATTGAGTTGTCTAATCTTGTTTCGGACATTTCAATCAATTTCTCGCTTTGGTCGAGTCGCTCCTGATTTATCCCTGTATTTATAACTAAGTAAATGACCGCTATAAATGAGGTGATTACTGCCGCTGCGGATACACCAAGGCTAGAACGACTAACAATTATTTGTTCGTTAAATCTGCGCTCATTGTCGCGATGTTCTTGCAACTTTAAATGAGCCTCTAGGCCCTCTTTGTTTAACTTATATGCAGCACAAACTATTTGACTAGCACCTATCGTATAATTGGTATTTAATTTTTTTAAGAGACCGTAATCCACCAAAATTTGTGCGATTAGCTGAGCTGTCTTAAATAACCTTAAACTTTCATCAGCCCCCCCATTGGGAATTAGAGGATCGTATTTTACAAATTCTAAAAACGATTCTAAATGCTCTAATTGGTTTGTTTCGGAAATAAAAGGATGTTTGGAATCTCGAATTAAATCAACGTTACTTGTAGAAGCTATGACTAAATAACCTCGATCTACAATCCATTTCAAAGCATTTCTAATCTGCTCGGATTTCATGATTTTAATTCCTTTTTTACTTTGAGTTATTTTAATTATTTGAGAGCGATAAAATGTCACATAATGAAGAGCATGTCATTAACGTTACTAAGGAAATATTGTTTATTACAATATTGGGAGATATTGCTTTTTTATTTAATTTATCCCTATACGCCATTCATTATCTCATCGAAGCTACAATTCCTGAAAGGGGGGGGGGGAGAAATTATTGAGTAAAGCGAGTTTTTTTCTCGGCGAATAAAGCTTAAGCCGAACGAATACTCTTAGTGTCAAATCTTACTTTTCAATGCCTGTGCGCTAGGGTGATATGAGTAATGTTAGATAGTAACTAATATATACAGTCTTCTTTGGATAAAATCGTTTTCCCAGATATGAACATTCAGTTGTTACTGAACCGAATCGTGACGTAAAACGTGACGTAATGACGCAACAGCAGCTAGCAACAATGCGTACTAAATGAAATCCACTAGCTTGAAATAGCACCTATTAGCACGTAATATCGGTTGCGTAACCCTTGATTTAGGATTCAAAATCCGTTGCCTTTGCGGGCGTGCCGGTTCAAGTCCGGCTTCCGGTACCATTCTCTAGATAGAGAACTTTAAACCTAGCATTGCTAGGTTTTTTTGTATCTGCGCTTTACGTATTTTCTACTTTCAATCCCTATCCCATGTTACCTAGCGCGACCCACGGTATATGTATCTATCATTAGCATTCGGTGTCTTGGTAGTCACCGTAAGAACGTCATTATGTGCAATATTCAAGCCCCGACGTTGTCAACTTCGCAGCTTCACTAAGTGTTGTGACATCGGCTTTGTTCCTTACCAGGCGTAATCGAGGCGTAGACCAATCAGCGGCTCGGCTTCACTATCATCCTCTACTTCAACACCTCGGCGATAGTCAAACTCGGTGTCGTCGCTGGAGGACGCTGCCGTTAGGTTGATGACATCGAGAAAGGCCGTGACATCTATGGGGCCAAATGCTCGTCGATAGTCAATGCGAAGGTTCACTAAGCTGTAGTTGCTTTTGCGGCCGACATTATGCTCAGTGATCTCTTTTGAGAACCGCAAAGGTTGCCCTGGTCCGAGTACGTCTGAGTGAATAATAAAGAGTTCGTCTGGCCTGCCAGAAAGAAACTTGTAGCGACCGGCGACTTTCCAGCGGTCGTTGATTTCCCAGGTCAGACCGAGGGTAGCGACATGCTCGCGGCTGAAGTCGGCGGCGATAGCACCGCGACCGTCTTTGCGATCGATGACGATATCGTTATAAGAGTAGGTAGCCGTCGTGTAAATACCTTCGCGAATTGTACCATTGACCACGACATCGACGCCGTACGATGTGCCGTCACCAATGTTTGCGAACGTGCCCCGTACTCGATCAAGGTCTACAACCAGGTTGTCGAGATTTTGATAATAGGCCTCTGTTAACACCGACCAGTTGCTAGCTGGGAAATATTCAAAACCCAAACTACTGTGGGTGATTTCTTCGTTCTTAAGGTTGTTCGACTCGTTAGCGGCAAGCTCTAAATAACGTGGAGACTGATAAAACAGCCCTGCGGTGGCAAAATATCTAATCGCTGCACCCGGCCGCCAGTTGATGCTGAATCTGGGCGACGCGATGCTTTCGTCGGCAAAGCCATCCCGCTCGAGTCGAACACCGGTTCGAAAATCCCAATCGCCGAGCTCAAATACCTGATCAACGTAACCTGCGTAGCTGGTTTCTTTCTGATTCAAGGAAGCGTTAGTATCGGTGGGTGTGAGCACAATATAACGCTGTTCGGGGGATGGCCTATAGTCATTCTCGTCGTAGACAAATCGGTTCCAATCGCCATCTAAGACCGTGACGTAGTTCAGTTCAATTTGTGTTACTTGAATACCTGTACTGAACACACCCCATTGATTCACCGTTTCGAAGTCGCTTCGCCAGCCGAGCTCAGTCTCATTTTCTCCGATAGTAATAATGTCTTCTCGCACGGGAAAACTCGACGCCGGTGTTCCCGGGGGGACGAGATCAGGAAATGCTTCACCCTCTGAGCTGACCTTGTCGCTTTGGCGATAGTAAATCTTATTGGTCCAGACGGATTCTTCACCGATTAATGATTGCAACGTCAGACCATACAAATCACTGTCTTGTTTAAAATCTAGCAACGCAGCATCTTCGAAATTAGGCGATGCAAACACATGAGTTACGTCGCGCGTATAGTCTTCGTGTGTATCCATGAGTAGAATTTCAAATGTATGGTTCTGGTTGATTGGCATGACCGACTTAACGATGATATCTCTTAAAAGAGGCTCTCCAATATCGAGTTCTTCAATGGTTTCGAAAAAAGCGCCGAAATCCAGGCGTCTAGCAGAAACGAGCAATGTTGAGTCTTCAGTGATACCGGCAGGGCCGTCGTAACCAATTTCATAGCCCGCAAGGTCAAGCCGTAGGCTTGCAGAAGGGCTTGGGTTACCATCGGCAACTTCGAGTTTGAGTAGCGATGCCGCCCGGCCGCCGTAGGCTGGCCCCCATCCCCCGGGAGAAAACTCAGCACCACTGATAACATTTGGTGCGAATATCGAGAAACGACCACCGCCCCCAACATCTTCATCTTCACCCAGTGTCGCATCAAAGTGCACCGCTTTATCAAAAGGAAAGTCATCGACGAATAACAAATTATCTCTTGGGCCACGGCCTCGCACGCTAAAGCTTGCAAATTCTCCGGTGGCAGCCAAGCCAGGTAACCCGTCCAGAGACAGGAGCGGATCTGCGCCTCCTCCAACGGCACTTCGCAACTCTTCTCTATTGAGATAAGTGCTGGACCCTGATGCAAATATATCAGCCTGTCTGGCTCTAACTTCCACAATATCCATCACCGCTTCATTGGGTAGTTCAAATTCAATCTGTATATTTTTACGCGTTATCACGCGTATGCTTGGCTCGTAGGAAGAAGCGAACCCGGTTTTCGTTACCTTAACCGAGTAAAGACCAGGGTCGAGTTGTTTAACGATGACACGACCTTGTGCGTCGGTTTCTATTGAACGCGTGGAATTGGTGTCCCGCTCCGTGATGGTGATCTGCGCGGTTGGTAGAGGCCGATCAGTAAACTGATCTTTCACAAGGATAGTCATCCCACCAGGCGCCTGGGCTGCATGGGCTAATAGTGAAAAGCCTAAAAGGAGCGCCGACAGAGTGATCCTCAATCCCTGACTCAAATATCTGCTCATGTTGCAATATCCTCTAGAATCGGCCGTGTTTAATTAATGGAACACAGGGGTGTTAGCTGCGCTAATGTAACGAATAAGTCACGGAGCTATGAAAGTTACATGACAGCAACCTATTATTTTTTTCATCGAATGACTAGGTTCACAATGCGTCCAAGGTGAACATTAGTTTTCTCTTTATACGTATTTAATCTAATGATAAATAAGAAAAAGTCAAAGATATGATAGCGTAGAGATGCAGTGATTCTATTACAGATTAATTGCTTTGGGCGATAAGAGTCGTTTCGTCTATGGCTCGAAAAGGTGCCATCTTACGTCATATTTCTCGCTTTTAAAGGAGCAAGATTGGTATTATCAATTCCTAACGTTTACGCCTTGATAATTTTCAGTTTGTTAAATATTTCCCTCATCCAAAGGTCCATCTGTTGCCGATGATAAATACGCAAGGGGAAATATCGCTTCTTCTATAAAATATTTTTAAATCAACGAACAAGGCTCAATTGTCTAATTGCTGGATAAAAATTCATCATCAACTATTCTTGACTAAATCCATACCTTGATCTACCCATTATCGACGTATGTAATTGATAAATGATCATTGTGGTGATTACTAATCAACCTAGGAAACATAATGATGAACGTTAAATACAAAACCATTTCTGTTGTTATGGCGTTAATATTCTCAGCGACAGCGCTTGCTGAGGAATCTAAACAAGATAAAATTGACCGGGCAAAATCCGCGGCGCCTTCATCGGTGAGTGATAACGCAACCGTAGTTGATACCGATGGAACTGTTTTGCAAGAAGGAAGCAATGGCTGGACCTGCTTACCCGATACGATGCCTGGCGATCATGCGCCCATGTGTAATGATGCAACCTGGATGAAAATGATGGCTGCGGTCGGGAAAAAAGAAGAGTTTGTCGCAGACAAAATTGGTATCTCTTATATGCTCCAGGGCGAGCCAACGGGTTCTGGGGTGAGTAATTCTTCGCCGCATCATCCAGACCATAAAAATTCAGACGATTATGTCGAAACCGGCCCTCATGTAATGATTATTGTGCCAAAAGAAATGTTAAAAGGCATGACGGATGATCCTAATGTCGGTGGCCCTTATGTGATGTGGGGTGATACCGATTATGCCCATATTATGCTACCGGTTTCCCTTGATGGTAAGCAAGTCACTACCAAAGAAAGTAAATAGCGGATACGAATCGTCCAGGCACGTTTGCAAAGGTCAAAGAATCGACTTTTTACAGACCCAGGCGGTATCAACCTGTCATTAAGCTCAGCGATGTTGCTGAGCTTTTTTATTTGTTTCGAATCCCGAATTACATCATCGAGATCCCCGAATTCATACATTATGTGAAGTGAGCCGTGGGCATTGTTGAATGAACAATCCACAATGAACAATCAATAATAAAGAATGATCAAACACCTAATGGTTAAATACACGGTAATTCTTAGTATTTAAATGTGTTCGCAATGCGTATTTTCAAACGGCCACAAATTTACATTTCCATGGCGGGTATAGGCTGGCATCGACAAATTCAGAATATTTGCAGTAATTGAAGGGCAAATATTATATGGTTAGCTGTCGATAATGATTATTGAAGTTTTCACTGTGGTCTCTGTATTTATTGCGCTTTGTTATCTATGTACGCCGGCACTTGTCATTTATTTAACCCATAGATTTTCATGGGCGGACAAAATCGGCGTTATTATCCTATGTTATGTAGGTGGGTTAATCCTTGGTAATTCTGGGCTTTTACCTGAGCAATCGTCAGGCGTACAAACCACCTTGGTCGACCTGTCTATTGTGATAGCTCTGCCGATGCTTTTGTTAACACTCAATATCCGCCAATGGTCAAAGATGTCACTCACCGCCCTGATAAGCTTGGTGCTGGCAACCTTGTCTGTGGTTACTGTCTCGACTCTGGTGTTTGTTTTTTATCAAGCGCAAACCGCAGTTGAATCGTCAGCGCAAGCGGGGCAATTAGTTGGAATGTCCGTCGCCGTATATACCGGAGGTTCACCGAACCTTGCGGCGATTAAATCTGCCTTATCTGTGCCCAATGAAGTATTTATCCAATTTCATAGCTTAGATACCTTATTTGGCGCGATTTACATACTATTTATGATATCGGTGGCAATCCCTTTATTTCGTAAATTCCTTACCAATGGCGCAATGCAAAGTGGCGTCAATACTGCGCCGGATGCCTCTCAAAATGTTGCCTCTCAAAATGTTGCCTCTCAAAATGATAGCTCTGATAATGATTACCGGGATTTATTGAAAAAAGCCAACCTAAGGCAACTCGCCATTATTGTTGCTTTGACTCTTGGTATTGTTGGAGTGTCGCTCGGCATTTCTCAAGCGTTTAAACAGCTTTTATCCGTGACCAATGTCTCTGCCATTATCATAGTGTTAATCAGTACCATTGCCATGGCATTATCCTTCAGTGAAAAAGTCAGAGGCCTGAAACTCGCATACAAGCTTGGTATGTATTTAATTTACGTGTTCTGTTTCACAGTGGCATCGTTAGCTGACATCGACAAATTGCTGGCGTTTGATCCGGTGATTGCGGTATTTGTATTCGGTACCGCCATTGGCAGCTTGGTATTACATGCGTGTCTTTGCAAGCTTGCTAAGGTGGATAGTGAAACCTTTATGATCACCTCGGTCAGTGCGATTTGCTCTCCGGCGTTTGTGCCGATGATGGCCAAAGCGCTCAATAATAAACAAATTCTGTTAACCGGTATGACAACCGGCATTATTGGTTATGCTCTAGGGAATTATCTGGGGATTTCTTTGGCGCTATTATTAACATCGATTCCTGGTTAACAGATATAAAAACGAATCAATAAGATAAAATTCTTTTTACTAAAAGATAGTTAAGGTTTTTCCATGAGTATTCATAAAAGCATGCCCGATAACGGCGTAAAACGTGATGAAATATTGTCACAGCTCGATAGTTTTAAGGAGCAGGATCCCAACTACAAAAGCGGCAAACTGTGGAGTCTGGTTTATTACATTGATGAGGCGCATCAGGAATTGCTAAAGGACGCTTACTTTAAATACTCCAGTGAAAATGGCTTAAACCCAACAGCGTTTAAAAGTTTGAAAAAACTGGAAAACGAGGTGATAAGCGCAACGGCGGATATTCTGAACGGCACCGATGAAGTGTGTGGTGTTGTTACTTCAGGTGGTACCGAAAGCTGTTTGATGGCAGTGAAAACCTATCGTGATATGGCTCGCGAAAAACGCCGGGTTAAAAAGCCGGAAATGATTATTCCTGAAACGGCCCATGTTGCCTGGTACAAGGCGAGCGAATACTTCAATGTGAAAATTCGCATGGTGCCGCTTAAAGAAGATTTAACCCCGGATCTTGGTAAGCTTAAAAAAATGATCAATCGCAATACGGTGATGATCTTAGGGAGTGCGCCAGAGTATCCGCATGGGACCATTGACCCTATCGAAGCGATGGGCGAAATCGCACTACAACATAATATTCCGCTACATGTAGATGCCTGTGTCGGTGGCTTCATCCTTCCTTTTATGGAAATGAACGGCGAGAATATCCCCCCTTGGGATTACCGAGTAGCTGGCGTAACGTCAATCTCTGCCGATATTCATAAATATGGTTATGCAGCGAAAGGCGCTAGTACCATTACCTATCGTAATCTTGAATATTTAAAGTATCAGATGTTTGTACAACCGAACTGGTCTGGTGGTGTCTTTGCGTCTTCAGCATTACTTGGAACGCGACCTGGGGGGGCATACGCAGGCGCCTGGGCGGCGTTACAGTATTTTGGCAAAGAAGGTTACAAAAAACTTGCCGACGAAACTTTGCAAGCGGTAAATCGCATTAAAGCGGGTATCGCTGGTATTCCTGAATTGGAAATTATGGGAAAACCGCAAGGACCACTGCTTGCCTATAAATCGATTGATCCTGAGGTGAATATTTTTGCGGTTGGCGATCAGATGAATGCGAAAGGCTGGCAAGTGAATAAAAACCAGAAACCGAATGGTTTACATGCCATGGTAACAGCACAACACTTAGCAGTGATTGATGAATATCTTGCGGATTTAAAAGATGCGGTTGCAACGGTGAAGGCAAATCCAGAACTGGCAAATCAGGGCGGTGCTGCCACTTATGGCATGATGGCTCATATTCCGCTGCGTGGGATGGTGAAAAAGAAGGTGTTGGAAATATACTCCGCCATGTATAAAGCCGGTGGTGGGCAGTTGGATCTTTCTGCGGCTGCCGACGTTGACACGGATGGGCAGGGCGAGAAACCAAGCCTTGTCGATAAAATTGCCACCTGGTACGTAAACCGAGCCTCAAAGAAAAGTTAAACGCTAATATTTTACATCTAATCCGCTTTCTCATTACCTGATAGTCGTTATCAGGTAATGATTGCTGATTCTGTTGTAACCATGTGAGCCAAGTTAATCGCAGATAATTGGGATGTTATTCGCTTGGCGATTGTGCCAATTATTATGAGCAGAGTTTATGGCGTGCCGGCTCTGTGACATTTATTCGTCTTGGTTCGCCTTTATACCTTGATGTCGAGACTCATCGTCTAATGATATTAATTGCACAAGAATAAACGCCTGGCCGAAAATGTTTATCTCGGTCGCGTCATTACTGCTAACTTTTAGTAAGTGATTCGGCAATAGCGTTACCTGTTCTTTATGACGCCCCTGACCCGTTAGCGTTATTGCCAGTGTATCGGTAAGCGCATAGACGAAACACAGCTCATCGATGGTGGCTGAAATCGAAACAGGGTTAGGATAGGTTTCGACTCTGGTATCAATTCTCGTTTTATCGGTGATGATATTAAAATCTCGAATTGCTCCTTGGCTTAATTTAGCGACGGTTTTACTGCTGCCATCGAACGTAGCGAACTGCAGCACTTGATCCAGTGTATCACTGGTTTGCGCATCGTGAGTTAGGGTGATCCCCTGGCCGTCAATTAACACCAGGTTTCTTAGGTATCCGCCAAAATCTGAAAACTCTCCATCTTCAACTACGTCAGCCATGCTCAACCGCCAAGCAAAGTTACTAAAACTTGCGCCATCATTTATCGCTAACTCAATGGTTGTTCCTTTACCATTTTTCCATGGGCTTAATATGAACTGTTCTGGTGTCGTTATTGTGTATTGCATGGAGATCGGTTGCCTGAAAGTAATTTGTGGGGATCATAATCGGCAAAATTCAGCGAATCGGCCATATAGATGAGATTATACCTTTGAATTTAAGCCATCTTGTAAGAAATATAAAATTTTTTGCCTCGTAAACCGATGGATCATCAATGCTCCCATCCAATTTGTTGTAAATTTACACAAAAGTTACAAGAAACTGTTATTAATCTATATAAATAAGAAAATTTCAGCCATAAAACGCCATTATTTGTAATTTAATTACATAAAGCGCTAGCTTTCTTAGAGTTGTTACTCTAAAATAGCCTTAAGTTAGAGCTTTTGCTCACATTTAAACATTTATATACGGGATTACTTATGAAAAACACTTTAGCAGTTACATTATTGGCTTTGTTAGTATCAACTTCTGCAAACGCGGAAATTTCTTACAGCAAATATACTGAGCAAGAATCTTTTGGTCCATATGCTCGCCTTTTGACTTCTTTTAACGAAGTGAAAGTTGTTAAAACTGCAAATGGTGGTGAAATCACCTGTCGTGTTGACGTTTCAAATGGCGATACTGTTGTTAAAGGTAAAGAGCGTTCGGTTACCGAGAGCGAATTGGCTATCAGCCCTCTAAAAGCATGTTTGAAAAAATTCGAAGCCCGACGTCTTGCTGACCGTGGCGACTTTTGGTGGAAATAATCGTTTAATTCGCACGAATCGATTTTTACGTATCCCTTAGGTACCTCCCCAGTTGTGAGGTATCTATGATTAGCCAGCGTTAATCGCTGGCTAAACCGTTTTCTCAAATTCCTCTGAAAACCAATTTCTACGTATTATTCTACTTCCTACTTCCTACTTCCTACTTCCTACTTCCTACTTCCTACTCTCTACTTTCTAACGCGTGCTAACCCATAAACAATAAATTTTCGCATTCGTCCGGACTCGTGTTATTGTTAACATTAAACAATAAGGGGTTGGGTTAAGTCTAAGATGTTATTGAAAATTTCAGGTGCTCGCGCATATATCGCGATTTTATGTCTCGCGATGAATATTCATTGTGTTGCTAAAGAAGTCGATTTTAATCAAAATTGGCGCTTTATACTTGGTGACAAAATATCATTTGCTCAGACATCCTTCGATGATAGTCACTGGCAGTCGATTCAGTTACCCCATGACTGGAGTATCTTGCAGTCATTTGATGAGAAATTAAATGGTGCAACTGCCTACCTTCCCGGCGGAGTCGGTTGGTACCGGAAATCCTTTAAGACCAGCATCGACACCAAAACGCATAGACAATGGTTAAATTTCGATGGCATTTATAACCACTCGGAAATATTTTTAAACGGCGAAAAAATTACCAGCATGGTTAATGGTTATACGCCATTTTCTATTGATATCACCCGTTTATTAAGAGCCGATGGCAACAATAATATTCTGGCGGTTCGTGTTGACCGACGTCGTTATATCGACAGTCGGTGGTATACCGGTTCTGGCATCTACCGGGACGTAAAACTGATCACCAAAGCCAACTTTCATATCCCCATGTGGGGAGTGCAGTTCACCACACCTAAGGTCAGCGAGAAGTTGGCGCATGCTTCGATAAAAATCGATTTGAAAAATGACTCTGATATCGCGCAAACAGTTCAACTCGTGAGTCAAATTTTAGATGTCGATGGTAAAGTCGTCGCTCGCACAAAACGCCAGGTAGTGCTCGATGCGATTAGTTCCGGATCAGAATCTTTTGATTTAACTGTCGCCGATCCGAAGTTGTGGTCGATTGAATCCCCAGAGCTTTACCAGTTACAAACACGAATATATCAAAACGAAAAATTGATCGACCAGCAGAGTGAAAGAGTTGGTTTTAGAAGCTTCAACTTCGATGCCAAAACAGGCTTTTGGTTAAATGGAAAAAATCTCAAAATTAAAGGGGTTAATTTACATCATGATGCAGGAGCTGTTGGTGTTGCCGTTGCCGACGATATCTGGCGTCGCCGTTTAACAAAATTAAAAGACGCAGGAGTTAATGCGATCCGTACCGCTCATAACCCTATGTCTGCAAGGTTTTTGGATCTTTGTGATGAAATGGGTTTTTTAGTCCAGGGTGAGATTTTTGATGAATGGGATAATCCCAAAGACAAACGATTGAATCAATGGGAGCGTCACGAGGATTTTGTTAGCCGGGGATATGCCGATTACTTTCAGGAAAACGCCGAGGTAGATTTAAAAAATGCCATTTTAAGAGATAGAAACCATGCTTCCATTATTATGTGGAGCATCGGCAATGAAATTGAGTGGACATACCCAAGGTATAAACAAGCATCTGGATATTTTGATATGAATGCCCAGGGTAACTACTTTTATAATCCGCCGTTTATCGACCGAGAACAAATTGAAAAACGATTTTACGAACAAAAAGCCGGTGATTATGTCCTTGCCGATACCGCTAAAAAATTGTCGAAATGGGTAAAAGAGGTGGACGAAAGCCGGCCTGTGACCGCGAATTTGATTCTTCCTTCGGTGAGTCATGTTAGCGGTTATACCGAAGCGCTTGATGTTATCGGTTATAGTTACCGCCGCGTAATCTATGACTACGGTCATCAACATTACCCCGACAAACCGATAATGGGGACGGAAAATGTCGTGCAATGGCATGAGTGGCAAGCGATTGAAGACCGTCCTTTTATCGCGGGCACTTTTTTATGGACCGGCATAGATTACCTTGGAGAGGCTCATAACCGATGGCCAGCAAAACATATTGATGTTGGAATGCTAGACACCGCCGGGTTCGATAAACCAGGATTTCATCTTTACAAAACGTTATGGAGTAACGAGCCTCATGCACATATCACCACCCAGAGTCTTGAAAAATCGTCCTATAAACAAGGCGAGGAAGGCGAGTTAATCGACATGCGTAAAGGTGGCTGGCAGCAGCGGGTCTGGACTTGGTATGAGGTGAATCATCATTGGAATTATCAAGGTAATGAGCCAATTGTCGTCGAAGTATTATCCAATTGCCCGGTACTGGAATTGACGTTAAATGGCAAAACAATGGGTAAGAAAAAGCTTAAGGATTTTCCCGATAGAGCCTACAAGTGGTTAGTACCATTTAATGCCGGTGAGCTCACTGTTTCGGGGGATAAAAATTGTCAAACAACGGATACTTTGATTACGGCAACGACTCCGGAGCAAATCTTGGTGAGCACCGATTTAAAGGAGCTACCGATGGATAACAACCGCGTTGCCCATATTGAAGTACAGTTATTAGATGCCTCAGGTAACCCTGTGCGGCATATGCAGCAGCAAGTTACGCTGGATTTGTCGGAGAATTTGCGCATGATCGCCAGTGACAATGGCAATAGTGCTTTGATGCAGACTTATCAGTCTTCGACCCTGCTAACTCATCAAGGCAGGGGGTTGTTTTTAGTCAAGCGTATTGGCGAAGGTGAAGCAAGCATTCGTGTTTCGGGTTCGGGGTTGCAAAGTGAGAAATTGACTATCGATTAAATGCCTAGGAGAAAAATGAACTTCATTAATAGAATCGTTGTTAACGGTTTCACTGTGATTTGCATTGTCTCTGGTTTCCACTCGATTCCTGTTCAGGCGCAAAGTGATTGCGAAAAACATCGAAAATCGCTGGCCCAGGTGCGTTCAGAAATGCGCTTGGGTTATCGAGAGCCTCGGGGTAATTATCTGCGCCAAAAAGAGCGGGAGCTCAAAGATAAAATTCGGATATGTCATAAATATCCAAGGTCCACAAAAAAACGTAACAAGCCCCCCGCGAAAGCATTAAAAAAAGAGGCTCTCCCAGCAGCCAGCCCTGCATCCACTGTAGCGGACTTTCAAATTCGAAACCCTGATCAATTAGGGGATCAGGTGTTGCACATTAAAGGTCTATTTACCGGTGAAAAACAAACTGCCTGGTTGCGATTTTATCAACCCCCCAAGCAATGCCTGCACCCTAAATCAACCCGTATATTTGCCAAATGTCTGGCCTATCGGGATAAACAAGCGGCGATGTTTTCAAAAGTTTGGGGTAAAAGCGAGTAGCGTGCATAAATGTTTGTCGAGTAGTTGCTTGTCGAGTAGTTGTTTGTCGAGTAATGACAGTGAATGATTCTAGCAATCGTTTTTCACCCTAGCCCCAATCATCCTTATGTGATTAATATCTTTAATTAAATTGCGCTTACTCAGGTTAACGCGAATACTCATTAAAACGTCCCTGTATTTGCTAAACTCGGGTGCCGATTGTTTAATAAAACCCAATGTTTAAGCGAAATGAATATTTGTTTGGCTTATCCGTTTTAATTTCAATGCGTTGCCCATATATATGTACTTGCTTCGCGACGCCCAAGGAACCTTAATGCCCACTGATCCCACAACCACTGAGAAAGACCTTCATTCTGAAAGTTCAGAAACAAAAGCGAATAAAAGGTTAAGTATTTTAATGGAGTTAGTGCAATTTGTTCGGCCTTATAAAGGGCGTTTAATTGCGGCGATGATAGCATTAGTTTTTACGGCGGTTGTGATGTTGTCGGTGGGACAAGGCGTGCGTATGCTCATCGACCAAGGCTTTGCACAGCAGTCGATGGAAGAGCTTAAATCTGCCGTGCTATTTATTCTTTTCGTTACCGTTTTATTGGCAATAGGGACTTTTACCCGATTTTATCTGGTGTCCTGGCTTGGAGAGCGAGTGAGTGCAGATATCCGCAAAGCGGTTTTTAGCCATGTCATTACTTTGCACCCTAGCTATTTTGAAACCAATGGCAGTGGTGACATTATGTCGCGGATCACTACGGATACGACATTACTGCAAAGTATTATCGGTTCTTCGTTTTCGATGGCACTTCGCAGTGCCTTAATGTGTGTAGGCGCCATGGTGATGTTGTTTGCGACCAACATCAAACTCACTGCTGTGGTGTTAGCGTCAGTGCCATTTATTCTGGTTCCTATTTTGTTTTATGGTCGAAAAGTTCGAAAATTATCACGTAAAAGTCAGGACTCAATGGCGGATGTGGGTAGTTACGCTGGAGAGGCCATTGAACACATTAAGACGGTGCAGAGTTATAGCCGTGAAGAGCAGGAACGACTCGAGTTTTCCAAAGAAGTGGAAAAAGCGTTTGAAATTGGCAGGCATAGGGTTGCGCAGCGAGCAACCTTGATTGCCGGCGTTATTATTATTGTTTTTGGAGCGATTACCGGCATGTTATGGGTCGGTGGTAGTGATGTGATTTCCGGCAAAATGACCGGTGGCGATCTTGGCGCCTTTGTGTTTTATGCGATCTTGGTTGCTTCCAGTTTGGCCACAATCTCTGAAGTCATTGGTGAGCTGCAACGGGCTGCAGGTGCCACAGAAAGGCTGATTGAAATCCTGCAGGAAGAAAATCATATTCTGCCTCCGACGGAACAAATTATCGATGCCAATGATTTACAACCGATTGTTGCGTTTGAGCAAGTCTCTTTTAATTATCCTTCTCGGCCAGATCAATCCGCTATTTCAAGTTTGTCATTAACGGCAGATACAGGCAAAGTTCTTGCCCTTGTTGGCCCTTCCGGCGCGGGGAAAACAACGATTTTTGAATTACTACAACGTTTTTATGACCCTCAACAGGGTAGAGTAACTCTGGGCGATATTGATATTCGCAAACTCGATCCCAAAGCGTTACGAAACAAGATGGCACTTGTGCCGCAACAACCGGCACTATTTAGTTCCGATGTTATGCATAATATTCGTTATGGTCGACCTGACGCAACGGATGATGAAGTGATAACCGCTGCGAAAAAAGCCCATGCTCATGAATTTATTGAGAAATTACCGGAAGGCTACCAAAGTTTTTTAGGGGAGCGGGGCGTACGGCTATCGGGCGGACAACGACAGCGTATCGCAATCGCCAGAGCTATCTTAAAAGATCCGGATATTTTGCTACTTGATGAGGCAACCAGTGCGTTAGATAGTGAAAGCGAGCATCATGTTCAGCAGGCCTTAGAAGAGTTGATGCAAAATCGTACCACCTTGATTATTGCCCATCGCTTATCCACGATTCAGCATGCCGACAAGATTGCGGTAATGGATAACGGCGCAGTTGTCGATACTGGCAATCATCAGACATTGTTGCAGTCGTGTGAGTTATATCAACGTCTGGTTCACTTGCAGTTTCATGCGAAGTCAGCCAATTAATGACTTTAGCAAGAGCATAGTCGATTCGAATTGTGGTTGATATTGTTACAGCTGATAGTAAAGCGCTAAAAACGCAGTAAATCCTAATCCCATGATTAGGGTTAACGGTAATCCGACTTTAAGAAAGTCTGAAAACTTATAGCCACCGGCGCTAAAAATTAGCAGGTTGGTTTGATAGCCAATTGGCGTGGCATAGCTCATGTTTACCCCAAACAACACGGCAAGGATGAACGCCTCCGGAGGCGCTCCTAACTCTTGAGCAATATTGATAGCGACCGGAGTACCGATAACGGCAGCAGCGGTATTGGATACAACATTGGTTAACAGTGACATCAAAAATATTAGAGCGCCGAGAATTACTACCGGGGGGGAGCCATACATTATCTCGATAAATTGATGCCCAAGAAATTGATCGGCACTGGTAATTTGCATTGCTTTACCTAATGCTAGCGACACGACAATTATCATGATGATCGATGGGTTCAGTGCATGGCTCATTTCTCGCCAGTTTAAACATCGGGTAATAAGCATGGCACCAACACCGGTCAGCGCACTGACTGAAATCGGCATGATTTGTAATGCGGCTATTGCGATCACCGCAATCATAATGAATATTGCAATGGGCGCGCGATTGGACGATGGCAGATGAATGGTGTTATCCAGTACCAGTAACCGAGTGTTTTCTTTAAGTCTTTGCAGATTGTCTTTATGCCCCTGCACCAGCAGAATATCACCTCGATGCAATTCCACGTCTGAGACTGAGCTGTCTATGTACTGGGGTTTGTTCATTCGATGCAACGCTAACACCACCAGTTCATGAATTCGAGAAAAACTACTTTCTTTAAGGGTTTTGTTTGCTAAAAAAGATCCTTCGGTCACCAGTATTTCTGCCAAGACCTGATCGTCTTCGTCTAAAGGGTTGTCTTTGGATATTGGATGAGTCTGATCGTTAAGGCTAAACAGATCGGCTTTAAATTTTTGACTATAATCCAGCAACTCGACCGCCGTGCCACTAATAATCAAGTTATCGCCATTTTTTAAAGTAATCGTTGGCAACTTAATAAGTTGGTTCTCACCGCGAACGATTCTCGACACCCCCATCTTGTAATCTGTACTCTGCAATACTTCGCTTAACATTTTGTCATTCAGTAAGCTGTCTTCGCTGACCATTAATGAGGCTTTGTATATTCGACTTTCATTGTTTTGCAGTGGAACTTCCCGAGAGGGGAGTAGCAATGGAGCGATAAAAATAAGATATAAAATGCCGATACTGCCAACCAGGATCACCGGTAAAGCAAAGTCGAACATTGTAAATGAGTGCACCCCTAAATCATCGGCAACGGCGACGATTAGTAAATTGGTTGAGGTACCGATAGTCGTTGCTGTACCACCAATCAGTGTGGCTAGTCCGACCGGGATCAATATCTTAGAGGGAGCTTTGTTATTACTGAGTGCGACTCCGATTAATACCGGTAAAAGCATAACGACAATTGGCGTGTTATTAAGAAAACCACTAAGCAATGCGCCGATGATGAGAGTCATCGCTAAACTTAACGTTGGATATTGACCCCAATATTTCGCCATCACCGATGTCAGGGGTTTTAACGCGCCACTGATTTCAATACCTCGCCCCAACATCATTAACGCACATATGGTTAACAGAGCTTCATGACCAAAGCCCATAAAAAATTCCGCGGGATTAAATGTTTGTCCTGATTCTAATTCCAAGGGGTATAGTTGAAACCCGAGGATCAGCGCAATAAGGATCAACAGACTCGATGTTTCGAGACGAATACGTTCCTGAGCGAACAGGATTAACGCGACTAGGATCAGTAGCAAAACGGAAATACTATGGGGATTTAATAATGGAGTCATGCATTCCAATGATTGTTTGGGGCATTAAGTGATCCAATTATAGTGTGTCCACGAAAATGGGGATGAAGACATCAAAGACTTTACCTTAAAGTATTTAACTTGGCCTAATAGAAAATAGAAGCTACCTCAGATGCATAGCTCCAGGTACCGGGTGAGGTTGCGATATTTACTTGTGACCGAGCTAAGGTGAGCTAAGGTGAGTTGAGGCTGAAGTTTAGTGTATTTAAAAAGTCCGAAATAAAATACGGACTTTTTTATTTAAGTTAGTTTTGCAACACTACTTGTTCTTAAAATCCGCATAGGGATCAAATTTTCCAGCCTCTTTGGATTCGACTGGCTTTCGTGGCGTTTCTTTTGTTGCCTGTTGACGATAAGGCTTGTCTTGGCTTTTACTACTGTAACTCGTGTCTCGTTGGTTGCGATTCCCTCGACTGTCACTTGCACTACGATTGTCTCTGTCTCGTGCGGACTGAGCGCGTTTTTCCTGCAAGCGCATACCATCTTCCACAGAAAGCTCTTGTGGGTCTTTTGGCTTTTGCTCCATCGGGACAATGCGATCTCGCGGAGGTAATTCAAACATTGCGTCACTGGCACGGGGTAAGTTTTTGAATTGATAGAGGTAAAAGCTCTCGACTTTTTGTTGCGCCCAGTCAGTTTTCTTCAAAAACTTTAAGCTGGCTTTAATGCTAGGGTTCTGCTTAAAACAGTTCAGATTGATATAGGCTGCAAGAATATCCCAACCATAATGATCCACTAACTGAGTGAGTACTTGCTCGAGACTTGTCCCGTGCAGTGGGTTGTTTTCATATTCTTCCGGAGTGTACATATCTTGGCCTTATTTAAACTTCAAACGTGGTAAGGCTTCATTATAAAGGATTTTTGTGAACAAAGATTCTTTGAACATGGCTTGTTGTGTTGTTATCTCATTATTTTTTCGAAAAATTTAGAAACCTAAACCATACTTCTTACTGGAAATAATAAAAAATAAAAAGGCGCTGTTCGTCTATAGGGATATATCTAACCGAGTTCTGAATTCAGAACAATCGATTATCTACGGGTTCCTATATGAATAATAAGCAAACTCAGCCTTTGGTTTCGGTAATTATACCTGTTTACAACGGGGAGCAGTATTTACCACGAACCGTTTCCTCTATTCTTGAACAAGAATATATAAATATTGAATTGATTTTCGTTAATGATGGCTCCAGTGATGAATCCGCAACGCTATTGGAATCATTTAAACAGCAAGACCCGCGGGTTAAAGTCTTCCATCAAGAAAATGCCGGTGTTGGTGCCGCGCGTAATTTTGCTGTTTCAAAAGCCAGTGGAGAGCTAATCGCGTTTTGTGATCAAGATGATCTTTGGCATCCGCAAAAATTAGCGAAACAAGTACCATTATTTGCTAATCCCAAAGTGGGGTTGGCTTACTGTGGTGCTCTAAGCGAATATACCGAACGTCAGGGAATGCATACACCGACTTTTGAAGACAAATATCGCGGCGATGTGTTTGAGCACTTAATCCGTATAAATATGCTGACGTGCTGTACTGCGGTGATGCGTAAATCTCTTTTCGACTATGTCGGGGGATTTGACGCCGATAAGGAACTCATGGGCGTAGATGATTGGCATTTATGGTTGAAAGTTTCATTGTTCAGTGAATTTGACTATGTTGAAGAACACCTTGCCACCCATGTCTTTCATGGCGCCAACTATTCTCAAAATGATTCGGCAATGTACATTGCCGAATTAGTGTGTCTGGATAAAATAAAGAACTATCTTATTGAATTAAAGTTAGATAAAGACATTCCGTGGAGCAAAATTAAGTTTGCCAGCAGTATCCGTTATGGTAAGTCCTTCGTTTACTGCGGTTTATATAAGCTTGCCGGCGACACTTTCATTCAGGCGGATAGATGGGTCTCATCACCGAAATATCGATGGGTGGGACGATTACTTAAGGTTGTACCAGATATTCTATTACGATTCGGTCAACAAAGTCGGCGACTGTTAACCCGCTAGAACCCTAGGCAAATGCGAAAGGAAAACGCGATTGAAATCTGAAAACAACAATATAAAACAGCATAAAAATGCGGTGCGAACTCAAAAGGCCGTTATTGTTATCGGCATGCATCGCAGTGGAACATCGGCGTTATCCGGTGAACTTTCTCGACTTGGTGTCTTTATGGGAAAGCATTTGCTCAAGCCGCAAAAAGGGGTAAATGATAAAGGTTTTTATGAAAATGCGCATTTGCTGGCGCTTAATGAACAGCTACTGGATAGAAATCAATTAAGCTGGGATTATCCGTTGCTGCCGCCGCCGTTTCCGGAATCTATCAGTGCGAAATTCAAACGAAAATCCCTGGCGTTTTTAGAAAAAGAATATGGAACTGCTCCGCTTTGGGGAATGAAAGATCCCAGAGTCTCTATTTTACTGCCGTTCTGGCATGAGGTTTTTCAGTCCGCTGATATCGAACCTATCTACGTTTTAATGATTAGAAACCCTCTGGAAGTTGCAGCATCCTTACACAAACGCGATAAGTTTAGTCAGGATAAAAGCCTGATGCTGTGGCTTAATTACAACTTTTTTAGCTATTTGTATTCCGGGAAAAACGCTAGAGTGGTTATTGATTTTGAACAGTTACTCGAGCATCCAGACTCCGCGATGGAGCCTCTGGTCTCGAAATTGGCTATCGACGTGGAGCAAGGCCAAAGCTTTATCGATAAGAGTTTAAAGCGACAAGTCGTTGATGCCGTTGAGGTAACAGGAATACTTCCTACATTGGCTCTGGATTTGTATCGGGCGATTATTGACGACAACAAACCGAAAGTGGATAGCCTTTTTGAGCAATATCAGGTATATCAATCGAGCATACACCCGGTACTGAAAGAACACTTGCAACAGGTACAGGCTAGTGAAGTGCACTTTCGTCATCGTTTTGAAAACCTATACGATAGTGTCACCTGGCAATTGGTTCGGCCATTGAAAAAATTAGAAAGTATGCTGACAACTCGGCAGTTTTAAATTAGGAGGCGTGGCATTATTTACACTAAGAAACTAATGCCGTAGCCCGTCAATAGTACGCCGATGAATTTGCTGAACTGCTCACCTTTCGGCGCGATTTTTTCAATTAGCACCAATAAGGTTAAAATCAATATCCACTGCAGGTTCATTACTCCAGTGACAAATAATATCGCCATCAAAAACCAGCAACAGCCTACGCAATAACTCCCGTGAGTAAACCCCAGATTTAAACCTCCCCTTAGCCCTTGTTTCCAGCCTTTACTAATGACGGCAAGCGGTGAACGGCAAAATTTTAAACATTGCTGCTTCCAGGGGGTGAATTGATACACACCGGCAATAATCAAAATTGCCGCACTAAAATAGGCGTTAGCACTATCCATCATCGGGGTGAGCAGGGCGAGGTGATGGAACCAATACTGTAAAAATGTGACGAGTAATGAATAAAGCGACCAGGCAATAATATAGCCGAGTACGAAGAATAAGGTCGGCGTATAGGATTGTTGATTGCTTAACTGTTGTTGATTGATTTTGTCAATGAGCATAATGACCGGAATGGCTGAGGGTAGCATCATGCCTGCCATCATAATGGCCCACATCACAAACAGCAGGAAAATATCGCTACTTTGCCACGTGGCAACGGGATCCATATTCATGGTCATGCCAAATAGCATGTAATGCCAACTTAAATAAATAACAAATATTAACGTTGTGAAGATAAACAGTCTGTGTATGTTCAGTGACATAGTCTTTCGCGCCGTGTGCCAGGTAATATTCAGTACCTGAAGTTGTTATTTTTAAGACATTATCCCCCTCCCAGATCTAAAAGGTAGGATTAAACTCGCCCCATTCTTTAATAAAGCCTAACAAAAAAGCCTTGTTTTAGCCTGCCTTAGGGTTTTGAGCAAATTACGCGTCGTAATGAACGATAGGTTTCCTGATCGGGAAACTTAGCCATTCGGCCAGTTTACAATCGCATTTGCAGCAAACGTATCGTCAAAATTAAATGCGATATTGCCATGATTGACTTTTAACGCTTTGGTACGACCAACTTTACCGTCATTCCATAAAAAACCGCCGCCGGGATAGGTAATATGTACTCGATTTTCGTCACCGGTAACAGGATTCACATGCGGGGTTTGTTCTGCTTCTAATATGCCATCTATCGCAACCGTGGAGTTGAATTCATTCACCTTGAGTTTGATGTCTGCCATAATTGGTCCGTCGAATGCGCTGAATAATGAGGCGATTGCAGTTACGGGCATACCGCCGTGCTGACCAGACATGATGGTTGCCATTGCACTGACTTGCTCTGCCGTGGCGGATTTATCAATAAACAAAGCCCCATCGCCATTGCCTTCATGCATGGCTTTTGGCCATGATGCAACGAGCACCATTTTTACCCCTGCAAGATCAAGTTCATTTAAGTGACCTTCGATCACTTCATAACCAATAATTGCCTGGCAACCTCCATCTTCACTGGTTGGAAAGCCAGCAAATTGACATCCACAACCATGGTTACAACTACAGCTTTCGATGTTATGCATTTTCAGCGACCAATTCTGTTGTTCTGACATAAGTATCTCCTAGAGAAACAGGGTTAGATCCAATTCCATTGAGTATAGGACAACAGCGCTGAATTGATGGCTTGCTTCTTGAATTTTAATTGATTACATTGACCAGCATGTTTAAGCCTTTGCGGGCAACGGGTATACTAGCGAAAAGACTTAGAATGCAGGAAAATCCGATGCCTGTTCCATTAATCGATTTTTATTTAAACCATTATTCATCGTAGAAGTAGTTGATGACTCCAGATTTATTATTCCACAAAACCTATACGCACTCGTCCAGTAAGGAATGGGTGGTTTTTGTCCATGGTGCTGGCGGTAGTTCCAATATTTGGTTTCGCCAAATCAAGGCATTTAAAAAGCATTTTAATGTATTACTTTTAGATTTGCGGGGGCATGGCGAGTCAGCACCCTTGAAAACAAAAAGCTTGTTGCCTTCACGCTATACTTTTAAAGATGTCAGCCAGGATATTTTGCATGTATTGGATCACCTTGCAATTAGTCGAGCTCATTTTGTCGGGATATCCCTTGGTACTATCTTAATTCGGAATATTGAAGAGTTAGCGCCAGAGCGAGTCAAGTCTATGGTGCTCGGAGGTGCGGTAACTCAGTTTAACTTCCGCTCGGCATTTTTGGTGAAACTTGGTGATATGTTCAAACACGTAATGCCTTATATGTGGCTCTACAGGTTATTCGCTTTTGTCTTAATGCCGAAAAAATCGCAAAGCTTGTCCCGCAATATGTTTATTCGCGATGCCAAAAAACTTTGCCAAAAGGAGTTTAAGCGATGGTTTAAGCTGGCCGGAGATGTGAACCCTTTAATGAAGTTTTATAAGGAAAGTCGAACTAAGACGCCTTTGCTTTATTTGATGGGCGAGGAAGATCATATGTTTATCGGTCCGGTGCGCGAATCTGCGGCTCGCCATCCTAGCGCACAATTACAGGAAATCGCTGACAGTGGCCACGTTTGTAATGTTGATCAGGCGGTTACCTTCAACCAGTATTCGATTGACTTTATTCAGTCACAAATCTCCATTGATGTTGAACCGCAGCAAGAGGCAGATATTGTTCTACGTCGCTAAAGCCTAATACTTTTCTAAACCGCTATCGGCTGACACAATCCTATATTGCCAGCTCAGTAAGTGCCTCGCGGGTTTTCGAAAAAACAGCGCTAAACCAGGCAGTAAACCTCGGTTCAGATTTAAATTTGCTGTTGCTCAGGGGCTGGCTTTGGGCTTGGTGTTCGGATTGATTATCGGCTTGAATCTCTGAATAATCCAATGCCGCTTCAATTTCGGCTTCGGTCCACCATCGACAAGCCATCACTTCATCGGGGTTTGGCGATAGCCTTATTACCGGACACTCACACAACAGGATATGATCATATTCATGTTCAATTAAGCCATTTTCCAATTGTGCTTTGTAAATTATATGCCCGATACTTTTAAAACGCAGCGGCGTAAACAAGCCTAGCTCTTCACCCATGCGGCGAAGCGCAGCGACGGAGATCAGCTCGTAATTTCTTGGGTGTGAGCAAACGGTATTACTCCACAACCCACCACTATGATACTTATGCAATGCACGCTGTTGTAGCAAAAATTCTACGCCTTCATCGGTATGTCGAAATATCATCACTGAGAACGCCAGGTGCAAATCGCCATCGAAGTGAGCGGCAAGTTTTTCTTTAAGGCCGATAGGCTTGCCTTTTATGTCGCAAAGCACAACTTGCTCTTGATGATCAGACGGCATAATTCACTACAAAATTCGATTACTGATTCTTAAAGTTTAGTCTGAAACTGAAGCCATGCTGTAACTTTGCTGTGAACCGGATATCGTTTCTTGTTCAATCGGTGGCATTTCATCTACGCTTAGAAGTGATGAATGCAACCTACGCAAGGGTAAAGCGTCATCCTTAATCAGCTATGAGGGCAATGTTATGTCGAAGTTTAATCGCCGTTCGTTTTTAAAGTTATCTTCCACTTCAGTGATCGGAATCACATTAGGCGGGATCTCCTTGAAAAGTCTGGCCGCCGAGAAATTGGACTTAGATGACCCAACGGCGAAAGCGTTAAAGTATGTCCATAAATCTGCAGAGGAAGGAAAGAATTGCGCGAATTGCGCACACGTGCAGGCGGGGGACGATCCAGAGTGGAAACCCTGTGCATTATTTCCGAATAAACTGGTCAACAATAATGGCTGGTGCAGTGCCTGGATGCAAAAAGCCGGTTGATAGTGAATGCAGTGTCTGCTCTAGGGGAGTGAAACTGCATAGAGCAGGCAATCAGACAAAGCGATATCAACGCGATTGGTGATCATAAACAGACGCAGATTTGTTTTGCATTGCAACTGTTCGCCCTGCAACTGAAAGAGGTCGTGGATTCTTTCCTGGCCTTGCTCGTCCTTTGCGCTTAGTGCTGAAAACCCTCGCGGTGTGGCCCAACCAAGCGTTTTTCCTGCTTGCCAGTTAGCAAAATTGAACCTGTCGATATCGGCGAGTAGGGTAATATCAAAATCTGGATTTTTTCTGGGTCCATAACCTAATTTCACCTCTTTGTTCGGGAGAATTTCGAGACGAATTGGGTCGTTGAGGATAATGCTTGGTTCACTGTCTTCTTTTAATTCTGGCAGAGTCGCCAGCATCAATCGATGTATTCCCGTATATGCGGTTTGTGCCGCCAATTCATCACCAGTTCCACCACATTCAATGGTCACGCAGGGAAACGAAAATGCAAGTTCAAACAAGGCGCCGATATTAATATTTGAGCGCACGGTATAGGGACTAAATTGTTTACACAACAATAAATGCGCATCGCTGACATGACGTATCACGCTAAATGCCGGACTGGCCCCAGAAGTATTGTGAAGATCAATGAGCCAGCGAGGATTGAGAGCGTTAATAAATCGCCAGATACGATATGCCAAAATTTGTGGCTCGGAATAATCATCAGGCAAGGATAATATGGGTTGTGATTTTCCGATAGTTTTTGACTGGCTAACTCGTTGGTGAATATTTTGCAGGGTTTTCTCGGTAAAACAACGGTTTAAATCGGCTGCGCCAGGTAGCATCCGGTGAAAAAACAAAGGTTCAGTCGCTGCCGCTTTGACGGATGCGACAAGAATATAAGTGTCATATAAAGGGACCGGTGGATTACTAATAAGTCGTCTTAACGCTTCGATGCCTGACGTTTCATTACCGTGTAACAAGGTTGTAAATAATTGTGGTTGTGTGTGTCTTTCCCGTGCGGGAAAAACCACAATAAAGGGCTGATTGTCAAAATTCCGGATAAAATTATCGAGACTATCCTGAGCATCAAGCTGCTGCGGTGTATACAGTTTAAAGCCGAGATTATTTGCTGCGCTGACGATGTTCGAAGAAATTGTCATCGCGCACTCGTTTGCCATTCACTGACGGGTAGATCCTGACGTTGATAGACCATATATTGCTGTAACATTTGCGCCAAGGCTTGTTGTTTAGGGTAGGTTGCTTTTAGCGCATTGAGTTGTTGTCGTTGCCAGCAAGCACCGGAAGTCTGGGCCTTCCAACGCTTTTTGAAAATCGTCAGCCAACGCGTTGCTTCTACTTCATCGACGCCAATTTTGATTAATCCTTCCCAGGCCTTTGGCCACAAAAGCGTCAAAATTTCATCCGCGGAATGCTCTTCTAATCCAAACCCATTTGCTTTAGGCCAGATCAGTTTCGCATGAATGCCGTGTTTTGCGGCGCGATAAAAATTATATTCCGCGTATTTAAAGGGAAGTTTCACTAGCAGGGATTCGATGTCGTCAGCAAGGCCGTGTGCCAGGCCTGTCATGACCGCCGCATTCGCAACCATATCGGATACCGTTGGTCCTGCAGGCAAGGTTCTTAATTCGACGCGAAGGTGGCCTTTATCGTGATGATCATAGATACCACGGTTCCAGCTCCAAACCGTTCCCTGGTGCAGCTGCAATTCTTCAAGTTTTGGCAGGTGCTTATTATTGCGCGGATCTTCGGGATAAATTTCTGAAAAGATCGGTTCGTACAATCGACTATTACTGGCAAAAAGTTCCCATAATCCATGACGATTCCATTCTTGACCATAAACGACTCTTGGTGGGCAACGCCATTCTTTGTGGTCGCGCCGGGTATCAATAGATTGTTTAAATAACGCGATTCTTGTCTCGTCCCATAACTCGTGACCAAGTAATGTAGGCGAGTTGCAGCAATAAGCCAGAACAGGTGCTGTGATTAACTGTACCGCATTGTATATATTCGAAAACTTTTCTGTGGGTACGCGAATATGCAGTTGAAATGAAGTGCCAGCCCCCTCAAAAGCGATGGACTTGGTGGTGAGCTTGAATGGGTCTTTACCATCAATATTCAATTGAAAAGGTTCGCCCCTGTCTTTAAGTAATAAGGTGGAAAACAGCTTATACCGTTGCATATCCGAGAGTACATCATCGTTAAGATCTAAGTCGGACAGGGTCGGAAGAATACCGATACTTACCAGCTCATTTTGTTTTTCATTGGCGACCTTATTCGTTGCTGCAATAAGCGCTTTTATTTCCTCTGCAAGACGAGTAAATGGCATACCAAGGGTAGGTTGAGGGCTTAGATTGAATTCTAGGTTATAACGATTTAATTCCAACGTCTGCCGAGGATCCTGGCATTGTTCCAGCAACCATTGATTGCAGTGACTTGCCTGCCCAGACCGGTCAATAATGTTCGTTTCCAGTTCCGCGCCAATGCTAAGAGGTCCCTGACCAAAATCCGGCTGTTTTAATACTTCTTTTAGGGTGATCAATTGCTCGTCAAGGCGCTGCTTGAATAGGGTGGAGTCTTGATCCTCCTCTTTCGTAAATATTTCTCTGCCCATGCGCTTTCCCTTTAAATGCAATTAAAACATCGGTGCCTTAGCTAAACCTGATAAACAAGCCTGATTATAATTTTATTGTAGTTGATTGAATCAATAGTCATTGTTCAGCTTTAGAATATGCGAAATTGCATCGCGAGTTTTGATAAATTCATCGGCGTTTGATCTGGATCATCTAAACCACAGTTGCGCGAGCCAGTTGAACTATAATTAGGTATGGATGCTACAGCGTTATTGTGTATTTAAACTCGCAAGTGTTTGCAACCGAGCCATCACTTGCTAAGCGCTGCAAATCCTACTTTTCATTCAGTGTGTTTGTCAGGAGGCAGTAGTTATGACAATTTCTACAACACTCGAATCCTATTTGGATGAGCATAACATCCCTTTTCAAAGTGTTATTCACCCCCATAGTAGTAGCTCGATTTCAACCGCAATTTCAGCCAATGTGCCATTGCAGCAAATTGCGAAAGCCGTAGTGTTAGAAGATCACGAAGGAAGGCATTTGCTGGCAGTATTGCCGGCGAATTATAAAATCAGTTTGTCAGCCTTAAATGATGAGTTGCTGGCGACCTACCGACTAGCCAGAGAGCAAGAAGTGTATACGATGTTCGAAGATTGCGAACATGGAGCGATACCTGCGTTGGGCGCCGCTTATCATATAAATACGGTATGTGAACAAGCTCTTGATGAGCTTGACCATGTGTATATTGAAGCGGGGGATCACCACACATTAATAAAAGTGGATAAGGAAAACTTCCATCAGTTAATGAAGGAAAGTAAACATATGCACTTTAGTCGTCAGGTGATCCATTAAGTCAAAAAATAACCAGGGAGCGAATGCTCCCTGAGATAAGCCAGTTGCGGATTAAAGCTGCCACTTGATGCCGGTGAAAATAAGTTTGCTATAGACGCTACGCTGGCTCTTGGCAGAAAACCCCTCCATGCCGTCGAGTTCGCGCACTTTTTTACGCATTGCCAGCCAGTCGGGTTCACCCCAAAGATAACAACGTTTTTTCAGGTCATCGAATATCTGATTTAACTCGCCATTGACACCGTCACCGAGCATAAAATAACCCATCTCATTGTTAATGAATCGTGAGCGGTAATCGAGATTTGTGGTTCCGACAAAGGATACATTGTTGGTGACAATAAATTTGGCGTGGAGCTTACCATAGGTCTCATCACCCCCGATTAAATCGGCATCAAGTCTGCCAAGTTGATACACCTTAATTCGTGGGTTATTAATGGCTTTTTGAAAATCTTCCGATCCAATAAAATCCGGGTTCTCTTCGCTGACTTCCAAATCATCTTGCCATTCATCGATAAACTTAGGATCGTTGCTTAACATACGCGGTACCATTTCCATATCGATGATGGACTGGGTCATAAAGTTGTCTGAAGACATCACTGAATTGGTAATGATTTCGATGGTCCGCTCGGGATCTGCTGCAAGCCACTCTCTGATGCCTGCAAGTTCCTGATAACGACCATCTTTTTCTTCGGGCTCCTCGTTGGCGAGAAAAATATAAGGAGAGACTAAGCGAACGTGTTTAACGTTATATTTTAAACTTCCCAGTTCATCGAGTATTTCGACAATGGAGTTTGGATTGCGGCCTTTCACATCGGCATATTTTTCAAAAACTTCATAGCTCACAATATTTGCCATTTCATGGGCGAGTCGAAGTTTAGAAGGGTTATAGCCTTGTTCTAATTCTTCTTCGATATTGGCATATGAGCGAGCAAATAAGGGACCGCGTTTTATTTCATCCAGAGATTCCTGTAATTTTTCCTGTTGCCCAGAATATGGCAACCAGGCGGTAAGGTATTTATTGCCTGAATGGTTATAGAGCAGTGTCAGATATAATTCCGACACTCTTGAAATGGTTAAAGGTGAATCACCAACCCCTTTTTTATGAGTTGCCTTTAATTGCTTAAGCGTACCTTCTGGATTCTTAATGAGGATTTCTAGATCCTGAAAAGTATCCTTATTTTTTTCGCCTTTTTCATTGATGCCGTAGTAATGCAAAGAGATATTGCGCCCGCCAGTCATTACATAGGCATTGGTTGGCGAGTTGCCATCAATAACCAGTAATTTATCGTGTGAACGGCGATTAATATTGACGAAAATTTTCGACACCGCATTGAAAATCATCACCTGAACCCGGGCTCTTTTATTGGTGAGTTTGCCATCAGGTCCGCGAATAAACCCGGCTTCATCGGCGCATCGTAGCAGACCTTTTAACTCTTCATGACGCATGTCGGCAGAGCCAAGCGAATCAACCATCAATCGGACATCAACCCCACGTTTAACGGCATTACACATAGCCCCGAGAAACGCATATCCGGCAAGATCATTGTCAAAAATATAGTAGGTTGCATCCACAGTGTATTTGGCATTTTCAATCAACCAAATTTTCATTGCCAGAGAATTGACGCCATCTTCAACGGTGGGGCCTATGATTTTCACCTGACCTTCAAGAATTGGAATATCCGCTTCTATTCCAAGATCCAATGACTGCTGTTTTTGCTCTTTTTTACTGCGCCAGCGCCGTTGTTCATAGTGTTTATTGATGGTTGGGTTGTCATTTTCCAAAGCTTGTTTGCATTGAGATGCTTGTAGCTGAGGAGGACAAAAATCATCGGGTTGAGAGCTACAACCTAAAAGCAATGTGAGTAGACATAAAGTTAACAAGGATAACTTTATCTGATATTTCCCCATAGTCCGGCCTTTTGTGACAAGCGAATATTGTCTGTAATTAGATGTTTAGCTTAGTTAATCTTAGACCGGAACCTATAAAAGAGGAAAATTTGTGCGCACAAGATCGCGAAATATTCGGGGGGCTAGATCTCAATCTTGTATGTATGCGGATTTACTTTTTACTAAACCACTCAATTTCTTCGCATGAGTAACTGCTGCTCAGGAATTCCAACAATTGTGCATGTTCTTTTTGGCGTTGTTGTTCCTGACGGCATTCATCCAGGCTGGCAAAGGTATCAATTTGGGCAACCACTTCGTCGTCCGAGTTATACTTTAGCAATTGAAAATGATCGCCAATTTGTTGATGCACAAAATAGGCAATCGCAGTTAATACAATTAGATCTTTCATAACATCACTCCGTGAAAAGCTTATTGTTTTATTGTTTGCAATCCGCATTAATCTTGTCGCTCTGCAGCCGAACCGCAGGGACATTGCATCGCAAAGATACTTTTAGTTTACCGAGCTAGAAAAAAACTGCTGTTAACAGTTTGTAATGGTTTGGTTATTTTTTGTTGAATGGAAAATGTTCAATTGAGTGAACGTCGGGGCTATGACGTTTTGACTATGACGTTTTGGCTAGCACCACTTGTTAATTTCGTAATTAACCTAAATGATGGACTCTAGCTTCATAGCTACAAGTTTTAGTTTGCTGTTTATCGGGTGTTGCGATTTAGTTTTAACTTGGTGATAAGCTACTTGGTTGTTAACCGATAGGATGGCAAGGGCAGATTGTTATTCGACAACACGCGGGATCTCTACAATGGCGCGGGCACCGCCCAACGGTGCCGACGATTTGCTTAGCGCACCATCGTGACGGTTGACGATGGATTCGACAATGTACAAACCCAGCCCAAATCCGGTGGCCGTGCCCTGATTATTGGTACGAGGTTTATCGCCGTCAAAACCAGGACCATCATCATCGATGTAGAAATTCACATATTTTTCATCGCAGTCGGCACTCACATCTACACGGTTTCGTGCGTAACGTAAGGCGTTATTGAGTAAATTCGATAGTGCTAGCTCGAGCTGCGGCTGATTGGCATAAATTTCAATCGCTTCATTTATCCCGGTAAAGTGGACCGGAATTTCAAGATTTCGATACTTATCTTCCAAACTACGCAACAGCGATTGCAATGGTATTGGCTGGTTGTAATCCGGGTCTAACTGCTGTGAACGACTGAAGGTCATATAATCGGTGGCCAGAGTTTCCAACTCGGCAACATCCATGAGCATCCGTTGCAGGTGTTTGTCTTCTATTTTTCCTTCGACGCGCTTGAGCACAAACTTCATGCGGGCTAAAGGGGTACGAACCTCATGGGCAATAATTTTTGCGATATCACGTTGCAGCGCCACAAATTCCACGAGTCGACTGCTCATTGTGTAAAGGGCATGGGCAAGGGGATAAACCGTGGAATTTTTAGCAATGGTTAACGGTTGCGGCTCTTGGTTTTCGCCAAACTTTACCGCACACTTTTGTAGGTAAGAAAGATCTCGGAACATCGGCCACATGAGTAACAAAAATACGATAGCCAGGCCGCTGTAAAAAAATAAGACTAAAAAGTTATCATCGACGGGTTCAATGTTTATATCGACCGGACCCCATTGGATATATCGATTACTATCATGATTTCGCAGATAATACATCTGCTCGTTAACCACATAAGCAATGGTTTCATTGTTTTGTAATTGCAAAAGCAAATCCGGCGAGAGTTGGATATTAAATTTATCGACATAACGAAATTTTGCCGGGTTGTCGCTTTGCTGGGCGGAAAATACGGTTTCTATCGGAATATTATATTGCACCGGTGGTGCATAAAATTGGCTGTATAGTTGACCAAAACTAAACATCAAAGCAAACACAGCCAACAGGATAAACAAATAGAAACGGAAAAAGTGGCTATGCATTGTTTAGGTGAGCCCAGTATTTAAATACATATCCCTTGTTGCGTATCGACACTATGGTTAGCTCTTCCAAACCCACTGCACTGAGTTTTTTTCGCAAACGACTGATGCGTAGGTCTGCAGCCCTGTCTTTGCCGTCGTACGTTCGCCCGATTATGTCTTGAAACAGACTGTCGCGGTCAACGATATCATCGCCACGCATCGCAAAATACCAAATGATTTGAAAATCCTGTGCGGTTAAATCGAGCCGTTTTCCATGATAAGTCGCCTGCGCGGTTGCTTTGTCGAGAAATAGATTGCCAAGGGTCAGCGCTGTTGACTGGGTCCTGCGTTCCATCATCCGAATATTTGCACGTACGCGGGCAAGCAAGACTTCTGGATCGACAGGTTTTAATATGTAATCTGCAGCACCGGCATTGAGCCCTTTTATTTGCGACACGCTGTCGGTCATCGCTGTTAAAAACAGCACCGGGATTTGTGGGCTAAGAGAGAGACTAGGAAGCAATTCGAAGCCGTTAATATCCGGCAGCATAATATCGCAAAGCACAAGATCAAAATCAGAATTTTTCACGTGTGCAATCGCATCCTGGCCACAATTGACACAGGTTACGTTAAACTCAAAATCGTTTAGGTAATCACTCACTAACTCTGCCAGCGGGATATCGTCTTCAATCAATAGCAGTTGATACGTTTTGAGCGCCATTACAATATCCAGCCAAAATTTCTTCGAGGTCGTAGCGCAATCGGTTTAAATTCTGCGAGATGCAACATGGAAGAGTATAAGACTTCATTATTGTCGCGATTAATAATATCGATTTTTACGTCTTCGTTGATGGTCAACATGCGCTGAAATCGAGCATGTTCAACCTGAGTGAGACAATGGCGAATTCTCAGCTCCTTGATGACCATGCAAACATCCATTTTTGAATTTAAATGCAGATTAACGTCGAGCTTAAATTGACACTGAGAATTACGTTTATTGCGCACACAAATCTCCGGCAGGATATCTATTTCAGAAATATCTGCTGAGATTGTCGATTTATCCTGTGCCTGAATGCTAAACGCACTCAAGTAGCAGAAAATTAAACTGCCAAGTCTTATCGAAAGTGGCTTCAACGTCATCTTAATACCTGTATGAAACCCCTACAAAACCAGTGTGGTAGCGAGTCTTATCAAGCAATACACTGGACTTCATTTTACTGTCAAGCCAAGTCTTCTTTAATGACAAACCGAGCGACCAATTTGGATTAAAATGATAGCGTAAATTCAAATTTACCCAAGGTGAAATCGTGTCACCGACCGATATTTGCCGCAAAAGAATAGTATTTTCTGTGTCTGTCAGTTGATAGTAATAATCATTAATTTTAGATGATTTATAGGTTGCACCCGTTTGAATTGTCGCCGTCAATGAACGCCACTGTAGCGGTTTGGTAAAGGTCAGGGAAATCTCTTCGCCGTGATGAACGGATGTTACATCTTTTGCCATGGAGAAGTTAGTGCGCAACCAAGGGCCAATATGGCTGATATTAACCCCTCCCAAATAACTTAAGTCCCGCTCTATCTCTTGAAAGTTAATTGCGACTTTGCTGGCTCGCCATGTGTTTTGCGTGATCCCGGCAATGGATACCAATTTTTCGCTAGTCGAATCTGCAAAAAAATAGCCATCGTTATTAAAATAACCATAGGCATCGATTAACCAGTTTTCAGACTCGTATAAACTGTATCCCAGCACCAGATTTTCCACATAGAACTTATCGCCATAGTAGCTGAATTCCGGCAGCAAAGGGGAGCTGATGTTATCGCGCTGTTTTAAAGGGTTTTCAATGCCGCCAATACCTGCGGTCAGGCGAAAATCAAACGTTCCGGGTTTAACCAACGCTTGCTCGGAATTATTTTTTGCCAGAGACGCAGGGGCGCTTAATAGGCTGGCTATGATGATGGATAGGAAAACAGCGTACTTCATTATTCTATATGTCGCTTATGGGAGACAGAGCTAACTTCTTAGGCACAAGTTCTAATATAAAAAAAACATCATTGCAATGAATTCAGCCAATTATTGTGTACATATTTGTAGCATTGACCTTTGGTTAACAAGCTGGATTCAATTTACTTACCTGCGGGAATTTTTCGCCAGTAAATGACAAGTGCCTACCAGGGTTAAATCAGGGTTAGATTCGGCGCTGTGATCTGGTGAGTGAATCGTGTAAAAATTAAATAAGTGATTGAATATTCGATGCTGTTTAGTGATTAACTGGCAAACTCAAAACTATCTTATAGACTTTAAACAAGTGCGGTAAAACAATAATTTAATCTCAATAGAAGGGACTTGTCTTGAAATCGTTAATCCTCCTCCTGTCCATACTGGTGGTTGTTAATCCTTGTCTTGCTCAAGAGCAGGCGTCTGAGGAGCAAACGGTCACTAACGATGTTGTTGAAGCGACTCCTGCTCAGCCGTTACCCAGTGACGAATCGAGCCAACCAATAGATGATCCTGATGCCCAGAGTGACGATTCTCAAACTCAGAACCAATCAAAAGGCTCTGAGTCAGATCCGGCTGAAGCAGAATCCGCCAAGGAAGACAGTTTTTTTGCCTTTGATGACTTTGGCTATGGTTTAGGATTTGGAATTTTGTACAGTGGGTTGGGTGGCAATATCAATGTCACTAAGGAATATGATATGAAATATGCCTCAATCGGTTGTCTTGGACACTCCTCTGAAGGCGGCCTTGCCTGTGGCTTGGGGGTCGGTTGGATCCGCACCAATTTATTTGATGTTGACCCTTTTTATGCGGACAAACATGGTATCGGCATTTATATTGGCGCTGTGGGTAGCGAAAAGAGTCGTGAGCCAAGCAACCGATTTCCGGAATATGACAATGAAACGGTCTGGGGGCTTGCGGGCAGTTATCATTACTTCCTCAATGGAATAGAGGAACCGGGTACGAATCTTGGCGCAAGTTTCGTCATTGGCGATGGTCGAGATGATACCGAGTTTGGTTTGCTGCTACAGGTTGGTTATCAATTCTGAATGCACGAATACTTAATGCTTTGTTTTGAATCTATATTGGAACTTTTATTCAAGTGATAGTGGTTAAGTATTCTCACACTATTTGGTTGTTGAAGACTTTGTTTTTACTCGCATTTTAACTGTCGCGTTGAGCTGTAAATATTGTTTGTGATAGTATTTACAGTAATACTTTATTACTCAGTTGAAATGCTAATGTCCGTACTTGTTAAGATCCGCGCGATACGACAATCATTAACCTCGAATGAAGCAAAAATTGCGGAATTTGCGCTTCACTCTCCTAACATAATCAAAGACTTATCCTCTCAAAAACTTGCTGTACTGGTTGGCGTTAGTCAATCGTCCATTGTAAAGTTCACGCAAAAACTGGGTTATAAAGGCTATCCGGACTTTAAATTTGCTTTGGTTGAAGCCATAAATTCCGAAACCGATAATGTGCAACTACACGGCAAAATTACCGTTAATGATGATTTTGAGCAGCTTAATAAGAAGTTGCTCGCCAGTAAGCACAAAGTATTGCTGGAGACTTCAGGCCTTAATGCGGCCGCAAATATCGAACTGGCTGTCGCGATGATAAAACCTGCAAAGCGGGTCTTGGTTGCTGGTATAGGAGCATCGGCATTGGTCGCAAAAGATTTTAGCTACAAACTGCAGAAAATTGGCAAAATGGCATTGGCTGAGGCCAGCGGTCATATCCAATTATCCTATGTATCGACATTTAGTCAGGATGATTTGGTCATTTGTATCAGTGAGTCGGGTAACACCACGGACGTTGTTGCGGTTGCGAAACTTGCCAGAGAACGTGGTGCTAAAGTCGTTACCATTACAAATTACAGCGATAATCAGCTAATGAAATATGCGGATATCAAGTTGCATACCGTGGCAGAACAATCTTCGCTGCGGTTATCTTCGATCATTTCCAGAACCTCGCAAGAATTTGTTATCGATTTATTGTTTGTTGCGTTGACTCAGGCTTCTCGCTCTGCACGAAAGATGGTTGAAGAATCGAACAAGGCGGTTCGTGAATTCGTTAATCAGAACGATTAACTTCAAACGCTGATAAAGGTCATTTAAACAAAGATTGTGACGATCGCAGAGAAAATATCTCGACATCTGTTGATTTGAACAGACAAACGATTCTTTGCACGTTGACCTATGCCCGCTTAAACATCAATAAAAGGAACTGCGCGTATAGCAAATACCCGCAACAACGATTGTCATTCTAACGGGGGGAGCCATCGCCGTTTCTTTATCCGATGGTGTTAATTGTTGTCATAAAGTAAATACTGCTGACGCATTTGTTTGTATTGTTCAAGTTCAACTTTCCAGCTCTGTTTAATTTGCGCCTCACTCTGACCGGCTTCGATCGCCAGTCTTAGTTGGTCGGTGCCGGCCAATTTATCAAAAAAATCAGCGCGTTCAAAAAACTCTAAGTTCTCGGCCGTAAATTTTTGATACCAGTTAATTAATAACGTTAACTGTAATCCGCGAATATTCGCTTTACGAAGGTCCATACCTTGTAAGGGGACATTTTTGAGTTTGGGGTTGATGGCAGCACCTGGGGTTGATATTGGCGTAAAATTAAACTCTCCAAGTACTGCTTTACTACCGGCTTTGTAACCAACAACCTGGAAAGGGAAGGGTGTGCCGCGACCGATGCTAATTGGCGTGGCTTCGAAAAAACATAGCGATGGATATAACCCGATGGACTGCGCATTGGGTAAATTAGGGCTTGGTTTTACCGGTAAATTATAAGGCGTAGAACGCTTGTAATTCGCTACATCGACCACCTTTAGCGATAAATCTTTTTCACTTTCAAGCCAGCCTTCACCAAGGATCATTTGAGCCAGTTCTGCAACGGTAAGGCCATGCAATATCGGGATTGGATGCATGCCGACAAACGACGTAAATTCCGGCTCGAGAATAGGACCATCGACATAGGCCCCATTGGGGTTAGGTCGGTCAAATACCCAAAATTCAACGCCATTATCGGCTGCCGCTTCCATCATATAATGCATTGACGAAATATAGGTATAAAAACGCAGGCCAACATCTTGAATATCGAATATTAACGCATCGAGCTCTGCGAAAACTTCGTCGCCTGGGCGCTTGTTATTGCCATAGATAGATACGATTTCGATACCGGTTTGGCTATCTATGGAAGAATCGACTTTTGCACCTGCATCATGATCACCGCGAAACCCATGCTCTGGTGCAAAAATAAATCGAACCTGGACGTCATTTTTAACGAGAAAGTCCACCAGATGTTGATCCCGTACCCTTGAGGTTTGATTAACGATGACGCCAACGCGCTTGTTTTTTAACGCAGGTAAATAACGGTCGCTTTGCTCAGCACCGGTGATAGGATGAATTGACACAGAGGGGGCAGGTATCACGACTTCCTTGGCTTGAATCACGGATGTCGTCAATGGGTAGCATATTGCGATAAGCAATATACCTATTGTTTTTAGGCGCAATATCGTGGATGTATGGCAACGAATCTCTAACATTTTATTGCTGCTTATCTTCAGTGTTTTGTGAACAAGATTGTTGGCTCTGATGGGCTTCTACCGCACGCCGTAAAAATCCACCTTGCTGATGCAACAATGTTTTTCCTTGTTCGGTATCAACGCCGGTGAGTATATGTAAAATTGCCAACTTGGCTTTGTATCCGGTTTTATTCAGCGCCTCTAATGCGGTGTCACGGCTGCAATTGGTCGCTTGCATCACTATTCGAATTGCTCTCGCATAGAGTTTCTCATTGCTGGCATTGACATCCACCATGAGGTTTTCATAACTCTTACCAGAGCGAATCATACTCGCGGTGGTTAACATATTAAGGACAAGTTTTTGGGCGGTGCCTGATTTCAATCGAGTCGAACCGGTCAGTACTTCCGGACCAACAACGGGACAAATATTGACTTGCGCATGTTTGGATACTTCAGAACCTGGGTTGCATGTTAACGACACAGTATTGGCACCTACCGAGGTCGCATAGTCGAGTCCGCCAATGACATAAGGGGTGCGACCGCTGGCCGCGATACCGACTAATACATCGTTGGCACTGAAATTTATCGCTTTGAGATCGTTAACCGCGCCTTGTGCATCGTCTTCCGCCCCTTCGACGGCTTTATAGATGGCGTCATTGCCTCCGGCGATCAATCCGACGACCTGCTTATGCGAAACGCTAAACGTTGGTGGACATTCCACGGAATCCAATATCCCGAGTCGTCCACTGGTTCCTGCACCTAAATAAATCAGACGCCCCCCTTTGGCAAACGCAGTGACGATCATTTCAACCGCATCAGTAATAGGGCCAATACAGCGTTGTACCGCAACTGGAACGTATGCATCTTCATCATTTAAACATTCCAGAACCTCCCTGGAAGTCATCACGTCGATTTGCATGGTATTTGGGTTACGTTCTTCGGAAACCATAGCGTTCAATTGCGCCAGTAACAGGCTCTGTTCATCGGTTTCTTCGACTTTACGTTTGGTATGCACTAACGTTTGATTGGCGGCTAACTGGCGGGCAAGAAGACAAGCGCCGTCTAGTGAGCTGCCTTTTGTTAGCTGGCACTTTTGTTGATAGGGTTTACTTAAATAGGCAAGGGTCGCAACCGCAAGACCTCCCATTAATACTACCGGAACCGTTTCTGCCTTAATCGTTAAATCGATAAGTTGCTCAACATCTTTCGCATGATTTGCAACCAAGCCTTGGGCTTTGTCACAGGATTGCGCCAATTCAAAAACATGGGGCGCAAACACCGCATAATCGGCGGGCTTTGCTTTGCGAAGCCAATTGAGAATTTCATCCTGAGTCTTGCCTATCTGGGTTTGGATGTAGCGCGCCGTTTCACTCTTGTTGGCTCGCTGTTCATCAATTTCATTCAACAAAACTTTGACGGCATTAAAGCCTAACTTTGCACCACTGCCTTCGTCACCAATCGGAAAGCCCCAGCCACCCGCGTACTCTTCATCATTTTCAGCGCGCAACAAAGCGCCTACAGAACCTGTCCCTAGTGCAATCACCGCGACAGCTTTGCCTAAGTTCGCACCGTATAAAGACGTTCTTGCATCGTTAAATATTTCAAGACTGGCAAATGGGTAGGATAGGCGATTGCGTAGGCGTTTTACCTGCGTTTGGTTACCTGCACCGGCAAGCCCCATAACCACCGCGACTTCTTCTGGCGCCACATCGGCTTTTTGCAACAAACGATCAATCAAACCTAGCAGCGCGATAGATGCGCCTTCGAAATCATTGGTTAACGAGCTCGAACCGGCGCTGTCGTCGAAGCTCAGTCCGGTTTCCACGTGTTGTAAACGTCCTAAAGTCTTAGTACCGCCGCCGTCGATACCGAGAATATAATTAACCGCCATTTAAGGTTGAACCTCTAGTTGTTTGATCTTGCTCAGATCATGGTTGCTATTGCCTGCAAAACACACCAAAAAGGATAACAGGGCACCAATGCACAATTGCCAGGTGAACCCTAAGTCAAATTGCCATTGCTCGGGTAAAACAGTATTTATTATATACGGTTGAAATATCAGGCTAATGACAAAACCGGTGAGCAGCGCCAGGGGTACGGACGTTGCGTTACCTCGTTTGGTAAACACGGCAGTGAAATAGACGCCAAGCAAACCGCTGTAGGAAAACACCATCACACTTAATGCAAACGCGAGCAAAGGCATGTCGGAATACTGTTGCCAATAAAAACACAATATTGCCATGCCGCTCAACGCGATTGCCACCAGAGCCATGCTGACTTGCCCTGCTTGGACAAAATGCTTTTCGGGTTTTACTGCCCCTTTTTTGCTTAACAATGGGCGATAGATGTCCTGAACCAAAACTGAGGCCATCGAATTTAGCCCCGAATTAAGTGTTGATAGCGCCGCAGCGATAACGCCTATGGTTACCAAGCCTTTCACACCGGCAGGTATTTCATTGAGTACATAGTACATGAAGATGGTGATTTTTTCTCCGGAAAATGTCTGGCTGATGGCTCCAGCAGAGTCGCCCATAGCCAGGTCTGGTCGTTGATACAGTACATAAAGTAACAATCCAATGGCGATAAATAAGAACATTACCGGGATCACCATAGCCACGGAATAAATCATCGCTAAGCTACCTTGTTTGGCATTTTTGCAGGTCAACACCCGTTGTGTCATGTCCTGATCCAGTCCAAAGGCTGCGATATTCAGCAGTACAAAGCCGGTAAGGGAAGACCAGAGGGTAAATACACCCGTGGAGGTAAAATCGAAATCCAGATTGAAAACCGTTAATTTTGATTGTTCACGATCGATAGGGTTGTGCAAAGCCTCGATAATTTGTGAAAAATCTGCTGGGATCGCTTGCAGTAAAAAATACAGTACTAAAATCGCGGCACTGACATAGACCGCGCATTGAATGGCGTCGGAATAAATCACCGTTCGGATGCCGCCAATAATCGAATACATCAAGCCGGCACAGGTTAATACTAACGTGGAAATGATGACATTCTGAGCATCAATATTGCCGAATAAAATCATGGAAACTGCGATAGCAGCCATATAGAGTCGGGCGCCGCTGGCAAATACCCGGCCAAATAAATACATCAGGCCCGCTTGTTTTTGAGCTTTTTGGCCAAATCGCTGTGATAGTAGCTCGTAAACTGTGGTCACTTTGTGTTGATAAAACTTCGGAATTAAATAAAAGGCGACAAAAAACGCCGCAATAAAGGCGCCGATATTGGTGGCGAGATAGGACAGATCATTACGGTAACCTTGATCCGGCCCACCAAGAAATGTTGCTGCGGATTGTGAAGTCGCCAAAACAGAAACGGCAACAAGAAATACCGGCATATTGTGACTGCCAAGAAAATAATCATCGGTGTTGGCGGATTTTTGTCGATTGAAGTACCAACCTGTTGATATCATCATCAACACGTAAACAGTAAATACCATCCAATCGGCAGTGGCGAACTGTGTTGTCATTATTGATTTCCGTTCGAAAAAACTGGTGAAGAATATATAATTCCAGTAGATTTAAAAAAATAATAATAAATTATTATTTGAGAGTCTATTGCTTAGTGTTAAATAATGTAAAAAAGTTCCAAATAGGGGAAGTTATTGATGAATAAGCCACTTTTTTCCTTAATTAAGGTGTCTTTACATGCGTTGGGTTGTTTACTTGTAGTCTTGGCGTTGACTGGCTGTGAAAGTGCCAACACGGATACCATGAGTAAAATGAAAGGTAAC
The DNA here is from genome assembly GCF_005843925.1 of Thalassotalea litorea. Taxonomy (GTDB): domain Bacteria; phylum Pseudomonadota; class Gammaproteobacteria; order Enterobacterales; family Alteromonadaceae; genus Thalassotalea_A; species Thalassotalea_A litorea_A. The sequence continues at coordinate 378,425 of NZ_VCBC01000003.1, forward strand.
CTCAGAGTTGCGTTGGCTCAGAAAATCATGCTGGATCTACGCTATTATTGCCAACCCGAGCAATTGATCCAATATCGGAATGAACAGGTGTGCCGCACGCCTATGACCGAGCTACCCGAGGAGCTGGCTGCGATGATTCAAGACAGCAATGTCGGGGGTATTATCCTGTTTGCTGAGAACCTGCAATCGGTTGAGCAAGTTGTCAAACTTAACCATGATATGCAACGCGCTGCAGTCGACTCGTATTCCGGTTTGGAATTGTTTATTTCAATCGACCAGGAAGGGGGAAGAGTCGCCCGTATGCCTCGCGATCTGGCGACATCGTTTAGTGGCAATATGGCCATCGGTGCGACTCAGGAAAAATCGGGAAACTATTTTGCCGAGCAAACCGGTCGAATTCTTGGTCTGGAATTATCTGCACTAGGTTTTAATTTAAACCATGCTCCGAATGTGGATGTTAATGTCAACGCGGAAAACCCGGTTATTAATGTACGTTCCTTTGGCGAACAGGCGAACCTGGTGGCGGAACTGGGGGCGGCGCAGTTAAAAGCCATGCAACAACAGGGCGTGGTTGGCACATTAAAGCATTTCCCTGGTCATGGTGATACCAGTGTTGACTCGCATACAGGGTTGCCCAGAGTCGATCATTCGATTGAAGACATTATCGCCGTGGATTTATTGCCATTTCAAACAGCAATCGATCAGGGGCTGGCAAAAATGATAATGACCGCACATATCCAGTATCCGCAACTCGATAATTCTACCTTTACCACCAATGATGGCAGTACCATGATAAAGCCGGCGACCATGTCGAAACGCATACTGACGGATTTGTTACGAGGTAAAATGGGTTTTGAAGGCGTGGTGATAACCGATGCGCTGGATATGGCAGGTATCAGTCATTTTTTTGAGCCCATTGATGCGATTATCGAAACTTTCAATGCCGGTAGTGACATCGCTCTGATGCCATTTCGGATCCGTAAAGCAGAAGATATTCAATTGTTAGCGCAGACGCTGGATCAGTTAGAACTTGCCGTTGCCGAAGGGCGTTTATCGCAAATTCAGGTACTTGAATCGGTTGAACGAATCTTTCGACTTAAACAACAGCTATCTAGTGATTTTTCCGAAAATCAGCTAAGTGAAAATCAGGCGATTGCCAATGGCGTGGTCGGCAACCCTGCACATCGTCAGCTCGAACAAGCATTAGCGGAGCAATCTTTGGTTCAGGTTAAAAATGAACAGGTTCTGCCAATTCAATCGGATCAACGGGTGCATTTACTAATGCCGGATTTAGGGAAATGCCGGGCGCTTGAACAGGCCTTAAAGTTACAAAATTCCAGGTTGACGGTCACTTGCAGTGATCTCCATCAGTTTGAGTATCAGCAAACGCGTCATCATATGCTCCAGGCGGATGTTTTTTTGGTGGCAAACATCACTCCGAAACAAAGTGCCGTGGAAATGGGCGGGATGGAAGACATTGAATTACAAGCCAGAGGCGTGCAACCCCTTAGCAAGGCGGACCAAGATACCCAAATAGAAAGTCTGTTAAGATTGGCGAAAGACAATAATAAGAGCACCATATTTGTCAGTCTGCGTGCACCCTATGAAATGTCTCGATACGAGCAGTATAGTGATGCACTTATCGCTACCTTCTCATATAATGTCCACACTGAAGATTTTGGCAGTGACAAAAACAAAAACAATGGCAATGTGCAGGCGGTAGGCCCTGCGTTTTCGGCATTGGCAAAATTACTTACAGGCAAGATAATAGCCTCCGGGCGACTACCGGTCAGCGTCGAGCGGACCTCGGATAGCCTGACAACAACAACGATTGATTGAATTGAGAATAATAAGATTAATTTATGAGTAATATTTTTTCGGGCTATGCCCGCAACGTAATCGACCAGTTACCTCCAGGCCGATTACTGGCATTGGATGTATTTCGCGGTATCACCATCGCTGCGATGATTTTAGTCAATAACCCAGGAAGCTGGTCCTACGTTTACGCGCCAATGGCGCACGCGAAATGGCATGGCTGGACACCGACGGATCTTATTTTTCCATTCTTTATCTTTATCGCCGGTGTATCGGTGGCAATCGTAATGAATCGCGAACTGGCCAAAGGTACCGACAAACTATTTTTGCTTAAACATGCTTTTGTTAGGGCAGTGAAACTGTTCGCTTTAGGGCTGTTTTTGGCGCTATTTTATTACAATTTTAGCGATCCTGATTTTAGCTGGGTTGATGCCAAGCTATTTTCAATGCGGGTAATGGGCGTGTTACAGCGAATTGGTCTGGTTTACTTTGCCACGGTGTTTATTGTGCTGTACTGGCAAAATCTAGGCCGCTGGCTGTGGGCCATTGGATTGCTGTTGGGGTATTGGGCGTTAGTCATGCTTACTCCATATTCGGATAGCGCCGGTAATACTTATATCGGGCTGCTGGAATTTGGTAATTCTCTGCCGGCTTTTATCGATAATTACGTCTTTTCTGCTAAACATCTGTACTATGCATCCGCAACACCTTTTGCTTTTGATCCTGAAGGGCTGATCAGCACATTACCGGCCATTAGTGGTTGTCTGGCGGGTGTGTTCACCGGCAATATTTTGACCAATAAGGCGCTGACTCTTGCTGGTAAAGCCAAAAAAATGCTGGTTATCGGTCTGGTCTGTGCCATTGTTGGCGAGCTTTGGGGGCTGGTATTTCCAATTAACAAAGCGTTATGGACATCGAGTTTTGTGGTGATGAGTAGTGGCTGGGCATTGTTAACATTGGCAGCCCTTACCTGGTTGATTGATATTAAGGGTAAGAAATACTGGAGTGCGCCTTTCGTGGTTTGTGGCGCCAATGCAATCTTCTTTTACATGTTTGCGGGAGTATTGGCCAGATTGTTAATGATGATCCCTGTGGCCGACAGTAGCCTTGGTGATTGGTTATTCTCAGATGTGTTGCAACCGTTGTTTGGTAATTACAACGGCTCGTTGATGTTTGCGATCAGCTTTTTGTTCGTAAGTTATTGGGTGCTGGATTACCTGTACCGGAAAAAAATATTCTTTAAGGTATAACCTTTTCTCGGTTGGTATCATCGTCTGACATTCCTTCGGTAGTGAGGCTGATGAATCACTATCGCATAGTCAATCATAAGCCTCGTGTCGATGTTATCGAGATGAGGCTTTTTTGATTTTGACGTTCCGGACGCATCAATTTCAGTTTCTATTGTTTCTTTGCAGGTCTGTCTGAGGATTGACGGCTGGTCAGAGTTGAATAAATCCACAGTTAACGCTGACAGCATATTTAGGAATGTTTTCGGGAAAAATACTGGTGTTCTGCAGCTTGTAGCGAGAATAGCGACGCGAAGTTTTAACTGCTTGAATTACTCATGAAAATAAAAAATGATCCTAATCATTTTTCTCCCCGTAAGGTTGAATGCGACTTCGAACTTTACACATGAGGAAACAAAAATGAAAAGGATCTTAAAGATCATTTTACCAGTCTTTCTAGTTGGCGTCATCAGCGGTTGTGATGACGACGATAACGGTACTTCTACCATTACACCTCCAGAGCCCACAGCGCCACAAACTATGGTGCGTGTGATCCACGGTTCACCGGATGCTCCTGCCGTAAACGTTCTGGCTGGAGGTAGTGTTGTTGATGCCCTTGCCGGGTTAGACTTTGCCATGGGTTCGGGCTTTTTATCGCTCGACGCTGGCACCTACCCGTTAGCAGTGGAAGCAATTCTTGCCGATGACACAACCACGCAAGTGTTAGATTTAGGCGATGTGGATTTGACGGCGGACACGGAATACACCGTCTTTGCCCACGGTACGGTAACGAACATGGACCTAGCTCCTGCGGTTATCGCGAACCCCATTAGTGCCGTTGGTGATGGCAACATTCGTGTTCAGGTTCTGCATGGTTCTTCCATTGCGCCAATGGTGAACTTACATGTGACCGGAGCAGACGATGAGCTGGGTGAGCCCCTGGCGACCTTATCCTATGGCGATGTGACTGGTCAGGTTGAAGTGCCGGCTGGCGTATACAGAGTCCGTCTGGTTGTTGCTGAAGGTGATAGCATGGGAGCTGTAGCTTTCGACGCGGTATTGCCTGATTTGCCTGCTGGCGCTGACTTGTTCGTCGCCGCGACGACCAATACCGGCGTACCAACTTCTCCAGTATTTTTGCTTGCCAATGATGGTACTGACACGTTGAAAATCATCGATGACAGGACGCAAGCCTGGGTGCGTGTCGTGCACGCTGCAGCAGACGTGCCAAACGTTGATATTTTAGTGGATGGTAACAAAGTGAATGCGCTGAGTAATGCACCGTTTACCGGCGTCACTGGAAATGTACCCGTCGATCCGGGCACATATATGGTAGATACCGTGTTATCGGCCGACAACAATGTCGTCGGCATTAGCGGTGATTTAATGCTCGAAGCTGATATGAAATATACGGTCAATGCCGTTGGTACTCTTGACGGTAATGACGATGCGGCCCTTGAATATTATGTGCAAGTCGATGACGCACGCATGGTGGCGACCGAAGCACAGGTTCGTTTAACCCACGCTCATCCTTCGGTAGGCAACGTTGATATTTACGTCACTGCCGATGGCGATATTAGCAATGCGTCGCCGGTGTGGAGCGATGTGCCATTCAAAGCCGATACCGGTTTCGTCTCTTTACCTCCTGGCGATTACGTAGTGCAGGTAACGCTTACTGGTACCGATACAATTGCTATCGACACAGGTGTTATCTCCTTGATGGGGGGCAAAATCTACGCGGCTACTGCCGTTGATAACCCAATGGGAATGCCGGCAAACTTAATTTTGATGGATGCGTTTACTGAATAACATATCCGCGTGATCTGCAAAGAACCCAGAAAAGCCCACATGATTTATCTTGTGGGCTTTTTTGACGCTTATTTCCGTCAAAAAAGCAGTCAAAGGATTCTTAACGGTATGGCGTTGGCAGTTAAAGGTGAGGAAAGCAATCATCGCTTTATGATGCCGAATTGGAAGTCAGCATTCGCACATTTTTTTTGATCGTTTTCTTAGGTAAATGCGTATTAAAAGGTATGAGTAGAACAACGGAAGCACTTATGAACCTCGTTATTTTTCCATTACCCATTTATCTTCTTCCTGGTGGTATCACTCGATTACGAATTTTTGAGCAGCGTTACATTAAGATGGTGAAGCAGGCCGTGACCGGTGATGGTTTTGTTATCAGTCAGTTTGCAAAAGAAGATGAAAATCAATGTTGCCGTTGGGGCAGCCATGTCACGGTTGTTGATTTTCAAAATGGTGACGACGGCTTGTTGTATATCGACGTTAAATGCGATGCCATTGTCAATATCGGTGAAACATATCGTGACGAAGATAATCTTCTGCGTGCGCCAATTACACTTTCTCAGCATTGGCCGGGGCAACCTAATTCGGCCAATAGTCAATTACTCGCCGATGAGTTGAGTAAATTTTTTGACGACAATCCAAATTATGCCAGCTTGTATCCACAACCTGAGTTTGATTCTCCAGTGTGGGTATGTAGCCGTTGGTTAGAACTGATCCCTATTAATTTCGACAACAAATGTTGTTTTATCGAGCCTGACAGCTTTTCCAAAGCGATGAGTTTTCTCGCCACTGTGATTATCGAACATCACGAAGAAAAAACTGATCTTTAACGCGAGCGGTCTCGTAGAATGATTTAACTGGGTTGAACGATTGAGTTACTCACGATGCAAACAGATACAAGCGCAAATACAAATACACGTGCAAATAGATTGCCAAATCAGGGTTCTCGCTCTAATAATAGAACTATGAATCCTGATAATAACCATCAACAATTAGCCGATTGGCTGGCAGCCGTTGCTGAAGAGCGAGATAAAATTGCCTTTACTGGGCTCTTTAAATTTTTCGCTCCGAAGATACAGCGCATTGCTCATCAGCAATTTAGCAGTGAAGCCCAGGCACACGAAGTCGTGCAGGAAACGATGTCAAATGTCTGGCGCAAAGCACATCTATATTCGCCGCAAAAAGGTGCTCCTACGACTTGGGTCTATACCATTATGCGTAACGTCAGTTTTGATATGTTGCGCAAAATAAAATCCAAAAAGGAAGATAACCTCAGTGAGGATATCTGGCCATTAGTGGAAGCCGAAAGTGCAGAAACGGATGTGTACGCGGATCATTTGCAACAGAATCAGATTCTGGCTCACCTGGATAAGTTACCGGAGAACCAGAAACAAGTCGTAAAAGGTTTTTACTTTCTGGAAATGTCGCAAGAGCAGCTTGCTCAACATCTAAACCTGCCCCTTGGCACGGTGAAATCAAGGTTGCGACTTGCCTTAGCCAAGTTAAAGCAGCAGTTATCAGATCAACAAGTGGGAGAGCATGATGATTAAGCATCACCCAACGACAAATTTATTACAGTCATTTTCTGCAGGAGAGCTTCCAGCATCATTATCCGCTGCGATTAGTATCCATGTTGATATGTGTCCAGTGTGCCAACAACAGGTTGGCGAATTAACGGAGCAATATGCGGAGCAGAGCTTCGATCAACCAGCGCAAATGGGCCAGCAGGATTCTTTCAATGAGACTGCGGACATTATGTCATTGATTGATGATATTACCGATGACGAGTCAATTGCAGAGCTTGGCGAAGGTTATGTCGCCAAAGAGTTTCAGATAAAAGACAAGAGTTATAAAATGCCAAGGCCCTTGCAGTCGATGGCGATCGGAAGTTTTTCCGGTATTGGAAAATTAAACCGAGCTCGAATTGAGCTTGGCGAGGGTGAGATCCACACCAGCTTAATGCAAATTCAGCCTGGCGGCATGATCCCAGAGCATACTCACAAAGGGTTTGAGCTGACGTTATTACTCGATGGTGAATTTAGCGATGACATGGGTACCTATCAGGCGGGCGATTTTATCTGGCTCGATGGTTCGCATCAACACAACCCTAAAACGGAAGATGGGTGTTTATGCCTAACCGTGGTCAGTGATGCCTTGCACTTCACGCAAGGTTTCGGAAAATTATTGAATCCGTTTGGTTCTCTGCTTTACTAAGACTAATCCCTCCGGTCACTGACGTGGCCGGATTCCTTCTGACAAGCATTGGAGGATGTGATGACTCACCAGCATTTTGATTCTGACATTAATATCGGTATTAGCGCCTGTTTAATCGGCCAGAAAGTCCGCTTTGATGCGAGCCACAAGCGTAGCCAGTTTTGTGTAAACGAATTTGGCCAGCACGTAAATTTTGTGCCCTACTGTCCGGAAGTCGCCATTGGCCTTCCTGTTCCTCGCCCAACGGTCCGTCAAATTGATGTCGACGGCATTATTCACGTTAGTCGTCCCGATGGCACCATGGATGTTACTGATAAACTCCGCAATTATGGCCAGGAGGTTGCGCCAAAACTTGCCGATATCAGTGGTTATGTGTTCTGCGCCAAAAGTCCAAGCTGTGGTATGGAGCGCGTGAAGGTTTATTCTCAAGACGGCAAAGGTTCAACCTCCGATGGCATTGGTGTTTTTGCCAAAGAGATCATGACCCGTTATCCACACCTGCCATGTGAGGAAAATGGACGTTTGAACGATGCGAAACTTCGGGAAAACTTTGTCGCCCGGGTGTTCGCTTACAAACATTATCAAATTCTGGTGGCCTCGGGCCTGACCAAGCACAAGCTTTTGGTATTCCACAGCCAATACAAGTACCTGTTAATGTCCCATGACATCCTCGGGTATAAGCGAGCCGGGCGTTTACTGGCTACCTTAAACGGAGATATTGACGACATTGGTGAGCAGTACCTGGCGATACTGATGACTGCGATGAAAAAAATTGCATCCCGTAAAGGACATGCAAATACTTTGCAGCATATTCAAGGGTACTTCTCAGATGAACTGACTGGCGCCGAAAAGCAGGAGTTGTGCCAGCATATTGAAGACTACCGCGCAGGACTCGCGCCTTTGATGGTGCCATTAACGATGATCAAGCATTACCTGATGGAGTATCCTAAGGATTACCTTGCTCAACAGATTTATCTACAGCCACATCCAGTGTCCTTGAAATTGCGTTACGGCCATTAATGCTTTTCTGGTTTCGAAATGATTTGCGCGTGCATGATAATCCTGCGCTTTCCGCAGCATTGCAAAAAGGTTGTTCCGAGGCAGTCTTTTTGGGCTGTGAAAAACAATGGCAACAGCATCATCAAAGCCCGATCAAACGTGATTTTATCTATCGACATCTGATCTTACTTGCACAGCAGCTCGCGGAACTTGGCGTTCGTTTTCATTTTATTGAGGTGAGCGATTTCACCGGTCAAATTCATTGGCTGCGAGATTGGGCAACGGCACAACAGCGACAGAATTTGAACGACACGATTTACGCTAATGCAGAGCTCGAGCTCAGCGAGGTGAGCAGAGACCGAACATTGGCTAAGCTGGGCCTGGACCTTGAGTTAAGCGAAGCCGATGTGATTATTCCTAAAGGGAAAGTACTCACCGGTGCCGGCGAAATGTATCGGGTATTTACCCCGTTTAAGCGAGCTTGGATCAAAAGGCTGGTAGATCAGGGCTTTGACTGTTTCGCAAATCCTGTAGCGATTACCCCGTCACAGAACTTATCCATTTCCAATAACGATGCGATCAATACAATTAAAGCGTGCAGAAGCGCGCTAGCCAAAAGCTCCGATGTCTGGCCAAATGCCGAACAGATTATGTCAGGGGCACTCAGTTTTTGGTTGGAAGATACAATCAAAGACTATGCCAAGGGGCGTGATTTTCCATGTTTGCCCGCCACATCTCAGTTATCACCTTGCTTAAGCATTGGTGCTATTAGTCCCCGTTTATTGCTGCGTTTGTTGATCCAATCCCATCCCTTGGTATTGGAACAACAAGAGACTTCCGCTTTTGTCTGGTTAAACGAACTGATTTGGCGCGAATTTTATCGCCACTTGCTGTTTCACTACCCCGACTTAATCAAAGGCGATAATTTCAACCCTATTTACGATCGTTTGCAATGGCGCAACAATGCCGATGAATTTACCCTGTGGTGTCAGGGCAATACCGGCTATCCGTTGGTCGATGCGGCGATGCGTCAACTAAACCAAACGGGCTGGATGCATAATCGGCTGAGAATGGTTGTGGCAAGCTTTTTAACGAAAGACTTGTTAATCGACTGGCGCTGGGGAGAACAATATTTCATGGAGCAGCTCATCGATGGCGATTTTGCCGCGAATAATGGTGGCTGGCAATGGGCGGCGTCGACGGGATGTGATGCCCAACCTTATTTTCGTATTTTTAATCCGGTTCGTCAGAGCCAGAATTTTGATCCCTGTGGGGAGTTCATACGTACCTATGTACCAGAACTGGCGCAGGTCCCCGATCGTCATATTCACTTTCCACATCAGTATCTTACTGATAATAATTGTGAAAATTTGTACAGATCGGCTATCGTAGATCATAAGCAAGCCAGAGAATTTACGCTGGTGGCGTATAAAGCCTGCCGCTAGCCCCGATAACTCAAGTTAGCTGAGGACTTATGGAATCTTCGATTAGAAAAGGCAAGGGGCAAGTCTTGAATATGGATGGTAAAAAGTTAGAAGCGACTGGCAAAGCTCCAGAGTCGTTAAAACCCCGACACAGTCACCCATTATGGTTAGCATCGTTTATTGATGTGTACCAGGGGCTTGGAACAGACAATTTGTCAAAATTGTTGCAGGTATATACCCCAGATGTTCATTTCCAGGACCCTCTTCATACGATTTCAGGGCGCAAGCAGTTAATCGAATATTTTCAGGCGCTGTATACCAACTTAAATACCTGTCAGTTTGTGATTGACGATGTCATGCACAACGACCAGGAAGCGGCGATCTACTGGCGCATGTCATTCATACACCCCCGCCTTAATGGTGGTAACCCTGTTGAGGTTGAAGGACATTCTCGGTTAAGGGCTCAAGGCGACAAGGTTGTCTACCATCGGGATTATCTCGATGTTGGCGCAATGCTGTACGAGCACATACCGGTGTTGGGGCGTTTTGTTAAAATCGTGAAAGTAAGAGCAGGCCAATGAAACAGGTTCTGATCACCGGTGCAACATCGGGAATAGGTCGCTCCTTGGCGTTGCATTACGCACGCAATGGCTTTTCGGTGACGGCTTGTGGTCGCAATGAAGCACGTTTATCTGAGCTCTGCAACCACCATGATAATCTCAAATCGCTGGCGTTTGATATCACTGACAGTGAACAGGTGATTGAGGCCAGCTCAACATTAGAAGCGTTTGATATTGTCATTCTAAACGCGGGAGATTGTGAATACATCGATAACGCGGCGAACTTCGATGGCGCGTTGTTCAAACGTGTTATCGGGGTGAATTTACTGGCCATGGGAGATCTCCTCGAGCACCTTATTGGCAAAATTCGTCGCGGTGGGCAATTGGTTTTTGTCAGCTCCAGTGTGACTTACTTACCCTTACCCAGAGCCGAAGCCTATGGTGCCTCAAAGGCCGGAATTGACTACCTTGCAAAAACTCTGGCGATCGATTTAGCACCCGAAAATATTGCTGTCACCTTAGTTCAACCGGGATTCATCAAAACCCCGCTCACCGATAAAAACGACTTTTCTATGCCGTTTTTACTGACAGCAGAGCAGGCAGCCCAGCGGATATATGTAGGGGTCGAAAAACGAAAAAAAATCCTCGATTTTCCAAAACGTTTTACCTATTTGCTGCGTTTATTGGCGTGCATGCCATTCAGCTGGTGGTGTTGGTTGTTAACAAGGAAAAATAAATAGATGAAAAAGAATATCGCGATAATTGGTTCCGGTATTTCCGGATTGACCAGTGGTTATTTACTCAGTCAAAAGCATCGGGTCACCGTCTTTGAAAAAAATGACTACATCGGTGGGCATACTGCCACTAAAGATGTTGCGGTTGATGGCAAAGAATACATTGTCGATACCGGGTTTATTGTGTTCAATGACAAAACGTATCCCAATTTTCTAAAATTGATTGGCCAATTGGGGGTGAACAAAAAAGCAACCGAGATGAGCTTTTCGGTACATAATCGTCATACGAAAATGGAATACAATGGCCATAACCTTGATACTCTGTTTGCTCAGCGACGTAACTTTTTCCGTCCCAAATTCTGGCAATTGATCCGAGAAATCCTGCGCTTTAACAAACGCTGCAAACAATTGTACAGCAGCGGCGATATTCCTTCGGATAAATCGCTTGGTGATTTTCTATCGGAACAGGGTTTTTCGGATTATTTCAGCCAGCACTATATTTTGCCTATGGGTGCGGCAATATGGTCCAGTTCCATTGAACAAATGATGGAGTTTCAATTGGATTTCTTCATCCGTTTTTTCCACAACCATGGTTTGCTTAACATTGCTGACCGCCCCCAATGGTACGTTATCGAAAACGGTTCGCGCGCCTACATTGAGCCACTGATCCGTAAATTCAAAGACAATATCCATCTTAACACCGACATTACCGGTATTTATCGCGAAACTCAGCAGGTTCGTATTGAATTCGCCGATGGATCAAAGCAATCGTTTGATGAGGTCGTGCTTGCCTGTCATTCCGACCAAGCATTAGCACTGTTAGGAGATGCCAATGAAGCTGAGAAAAATGTGCTCGGGGCCCTGCCTTACAGTAAAAACAGCGTGGCCATGCATACCGATGTTTCCGTCTTGCCGAAGCGCAAAAAAGCCTGGGCGAGTTGGAATTACATGTTAGATAACAATCGCCAACGTCCAGCGAGTGTTAGCTATAACATGAATATTCTTCAGCATATCGAAAGTGAACATACTTTTTGCGTGACATTGAATCAGAGCGATGCCATTGCCCAAGAGAAACTACTTGAAGAATACATCTATGAGCATCCGGTATTTTCAACATCCGGTATGGAAGCGCAACAGCAGCGCGATAAAATATGCGGGAAGAATCGAACCCATTTTGCTGGTGCCTATTGGTACAACGGTTTTCATGAAGATGGCGTGCGTTCGGCGGTTGATGTTGGTGAGCGGTTTGGATGTCCGTTATGAGTGAAGGACTTACAATAAACAGCGGTATTTATTCGGGTAATGTTCGGCATCGTCGTCTCAAGCCGGTATACCATGGATTTAATTACAAGTTATATATGCTGGTTATCGATTTAGATGAGTGGCAACAAGGTCAATTAGAAAATGCTTGGTTGGGTCGAGCCTGGTACAAACCAATCCGCATTAAGCAAGAAGATTATGTGCAAGGTGAACCGGATGACCTTGGTCAACGTATTCGTTTACAAGTAGAGGCATTGGGTGGAACCTGGCCCGGTGGTAAGGTGATGATGACCATTCAGGGACGATGTTTCGGGTTGTATTTTAGTCCGGCGAATTTTTTCTTTTGCTATGACAAACATAACCAGCCGGTTTACATGTTAGCGGAAGTGAGCAACACGCCGTGGAATGAGCGACATTACTATCTAGTGGATTTAAATTCGGTAGTTCCGACAAAAAAAGCATTTCATGTCTCACCATTTATGAGTTTGGATATGTCATACCATTGGCAAGTGAAAGCGCCCAAATTAATGATTGCGTCGACGCTACAGGAACCTCGAAAAGATTCTTCGAACCAGTTGCTGGTGCATATAGAGAATCACAACAGTGAAAAATTGTTTGATGCCACCATGGCCTTGTCTCGGCAACCATTAACCGCTTCGGCAATTTTTTCGGTATGGCGTAGCTTACCAGCAATGACATTAAAGATATGCGTCACCATCTACTGGCAAGCCTTGAAGCTTTGGTTGAAGAAGGTGCCTTTTGTACCTCACAGTACATCTAACTAGTTCGGTATAGTGAGGCGCGGTGCAACTGCAACCCCGTGGTAATAATTTAGCTTGATGATTAAAGAGAGTTTTATTGTGAAAGCCCTAGAAGCAAATTCACTTCAAATTACGAATCACAACATGAGTCAAAATGCGAGTCAAAACATGGAACAAAATGTGGAACATATAAGCGCGATTGTAACTCCAGAGCAGTTAACTTTTATTCAACGTCGCTGTCGGGCTTTAGTACATAGTGCGTTAGCCAAGGTAACTCATGGGCAGCTTGAATTGATCGAAGGTGACAAGCATTTTCATTTTGGTGTGCAAGGCAGTGATATCAAAGCGCAAATTAAGGTGCATGATGTCAGTGTATACACCAGTTTTGTCAAAGGTGGCAGTATAGGCGCCTCAGAAGCCTATATCGATAATCGCTGGAGCTGCGATGATCTGACATCTTTGATTCGCATTTTTGCAAGAGCGCAAAAGGTGACCGATTCTATGGAGTCGAAAATGGCGTGGATTGGTAAAGTGAAAAATGCTTTATTCCATCGTCGTAACCGCAATACCGTATCAGGTTCAAAGCGCAATATCCTCGCGCACTATGATTTAGGTAATGAACTTTATACGCGCTTTCTGGACGAATCGATGATGTACTCTTCGGCAATTTACCCAAGCGAAGAGGCAACGCTTGCCCAAGCCCAGCAACATAAGCTGGCGACAATTTGTGAACAATTGCAGTTGGACGACAACGATCACCTGCTTGAAATTGGCACAGGTTGGGGCGGACTGGCGATTTATGCCGCGCAAAATTATGGCTGTCGGGTTACTACCACCACAATTTCTGAAGCGCAGTACAACTATGCACAAGCAAAAGTGAACGAGCTAGGCTTACAGGATCGGATCACGTTATTGAAAAAAGACTATCGTGAACTGGAAGGGGAGTACGACAAACTGGTTTCGATTGAAATGATTGAAGCGGTGGGACACGAGTACTTTGATTCCTTTTTTAGCCAGTGTAATGCGCGTTTGAAATCCGGTGGCAAAATGTTGATTCAAGCCATAACCATTGCCGATCAGCGCTTCGATTATTATCGTAATAATGTGGATTTTATCCAACGTTATATTTTCCCTGGTGGTTGTCTTCCTTCGATTCAATTGATGAGCCAGCAGATTGCTGATAATACCGAAATGGTGATTGAGTCAATATCCGATATTGGCCTGGATTACGCAAGAACGCTCGCGGATTGGCGCCAGGCATTTTTTAAATCCTGGCCGGAACTCAGCCAACTTGGCTATGACGACACCTTCAAGCGTTTGTGGACCTATTACTTGTGCTATTGCGAGGGTGCGTTTCTGGAACGTTCTACCAGCACAGTGCATCTCCTCGCTCGCAAATAGCGTCCCCGTCCATAGTGGCGGCGCATTTATTTCATCAGAGCTTGTAGCTGGGCAAGATATTGTTGATATCCTTGACGATCAAAGTTATCAGACAACTCATTCATAAACCCATGCAAGTACTCGCTGTTTGTGACGTTTACGTTTTCCACGTCCACAAGTGACGTTGCAAGGGCGCTGATACTAAAATGTGGTTCCGAACAAGGCAGGACAATGTTGGTTGGCACACAAGGCACACTAACCGGCATATGACGTATTTGCGAACCGTAAAATAATAGCGCCGCTGTTTGCAGGCTCTTTCCCTGCAGCGACTTAGGTGGTTGCTGAGTCAGGCACCTCCATAGCGCTGACGCACCGACACTAAAGCCAATGAGAATTTGATCTTTGTTGGCCGCCTGCGACAAATAACCCGCGATAATATCGGCATAACGGTTAACACCGACATGCTGTTGAAAGTGCTGATAGGCAGCTGTTTCATTGGTAAAATTCTGAGCAATACCGTCATAGGGATCGATTATGAACAATGACCCACCCAATCGATCATTCATGGCGTGCACCGCAGGAGTTGTGCCGAATATATCGGTGATTAAGAATCCTTGCATGACTGTAACCTTCCCATAAACTCAGAGCCCATAGCTTTAAACACTTAATTTAAGAACTTAATTTAAGCACTTAATTTAAGGGCTTGATTTAATTAACGAATTTAAGTGCTTAAGTAAAAAGTGATACATCACTATATCAGACAGCCCCTAGATTGTTCATGCTGTATTGGTTGTTATTCTGGTGCGATAAGGGGATGTCCACTATTTCGCTAGCGCGACCTTGCAGGTGATTCCGGGGGAAGTTTGTTTTTATTGTTGATTGATATCCGGGATTATCCTGAATTTAATTTTGACAGGTCACGATTATCCAAATTAAATATGGAACTAAAGGTTTATTCGGCTTTTTATTTTAAAAGTGCGTAACTACTCATTGATCCTTATACTTTGTGGGCGTATAATTTTTGGCAATTTTTTAAGTAGGCAAAACGCCTGTTCATAATCGATAAAATCCGAGTAGATTTAAGTGACCTCTTATGACAAATAAAACGGTATTACACGCCAAACATCTTGAAGCTGGCGCCAAAATGGTGGATTTCTATGGTTGGGAAATGCCAATCAATTATGGTTCACAAATCGAAGAGCACCATGCAGTGCGTACCGATGCTGGTATGTTTGATGTGTCTCACATGACGATTGTTGATGTCCAGGGTGCGGATGCAAAAGCATTCCTGCGTCGCTTAGTGATTAACGATGTCGTTAAATTGGAAGTTGCCGGTAAAGCACTTTACACCGGTATGTGTAATGAACAAGGCGGTGTGATTGATGATCTGATCGTCTATTACTACACCGATACGGAATACCGTTTAGTGGTTAACTCCGCAACGCGTGAAAAAGATTTGGCCTGGATCAACAAGCAGTCTGAAGGCTTTACCGTGACCGTTACTGAGCGTCCTGAATTTGCGATGATTGCCATTCAAGGCCCACAGGCAAAAGCGAAGGTTGCTACCTTATTAGATGCTGAGCAAACCGCAGCGGTTGATGGCATGAAGCCATTTTTCAGCGTACAAGCCGGCGATTTATTTATCGCAACGACCGGTTACACCGGTGAGAATGGCTATGAAATCGCCTTACCAGCAGATATGGCGGCAGACTTTTGGCAACAATTATTAGATGCCGGCGTGAAACCTGCCGGTCTTGGCGCCCGTGATACCTTGCGTCTGGAAGCTGGTATGAACTTATACGGTTTGGATATGGACGAGAGTGTTTCGCCATTAGCAGCAAACATGGCCTGGACCATTAGTTGGGAACCAGAAGATCGTAATTTTATCGGTCGTGATGTATTAGCCGCACAACGAGCTGCCGGCGACCAGCCGAAGCTTGTCGGTTTAGTGCTTACTGAGAAAGGCGTTTTACGCTCTGGTTTGAAGGTTGTATCCGAGCAAGGTGAAGGTGTGATCACATCTGGCACTTTCTCTCCAACTCTAGGTCATAGTATTGCCATGGCACGCGTACCACGCGCTGTGAAAATAGGCGATACAGTTCAGGTTGAAATGCGTAAGAAACTGGTGAATGTTGAAGTCATTAAGCCAAGTTTTGTACGCAATGGTAAAAAAGTTTTCTAAACTAAACCTAACGCGTTTACACTAAGGTCGGCCGGGGTTGATTAGGTCCTCAGCCTGGAATTATAAACAGATTTAAAATCATTTATTTTTAGGAACACAAAATGAGCAACATTCCTTCTGAATTGAAATATGCGTCGTCCCACGAATGGGTACGTAACGAAGGTGACGGCACGGTAACTGTTGGTATCACCGAACACGCCCAAGAGCTACTAGGCGACATGGTATTTGTTGAATTGCCGGAAGTTGGCGATCAAATTAGCACCGGTGATGATGTTGCTGTCGCAGAATCTGTGAAAGCCGCTTCAGATATTTATGCACCTGTCAGTGGTGAAGTTGTTGGTATTAACGAAGATCTGGAAGATAGCCCAGAGCTTGTTAACTCTGACGCATTTGGTGATGGTTGGATGTTCCGAGTGAAACTGGACGATGCCAGCGAGTTGGACGCACTATTGGATGCGGAAGGCTACCAAAACGTTGTTGATGAAGATTAATCAACAATATTAATATGTTAAAGCCCTGGACTATGAATTAGCGTAATCCGGGGCTTGTTGTTTTTAACGGCTTTCGGTTTTTGCACACTTATCGTCAAAAATTCACACCGTTTGATTTAAAACCTTTATTCGGGACCTGTTGTTTATGTCTACTCTATCGTTGACACAATTAGAACAAACTCAAGATTTTATTCGCCGTCATATTGGCCCTGATGCCGAACAGACCACTGCCATGCTTAATGAGATTGGTGCGGATTCGGTTGATGCGTTAATTGATGAAATCGTACCATCAAGTATTCGCCTGTCTGACTTACCTAATATCAACGAAAGCAAGACAGAAGTAAAAGCCCTTAGCGACTTAAAAGTATTGGCCAGTGAAAACACGGTAAATACCTCATATATCGGATTAGGCTACTTCCCAACGCTGACTCCTAACGTTATTTTGCGTAATGTTTTGGAAAATCCAGGTTGGTACACGGCCTATACCCCGTATCAGCCAGAAATTGCCCAGGGTCGTTTAGAATCCTTGTTGAACTATCAACAAATGTGTATCGACCTGACAGGTCTTGAACTTGCCAGTGCCTCATTACTGGATGAAGGAACCGCAGCAGCAGAAGCCATGGCGCTTGCTAAGCGTGTTTCCAAGAACAAAAAATCCAACCTGTTCTTTGTTGCCGATAGTGTCTACCCACAAACCATGGACGTGGTAAAACAGCGTGCCGAGATGTTTGGTTTTGATATTGTTGTAGGCGCTGCAGAAACGGCGGCGGAACACGATATTTTCGGTGCGTTATTGCAATACCCAGGTGCGGAAGGTGAAATCACCGATATCAGCACTATTATTGCTGACGTACAGGCGAAAAAAGGTATCGTTGCCGTTGCTGCCGATATCATGAGCCTGGTTATGTTAAAAGCACCAGGTGAGCTAGGCGCGGATGCGGTCATCGGTTCATCACAACGCTTTGGTGTGCCTATGGGCTACGGTGGTCCACACGCGGCATTCTTTACCACCAAAGATAAGCACAAGCGTTCATTGCCAGGTCGTATTATTGGTGTTTCTAAAGACACCCGTGGCAACAATGCATTGCGTATGGCAATGCAGACCCGTGAACAACATATCCGTCGTGAAAAAGCCAATTCCAACATTTGTACGGCGCAGGTGTTACTTGCCAATATGGCCGCGTTCTATGCGGTATACCATGGCCCTAAAGGTCTGAAAACCATTGCTAATCGGATCCATCGCTTTACCGATATTCTATGTCTAGGTACAGCGACTAAAGGTTTAACCGCAATTCATCAGAACTACTTTGATACCTTAACCTTTGCGGTTGATAACAAAGATGAGATTGTTACCCGTGCTTTGGCAACTGGCGTTAACCTGCGTGTTGATCAAGACGGTAAAGTTGGCATTTCACTCGATGAAACCACTAACCGTGATGACATTCACCAGTTATTCGACATCTTACTAGGCGAAGGCCATGGCCTTGATGTGGCGGATCTTGATGCGAAAATCCTTGAGTGTGGTCATTCTTCAATTCCAGCAGAATTGGTTCGCGAATCTGAGTTCTTAACCCACCCGGTATTTAACTCGTATCACAGCGAAACTGAGATGCTGCGTTACATCAAAAAGCTTGAAAACAAAGATTTGGCATTGAACCACTCAATGATCTCTTTGGGCTCTTGTACCATGAAGCTAAATGCTACCGCACAGATGATCCCGGTTAGCTGGCCTGAATTTGCCAATATGCATCCATTTGCGCCACTTGAGCAGGCAACAGGTTACACCAAGATGATCAACGAGCTGGGCGACTGGTTGGTTGAACTTACCGGTTATGATGATATCTCGATGCAACCGAATTCCGGTGCTCAGGGTGAATACGCGGGTCTGATCGCAATTCATAAATATCATGAGAGCCGTGGTGATGCGCACCGTAATATTTGTTTGATCCCATCGTCGGCACACGGGACGAACCCAGCATCGGCACAGATGGTTGGTATGAAAGTTGTGGTTGTCGATTGTGACAAACAAGGTAACGTTGATTTGGTTGATTTGAAAACCAAAGCCGAAGAAATGGCTGACAACCTATCCTGTATCATGATCACTTATCCATCGACTCACGGTGTATATGAAGAAACCATCAAAGAAATCTGTGACATCGTTCACGAACACGGTGGTCAGGTATACCTCGATGGCGCCAACATGAACGCTCAGGTGGGTATTACGTCACCTGGCTTTATCGGAGCTGACGTATCACACCTTAATTTGCACAAAACCTTCGCCATTCCACATGGCGGTGGTGGTCCAGGTATGGGCCCAATCGGGGTGAAATCTCACCTTGCGCCATTCTTGCCAGGTCATGCACTAGTTGATTTTGACAGCGAACTGAAAGGTAACGGTGCGGTTTCTGCAGCACCATTTGGTAGTGCCGGTATCCTGTGTATTTCCTATATGTATATTGCATTGCTAGGTAAACAAGGTGTTACCGATTCCACCAAGTACGCAATCACTAACGCTAACTACTTAGCGCATCAGTTAAGTCAGCATTACCCGATTCTTTATACCGGTAATAACGGTCGTGTTGCCCACGAATGTATTGTTGATTTGCGCCCATTAAAAGAAGCGTCTGGCATCACTGAAATGGATGTAGCTAAGCGTTTAATGGACTATGGTTTCCACGCTCCAACTATGTCATTCCCGGTTGCCGGTACCTTGATGATCGAGCCGACCGAGTCGGAATCGAAAGTTGAGTTAGACAGATTTATTGAAGCGATGACCTGTATTCGTGATGAAATCCGCAAGGTAGAGCAGGGCGAATGGACACTTGAAGACAATCCGCTTCACAATGCACCGCACACGCTAGCGGATATCACCGATACCAATTGGGATCGAGCTTATACGATAGCGGAAGCCGTATTCCCGGTAGCAGCTGCGGCGGCTAACAAATTCTGGCCAACAGTAAACCGTATCGATGACGTATACGGCGATCGTAACCTGATTTGTTCATGTCCTGCGGTTGAGACGTATATCGATAGCGAATAACGACACTCAAGCGCAGTAGACGATAGCCTTAATCTGCAAGCATTTAGAACGAGCCTTTTGCTAACGCACAGGCTCGTTTTTTATTGAGCTCGTTGTTTTAGTTGGTTTCTGCTTATTTAGTTTGTTTAGCCTGAGCAGTAAACTCGTTCAAGTAATCGATATCCTGCTCTTCTTTACGAATACCTACAAATATTTGTTTGTTGATACCATGCTCGCCAAAGCGCAGGCTTTGGATTGGCATGGATATAGAGTACTCATCCACAAGCCAGCCGGGCAGGGCACACAAGCCGCGGCCGGCGGCAACCATCTGCAACATGATTACTGTGGTAGTCCCACCATTAAAAGTTGCTTGACCATTCCATTTTTGATACGAATCAAAAGTGGGAGGACTAACATTAGAGCCCTATCTATAAGTAATATAGAGAAATATTTATACAGTTAGCTAAAAGATATCAAAGAATTATTGATCCTCGTGAGGTTTCGGGAGATCAAATACAAGCGATTTTGGATTGTGGAGAAAGCCCTGTCATTCAATTTAGTGAACCAATGTATACAAAACGTTTGCTACAGCAAGTAAATGAGTTGTGTATACAGTACAAACAGTTTCTGGAAGTTAGGTTTTATGGTCACTATTCACATGGGTTTGATGCCAAGTGGCTTGCATATATTCCAGCAGTAGAAAACTTGTCTCTTGATGCGCTGTTAGAAATAGAACACATAGAGAACCTGTATCATTTAGAAAATTTAAAGATTCTGTCCTTTGGAGTTTTTGAGTTTTCCGACAAGGATTTCCTAAAAAATATAAAACTGACAGGGCTTAAGGAGTTTAGCCTATCGGAAAGTAGGAAAAAGAACATTGATTTAAGACCACTAGAGAATGCAACATCACTTAACAAATTGTGTGTCGTAGGACACTCTAAAAATATTGAATCTATTAATTCAATACAGCAATTAAAACATGTGATACTGAGCCAAATCAGTAAAAAAGTATCTTTAGAATTTCTTAATAGATTAGAAAACTTGGAAGAACTAGAAGTCATTCTTGGTGGCAGAGATAACGTTAATGAGGTAACGATCCCAACATTAAAAACTTTACGAATTTTACGAGTTAGGAATTTCAATCAGATTTCTGACTTAAGTCGATTCCCAAAATTAGAGTGTCTCCACATTGAAGATCAAACTAAATTAGAGTCTATTGATTTGTCAGGCATTAGCCTCAAGCGATTGCTTATTGATAATTGTAAAAATCTTACAGAACTTATTGAGTTAGAATCTCAACAGGAATTGTTTTGGGTAGGCTTAAGTAGAACAAAACTAGACCTAAACGACCTGAAAATATTTGAATGGCCTAGTTCACTTAAAGTTATTTCATTGTCGGGTGGTAGCAATAAGTGGAATGAATCTTGTAAAAAATTTTTAACTCAAAAGGTTACGTAGCTCACCCTCACGACTTGGATTTTAATATTTAGTTGTAATAAAGGAATTACTTTTTTAACCACTCACAAAATTAAAAAATTTATTAGGCTAGAGTCACTAGAACTATTGACCTGCTCATAAACTCTATTCAATCTTTGGCTTCAAAAAAATCCTTATAAATTATACGTCGAACTCGCAAATTTAATTCGACTAAGACAAGTGGACAATACTTCACCCTTAAAAATAAACCACTGGTCTATTTTTACTTGCCTATCGCAATCTTTGCGAGGATTGTTGTATAAATAACGAATACTTATCGCAACCAATAATTTCAGAACTGTCTGAACATTTTGACTAGAAAGAGAAACAGAATGAAGAAAATATCTCTGCTAATTGCCAGCACACTGATGCTGTCCGCTACTGCCATTGGCGCTGAAAAGGCAAACAGCCCTGATAAAGACAGCACTATTGATAAAAGCACTATTATTGATGATGTCACCGGTGAGCCGGTACAAATGCGAGAAGATGGAAGAGGTGACCGCGTTGTCGGTGCGCCTTGGGCTACTCGTTCTCCGGTGCTTGCGGTTAATGGTATGGCGGCAACATCGCATCCGCTAGCGACCCAGGTTGCTATTGATATTCTGCAACAAGGTGGCACCGCCATGGATGCGGCAATTGCCGCAAATGCAGCGATTGGTTTGATGGAGCCAACCGGCAATGGCATAGGTGGCGATTTGTTCGCCATTGTCTGGGATCCGAAAACCGAAAAACTTCATGGTTTAAATGGTTCTGGGCGCAGCGCAAAAGGTCAGACGCTTGCGCAGTTAAAACAAAAAATTGGTGATGTTTCACAAATTCCTAACTGGGGTACACCGCCGGTTACGGTACCAGGTACCGTTGATGCTTGGTTTGCCTTGCATGAAAAGTTTGGCAAATTGGCAATGACAGAAAACTTAGCTCCTGCGATTCAATATGCCAGAGAGGGTTTTCCGGTTACTGAAGTTATCGCTTATTACATGGATATCTATCAAACGCGCTATGAAAAGCTATTCAAAGTAGGTGAGATTGAGGAGATCACTAATTATCAGGCCACGTTTCTGATTGATGGTAACGCGCCAGTTGAAGGCCAGGTATTTAAAAATCCAAATTTGGCCAATACCTTAGAAAAAATCGCTAAAGGAGGCCGTGATGCATTCTATAAAGGCGATATTGCCAAAACCATGGATAGTTATTTTAAACGCATCGGCGGGCCACTTCGCTATGAAGATTTTGCCAGCCACTCCAGTAACTGGATAGATCCAGCTTCGGTCAATTATCGTGGCTATGATGTTTGGGAACTACCACCTAACGGTCAGGGTATTGCCGCGTTGCAAATGCTAACCGTTTTAGAAAACTATGATCTGAAAAGCATGGGCCATAACAGCGCCGATTACTTACATGTGATGACCGAAGCAAAAAAACTGGCGTTTGAAGACCGTGCCCGTTTTTATGCTGATCCAGATTATCAAAAGATTAATCTCGATTATTTATTGTCAGAAAAGTACGGTAAAGAGCGCGCGAAATTGATTGATATGAAACGTGCTGCCAAAGAAGTGGAACACGGTGACCCTAAATTAATTGAAGGCGATACGATATATCTTACGGTGGCCGATAAAGATGGCATGATGGTTAGCCTTATTCAGAGTAATTATCGCGGTATGGGCACAGGACTTGTCGCCGATGGCCTTGGTTTTATTTTCCAAAACCGTGGCGCTCAGTATTCATTAACTGAAGGCCACCCGAATGTATATGCGCCAGGCAAGCGACCTTTCCATACCATTATTCCGGCGTTTATTACTAAAGATAATAAACCCTATATGAGTTTCGGTTTGATGGGCGGCGCAATGCAACCACAAGGCCACGTGCAGATGGTTACTAATATTGTCGATTTTGATATGAATGTACAGCAAGCCGGCGATGCCGCACGTTTTCATCACAAAGGTTCAACCTCGCCAACCTGGGAAGGACGAATGAAGGACAGTGGTGTATTAGAGCTGGAAAGTGGCGTGAAAGCGGATGTAGTGAAAGCGCTGCAACAACGCGGCCATAAAGTGCATATCACTAGTGGTCCATTTGGTGGCTATCAGGCAATCTTAAAAGACCTTAAAACCGGCGTTTATCACGGCGCCAGTGAAATGCGCAAAGACGGTCAGGCTCAGGGGTATTAATCTATACCACTGCTTATTTCGTAAAAAAGGCTGTGTTAAACAGCCTTTTTTGTGCGTGCCGGAAGCTGTGATTAAACAGGATCAACGATTTTCCAGGCGGTTGTAATCAAAGTAGCCAAAGTTGATGATAGCTTGTTGCTGATAGGTCCGGTGTAGCTCATCACTGAATGCCCAGAACTTATTATCGGTTCTTCTTACGCCAAACCTATCCAGCAGCTTTTCATAATCGGATTCGTTTTTCATTTGCCGGATCTGCTCAGTAAATTCTTCAATCTCGCTGTGGTCAAGTTTAAACAACGCATTCGGATGCGATGTCATCACCCCGTGGGCCATGGTCATGGTATCTTCATTTGAACGGCGACGGCCTTTTTCAGCAAAGATATGAGAGATATTGCTATAGGCGTTATGGGATAACAAACTGTATATATACGGTGTGTCATCATTGCCCTGAACCAGAACCAGAGAAGCCTGCGGTAATATAGAGGCGGCAACACCGATAGAACGATTCAATGCCTTGATCTCTGATATGGCATTATCCGTTAACCCGGGATATACCGTATGAACCGTACTTTGTGCCGCACCAACATGCTCTTTAATCATCCCTAGTAGCTCCGGCAAAGGTTCTGAGGTCTGGTATTTTATATGGGTTTCATGGGCGAAATTACTGCCATTTTGTATGTATTTTTCCACCGGACTTATCGAGCCTCTGTACCACTGTTCACGCACGGTTTTGCGATTGGCTTTGGGTAGTAAAGAGAGAAAGCTGGTCTCACCCTCCATCCTCAGAAAGTCCATATACACCCGACTATTTAACTGGTGACCCACATTGCCGTAAACATCGTAACCTGCGACCAGTAAATAGTGAATACGCTCGAACAGAGGGTAAGTGATCACCCACACCGTCTGTGGGTTTTCACCCACCAGGCCTTTAACAACACTAGCAGCATCGAAATGACGAAAGATGGTGAGCGCCACATTGTCATTATTACCATCGCCATTCCAGAGTAAATCTAACGTTATCGGAAGCTGGCCTTCAAGGTGATTTTTAATGTACTCGGCCTTTACATCCAGGTATTCACGCTCAGCTTTGGCATATGCCAGCCAGTTTGTTGGCAGCGCATTACTATCCGCTTCCGCTGGCAGTTCCAATGTCGCCCTGGCTTTTTCCATAAACACTTCATCATATTCTGGCAATTCGATATCAGGATTGGAAAACACCACCCAAAAATGATCATTAATCACATTCAACGCAATCTGGCCACGGCATACCGCCCCTTTGATAAACTGCATAATGCTATATTGCGCCTCATCAAGCATAAAACGGTAGCGAGCATCCGTTGGCAATGCGGCAAAGGTAATAAATGGGTTGGAGGCATTTTTCGGCATATAATCAGGCAGTTTATCCACCTGATAATGTGGTTGATAGAACCAATCGTGCCACTTATCTTGACGTTCTTGTGTTAATGCAAATGGCATATGCAGTTTATCGACCAGAGTTTCTTGCAATGGCATTAAACGATAATAGACGCGGGCAACGTTAGGGTCGTCAAACGGACGGCGAGTGGCAATGATCTCTAGCGGTTTTCCTGGTGGCGTCTTTGAACGATAGAGTCGAAAGAATTGTGGCTGTTGGTCACTTTTCTCGGCCTCTGGAAAATATAAATGGGCAAGAAACAAATGCTCATACAAGTAACGATTAACCAACTGATGTTTGTTTGAATCTTGATTAAAGTAGGCTTCCCATTCATCGACTTTTTGCTGCAGCGCATTGGCAAGTGAGTTGGAGCGATTGTCGGGAGTCCCCGCATTTACCCAGTCAATGAGTTGTTGATGCTCGGATTGACTAATGCCAGGCAGGGCATAAGGCATCCCCCATAATGGAGTTTTCTTCTGATACTTAGTGTGTTCCTCTTCGGTAGGACATTCGAGGCTCCGATTCAAACTCAGTTTAAAGCTGTCCGGTAACGTCTTGCTATTGGGTAATGGGTGATCGCGTTTTTGCTGCAGCATTTTAACAAGCAGGCTTTGCAAAGGATCTCTCTTGCCTTCTTTGTTACCCTCGTTCAGAACTGGGTGAAAATCCATTTCTCGCCATTGTTCTGTGGTTTGCGCATCTTCAAAGAGTCGGGTTGGGTCCGCGGCAAGAATACGTTCGCCTTGATAAACCGGGTCCTTATTCGCCCCCCTGGTGATCCCATCAAAGCTCCCCAGTTTTAATTGGCAGGGCGCATCATAACAACCATGACACACGACACAGCGCTTATCCAAAATGGGTTGGATTTGTTGCTGAAAGTCAATCTGGGTTGTATGTACTTGCGGTTGTTTAGCCGTTTTTGTGTTCAAGCTTTCCTGCGTTCCTGCCACAGAGGCAGAAAAGGGCGATAGCGTTGTCAGGGCTAACAGGAGCAGGAGCACAGTCGCGCAGTGTTTTAACATTGTATTTATCTATGGTCCGATTTGGCTAAGCGTTACTTTAGTTTCACAAGTGCATTAAACGCTAACTGGGGCAATAACATTGCTGCAGTTTAACTAAGTGTAGACAACGCTGATAATTCCCGTGTTATCAAGCAATACATAAACGAGTTGGCAATGGCTAAACGGACGTTAAGGCAGAGCGAATGTACTGCTATCGATACAGAAAATCGTAGGCATGTTGTCTAATGGCCGCTATGATGCAATGAACAATCATCACTGACAAAACAATCGATAGATGGCACTGGAAACCAGAAGACTGGATAAGTTTCTCGCCGAGCACCTGCAACTTAACCGTCGCGAGGTTCGCATATTGCTCGCTAGAAGGGCGGTAGCTGTAGACGATAAACCGGTGGTTGATAGGGATGTGTTAGTTAATCGCTTTTCGAAAATCACCCTAGACGGTAACGTATTGCAAGCCAATGAACCGCGTTATTTTATGTTGCATAAACCTATTGGGGTCGTGTCTGCTACCACCGATAAGCAGCATAAAACCGTACTAGACTTGCTGCCTGTCACCGATAAACCCGGTTTGCATATAACAGGGCGCCTGGATTTAAACACATCGGGGTTATTATTAATTACAGATGACAGTCGCTGGTCCGAAGCCCTGTCTCATCCTGACAACAAAGTGACCAAACACTATCGGGTTACCCTGCAAAACCCAATAGATGAAAGCTATATTGAAGCATTTGCCAACGGCATGTATTTTCCCTTTGAAGATATTGTCACCCAACCCGCAAGGCTTAAGATTGTTTCCGACTACGAGGCAGACGTATGGCTAACGGAAGGTAAATACCATCAAATTAAGCGCATGTTTGGGCGCTTTCGCAACCCCGTTATAGCGCTGCATCGCATTAGCATCGGCGCCATTACGTTGGATAAAAACCTCGAGCCAGGTCAAAGCCGCCCTTTAAACAAGCAGGAAATTGCGTCAGCGGTTCCCAAATAACGCAGCAGACGACATTTACGTATCCTTGCACGTACAAACCACGTACATGATTGAACATTTCCTATGGTATTTTTAAGATTTTTCTATCTGAAAGTTTTATTGTTGTGTTAGTAAGGTGTTAACAGAACTTTAATAAAATCATATTTCATTTTTTCATTGAGCAAACAAATCGTGAGACGTTTGAATTACTTTTACTTAATGTCATTATTCGATATTGTAGTGCGTGAAATAATAATTATAACCTTAAAGGATTGATATGAGATCGTTGCTCATGAGCTTAGGGCTGCTAGTTTTATTAGCATCTCAATCGGTAAATTCTGCACCGTTAACCTTTGCAGATTACGCCCAACTCCCAGAAAAAAGCATGATGCGGGTGTCCCCATCAGGAACCAAGCTTGCCTACCGTATGGCAAGCGAAGACCGTGACTTATTGATTGTTATGGATCTAACAACAGGTGAGATGATCCGCGCGGCCGATATCGCTGCAGTAAATCCCGATCACGTGTATTTTATTGACGAAGATCGTGTTGTCTTGATGGCATCGAATAATACTCGTATGTTTGGTTATCATGGGCGACATGACGTCAGCGCCGCGTTTTCCTTTAACCTAGAAACGGGAGACTTACATCAGTTATTAACTGCAGGTAAAGGCATTCATTCAGGACAAACGTCCGTCGGTAGTGTGGTAGGGATATCTCCGGATGGACGATATGCCTATATGCCAGCCTGGGATGATAAAAATAATTACAGCCTGTTCAAAGCGGATTTAAGTAAAAGACGCAGCCCTAAACGCCATAAAAAAGGCACTAATGATACCATCGATTTTTTTGTGGATGATAACGGCGAAATGCTTGCCCGGGAGCGCTTTAATAATAGAGCGAATTTACATCGATTAGAAGCATGGATCGACGATGAATGGGTTGAGATATTCCGAGAGGAGACGGATATTCGTCATGTCGGTTTTACTGGCATAACCCCAGATCAGAAAAGCATTGTTATGATTCGCCAGGATGGTGCCCATGGTCGCTGGGCGTATTATACCTTGTCTCTTGCCGATGGCAGTGAATCAGGACCATATTTTAGTAAAGAAGATCGCGATATTGAACACGTGTTAACGGATATTAATCGCGTGGTTTATGGTGTGCAATATTCCGGTTTTAAACCGAGTTATGAATTCTTTGATAAAAAATTAAACGCCAGAATGCGCGGTATTCAGGCTGCGCTGCCAGGATACGCGTTAGCAATTAATGACTATTCGCCTGATTGGGCCAATATCGTCATACACATGAGTGGCGAAGACAACTCTGGGCAATATCTACGATATCGGGGTGGTAAACTTGATTCACTCGGCATGGCTCGTCCTAAAATCACCCATGAACATGTGAATTTAGTGAAAGTTGATGCGTATGATGCCCGCGATGGACTCAATATTCCGACGTTATTAACGATGCCAAAAGGCGTAGAAGCGAAAAAATTACCAACCATTATGCTACCTCATGGTGGTCCTGAGTCCTATGACAAGATAGGCTTTCACTGGCTAGCCCAGTATTTTTCCAGTCAGGGATATTTGGTGATCCAGCCGCAATTTCGAGGCTCAGAAGGCTTTGGTCCAGAGCATTTGTTTAAGGGCCGTGGAGAGTGGGGTCGTAAGATGAATGATGACCTTACCGATGCCGTGACCGAGTTTGCCAAACGTGGATTAGTTGATCCAGAGCGTGTTTGTATCGTTGGTTCGAGTTACGGTGGTTATGCCGCACTCGCCGCAGTGGCGTTCACGCCTGATGTATACAAATGCGCGGTATCGATTAATGGTCTTGCCGATATTGAGCGTATGATGAAACAGGAAAAGCGTGATTATGGTCGTCATCATTGGGTCGTTTCATATTGGGATAGGGTAATTTCTAATAAGAGCCTGGACGAAGATCATCTCGAAAAAATATCGCCGATAAACTTCGTCAAGGACATCAAAGCACCGGTGTTATTGGTTCATGGTGAACATGATTTGGTTGTTCCATATTATCAATCCGACAATATGTTTGATGAAATGGAGGATGAAGATAAACAGGTGACATTTATTGAATTGGATGAAGGTGACCATGATATGTCGAATCCGAAAAACCGAGCCATAGCGCTCGAGGCTATCGATAAGTTTGTTAAACAACACTTATAATTGTCAACCTATTCCAGAATGGGATAATTGAAATAGAAAAAGCCTTGCATGATCGCAAGGCTTTTTTGTGTCTGGAGAGTTATGGTTGGGTTCATCTTTGAAAGTGCATACATTTCACCGACAATACTTATTCACCTCCTGTTGAGCTATTGGTTCATTTACGGAGTTTCCCCGTTTAAATAACGCTTTATTTTATCAACCGATTTAAAACCCCCATTGCCAAAAAATGTCAGATCGATATACTGCTTTTATTGGTAAGGCCACTTTACAGGTGTAAGTGCTGATACCGGTGTAGATGCTAATACAGGTTCGAGCATTTCACCGATGTTGGTGCCAACGGCTTAGCCGATGTGAGAAACTTCTTTAATGGATTGTATTTGGAAAAAGTAATGAAACAAATTTATTTAGCTGCGGTTATTTCAAGTTGTGTAGGGCTGGTTGGTTGTGTGAAAGAAGACCAAAAAATCAAATCGGTTGAGTCTTCTGAATCATTTACGGTTCAGGCAGCGAAAGAAAATCTGGTATTTGCTAAAGACCAATACCTGAAATTAATTGACCACGTGTCGAACCAGCGCCACCTGAATTTAAAACCTGCATGTAAAGCTGATCCTGAGATGGTTTGTGTGCCGCGTTCAGAAGAGCATGATGGCATCTATATGGAGCAAAGTGAAAAGTGGACCAATGGATTTTTCCCAGGGGTGTTATGGAAACTATTGAGCTCGAAAGCGTATATTGATTCCTGGCAATCCGGACAGGAGCAAAAAATTTTCACAACGGCTAAGTATTTTCAGGAAACCTTATATTCTGAAGCGCATCGAAATTCTACCCATGACTTAGGGTTTATCCTATACGATTCTTTTGGTGAAGCGTTGGCTTATGATCAACTCGATAGCGCGACGCGAGCCGATTACCTACAAGCCCTGGAAACGGGCCGAGCCACTTTGGCGACACGTTATACCGATGACAAAGGGTTAATTCGCTCGTGGGATTGGCTCCCCAGAATGAAGATTGCCACGCTGGAAAATGGTGAGCAAATCATCGACCGCTATACCTTGTCTGACCCATGGACGTATCCGGTGATCATCGACAATATGATGAATCTTGAGTTTTTGTTGGATAGCGAAAATATCCGTTATCATGAAATCGCGTTTAACCACGCGAAACATACCAGTATTAATCATTATTTTTACGATGAAGCCGATGAGCAACAAACCTACCCATTGTCATACCATGTATTTGACTATGGCTCATTTAAACCGGGTAACTGGCAGGGTGTCGGTAATGTTTCTGCCTGGGCGCGAGGGCAGGGCTGGTCTTTATACGGTTATGTAACGGTTGTAGAAGCCATGGCAAAGTCTAACGTTGATCTGACGGACTATCCTGATTTTAATGCCCATTTACAGCGCCTTTTTGGCAGTATCGAGCACCTTTTGGCAGACGATCCCATTCCCCATTGGGATTTTTTCGCGACGCGTGACAATGCATATCAATATGCTGAAAATATATCCGAGCAGACAACCGTCTTTTCCGGCATATTGGGACTTTGCGACCGATTAATTGAAGACCACGTCAAACCGTATGTCGGCTATCGGCCGATGACACTGCCGGCGTCTATGCTATCGGATGAATCAATCGACAGATTGCAGGGAAAAGTTAGCTGGTATGGTGAGCCTGTATTGCAGGGTGACAGTCTTGTGCCTTGCGGACGTGAACCTTATGCACAATCCCATGCTAAAATTCCAAGAGATACATCTGCGGCCGCGATATATGCCGCAGCACTGTACCGTTATGCCACGTTTACCGGTAATCCTCAAGAGCAGCAAAAGTATGCGGCGCTTGCCGACCGGATTATGGCGGAGCTGACGGAAAACTATCGTACCGATCGTGCGAAAAATGGTCGTCCTCATAGCGTAGACTTTGGTTTTGTCCTCGCTGAAGCAACCGGTGATATGGGTAATGGCGGCGAAATCGACACCCCGATTGTTTATGGCGACTTTTACTTTATTGAAGCCAATATTCGTAAAATCGAATTCGAGCAATCGATAAACTAGCGGGTAAAACGATAATCTAATAAGTCAGTCTAGCGCTGATTCTTTAGAACATAAGGCCGTGACCTATTGTATGGTCGCGGCTTTTTACTATTTGCTTGGTTGCCGGCGCGTGTCTGGCCACAGCACACACCTATTTAAAGCCCAGTTTTTCCTTTGACCTCTGGCTTTTAACCTATTTAGCTTTTGATATTTTTGAAAAGAGCCCAACAAATCATTCAGTGCCTTCAGGCGCTAATAGCTCTGCAAATGACGCATAGTATCCGCCTTATACCAATCCCATTAAATTATTGCTCACTCAGTGAGAATTTAAAGGCTTTTAGACAAGGCTTTGATTGCAG
>NZ_VCBC01000033.1 GCF_005843925.1 Thalassotalea litorea
TTTCTGTTTCATGCAGTCGCTCCTCAAGTTAGTATAAGGATAGCGTTGCACTCACCGCTTGAACTCACAGCGAAAAGCAGCCGTTCAACCTCAGATGCTCTAATGCTCATTTTTGTAAGTTTGTTAAAATTCGGTGTCCGAGGTTCTTCGGTTTTTACTGCTTAAATACGATTCACTCATCAAGAATAAATATTAGGGACTAATTAGGTGAAAGCCGCTTATTTGTTAATGAAATGGATCGCACTTTAAGGTGGCTTTTCGACTTAGGGAATTTAGGGATTCTAGACTAGATGAATGACGTTAAAAAGGTATTGTTTATTGCAATTTTTTGCTTTGGTTTATTAGGATGCGAAAGGTCTAGCTTTGATGAAGATCGATATATAGCCGAATATGCGAGAGTAAATGATTTACTTCAAAGTGGGAGCTACGTTAAAGCTTTAAAAGCAAGTGAATTATTTTTAAAGAATTATCCGGACAAGTTAATACCATATTTTATGAATATTGCTTTGACCGTTGAAGTAAAGAAATTGAAAAAATTACCTCGTGAGAATACGGCTGAGCGAGAGAAGCTTGTTGAACAAATAATAAAAAGCGGTTCTCAAGTCGAAGTATTGTTTACACAACTATCTAAAAGAAAAAAATTGGAAAATATAGGGTTTTTGATAGCTTACGGTATGATTCTTGAGGAAATTGGTGAATATGAAGAATCTATAGGAATATTTAATAAATATTATAGTCGTGAAGAAATTCGCAACCACCCTAGATACAAATATGCTTCTTTAAATTTTGCCAATGCACTAGCGTCTACTAACCAGAGAAACAAAGGTGATTTGTTACTTAAGTCTGCGCTTCAAAACAGTAATGATTCTTTAGTAATCCAGGGTTACGTTAAATTCAAAGCCGATCACTACTCTCAAGAAGAGGCAGTTGAGTTAGCTAATCATTATTTACGCGAAGATGCTAATTCGGCCGACGTAAAATATCAGCTCTGTTTCACGTATGAACAATACGGAGACCATAGCAGCGCACAATCTTGTTATGCCGAGTTGATCGATTGGAGCAAGGTTCAAGAAATTGAACTCGAATATCTAAATCATGCGCAAACATATTTAAAAAATCCTAAAGAGGTAATAAGTGACAAGTTTTGAGCCTTACATAATATTGAAAGTTCAAATTGTTAGTTAGGTTTTTTAGTTCGATACAGAAACTTATTAGGCGCAGCTACTAGTGTAAGTTTGACGTTAACAGATTGAAAAAGTTAATGTCTTCTTAGAGCGAACTACAGCCGTTGATGTTTTGTAAAGTTGTTCTTTTTTAGCTTCTGAACTTCGAGCTTTCCTACGTATCTAAGAGTTTGAACAATTTCGCATTTTAGCCCTTATACCACTCGTCAAACTATCTATTATTTTCATACCTAGCAGAATCTTAGTAAATTTGATAAAACTGAGTAATCAGAATAGTGAGCAAGGTTTGTGCAGAAAAATACGCAACTTGCACACTATTAAATTGGCAGTAGCTACAAGGAAAGTTGAGAGTGATTTGGAATCCATTTAGAAAAAAAACAATTGATCCCGATAGAAATATTGTAGATAAGTTGGCTAATGACCTTCAAGACAAAGGCCAAATCGATAAACTTGAAGATGGCCTTTTACAAATTAAAAAAGATCCTCTCAATGAGAAAGAGACTGAGTCTTGGCATCATTTATATGGAATATGTGCTTTTCAAAGAGGTGAGCATGAGTTGGCCTCAGATAGGTTCAAAGAGGGACTTGATGCTTGCCCTGAAAGTAGTCAGATTAGATTTTCTTTAGCTCAAGAATATATATTTCTCGGACTGCCCGACAAAGCCTTTCCCTTGTTCGATGAATGTCTATTTCCCAAAGTGTCTCGTGAATTTACATTGGCGATGAGTAGGTATGCTTATCTTTTTTCAGAATATGAGAGAGGCATCAAGTATTTAAATAGATTTTTC
Source organism: Thalassotalea litorea (assembly GCF_005843925.1). Taxonomy (GTDB): domain Bacteria; phylum Pseudomonadota; class Gammaproteobacteria; order Enterobacterales; family Alteromonadaceae; genus Thalassotalea_A; species Thalassotalea_A litorea_A. The sequence goes on from NZ_VCBC01000033.1 coordinate 1,973, forward strand.
GAAATATATAAGGAAGTAAAAATATTAGATGATCACTTTTTATATGTACGCGGGTTGCCATTTTTTGGTACTGCCTGGTCTCACTTAGCTGCACATTGCATTTTATCTGATAATAAAGAAACCCTTAAGTCTGTAACCTCGGACATGAGTAGCTGCTGCCATGATTATGATTTTGATTTTTTGAAAACAGAGCTTGCGGCAATTCTTGATAATGACTTTAGAAAAATGATAGAGCTTTTACACTCTAGGCAAGATGGGATAAGAAAATATAATGGATCAACTTCATATAATGATTTTAAAATTGCATTGTTCGAATCTTTTTCATCGAAAACCTTTCAAGAGGCATTGGATAAAATTAATTCCGTTGAGCTTTCAAACAACGATTTCCCTTGGCTTGAAGATATTCGTACGCTAGCAAAAGCTGAAGCTGCTCACAGATTTAATCATGATAGTGAAAGAGAATTGGTTGGCTCATTCTTGGATAATCAGTCAATGCTTTTTGAACCAGAACATGCTGTATCATTTGGTCTGTTGGGATATCAAGAAGTTATCAAGCCACAAGTAGAAATAGTAGCTGCTAACAAAGCATTGCAGCGGACAAGCCGCTGAATGCGGCGTTATATGCAAAGGAAAGTTTGGTGAGAATTTCAACTCGCAATGGTTATCACTTGCTTACGTTAGGTGCATTTACAAAAAGTTTTGTTCCTGCATTATCCCAGCTTTTAGAAACGGAATATGATTTTAAAACTCATGATCGACCTAGCGCAGGTACAAATATCATTAGTTGGGATATGAGTAATGGTAATTTTTTTATTAGTATAAGCTGGAAAGCTATTGAAGATGTTTCTGGATATTCGAACCCCCAAGCAAAAGGGGAAGTGAATATTGTTACTAATTGCGATGATGGGCTTAATTTCTTGGAAAAGTTGAAGAGCGAATTGCCAAATAAATTAAGAAATAATACATTCGCCTCATTTTGCATATAACAAACAACTTTAGTTGTTCGCTGGCGCTCACTGGGACAATAACACCTCGAAACCAGCGTATATTAGCAATTGCTAACAGGCGGCTATTGGCACATAGCCGCCGTTCAAGCTGTGACGATAGATTCTCTGTAGTGTCACGATGTATGGACTCCCTCCCCTCGGGGATGTAACGTAAAAATGACCAAACCTTTACGACGGAGTCCATACA
>NZ_VCBC01000034.1 GCF_005843925.1 Thalassotalea litorea
TTTCTGTTTCATGCAGTCGCTCCTCAAGTTAGTATAAGGATAGCGTTGCACTCACCGCTTGAACTCACAGCTCACTACAGCCGCTCGCGACCGTCTACATTTCAAAAACTTACGTTATCTATAGCGAACTCGCAATTGTGCCGTTAGCTGCCCGTTGGAAATTGCTAATATAAGCTGATTTTGGATTTTTAGCTTGCGCTACCTGGATTTCTTAAGCCAATAGGAAAAAGTTTCCATTCCAGATCTTTCGCGATCAGAAAGACGCTCTTTGGCCAACTCATCTAGCACTTCCAAAACTCTATCTTTTCCACACTTTTCCACTAAATAGAAAGGCCATTCTTCGACGCTAACATTCCACGTTTTCAAACTAAGTCTAATGCGTTGTTTAAGATCAATATAAACTTTTGGTTTCAGTTTATACAAAATCACACCAGCATTTTGCTGTCGTGTGTAAGTATTGGGACCGTCTTCCAATAAAAACAAAGTAAATAGTCCTTCAAAAAGCTCTGAATGTTTTACGTTTCTGAGGAGTTTTTCAACCGCTTTTCTTTCGGGTCTATTAGTCGGTCCGAATTCGTCAGCATACTCTACAACAGCTTTAGTAATTTCCTTTCTGTCCATATTTAAGATTTGCAAGCTAACTCCTTGGTCTGAAGCTGCGGTTAGTAGAAATTATTTTTACTAAATTTTTTGAATGACTCTAGGTCGCTCTTTTGAGACATTAACCTTTTCAATCTGTTAACGTCAAATCTAAGCACCATAGACGCCTGATTCGAGCATTTAATAACAAATTTCGTAAACAGTTTTAATTTGTTCCCATTCTGGATCTTCTTCAACTTGCAAGTGCAGTGGGAGTTTTGGAAAAGTCGAGAGTGCTGAATTAATTCTATTACCCACTTCTTCAATATCACCAATATAGTAATGCCACTCTCTACTCCCTGGATTGGTCAATACAAACGCCAGAATTGCAAGCCTGTCAGAATCGAGTGAGCTTATTAATGCATCTTCCACAGACTTCATATCTTCAACTAGTTGTTGAGAAGGCATACCACTTGAATTGTCAATTTCAAAGTCCCAAATAATTACTAATCTTTTGGGATAGTTTGGATTGCCTAAATAAGGTTCTAAATCTGGGCGGTAACGAATAAGTCTGGGCTGACCTTCTGGCTTACTCTCTGCAATGTTCCAAGAGGCACTATCTGCTGAAGGGATTTCTGAATTTGATGTCATTATTTGTTTAATCGTAAATACATAAGTTAAGGATTTTGGCGAATGCGCTATATATAAAGATTACTCTTTTAAGCATTTACATGCCTTGTTTGAACGGCTGTAGATCGCTCTTAAGCGTCACTGTGTAATTAGGCTAACGCCTTGATCAGCAACTACCTTAACCCTATAAGTTTTACTTCTCCACTTACTTCTAGATTCTTTAGATATATTCGCTTGATCTAACGTGGTTTCCAGAGTAATGAAGAGTTCACCATTTAAGGTGTCACTTGCTACTAACTTCCAGCCTTTTGACTTGGGTAGTTCATAGAGTAATGGTGTTTCACCTAAGTCCCCCATCATATAACTAATAAACAAGCGCGAATAAGGGCAAGACTGAAAACTACCGTTACACTCCATTATTTTTTCACTGCTTTTTATTACTCTGACAGCAGGAAACCCCTCGCTCTCAAACAAGATATTCATTGTGCCCAGGATATGAGCAAGCTCATTATTCTCTATCGGTTTTAACTGTTGAGAACTAACAAGAGGTGAAAAAATAATAAGACTAAAGAGTATGTGTTTCATAATCTTCCATGATATTGAATGACTGCAGTTCGCTCATTTCAGCCCCATTTCGTCCCTAATTTCTTTAGGCACATTGACCAAACATGTATCCTTTGTAACAGACAAAGCAATGCCTATTTGAGCAGCCACTTTAATGATGTGATGAAACCAATCAGCATGACTCCATTCTCTTGGTGAAGGTGCTTTGAAAGCTTTCCGATCACTATCCCAATATACTTCGGATGCTTCGCGATAAATATACTGATACGAGGGTTTACCGCCACTAGCGAGAACAAGATACATTTCTCCGCTATCCAGAATTTCAATTAGGGATAAATTTTCAATTTCCATACCGGTTAATTAATCTGCTCAAAATTGAAACCAATGACTGCAGTTCGCTCACAGCCGCCGCTCACGACTACCGATGATTCAATAACTTACGTTATTTATGGCGACGTCGCAAATACCAATAATCGTTCTTTATTGTGAAAGCTTAAGATTAAAGCTGAGGATCCAGCGTTGCAGGATCAAAGTCCTGCTCTTTTACGTATATCACGAGAGAATATTCTGCTTTCGGTGCGTATTCGTTTTTAACAACTATGCGATCGTTTGGTGAGCTAATTTCTAATTTGTCTGATATTAATTTAGCTATAGCGGAAAAATCACTTGGCCGTCCCCATACTCCGCGCTTATCTATTATTGGTTCATCAGAACTTGTAAGGGTCAAATACCAGTGTGGTTCGATGTGAAAATGATCACCGTGAGACTCTTCTTTAAGAGAGAATTGATGAAGTAAATCAGAAAAATTTTTTAAGCCTAGTTGGCTACCTGTTAAAACCCATTCTGATTGGGTTTCATTAATGGTGTAGAAGAAGCCTAACTCTCGCCATTCACTGCGTGTGAGCTCTGCCAATTTGCCTGACAACTTATCCATAATTATTTCTAGTTGAACTTCCGCTTATCGCTCGTTAAAGACGTCCACTTAACTGAAAAACTATGTCATTTATTAATCGTCTACAAGTGGTAAATCAA
>NZ_VCBC01000035.1 GCF_005843925.1 Thalassotalea litorea
ATAACTTAAAAGAAGTTATTCAAGCCGTTGATATCGGTAAACTGCCTGACCAAAACCTTGCAGAAGTACTGGAAAATATCACCGGTGTACAAATCACCAGAACCGCAGGTATCGGTACGGGCGTCCAAATCCGTGGTACCAACGCTAACCGCGTGGAAATCAACGGTGTATCCACCGTCGGCGCAGGCGCCGGTCGTAGTGGTATTAACTTTGAAGATGTTAACGCATCGATTATTTCTGCCGTAGAAGTGACCAAAGCACCAGATGCCAAAACCATCGAAGGCTCTGTGGGTGGTACCGTTAATTTACGTACCATTCGCCCACTGGAATTGTCCGATACCCTAGGCTCTGTTCGAGTACAAGGTGAGCAAAGTAGTTTGAGTGAAGAAGGCCTGCAGCCGCGTGTATCTGCCGCATTCGGCGATAACTGGGACACCGGCTCTGGTAAGTTTGGTTTTATCATCACCGGTAGTTATACCGAACAAGAATCGGTTTCGTTCCGTCCGCGTACCGACCGTGACAACATCTCTACCGATGGCACCAACGAGTGGATGGGGATCCAGTTCTTAGTACAAGAGCAGGAAAACTACGATTATGAAACCAAAAACTTAGCCACGACATTTGAATGGGCACCGAATGAAAACCTTAAGTTTCATTTAGATGCGATTTTAAATGACCAAAAACGCAGTCAGGATTCATACCGTATTCAGGCGTCTGGTGTCAGTGCATTGAAAAATGACAGCATTCCGTCACAATTTGAAACCGTCAACTTTGGTAGCCTTGGTGACGTCAACCTTGGTTCAAAACAAGCCGCACTTGTGGGCAATATCGAACCAAACCTGACCGAAGTCGATGATGACGATCCAAACTTACGTTTTTCAAGTGACACCGGCTCGCGTGTAACCGACAGCAAAATGTTTGTCTTCGGTGGTGAGTGGCAAGGTGACAACCTAAACGTTAGTGCGTCAATTGCAACGTCGTCTGCGGATACAGAAAGCCCGGACCTGAGCACCACGATTAACTTCATGAACCCGAACTGTCCACAAGATGGTACCAGTAACGATAACTGTGTTCCGTTCACCTATGACTTATCCGGTGGTTCATTGGCATGGGGGATTAACTTTAACTCTCCGTATGCACCTACTGCGGCTCAGTTAACCGATCCGGCAAACATGATCCTGGATCAGGTGGAAGTCGGTGCCGATACCACGGAAAACTCCGAAGATGCCTTCCGTGTTGATGCAAGTTACTACATCGATGCCATCGATCTTATCACCTCGGTAGATGTGGGTTATCGTTTCAGTAAGACTTCGCACGAATACCGTGATATTGGTGACCGAATTGGTGGCTTTAGCCAACTTGTTGATAGCCCAAATGGTACCTTGTTTGCGGATCTTCTTGTGAAAGGGCCTGACAACTACAATGATGCCGATGGCCGTGATTTATTTGTGAAAGACTTCCTGTTAGTGGACCCAGATAAATCGTTCTCCGATCCACAAGGCGTTATCGATATCTTACAAGCGGCAGTCATTGCCCACGATCCAGATTCTCCGGACATTCTGGACGTTCAGGAAAGAAAGAACGCGTACCGTAAAATCGAAGAAGAAACCAATGCGTTATACGCACAGGTTAACTTTGAATACGGTGATTTCATCCGTGGTAACTTAGGTGTTCGTTATATCGAAACCGAAGTTGACTCTACCGGTTATAACCCAGATGAAATGCTGGAAACTACCAGCGGTAGTTATGACTTCCTGTTACCTCGTTTGAACCTTGTGATCGAACCTACCGATGATTTATTGGTTCGTTTAGGTTACGGTACTGACCTTAGACGTCCTAACTTTGACCAGTTAGGAACAGGTTATACTTTAGACAATCAGGAAAACTCCGTGGTTGCTTTGGGTAACCCAGGTCTAGAGCCAGAAGAAGTGGATTCATTCGATCTCAGTGTTGAGTGGTATTTCGCGCCAGCTGCGATCGCCAGTGTTGGTTATTTCAGAAAAGAGCGTACCAATATCTTCGGTACGAACTTCGAAGGTGCTCAGCTATATCCATCGACCACAACTACAGGTGGTTTAGAGCGTGATGCGACTGCGCCTTGTGAAGACGGTGGTTTCTTTAACCCGAACGTCGTTCCGAACCAGTTAGGTGATCCAAATACGTTAGGTTTGTGTGTAGATAAAACGACACCAGGTAACGATCCAGAAACGACCACACAATCCGGTTTTGAATTTGCCTTCCAATACGGACTTGCAGATTTTGAGAAAGATTTAGGTTGGGCATCTGGTTTTGGTGTGATTGCCAACTACACCATCCAGGATTTCGACGGTGGTTCCGTTGAAGATTGTACCTCAGGTCGTGGTGCAGTTGTGCTAGGCGAAGGGATCTGTGCAGAGCGTGGTCTGTTAGACTTCTCAGAAAATGCGTACAACTTTACGCTTTACTATGAAAAGTATGGTCTATCTGCGCGTATGCGTTACACATGGCGTGAAGCGTTCCGTACACAGGATTTCGCCGGTGGTGC
>NZ_VCBC01000036.1 GCF_005843925.1 Thalassotalea litorea
TTGGCAAGATTTGCAAGCTTTTAGGAGGGCTGAACATGTTGTTCGAGAAAACGCTACTAAATAAACAAATCATAAAAGTAATGTCTGGTGCCGTATTAATGGGCGCAATTGCTACGCCAGCGATGGCCGAGTATCAACTTCCTGATGAAGTCGGTGAAGGGGAACTGATTATCGTTCCTAAAGCCGGTCTTTCTGATCAAGACCTGAATGAAATTCTGAAAAAGCATGACGCAAAAGTAGAGCATGAGCCTGCTGTAATGCGTGGTGCAAAGACGATGAAACAGTCTTTACGTGCAAACCTGGTTAAGGTTCCTAAAGAAAAACGCGAGAAAGTCGCCAAAGAGCTGAATGCCAACCCGCATATTGAATATGCCGAGGTAAACCGTTTGGTTGAGTTAGAATCAATCACGGCGAATGACCCGAAACAATCATGGCATTTAAATAAAATGAACTTGCCTGAAGCCTGGAGCAAATCTAAAGGTAAAGGGGTTGTGGTTGCGGTTCTGGATACGGGTGTGAATACATCTCATGAAGATTTAAAAGCCAACCTGTTATCGGGTTATAACGTGGTGAGCAAAAACACTAACGTTACCGATACCAATGGTCATGGTACTAAGGTTGCTGGTGTGGTTGCTGCGGTAAGTAACAACAACAAAGGTGTGGCATCCATTGCCTGGGATGCGAAAGTATTACCGGTGAAGATTTCAAACCGTAGTGATGGTGTTGCGTCATTATTTGATATTGCACGAGCATTAACCTGGGCTGCCGATAATGGTGCCGATATTGCCAACGTGAGTTATCAAATTTCCGATAGCTCTACCGTAAAAGGTGCCGCGAAATATTTCCATGATAAAGGTGGTTTGGTTGTAGCGGCTGCCGGTAACAGCGGTAAAAGCATGACATGTACGGATAACGAGTATGTGATCACGGTTTCGGCAACCACTTCAAGCGATGGTAAGGCAAGTTTTTCTAACTATGGTAAGTGTATTGATGTTGCCGCGCCTGGTCAGGGTCTGGCGACCACAACCAAAAACGGTAGTTACGGTAGTGGTACAGGTACATCGTTTGCAGCACCTGCAACGGCCGGTGTATTAGCATTATTGAAAGCCGCTAATCCAAAAATGAGTAACAAAGAGCTAGAGAGTTTGTTGGAGAACAACGCCGATAACTCAATGTTCTCAGGTAGTTTTAGTACGAAATTTGGTTATGGTCGAATCGATGCTGGTGCGGCATTGCGTGACAGTGTTTATGTCCCAGATCCGGAGCCGGAGTTAGATCAGACGGCGCCAGAGGTGAGCATCACGTCACCGAAGCAGGACAGTGAAGTAAACGGGTTGTTTTCGGTTGATGTCAATGCGGCAGATAACGAAGGCGTGAAAAAAGTCGAATTGTACTTTAATGGCCAACGTGTTGGTGCTGACTTTAGCTCGCCATATTCATTCAGTGTTGATTCGTCAGCGGTAGCGGATGGTGAACATACCTTAACGGCCATTGCGACGGATACGTCAGGTAACGTAACCGAAACCGCGAATCATTATGTTGTTGTTAACAATGCAGAAGAGCCGGTAACGCCAGAT
>NZ_VCBC01000037.1 GCF_005843925.1 Thalassotalea litorea
TTGGCAAGATTTGCAAGCTTTTAGGAGGGCTGAACATGTTGTTCGAGAAAACGCTACTAAATAAACAAATCGTAAATGTATTATCCGGTGCAGTGTTATTGGGTGCGATTGCTACGCCTGCGTTAGCAAATGGCCAACCACAAAACGTTGCTTCTGAAGGAGAATTGATTATTGCTCCTAAGGCAGGCTTATCTGAAGAGCAGTTAGCCGCCATTATCGAAAAACACGGTGCGAAATTAGAAAATAAACAGGATAAGCAATCCAAAAAACTGAAACAAAAAGTTCGCGCCAACTTAGTGAAAGTACCAAAAGGTCAACAAGACAAAATTCTTAAGGCACTTGCGGCCAACCCACATATTGAATATGCGGAAGTTAACCGTTTGGTTGAGTTAGAATCAATCACGGCGAATGACCCGAAACAATCTTGGCATTTAAATAAAATCAACATGCCAGAAGCTTGGGCCAAATCAAAAGGCGCTGGCGTTGTTGTTGCGGTTCTGGATACCGGTGTCAATAAATCTCACGAAGATTTGAAAGGTAACTTGCTGACTGGCTATAACGTGGTGAGCAAAAATACAGACACGACGGACACAAACGGTCATGGTACTAAAGTATCTGGTGTTGTTGCGGCATTAAGTAACAACAATAAAGGTGTGGCGTCGATTGCCTGGGATGCGAAAGTATTGCCGGTGAAGATTTCAAACCGTAGTGATGGTGTTGCGTCATTATTTGATATTGCTCGAGCGTTAACCTGGGCGGCCGATAATGGTGCTGACATTGCGAATGTGAGTTATCAAATTACCGACAGTGCAACCGTTTCCGGTGCCGCTAAATCGTTCTATGAGAAGGGTGGTTTGGTTGTTGCCGCAGCGGGTAACAGTGGTAAGAGCATGAGCTGTACGGATAACAAGTATATCATTACAGTTTCGGCAACCACTTCAAGCGATGGTAAGGCAAGTTTTTCGAATTATGGCCCGTGTGTCGATGTTGCAGCACCAGGTCAGGGTTTACAAACGACCACGAAAAACGGTGGCTATGGTAGTGCCAGTGGTACGTCATTTGCTGCCCCGACAACGGCTGGTGTATTAGCGGTACTAAAAGCGGCGAATCCGAAAATGAGTAACGCGGAGCTAGAGAGCTTGTTGGAAAACAATGCCGATAACTCAATGTTCTCAGGTAGCTTTAGTAATAAGTTTGGTCATGGTCGAGTGGATGCTGGTGCCGCATTGCGTGACAGTGTCTATGTACCAGAGCCAGAGCCGGAGTTAGATCAGACGGCACCAGAAGTGAATATTACGTCGCCAAAACAGGATGCTGAGGTTAAAGGTCTGTTTACGGTAAGCGTTAACGCGACGGATAATGTAGCAGTGAAAAAAGTTGAGTTGTACTTTAATGGCCAACGTATTGGCGCAGACTTCAGCTCGCCTTATTCATTCAGTGTTGATTCGTCAACGGTAGGTGATGGTGAACATACATTAACCGCGATTGCAACAGATACCGCAGGTAACGTAACCGAAACCGCGAATCATTATGTTGTTGTTAACAATGCAGAAGAGCCGGTAACGCCAGAT
>NZ_VCBC01000038.1 GCF_005843925.1 Thalassotalea litorea
AGATGGTGAAAATGGCTTACCAGATCCTCTTCGCCATCAGATTGCCGCTATGTTTTATTCGTACTTAGATGTGTAGTGGCATAGTAATTTTGGCCACCTAATTAGAGGATGTTATGATCCGTTCATAGCAGTATTAGGTGAATTAAATGACTAAGAAGTCGCGTAAGAATTTCAGCCCCGAAGTAAGATTAGAAACCGCCCAATTGGTTCTCGATCATGGTTACACCCATGAAGAAGCAGCCAAGGCGATGAATGTGGGTTATTCAACCATTGGTAAATGGGTGAAGCAATTAAAAGAAGAGCGCCAGGGTAAAACCCCGAAAGCGACACCGATGACGCCAGAGCAGCTTAAAATACGTGAGCTTGAGAAAAAGATAGAGCGCATTGAATTAGAGAAAGAAATTCTAAAAAAGGCTACCGCTCTGTTGATGTCGGATTCACTGAACAATTCGAAATAATCGAAAAACTCAATAAGAGCCAGAAAAGCCGATATCCAGTGAAAGTGTTATGCGATGTCTTTGGTGTTCATCGCAGCAGTTATAAGTATTGGCAACGGCGAGATAAGTCGCCTTCAATTGAGCAACTGACGTTGCTTAATAAAGTAGAAGAAGCGCACGAGTTAAGCGGAGGCTCTGCTGGTGCGAGAACCATTAGCGAAATTGTCACTCAAGATGAAAGTGACATCACGTTAAGTCGCTACCGTGCTAGTAAGCTTATGAAAAAGCTTGGTTTAGTCAGTTGCCAACTGCCTAAGCATGCCTATAAGAAAGCATCGAAAGAGCATGTAACAATACCGAATTTACTAGAGCGACAGTTTGATGTTGTCGAACCAAATCAAGTCTGGTGCGGCGACGTTACATACATCTGGACAGGGTGTCGCTGGGCTTACTTAGCGGTGGTTATCGACCTGTTCGCACGAAAACCTGTTGGTTGGGCTATGTCTCATTCTCCAGACAGTGAATTAACGGTTAAGGCCTTAACGATGGCTTATGAGCTACGAGGGCGTCCAAAAAACCTCATGTTCCATAGTGATCAGGGAAGCCATTATACCAGCCGCAAATTCAGGCAAAGGATATGGCGCTTTAAGATAAAACAAAGCATGAGCCGCCGTGGTAATTGCTGGGATAATGCTCCAATGGAGCGTTTTTTCAGAAGTTTAAAAACGGAATGGATACCAACAACGGGTTATCGTAGTTTCAAGGAAGCGAAGTTAGAGGTGACGAAATATATAATCGGCTATTACAGCCAGGTTAGGCCACATCAGCATAATGGTGGTTTGTCGCCAAACGAGTCAGAAGAAAGATTCTGGCAAAACTATAAAACTGTGGCCAATTTAACTTGACCACTACAATGCGGAAAAACATCAAGCTAAGGTAGAGCGGGAAATGGAAGCACAGATCAAACAGCAACCTCAATGTCAT
>NZ_VCBC01000004.1 GCF_005843925.1 Thalassotalea litorea
TCAGAAGTGAAACGCAATTGCGCCGATGGTAGTGTGGGAGTTCCCATGTGAGAGTAGGTCATCGCTAGGCTTCCATTCCAAGAAAGCCCTTAGTTAACGCTAAGGGCTTTTTTACATTTCAGCCTAGCTCGACCTACCGTAGGTCGCCGACATACAACGTTCATCCATGAACCTGTCGGCATTAGTACGTCCTTGTACAGAATCGCTAGGCTTCCAATTTAAGAAAAGCCCGCTCATTTGAGCGGGCTTTTTGCGTTTGAGGGAAGCTAGCGCAGATGGAGAAAATACTCCCTGCAGCAAATCATTAACCAGTACCGTCATTCCCAGACACTACTGGGGATCTAAAGCAAAGCAGATCCCCACTTTCGTGAGGATGACGGAACAAAGTGCAAGCTAAAGCTCTAAAGGTGACAAACACAGCTAAAAACGCTGTGTTAGGGTGACAGCCGCAGCAAACAAGCCTGCTTCTGGTGACAAATCGAACTAAAGTTCTCTTAGGGTGACTACCCTTGCCGTCATTCCCAGACACTACTGGGAATCTAAAGCAAAAGCAGATCCCCACTTTCGTGAGGATGACGGAACAAAGTGCGAGCTAAAGCTCTAAAGGTGACAAACACAGCTAAAAACGCTGTGTTAGGGGGACAGCCGCAGCAAACAAGCCTGCTTCTGGTGACAAATCGAACTAAAGTTCTCTTAGGGTGACTACCCTTGCCGTCATTCCCAGACACTACTGGGGATCTAAAGCAAAAGCAGATCCCCACTTTCGTGAGGATGACGGAGTTGAGTGTGAAGATGACGCAGTCGTCACCTAAAAACCTGTCGGAACTAAGGTTTTATCCACCTACGCAGTCGTCACCTAAAAACCTGCCGAGACTAAGGTTTTATCCACCCGCGAAGCCTCCACCCTCGAATCATTTGTCAGAATGGTTACTGTACTTATAACACCGCGGACTCGCGTGGATCGCCGCTAAGTTCAATACTTGGCAGCTTAATGCCATGCAATTCAAATTGCTCTTTGACTCTCAAGGTAATATCGGTTTGTAGGTTTTTTTCATAGCGGGTATCGAGTACGTAGAGCTTGAGAACTAACTGATATACAACAAAATTGTGATTTAAAACCTGAGAAATATTAACGACTATCGGCTTGTTTAGATAAACAAATTTACTTAATGCTGCGTTTTCCCTAATGATTCTTTCTGCTTTAATAAGGTCCTGATAAGGGTCGACAAAAAACTCTATCTGAATTTGCATGTCCAGTTCACCGTAATTACCAGAGGCGGTGATATCACTAAGGAACACGTTATTTGGAATGGTTACGACATCGTCGTTTAGGGTTTGCAGTTTTACGGAACGCAAACCGATATTGATGACATCACCATATTCTCCGCCAAACCTTACTCGGTCACCAACCTGAAAGGGGCGGTCAAACATAATGGTAATGCCGGCAACAATCGATGCTGCCAGATCTTTCATCGCAAAGCCGATGGCTACAGCGAGCGTACCGCCCATAATTGCCAGCAGCTCTTTACTAATGTCGAAACTCAGTAATATGACTGTGGCGAAGGTGGCAAAGTAGATAATAAATTGAACAAATAGCAGAACTTTTTGAAACAGTAAGCGCCGTTCAGCAAATACGTCTGTTAACTCTGTAACAATTTTTTTGATTACATTGAGTAAAATCCAAACGACGATAATAATAATCAATGAAAAGAAAAGGCCTGCGGGTCGGATGACATCTGCGAGGGTCGTAATAACCTGAAGTTCTTGAGAAGCCTCTTCACTGTAAGCTGGATTGGCAATTAACAAAATCATTAACGTACTAAGTAATCTATGAATATTCTGCATGGACTTCTACCGAATTAATAAATTTTGACGTGACAGATATCGTGATACGGAACGATACCAAAGCCAGCTTATTGAGTACTTATTGTCATGAAAACCAATCATCCCATTCGCCTGACATCTCGCTAATGCGCTTTTTAGTGCAAAGTTGCGATAACCGAGGTTGCCCTTAATCTCCTTCAATGAGATTGCCCCGAACTGGCAAATGACCCTTAATAATAATAAGGTAGTGATTTCGTATCCCTCCATCAACGTTGTATCCGGATAATCCGGTAATCTAACGATAATTTTGTCTTTATCCTGCGCTAAAGAATCCGACAGTAACCGACAACTAATCGCTGGATTCCCATCGGCATAGCCCCAAATGACTCGGTATACGCCACTCTTTTTCTGATTTTCGGGTTCCTCACCTTCATTGTCTGCGAGTTGCCGAGGAATGATTAACTGCGAAAAATCTGGGACAACTTTATTCTGAGCTGTTCGTTGATCAAGTAATGTTTCAATTTCACTTTGTTTCCATGGGCTCAATTTAATGGCAGTTGTGTTATGTTCTGGCTCTAGTCCCAATGCTTTGACGAGAGGCCAGGAACTACTGTTGAAGGTAAGTACGCATAAACATTGTCCCGACAGGTTATTGACCCATGAGCATAGTCTTCGAATTTGTTTTTGCCCGTTTGCCCTGGGAGATAGTAGCAAATGACAATTGTCGATCAGGATAAGGCGAATGTCTCTTTCGATTATGGCGTTTCGAACGTGTTTCATCATTGATTGGTTAATGGGTACATCAAGCTGCTGAGCAAGGTCGCAAAGGAGATTTTTAAAGCTGGGTTTGCAGTTTAGCTGCAAATGATTCGGGGTGATTTTGCTTAAAGAATTCAGAAAGAATGTTTTTCCAATGCCTCTTTCCCCGACTACGGAGACATGACTCAAGTCGCCGCTATCCATCATCCTTTTCACAAGTTCTATATGTTTGGCATGGACACTTTTAATTTCATCGCCATCTCCGGATATCAGTTTTTCCTTTAATGACTCGGCTATATCAGGCAAATGACTGTGTTTATCGATCCCTTCCTGATTATCGCTGATGAATTTTTTCCGGTATATTTCCGTTGTAAATCGCCGACCGGTTTCGGCTTTGGATATTATCTGTAAAAAGATATGTATGGTGCCCATGTATATTGAGTAGAGCACACAAATATTGGCGCTGATGAAGCCCTTTAAACCGGTTTGATTGCTATGTACGCGTTTTATCCATTCAGGCGCATCCCTCTCCTGTCCTACAACCTGGAACGCATCCTTTCGCCATTTGCTAATTAAATATAGATATACAGGAATAAAGAGCAGCAGAAACAGCCTTGAAAGCCATGCGAAGATGGTCACCTCACCGATATAAAGACTCAATAAAGAGTCCATCATCATAAATAGGCCAAACCACCAGATTAACAATTTAATCGAGCGGGATTGCGGCTTACTAATGCCTTTCAATAACCCTTGTTTTCCCCGTTCGATCATTTTCTCTAAGAGTTTGAAAATGAATATGGTGATACACGCCCAAAACGCAACGGTAGATATGGTTGCTTTTGAGATAGGGATTTGCAGTACGTCTAAAAAGGCCAAAATAATGTTAATAAAAATTAGCCATTCTAAAGGGCTGCGAGTTTTATCGACATACCAGATAAAGCGCGCATATTTACGCTTGATACTGCTAACCGGCTTTTTATCTAGAATGCGTTTTCGCCAATTGGGAAAGCCATCCTTAGACCATGAACGCCACATGTAAAAAACAAATATCGCCAGAAGCATTTTTAAAATCGTAGTAATTATGCCTAAAGGAGCCAGTTCAAATCGCTTGGGTATTTCCTTAAAGCGGTCGTAAGTTGCTTTGGCGATAATTATCAGTTCCAGCTTTATATAACTGGCTTCTAGTTTGGCTTCCTTAATACCATCGAGTTTGGTGCTGGTGTGTAGCGCGACAAATTCTGGCGGGGCTTCATTGAATATTTTTTCGCGAAGATAAAATAGGTTTTTTACTTCAATCGCTTGAGCGAATAAATGCTGAAAGTACTCGTCGTTGTTTATTTGCGCAAACAGGCTCAAATCTGTTTTTTCTGAGAGTAAATCTTTTTCAAATAGTGCGACTTTTTCTTCAATAACGGGTCTTAGTCGAAAATAAAACTCCTTATAGTCATTGGGACTTCGGGTTAAATTGTCTATTTTATCTTTCAGTTCGGCAAATTCTGTTTCAAATTGCTCCAGTTGGCCTTGCGGATTATCCTCGACATTAGCGACACTATCAGGTTCTGGTAAAATGCTGTCAGGTTTTTGTACTTGATCTTCCGCTTCCTGTTGTTGGGAAACTGGCGGTTCCTGACTTTCCTGTTCAACATATACATCATTATAGAGAGCATCAGGTATGGGCGGGGCGGCACTGACACAAGGGGAAAGGAAGGTTACTAATAACAGCGCCATGCTAATGGCAACAAAGACAGTTTTATTGTGCGGTTGACCTTGCATCTCAAAAAACCTTAACCAGTTGACATCATTAAAATAAAAAGTCTTATACGGTGATGAATTGACAATCTATTAGTATGGTTCAGGCTGACGTTTTTGCGAGAAAGAATGTAAATACAAGGCGAAAAAAAACCGGCGATTGCCGGTTTTAAAGCGTTTCTAAATTAGGTTACTTGTTGGCGTAATAACTTAAGCATTGCTCAACTTCATGTTGAGAACCTAAAATAACCTCGACCCGTTGATGGATGTCATCGGGTTCAATGTCCATAATTCGGCCTTGGCTGGTGACACTTAATCCGCCGGCCTGTTCAATTAGAAAGCTCATTGGGTTCGCTTCATACATTAACCGCAATTTATTGGGTTGAGCCGGACTTTTGGTGTCTGTTGGATACGTAAAAAAGCCACCGCGGGTTAGCACACGATGCACATCACCAACCATAGCACCGTTCCAGCGCATATTGAAATTTCGCTGTCTCGGGCCATCTGAACCGGCAACTAAATCATTAATATAGGCAGCCATCGGGGCTAGCCAAAATCGTTGATTCGACATATTAACGGCAAACTCAGAGGTGTCTTTTGGTACTTGCACATTTCGTTCCGTCAGCATGTAACTGCCGTGTGTTTTATCCAGGGTATAAAAATGCGTTCCTGCACCCGTGGTCATGGCGAGTGTCGTACTTGGCCCGTAAAGCACATAGCCGGCGCAAACTTGTTGATGTCCAGGTTGCTTGAAAATATCTGGGTCATTTGCGGCCATACCTTCTGGAGCTTCCATAATCGAAAAAATGGTACCAATCAGAGAATTGATTTCAATGTTCGAGCTACCATCGAGAGGATCAAAGGAAACGATATATTTACCTTTTTCCTGTCCTGCAACGGACGTATCTTCTTCTTCAGAGGAAATGGCTTTTACAAAACCGGATTCAAGCAAGATATCTTTAAGTAATTGGTTTGCCACAACGTCCAATTGCTTTTGCACTTCGCCTTGAATATTTTCATCCAAAGTCGAGCCCATCACTTCGCTTAAATGACCTTGGCCAACACGGAAAGAAATTTCTTTGGTTGCCGCTAGAATCGTTTTGATTAAGGAGATTAAATCAAGAGGAACATTATCTTGACGTAGAGCTGGAGCGAGACGTTGCATAATTTTGCCTAGTTTTTATGGTTATCTTGTAAGGGAGTGTTTATTGTACAAAAGTTCATTGCAAATCACTATTCGTAATTGGACTAATTTAGTCCATGGCAAAACTTACATGGGGATTCAAAATCAATGGTTTTAAGTTCGCTGTGAGTCAAGATTTAGGTTATATTGGACACGAAATAACAATTCTAAAGGTCGACGATGCGCTTCTATAAATACCTTACATTTCTTATGCTTGCGTTTAGCTTGCAAGTCCATGCTCAATCTTTAAGCGAATTTGCGAAAGATAAGCAATTGTTCACTGGCTTTATTCCGTTTTATCTCGATGAAAGTTCAGGCAAAGTTTACTTGCAGATCAGTGAATTTGACCAGCCATTTCTGTTTCAAAGCAGTCTGCCCCATGGTATAGGCTCGAATGACATCGGGCTGGATCGCGGTCAGCTAGGCGATACACGTTTGGTTCAGTTTGAAAAACGCGGTGACAAAGTGTTGCTACGCCAACTGAATACGTATTATCGCGCAGACAGTGATAACGTAATGGAACGTCAGGCGGTTAATGAGGCTTTTGCGAGCTCTATTATTCAAGGGTTTAGCATTGTCGAATCGGATAAAAATCGAGTGATTATCGATTACACAGATTTTTTAATGTCAGATATTCACGGATTGGCCGATAGCTTAAAACGTCGAAAACAAGGCAGTTTTGCTGTTGATAAAAGCCGCAGCGCTGTGTATCAGGAACGTAGTAAAGCGTTTGTCGATAATACCGAGCTGGAAGCCATAGTCACATTTAAAGGGCAGGGCACTGGGGCTTATTTAAAATCGGTGACACCCGATGCCAATGCCGTGTCGGTTAACTTGCATCATTCAATGATCCGATTGCCAGACAATAATTACCAAACCAGAACGTTTCATCCATTCTCTGGAATGTGGTCGGTCGAATACGCCGATTACGCTAGTGCAATCGAAGACAATTTAGTGAAACGTTTGATCCCTCGCCATCGATTGGAAAAGAAAAATCCAGAAGCAAAACGCAGCGAAGCGGTTGAGCCGATTATCTATTATCTCGATCCTGGTGTACCAGAACCGGTTAAGAGTGCGCTAATCGAAGGCGCGCTATGGTGGAATGACGCATACGAAGCATTAGGATTCATCGATGCCTTTCAGGTGAAAATGTTGCCTGCAGATGCCGACCCTATGGATGTCAGATATAACGTGATTCAATGGGTTCATCGTGCTACTCGAGGCTGGTCTTATGGTGCGTCAGTGATTGACCCTCGCACCGGTGAAATTTTAAAAGGGCACGTGACCTTGGGATCTTTGCGCGTTAGACAGGACTACCTGATTGCATTAGGTCTTACATCGCCATTTGATGGCAAACAGCAAGCGGATACTTCACCGATGAAAGAGATGGCATTAGCACGTATTCGCCAGCTATCTGCCCATGAAGTGGGGCATACGCTCGGTATCGCCCATAATTTTTCTGCCAGTGTCAATAATCGAGCTTCGGTTATGGATTACCCACACCCGTACATTCAACTCGATGAAAATGGCAATGTCGATTTGTCTGAAGCCTATGACGTAGGTGTTGGTGCCTGGGATAAACACGTTATCGCCTATGCTTATGGTATTTTCAAAAATGAGCAAAAATCGTTGACAGATCTCATTCGTTCAGCGAAAGCTAAGGGCCTGAAATATATGTCAGATCCCGATGCAAGGCCAAGATCTGGTGCGGATGCTCATGGACACCTTTGGGATAACGGTGCCGATCCTATCGAGGAATTAGCTCGCGTAAATAAAGTTCGTAATAAGGCTTTGGAGAGATTTGGCGCAGATACGATCCCAGCCGGTACG
The DNA here is from genome assembly GCF_005843925.1 of Thalassotalea litorea. Taxonomy (GTDB): domain Bacteria; phylum Pseudomonadota; class Gammaproteobacteria; order Enterobacterales; family Alteromonadaceae; genus Thalassotalea_A; species Thalassotalea_A litorea_A. The sequence continues at coordinate 7,346 of NZ_VCBC01000004.1, forward strand.
CCTTTTTCAGAGTTAGAAAATGCATTGGTGCCGATATACAATTTCCACCGTTATCAGGTGGAAGCTGCGGTAAAACTTATTGCTGGCCTGGATTATCAATACGCCATTAAAGGGGAAGACAATTCACCGGTTAAACTCGTCGACGCAAGCAAACAGAAACAAGCAATTCACGCATTGTTATTGACCTTAGACAGTCAATTTTTGACACTGCCTGAGTCAATTTTATCGCTGATCCCGCCGAAAGCCTACGGTTACTATCGAGATCGCGAAAGCTTTCCGAGTAAAACGGGTCTTGCATTCGATCCGGTTTCGGCTGCTCAGGCGAGTGCTAAACATACCATTAGTTTGATGCTAGAACCGCAGCGACTTGCGCGTCTGCAACAACACCATGCCCGCAATAATGCGATTCCAGCGGTATCGGATCTATTGAATCAGTTGACGACAAAGACAATCAAGTCTGGCCCTGCCTCGGGAATGGAATTTGTTGTTCAGCAACGAGTTAATCAGCAAACCTTGGATAACTTATTCAGCCTTTACCATGACGCAGAACTGGTCGCAGAAGTTCGTGCCGATGTACATCAACATCTGGTAGAGCTTCAGGAGTGGCTAAATATCAATGCCAACCGTGTTGGTAATGACAAATTAGCCAGCCAGTATCACTTGCTTGCAGGTCAGATCGCGTATAGTCTGCAGCAAGGTAAGGTGATAAGCCCAGAGGCAAAAGTAAAATTGCCACCGGGATCGCCAATCGGAAATAATTAATCGCAATTACGACAGGTTCATGCTCGATTCTAAATGCTTTAAGGGCATTTAGAATGTGCGAGATTTGCAGATAGATTTCTCATTTTCTCTCACGACAGATCGAATCCATGCAGTGTATTAGGGTGTCCTAAATATACGATGTTAAAGTTCGCTCGATCAGCATCTTCTGTCGCAATTTGTATAAAGGCGTCGCGTTAATGAGTAAGCATATTCATATTTTGGGGGTGTGTGGTACCTTTATGGGAGGTATCGCAGCCATCGCTAAAGAATTGGGATATCGGGTTTCTGGTTCAGATGCCAACGTTTATCCACCAATGAGTACCCAATTGCAAGAATTGGGGATCGAATTGAAATCCGGTTACCTACCGGAACATTTTGCCGACGAGCCGGATTTGGTGATTGTTGGTAATGCCATGTCCCGTGGCAATCCGATGGTTGAATACGTGCTTGAGCGCAATATCCCTTATACCTCCGGCCCACAATGGCTGCAGGATAATGTGTTGCAGCAGCGTTGGGTTCTGGCAGTTTCCGGGACTCATGGCAAAACAACGACCAGTAGTATGTTGGCCTGGATTTTAGAGTACGCTAAGCTGACGCCGGGATTTTTAATCGGCGGCGTTCCGCAAAATTTTCAGCAATCCGCACGATTAGGCAACTCGCCTTTTTTTGTCATTGAAGCGGATGAGTACGATACTGCGTTTTTTGATAAACGTTCTAAATTTGTGCATTACCGCCCACGCACATTAGTGATCAATAACCTGGAATTTGATCATGCCGATATTTTTGATTCCATTAGCGATATTCAACGCCAGTTTCATCATTTGGTGCGTATGGTTCCAGGGAATGGCTTAATTCTGGCACCAGCACAAGAAACTTATATTGATGAGATGCTGGCATTGGGTCTGTGGACACCGACGGAATTTAGTCGCACAGCAAAAGCCTGGCAAGCCAATAATATTCATCGTGATGGCAGTGCCTTTGAAGTGCTTTTTAACGGTGAAAAACAAGGCGAGGTGCATTGGGATTTGCTGGGTGATTTTAATGTCGATAATGCGTTGATGGCAATTGGTGCGGCCCGTCATGCGGGTGTGCCGGTCACCGTTTCCTGTGAGGCTCTGGCTTCTTTTGTGAATACCAAAAGACGACAGGAGCTTTTGGGAACACCGAAAGATATTCATGTCTATGATGATTTTGCTCATCACCCTACTGCAATTAGCAAAACCTTAAGTGCGATGCGCAGCCATATCGGTAGCAATCGTTTAATCGCGGTGCTTGAACCAAGATCAAATACAATGAAAGCCGGTGTTCATAAAGACACCCTGGCTCAGGCATTTCATGATGCTGATCGAGTGTTTATTTTTGAAGATTCAGCCTTTGATTGGTCTGTTTCGGATGTGTGCCAACAAATCGACAAACGTGCCAGCGCTCATCATTCGATTGAAGAATTATTAAACTCGGTCGTCAATTATGCGCAACCTGGCGATCATATTGTGGTGATGAGTAATGGCGGGTTTGCAGGCTTTCATACTAAGCTTTTGAATAAGCTTACGGATTAAATTTTATCAAGGAACTTCACTTGGCTGATTTTAATGGCAAGATAACATTGGCAATTACTGGCGCTTCAGGCAGTGCTTATGCAATGCGGTTGCTGGAATGCTTGCTACACGCAAACTATCAGGTTTATGTGCTGGTGTCTTCCGCTGCGCGTGTGGTGTTTGATACTGAAATCGGCGTTAAGTTACCGGGAAATCCAGACAAGGCGAGTCAATTCTTAACCGAGAAATTTGGTTGCAAAGACCAACAAATTCAGGTGTTTGGTAAAGATCAGTGGTTCTCTCCCGTGGCGTCCGGTTCTGCTGCGCCAAAACAAATGATTGTTTGCCCCTGCAGTACGGGAACCCTTGCCGCAATTAGCCAGGGCATGAGCGATAATCTGATTGAACGAGCCGCAGATGTGGTGATCAAAGAACGTGGTCAGTTAATTCTGGTGCCAAGAGAAACGCCATTTTCCACGATCCACTTGGCTAATATGCATAGCCTGTCACAAATGGGCGTTACCATAATGCCAGCGGCGCCAGGTTTTTATCACAATCCTCAGTCTATCGAAGATTTAATCGATTTTATGGTAGGGAGAATGTTGGACCATATTGGTATTGAGCAGGACATTATGCCACGTTGGGGTTATTCCAATTAGCTTGCCCATTTAAACCATGAATTGATCTATTCATGGTGTTTGTGATGGCTGAAGTGACTGTTATCGTGATTGCTCAGCCATACTGGAATCGTCAGTAAGCTAGGTTTCACTGTTGCATCCTGTCGATAAATAATCTAATTCTGTCTCAAATATCGACTTAAAGTATTTCCCTTTCTTTACTCCCAATACGCTTTATGGTTTATTGCCATAACGAAAATACTCCTTTCATCAAAACAACAAGGTAGGCGTTATGTCATATCAAAGATTAAAGCCATCGCTGATTGCGGCGAGTCTTTCTCTTTTGTTTGCTTCACAAAGCAATGCGTTTGAAGTAGAAAAAGCTGCACAACCATCCGAAAAAGCCAAGACTGAATGGTCAGTCAATGAGCCAATGGGTGAATTTAAAACCGTTGCCATCGACGTTACCGAAGGCACCTGGATGAATGTTGATATCAGTCCCGATGGCAAAACTTTGGTGTTTGATCTGCTCGGTGACATTTACACCATGCCAGTTAGCGGTGGTGAAGCAAAAGCATTAATGACTGACATTGCCTGGCAGATGCAACCAAGGTTTTCTCCAGATGGTAAATACATTGCCTTTACTTCCGATCAGGGCGGCGGTGATAACCTATGGGTAATGGAAGCAGATGGTTCAAATCCAGTTGCCGTAACCAATGAAACTTTTCGCCTGATTAATTCTCCTGCCTGGAGTCCTGATGGGAACTATTTACTCGGTCGTAAACATTTCACTGGCTCGCGCTCATTAGGTGCAGGTGAAGTGTGGATGTACCACAAAACGGGTGGTAGCGGCATGATGCTAACGAAACGCCCAAATCAACAAAAAGATTTAGGTGAGCCTGCGTTTTCACCGGATGGTCGTTATGTCTATTTTTCACAGGATGCGACGCCAGGTAAAACGTTCCATTATTCGAAAGACAGTGAAAAGGGCATTTACAAAATTAAACGCCTAGATCGTGAAACCGGTGAAATCGAAGTGATTTTGTCGGGTCGTGGTGGGGCGATCCGTCCGACTCCTTCTCCGGATGGCAAGAAGCTTGCGTATATCAGTCGCGTCGATTTCCAAAGTACTTTGTTTATTTATGATTTAGAAACCGGCGAAAAAACCGCGGTTTATGACAAACTTGATCGTGACATGCAAGAAACCTGGGCCATTCATGGGGTTTATCCTACGATGGCATGGACCCCAGATAATGACGAAATCATTTTCTGGGCCGGCGGTAAAATCAATAAACTTGATATTGACAACAAGCAAGCCAGCGTCATTGATTTTCATGTAAAAACTGAAAAACAGATGCAGGAAACTGTACGATTTGAACAAGATATCGATATCGATAACATCGATGTAAAAATGCTGCGTGATGTGGAAATTTCACCGGATGGCAGTAAGGTAGTATTTGAAGCACTTGGCCATGTTTATGTGCGCTCTTTACCGGATGGAAAGCCGAAGCGTTTAACAAAACAGACGACGCATTTTGAATTAAACCCGAGTTTTTCCCGTGATGGCAAGCAAATTGTATTTGCAACCTGGAATGATCAAAAACAAGGTAACATTCGTGTTGTATCCGCGCGCAGCGGTCGTGGTAAGTATGTTTTGGATGAGCCCGGTAAATATATCGAGCCGGTATTTTCACCGGACGGTAAAACAGTTGTGTATCGTAAAGCCAAAGGTGGTTATATCACCCCTGCCGTACATAGCTTAGAGCCAGGTATTTATAAGGTTTCCGCCAAAGGTGGTGAGGCAACACTAATTACTGACAATGGTAGCCAGCCGCAATTTGCCGATCGCAATGATCGTATTTATGTGCAGCGTTATGGCGAGATGCCTGAATTGGCGCGCATCGATCTCGATGGTAAAAATGAAAAAGCGTTATATATGGGCAAATATGCCACTGAATTCCGCGTTTCCCCAGATGGACAGTACTTGGCGTTTGCAGAACGCTTTAAAGTATTTGTAACGCCATTGGTTGAACGTGGTGATGTGATCAATATTGGTCCTTCTGCCAAGAATGTTCCGGTTCACAAGCTTTCTGCTCGTGCCGGCGAAAACATTAGTTTTAATGGCAATAGTGATGAAATCTACTGGAGTCTTGGGCCAGATCTTTATCAAGCATCGTTAGCTGGTATGTTTGATATTGGTCAGGATAAAGCGGAAGTAAAAGAGCCGAAAGTAACCAGTATTGGCTTTGACAAAAAGGCCGATGTACCAACCGGTATGGTTGCCTTTGTCGGCGGTAAAGTTGTGACTATGGAAGGTGATGAAGTGATCACCGATGGTGTGGTTTTGGTCGACGGAAATCATATCAAAGCCGTCGGTAGCAAAGATCAGGTTTCGATCCCTAAATCCGCCAAAGTTATCGATACTTCCGGTAAAACAGTAATGCCAGGCTTAGTTGATGCCCATGCCCATGGACCGCAAGGTAGCAATGAGATCATTCCTCAACAAAACTGGAAAAACTACGCAACGTTGGCATTAGGTGTTACTACGATTCACGATCCATCGAATGACACGACCGAAATTTTCGCAGCCAGTGAATTACAAAAAACCGGTAAGATTGTTGCACCACGCATTTTCTCTACCGGTAGTATTTTATACGGTGCGTCCGCTGCGGGTTATACATCCCATGTTGATAGTCTCGATGATGCGCGTTTTCAGGTTGAACGATTGAAATCTGTTGGCGCATTTAGCGTAAAATCATACAACCAACCACGTCGTAATCAGCGTCAGCAAATCATTCAGGCAGGTCGCGAACTTGGCGTAATGGTTGTGCCTGAAGGTGGTTCATTATTACAACATAACCTGAGTATGGTCGCCGATGGACACACATCATTAGAGCACTCTATTTCTACGGCGAAAATCTATAACGACATTCGTCAGTTCTGGAAAGCGTCAGACACCGCATATGTACCTACTTTAGTGGTAGCCTATGGTGGCATCTCTGGTGAGCACTACTGGTATGATAAAACCCAAGTTTGGAAGCACCCACTACTGAGTAAATATGTCCCTATGGATGTTCTGGCGCCGCGCTCGATGCGCCGCACTACAGCACCAGAACATCATTACAATCATATTCGCGTGGCCGAAGTTGCCAAAGAAATGCAGGATATGGGCGTACTTGTCGGCATTGGCGCCCATGGTCAGCGTGAGGGCCTGGGGGCACATTGGGAAATGTGGATGATGGCCCAAGGTGGGATGACACCAGTTGAAGCGATCCGCACGGCGACCATAGATCCGGCGAAGCATTTAGGCCTTGATAAGCAACTCGGTTCTCTAAAAGAAGGGAAACTTGCGGATATTATCGTCGTCGATGGTGATGTGACTCAAGATATTCGTCAGTCCGATAAAGTCGAGCAGGTGATGATCAATGGTCGCTTGTATGATGCCAATAGCATGAATGAGATTGGCAACTATGATAATGAGCGCCAGCCTTTCTATTTTGAACAATAAACAAAGATAGCCAGGCCCTATTCGAAAAAGCCACGTCTAACGTGGCTTTTTATTTTCTATGCAACGAATATTGATGCCAGTTGAGATTGAAAATCGGATAGAAAATAACAACATAAAAATACCGCTTAAATGGTCAATATTTTTGCTTTAGAATCTCGCCATCGAGTGATAAACTGATCCTCTTCTTCGAGGTTTTGACTTTGTGTTTTGCTTTGAAGGACACAGCGAATGTAGCTCGTTCACACTCCTAAACGACGAGTTATTATCATAAGTTTATAGATTAATGCCAACACGTATCCGTAGATAATCTTTGTTAATCGATTACATCTCTATTGGATAAACATTGGTATAAGAATACAGGATTTTTTTCATGGCCAGTCGTGGTGTAAATAAAGTAATTATTGTTGGTAATTTAGGGCAAGACCCTGAAGTTCGTTTCTTTCCAAGTGGTGGTGCAGTGTGTAATGTCACCATTGCAACGTCTGAAAGCTGGAAAGATAAGCAAAGCGGTGAGCAAAAAGAAATCACCGAATGGCATCGCGTAGTATTTAATAACCGTCTGGCAGAAATTGCCGGTGAGTACCTGAAAAAAGGCTCAAAGGTTTATGTTGAAGGTCGCTTACAAACTCGTAAATGGCAGAACCAGCAGGGCCAGGATCAATACACGACAGAAATTCGTGCCAATGAAATGCAAATGCTAGATGCACGTGGCGCAGGCCAGGGTGCTGGCGGTGGCTTCAGTCAAAACCAAGCGCAAGGTGGTTTTAACCAGCAATCCGCGCCTCAATCAGGTTCACAGCCAAGCATGCAACAAGGTGGTTATCAGCAAAACCAAGGTGGTTTTAGCCAACAACCTGCACCAGCGGCACCTCAGTCTTCACAAAGTGGTGGTTTTCAACAAAACCAACAAGGCGGTTTTCAGCAAAATAACCAACAGGCCGCGCCTAAGGTAAACCCGCAAGAGCCAGTGATGGACTTTGATGATGATATTCCGTTTTAGATCGTAAATCGGCATCATAAAAATATGATTTTTAAAACCCTGCATTGGCAGGGTTTTTTATTGGTCTATTTTGGCGCGATAATTTGCGGGATTTGAGTTTCGACGACTAAACTAAGTCATTATTATTAGTCGAGAATAATTATGTCGAACGCAAATAACGCCTCAACTCCAATCGCACTACCTTTGTGGAAACGCTGTTTAATTACCCTTGCGGTAATGCTTGTCGTAAGTTTTTTAATTGGGCTGTTGGTGCGCAGTGTATTTGGCTTCTCTCTCCCGGATTATGTCTCCGGTGTTATCGGTGGTTTTTCATCAATCCTGATTTGGGAGTTCTTAAAAAGGGTTCGGCCTAAACCTTGATCATCTTCGGTATTATATTATCGGTTCTTTATGTGTTGGGTATCGTCTCTGCATTCCATGCTGTCATATATAATCGTACTTCCCAAGGCGCCATTGCCTGGGCACTTTCGCTGATTTCTTTCCCATTTATCGCCGTACCTGCTTATTGGGTGTTTGGCCGCCGAAAATTTGAAGGCTATGTCCTTGCCCGAAAACGAGTATTGGAAGATTTTGATGACGTGCCGGCAAATCTAATCGCCAATATCCAATCTTTCATACTCCCCCAAGAACAAAGGAATCCGAGTATACACGCAGCAGAATTAATGGCTCGGGTGCCTTTGGTAACGGGTAATCGCTGTGAACTTCTGATTGATGGTGAAGCAACATTTGCTTCGATATTTGCCGGCATTGATAGTGCTGAGAAGTATGTTCTGGTGCAATTTTATATCGTCAGACCGGACGGTTTAGGCAATCGTTTAAAGGACAAATTAAAGGCAAAAGCGAACGCTGGTGTAAAGGTGTTCTTTCTTTATGACGAGCTCGGATCGGTCGGGATCGGTAAATCATATATTAGCGAACTGCAAGCGGCAGGCGTGGTGGTGCATCCGTTTAATACGCGTAAGGGGATTCATAACTGGTTTCAGGTTAACTTTCGTAATCACCGGAAGGTTGTGGTCGTTGATGGTCAAACTGCTTGGATAGGAGGCCACAATGTTGGCGATGAATATTTAGGGAAAGACGATAAGATTGGTCCATGGCGAGATACCCATGTAAAGATTTCCGGGGCTGCAGCGCTGGCAGCACAGGTGTCATTTCTGGAAGATTTTCGCTGGGCAGCGGACTACTTCCCTGAACTCAGCTGGCAAGTAGAGGTAGACCATAAGGACGACCAGCCAGTGCTCATCATTCCAACGGGTCCGGCTGATGATATGGATACTGCATTGTTGATGTTTACTCACATTGTTAACAGTGCCAAATCCCGCGTCTGGATTTCGACCCCATATTTCGTGCCCGATGAGAGTGTTATTCTCGCGTTGCAATTGGCAAGGTTGCGTGGGATTGATGTACGCGTCATCATTCCTCAAGTGCCAGATAGCCTGCCTACCTATTTTGCCGCCTATAGCTTTTTTGATGAATTGGTTGCCAGCGGTGTTGAATTTTATCGCTATCAGACAGGGTTTACGCATGAAAAGGTGCTGCTCATCGATAACAGTTTGTCCGCCATCGGAACCGCAAATTTTGACAATCGCTCCTTTCGGCTCAACTTTGAAATCACTGCGTTAATTGGCGGTGATGAATTTGCTAATGATGTTGAAGCTATGTTTGAAAGTGGTTTTGGGCAGAGCATCAAAATGCAAAAAGATGATTATGCGAATAAATCCATCTGGTTTAAATTCGCGGTTAATGCCAGCCGATTAATGTCTCCGGTTCTTTAACGATCAGTCTGTATCATTGTCAATATGTGGACCAGGCCCTTGCTGCGCGGCAATATCCTCTGGATTAACGAGCTGACATCTGCTCATTGAAAGGCAACCACAGCCGATGCACCCATCAATATTATCCCGCAATGCAGTCAAAGTGTTTATTCTGTTATTGAGCGTATCGTGCCACGCTGCGGACAACTGTTTCCAGTCATCAATAGTGACCTTTTTCTGATTAGTGAGTCGAGCGAATTGCTGTTTGATCTCGAACAGGGAGATCCCTGCGGACTGGGCAATTTTTATCACGGATATCACTCGGATCACGTCTCTTGGATAACGCCTGTGATTACTCGAATTTCGAAAGGATTTAATAAGTCCCTTTTTTTCATAAAAGTGCAGAGTTGAAATAGCAACCCCGGTACGTTGCGATAATTCACCGACGGCGAGTTCTTGTTCTGGCAATGGTTTGGCGCTCACAAAAAATGATGCCATTAGAGTAACGGGATAAACGTGATTTGCAAACCCGGACCAACACAAAAGAGTAGCTAAATGAATAAATTAACTAAGAGTCAAAGGAGTAGTAAAAACACGCCAGAGTCATAAACAGCGACTCTGGCGTGAGAGGGAGAAACTTGAATTGTTTTGCCTTAAACGGCATTAATAATAATAATCGTCGTGATTATGAATTTGTGGGTCATCGAGTAGTTCTTCAAGGCCCACTTCGAAACTTCGATTGTCCTGTAAGTCAGTTAAATAAACCATTTGAGTTGCACCATCAACCCAAGTTACCGTGCCGCTTCCCTTTCGACTACCGCAGATCATTCCTATACGAATCTTGTCAAAATCCATACTTCCTCCGTTTTAAGTGAAAGTGATAGATCGGGGCTAGCTTAATGCCAGCAACAAGAGTTATGACTTATCTTTGAGGCAAAAGTTCCGACTATTTCCAAATTTAATGATCGCCGGCGTTGGTTTTCGCCAGAGCTAGTTCTCGTCAAGTGATCTCTTGACAGACTTAAGGCAAAAATTCGATGCCGAGTGAACAGGCTCTTGATGCGCCGGTTACGCAGGGGAGGTTGGATGGTAAGTTTAGATCAAATTGACGGGCAAGCCAGGCAAACACTACGGCTTCAAGGCTATCATTATCGACCCCTTTATCCGTTGAGCGAATAACGGTATGCCCAGCGAGGTTGTTTTTAAGCGAGTTCATCAACAGTCCATTATTGGCTCCGCCACCACATACGATCACTTCACAGCATTGGGATAGTGCTGTAATTGTCTGCGCAATGGTATCGCTAGTTAAGGCTAATAATGTCGCTTGCACGTTTTCAGGGGCCATTTTACGATTGGATTTCTCAAAAGCGCGGATATGGGTATTAAGCCAGTCCATATGAAAATATTCTCGACCGGTACTTTTTGGAAAAGGCAGGGAAAAATAAGGATCGCGTTTGAACAATGCCAATAAATCAGGCTCTACTGAGCCACTGCCGGCCCACTGACCATCCATATCGATGCCAGCGGTACAACGCGGGTGGTGGTGGCGATACCAGTCGTCTAACAATGCATTACCCGGACCAATATCAAAACCACAGATTTGCTGTTTGAGATCGCCAGGAAGAAACGAAATATTGCTAATGCCGCCAATATTGACGATACAAACATCCGTTCCTGCTTGCTGAAAAATTGCTTGATGATAAGCAGGGACTAACGGTGCGCCCTGGCCACCAAGCGCCATGTCTTTTTGTCGGAACTGACCAATGACCCGAATGCCAGTCCGGCAAGCCAGAGTCTGGCTGCAGCCAATTTGCTGAGTAAATACATTTTTACCGATGGGACGGTGGCGAATGGTTTGTCCGTGGTTGCCAATGGCCCGGATATCCAGGTGATGCAATTGTTGCTGTGCAAGAAAATCTTCTATCGCACCACTGAAGCACACAGCCAGTTTTTTATCTAAAAAACCGGCTCGATCAATTTCATTGTGGCCAGGTACATATAATCCGGTAATTTCATCTCGAATACTGTGGGAATAAGGAGTGAAGTGACTGGCGATTAACTGCGGTTGAACACCGGCAAAATCGACCAGTGCCAAATCGATTCCGTCGGCACTGGTTCCAGACATTAAGCCAATATACAGGCTTGAATTGTTAAGATTACTCTGCGATTTCTTGTTGGCTGACATCCGTAGCGGCCAATAATGTGCGTTTTGAACCCTGCAATTCAGTTAATAATTGCGTTGCAGAAGCGGTAAACTCTTCCTTGTATTGCTTATTGATTGGCAGAGCTTCCGGTAATTTCACTGTACGTGGATTGCGATGCACGCCATTAAGCAAAAATTCATAATGCAGATGCGGTGCTTGCGATAGACCGGTTGATCCGACATAACCGATAACCTGACCTTGCTTGACGCGTTGCCCTTTTTTAACGGCACGCTTTGAAAAGTGCAGATATTTTGTGACTATGCTATTTGCATGTTGAATAAATACATAGTTACCATTGTACTTATTGTAAGTTGATGCAATAACACGTCCACTACCAGCCGCTTTTACCGGTGTTCCCGTTGGCGCTCGATAATCTACACCATTATGAGCTTTGTAACGTTTTAAGATCGGGTGGTAACGCTTAGGTTTGAAATTAGAACTGATGTAATTAAAGCTAACCGGTGCACGCAGGAACGATTTGCGCATACTTTTGCCACTCGGCGTGTAATATTCACCATCTTTGAAACGAACGGCCTGAAACATCTCGCCATGGTTTTCAAACTCAGCGGCTAAAATCGCCCCATGACCGACAAATTCACCGTCAATGTATTCATTCTCATACATCACACTAAAATTATCGCCGGCGCGAATGTCTAGTGCGAAATCGATATCCCAGCCGAAAATGTTGGCCAGGTTCATAATTTGTGCATTGGTCATGCCCGCACCAAGCGCGGCATTCCAGAAATTCGATTTAATTGTTGCTTGCGCGTAGGAAATTCGTCGTTCGACCTGCTTTTCATCAAATGCGACTTCAAAACCGGACTCGCTTTTGCTTAGCTGCAAGGTTTTAACGGGAGATACCGCATACGAAAGAGCGACTAACTTTTGCTGCTCGTTGCTGGCGATTTGTAATTCATCACCAACTTTCAGGCGTTTGAGAATATCTGCGCCCTCGGTATTGGCGATTTGATGAGTCGTTTTTGCAGGGAAACCCAAACCAGAAAGAATCTTACCTAATGAGTCGCCGCTTTTCACGTTGACGGTTTGCCAATTCACGGCATTATCACTAGCGTTTGCTTCGGCTTTTATCGTTTCAGCAGCTAGGTTGGTGAGTTCAAGTTTGTTTTTCTTTCCAACTTCTACCGATGGTAAACCGGCAACTTTATGCTCTTGGCCAGGATTAGACGGTAAAACCAGCAGAAATAGCATAAAAATACTGCAACAAATGATTAACATTTGATGTTTTCTGGGAAGTTGTGAATATAGATTGATTATATTATTCAATGTATTAACGCTATTTATTGGAATTTTCATAGGTGTATCATTTTAAACTATAACAAAAAAAGCAAAATCCACATAACTTTTACACTTAAATTGCCTGAAAATATACAGTAGAATTGTAACCAATACTGATTAATTAGATTTCAATTGAGACAACTTGATGACCGATATCCAAAAGGCGTTTGCTGAAATTAAGCGTGGCGCCGAAGAAATTTTGCTTGAAGATGAGTTATTAGAAAAGCTAAAAACCGGTAAGCCGCTAAAAATCAAAGCGGGATTTGATCCAACCGCACCGGATTTGCACTTAGGTCACACAGTGTTAATTAATAAACTTCGTCAGTTTCAGCAATTGGGGCACGAAGTCATTTTTTTGATTGGTGATTTTACCGGTATGATCGGCGACCCAACCGGCAAAAATGTCACACGCAAGGCCTTAACTCAAGACGATGTGTTGGCAAATGCGCAAACCTATAAGGAACAGGTGTTTAAAATTCTAGACCCTGCTAAGACTCGCGTTGAATTCAATTCTACCTGGATGGATAAACTGGGTGCTGCGGGTATGCTTAAACTTGCCGCGCGTCAAACCGTTGCCCGAATGATGGAGCGAGATGATTTCAAGAAGCGGTTTAAGGAAGGCCAGTCGATCGCCATCCATGAATTTATGTATCCATTAGTTCAGGGCTGGGACTCGGTTGCTTTAGAAGCCGATGTTGAGTTAGGTGGTACCGATCAAAAATTCAATTTATTGATGGGCCGCGAATTACAAAAATCAGAAGGCCAGCGACCGCAGACCGTGTTAATGATGCCATTGTTGGAAGGGCTGGACGGCGTACAAAAGATGTCTAAGTCACTGAATAATTATATCGGTATCACCGATAGCCCGACAGAAATGTTTGGCAAAGTGATGTCGATTTCGGATGATTTAATGTGGCGTTATTATGATCTATTGTCTTTTAAGGCGCTGGACGTGATCACCGGTTATAAAACTCAGGTAGAACAAGGTGCGAATCCTCGTGATATTAAAATTGAGTTAGCAAAAGAATTAATTGCTCGTTTCCATGATCAACAAGCGGCTGATGCGGCTCACCAGGAATTTATTAATCGATTCCAAAAAGGGGCGATGCCAGATGATATCCCAGAGCTGGATATTACTGTTGAAAATGGCGAGATTGCGATTGGCAATTTACTAAAAGAAGCGGGGCTGGTTGCGTCAACATCAGAGGCCATGCGCATGGTAAAACAGGGCGCGGTGAAAATTGACGGTGCTAAGGTCACCGACAATAAACTGTCCTGTATGGCTGGTACAACGGCCATTTATCAGGTTGGTAAACGTAAATTTGCTAAGGTCTCATTGAAATAAATGATCGCGTAATCTGCGCCAGTGCATTTTTCAAAGCCAGTATTAATCTAATATTAATGCTGGCTTTTTTATTACACTGTAGAGTAGAGTTAAGCTAGGGAAACCAACTAAGAATAACATTGAGTTACCGTAATTTTGCTGCAAATATTTTCATTCTGATCACCTTCTTGCTGACCGGCTGCGCCAGTCAGCCGAGTGCGAATTTTAATCCGGGATATGCCTTTTCTGATATCCAAAGTTATGCGCTTTTTCCCCGTGACCATGCCATCAATGATGTGCAAAGGCTAAGTGACTTTCAACGAAATCGGATTGAACTGGCGATTGAGGAAGGCATGGAAGCGTTGAATTATTCCTATGCTGAACAGGAAAAAGCCGATGTGGTTGTCAGTTATTTTTTCGTACAATCAAGCTTAGCCGAACTTAAAGCGTATAACCGAGAAGTGAAAGCCTGTCTCGTCTGTACTGAGAAAGAACAACGCACACTGAATAAAAATATTAATACTGAGACGTTAATCATTGATTTATTGTCGACCAAGAATATGAGAAGCGTATACCGAAAAATATCTGGTTTGAAAATGAAACCGAAAAACAGCTCCGATGAAAATCAGCAATTGATTATCGAGGCAGTGCAACATGGGCTGGCCGATTTACCAATGTTAACGACACCTGGCAAATAACCGCATTTAGTTTCATTGCTTTTCTTCAGCAATTACGAATAAAGCCGTATAATAACGGCATACACAAATTACGAGATTAATTATGACCATCCCAAACGATGAAGTCGGTTCCATCTTGCTTGAGATGCAAGATGCTGGAATGGATTTGAGCCAACCGGTTGTCGTGGAGTTTTTTCAACTTTTCGAGAAAAAGGAGAATGCCAAGGCGTTGGCGGATTATTTGTCGTCGCAGGTAGACATTCTTGACGTTAAATTACACCCTGATCAAACCCCTGAAGTCTGGGATGTTGACTGTACTGTAAAAATGATCCCAAGTTACGAAAATATTGTTGCCAAAGAAGCACAGTTTGAAAAGCTCGCCCGTCAATATGACGGCTACAACGATGGCTGGGGTGTACATTTTGCGGATGATGAGTCCGCATAAATTGGGTTATCAAGGGCTTTCTTTTTTTTCGTCACTGTCTGCCGTTACACATACTTCCTCCTCCTCTTCGCGCCCGCGTTGATTATGAACATCTTCATCATCATCAATGGCAAATGCGGGCAAAGAGAATCCCCAGTAAATGGCGGCGAGACGCAACACTAGCCCGCAGATCATAGAGACAAACAGTGAGAAATTTTCACTGAAACCAAGACTTTCAAAGATCACAAACAGGCTGGCGGAGAACAGGGCTACGACCGCATAAAACTCTCGACGCAATAATAGCGGTATCTGGTTGCAGATAATGTCACGGATAATACCCCCGGCAACACCGGTGATCGTGCCCATTATCACCGCCATTAATCCGGTCATTTGGTAATCGAGGGCCTTTTGGGCGCTGAGAACGGCGAACATCGCTAAACCAAAGGCATCAACAACCAACAGTAGCTGCATCGGCACATGGCTCGGTCGTCGAACAAAGAGCATGGTGATTAAAGAGGTGATAACGATAGAGTAAATATAATCATTGCGGGACAGCCAGAACACCTCGACACCCATGATAAGATCGCGAATCGTACCACCTCCGACTGCAGTGATAGCAGCCAGTACCATGACACCAAATGGATCAAGGCGATAGTGACCTGCCGTTAACGCGCCGGATAGGGCAAACGCCACAATCGCGATAGAATTTGCATATTCAATAAAGGCGGATATGTGGTGTTCTTCCATCGCGTATGATCCGGCTAGTCAGTTGTCTTTATACTCTCTTTAGTTAAAGGTAGCTCATTCGCCTGCCATTGCTGAAAATCTCCTTCCAAATGACTGACTCTTTGGAAATTGTTTTCTTTGAGGGTATCGATTGCCATTTGTGCTCGTCTGCCACTACGACAATAGACAACGATATTTTTGCCCCTGTAGGATTTAAGCAAAGGCTGATTTTGATCAAGTGTATCGTGGGGAATATTCACGGCGCCAGTAATATGGCTTTCGTTATATTCTTCAGGGCTCCGGACATCAAGCAACAGAAAGTCTTCCTTGCTCTCCATTAATGCCAATACCTGGCTTTGGGTTGCTTGTTCGGGTAGTTCGCTTTGACTAACTGGAAATTTTTCTGCACAAGCGCACAACAACAGCACGAAAAACAGCGTAAGTGGACGTAGCATAAGGTTTGCTCCCTTATTGGCAAGCTCAATTGTCAGTGTAACGGTACATAAACATTCTCGCCACTGCAAGTTTTAGGTTTGCAGCAGCAAGACAGAAAATGCGAAACCAGCCCGATTTGCAAATGCCTTAAAGTGACTTGCCTTTGAGTGCACTCAACATATTGATAACCAATTGCGATGAATTAACCGATGCGGTTTCCAAATAAGCTTCAAATGATGTGGGTGATTCTTTGCCGGCGATATCTGACATTGAACGGATCACCACAAAAGGAATATTAAACTGGTGGCAGGTTTGGGCAATTGCCGCACCTTCCATTTCTACCGCAGCCATGGTCGGGAAGTTTGCTCGGGCTTTGGCGATATCTTCCTCTTTGGTCATAAAGGTATCACCGGTTGTAATCAGTCCAGTTAATGTCTGAATGTTTTGCAGTTGCTCGATACCGGATTGCGCCGCTGCCACTAAAGTCGGGTGGGGTAAAAAAGCCGCTGGCATCGCGGGTAACTGACCGATTTCGTAACCAAAAGCGGTTACATCCGCATCGTGATAACGGACTTCGGAACTGATCACAATGTCACCGACTTTTAACGATTGCTCAAAGCCACCAGCGCTGCCGGTATTGACGACATAATCCGGTGAAAACTTATCAATTAGCAAGGCGGTTGCCAGTGCTGAGGCCACTTTACCAATTCCCGATTGCACCAAAACGATTTCGCTGCCATCAATTGTGCCGCTGTAAAAGGTGTATCCTGCGTGGCTGGACTGATTAACATTTTCAAGTTTTGATTTTAAAATGGCGACTTCAGGCTCCATCGCTCCAATGATACCGGCTTTCATGTAATAACCTTTTGGATAAAATAATGAGCGGATTATAAAGGATTGTGCGGAAAAAGGTGAATGCTCGCGATACATTTCCTTAAAAACACGCCGCGAGCAAGACTGCTAGCATCGCCATGGGCGAAATAGATTAAGGGGTTGGAAAACAAAAAAGCCCGGGGAACCCAGGCTTTGTTTATGCAATGATGGTCACGTTAAACCGGGTAAGCGGCTTTTAAACCCGCATATACCTGCTGCTGAAAATCACTAGCACTGCTATCTAATGAATCTACCAGATCAGCCAGCACTTCATTGTCTTCTTTGCCATTCCAGACCTTTATGTAGGTACCTTCTTTGTAACCAAAGTCCTGACGGAAGAAATTTAAGGTGTTTTTACCAACGTACTGACGGAATAATTCATCAAGATCCATATTCATCAATTGCAGACAGGCCGCAAAACTTGGCCCATCAAAACGTTGCTCACTTACTGCAGCACCAGCAAGCACTTCTAGTACGTTTTTAAAGTCACTACCGGCCAAAGGATGCTGAATTTCAGTGGCTAAGGTTTCGGCAATCTTATTGCTATCGGCTTCCTGCATCAGACGCAGGCTTAAACCAAAGTGAAAGATGTCTACCAGTTCAAGTTGTACCTGAGGCACATCACATTCTTGATGTTTCCACCATTTCCAACCGTGGTGGTCGAGCATCTCCGCACACTCTACCCAAATGGCACGATACCATTCATAACCATTGTCGCGCCAAGTTTCACTCACGCGAGAATTCATTGCATCTTGCATGGTTAGCATTTGTTTGATTTGCGTTACCGCAACGGATAAATCAGCCATATTTTACGTTGTCCATGTCCGTTATAAATTTTCGTTATAGTGTGCCCGAATTGGACGCTAATTGCTATGCTCATCCCTTCTTCTTAATTGCCGAAACATTGAAAGTTCCCATGGGCGCATCGCCAATAAAACGCCAATGTGCTGTCGATTCGCGGGATTGATTTTGCTGTCCTGTTGGTTCAACTCATCACACTCCTGTTTCAGGTGTTGTAGCTTTTTCTTAATTAAATTAATACTCGATGCGCTGTAGCTACCCCGCAAATAAAATCGAAACGCATTATCATCCTGAAAATCAGACATCAGAAATTTGTTCATCACGTCGTTAGCGATAAAACGCTCTAATGGTCCGCGACTTATCCACTGAAAATCGTGGGCGATTAATAGCTTATAGTGATTGTTGGGTAACAGTTGAATCATATTAAGTTTATCCAGACGAGCGAGCAATCGCACCGCCTGTAGCGGTTCAATGGTATAGGTTGAAATAATATCGTGATAACTCCAGCCATCGCGAACACATGCGGCGACTAACAATAGCTTCGGGTCATCTACCAGTTGTTGCTCTTGCTCTAAGGTTAATTGAGAAATTTTTTGTTGCTGTTTTTCAACCAGATAAAAGAAATCAGACAGGGTCAAATCCAATAATTCACATAATTGTTCAAGTCGATCCATGCTTAATCGCTGCTGTGAAAAAAAACGTTTTACATTCGCCTCACTCATCGAAAAACTGGCGGCAACATCTGCATAGGTGAGTTGCTGTTGTTTGAGCAGCCGTTTTAACACCTGCATCATTTTCGGGATCTGCGACATTTCTAATTGACCTTAGTGAGACATTAATCGTGTTGCTAAAACAACAAAAGTATATTTTAGCTATACCTTGGGTTTAAGTTAACACGACATTAACAATCTTGGTATACAAATAATAAATCACCTTCCATAGTGAATATGCCTCGAGCAAGAAGGCACTCAACAAAATCTCTATTTAGGAAGGAAGTGAAAATGAAAACATTAGTCATGATAAGTACAACGCTACTCGCTCTGGTTTCTGGCTCTGTATGCGCAGCACCAGGCGTTTCGGAACATTCTGCTCAAGCAGGAAAGCACAGTGCACTCGCTGTTTCTAATGCGGGTACGGCGAGTGGTAAAGCGGTGAGTGGTGTGGTGGCGGTACCGCTAACGGCACTCGGTGCCGTTGGCAATGCCAGTGGCAGGGCAGGTGATGCGTTAATGGAAAATGCGTTGACGACACAGCCGCTGTTAATCACTGAGCTAACGGTGACCTCATCGCCAGTGGTCAAAACTGAACCTGATCCTGCGCCAAACGTGGTGATCAATATTAACCATGAACAGACAAACGGCAATCAGGAGTAGTGATGATGAACAGATTATCCATGATCAGAACAATTGCGATAACGTTGATTTGTACGTTATCCATTAGTACGAGTTGGGCTGGAAGTGCCAGCCCAAAGGACAACCAACATGATGTTGAGGTATTGAAGTCTTTTGCTAAGCAAGTGGAGCGCTATGCGGCTGAGCAAGGTGCCCGGGCATTCATTATTGGCCGAATTGGCAGACCGAAATCTCAGTTACCTGAAGGTGTAACCTTTACCCATGCAGCGATTGCCATTTATTCGGATATTCAACTCGATAATGGCGACACCATCCAAGGGTATGCGGTGCATAACCTTTACCAAAAAGAAGGTGACAAAAGTAAAAGTACGCTCGTTACCGACTATCCGGTCGACTTTTTTTGGGGCGTTCATGATCTCAAGGCTGGGATCATTATTCCTGAACCGCAATTGCAAGCTCGTTTGATTCAGGCGATCGCTCGAGGTGATAACGCCAAAGTCCATAATGCGGAATATTCGGTGATGGCTAATCCATTTAACGGTGAATTTCAAAACTGTACTGAGCATACTCTGGATGTGATCAATGCCAGCATTTATCAAACAACGGACAAGGCAAAGTTAAAAGCGAATGCCAAGGCTTATTTTCAGCCGCAACGCATCAAAACCAGTCCGCTTGCCCTGCTGTTTGGTTCGGCCTTTATGAAAGATCTCACCTTGAAGGATCATAGTGGCAAAATTTATACCGCGACATTCACCTCTATCGCACAATATTTGGAGGAGAATAGCTTGATGCGTAACGCAGTAATGCTCGATGAAAACGGTAATACCAGTTCGCTATTGTAAAAGAGCGCGGTGTTAAAAACGGTGGTTTTCATCCGGAAAACCGTAAAGATTCTTTTCAAATGCTTTCAATGTTTATTGTGGTTTACCATTGAAGGTATCGAAAAGAATCTTTTCTATTGCAGGCAAGCGCCTCAAAACACCAGTTTTAGTCGTTAGACTTGTTATTGATATAGCGATTTAATACGGTTGCGGCAGTCATATCACCGGTAACATTGACCACAGACCGGCCCATATCGAGCAAGCGGTCGACCCCCAGAATAAGTGCCATTCCTTCCACGGGCAATCCTTGGCTGGCAAGCGTACCGGCTAAAATCGGTAAAGAAGCGGAAGGGATACCCGGGGCTCCAATGGAGGCAACCAAACTCAACAATACGATGGTCACCATTTGCGCCGTCGTTAAATCAATTCCGAATGCCTGGGCGATAAACAAAACGACGGTTGCCTGATACATTGCAGTGGCATCCATATTAATGGTGGTACCCAAGGGAATAATCAGCCGACTTATCTGGGGTTTAACCCCGTGCAGGGATTCAGTGACTCGCAGGGTTACGGGCATAGTCGCACTGGAAGATGAGGTCGCGAGTGCCAGAGCCATAACTTCCCGACAATTACGAAGAAATTCCCAGGGGGATTTTTTTGCAAACACTGCAATGATAAACAGATAAACCAGGATGATACATAACAGGCCTATCAACACGTTAATAAAGAATAACGAAACGGCGCTAATCGCACCAAGCCCTTTGGTTATGATGACGTTTGCAATCAGGCCAAAGACAACAATGGGGGTGTACTTCATCAACCAAAGTACGATGGTCATGCATAAAGATTGCACACTCTCCATAAGTGCTAACAATGGTTGTGCACTTTTGTTGTCCATATGCAATAAACCAAAGCCAATGATGATTGCCGCGACCACAACTTGCAACATTTGATTCTGGCTCAAATGGCTGAAAATATTGGTGGGGAAAATTCCAGTAATCATGCCGATCAAGCCATTCTCGGTAAGGTCCAACCGCTGCATCTCTGGGGGCGAGAGTTGCCCAAGATACTCAGGATTCATGACGAGTCCGGGTTGGATCCAGCCGGCGAGGACAAACGCTAAAGCAATGGCTAATGCGCTGGTGCAGAGTATGTAGCTAACACCAAAACCTAAGGTCTTTAGCGCTTTCACATCATTAGAGCTGGCAATCCCTAATATGACAGAGCTTAACACCAGTGGCAGGACAATGAATTTCAGCAGCATCATAAAAATGGTGCCGGGGAGAGCGAGCCATTGTCCGAGAGTTCTGGCCGTATTTACATTGACCAGGCCAAAGTTTTCACTCAGCAAACTGCCAACACTAAACCCTAAAAAAAGGGCGATTAGTACTTTGAACCAAAGTTGCTGGCGAAAGTGGGTATTAGTCGGTTTTTCGGTTTCTGACATGGCAGTGCTTTTTTTATTATTGCGATTGCTATAACTTAACCTTGTTTTCTCCGTGTGCAAAGGTTTGCCTGAAAAACACAGGGAGATGGTCCTATTTGCGCGATTGCATTGGCATGTACATTTGACGGCTTATTTTGAAGGTCTATTTTGACGGCTTGTTTTGACGTAAGTACCTGTCCAGTTGATTGGCAAATTGTTGCTTATCTGCCGCGGAGAGTGGTGCCGGGCCTGAAGTTTGTACACCACTGGCTCGCATGGTATCGAAAAAATCACGCAGATTCAGACGAGAGCCGATGTTTTCATTAGTAAACAATTCACCGCGTGGTGACAAGGCGATGGCGCCTTTATCGATGACTTCTTTAGCAAGGGGAATATCCTGAGTGATAACCAGATCCCTGGCGCTAACTTGTTTGACGATTTCATCGTCGGCAATATCAAAACCACTGCTAACTTGAGTAAAACGAATGAATTTTGATGGTGGTACGCGCAATGGATGATTGGCCAATAGGTTCGTTTGTGTCTGGGTGCGATCTGCGGCCTTAAATAAAATTTCTTTGATGGGGGCTGGGCAGGCATCGGCGTCTACCCAAATCACAATGTCATGGTCTGCCATAAGGTTAAGGTTCCTATCTATTTTCTTTGTTGTTGATCGGGTTTTAAAACCGGGTCAAAAATCGATTTGTTTGGAATCTGCTCGGCACTAAATTGGTTGCTTTGATTTGGCATATAACCTTTGCTGACATATACGACCCAGTACTCGACATGAGGGGCATTAGTATCTCGTAGAAAAGCGACACCGATTTCGTCCTGCTCCAAATAAAAAGGCAGTTCACCTAAGAGGTGCTGGCGATGGGCGGTGGATTGTTTAAACGCACGCCAAGCCGAATCGGCGCTCGTGTAGCCACCGGCAATGGCTTCTACCTGATTACTCATCATACTACCGTAATAGTCAGGAAGTTGATAACCCCCATTGCGTAAGTGAGAGTTCGGACTGCCATCAAGGTTATGCATTACCATCCCGTGTTCTGCCATGATTCGGGCTTTATCTTGAGCCAATGCCGTCAAAAGCTTATTACAACGCAACTCTGCTCGTTGTTGCTCACTATCTTGTTTAATTAAATTTGCCAGAATAACCGCTTGCTGGTGGTTGCCGCACTCATTTGTAAAAACGGGGGCACTTTTTGCGGTTGCAATAGTAGTAATGAATATAAGAGACAGAATTAAAGGGAATGAACGCTTCATGATTTAGATGAGGTGTGACTGCAAAATTGCTATCTATTTCACCACAACATCATGAAAAATAATATAAAAATTTGGCAGTGCTTTATTTGTGAAGGGTAAACATTCCTGTTGGAAGAACAATTATCACCTATGTCGCGCAGAGGTGTCTGTTGATTAGGGGGGGCATTTAATAACAGCTCACACTGGAGTGGAAGTGAAGGTGCGATTATTTCGAACCTTCAAGGGCAATCTGTATTTCGCTTAAGTATGCAAAGCTAATAACTGGAAAAATTTAAACCGAAGTAATTGACCACGGCGCTTAATATCAACCAGATGCAAATCGCGATCAAACCATTTTTAAACTGTATCTGAGTCGGCTGTGCGATCATTTGTTGCTTTTTGCGACCGGTAAATATGGCGCCAATGACGTTGTCGCCACGAACGACATGCAAGATTCCAGCAATGGCGTGAATGCCAATCAGGACGAGTAATACATCAAATAAGGTTTTATGCCAGGACACCATAAAAGCAGCGATATCATCGCTTACCAATGCATACAAAGGTCCTTCGCTAAAGACATCGTCTGAGCTAAACAGACCCGTGGCTAGCTGCAACCCTAATGTTAACAACAGGGCCATCACCATATATCCGCCTACCGGGTTGTGACCCACATGAGGGCGTGCGATATCATTGTTGCGCCAGGCATTAACCACCGCAATCGGCGTTTTGATAAAATTTGCAAAACGTGATGTTTGGCTACCGGCAAACCCCCAGAAGATGCGAGTAAGCCAGAGTGCAAGTAGGGTAAATCCGGCAATAAAATGCCATTCAAAAATGCCTTCTTCGCCGGTATACCAAAGCAAAGCCAGCAACACTAGCTGGCTTAGATGATAAACCCGGGTAAAGCTGTCCCAGACTTTTACGCTGTTTGCGGACATGAATTAATCGTCACAATCCATTTTAAAGGCTTTGTGACCTTTTTTGCTGGCTTTACCGATTTGACTTAGCGCTGCTTTACGCTCGTCATCTGTAGTCGCTTTGCTAAGCGCTTCAGCAGATTCTTGTAAATATGCCATGCCTTTTTGATATTGATCAAAATCAGCCTGCTGTGCGGCAGTTAATTCTTTGTTATCCGAAATCTGTAAAGGTACTAAACCATCACTTTTTTCAATATTGGCAAGCAAGTCTTGAGCAACGACGTTCATCGTCTCTGTGTCGCCGGCTTTCATGGCTTTTTTATAAGCTTTCATATTGTCTTTCATGTCGCCCATGATGCCTGCAAGTTCGGTTTCACCACACATTGGATGAACATCGTTGGCCATCGCCGGACCAGACATGGTTAAAGCGCATACGAAGCTGGAAATTAATAACTTTTTCATAATTTAGTTCTCATTTTGTTGTACTAAAATCTGTCATTGGCAAATTTATACAGAGGTTAAGAGGAATATTCAATATTGTTTATCGGGTTTATACGACGCTTTGCCGCGAATGGTTCTAATGGTGAACACAAAGTTAGGTGCTTGTTGTTTAACTGAGATATACTGTGGACAAGTTTTCCTTACCAGACGGTGAGTTGGGAGAAAATTCCACAATCGCTGATCTGTCTACTGAATTGGAAAGGACTGAGTGAAATCCAAAGATCCCCACTTTAATCGTGAAGCAAAAAAATATGACAAGCCAATTGCCAGCCGTGAATTTTTGCTGTCACTTATTGAAGAAAAAGGCTACCCATTAACCTTCGTGCAAATCTGCAAACTATTAGATTATAGAAGCGAAGAGCAAAAAATTGCATTAAAACGCCGCTTACGCGCGATGGAAAACGCCGGGCAATTGCTGTTCACCAAGTTTAAGCAATATGCAAAAGCGAGTGCTACCACCGTCATTACCGGGGAAATCATTGGTCATCGCGATGGTTTTGGTTTTTTAAAGCCCGATGAAGGCGATAAGGATTTATTCATCCCTTACCATGAAATGCGCAATGTCATTCATGGCGATATCGTCGAAGCGCGAGTGGTGGAAGGGGCTGATACTAAAAGCAAACAAGAAGTTAAAATTCTCGATATATTAGAGCCCCGCACAGATGCCATTATTGGCCGGTTATTTGTTGATAACCAAAGTATTGTGGTGGTGCCAGAAGATGCGCGCATTACCCACGAAATCGTCATTCCGAAAGACAAACGCGGCGCCGCTCGTCATGGTCAAATGGTCATTGTTGAATTATTACAACGCCCATCAAAACGTTCATCTGCCATTGGCCAGATCACCGAAGTGTTAGGGGATCATATGGCGCCAGGTATGGAAATTCAGGTCGCGATCCATCAACACGATTTGCCCCATACCTGGAATGATGAATTGTTGGCAGAAACGGCAACGTTAACTGAGGAAGTACCAGAATCTGCCAAACAAGGGCGAGTGGATTTACGAAACTTACCACTGGTAACCATCGATGGCGAAGATGCCAGAGATTTTGATGATGCGGTTTTTTGTGAGCCGAAAAAATCCGGTGGCTGGCGCTTGTGGGTTGCTATTGCCGATGTCAGTTACTATGTGCGTCCTGAAACGGCATTAGACGGTGAGGCGATAAAACGTGGTAACTCGGTGTATTTTCCCGAGCAGGTCATTCCGATGCTTCCTGAGGTGCTTTCAAATGGTTTGTGTTCATTAAATCCTCACGTTGACCGCTTGTGTATGGTGTCCGAAATGACCATCAGCGCTAAAGGTAAGTTAACCGGTGCTAAGTTTTATCCTGCATTAATGCGTTCCCACGCAAGGTTTACGTACACCAAGGTCGCGGCTATTCTCGATGGTGATGCGCCCTTAAGGGAGCAATATAAAGACCAGGTTAACGATTTGGAAAATTTACATCAGCTCTATCATGCCTTGGTGCACGCACGCCGAAACCGTGGTGCAATTGAATTTGAAACCGAAGAAGTGCGGTTTATCTTTAATGCCAATCGCAAGATTGAATCGGTAGAGGCGCTAGTGAGAAATGACGCCCATAAAATCATCGAAGAATGTATGATTATGGCCAATGTCGCTACCGCGAAATTTATCGAAAAACATCAAAAACCCGGTTTGTTCCGAGTCCATGATAAACCTAATGAAGAAAAGTATGGGAATCTGCTTAACTACTTGAGTGAGTTAGGCGTAAACCTTGAGAAGAAGAAAGAACCAGAACCTGCAGACTTTGGCGATATTATTGATAAAATCAGCGACAGACCGGATCAGGAACTGATCCAGACCATGTTACTGCGTTCAATGAAACAAGCGGTTTATCAAGCAGAAAATATAGGCCACTTTGGTTTAGCACTGCCCCATTATGCCCATTTCACTTCCCCCATACGCCGCTATCCAGATTTAGTTGTGCATCGCGTCATCAAATCAATTTTAGAACAGCAACAAAGCGATAAGGTTAATGTTGGTTTCCATGATTATGATCTTGGTCAAGTGACCGAGCTCGGTGAGCATTGCTCAATGACTGAACGCCGGGCCGATGAAGCAACCCGTGATGTCGCAGATTTTCTAAAATGTGAATTCATGCAGGATCATGTTGGCGATACGTTTACAGGGGTAATTGCCACAGTCACGAATTTTGGCATGTTTGTGCGCTTGCAGGACTTTCATATTGAAGGTTTAGTTCACATCAGCTCATTAGGGCAGGATTTCTTTCATCATGATGAAGTTCGCATGTGCCTGGTTGGTGAACGCAGTGGGGTTAAATACCATGTTGGCGATATTATCGAAGTGCAAGTGGCTGCGGTGAATATTGACGACAAGAAAATTGATTTGACGATAGGCAACCCCGTGACTGCTGGTAAAGCAAAAAGTAAAGGCAAGGCGAAAGGCTTGCGCCGCCGGACAAAACCGAATGGCAATGCACCCAAGTCATCGGCTAGGTCATCGGCACCGGGTTCGCGAGCGGGCTCTGATAAAACATCGGCAACTACGCCTGCGGACAAACGCGGCAACAAAACTAAAAAATCCAGCGCCAAAAAGCGTAAGGGCAGGCCAGGTAAGAATGCTCGTAAAAACCCGAAAGGTTAACAGTTGCAGGTTAAATGTCGACCTTGCTCCATTAACATGAAATTTAAAGCACTAAAGGCAAACTAGTAAACAGCTATGGCAAAACAAGACGAAATTGTCCTCGGTATCCACGCCGTCAATGCATTGATAAAACGTGCTCCGGAGCGCTTTATCGAAATTTGGTTTTTAAAAGGCCGGGAAGATGAGCGCCTGCTACCGATTATCAATTTGGCACGTAAATATGGTGTGTCGGTGCAGTTTGTGCATCGTAAAGCGCTGGATGATAAAAGTGAAGGTGAGCAACACCAGGGTGTGATTGCTCGCGTTAAACCCGGTAAGGTTTTTACTGAGCAGGATCTCGATGACATAATCGAAGCGGCAAAGAAAAAGGGAAAGAACCCATTTTTATTGGTTCTTGATGGCGTGACTGATCCACATAATTTAGGTGCTTGTTTGCGAAATGCCGATGCGGCAGGAGTGGATGCGATTGTTGTCCCTAAAGATAATGCTGCCCGCATTACCTCGACGGTACGAAAAGTTGCAGTGGGTGCTGCTGAAACCGTGCCATTGGTGCAAGTAACAAATCTTGCCCGCAGCATGAAAGCCATGCAGGAACTGGGCGTTTGGCTGGTGGGTACTGCCGGTGAAGCGCAACAATCCATCTATGAATGCAAACTCACCGGCCCTATTGCATTGGTGATGGGCGCTGAAGGTAAAGGCATGCGCCGCCTTACCCGGGAAACCTGTGATGAGTTAATTAAACTGCCAATGGCTGGCTCGGTATCGAGTTTAAATGTCAGTGTAGCCTGTGGTATTTGTCTATTCGAGATTGTTCGCCAGAATCTAAGTTAATCACCTAAGTTTTGATCAAGGGGTCAGAGTCGTTGAAAATATCAACTACTCTGACCCCTTGATATTTATATCCCATCTGTTTGCTTTTATTGAGAAATTTATAAATCTGGATACACTAAAGCTAATCGTAGGGTTTGAGAGTTACGTGAATGGCAAATATCATTATCTGTGCGGATGGCACCTGGAACCGTCCTGAAGAAGACTTACAAAAAGACTTTCCAACCAATGTACTTAAACTGGCTCGCGCCATTTCGCCAGGTAGTGCCGATGATAAGCAACATGTTTTCTATGACTGGGGGTTAGGCTCATATCACAATGCGATGGGCGCTGGGACTACGGGCGCTGGTATCCATAAAAATATTCTCGATGGTTATCGCTATATCGCCCAGAATTATGCCGAAGGCGATCATATTTATTTATTCGGTTTTAGTCGCGGCGCATATACCGTTAGAGCGTTAAGTGGATTGATCAATAACTGTGGGATCTTAAAGCGCCAACATGCCAATCGGATTTCCGAGGCCTGGCAAATCTACAAAAGCCCGGTTTCTAAAAACGCACCAAAAGGTAAAAATTCCTCACAGTTTTTCGCGGATTATTGTCATCCGTCGAAACACATTCATTTTGTCGGTGTCTGGGATACGGTAGGCGCGCTGGGGATCCCGTTCAGTCTTATGGGGTTGTTTGATAGTCACGATGAATTTTACGACACCAAGATGGGGTCAAACATTAGCTTTGCTCGTCATGCTCTAGCCATTGATGAAAAGCGTCAGGATTTCGAACCCACAGTTTGGATGCCCAGGGATGGGGTCGATTTAAAGCAGGTCTGGTTTGCAGGCGTGCATTCTGACGTTGGCGGCTCTTATCCGCCGGACAAAAGTACCGGCAATGTGGCATCTGATATGCCTTTAGCCTGGATGCTTAACGAAGCACAACAAGTCGGGCTCAACATAGAAACGCATATACATGAACAACTTTCAGACGGCGAATTGGCACCAATTCATCGCTCACGTAAACACGTTTATCGATTCAAACGCCCCTTAGACCGACCCCTCTTAGTTGCAGGCAAACCCACATTGATTCATCCAAGTGTGCAAACACGATATGAACACGATTCGAGCTATCGACCGCCGCAACTACAAAAGCTGGTTGAAGAAACCGGTTGGGAAAATTTGCCCATCGGAGAATAGAGCAGCGTGTCAGGATTATATCTTCTAGCGGTTGTCCGCTAGGCTTGTCTATCTTGATTTACCTTGTGCGGTTTTGATGAGCGAGTTAGAGTCGTTGAAGAGACTTCTTTATAGAGATTCCCACGTAAAGATGACAAGCCGATAAATGCAATATAATAAGGCCTTGGACGAATGAAAAGATTAATTGGGGTTTGTTTGCTACTGCTCTTTCTTATGATGATTTGGAGCGATTCAACTCTCTGGGAAGATGACAAATATGCTGTGTATGTTATTGACGGTCAGGCTCATTTTGGCCTAAAGGCAGGCGACGATATATATATCGGCAGATTTGAACCAGAAATTGTAGCAGTTGGTTCGAATTCCGAATACGTTGTAATACAAAGGCGCATTCGTGGCGATATACTTTATTTCTATATCAATAAAGCGCAGGATCATGGCTACTTGAATGCTGATGAAATAGTGTACGCCGGATATCAAAAAGACAAGTTTGAACAGTTGAAAGCTTCACATGGCTTGCCTGAGTTCAGTGTCTTTTTTTAAACTAAATCCAAGTTCCTAGCACGTTAATTGCTCTCCAAATTAGCATTTATTAAAAGACTAATCCTGATACTAGTTTGACGTTAATAGATTGAAAAGGTTGATATCTTTAAATAGCGAGGAGCGCTCGCTCACCCATTCTTTTTATCTATCCAGTGTGTTTTGCTTGCATACTCAGTAAAACGACCCAATCGCTCGGTTTTGTCCGAAATCGAACTACATTTTAACTCAATTTTCTAATTGCTAGCAATTGGTTAGAGGCTCTGGTAGAAATAGGTTATTACGAAAAAGAAGCTATGCTGCGGTAGAAAAACGCGCGAATAGCTCGCTATAAACATGTTATGCGAAAGCAATAAAAATTGAGAGCAAGCAATGTATAAACGAATGTATATCTATTTTTTTGTTTCGTTTCTGGTAGTGGTCTCAGGATTTATGCCAAGTTATTTTCTTGAACTTGGTGAAAATGATGTTGCCCATCACATTCATAGTCTATCGGCAATCCTATGGTATTTATTGTTAATTTCTCAGGCAGTTTTGATTAAACAAAAGAAAAACAATTTACATCGGATTATTGGAAAAGCATCATTTGTACTAGCTCCCGTTGTGATTGGTAGTGCTTTTCACATTATGTATGTGAGTCAAACTGACTTAAAAATGGACGCGTTTTGGACGCTTACATTCTTTATGGTTGATCATGGAATGATTTTAGCGTTTGCATTTTCCTATTTCTTAGCGGTTCGATTTACAAAGCAAATTCAGTTACACGCTCGCTTTATGGCAATTACGGCTCTCGTTGTTTTGCCTGCGCCATTATCGCGGTTAATGGGGGCAAGCTTAATACCTGACTTGAGTGGAATGGCGCGCCTTAATATTGTCTATATTCTTGTCGAAGTGATTTTCGTTATTATCCTTTTCAGGGATAGGGAGTTAAGGTTTACGAAGAATCCCTTCTCTTTTTTCTTCATTAGTATTTTGGTAATTCATGGGATTGTGAATTTTGCTGGAAATTCTATCATTTGGGCGGAATATTCGAATCTATATATTTCCGCATATTCGAGCGCATCGCACATAGTCAACATTGGATGGCTAGCCGGATTTTTATCGCTTGCATTTGCGATATACTTATCGAAACTAAGAGGAGCGAGTGAATCAGTTTCGTAGATTGCCTAACCAAATATCCTTGAAATGAAACGGGAGTCCATATAGGGAATGACGCGAGGCGGAGGTACTTTTTCTGAACCCTGAAACCTGCCACATGCTACCTTGATTTAATTATCAACCCCGTTTCCAATTTCCGCTTGCGTTAACTGTCTATTTTCCCTACAATACGCGACCTTAATTCAGCCATATTATTTTGTTCCTTGCCTTTATGCTGGTGTTGGCTGAGCCAGAAAGAGGCTACTACCGTAAGGAGCTCGTAATGCGTCATTACGAAATCGTATTTATGGTTCACCCTGATCAGAGTGAACAAGTTACTGGTATGATCCAACGTTATACCGACCTGATCAAAGGCGCTGAAGGCCAGATCCACCGTCTAGAAGACTGGGGTCGTCGTCAGTTAGCTTACCCAATCAACAAATTGCACAAAGCTCACTACGTTCTTATGAACGTTGAAGCTCCGCAAGCTGTGATTGACGAATTAGAAACTTCTTTCCGTTATAACGACGTTGTTATTCGTAACATGATCATGCGCACTAAAGGCGCGGTATCTGAAGCCTCTCCAATGGCTAAAGAAGACCGTCGCGATGAGCGCCGCGAAGCTAAAAAAGAAGTGACTACTCAGGCTGCTCCAGCTCCTGAAGCGAAAGCTGAAGAAGTAAAAACTGAAGAAGCTGCAAGCGAATAGTACTTAAGTGACTGACAACTGTCTTGAGTTGATAGGTGAGGTGATTAAACCCCCGAAGCTTTCAACGAGCCCCGCCGGGATACATCATTGCCAGTTTGTGATTGACCATAGGTCGATGCAAACCGAGGATGGCTTAACCCGAAACGCATTTGTAAGAATGCAGGTGGTGGTGACAGGGGAACAGTCGCAAAGCTTAACGCGTGATTTAACTGCAGGCATTAACGTAAAAGTTCGTGGTTTTATAAACCGCCACGAAAGTCGAAATGGCAATCCCATTTTGGTGTTACATGCCCAACAGATTGAAATGATTAATTAGGAGAAATTCAAATGTCTCGTTTTTTTAGACGTCGTAAGTTCTGTCGCTTTAGCGCAGAAGGCGTTAGCGAAATCGATTATAAAGATATCGCAACGTTGAAAAACTATATCACTGAAAGTGGTAAAATCGTTCCTAGCCGTATTACAGGTACTTCAGCTAAGTATCAACGTCAACTTGGTCGTGCGATCAAGCGTGCTCGTTACTTATCTCTATTACCATATACTGATCTTCACAAGTAACCTAAAGGGGCTGTTAAAATGGAAGTAATTCTTCTTGATAAAATCGCCAAATTAGGCGGCCTGGGTGATCAGGTAACTGTTAAGTCTGGTTATGCACGTAACTTCCTTCTACCTAAAGGTAAGGCTGTTATTGCATCTAAAGCTAACGTTGAACACTTCGAAGCACGTCGTGCTGAACTTGAAAAGCAACTAGGTGAAGTTTTAGCTGCTGCTGAAGCTCGCGCTGCTAAGCTTAACGAACTAGCTGAAGTAACTATCGCTTCTAAAGCTGGTGACGAAGGTAAGCTATTTGGTTCTATCGGTACTCGTGACATCGCTGATGCGATCACCGAAGCTGGTGTTGAAGTAACCAAAGCTGAAGTTCGTTTGCCTCTTGGTGCAATCCGTGAAACGGGTGAATTCGATATCGTAATTCACTTGCACGCGGACGTTGATACTTCTATCAAAGTAGTTATCATCCCAGAAGCATAAGCGATTAAGTTGTACTAACTGTACTTCTTAAATAAAAAAAGCCGGCATTGCCGGCTTTTTTATTGGATGAATTTGAGTATAACGGATCGCAGGGGTAGGCTGGGTAGTTGTTTCATTAGAGATATTTTCTTATCCCTTTCATTGCCCAGTTTTAGGGAATGCTGGTACGTGCCACTGTTCTTCTTTGATTAATCGCCGTTGTGCCAACCCTCCTAAACCTTGTAATCCTCCGGTATGAAGTAACACAATATTACTGCCCTTAGGAAAACAATCGCGTTTAAGCATATCGAAAAAGGCAATGAAAAGTTTGCCACAGTACATGGGTTCTAATGGGATATTCAATGCATTCTGGATTTCGAGCATCTGTTGTAAATCAATGTCTTTAAACTTACCATAGCCCCCACAATGGTATTGGTTAAACAGTTGCCATTGAGCACAACTCGTCGAATCGACAAGTAGCCGCTGAATCTGCTGTTCTAAATATCCGTCTTGCTTTAATACGCTAATTCCAAAAATTTTATGTTGTTGATCGGCCGCATTAATTAAGCCTGCAATCGTGCCACCGCTGCCTACCGGACATAGGAGGTAATCAAAATCCGTTTGTTTTTGCAATTCGGATATGATTTCACCGACGCCGTTGAGCGCAAGCTTATTGCTGCCACCTTCGGGGATGATTTTTGCACTTGGAAATTCTTGCTGTAGTTGTTGCAGAAACTCGGATTGCTCTCTTAATCGATAGGTGCTGCGATCGACGAATTTGAGTTTCATACCCCAGTATCGAGCCCAGCTTAAGGTGAAGTTACTGGCATATTCCGGTTCACCACGGATGATCCCTACTGTATCGAGTCCCATTGTGTAGCCAGCGAATGCCAGTGCATGGATGTGATTAGAAAAAGCACCGCCAAAACTTACGACCTGCGTAGCGCCTTCATTTTTGCAGGCCTTGAGGTTGGCGCTGAGCTTGCGCCACTTGTTGCCGGATATTATCGGATGAATTAAATCATCACGTTTAACCCAGACATTGACCTGCTTTTGCGCCAATAGAGGGTGCTTTATCGCTTGTAAAGCGGAAGGTAATGCTAAATCAATGGACAATTTTTTCGCTTCTCATCATGTCACTTACCATTATTGTACCCGAAACTTTTATTACATTGGTTAATTGACTGCGGCGAATATTTCAACAAATTGTGAATAAACGTCCAGGTAAATGGTTTTCTTCTTATTGTTATCACACGGAATACTTTTTTGGTCGAAATATTCTCCTGTCAAGCAACTATTGATTAACATTATGGTCATAAAAAAAGGCGATAAACGCAATGTAACTTTATGAAATTAAACTGCTTGTTCGTTTGTTTGAAAAAAATTGCAAAATTTTACTTATTTTTTCAAAAATAGACGATACATAGTGATTTTACTGGGTTATGATTAGGCCAATTAATTACGACTAACTGTGTTTCTCAAGAACCCCCATTCTTGGTTGTACACACCCACAACGAATCCAGGTTGCGGGTTAAATAATACCTTGTGGTATCAAGAGGAAATTACGACCATGTTTAAATATTTACGTGGCATGTTCTCTAATGATCTATCTATCGATTTGGGAACCGCTAATACACTGATTTACGTAAAAGATCAGGGCATTGTCCTTGATGAACCATCGGTTGTCGCAATCCGACAGGAACGCGCTGGTGGCCAGAAAAGCGTCGCCGCCGTTGGTACCGCTGCAAAACAGATGCTAGGTCGTACACCTGGTAATATCGAAGCGATTCGTCCTATGAAGGACGGCGTGATTGCTAACTTTTTCGTCACCGAAAAAATGTTGCAACACTTTATCAAACAAGTGCATTCCGGCAATCTTTTGCGCCCGAGCCCGAGAGTGTTGGTATGTGTACCATGCGGTTCAACCCAAGTTGAGCGTCGTGCAATCAAAGAATCGGCCTTAGGTGCTGGTGCTCGTGACGTTTACTTGATTGATGAGCCGATGGCGGCAGCGATTGGTGCCGATATGCCAGTTTCTGCAGCAACCGGTTCTATGGTTGTTGATATCGGTGGTGGTACTACCGAAGTTGGTATTATTTCTCTCAATGGTCTGGTTTATTCTTCGTCGGTTCGTATCGGTGGTGATAAATTTGACGAAGCCATTATCAATTATGTACGCCGTAATTTCGGTAGCTTAATTGGTGAAGCGACGGCGGAGCGCATTAAGCATGAAATCGGTTCTGCTTATCCTGGCGAAGAACTGGTAGAGATTGAAGTACGCGGCCGTAATCTGGCAGAAGGTGTACCACGCAGCTTTACCTTAAATAGCAATGAAATTCTTGAAGCTTTGCAAGAGCCTCTTACTGGTATTGTGAGTGCTATTATGGTCGCATTGGAGCAATCTCCTCCGGAACTAGCGTCAGATATTTCTGAGCGCGGTATGGTGTTGACCGGTGGTGGCGCCTTGTTAAAAGATTTGGACCGTTTATTGGCGGAAGAAACCGGTATTCCGGTAATCGTCGCCGAAGACCCATTGACCTGTGTCGCCCGAGGCGGTGGTAAAGCCTTAGAAATGATCGATATGCATGGTGGTGATATATTCTCTGATGAATAATCACATTTCTCATTAAGCAAGAGAAATAGATAACCATGAATCCAATTTTTGTTGAAGGGTTTTCCAGCCATCGACGTATGTTTTTAGCTCTGGTCTTATCCGGAGCTTTTATGTATTGCGACCACAAGCTGGAAAGTTTTGAAGTTGCCAGGGGCTTTATGCAGTCACTGGTGAGCCCTTTGCAATATCTCGCCAACGCCCCGAAACAATTTCTCGATTCCACCGCGGAAAATTTAGTCAGTCGCAAGCAATTGATGACGGAAAATCAGCGCTATCAGGTGAGCGAACTTAAACTTAAAGAAAAATTATTGCAGATGGACATTCTCAAACAGGAAAATGATCGTCTTCGCAATTTATTAGCCTCTCCTGTTCGCCAGGACTATAAGAAAATGGTTGCTGAGATTCAGGCCGTAGATTCCGATCCTTATTCCCATCAAGTGGTGATTAACAGAGGTTTGGACGATGGTCTGTATGAAGGGCAACCTGTGGTTGATGATCATGGTGTTGCCGGGCAAATTCTCCACGTCGGCGTGAATAACTCCCGGGTTCTGTTACTGACCGATATTTCCCATGCTATCCCCTTAAGAATCCACCGCAATGGCATACGTTTGATTGGAAAAGGCACGGGCAGCGTTAATCACATGGAGGTCATCCATGTGCCACTGTCGACCGATATTCAAGAGGGCGACTTGCTGGTTACCTCAGGGTTAGGTGGTAAGTTCCCGGAAGGTTATCCGGTGGCGACAGTGACTCAGGTCAGTGCCAACAGTTTTCGCGAATTTGCACAAGTGACGATTAAACCTCTGGTTAAAATCGATCGCTTGCGATACTTACTTTTGTTATGGCCAGATAAGCCAAGCTTAGAACCGTCATCCAGTGCGCCTGAAGATCAGGATACAAAACCGCAAGAAGGTCAGGGATGAAGGCTAAGAACAATACCAAGGTGATTTATATCACCATCTTTATTTCACTTATCTTTTCGATTATTCCTTTGCCGATTGCATTGGATGCCTATCGTCCTAACTGGGCGTTACTGGTACTTTGCTATTGGGCCATGGCGCTACCCAATCGAGTCAGTGTATTAACCGGCTGGTTTGTCGGTTTATTGCTTGATGTTTTACTGGGGTCCGTATTGGGGATCAATGCGTTTGCACTGGCCATGGTGGTTTATGTGATGGCAAATAACTATTTGGCCATTAGAAACTTTTCTCTTTGGCAACAATCGCTTATCATCGGGTTATTAACAGCGCTTTATCATCTGTTGATATTTTGGGTGCAACGATTTGTATTTGGCGTCGACTTTTCAATGACCTATCTGATCCCGGTTATCACCAGTGCCATACTTTGGTGGGTTATATTTCTTCTGTTACGGAAAATAAGGCGACAATTTAAGGTTCGGTAGAGACGGTTTATTGTTAACGGGGTAAGTTGAATCCAATGATGTGCTTGCTCTAATGGGTATACTTCCGTTGAATAAAATACGAGCTGTAAAGGTCAAAAGGTCCTGATATGCTTTATCTCGCATCAAAATCGCCACGACGTCAAGCGTTGTTGAGCCAGCTCGGTATGGAATTTGAGCTGGTCGAAGGTTCTGTTGTTGAAACGCCTTACGCGGATGAACTACCCGAAGACTATGTCACACGCTTAGCAAGGGATAAATCCGCAGCGGGTCAGAAAAATGTCGCAGCCGATGACATTGTAATCGGCTCTGATACGATTGTGGTGGTGGATCAGAGGATTCTTGAGAAACCCAAAGACTTCGATGATTTGCAAACCATGTTTGCTCGTACTTCCGGTCGCGTGCACCAAGTGTTGACGGCCGTTGCTGTGCGTCAAGGGCAGGCACTGGAACAGGTGTTGGTTTCGTCGGATGTGTATTTTCGCAGCGTCAGTGCTTTGGAAGTGCAGTCTTACTGGCAAACCGGAGAGCCTCAGGATAAGGCTGGTGGCTATGCAATACAAGGTATTGGTGGGAAATTCGTGACCCGCATTGATGGCAGCTATTCTGCGATAGTTGGCCTACCCTTATACGAGACTGAACAACTATTAAATCGCTTTATTAAATAAAGGACGTAACTGATCGATGAGTGGCGAGCTTCTAATCAATGTAACCCCAAGTGAAACTCGTGTTGCTCTGATAGAGAATGGCACTTTGCAGGAAGTTCATATTGAACGTAATGGCAAGCGCGGTATTGTCGGCAATATTTATCTGGGTAAGATAATCCGGGTATTGCCAGGGATGCAGGCGGCGTTTGTCGATATCAGTTTGGATAAAGCCGCATTTTTACATGCAAGCGATATTCGCACCCGCTTAATAACTGCCGAAAAAACCGATCAAGATGAAGGCGAAAAAGATATACGCACGTTAGTGCATGAAGGCCAACTGCTGATGGTACAGGTTGTTAAAGATCCTCTGGGTACCAAAGGGGCTCGATTAACCACGGATATTACCATCGCCTCCCGATATTTAGTGATGATGCCTAACGCTAACCATGCCGGCGTCTCACAGCGAATTGAAGATGATAAAGAGCGAGCTCGATTAAAATCCATTGTCACTCCATATTGTGACGAGCAAAGTGGCTTTATCGTGCGCACTGCGGCTGAAGGGGCTGGAGACCAGGAAGTTCGTCACGATGCCGAGTTTCTGCGCAGGGTCTGGCAGAAAGTGTCAGAACGCAAACTTCGTAAGCAAACTAAGTTGCCTTTATATCAGGATTTAGATTTAGCGGTTCGGGTAATTCGCGATTTTGTCGGTGGTGGATTGGAACGTATCCGTGTGGATTCCAAATTAAGTTTTGAGGAAATTAAAGAATTTACCGAAGAATTTGTCCCCGAGATGTCGCCAATTATTGAATATTATCCGGGCGAGAGACCGATTTTTGATTTATTCGATGTCGAAAATGAAATACAGCGAGCCTTACAGCGAAAAGTTGAACTTAAATCCGGCGGCTATTTGATCATCGATCAGACTGAAGCCATGACCACCATAGATATCAATACCGGCGCATTTGTCGGGCACCGCAATTTAGAACAGACAATTTTTAATACCAATATCGAAGCGACTCAGGCCATTGCCCGCCAGTTACGATTGCGAAATCTCGGTGGGATTATCATTGTTGATTTTATCGATATGACCAGCAAAGAACATCAAAAACGCGTATTGAACAGTTTGGAGTTAGCCATGTCTAAAGACAAGGTGAAGTACTCCGTGAGCGGGTTTTCTTCCTTGGGGTTAGTCGAAATGACTCGCAAGCGCACTCGGGAGAGTCTGGAACATATCTTGTGTTCTCACTGTCCGGTTTGCGATGGTCGTGGCAATATGAAGACGGTTGAAACGGTCTGTTTTGAAATCTTACGAGAAATTGTCCGGGTCAATCGAGCTTACGAGGCCGACAAATTTATTGTTTATGCGTCACCTGCGGTAAGCGAATCGTTAAACGAAGATGAATATCATCATTTAGCGGAACTGGAGGTATTTGTTGGTAAACAAATTAAAGTGCAGGCAGAAGCTATGTATAACCAGGAACAATTCGACGTGGTGATGATGTAGTGAAAGGCGTCAAGCGATGGCTAAGCATCTGGCTTAACCGCCTCTATAAAACCTTGGCGGTGTTATTGGTATTGTTCGCAGTACTGTTTTCTGCTGCCCGCTTGTTTCTCCCCTATGCCCACACGTATAAGGCCAGCCTCGAAGATTATGTGAATGAACTTTACGACGGTGAAATAAGCATTGGCGAGCTTTCTGCTGGCTGGAAAAATTTTGGTCCGGCTCTCGTTGTTAAAGAAGTGAATGTTTCACAGGATAAGGCGCTGGATATTAAGATTCAGCAAATTGATGTGTCGTTAGATATCATCAACAGCGTCAAACGAAGAGGCTTAATTGCGAAGAACTTCCACTTGGTCGGTGCGACGATACAGGTAAACCCGCAATTATTAATTTCCCAGCAGGATCAGCAATCGAATACCGATGTGCAATCGATTCTTGATTTATTTTTACAAAAAACCAGTCGTTTTACCGTCGAAAATAGTTTGTTTATTGTCGATAAAGGGGAAACGCAGCATACCTTTGAAATTGCACAAATGGCCTGGCTCAATGAAGGCGACAAGCATCGTGGTGTCGGCAATATTCACTTACAGGGGCTGGCGGATAACTCAGCTAAGCTTTTGGTTAATCTCAAATCGGGTACCGAGCAGGGGCTTGCGGGGCAGATGTACCTACAGGCCAATAACCTGAATATCACGCCATTCCTGGATACATTTTTGGGCGAGCGTGCTAATGAGTTAGATTCAAACATTAATTTCCGTTCCTGGTTTGATATTGCCCATGGGCAAGTCAAGAATATGCGCTTACGTCTGGGCGAAAATACCCTGGTATGGGACCAGGGCGAGCAACCAATGCACCTGAGCTTTGAGCAGGGGCGGGTTGATTGGCAACGTATTGGACAAGGAAATAGCTATCGACTGCAAACCTCGCCATTACACGTAAAATTCAATCAGCAGGCTTTGACGCCGTTGCAATTATCCATTGTGCAGCAACAAGGTGTTCAGCATACCTATCTTTCACGCTTATCCTTGTCTGAATGGGGACAGGTACTGCCCATTACTGAAGGCTTATTTGCGCAATATGAGTTGCTCGAACAACTGCAGTTGCAGGGCGAAATCGAAAAACTGCATTATCAGGTAAGGCCCCGATATACCTTAGCATCCATGAAAATGCAGGACTTTAGCTGGAACAATGTTGGTGCCATACCGGGGATTGAAAATTTTCACGGCACAGTGCAAATGGTGGATAACAAGATATTTGCCAGCGTAACCAGTAGTGACAGTGAACTGGATTTTGGCGAACATTTTGCGCGCCCTATGCCGGTTACGGAACTCAATGCCGATATTCGTTTCGACTATTCGGATGATCATTGGCGCTTGCAGGCGCAACAAATCAATCTCGATTCCGACGAGCTTAATCTCGAAGGTAAAATGACGCTTAAGGGCGCCACAGATACTCCGACATCGATGGCCTTAGGTGTGATCGTAAATAACGGTGATATCAGCCGGGCCAAGTATTATCTGCCATTGAAAAAGATGTCGCCAAACCTGGTTAGTTATTTGAATCGTTCGATTTTTTACGGCAATCTGACTCGGGCTTCGGTGTTATTTAACGGCGCATTGCAAGATTTTCCATTTACCGACAATTCCGGGATATTTGTTGTTGATGCCGATATTGAACAAAGCAAATATCAGTTTCAGCAAGATTGGCCGGCGATAGAAAAGCTAAAAGCCAACCTGAATTTTACCAATAATTCGATGTTGATCACGGCTTATGACGGCGTTTTAAAAGGCATTCCAACTCGCAATGTTAAGGTCGCGATTCCAGAGCTGAAAAGTAAAGCCGGGTTGTTAACCGTACGCACACCTGTTGCGACCAATGGCGAACGATTAAAGCAACTCATGCTGGATAGCCCATTACGACAAAGTGTCGGTGAAACCCTGAATTTTATTAACCCTCAAGGGGATGTCACTGGCTGGTTCTCTCTCGATTTGCCACTAACTGAAACCAGCAAGGCTATCGCCAAAGGTGACGTTAACTTTACCAACTTAAGTGCCAGTTTAAGTGCGCCGCAAATGTCTTTTCGAAATATTCAAGGGCAGTTAAGCTTTGAAAATTCTGCAATAAAAGCCGATAACCTGCAAATGCTGTGGCGTGAATTGCCAATGAGTATTGATGTTGATGGCCGCATTGAAGACAACTTCTATCAGGTCGATTTGGGATTGGCAGGTAATTGGCAACCAGAACATTATCAAGGTGAAATCCCGGAACCTCTGCAGCCATATATTTCCGGGCCTTTAGACTGGCAAGGTGACTTAGCGCTATATATGCCTAAGGAAGGACAATTTAGCTATAAGCTAACGGTGAATTCCGATTTACAAGAGGCAAATCTCGCATTGCCTGCCCCTTATCGTAAATCCGTGGGTAAGGCGTTGGCGTTGAGCGCGACGGCCAGTGGGCGAGTCAATAATTCGAATATCGAAGTAAAGCTTGGTGAAGAGCTTAACTTTTTTGGTGAATTACTCCACCAGGAAGTGCGCTTTAAACGTTCCCATTTAATTCTCGGCCGGGAAAAGATGTTCTTGCCACTCGAAGGCTTTCATATCACAACCGATCTACAGGCAATAGAATTACAACCCTGGTATTCACTGGTCAGTGATATTTTAACCAGTATTCCAAATGGTTCTGCATCATCAGGCACTCCGAGCTTTATCCAGGCACCGGAGCGGATCCGTGGCAATATTGCCCGCTTGAAGTTCTTTAGTCAGGATCTCACCGATGTTTCCTTTAACCTTGTGGACAAAGAAGCTTGGTGGCTGTTGCAATTAAACTCTGATGAAGCCCGAAGTCGGGTAAAATTTCATCATGACTTTACCCGCCTGGGGTTAGAAATTGATGCGGATTTTATTCACCTGATGGAAAATGCGCCACAAACGGAAGCGCAGGCCGAGGAACAAATCGCGATTTTAGAAGAAGCGGTAACAGAAATCAGCTTTTTACCCTCAGATATGCCGAAAATTCAGTTTAACTGTACTAGTTGTAAATATCAGAATCTGGATCTTGGTAATGTCACTTTTTCACTCGTTAAAGGCGGCACCAATATCGCTAATTTAGAATCATTTTCCGCCGTTCGTCGAGGCTTTAGAGTGGATTTATCAGGGCAGTGGTTGGTGAATGATGAGGCGAATCTCACCGATATCCAGGGCAAATTCACCAGTAACGATATTGGCTCAGAAATGGAGCGTTTGGGTTTTGGCTCAGAAATACGAGACAGTGGATTAAACGCCACATTCAGTTTTAATTGGCAAGGGGGGCCGCAGAATTTTGAATTGGATAGTTTGCATGGCAAAGTCAGTGCCCGCCTTGATGACGGCTATTTAGCGGATGTTGATGATAAAGGCGCACGCTTATTAGCATTGTTTAGCATTCAGTCATTAGTGCGTAAGCTTGCTCTGGATTTTCGCGATGTATTTGCCAAAGGGATGTTTTATAACGATATCAAAGGTGATTTTATCCTAAATGATGGGGTGATCTTTACTGACAACCTACGTATGGATGGCGTTGCCGGGAACGTTGCGATTAAGGGGAATACCAACCTTAATGACGAGACCCTGGATTACAAAATGTCGTTTGCGCCCAAGGTTACTTCATCGATACCGATTATTCTGGCATTTGCCATTAACCCTGCCGCAGGCCTTGGCGCGATGGTTGTCGATGAAGTTTTGCAAAAATCGGAAGTAATTTCAGTTATCAACTTTGAGCTTACCGGCACCATCGATGAACCGGTTTTTAAAGAAGTTGAGCGTCGAAGTCGCAAAATGAAGGCCGATGAACGTAAACCGACCACAGAAATTGCATCTCCTGCTCCACCACCTGAAAAGTCCGTGGCTAAATCGGTTGCTGCGGATAAAGAAGAGCAAGACAAAGACGATAAAGGCAATCAATAACCATGTGGCTTTCTGCGTTACAAATGTCCTCTCAACCGGATGTCGATAAAAACCTCGCTGAAATAGACCGAATTTTAACCAAGCACGCAATAAAAACGGATAAAGATGAAGCGCACTTGGTTGTCCTGCCTGAATGTTGTTTATTTTTTGGCGGGCGCGACCAACAGCAATTACAGTTAGCGGAATTACTTTGTGATATGAGTCCAGGCTCAATGCAATCCGCTCTGGCAGCGCTTGCTACAAAGCACCAATGCTATTTATTGGCCGGTTCGATTCCGACGCACAGTGTAGAACCCGGAGCGGAGTCTGGGGCTAAAGCAAAGCGCTTTTCGGCTAGCAGTCTGCTATTTTCGCCATCCGGCGAACTTATCGCTGATTACCAAAAACTGCATCTGTTTGATGTCAACGTCGATGATAATACCAAAAGTTATCAAGAGTCTTTGTATACTCAACCCGGCGGCAAAGTTACCTGTGTGGATATTGACGGGATCACCATTGGTTTGGCGATTTGTTACGATTTAAGGTTTCCAGAGCTGTTTCGGGCCATGCGCCAACAAGGAGCGCAGGTGATATGCCTGCCTAGCGCCTTTACTCAGGTAACGGGAGAAGCCCACTGGCAACCACTTTTACAAGCCAGAGCGATTGAAAACCAGGTGTATATGGTGGCTGCGGCGCAACAAGGTGTGCATGCTAATGGGCGGGAAACCTATGGCCATGCGATGGTCGTGGATCCATGGGGAGATTGCAGGGTTATTGATAGCGAAACGCAGTTAAGCGGTTTGGTATCGATTCGTTATGATCAACAGCTTATCAAGCGAGTGCGAGCCAGCATACCAGTCAATGATCATAATCGTTTTACCTTGCACTTTAACTAATCCAAAAACGTCTGCTCGCCTAGTCAGCGGATTAGATTTATGGTCATAATATTTTCCGTTGCACCGAGATTTATTTTTTAAACTATCTTGGCCGGCCGAGACTCACACGTTGAGTAATTAACTGAGCGAAAAAATGTGAGACAGTGTAATATACACCTTAACTACTTCGTCTTTGTCAAACTAACGATTTACCCATAATTATGAACCTTGTTGAACAAGAACTACTACACAGCAGTGAATTAACCCCAGATGATTTGCAGTCTACATTAGGCTTTATCTGTCAAAAACAAATTGATTATGCCGATCTCTATTTTCAGTCCTCTAATCATGAATCCTGGGTTCTGGAAGATGGTATTGTCAAAGAAGGTTCATTTAACATTGAACGAGGCGTTGGCGTAAGAGCTGTCAGTGGTGAAAAAACCGGCTTTGCTTATTCCGATGATATCAATTTATTAGCACTGAACCGGGCGGCAGATGCAGCACGAGGGATCACCCGTGAAAATCAAAGCTTTTCAGTTAATGCATTTTCCCAGCAACAGGTTCACAGCGTTTATGGTGCTCAGAATCCATTAGGAAGTTTGAATCAAGAGCAGA
This sequence comes from Thalassotalea litorea, assembly GCF_005843925.1. Classification (GTDB taxonomy): domain Bacteria; phylum Pseudomonadota; class Gammaproteobacteria; order Enterobacterales; family Alteromonadaceae; genus Thalassotalea_A; species Thalassotalea_A litorea_A. The sequence continues at coordinate 51,147 of NZ_VCBC01000004.1, forward strand.
AAATCGCACTTTTACATGATGTGGAAGCATCGGCTAGACAAGCCGATTCTCGGGTAAAACAAGTCATTGCAAGTTTATCCGGTGTTTACGAAAAAGTTTTAGTTGCTGCCAGTGATGGTACGTATGCAACGGATATCCGTCCATTGGTTCGTCTTAATTGTTCGGTGTTGGTGGAAGAAAATGGCCAACGTGAACGCGGCAGCAGTGGCGGTGGTGGTCGATTCGGCTATGACTATTTTTTCGAAGTGTATAATCACCAACCTCGATTTCAATATTTTGCCAAAGAAGCGGTACGCCAGGCTCTTGTCAATCTACATGCAGTAGATGCACCAGCCGGCACATTACCGGTTGTACTCGGTGCGGGTTGGCCCGGCGTCTTGTTGCATGAAGCCGTTGGGCATGGTCTTGAAGGGGACTTTAACCGCAAAGGTTCTTCCGCATTTTCCGGAAAAATTGGCGAGCAAGTGGCGTCTGAACTTTGTACCGTTGTTGATGATGGCACCCTGGAAAATCGCCGAGGTTCGATGAGTATCGATGACGAAGGAACACCAGGGCAATACAATGTTCTTATCGAAAAAGGCATTTTAAAAGGCTATATGCAGGACAAACAGAACGCCAGGCTAATGGGAGTAAACCCAACCGGTAATGGCCGTCGTGAGTCCTATGCGCATTTGCCGATGCCGCGCATGACCAATACTTATATGCTAAATGGTCCACACAGCAAAGATGATATCATCGCATCCGTTGAAAAAGGCATTTATGCACCGAATTTTGCCGGCGGTCAGGTGGATATCACCAGTGGCAAATTTGTGTTTACTACCGCAGAAGCCTACCTTATCGAAAATGGTAAAATTACCACGGCCGTCAAGGGAGCAACCTTGATAGGCTCTGGACCTGAGGCAATGAAAAAAATCAGTATGGTCGCCGATGATCTGGCCTTAGATCATGGGGTCGGTGTTTGTGGTAAAGATGGTCAAAGCGTGCCTGTAGGCGTTGGCCAGCCAACAGTCAAAGTAGACGAGCTGACGATAGGCGGCACCAATTAACCACTATTATTTGGCGACGGATAATATAGATACAAAGAATCTGACAACTGCGCTTTATTCCTATCTTGAGGATTTATCACGTTTTTCAGGATTTGAGTAAGCGTTGTCATTGCAGAAAAAACAGGTTATTGTCATTTAAGTTATTGAAAATTGAGCACAGGATGTATGCTCAAGGTGTGTCTGACAGGGATGGAGGCAATGAAAAAATTACTGCTTGGTTTGATAGCCGTCGTGATTGGCGTACTGGTGAAGCAAGGTGTGATTTTCAATGCTTCAGAGCCTGATTTTCAACGCTCGGCTGAGTCGGTATTGAGCGAAGCAATGATGCAGGTGGATCAGTTGTGTCTTGACCGTGCAAAAGGACATTCAGACAGCTTTGATTACCATAACTGTCTTGATACTGCCCACGCCTATGAAGATCTTTGTAAGCAACGCATTTTATCTCAAATCCCTTCGAATCTAACGTCACTTGCCCTGGTAAATCAAAACAAAAGACGAATGCAAAAATGCATTGTGCCATCCAGCTAACATTGCCATTCACTTTATAGTGGAATATTTTCCGACAGATATTTATAAAGCTCTTTAAAACTTTTGCCCGTTTTGCCAGATTTCATTTCTTTGGCAGCTTGGCGTGTTAACTGACGTAATCGTTGGCGCTCAAAGCCTTCATGCTCAGCAAGCAGACTTTCAACAGCATCATTACCGCCATGAATCAACGCTTCACGCATTTGTTCCAGTTTGGCGACTCGAATATGTTCCTGAGCATGCTTATTGGTAATTTTATCGTAAGCGAGCCTGACCGCTTCTTCGTTATCACCGTGCAATTGCTTCGAGATAAATTGAATGTTGCGATGAAATGCGTCGTGTTTATTACGAATTTTATCGGCTAACGCTAAGGCTTGCATAATTTCTTCGTTCAGAGGCAACATGCCACGTTGCTTTACGCTTAACTTCGAGAGTTTAATGGAAAATTCCTGCAGCTCTTTCATATCCCGTTTTAATTCGGATTTGCTGACGTAGATGATTTCTTCATCTTGCTGCGCGTCATTATCGTGCTCTTTACTCATGAATTTCTAGTTCCCGGCGAATTATGCCGAAATTATACATCATTCCCACCACTTTATTCATCATCCTGTTGATCTCTATGGTAAGCTTGCAGGCAAGTATTAACATAATCTTTTGGAATTCAACCATGTCAGACCCGCAAATCCTGACCGAACAGATGCAACAGGTAAAACAACGACTCGCAGAGGTATTGGCAAAAGCCAAACAGCTAGGCGCCGATGCGGCTGAGGCATCGATGAGTAAGCAACAAGGCTTGAGTGTTGCGACTCGGTTTGGTGAAGTCGAAACGGTTGAATTTACCAATGATGGAGCTCTTGGTATCACTGTCTATCAAGAGGGCAGAAAAGGTTCAGCGTCGACTGCGGATCTCTCAGATGGCGCTCTGGAACAAGCGGTTAAAGCGGCGATTGAAATTGCAAAATATACATCAGTAGATCCTTGCTCAGGTTTGGCTGATGCCGAACTGCTGGCGTATCAACCAAAAGACTTAGATTTGTATCATCCCCATACTTTTACTTCTGAGCAGGCGATTGATATTGCCAAAGCAACTGAATTGTTCGCATTAGAGTCGGATGAACGATTAACGAATTCCGATGGCGCTAATTTTGCCAGCTACGAAGGATTTAAAGTTTATGGTAACAGCCATGGCCAACTTGTTGGCTATCCGAGCAGTCGTCATTCGTTAAGCTGTATGATGATCGCCAGTGCCGGCGATGAAATGCAACGAGATTATGCCTATAGCGTCAGCCGCGATTATCAAGATTTATGGACGCCTGAACAGGTAGGTTCAATAGCAGCCAAAGAGACCATTAGTCGATTAGGCACTCGAAAAATTGCCACACAAAAAGTGCCGGTACTGTTTCGAGCCGATATTGCTAATGGCATATTTGGCCATTTAATTGCCGCAATCAGCGGTGGTAATTTATACCGCAAGTCATCGTTTTTACTCGATGCTCTGGGAGATAAAATATTTCCTGAGCACTTAAATATCGTCGAGCGTCCACACATATTAAAAGGACTGGCCAGTAGCAGTTTTGACTCGGAAGGGGTAAAAACCTCGGATATGGACATTATTGACAGCGGAGTTTTACAAAACTTCCTGTTAACCAGTTATTCAGCGAGAAAAATGCAGGCCCAAACGAATGGTCATGCCGGTGGTATCCATAATTGGCAAGTTTCCGCCAACGGTGGTGACTTCGATGCCATGTTAAAGCAATTAGGCACGGGCTTATTGGTGACTGAATTGATGGGACAAGGGGTAAACATTGTTAACGGTGATTACTCCCGTGGCGCGGCTGGATTCTGGGTCGAAAATGGTGAAATTGCATTCCCCGTTGCGGAAGTGACCATTGCTGGCAATCTCAAAGATATGTTCAAGAGCTTGGCGCTCACCGGTAGTGATTATGACGAGCGAGGCAGTATTCGTACCGGTTCGGTACTCATCGAACAGATGCAGGTCTCAGGGCAATAACTGCATCGTTAACTTACTTCAGAGATAAGAATTAACAATCCAGTTACCAATAACAACGCAAGACCACCAAAGGTGAGTCTTGCTGGGTACTGGGCATCACGCCAATGCAGCGCGCAATACAGAATTGCGGGTAAAAACAGGAAGTTCAACCAGCCAAACACGTATTGTTTTTTGCCAAGTGCATGGATTGCACTAAACAATGAGCCGACGATAACCAACATCAGACCCACTGCACCTAAACATAAAATGGTGACAGACAACCATAAATCCATAAAATAAACCTCTTAATTCAATTACTACAGACATGCACTCAAACGACCGCCGAGGCATTATTGCCGAACCTTAGTTGTTCGCAACCCTGGTGTTTTGAAAGCGTGATTTGATTGTAAAATCAATCGTGTATGAATGATTTAGTTTGCGTTTGAGTACCTTCTAGCTCAGCAATAATGTTGCGGTGCCAAGGAAAGCAAAAATACCCACGACATCGGTAACGGTGGTGAGAATAACACTACCCGCCAGAGCTGGATCGATTTTCATGCGCTTTAATAATAGCGGCACCGTCACACCGGCAACGCCCGCGGCTGTCAGGTTCATCAACATCGCAAAGGCAATAATCCCGCCGAGTAATAAATCCTGTTTCCAGATAGCGACGATTCCAGCAACTAATATGGCCCAGATCAGTCCGTTTAAAAAGCCGATTGCCAGCTCTTTTGTAAAGATGCTGCGGGCGTTACTGTCGCCGATATGTCCTAACGCCATACCGCGAATGACCAGGGTCAGGGTTTGGCCTCCGGCAACACCACCCATACTGGGCACTAAGGTATTGAGTACCGCTAAAATTGCCATCTGCGACAGAATGCCTTCAAACATCGAAGATACCGCCACGGCAAGTAATGCGGTGATCATATTTACACCAAGCCATATTGAACGTTGCCGGGTACTTTTGATGACCGGTGCGAAGGTATCCGCTTCGTCATCAAGACCGGCCATACTTAGCATCGAATGCTCAGCATCTTCACGGATGATATCAATGACATCATCGATGGTGATACGACCGAGCAAATGTCCTTCTTCATCCAGTACCGGTGCCGAAAACCAGTCATAACGTTCAAATAACGTGGCAACTTCGGTATCGGTAGAGTTTACGTGGACCGGCACCGTATTGTAATCGGTGATTTCGGCAATCGTTTGTTCAGGACGTGCGGTGACTAAGTCAGCTAAAGAGACCGAGCCGATAAATTTGTCATTGCGGGACACGACGTAAAAAGAATCGGTCGCTTCCGGTAACTCACCTTTGAGGCGTAAATAACGAAGAATAACATCGATCGTCACATCCGGGCGCAGAGTGATGGTATCGGTATTCATGATACCGCCCGCGGTGTCTTCTTCGTAGGACAGTGCTTGTTCTACCCGGGCTCTGTCTTGGGTATCCATTGAGCCCAGAACTTCCTGGTAAACCGCATCGGGCAGAGTACGTAATACCTCGGCCAAATCATCGATATCCATACCTTCAGCAACGGCGGCGACCTTTTCAGGATCCATACTTTTCAGTATGCCTTTACGCACTTCCTCAGAGAGTTCTTCGAGGATTTCACCGTGTAAGTCGGGATCGACGAGTTGCCAGAGCAGGTTACGAGATTTTGATGTGGAGGATTCCAGCAGCAGGGCAATGTCATAAGCAGGCATAGTCTGGAACATTTTTCGGACGTAAACAAACATACCGCTTTGTAAAGCGGTATTGATTTCTAAAAAACGTTGTTGACTAAAATCTTGCTCTGAAGTTTCCGGCATGAATCACCCTGAGCCGCAGTTAAAGCAGTTTTTTTCGGGCCATTAGGTAACCGGCCGAAAATCTTTAAGAATTATTCGCAAGTGTATCTTATGTTAATAAAATGTTCAGCTATTTTATCTCTGGCGTGATGAAAATCATTACCGTATTCGCTGATTACGTTTGACCTTACTCGGGCTCGTCAAAACGATCGCTGAATAACTGACAAACTGCCTCTAACGCCGATTGTGCATCTTCACCTTCGGCGGTAACCAGCACTTCCTTACCCTGACTGCCAGTTAATAGCATTAACGCCATAATTGAATCTGCCTGAGCGTGTTTATCTTCAAGCTGTAGAGTAATGGCGGCATCAAATTTTTGGGTAAGCTTGGCCAGTTTGGTGGCTGCACGGGCGTGCAAGCCAAGTTTATTGACGATGGTGACTTTATTCTGACATTTATTCATTTGCCGGTTAAATCCCGGTGGCGGATCTGCACATCATTTTCTTGTTTATCGAAATGCTTTGCCAGGGTTTCAGCAATATAAACGCTGCGATGCTGGCCACCGGTACAACCAATGGCAATGGTTAAATAGGTACGGTTATTACGTTCCAAGTGAGGTAACCAAGTCATCAGAAAACTATTAATCTGCCAAACAAATTTCGTCACAATCGGTTGACTGGCGAAAAAATCCTGAACTTCCTGATCGGTACCGGTTTTATGTTTTAATTCCTGCTCCCAGAATGGGTTTGGTAAAAACCGCCCATCAAAAACAAAATCAGCGTCATTAGGGACACCATTTTTAAAACCAAATGATTCGAACACAATGACCATATTGCCTGTTTTCGAGCCGAGTACTCGTTCACGGACGATATCTGCAAGTTGATGAGGGGTTAGCATGGAAGTGTCAATGTAGAGGTCGGTGCGCTCTGCGACGGGCTCGAGCAAGGTTTTTTCTAATTCAATCGCCTGATCAAGTGCCATGTCTTTCTTAATCAGAGGATGCAAACGCCGGGTTTCGCTGTAACGGCGAATTAACTCATCATCATCGGCATCAAGGTACAGTACATTTAGCTCAACGGTATTGGGCAGGTAATTAATGATTTCCCGTGCATCTTCTGGATTATTCGGAAGATTACGAACATCGAGTGAAACTGCGACTTTGTCATAGTCATTAATGACCGTATGGGTCAGTGCAGGGAGTAGGTTAACCGGAATATTATCGACACAATAGTAGCCGAGATCTTCGAGCACTCGCAATGCTACGGATTTACCGGAACCTGAACGGCCGCTGACAATTATCAGTTTCATTGGACTTTCCTTAGTCTTGCTGACCTGTGGCCATTTTAAATAGTTGTTCTGAACTTTGGCATTTACGGATGCGTTTCGCGTTTCCTTTATCGCCTAAAAATGCGGCAATGGCAGCCAGGGTCTGTAGATGTTGTTGACAGTGATCTTCCGGAACAAATAAGGCGAAGAAAATGTCGACCGGTTGATCGTCTATCGCGTCGAATGACACCGGTTTTTCGGTGGTAATCAATACCGCGATAATCTGTTGGTGATCTAAAAGTCTGCCATGGGGAATCGCGATGCCCTTGCCGATACCGGTGCTGGAAAGTTTTTCCCGGGCAACCAGTGCATTGAGCAACTCTTTCTCTGTGGCATTTTTGAACGCATTGGCCGCGATCCGACTAATTTGTTGTAGCACACCCTTTTTACTGGTTCCCGGTACTGCACATACGGTGCAGTCCGGAGATAATAATTGTTCTAATTTCATCGATACATTTTAGTTAATGTTGGGATATTTTCTCTTTATGCTTAATCACCTGACGATCCAGTTTGTCGATAAGACCATCAATTGCGGCATACATGTCCTGGTGTTCTGAGGAAGCGTGGATTTCACCGCCATTAACATTGACAGTCGCTTCGGCAATTTGCTGCAGTTTTTCAACGGTCAGCACCACATAGACATTGTTTATGTGGTCAAAGTGTCGTTCTAGCTTTTCAAACTTAGTATCGACAAATCCTTTTAAAGAGTCCGTAATTTCAACATGATGACCTGACAAATTAATTTGCATTTTTGGCTCCTCAGAACGGTTTTTGGCTATTTAAAGTAAGCTTTTCCTCTGATTTGAGGGTGGGATCGCCAATGACTCCCGGTATTTGGCAATAGTTCGACGTGCAACATTGATGCCTTGATCGGCGAGCAAATCTGCAATTTTACTATCACTAAGCGGCTTACTTGGTATTTCTGCGTCTACCATTTTTTTGATCAAAGCTCTGATCGCTGTGGAAGAACATTCTCCGCCATTTTCGGTACTGACATGGCTGGAGAAAAAATATTTTAATTCAAAAATTCCACGGGGTGTGTGCATGTATTTCTGAGTGGTGACCCGGGAAATGGTTGATTCGTGCATATCGACGGCTTCAGCAATATCATTTAACACCATAGGGCGCATTGCTTCCGGGCCGTATTCAAAGAATGCCTGCTGCTGTTGCACGATACAATTGGATACTTTTAGTAAGGTATCATTACGGCTTTCGAGACTTTTAATAAACCATTTAGCCTCTTGCAAATGTGAACGAATAAACTGACTGTCACTATTTGAGGAGGAGCGGGCGAGCGCGGCGTACTGATTATTAATGGCTAACTTAGGCGCGCTGTCGGCATTGAGTTCGACCACCCAGCGACCACCTTTTTTAAAGACACTGACATCAGGAATAACGTATTGGTCATCGCTTTCATTAATGACATCCCCGGGACGAGGATTCAAGGAATGAATTAATTGCATAACCTCTTTTAACTGCGGCTCTTTCAGGCGCGTTTTACGCATGATCTGCCGAAAATCACGAATCGCCAATAAATCGATATGGCGATCGATCAACACTTTCGCTTCTTTCAGATAAGGCGTATCTTCGCTAAATTGATTCAATTGGATTAATAAACATTCGGCAATCGACCGGGCACCAACGCCAATAGGGTCGAACATATTGATGCGCTTTAATACCGCTTCTACTTCATCCAGTTCGACCTCATCACTGCCTAAGCTTTCCAGAACGTCTTCGCTGCTTATGGTGAGATAACCTTTATCATCAATGGCATCAATAATGGCAATTGCAATGGATTGGTCTGTTTCTGAAAAAGGTGTCAGTTCCATCTGCCAGAGCAAATGATCCTGGATTGAGTCTTTGGTCTCCCCTTGAAAAACATAGCTGTCATCGGCGGCATGTGAACTGCCCGATGGTACGGAAGCACTATATGAATCTTCCCATTGGGAATCTGTTGGTAATTCGTCTGGAATGTTATCGGCTTTCAAGGCTTCGCTGGTGGAGATTTCATTATTGCCGTCCAGAGAACTGCTGGCAGTTTCCAGATCATTGAGATCATTGTTGTCATTTACTTCACCATCACCATTTAACGTAGGATCATCAACTTCCAACAAAGGATTACTGTCCAGGGCTTCCTGGATTTCCTGCTGTAAATCAAGCGTCGATAGTTGCAACAGCTTTATCGCTTGCTGCAATTGCGGCGTCATGGTTAAGTGTTGCCCCATGCGGAGCTGAAGACTTGGGCGCATCTGCGTTTACTTACTTCCAGTTATCAAAATTATTGTCTTCCATGTTTAACTATAGCGTGAATTTCTCACCAAGATAGACATCACGAACTTGCTGATTACTTAATACCTGTTCAGCGCTACCTTCGGCGATGAGTTCGCCACGACTTACAATATACGCATGCTCACACACATCGAGTGTTTCACGGACATTGTGATCGGTAATTAATACGCCGATGCCACGCTGTTTTAGGTGTAAAATGATTTTTTTAATGTCACTGACAGAGATTGGATCGACACCGGCAAATGGCTCATCCAGCAAGATAAAATGTGGATCTGCGGCCAGGGCGCGGGCAATTTCTACGCGTCGACGTTCACCACCAGAGAGACTCTGACCAGTATTATCAACAATATGACCGATATTAAACTCTTCCACCAGGCTTGCCAGTTTTTCTTCACGACCGGCATTGTCTAAATCTTTACGAGTTTGCAAAATCGCCATAATATTGTCACGCACCGTGAGCTTGCGAAAAATCGAAGCTTCCTGCGGCAAATAGCCGATACCCTGACGCGCTCGCTCATGCATGGGTAACAGTGTCAAATCTTCATCATCAAGGGTTACGGTGCCGGAGTCACTGGGAACAAGTCCGACAATCATATAAAAAGATGTCGTTTTACCCGCGCCGTTAGGACCGAGTAAACCCACAACTTGCCCGGCACTAACACCTAAACTGACATCTTTTACGACTTTGCGATTTTTATAGGATTTGGCCAGATGACGGGCCTCAAGTCTGGTGGCCAAGTTACTGCTCCTCGCCTTGTTCTGGCTCTGGCTTTTGTTGCTCATTTTGCTCAGTGGTATTATTGTCTTTTTTCTGTGGTTGAATAATCGTGGTCACGATATCACTGTCATCAAGGCTTTCTGCGGTAAGCTGTTCCGTTAGCATGTTATAGGTAATGATATCACCCTGAACCTGACTCCCTTCCTGGCTGACTTTTGCATTTCCTTTGATCACTAAGGTGCTAGTCAATGGTGTATAAGTGATTTCCTGAGCCTGAATTTCAACCAACTTGCCATCATCAAGACGTTGGCTAAAGCGCGCGGGTTTTCCCTTTGCCTGGTAGCTTTTCCCCTGACTGTTCGGGTCATTGATTACCTGCACGACATCGGCGGTTATCGTCAGGCTGCCCTGGGTGATTTTCACATCATCTAGATAGCTGGCAATTTTATTTTTTAAATCACTGGCCTGACGCTTAGCTTGAATCACCACTTCTTGTTCAAAGTCGGATTGCGCAGCATTTGCAACAGGAAGTAGCAATGTCAAAGTCGCTAATAAAGCAACGAGTGGCTTATTGATTTTTATAGATGGTTTGCACATGTTCATTTATTGTCATCTTAGTCGTGTCGATATCGACGAATAATCCGGAGCCGTACATGGTGAAATCGCGACCCTTGATCATTATGGTTTGATCTGAGCTTATCGTATTGTTTATTAAATCTAACTGTAACGCTTTTGAATGAATTTCTGAAATAAAGTTATCTTGTTGATCGGCAACAGCACGCACCCGACGTTCTAAAATCAGCTCTTTACTGCCGATTAACTTACCTTCATTCGCGGAAATATTCCAAGAGCTGGTGCCATCATTTGGGTATAAGGTATAAGAAGGGTGCTTAAACAGGGTTTCTTCGCTGCTTGCGTAATGACTCATTTGTTCAGCGTAAATCGTGTGGCTTAACTTACCGTCGCTGTCGAATTTGCTGGTTTGTAAGTCTTTGGCAATAAATTCGGGCTTTTCTTCGTCAGTTGCCAGTAATGCGTCGAGCATATTGGCATTTTGCCATTGCATATACCCGTATACACCAAGGGCGATTACGAATATCAGAGTTGAAATGGCATGCAGTCGGGTCATTGGCTTTTGCCTACAACCGAAGCAGTAACGCCTTTGGCCTGCATTAACAAATCGCACAGCTCACGGACAGCGCCGCTACCACCATTTAAAAAGGTAATATAATTGGCGGCGCGAATGACCAGAGGGTGAGCATCCTGAACGGCGACGCCTAAGGCTGCGACTTCAATACAGGGCAGATCTGGCACATCATCGCCAATATAGGCAACTTGATGAAAATCGACGCCACAGGTTTGCATAATGTCTTTCATCGCAGGTAATTTATCTTCTTCGCCTTGAACCATATGTTTTACGCCCAGACTGGTCATCCGGGTGGTGACAATATTGGATCGTCGTCCGGTAATAATCGCGACTTCTACGCCGGCATTTTGCAGCGCTTTAATACCAAATCCGTCTTTGGTGTTAAAGGTTTTTAACTCTTCGCCATCATTACCTAAATAGATTCTGCCATCGGAAAATACGCCGTCAATGTCACAGACCAGCAATTTAATATTAGCGGCAATTTTTAATATCTGGCTATCAACTTCACCATATAACGTTGTAGTTGTCGAATCGGTCATTATTACAGCACTCCTGCTTTTAAAATATCATGCATATTCATTGCCCCTACAGGGGTGTGATGGTCATCAACAATAATCAGACCATTGATACTTTTATCTTCCATTAATTTTAGGGCCTGCGCGGCAAGCATATCGGCTTGGGCGACAATAGGGTGTTTGGTCATGACCTGACTGATTTTACCGGTGCGGATGTTTACTTCTGAATCGAGTATGCGTCTGAGGTCGCCATCCGTAAATAAGCCAGTTAATGTATTCTCACCGTTGACCACGGCAGTCATGCCGAGTCCTTTTGCGGACATTTCCAATAATGCATCTTTAATACTGGCGTCTTGGCTTACAACCGGTAGGCGATCTTTGCTGTGCATGATATCCACTAAACGCAATAGCAACCGCTTACCTAAACTGCCGCCTGGGTGGGATAACGCAAAATCATCTGCGCTAAACCCTTTAGCGTTGAGCAATGCGACTGCGAGCGCATCTCCCATTACCAGCGTTGCTGTCGTACTCGATGTTGGGGCCAACCCTAATGGGCAGGCTTCTTTGGGAACGTTAATGCACACGTGAACATCGGCTAACATTGATAACGTTGATGAACGGTCAGACGTCATAGCAATAATTTGACAACCAATTCGTTTTAATACCGGCATAATGGCTAACACTTCATTGGTGCGTCCAGAATTGGAAATGGCTAACACAACGTCTTCGCTGGTGATCATTCCTAAATCACCATGGCTTGCTTCACCTGGATGAACAAAAAATGCTGGCGTTCCGGTACTGGCAAACGTTGCAGCGATTTTACCGCCAATGTGCCCAGACTTTCCCATGCCGATTACGATGACACGACCTTGCGCGGAATAGATCATCTGACAGGCACTGGCAAAATCATCGTCAATGTATTGTTCCAGGTTAGCGACAGCTTGCTGCTCGATGTCAATAACCTGTTTTGCCAGAGCTTTAAATTGTTGATGTGAGGTCATGTTATTTCCTTCTTGCCCCAAAGCCTACGCCATCTGAGAAAATATCAGATATTGATAGAATACAAACGCTGCCAGCAGTATACCGCCTTCAATGCGTCGAATACTAAACCTACCTCGTAGGCTAAAGCAAAGAACGAATAACAACAAGGTTAGCCCCATCATATAGGGAACATCCCGGCTCGCCACTTGCGGATCAACTGCGCCGGGTGCGAGTAATCCGGGTATGGCTAACACCGCAAGAATATTAAATATATTGGAACCAATAATATTGCCGAGTGCCAGGTCATCTTCTTTCTTAATGATACTGACTATGCTGGCAGCAAGTTCAGGCAAACTCGTGCCTATGGCAATGATGGTTAAGCCAATCACGAGATCGCTGACCCCGAAATCTTTGGCAATGACAGTTGCGGAATCTACCAGAAAGTTTGCACTCAAAGGTAGCAGAGTCATACCAATCAGTAACCAGAGAATAGCGGCTGAGGTACTGACATCTTCTGGAATTTCCGATACTGCATCGCTGAGCATCGGGTCCTTTGCTCGTTCTTCCTTACTTTGTCGCAGGGAAATTATGATTAGAACTGTGATAAACGCAATAAAGCCGATTAGCAGGGTCAAACCTTCAACGAAGCTAAATTGCAGATTGAAGAGCATGACGCTGGCGATCAAAGTGACAATTAATAGCAGGGGAATTTCGCGTTTTAATGTTGACGATGAAACCAGCAGCGGCTTAAAAATTGCGGTGATGCCGAGGACTAAGGCAATATTGGTTATGTTAGAACCAATGGCGTTACCAATGGCGGTATCTGGCGCACCTTGTAAGGCTGCGGTAGCGGCTACGACCATTTCCGGGGCAGAAGAGCCCATCGCGACGATAGTCAAACCGATAATCATCGGGGCGATACCCAGATTTTTGGCGAGTGCGGCGGCGCCATAAACAAACTTATCTGCACTCCAGACTAAGAAAATCAGAGAGACAATTAAAATTAGTATTTCTGTGAACATTCACTACTCCATATTCGCTTTGTAAATTGTCGCTTGTCAGCATGGAAATGAAAAGTCTTATCCTGATAAAAAACGTAAAAATCATATCAGAACGACATAATGTACGATTTTTAACCGTTAACTGATTGAGATGAAGCAGGATTTTGCTTAATTGCGACTAATATTAACAAAACTTGTTGTACCGATTGGAAGCGATTTATCTGGCTTTCATTAGAATCAAAACCGACCTGAACTCCTCTTTAGCGGATCTCAGGTCCATTAAACTGCTTTGGGTGTGACATGTTACGAATCTTATCTTTGCTAACCGGTATTCTGTTCTCAGCACTGGTTCATGCGGACTATCAATTCGGTTTTGCCAATACATATTTTGATTACCTGTCGTGGAATCAGGGCACTCAGGGCTACAACGGTATCGATGTGAGTGAAGACCGAGACGACCACGTCACCTGGGGAATTGAGGCTGGAGTGACCTTTGATTGGGGCGAAGCCTATGGCTTTATGGAAGCGGAAAAATTAGATAAATCTGCTGACGTTCGCTCACAAGCTTTCAAGGTGAGTGCCCACTATCGGCTTGGGGGAGAATGGACAGTCTATGGTCAAGTCTATGACTATTCCGAATCCGGCGGTTTTGTCGATGAGCAAAATCGGGTGTTAGGGTTAGGCTATCTTGGCATAAGCACTGAGACCTATTGGTTTAAACCGTTTCTCGGCCTTCATCATGTCACCTCCCCATTCAATGATCCTTTTGGCAACAATATTTCGGGATTTAATGGCGGTATGCTGGGGTGGAATCTTGGCGCTTTTTTTTCGATAGGCGCCGCGGACTTTATGTTTACCCACTGGAATGAAATTGAGTTTGCCCGTAACAGTGAATATGCGGACTATCAGAACGGTGATACCGGACTTAACGGTGCAATTGCACTTTGGTATGACATTTCCAAACATGTCTATGTCGGGATTCAATATCGTTACTTTGCAAATAAACTCGGTGTCGACGATTATGGTGACGCCATAATTTGGCGCATTGGTGCCCATTTCTAAAATTTTTTGACTCTTTTCTGCGCTCTGCTGAGGTGAAAATCTCAGCAGACTCACACTAACTTCAACTTCTAAGCCGCTGATTTTCTAGTGAAATACCATCTTACCTCACAGTGATTCTGACTGCGTTTGTGTTACTTTGGGTGAAAATTTTGATGTTAAAGTCGTAGCTAAAGCTAAACTTTGTTGAAATTAACCCATCTCGAGCGTATTCGCTGCTGAAATCATTTTGAAAGTTTTTTTATTTAAAAGTGATCCATTAATTCGAATATATCGAACTAAGTTATTAACAATTTATTACGAAATTTAGCTGCATCAAGGCTCTACCTCAGGTAGAATTCACAAGCTTAGAAAACGGAAGATGAGAATGAATCTCAGTACCTTATGACGGATAATCTGGTAAACATCAACGACTTGTCGTTTTATCGAGAACAACGCTGTATTTACAACGGCATTAATCTGACGATCCCAAAAGGCAAGGTAACTGCAATAATGGGGCCCAGTGGTATTGGCAAAACTACCTTGCTAAAACTGATTGGTGGGCAACTAAAGCCTTCTCAGGGAAGCATTGAATTTGCGGGTGAAAATCTCAATCAATTATCCCGTAGCGATCTGTACGAAAGCCGTAAGCGTATGAGTATGCTGTTTCAATCCGGTGCATTATTTACCGATATGAGTGTCTTCGATAATGTCGCCTTTCCGATTCGCGAACACAGTAAATTGCCGGAAGATATCATTGCAAAAATGGTAATGATGAAACTCGAGGTTGTCGGCTTGCGAGGGGCAATGGACTTAAAACCATCCGAATTATCCGGTGGTATGGCTCGACGTGCGGCTCTGGCCAGAGCGATTGCGCTCGATCCGGAACTAATTATGTATGATGAACCATTCGCTGGACAAGATCCTATCTCAATGGGCGTTATTGTGCGCCTTATCCGCGATCTCAATGACGCGCTTGGATTGACGTCCATCGTCGTTTCCCATGATGTCCCCGAAGTAATGAGTATTGCCGATTACATCTACATCATCGCTGAGCAAAAAATTATCGGACAGGGTACGGCACAAGAGATACGTCAGCAGCAATCACCATTGGTGCAGCAGTTTATAAAAGGCGAAGATGATGGGCCGGTACCATTTCATTATCCAGCGCAATCTTATGCCAAGCAGTTATTAGGAAAATAAGGATGTTGGATTCTTTACAACGATTAGGCCATAACACCATCGCCTTAATCGCAGGACTTGGACGTGCAGTCCTGATGTTGCTCTCGGCATTGTTGCATTGGCCATCACCGCGCAAAGGTTTTCCTTTATTAATGACACAGCTCTACTCTGTTGGGGTGTTGTCGTTAATTATTGTGGTCGTTTCAGGCACGTTTATTGGCATGGTATTGGCGTTGCAAGGGTATACCATCCTTGTCGGCTACGGCGCAGAGGCGAGTCTTGGGCCAATGGTTGCGCTTTCTCTACTGCGGGAATTAGGCCCGGTTGTCGCGGCTCTCTTATTTGCCGGACGCGCCGGCTCTGCGTTAACCGCAGAAATTGGCTTGATGAAAGCAACAGAACAACTCAGTAGTTTGGAAATGATGGCGGTCGATCCGCTGCGACAAATTATCGCACCCAGATTTTGGGCGGGTTTTATTAGTCTGCCATTGTTGGCCGCGATATTCTCCGCGGTAGGTATTCTCGGCGCTCATTTGGTAGGGGTTGACTGGCTTGGTGTCGACAGTGGTACCTTCTGGTCGGTCATGCAGGCGCAGGTTGATTGGCAGCAAGATATTCTCAATGGTGTGATTAAATCTATTGTCTTTGCATTCGTCGTCACCTGGATTGCCGTGTACAAAGGTTATGATTGTATCCCCACTTCAGAGGGGATCAGCAGAGCGACAACATCGACCGTAGTGCAGGCTTCTTTACTGGTTCTGGGATTGGATTTTATTTTAACCGCGCTAATGTTTACTAACTAAACTTAGAGTGATGATTTGGCTTAGGCCTGACGTAAATTAGGAAATTGGTGAACTGACATGGTGTCAAAGAAAATTGAATTGATGGTGGGTATTTTTGTTGCGATTGGCATTGCAGCAATTTTGATGTTGGCACTTAAGGTTGCTGATGCCGGTATTCAAGGTAATGGTCAAACCTATAATCTATATGCTAAATTCGATAATATTGGCGGTTTAAAAGTACGCTCTCCGATTAAAGTTGGCGGTGTGATCGTCGGTAGAGTAGAGAATATCGCATTGGATGATGATGACTTAATGCCGGTTGTCACGCTAAGTATCAATTCACAATATGAAGGTTTTTCCGAAGCGTCTTCGCTGTCTATTTTAACGGCGGGCCTTTTAGGGGAACAGTACCTTGGACTAGAGCCAGGGTTTATAGATGAAGAGTTAGGCATTGGTATATTGGAACCGGGCGATTATATCGAAGATACAAAGTCTGCCTTGGTATTAGAGGAAATGATTGGTCAGTTTTTATTCAGTCAGGGAAGTGACGATTAAGGGGACATGATGAAATTCAAAGCAATTAATGCGGTATTTTTAGGTGCGTTGTTTTTGTGCAGCAATGCGTTTGCATCGGATGTAAGCAAGGACGACCCTTACCAAATGATCGAGGAAGTGTCGCAGATTACCTTCGATCGTTTCGCCCGAGAAGAAAAACAGATCAAAGCCGATCCCAACCTGTTAAAAGGTATCGTGCGCGAAGAATTAATGCCTTATGTATTTTATCAATACGCGGCGTTGAAAGTGCTAGGTAACTATCGCAAAAACGCCAGCAAAGAAGAAATCAAAGCGTTTGTAGTCGCGTTTCGTGAATACCTGATTACTTCGTATGCCCAGGTGTTTACCCTGTATGACAATCAAAAAATTGAATTTGAGCCGGCCAAAAATTTTGATAAAGAAAAAATTGTTATGGTTGGCGTCAATGTGATTGATGGCCAGCGCCCACCGATTAATCTTAAATTTAAAGTTCGCAAAAATACCAAAACCAATGAATGGCAAGCGTTTGACCTGGTTGCTGAAGGTGTTAGTTTGCTCGATGCGAAACAAAAAGAATTACGCAGTATTCTGGCTCAAAATGGTGTCCCTCAGGTAACGGAAATGTTACGAGAAAAAAGTAAGCGCGATATCGTATTTAAGAAAAATGGTAAAAAAGATGCGATGAAAGAAATAGGGATCGATAAGTAATGACAAATGCGATGCTCACCATTGAACGGATCGATCCGGAAAATGTCGAGTTGACTGGCGAACTGACCAGAAAATCCATAATTGGCAAACAACAGAAAAACTTTTTATCAATTTTACTGTCAAACCAACAACGTGTTGATCTTAAAGCCTTAAAAAAGGTCGACACGGCAGGTCTGGGGTGGTTATTGGCGTTGGTTGAAATAGCGGGTAAAAAACAATTTGAAATTAGCTATTCCAATCCCCCTCTAGAATTGGTTAAACTCGCCAAACTAAGTCGAGTCGAGCAGTTATTGCCGATTGTTAAGAACTAATATTGGAGAAGGACATTGCAAACCGCCGATATCGAAAAAATATTAAATGATGCATTGACCCTTGATGACTTGCGGGTGACCTTTGATGGCTCACAGTGCAGCATTATTGCCGTCTCAGATTCATTCGATGATATGAGCCGGGTTAAAAAACAACAAACTGTATACGCCCCCTTAACCGAGGCCATAAACCAAGGCCATATTCACGCGGTCAGTATCAAAACTTTTACCAATAGCCAGTGGCAACGGGAAAAGAAATTTATACTACCGTCATAAGTTAACCTGATAAGAAGAATTACTGTGCAAGCATTTCGAATTCACAGCGGTAACGAGTTACATGGGGACGTTACCATCTCAGGCGCCAAAAATGCCGCTCTACCCATTTTATTTGCCACTATCCTGGCGGAAACGCCGTTGCAGGTTAGCAACGTGCCACGTCTGAATGATATCAACACAACCCTAAAGCTTTTGGCTGAACTGGGCGCAAATGTTGACTGGTCTTCTGACAATAATGTTTCTATCGACGCGAGTGCAATCAATAATTGCCTGGCTCCTTATGAGCTAGTGAAAACGATGCGTGCGTCAATTTTAGTGTTAGGGCCGTTATTGGCACGATTTGGTCATGCTGAAGTGTCACTGCCTGGTGGCTGTGCTATTGGTGCTCGACCGGTCGACTTACACATTCAAGGTTTAAAGGCCATGGGTGCGGATATCACCGTTGAAAACGGCTATATCATTGCCCGCAAAGAAGGCCGCCTGCAAGGTGCCAGATTCTTTATGGACGCGGTAAGTGTTACTGGCACAGAAAACCTGATGATGGCTGCGGCCCTTGCTGAAGGGACAACGGTGATTGAAAACGCCGCCAGAGAGCCTGAAATTGTCGATTTGGCCAACTTCCTAAATCTGATGGGTGCAAAAGTTTCTGGGGCGGGTACCGATACTTTAACCATCGAAGGGGTTGAATCCCTAAAAGGCGCCGATTACCCGGTTATGCCGGACCGAATCGAAACGGGAACCTTCTTGGTCGCTGCTGCGGTTACGGGTGGCAAGGTTCGTTGTTTAAACACCGACCCAAGTGCGCTGGAAGCTGTGATAAGCAAACTTCAGGAAGCCGGCGCCAATGTATCGACGGGTGAAGATTGGATAGAATTGGAAATGACCGGACGTCCGAATGCGGTAAATATCCGCACTGCGCCGCACCCTGCATTTCCAACTGACATGCAGGCACAGTTTGTGACCTTAAATACAATTGCCGAGGGAACCGCCACGACCGTAGAAACGATTTTTGAAAATCGTTTTATGCATGTGCCGGAGCTGCAGCGTATGGGTGCAGATATTAACCTCGAAGGGAATACTGCAATTTCTGTAGGTGTTACTGGCTTGACCGGTGCCCAGGTAATGGCAACCGATTTACGCGCTTCTGCGAGTTTGGTCATTGCCGGCTTAGTTGCCGAAGGCGAAACCATCGTAGATCGAATTTATCACATTGATCGCGGCTATCAGCATATCGAAGATAAGCTACAAAAACTCGGTGCTGATATTACCCGATTTGATAAGCCGGCATAATCGCTGCAAATGGAAATTTCGTTCTAACCTTGTGCTAGCAACGAGTCTACAACAAAATAAAAAGGCGTATTCTTCGAATACGCCTTTTTTGATCATGAATTTAATTTTCGTTTGAGTTAACGATTGAGTTCTACGATTTTTACCGGAACTTCGATGGTATTTTTATTTCGGATCACCGAAAAGTTAAGTACGGTACCCGGCTTGGTTTCTGCAACGATATCCAGGGCCTGGTTTATACTAACGATTGCAGCGCCGTCGATCTTATAAACGACATCATCTTTCTGCAATCCGGCGACCTGGGCAGGGCTGCCCGGGGTAATATCATCAACCACAAACCCTTTTAGCTGCCAGTTATAACGTTGCGAACTAATGCCGAGCCAACCACGTACAACACGGCCGTTACTGATAAGCTCTAACATCACTTTCTTCGCTAATTTATAAGGAATAGCGAAAAATATTCCCTGAATATTAATCTGCGGATTTAAACGTTTGAACTGAGCGGTGGTAATACCGACCAAATCGCCGTTGGAGTTAACCAGAGCACCGCCAGAATTCCCGTCATTAATTGCGGCATCCATTTGTAAAAACTCGCGATAACTGGTGCTACTCAGGCCGCTTCGACCGGTCGCGGATATAATTCCCTGGGTAATCGTTTGTCCTAGGTTTAACGGGTTACCGATTGCCAGAACCACATCGCCTACGAGAGGAGTGAGGGTGTCGTCCATGGGGATCACGGGTAGGTTGTTGGCTTGTACCTTCAACACGGCTAAGTCGGTCAGTTCATCGCTTCCAATCACTTCTGCAGTTAATTCCGTCTGGTTTTGTAGCACGACTGTAATCAGATCAGCATTAAGCACGACATGGTAGTTTGTCAGTATGTATCCGCGGCTGTCCATTATCACCCCAGAGCCAAGTTTGATTCGTTGTAATGAACGACTGCGATACCTGGGATTGGTTTCGATACTTTCGCTGTAAATATTAACTACGGCTGGTGCGGCTTTGGCAACGGCGTTGGCATAGGAAACGGGTTTGGGTTTCTCATCAACTGGCTTAAAAATATTGAGCGACGAAGAGGAGCTGGAGCGCAGGTCAGGTACCAAGATTAAAAGAACAACAGCGGTTAGCAAACCATAACTGGTCGCGCGCAGTATGTATGTCAGGACAGGTACTATTTTCAAAAGATTTCAGAGAGTTGTTATTGATATTCCCTAAAGAGTAGCATTTATCTTTCAGGGATTGTAGTGCTGTTGTCGATGACCACAGTGAGTGCTTCTATTGAATAAAAAGCGCTACCCATAAAATATCACTCAGGTAGCGCCTGATAGCAGCGTGTTGTACGGTGTTATCGTATCATTAAGTACAATTCAGTATTGCCGCGAACTACGTTCAAAGCAACGACACCTTTTACGCCTTCCAGAGCGCTTCTAAGTTGCGCTAAATTATTCACTTTTTTACGATTTACACCAATTATGGTATCGCCTTTTCTCAGGCCTACCGCTTGCGCCGCTGAATTTGCTTCCAGTGCAGATACCTCAACACCCTGATTGTTATCAGCACTGCTAAATTGTGCACCTTTTAACATTGGGTGCATGGTGGAAGCTGCAATATTGGCATCGGCTGCGGGCTTCAATTTGGCGACTACTTGTTTCTCACGGCCATCGCGTAAAATCGTGAACTCAACTTCTTTACCGGCACCTATGGAACCTATTTTGCCTCGGAGTTCGTTAAAGGTTTTGACCTGCTTGCCGTTAACCGCGATGATGATATCTCCGGCTTTGATTCCGGCTTTTTGCGCGGCGGAATCTGGGGCAACCTGACTGATAAAACCACCCTGATTGGTATCGAGATCCATCGCCTTCGCCAATTCGGCATTAATGCTATTACCGGTCACTCCGAGAACGCCGCGTCGCACCTCGCCAAACTCGATGATTTGGTTGGTCAGATTGCGCATCATATTTGAAGGGATGGCAAAACCTATCCCAACGTTACCACCATTTGGCCCTAATATTGCGGTATTAATACCGATTAATTCGCCTTTGAGGTTGACCAGCGCGCCGCCGGAATTTCCTGAGTTAATTGCCGCATCTGTCTGGATGAAGTCTTCGAAATTTTCAATGTTTAAACCACTTCGACCTAACGCCGAAACGATTCCGGAGGTCACGGTCTGACCGAGCCCAAATGGGCTACCAATGGCGACGGCAAAATCGCCAACACGAAGGTCATCGGAGTCTGCCAGTTTAATTTCGGTTAAGTCTTTTGCGGTTATTTGTAACAGGGCGATATCACTTTCTGCATCGCTACCGATTTTTTTCGCTTCAAATTGGCGACCATCTTTCAGGTTTACCTGAATTTCGTCAGCTTCGTCGACCACATGATTATTGGTGACGATGTAACCTTTTTTAGCGTCAATAATTACCCCAGAGCCTAAGCCGCGAAAAGGGCGCTCTTGGGGTTGTTGGCCACGACGTTGGCCAAAGAAGAATTTAAACGCATCGGGAATTTGCTGTTGCACTTCCTGAGTTCCGGCAACGGAGATACTGACCACTGCGGGCGTTGCTTCCTCTAGCATGGGAGCGAGACTCGGCATGGGTTCATCTTCGAAGAACTGCGGTAGCGCAGCAAAGCTGGTTGGCGCGGACAAGGCCAGAGTGCCAACGACAAGGGCGATAGAAGTTATAGAAGAGAGTTTTTTCATAGGTTAAGAGACTCCAAAATTCACTGCAAAACTTGCAACAATAGCGTCGGATAGCCGGTGTTGACTTCCGTTCGCGAATTATTATTTATTAGTAAAATACATGGGCGCTATTCGCTCCATGAATTTAAAGACTCAGGGCTCTGAAGAAAGTTCCTATCAGAGCCGTAGGTAAATGTAACGAATTGTTTTTATTTGTCAAATAGACCGCTCGGATCAGAGGAGTAGTCACGAGGTGCTTCGGTGAGGTTTTCAACTTTCTTTTTACGACGCTGCAGTTTTGCTACCGCTTGTAATTCAGCTTCGGTTTCAGCGCCAAAAAACGGCATACCATTGGTTTCCTGATTGACTTTGTTTAATAAATCAGTGCTCTTTTCCATCTGTAACATTGCCTTGGTACAGGCAGCATTCATTTGTCCAAGCAGTTCCATAGAACTTTTCAGATGTACGGCGACGTCTTGTTGATAGGACTCCATTGAAGAACGACGTTGCTCGACTTCTTTCTCTAAACGTTGATTTTCCTGACTGGAACTAGACAACAAACGTGTCGCGACAATACCGATAATTAAACCTGCGACAAAGATACTTAGCGAAATAATGATATCCATATTTTACCCTTATAATTGCGATATGTGCGGTGAACAACTGCAGATAATACCAAACCACTTTGCGTAAACCAGTTGAATGCCATGCATAATCGGAATTTAATCTGGAAGCCTGGTATAAAAACAACAGTGCCACTTGTTCTTATATTCTTCTATAATAGCCGCAAATTGACTTCAGTACATTAACTTATTTAGCAAACACGGCTGGTAAAACCAGCCCTGTAGATGATTATGCTTCAGCTTACTCCGATCCAAAAATACCAACAAGATTTGCAACGCGAAGATTTCAGCCATGACACTGCGCAGGAAAATGCCATTCGGCATTTGCAACGCCTATTTGATGACTTGCTGGTGCAACCGGTCGCCGTCAGTGGTTTTAAGAAAGTCTGGTCTGGCTGGAAAAAAGTGTATCGCAAAAATACGCCAAGCCGAATCAAGGGTCTGTATTTCTGGGGTGGTGTTGGGCGAGGTAAAACCTATTTGGTTGACACTTTTTACGATTGCTTGCCGTTTGAGAATAAAATGCGAGTGCATTTTCATCGCTTTATGCATCGCGTTCACCAGGAAATGAAAGGCCTGTCAGGGCAATCGGATCCGTTAAAAATTATCGCCAAAAAATTTGCCGAAGAAACGCGAATAATCTGCTTTGATGAATTTTTCGTATCGGATATCACCGATGCAATGATTCTGGGTACCCTGTTTGAGTATCTCTTCGCGGAAAACGTGACTTTGGTGGCAACCTCAAACATTATTCCCGATGACCTTTACCGCAACGGCTTGCAACGCGCCAGATTTCTCCCCGCAATCAAATTGATTAACGAACATACCGATGTGGTTAACGTTGACAGTGGCGTTGATTATCGTTTGCGCACCTTGCAACAGGCGAACCTGTTTCACCATCCCAATGATCAAACAGCCGCGAATAACTTAGATCAGTATTTCCAGCAGCTCGCACCAGAGCAGGGACAGCAAGCTAAGCTTATTGAAATCAACAATCGCCAATTAACCACGATTAAAGAAGCCGATGGTATTGTGTATTTTGACTTCCATGAATTATGCGAGACTGCGCGCAGTCAAACCGATTACATGGAAATTTCGAGACTATATCAAACCGTATTGCTTGCGGACGTCAAAGCCATGGGACAAAACAATGATGATGCTGCTCGTCGTTTTATCGCGTTGGTAGACGAATTTTATGAACGCAAAGTTAAGTTGATTATTTCGGCTGAAGCGGCAATGGAAGATTTATATCAGACGGGCACGCTGAGCTTCGAATTTAAACGTTGCCTGAGTCGATTGCAGGAAATGCAGTCACTGGATTACCTCGCGGCGGAACATATACCTTAACCAGACCGTTGTAACACTCCATTAAGGTCGATGATAACCTGCAGTTTCGGGTACAAATAACGTGGAAGTTCCTTAAAGGGCACTTTTTTTCACTTTGTTTGAAATTTATACGTGATCTTTTCGATAAATTTCTCTATAATTCGCGCCTCCCAACGTTACAACGCCTGTTTTCAGGCATCGGACTCGATACTCGAAGGGGTAATAGCGAAGTCTTAATTAACCGGTAGATAAATCATCTACCATTTAATGTAACTTTTTAATAAATGGGTTTTTTTAATGAAAACTTTTGTAGCTAAGCCAGAAAGCGTTCAACGCGAATGGTTTGTAGTGGACGCTGAAGGTAAAACTTTAGGTCGTATCGCTACTGAGATTGCTCGTCGTTTACGTGGTAAGCACAAGCCAGAATATACTCCTCACGCTGACACCGGTGATTACATCGTTGTTGTTAACGCTGAGAAAGTTCACGTTACTGGTAACAAAGCGAAAGGTAAAATTTACTACTCGCATACTGAGTTCCCTGGTGGTTTGAAGCAGATTAGTTTTGAAAAACTAATCGAGAAAGCGCCTGAGCGTGCAATTGAGTTTGCAGTAAAAGGCATGTTACCTAAAGGTCCTCTAGGCCGTGACATGTATCGTAAATTAAAAGTGTATGCTGGCCCTGAGCACAAGCATGCGGCACAACAACCTAAAGTTTTGGAGCTTTAAGCAATGGCTGATAATCAATATTACGGTACTGGTCGTCGCAAGAGCTCTACTGCTCGTGTGTTCTTGAAAGCTGGTAACGGTACCATCACTATAAACAAAAAAGATATCTCCGAATATTTTGGTCGTGAAACTGCTCGCATGGTTGTTCGTCAGCCACTTGAGCTTGTCGACATGACTGAAAAGTTTGACCTTAACATCACTGTTGTTGGTGGTGGTATTTCTGGTCAAGCCGGTGCTATCCGTCACGGTATCACTCGTGCACTTATGCAATTTGACGAAACTCTTCGCAGCGGTCTTCGTGGCGCTGGTTTCGTTACTCGTGATGCTCGTAAAGTTGAACGTAAGAAAGTTGGTTTACACAAAGCGCGTAAGCGTCCACAATTCTCAAAACGTTAATTTTACTACGTGTTCAAAAAAGCCGGTCTTTACCGGCTTTTTTTATGAGCAAATTTTGTCTGGATATTTTGTTTTAACGGTATCGTCCGATCAACATCGACCCTAAAGTTACCCAATCGCGATTGGACTTGCATCGACCGCTATGCAATTGTGTTATTCCATAGATGAATCCATCCGATCCCGTATTTGTATTCCTTTTCAATCAGTTACCGAACGGTAATGATTCCATGTCACGCTTGTTTTGAGGCGCCAACGGACAGTTGCTGAAATCTTAATCAATGGTGTTTGCCGATTGTTGAATATTGATTTTGAATGTTTTCTCTATTTTCGAGTTTCTCGCCTCTGTTTATTGTTTTACCTTGTAAAAAAACGGCTATTTCATTATCATAGGCAAAATTTTTTAGTCCCTTAAATACCTTGAAAGCACTCAGCTAATTCATCGTTGTAAAGGGAATGAAATAAATACTTAAAATTTATTGTCTAGTTAATAATGGAGAGATGGAATGAGCAATGCGCCCGTGAATAACGGCCGTCGACGCTTTCTGACAGTCGCTACTTCGGTAGTAGGCGGAGCAGGTGTTGTTGGTGCAGCTGTGCCTTTCATTGCTTCCTGGAACCCGAGCGCGAAAGCAAAAGCCGCCGGTGCACCTGTGGAAGTTAATATCAGTAAAATTGCGACTGGCCAGTTGGTTCGCACAAATTATCGCGGTAAGCCGGTGTATATTGTGCGTCGTGGTCAAGACGTAATTGACGCTTTAGGTGGTCATGAAGACCAGCTAAGCGATCCGCAATCCGATGAAGCGCAACAGCCGGAATACGCGCAAAATCAATATCGCTCCATTAATCCAGAGTATCTGGTTGCTGAGGGTGTCTGTACACACTTAGGTTGTGCTCCTTCCTATAAAAAGGGAGATTTCGCAGAGCAGGTTGAAGGCGTCGATTATGGCTTCTTTTGCCCATGCCACGGTTCCAAGTTTGATATGGCAGGCCGAGTATTCTCAGGTGTCCCTGCGCCATTGAACCTTGTCGTTCCTAAGCATTCATTCTTAGATGACAACACCTTGATCATCGGTATTGATGAAGGAGATGCCTAATGTTTGCTAATTTCATGGCTTGGATAGACAAGCGACTACCGGTTACTGAAGCGTGGAACAAACACGTTGGTCAGTATCCGGCTCCAAAAAACTTTAACTTTTGGTACTTTTTTGGCTCACTCGCCATGCTAGTACTCGTTAACCAAATCGTAACTGGTATTTGGTTAACAATGAATTACGAACCATCGGGTGACGGCGCATTTGCATCGGTTGAGTACATTATGCGAGACGTTGATTACGGGTGGTTATTGCGATACATGCATTCTACCGGTGCATCGGCATTCTTTATCGTCATATACCTGCATATGTTCCGTGGTCTAATGTACGGTTCTTACCAGAAGCCTCGTGAGCTATTGTGGATCTTCGGTATGTTGATCTTCTTGGTTCTAATGGCTGAAGCCTTTATGGGTTACTTATTACCTTGGGGTAATATGTCATACTGGGGCGCGCAGGTAATCATTTCCCTGTTTGGTGCGATACCTGTGATTGGTGAAGACCTTACAACCTGGATCCGAGGCGACTATGTAATCTCCGGCGCGACATTAAACCGCTTCTTCGCATTACACGTTATTGCGTTGCCATTGGTGCTTGTGGTTCTGGTGTTCCTTCATATTCTTGCCTTGCATGAAGTGGGTTCTAATAACCCGGAAGGCACTGATATCAAAAAGCCAAAAGGCAGTGTTCCAGAATCCGAACAAAGTCCGTTTAAATACCATGAAAGCTATACGCAAAAATACGACATCGTCGATGCGGTACCTTTCCACCCGTATTACTCGGTAAAAGATATTATGGGCGTGGTTGGTTTCTTACTATTATTCTGTTGGGTAATGTTTTTTGCTCCAGAAGGTGGCGGTTACTTCTTAGAAGCGCCGAACTTTGAACCGGCAAATGGTTTGAAAACCCCTGAACATATTGTTCCGGTTTGGTATTTTGGTCCGTTCTACACCATATTGCGTGTAATTCCAGACAAATTACTTGGTATGGTCGGTATGTTTGCCGCGATTGGTATGTTATTTGCCTTGCCTTGGTTCGACCGTGGTACTGTGCGTTCATTCCGATATCGTAGCAAGTGGCATCTGCTAAACTTAATCCAATTTTCAGTTTGTTTTGTTATTCTTGGTGTCTTGGGTACCATGCCAGCATCTGATCTCGCCAACTTGGTTGGTCGAATTGCGTCATTAGGTTATTTTGGTTTCTTCATTGCGCTTTGGTTCTATTCTAAAGGCGAAGATACTAAGCCAGTACCGGAAAGGATATCTTAATAATGAAAAAAGTATTAGTAACCCTATTATGTGTATTCCCGGCAATGGTATTTGCCGCTGGTGGCAACATTCCACTAGATAAAGCGAATAACGATATTACCGATAAAGCTTCGTTGCGCAATGGCGCTGAAACCTTTATGAATTCTTGTTTAGGTTGCCATTCATTAAAATATCAACGCTATAACCGTACCTTTGCGGATTTAGGTATTGATGAAAAAGAAGGCATCGAAACCTTGATGTTTACCGGTGAAAAGCCGGGCGATCACATCACCAATAATATGCCAGAGGCAGAAGCTGCTGCCTGGTTTGGTGCTGCGCCACCTGATCTGACTTTGGTCGCTCGCTCTCGCAAAGGTGCAGACTGGATTTACACGTATTTACGTGGTTTCTATGTCGACCCGGAACGTCCTTTTGGCGTAAACAATATCGTCTTTAAAGATGTGGGTATGCCGCACGTATTTCAAAACCTGCAAGGCGTGCAGGAATTGAGTGATGACGCAAAAGCCATGCTGGCACTGCCAACGAAAGAGCAGCGTCCGCTAAGCAGTGATGATTTAGTGATGGTGCAAGAAGGCACGATGACAGCGGCAGAATATGACACTATGGTTCGCGATTTAGCTAACTTTTTGGAATATACCGGTGAGCCATCGAAAGTTGACCGCATCCGTCTTGGCTATTGGGTGATGGGCTTCTTGGTTATTCTGTTTATCTTGAGCTACTTGCTGAAGAAAGAATACTGGCGTGACGTTCACTAATTTATTTCGCCCTGACACGTTAAGTTAGGGCAAAATTCAGGGGCTATACTAATATCGAGATAGGGATATTAGTTTCAGCCCCTTTGTCGTATCAGGTCTTTTTCTTAAACCGATACTTTTTAATAAGAATATTTTTGGAGGATATATGGCTGTAGCCGCAAACAAACGCTCTGTCATGACTTTGTTTTCACACGCCGATGATATGTACAGTCATCAAACACGTATCGTGTTGGCTGAGAAAGGCGTCGGTGTGGATATCCACTTGGTGGACATGGATAACCTTCCTGAAGATTTAATTGATTTAAATCCATATGGAACTGTCCCAACTCTTATTGATCGTGAATTGGCGTTATATGAAGCCAAGATCATTATGGAGTATTTAGATGAACGATTCCCTCATCCGCCATTAATGCCTGTATATCCTGTTTCTCGCGGCCGTAGCCGTTTGATGATGCATCGCATTGAAAACGACTGGTATACCTTAGCGGTTAAGATTTTAAATGGTTCTGCTGCACAAGCGGAATCTGCGCGTAATGAGTTACGTGAGAGCTTGTTATCAATTGCTCCGATTCTAAACGAAGCGCCTTACTTTATGAGCGAAGAGTTTAGTTTGGTAGATTGTTACCTGGCACCACTATTGTGGCGTCTTCCGGCATTTGGCATCGAGCTTTCTGGCCAAGGTAGCAAAGAGTTAAAGTCTTACATGTTACGCCTGTTTGATCGCGAATCGTTCCAGGCGTCTTTAACGGAAGCGGAACGCGAGTTGCGCTTCGGTCACCCAGCTTAGTATAGTTCTCTGTAGTAGTATGAATATTGAGATGTCGTCTAATAAGCCCTATCTGATCAGGGCTTTTTTTGAATGGATAGTGGATAACGAATTAACGCCTTATATTGCCGTTGATGCGTATTTCCCTGACGTTCAAGTACCTGTTGCTTATGTTACCGAAGGACAAATCGTTCTGAATATCGCACCTGTAAGTGTGGGCGGTTTCGCAATGGGTGAGGAAGTGATCGAGTTTAGTGCCAGATTTGGTGGTAAATTGGAGCACCTGGTGGTGCCCTTCGAAGCGGTTGCTGCTATCTATGCACGGGAAAATGGGGTAGGTACCTCTTTTGAAGTTAACTACCCTGAAGAGTTACCTGAGGAAGTATCGATAGAGGTTGAGCAGGAAGAAGAACTCAAGCCTCCCAAAAAAGGCAAGCCAACGTTATCGATTGTTAAATAATCTCTAGAGTATTCCACATAAAAAAACGGGTTTGAAACCCGTTTTTTTATGTCCTGATGATTCCCTAAGGCTATTGATATTCAAACGCTCGATAGACTTTGGCAACACCATACACATTACGGACAATATCTACCGCAATCTGACTTTCCTGCTGATCGACTAACCCCATTAAAAAGACTTCAGAGTCTTCAGTTACCACTTTAATTGCAGAAGAGTCGATACGTTCATCCATCAACAATTCGGTTTTTACTTTCGTCGTAAGCCAGGAATCTGCGCCCTTGCTGGTAATATTTAACATTTTGCCGACACGGATTTGATTATGCAGTTTGCGCACACCTGGGATATCACTGATTAAACGAATAACCTGATCTTTTAGTGCTTGCGTAGGTGCCTGACCGACAACGAGTAAATGACCATTGACGCTGGTGAATTTGACGTTTGTGGCTTCTTCAAGCAAAGGTTCGTTGCGAACCCGTCCGTAGGCCTTAACTTCAATCGCCTGATCATCAACTTGCGCGCCTAATGTGCGACGGTCATTATAAGACATTGCGCCGCCGGCGGCTGCGCCTACAAGAGCCACTGCACATCCTTGCAATGTGCCAACCATGGCTGTAATCAAAATAAGCTGCTTTAACATAATATTCTTCTTGTTTGATTGTTGTTGGCGCTTTTAGATGACTAAAAGCAATGTTTATTGTTATTTTGGGTTAACTTTGAGCCTGTGGAAATAAGGTTGTATCAATAATTTCGCACAAACAGTGGATGGCAAGCAAGTGCACTTCCTGAATTCGTGCCGTTCTGCTAGAAGGAACACGGATTTCAACATCATTCTCTCCTAACAAACCGGCAATTTCGCCACCGTCTTTACCGGTCAAAGCAATAATTTTCATATCTCTTGCGACTGCGGCTTCAATTGCTTTGATAACGTTTTTCGAATTACCGGATGTCGATATTGCCAAGAGGATATCGCCGCCGTTACCCAGGGCTCTCACTTGCTTGGAAAAAACTTCCTCGTAGCTATAATCGTTGGCAATTGAGGTTAATGTTGAGCTATCGGTGGTCAATGCTATCGCCGGTAAACTTGGACGTTCCGTTTCATAGCGATTCAACAGCTCTGAAGAGAAATGTTGGGCATCGCCTGCTGAACCACCGTTACCGCAGGTTAGGATTTTTTTTCCGGCCAAAAGACATTCCACCATTACCATGCCGCCTTTTTCAATCGCCACTGGTAATGCTTCACTTGCCGCAATTTTTGTTTCAATACTTTCGCGGAAATTGTCTTTAACTCGTTCTAACATAATCAAGCTCCAAAAAAGGCATGTTTCAGCCAGGATATTCTAGGGTTGATGGCTAAGCCTGTCAGGCTCAGGACATCGAAACGACATTGAGTATTGTACTCGTTCAGTCCCTGTTTTTGCAGAAAAACTTGCGCGGTGCGAATGATTTTCTGTTGTTTAGACTTTACGACTTGTTCAGCCGCTTCGCCATAATTAGTTTGCGATCGATATTTCACTTCAACAAATACCCAGCAATCCTGATCCTTGAAAATTAAATCAATTTCACCAAATTTACTGTGATAATTTGCGGTAATAAAATCAAGCCCCTGCGCTTTTATATACTGGCGAGCGCGACATTCCATCGCAGCCGCCACAGGCTTAGCCGCGAGCTTATTCCATCGAAGTTGTCGTAACCTGTCGAAAACCATATTTACCCCAGGACAGGGAGCGGCTGATAATTCGGTCGCTATCCATTTGTAATGTACCGGTTTCGCCGTTATGACGTTGTGCTGGATTTTGCGCCATCAGCTGAACTTTATCGACCAGATTCATGCTATCTATGCCCATGGCGTATAGACGCTGCATGACGCTGGTTGTGGTTGGCCATAACTGCTGTGCCTGCTCGGCTAATTGCTTATCTCTGGCTTCATTTGGCAATAACCAGGGGATCTCAGTAAACGTTAAACCGTTAAGGTCGCGACTGGTATTTTTATCGCGGTTGATATTATGACTGCGAGAGCTGGCAAATATTGGGATCGCCTGTGCAAATGGGCTGATATTCACATCAACATAAGGTTTAAGCAGGCGGGCATCATCGGCGCTGGCAAAGATATAGATCATGTCGATATCCCGGCGATTACGAGGTTCGGCTTTTAAATTCTCGTTCATGCGATTGCGCATTAAGAATATTCGCTCTTTGGATAAATTGACATCGAGCGCGCTTTTGACGGCCAACTCCATTTCTTTACTGGTTTGGTAATAGATGACCTGAGGTTTGCTGCCGCTTTGTTGAAACCACTGGTTTTGAAATGTATCCGCAAGTCGTTTACCTAAACTGGAATCCTGACTGAGGATCACGGGATGTTGGTAGCCTTTGTGATACAAAGTAAACGCCGATTGTTTAGCTTCATCTTCTGGGCGCATTGAAAACACATAATGTTGTTCGCCTAACATTTGCTGTTCCGGCAAATTTAACAACAGTGTTGGCCAGGTGTGTGGCATTAATACTTGTTCGGTGGCGAGATAGGCATCGACATTTTGCTTCAGCAATGGCCCGATAACGAAATCTGGTGGTGTGAGCATTAGCGACTGAGTGATATCAGTCATTGGGGTGCTATTGCTGTCAATAAAGGTTAACTGACGAGTATTATCATTTTTTTGATAAGCCGCCAGCAGTCCATGTTGAATCGACTCGCCGATACTCGCTTCGCGACCGGACAACGGGATAATGACCGTAATATTTTCTATTTTAGTGTCAGCACCTTTGCCATTCATCTCATCAATAAGCCCTGCAACGTCGCTTTCCTGAGTTTGAACAGGCGTTGTTGATTGTAAAATAAAGACAGGCTGGTATTTAGATTCTACTAGTGGCATTGCAGAGTGCGCGGTATGACGATTTTGCCAGCGCTGTAAGTTATCTTTTTGTGTCGATTCTGGGTTGGTGGCCGCTAAAATTTCTGACAGCTCAAGCCAGCCTGCTAACTCAGGAGGATTTTGCTTTTCCAGAAAATCTACCTGCCAAGGCATAAGCTGACCGACTAATTGCTCTAGCTTTTGCAATTCCTCGATATCATCGGAAGGATAGAGGTTGTATTGTTCCAGGTAAGCAATTATTGCTTGCGGTAGCTTGCCCTGTGCGAGTAATGCATCTGCCGTTAAGCGAAGTTTTCGCTTGGCGGTACTCGATGCTTTTATTTGCGACAGTAAAGAAAGACATAATGTTGGATCATCGAGCATTAAACTTGCCTCTGCCATATTTAGCAAGTTGTAATTCGATTGGATTTGATTCAGCGGCAGGTTGCTCAGTTGCTGAGACAGAAACAGTGATTTTTCACTCTGCTCTTGTTTAAGTAGTTTTTGCCCGGCCTGAAGCAGGAGAATGATCGCGTCTTCGTTATCTTCAGTTTTAGCCTGAGCTAATAGATCTTCAACCGAAACGGGCTTTTCCTCAACGCTTTCTAATTGTTGCTGTGTATCATTCGCTTGTTTAGGCGCTTTTTTAGGTTCAGGCGTTGCACAACCATTAAGTATTAATATGACAATACTAAAAAACAGCAGGGATTTAACGTTCATAAAGTCTGATTTTCGCTTTAGCGTAAGGGGGCTAGGTTTTTTATTATCTTCTATGCCGATGCTTTGCGAATACTAACAGTCATTTCATGGTGAGTACGATAAAACGACATATTCCTAAAACATAGAGCAGATAATTGTTGTAATTAACATTATAATAAACCGCCCACCGTCAATAGGGCAACCGATAGATGTTACAAGGTGTAATCAGATTACCAGGAAAGCTCAAAAACAGGCCTGTTAGTCAAAAAGATTTTTAACGAAAATCAGACTCCGGAGTAATCTCGCGAATAAGACGCGATACCGTTACTCAGTGTTACCCAAATACACGAATCGATATTATTCATTTATGTAGCAAATGCTAAACGTTAGATAAACAGGCAAATTATGAATCAGCAAATTGTTCAGCCGGGCACTCTATATGTGGTTGCCACGCCAATAGGAAATCTCCTGGATATGACTCAACGGGCAATTGCAGTCCTTAGTCAGGTTGATGTGATAGCATGCGAAGACACTCGTCACAGCGGGCGTTTGTTACAACATTTCAGTATTTCTAATCGAACGATTTCCTTACATGACCATAACGAGCGTCAGCGCCAGGAACAAATTAGTGAATGGTTGAAAGCCGGCAAGTCGGTCGCCTTAATCAGTGATGCGGGTACGCCGCTAATCTCTGATCCTGGTTTTCATTTAGTACGTCATTGTCGAAGCGAATCCTTAAATGTTGTACCAGTGCCCGGTGCCTGTGCTGCAATTGCGGCACTATCTGTAGCAGGATTGCCCACCGACAGGTTTACATTTGAGGGCTTTTTACCCTCGAAACAAGGTGCCAGAATGAGCACGCTTGAGTCATTAAAAGATGAAACTCGCACTATGGTATTTTATGACGCGCCGCGCCGAATCGTGGATACCGTCGCGGATATCGTAAATACCCTTGGGACAGATCGCTATGTTGTGATTGCCCGGGAGATCACCAAAACGTTTGAAACTATTTATGGCGATACTGCCTCAGAGTTATTACGCTGGTTGCAGACGGATGCGAATCAGGAAAAAGGTGAGCTGGTGTTAATGATTGAAGGAAAAAAAGCGTCTTCTGACGAAATTCCCCCATTAGCGCGCAAAACCTTGGCATTGCTTTTGAAAGAAATGAAACCTAAAAAAGCCTGTGCGGTGACCGCTGAGGTGTTTGGTTTGAAAAAGAATGATCTCTATGCACTGACCCTGGAAGACAAAAATAACTAGCCCCTGATGCGGTTTAAATTTGCCTTGCCAGTGGGCAATCGGTACAATGCCGCCCGAGTTGGCCAGACAATCGCTGCCGTTTGACTTCGGTTAAATGGGGGAGGAAAGTCCGGGCTCCAATGAGCAGGGTGCCAGATAACGTCTGGGGGGCGCAAGCCCACGACAAGTGCAGCAGAGAGAAGACCGCCTAAGTATCCTAGATACCGGTAAGGGTGAAAGGGTGCGGTAAGAGCGCACCGGGCCGCTGGTAACAGTTGGCTGCAGGGTAAACTCCACCCGGAGCAAGACCAAATAGGGTTCTACGATTCTTCGGAATTAATGCGTGGCTCGCGCGAGAACCGGGTAGGTTGCTTGAGCTATAGAGCGATTTATAGCCTAGACGAATGATTGTCACTTTTTTCATTTCGATGATTGAAGAACAGAACCCGGCTTATGCGGCCAACTCACATATACTACAACCCCGACGTTAGCGATAACGGCGGGGTTTTCTTTTTTGGGATTTACGTTATTCGATGTTTGGGATTCCGTTGTCGTTTTCGTCCGACTGTTGCTGAATATGCGCCTGCAAATCCACCAGTGCGGTTTCATAGTCATAGCGTTCGATTGAACGGGCTAACTGTGTATATAAACTGGCCCCGAGAGCCGATTGTAACGTCTGTCGATTGGCACTGATAAAGTCAGAGGTGGCGGTATCGTAAGCACAAAGCATTATCTGTAATTCTTCGATACATTTCCTTGCCGGTTTGAATTCTTGTGATGGTAACGCTTCGGTATCACTGTCACTTTCACTTACAAGCGCAGGAACTTTAACACTAATTTCTTTGATGGCCATTTCCAGTGGCCTTGTCACTTGTTGCATTGCCGCAAAATTCAGGTTGCCGGTTCTTGCCTGTTGCTCGAGTACTTCGGCATTTTGTTGTACCTCAAGCGCGCCAATATTGCCAGCCAGCCCTTTGAGAGTGTGGGCCAGATAAATTGCTTCATCAATGTCATTGTTTTCGATTGCGGCGCGAAACTTGTCTTTAAACCCTTTTTGACTTTTACCAAAACCGAGCAGTAATTTTTGATAAAGCGGGCGATTGTTCATTGCACGCCTCAGTCCATCGTTGATATTGATGGTGATCATTTTGTTGGGAATAATGTTTTCAATGGTGTTTTCGACGCTCGATGTTATGTGTTGTGGTTGCCGCTGCTCATCGGTATTGATCCAACTCGCCATTATTTGAAACATGGTTTCGACGTTAATAGGTTTGGCAATGTGATCGTTCATCCCCGCTTGGATGGCTTTTTCTTTGTCACCGGCCATCGCATTGGCCGTCATCGCTAAGATAGGCAATGTCGTATACGCTTGTTGTTGGCGAATTTTTTTGGTGGCGGAATAGCCGTCCATCACCGGCATTTGGCAGTCCATCAATATGCCGTCATAGCGATCCGGTTCAAGCATATCTAGCGCGATCAAGCCATTTTCGGCAATATCACATTCAATACCATTTTTGGTGAGCAATGCACTGATAAGTTGTTGGTTAACCTCGTTATCCTCCACCGCCAAAATTCTCGTACCACGCAGTTGCTTTATCGCGGCTTGCATTTTTAGTTTTGGTGTTGAAAACTTCAGATCGCTCGTTTGTCGCTTACCACTGACCTGAACAATTGCTTGTTGCAGTTTATTGCGTGTTACCGGTTTGGTGAGAATATCATCCACTACCAAATCATTAAGCTGCAGGGTTAACTCCTCTCGGCCAAACGCCGTTACCATAAACACCAGAGGTGGATTTTTTAACTCCAATTCGGTTAAAACGATCCGCGCCAACGCTACGCCATCGAGTACCGGCATTTGCCAGTCCACGAGTAAAAGCTGGAATGGATCCTCTTGGTCATGCTGATTGATGAGGGCCAAGGCATCTTTGGCATTCGCGACGAGCTTGTATCGATACCCCATGGATTGCAGTATCCGGGCGAATATATCTCTGGCATGGGCATTATCATCGACCACGAGAATATGCTGTATCTTGCCGACTTTAGCGACTTGTTTCTTCGGGCAGTTGGTTTGTAATTTGAATTTAATTGAAAATGAAAAGGTGCTGCCTTTTCCGAGCTTGCTCTGTACAACAATTTCCCCACCCATCAGGTTAATTAACTTTTTAGAAATGGCTAAGCCCAGGCCCGTGCCTCCATGGACTCGCGTGGTAGAAGCATCTGCCTGGGTAAAAGGCTTAAATAAGTCAGCTTGCTGCTCTTTGCTCATGCCGATACCGGTATCGGTAACCGCAAAATTTATTTCCACATCTGAGTTGGTCGTGCGCAGAGAAGAAACCTGCAGCAATACTTCACCTTCTTGAGTAAACTTCACGGCATTGTTGGTCAGGTTAATCAGCACTTGAGTCAACCGCAAGGAGTCGCCGATTAACGCCATCGGCAAATCATTTTGAATATCGAACAAAAGTTCGAGGTGTTTCTCTTCGGCTTTAATACCGACAAAATTCACCAGATCTTCAAGCACCTCGCTGAGATCAAAATTACTCAATTCCACGTCTAGTTTACCGGCTTCGATTTTTGAGAAATCGAGAATGTCGTTAATGATGCCAAGCAAAGATTCTGCGGAACGATGGACTTTATCGATATAGCTCCGTTGCTGTTGGTTTAAATCAGAACTCAATGCTAAATGCGACATGCCAATAATGGCATTCATTGGGGTGCGAATTTCATGGGACATATTGGCGAGAAAGTTTGATTTGGCACGGTTCGCATTTTCGGCAATCTCTTTCGCCGATTCATAATTAAGCTCAAGCTTTTTCCGCTCATTAATATCAATATGAACGCCTAAAATTCGGGTAGGTTCGTTATGATTGTCGGTTTCAATGACCCGACCCATGGTTAGGATCCATTTATAACTTCCGTCTTTGCAGCGCATTCTTATTTCGTTACTGTGCTCAACAATTTTCTGCCCCATGTAGTCACTGGCCAGGTTCTTTAGCAATTGTTGGTCTTCTGGCAAAAACAGGCTCATCCAGGTTTCGTAGCCACCCTTGAGTTTTGACCACTTGCTGTCACTTTCAAGAATATCCAGTGGCTCATAACCTAACATTGTTGCCCAAACGGCGTTAATGAGCGCAGAGCCTTTCTGTGGGTATACCTCCCACAATCCAATTTTTGCCCCATGAGTCGCGCTATCAAGTCGCTCTTCACTTTCAATCAGTCGTTGCTGCTGGCGATTGCGTTCGGTTATATCCCGTAATATCCCGATAAATACTTTTTGATGATCCAATTCCGCTTCGCGCACCGCAATTTCCATTGGAAACACTTCTTTGTTTTTTCTCTGTGCAGTGAGTTGGCGCACGTGATTGACAACGTCAGACCCCCCCTTGCTTTTGTAGTGAGTTAAGAAAATATTGTGGGTATCCCCCATCGCATCGGGTTGTAGGATAGAGACTTCTTTATCTATCACTTCGTGGCGGCTATAACCAAAAATTGTTTCAGCCGAACGGCTGAAATTTTGAATAACGCCGTTGCGGTCAATCACAACCACGCCATCGGCTACACTGTCGAGTATGGTCGCAAATCGGTTTTCACTTTCTTTTAGTTCTGCTTTTAAGCTTTCCTGGCTAGTAATATCGAGCAATGCGCCATCAAAATAAATGGTATCGCTGTAGTTGTCCCGGTCGCCATTTGCGCGCACCTGAATCACTCGCTCATTGCCGTGTTTGTCGTTGAGTTTGAATGTGGTGAGTAGCGGATGCTGTTTGATAGCCGCATCCTTGAACTGCTTAATAATTCTTTTTCTGTCTTTGTCGATAATGAGTTCTGATAATAATAAATCAGGCGGTTCTTTTAGAAAGGTTTCTTTCGGGTAGCCGGTTAGGCCTTCTATTTTGTCACTCAGGAATTTTAAGTTTCCCCGTTCTTGCCAATGCCGACCGGATAACTCAAAGCGAAATACGGCCCCGGGTAAGTTACTGACGATTGAACGAATTTGCTGCTCATTTGATGCAACCTTACGTAATGCCTGAACTCGTCCACTGATATCGAGCAACGACAGACGAATTTCATGGTTGGCTTTGGTGAAAGTTGCAGATGCTGAAACCTCTTTTTCCCGCCCCTGACGATCAATTATGGTCAGGTTAATGTCTTTTTGTGGACTTTTTTGGGCATTGATTAATAGCGCCTGGCCCTCCTGATTTTCTTTACCACCCGGCATTAATTGCCAAAAATCTAAAGAGTCGAATGCTTCTCGCGCATAGCCGGTTAATTCAGCAAATACGTGATTGTGTTTGTCGAAATGGCCACTGGGATCTATGGTGGCATAAGCAACCGGCGAATGCTCATAGATATCAAACAATCGTCGTTCCCGATCGGTAAGATCCCGAGTCCTCTCTTCGACTCTTTGCTCCAACAACGAATTTGCTTCATTCAGTCGGGTATTCATGGTGCGCACGATGCGCAGTGAAAAGTTGCCTAGAAGAGTGAACAAGATAAGGATGCTAAGCAACACTGCGGTGACGGTGTTACGCAGTGCCAGATGTCCAGCCTGAATTTCTTCGTAATCGATTTCCGAAATAATGCCTAGATTTAACTCTTCATTCCAGTTCCAAGCGCCAATAACCTGTTTGCCACGATAGTCTCGGTAGCCATCAACGGAGTAACCCGCAACTTTGTTTAATGCCTGCTGAGCACTGAATGTAGGAATAAGCTCATCACGTATGGCGTTAAACGGTTTATCCTCGGTTAGCTCGCGTTTCGGATCTAATACCTTAACGTTTAGAATGCTGGCCTGACCTTGTTGCAATAAATTTAAATTGGCGAGTTTTTTTTCAAATCGGGAAGAAGAAATTAATACGGCGCGATTATCAATTAAATAGGTTTCTCCGGAAGATCCGAGATAGCCAATTTGGGTGATACCAACGAGCTCTTTAAAAGGATCCAGACGCAGCGCCAACGCCGCAATAATTTCCCCTTTGTCATTGAAAATCGGTGTTGCCACAAACATGGTGGTGTTGTGGGAACCGGCTCCCCGTTGCAGTTTATGTAAGGGAACATCAGAAATCATTGGCGGAATTAAAATGGTCTGCCCTTGAAACACCCGATTAAGGTACTCGGGTCGTTGCTTGTAAATGATATTTTCCTGACCGAGGTTTTCATTGCGCATCGAGCCAAAATTGATGTAGCCCTTGGAAATAATAAAAAATCCTAAAGAACCGTAATAATCATTGGGCAAATTTCGATAAAATTCGCGAATGGTTTTTAAAGGAACACTGCCTTCCAGGTAATTTTTTTCAATGCTGAGCAGTCGCTCTGTCTGGTCAATGACTGCAGGATTATCCGCCATATAGCGAAGTAGTGTCTTGCGCCCTTCATACCAGTTTTCCAGAGCGGTCTCGGTGGTTTCTACCATCGCTCTCAAGGCTTTGCCGACTTGCTCATTGGTCTGCATTTTGATTCGCTGCAAGCCGAAAATGATGATCACGGCAATAATGACAACAAATATCACCAAAGCGCCAAGCACAAGACGCCTGGATTGCGAGTCTTCCAGAATTGGTTTTTTCAGCTGCTTTACATGGTTTCTCAGGCTATTGATCACCAAAGCCAGAATAGCAATGAGCAGAACAATGATAGCAATCAGGGATTCGGTCAAAATGATTCGTTATGTAGCCGCTAATGTTATTAATAATAGCAGTTCGAGATAGACATGATTGGGGGCAGGGCATTTAGCATCATATTGTTTTATATCGGCTAAACAAAATAAAAAACCCGGTGTGAACCGGGCTTAGTAAGCTTGCCATAAAGCAGGAGGATTACATCGAAGTATTGTTCGTAGATACCTATGATGTCATTGGGTAAACGTTTTTCAACCTCGGCGCGTTATTATCATGACCGCCTACTTGTTATCGTTATAATAACTTACCAAAGAGGCCGTTGAACAATCGTGATGTTCACTGACTTGATTGGCGGCAATCTCGTGATGGATCTGATTTGCCAGACCTTTACCAAGTTCCACGCCCCATTGGTCAAAAGAGCAGATATCCAGCAGGATCCCTTGGGTAAAGATTTTGTGCTCATAAAGCGCAATTAACATACCCATGGTTTTCGGCTCTAATCGATCCATTAAAATCGTATTGGTGGGACGATTGCCCTCATGAACCTTATGAGGAGCAACGCTATCGATATAAGCCTGATTATGACCTTTGCTGGCCAGATCCGCTCTGATCTCTTCTTCACTAACGCCAGCCATCATGGCTTCAGATTGGGCAAAGAAGTTTGCCATCAGAATATCGTGATGACCTGCAACATTCGCAACACTTGTCACTGAGCCAATAAAATCCGCAGGGACTATATTATTGCTTTGATGCAGATACTGATAAAATGCGTGCTGGCCATTAATACCGATTTCACCCCAGATTGTTGGAACCGTAGGGTAGGGAACTTTCTCGCCTGACATATTGACATGTTTACCATTACTTTCCATTTCTGCTTGTTGCAAATAGGCCGTCAAACGGTGCAATGGTTGGTCATAAGGCAATATGGCCTGAGATTGTGCGCCTAAAAACGTACAATTCCACAGGCTAAGCAGTGCCATTATTACCGGCATGTTTTGTTCCAATGGCGTGTTTTCAAAATGATTGTCAACAATGTGAGCGCCGTCAAGCAACTCAATAAACTGCTCAAAACCCAGATACAGCGCGATTGGTAACCCGATTGCTGACCACAGTGAAAAACGACCACCAACCCAGTCCCACATATCGAAGATATTATCTTCACTGATACCAAATTCGGTGACTTTGTCGGTGTTGGTAGAAACCGCGACAAAATGTTTAGCGATTGCTGACTTATCGGTTGCACTGGCCAGTAACCAGTTGACTGCTGTGTTGGCATTGGTCATGGTTTCTGAAGTGGTAAAGGTCTTACTTGAAACCACAAATAAAACCGTTTCCGGATTTAACGGTGCCAACACATC
This sequence comes from Thalassotalea litorea, assembly GCF_005843925.1. Classification (GTDB taxonomy): domain Bacteria; phylum Pseudomonadota; class Gammaproteobacteria; order Enterobacterales; family Alteromonadaceae; genus Thalassotalea_A; species Thalassotalea_A litorea_A. The sequence goes on from NZ_VCBC01000004.1 coordinate 92,433, forward strand.
GGCAACCTGGTTGCCGTCCACATTCGACACATAATGCACATTTAATGTGCCATCACCATAGCTTTTTAATGCTTCGGTCGTCATTTGCGGACCCAGGTTAGAACCACCAACACCGATACTTACGATATCAGTAATGGCTTTACCCGTATATCCTAACCATTTGCCACTACGCACGGTTTCGGTAAAGGCCTGCATTTTGTTCAGCTCATTTTTGACCTGAGCACGAACATCGACACCATCAAGGAGCAATGGCTCTGCACTGCGATTACGCAGAGCAACGTGCAATACCGATCGATCTTCAGTGATATTTATCCGTTCTCCGCGGAACATTTTGTCGCGCCAGGCCTCCAGCTCACATTCGCGAGCGAGCTGAAATAATGCCTGCATGGTGGTTTCATCCACCAGATTTTTTGAATAATCAAATAGCATGGAAGGCAAGGACAAAGAGAATTTTTGGAATCGCTCTTTATCGTTGGCGAATAAATCTTTCATATGCTGAGACTTCATCGTCTCAGCGTGTTGTTCAACTGCTTGCCATCCTGAAAGTTGAGTTCTAAGTGCCATTCGCTGTGCTCCTCGTCCCTTATTGATTGCGTTCGATTAATTGTTTGGCTTTGCTCACCACGTTATCAAGGTTAAAGCCAAAATGATCCAATAAGACGCCACCTGGCGCGGATTCTCCGAACGTTGTCATGCCAACCACATCACCGTGACGGCCAACATACTTGAACCAGAAATCAACGTGTGCCGCTTCAATAGCTAAAATATTGACCACATCGTTAGGCAGCACCTGTTGTTGATAGGCCTGTTCTTGCTTGTCGAAAACATTGGTACTAGGCATCGACACAAGACGAGCTTGAATGCCTTGCGCTTGCAGTGCTTTAACACTTTGCGCGGCCAATTCGACCTCTGAACCGGTCGCAATCAAAATAATGTCAGGTTTGCCTGCACAATCGATTAAGGTGTAACCACCTTTACTGACATTGGCCAACTGTTCTTCATTACGAACCTGGTGGGTTAAGCCCTGTCGTGAGAATACTAAAGCACTTGGCGCATTTTGGCTTTCAATGGCCGCTTTCCAGGCGACTGCCGATTCGGCAGCATCACATGGGCGCCAGGTCGTCAGGTTTGGTGTCATCCGTAGGTTGGCGATTTGTTCGATTGGCTGATGGGTTGGGCCATCTTCACCCTGACCGATAGAATCATGGGTATACACGAAAATATTCTGGATACCCATCAATGCTGACATGCGCACCGCATTGCGAGCATATTCCATAAACATCAGAAAAGTGGCGCCGTAGTTGATAAAGCCATCGTGTAGGGAAATGCCATTCATAATGGCGCTCATACCGAATTCACGAACACCATAGAACAAGTAGTTACCACTGGCGTCATTGGCTTCGATCCCTTTCGAACCGGACCAAAGGGTTAAGTTGGAACCGGCTAAATCGGCACTACCACCGAGCAATTCTGGTAATAAAGGTGCGAAAGCTTCAATGCTGTTTTGTGACGCTTTACGGCTGGCAATATTTGCCATGTCATTCTGACACTGAGCAATAAAGGCATCGGCCTTGGTACCAAAGTCTGCGGGCAATTGTTTATCGATAACACGACGTTTAAATTCTTTGGCAAGCTCAGGATAGGCTTGTTGATACGCTACAAAGCGTTGCTGCCAATCTTGTTCAGATTGTGCTCCCTGAGCTTTGTGATCCCAACCTTGGTAGACGTCATTAGGAATTTCGAACGCTGGCTCATGCCAGTTGAGAAAGTCGCGTGTCGCAGCAATTTCGTCGTTGCCTAATGGTGCGCCATGGCAATCATGGGATCCGGATTTATTTGGCGAGCCGAAACCAATAATGGTTTTGGTACAAATGAGCGTTGGTTTATTGGTTATCGATTGTGCGTCTTTGATTGCCGCACTGATTTGTTCAGGATCATGCCCATCGACATCGGCAATAACATGCCAGCCATAGGCTTTAAAGCGCTCTGGCGTATTGTCGGTAAACCAGCCTTCGACTTCACCATCGATAGAAATGCCGTTGTCATCCCAAAAGGCAATGAGCTTACCTAGGCCTAACGTACCGGCAAGCGAGCAGGCTTCATGGGAAATGCCTTCCATCAAACAACCGTCGCCCATAAAACAATAGGTAAAGTGATCAACAATATCGTGGTCTTCACGGTTAAACTGTGCTGCCAGAGTTTTTTCCGCAATAGCCATACCTACGGCGTTAGCAATACCTGCGCCTAATGGACCCGTGGTGGTTTCAACGCCCGGGGTATAACCATATTCAGGGTGCCCTGGGGTTTTTGAGTGTAGTTGACGGAAGTTTTTCAGTTCACCAATCGGTAGATCATAACCGCTAAGGTGTAACAGAGAATAAATTAGCATTGAGCCATGACCATTGGAGAGAATAAATCGGTCACGATCCGGGAAATTAGGATTGGTAGGATTATGCTTTAAAAAATCATTCCAAAGCACTTCGGCGATATCCGCCATTCCCATAGGCGCTCCTGGGTGACCAGAATTGGCTTGTTGTACAGCATCCATGCTCAAGGCGCGGATTGCATTGGCTAATTGTTTGCGCGAGGTCATCTGTTACTTACCTTAGTTTACGTATTGAATTGATATTGTAGATAAAATTTATTGGGTATTTTCAGCAATTATACCAGCACTTGAATGCCAGCTAAGCCGGCATATTAGCACGTTGGTGGCCTATGTCACTATCGTAACGGTTATAAAATAGCACCGAACGCTATGGCAAAAGCAATATTGGTTTTTTTGTTGGTTCAAACCACATTTGTGATGGAAACCTACTTGGCTATGCGTTATAGAATTTCCCAACTTACACCGACAATCAACATACACGGACATGCAACTAATGACACATAGCAACAATATCATTGCTCGCTATTATCAATGGCAGAGTGAAACGTTGCAGATAGTTAGGCGGTTATTCGAGTAAATTCGTGCCGCGTTCTTTGCGCCAGGGCCAACACTATTAAAAATAAAGGGGCAGGGCTTGCCCCCGTTAAACAGCAAGTTAAACGTAACGGTTAACGATGTTTTCTAACAATTCCTGGCGGCCGGATACCGGTTCAGGGTTGATATTGTTTTCCAGTACCAGTTTCGACAAACTTTCTAAATCTGCGGTGCCGTTAAGGATGCTCTGGCCGAGTTCGCCATTCCAGTGTCCATAACGTTGCTCAACAAAATCCGATAACGGTGCATCCTCGATAAGTTTCGCAGCATTAAGCAACGATTTTGCCATTGTGTCCATACCGCCGATATGACCATGAAACAGGTCGTCACGTGCGGTCGATTGGCGCCGAATCTTGGTATCAAAGTTAAATCCACCGGTTTCAAAACCGCCGGCTTTGAGAATTTCATACATGACTAAGGTACATTCAGCGACGTCATTCGGGAATTGATCCGTATCCCAACCGTTTTGCATATCACCGCGGTTGGCATCTACGCTGCCCATGATGCCTTTAGCACAAGCTACTGCAATTTCATGGTGGAAACTGTGACCGGCAAGCGTTGCATGGTTGGCTTCAATATTGACTTTGACTTCGTCCTGTAAACCATGTTCAAGCAGAAAACCATGCACAGTTGCGGTGTCATAATCATATTGATGTTTGGTCGGCTCCTGAGGTTTTGGTTCGATCAAAATGGTACCTTTAAAACCAATTTTGTGTTTATGGTCAATCACCATTTTCAAAAAGCGCGCGTATTGTTCACCTTCACGTTTTAAGTCGGTGTTCAGCAGCGTATCGTAACCTTCTCGACCACCCCATAAGACATAGTTTTCACCACCTAAGGTATGGGTTGCTTCAAGTACATGTTTTACCTGCGCGGCAGCATAGGCAAAGACTTCGGGATCTGGGTTGGTGGAACCACCTGCACAGAATCGAGGATTGGAGAATAAATTAGCGGTACCCCATAGCAGGCCTGTGCCGGTTCGTTGCATTGCCTCGCCGAAGATATCAACGATGCGAGAAACATTATCATGGCTTTCTTGCAACGTTGCACCTTCGGGAGCAATATCGGTATCATGAAAGCAAAAGTAGGGTACTCCGAGTTTTTCAAAAAACTCAAAGGCAACTCGCGCTTTTTGTTCTGCATGGGCCATTTGATCACCAAATGGTGTGATCCAGGGGCGGTCGAATGTACCCGCGCCAAAAATATCTGAGCCCGGCCAGCAGAAATTGTGCCAGTAGCAGGCGGCAAAGCGCAGATGTTCTTTCATGCTCTTGCCCATTACGATGCGATTTTCATCGTAATAGCGAAACGCTAACGGATTGGTACTGTTTTCCCCTTCGTATTGAATCTTCTCGACATTCGTAAAAAAATTTTCGCTCATGATTGGTCTCCGGCTAAAAAGTTGGTCATATCATTTGATGATGGTTAGGTTGCATTAAATGTGCGGCCTTAAATCCCGAAAAATGGGTTTCAGACTGCGATATAGTTGTTGATAGGTCTGCCATTGTTTGGCATAAAATTCTGACATAACAGCGTCAGGCCCGATGGTTTGTATGATCTCCCCCGACGTGCACACCGATGCTGCAGTTTCGTTAGATACCGCCAGACGCGCTAAATTTGCGGCGCCAAAAGCAGGGCCTACATCGCCACCGTTGCGATAGATGAGTGTCTGATTTAAAACGCTGGCTAAAATTTTGCCCCATAAAGGACTCTTTGAACCGCCGCCAATTACCGATACCTGATTAATTGGCGTACCGGCATCAAGCAACGACTTTTGCCCGTCTGCAAAGGCAAAGGCGACACCTTCGAGTACGGCGCGGCCAAGTTCTGCTCGGTCGGTACTTTGCGTTAAACCAATAAATACGCCTTTCGCATCCGGGTCGTTATGTGGCGTTCTTTCACCCGTTAAATAAGGAAGGAACATAACCTGGCCTGGCTCGCTAAAGTTCAATGCGCTTATTTCCTCTAGAAATGAGGTTTCATTGTCAGCGCCCGTTAATTTTATGACCCAACTCAGACAACTGGCAGCGCTCAAAATGACTGACATTTGATGCCAGGTATTGTCAATGCAATGACAAAACGTATGTAAGGCCCCGTCAGGGTTGGGTTTGTAAGTCTCGTTGGCGACAAAATAGACTCCGGAGGTACCCAGTGACAAAAAAGCATCTCCCGGGTTAATCACGCCAATTCCCGCGGCACCGGCGGCATTATCGCCACCACCCGCGGCAACCGGCACTTCCGCCATCCCCCACGCCTTGGCTATCTCTGCGCTTAATGTTCCCGTGGGTTGATTGCCTTCGAATAATTTCGGCATATGGGATTGGGTTAAACCACAGGCTTGCAGCATTTCATCAGACCAACTACGTTTGCCAACATCTAACCACAAGGTACCGGCGCTATCTGACATATCCGATGCGTAGTCACCGGTCATTTTGAAACGTAAATAATCTTTAGGTAATAAGACCTTAGCGATACGTTGATAAGCTTGTGGTTCATGCTCTTGCAGCCATAGAATTTTTGGGGCGGTAAACCCAGGCATTGCTATATTACCGGTAATATTTCGGCTCTCAGGTACCATTTGTTCTATCTGGCGGCATTGTTGCTGACTACGACCATCATTCCAGAGAATTGCAGGACGTATGACATTGTCATATTCATCAAGTAATGTTGCGCCATGCATTTGCCCTGACAGACCAACGGCGACTACCTTGGCGAGCAAATCCGGTTGCTGGTGTTTTATTTGTTGAATAGCAACATTCGTCGCTTGCCACCAGTCTTGTGGATTTTGCTCCGAATGCAAAGGAGCCGGATAGGACACCTCTAACGGTGCGCTGCCTTGTGCAACTAATTGTTTTTGCTCATCAAGGACCACGACCTTTACGCCAGAGGTACCAAGATCAATGCCTAAATACATATCGATAACTCAGTAAGGGATAATAAATGTTAACGCTATCACTTTTGTTGATGTTATACCATAAGGACTTTTATTTTAATACGGAGCCTAAGTCCGCAACTGCAAAAATATTTGCGATATGGCAAGCAAATAAACCGGAACAAGCCCGTTTAGAAGGTTAGATGATGCCGGGTGCATGTATGAGCCTTAAGTGGTACTCTAGAGGCATTAAAATGTATGGCAACCTTGCGTCAATAAGTCTTTGAGGCGGGGATGCTCGGTAGATAATTTAGCGGCGAAACTCGTTTAAAGAGAAGCACAATAATAAACACCGATACGAGAATCGTGTCATGTATTTTGATAAGACCCATAATTACAACAAAAAAATACGCGTATCAGTTAAATGTTATCCCTCATTGGTTGATTGAACATTCATTGATAGCGTTACCAAATAAGAATCTAAACATGTCTAAAATATTATCTTCAAGCTTTATGATCGCCATCATTGTTTCTCTCGGGGGATTCGTGTTTGGTTTTGATGCTTCGGTGATTTCCGGTGTCGTGAGTTTTGTCGCCATTGAATTTGATTTGAATGAATGGGAACAAGGCTTTGTGGTAAGTGCGCCAACTCTGGGAGCGGCAATTGCATCGTTAATTGCGGGTACTATCAGCGACCGTATTGGTCGCAAGAAAGTACTTGTTAGCATCGCTTTCCTTTATGTTATTTCTGCACTTTTTTCAGCATTTGCAAGTAGCTATTGGATGCTAGTGATGGCCCGAACCATTGGTGGCTTTGCGTTTGCATCCTTAATTATCGCACCGGTTTATATCGCCGAAATCTCAGAGCCGGCCAATCGCGGTAAAATGATTTCCATCAATCAATTTAATATTGTTATCGGAATATCCGTTGCCTATTTTGCAAATTACTTTTTGTTGAACTTAGCCCAAAGCAATGCCGACTGGGTGGTGGCGTTAGGGATCACAGACAATGTCTGGCGTTGGATGTTAGGTATTGAATTAATTCCTGCAGGGGTGTTCTTGCTGCTGTTAACATTCATACCGGAAAGCCCCAGGTTTCTTGTGCTCAATGGTCAGAAACAGCAGGCTCGGGAAATTTTAACGGATTTACATGGGGTTGAAGCCATGGAAATCGAAATGGCTGAGATAGAGCAGAAGTCTCATCGAAAAGAAGCGAGCATACTGACCGGCTTCAGAGATTTATTTTCAAAAAATATGCGTTTGGTGCTGACCATTGGCATTGTTATCGCGGTGATTCAGCAAATTACCGGTGTGAACGCGATTTATTTTTATGCGCCATCCATTTTCGAACAAAGCGGGGTTGGTACGAATGCCGCATTTGTGCAAGCCATCTGGGTGGGCGTGATCAATGTCGTGTTTACCATAGTTGCGATGTTGTTGATTGATAAAGTGGGTCGTAAACCGCTATTGATCATCGGATTACTCGGTGTTTTCATCAGCATGAGTATTGTATCTTATGGTTTTAAGAATGCGACCTATGAACTTGATACCAACGCGATCGAGCAGGTGCAGTTAGAGCCCGGTAAATTCGAAGGTATGATTGGCGTAAAATATGAGAATGATTTGGTGTTCAAACAAGCACTGCAAAGTCGCTTATCGTCCCGAGAATTTAAAACCCACCAGGCACAAATTATTCAGGAGTCGATCAATATTCAACCTGAGCTGGTGTTATTCGGAATTCTTGGTTTTGTCGCGTCGTTTGCAATTAGCCTGGGGCCCGTGATGTGGGTGTTACTGGCAGAAATCTTTCCAAACCATCTGCGCGGCATTGCCATTGCAACGATGGGGCTGATTAATTCAGGTGTCAGTTTTACCGTACAGATGTTATTACCCTGGGAGATCAGCAATCTCGGTAATGCGATGACATTTATGCTTTATGGCATATTCGCCATCATTGGTTTGGTACTGGTGATCTGGTTATTGCCAGAGACTAAAAATAAATCGCTTGAACAAATTGAACAAGAATTGGTGCCCAATCGTGTGTGATGGAAAATGATATGTGATAAAAATACGGGCCGTAGATAAATTGCTGCGGGCCGTTTGCTCGCACTTTTATGTCAAGTCGCGCCTAGTAGGATCTTGGAGCACCCCAGGCGTTTTTGTTGACCCCCATATTGTCAGGTGGCTTGTGACCTGACGGGGGGGATTCGAAAAATCGCTTTTTACCCTCTCTAAAACGTAACATATTGCCGGGAATATTTTCTTTAAAAATGAGAATATTCAAGCACTGATAACGTGCATTGAAATGCGTTCATACCCTCGTCTTTCCTCTGTTTTTATTGATGTTTCAATTTAATACGTATATCTTGTCACTTTACTTCAAAGCGCATTGAGAGCGCTAACAGTAAACTCTTTTCTTACAACATCTGGTTTCCGCCTGTTAACCCGATTTTATTGAGTATCTACCGATCAGGAAGGATATATGGCTATTAAAAAACGAACCAGAATTCAGGACGTTGCTGCGAAAGCCAATGTTTCCATGATGACGGTTTCGCGCGTATTAAACCAAGATGCCAAAGTCAGCGACAAAACCCGTGAAAAGGTGATGAAAGTCGTTAAAGAATTAAATTATCGTCCAAATGTATCGGCGCGTCGGCTGGCGAGCTCCAAATCCTTTTTTCTCGGGCTGCTGTATGACAATCCGAGTGGTTCGTACACCAGTCAGTTTTTATTAAGTGCACTAAAGAGTTGTCGGGCTAAAGGTTATCATTTGATCGTTGATGAGTGCAGTGATTACAATCAAAAGACGCTGGAATCGTTAAAAGAGCTCATTGAAGTCTCCCGTGTCGATGGTTTGATATTGCTACCGCCAATCTGCGATAACCCAGAAATTTTACAAGTCATTATCGATGCTAATTTGCCATTTATTCGTATTGCGCCGGATACCAATCTGACCGCCTCCCCGTTTATTTGCATGGATGATTATCAGGCAGCTTTTGAAGTCACGAATCGTTTAATCGAGCAAGGCCATAGAAAAATCGGCTTTATTATTGGTCACCCGGATCAAGGCGTGAGCCGACTGCGCTATCAGGGGTATCTCGATGCATTGAGATCGCATCGAATTAACGTGCCACCGGAATATATCGAGCAAGGCCTTTTTGATTACAAATCTGGTTTAGATGCGGCGATGAACATACTAAGTCTGGAAGATAAGCCGACGGCAATATTTGCCAGTAATGATGATATGGCCGCTGCGGTATTATCGGCGGCCAATCGATTCAAACTCGATGTTCCGGAAAAATTGTCTGTCGTTGGCTTTGATGACACCCAATTGGCATCAACAATCTGGCCGCATTTAACAACGGTTCGTCAGCCAATTAACGAAATGGCAGCCTTGGCGATTGATCTGCTAAGTTCTGGTAAATTTGCTGATTTATCCTTGGCAAATAAGGCACAGTTTCGCCATGTACTGGATTTCTCAATTATTGAACGCGAATCGACTCAAGACATCACAGCCTGATCTTTTGCCAATGCCCCGACACGTTAATTGCAGTTTCGCTTTTTTTAAATAGATCAGCCCCAATCGGCTAAACTAAAGCCTAGCAAAACCTAAACCCATGCCTATTCGCTGACGCGTTTTTCAGGGGAGGGTTAACGTGAGTTACAGAATACGTCATCGTTTAATCTATCAAACCGTACATTGAGGAAATCGATTGTGAGTCAAGTATCGGCGACTGAATCCCAGGAAAATATTGGTTTTATTATTCTGATTAGCTGCGTTGCTACCATTGGTGGCTTTTTGTTTGGTTTTGATTCGGGCGTAATTAACGGTACGGTTGCTGGACTGCAAAAAGCGTTTAACTCCGATAGCGTTGGCACTGGTTTTAATGTCGCCAGTATGTTGTTAGGCTGTGCAGTGGGAGCATTTTTTGCGGCGAAACTTGCAGACAGATTTGGGCGAAAATCTTTATTAGTCGTGGCCGCGACATTTTTCATCATCAGTGCCTATGGCTCAGGTATAGCCGCCACCAGTGGCCAATTTATTGTATTTAGAATTATCGGTGGTTTGGCCGTTGGCGGGGCGAGTGTTCTCGCGCCGGCCTACATTGCCGAAGTCGCACCTGCGAGAATGCGAGGATCGCTGGCAACCATTCAACAAATCGCCATCATTACCGGATTGTTTTTGGCGTTTGTAAGTAATTACTTGCTTGCTAAGGCCGCAGGTCAGTCAACGGTGGAGTTTTGGTTGGGGTTTGAAGCTTGGCGTTGGATGTTCTGGATGGAGTTAATTCCGGCCTGCTTATTTCTCGTATTGTTAATGTTCATTCCTGAGAGTCCACGTTATTTGATTCTCAAACAGCGCTATGTCCAAGCGGAAAAAGTCTTATTCAAACTGTATGGCGCGGTGGAAGGGAAAAGTCATCTAAACACCATTCGTGACTCAGTGCAGTCGTTTGATCACAAACCATCAATGGCGGATCTGCTGGATAAAGCCACGGGTAAAATCCGACCTTTGGTCTGGGTAGGCATTGGTCTTGCCGTGTTTCAGCAGTTTGTTGGAATTAATGTGGTTTTTTATTATGGTGCGATTTTATGGCAAGCGGTGGGGTTCACCGAATCCGATGCGCTGCAAATTAATATGATTACCGGTGCTGTCAGTATTGCCGCCTGTATTGTTACAGTGTTGCTCATTGATAGAATCGGCCGTAAACCGATATTACTGATAGGGTCGATTGGTATGGCGATTTCGCTTGCGGCAATGGTCTTTTCCTTTGCCAATGCGGATATCGAAGCAAACGGCAATTTAGGCCTTGGGGAATATGGCACCTTGGCACTGGTTAGCGCCAATCTGTATGTTATATTTTTCAACTTTTCCTGGGGGCCCGTTATGTGGGTGATGCTGGGCGAAATGTTTCCGAATCAGTTGCGTGGTTCTGGGCTGGCGATTGCCGGATTGGCGCAATGGCTCGCGAACTTCCTGATCACGATTTCCTTCCCGATTATGCTATCCGGTATCGGCCTGACCGGTGCCTATGGATTTTACACCTTAGGTGCAATTCTCTCGGCAATTTTTGTATTTAAATACGTGCACGAAACCAAAGGTAAAGAACTGGAAGAAATGCAAGCGTAATCGACAAGTATAGTCACCCCAAACATCGCTAGCGAACGCTTTAACCGACAAGACGTTTGCTAAATGTCATCACGGAATTTATTGGCGACTTCAGCGGTTTGCCGAGCTGTTTTCTGATCCAATGCTAACGATAATTTTGATTGAGCATTTTACCACTCGTAGAATATCCCCGTGTTACTTGTAACTTTACGTAATCTGCCATGACTTGCCTTATCGGTTTGTGATAAAATCGCCGTGTATTTTTTGAATAAAACCTAGGGTTTTACGCGGTTACTTCACAAAACTCCACAAATTCAAAAACTTCTCGCTAACGCCCATTGTTATTAGATTTTCATGTCAAAATTTAATCCTGACTCTCACTTGCAGGTCTTGAATAAACTCTCTACACTGTTTAAATGTGGGGAAAAGTGGAAAAAAGTGGATCTTTGTGTGATCTTTACTATAGTGATGATGTATTCGCCCATGAATTTTAATAAGAACAAGGCTGATGTTTAGAGGCGCAAATAAAGTAACCCTGGACAGTAAATCCCGTCTCACGATACCAACCAAGTATCGTGATGTTTTGTATGGGGATTTTTCAGGCAAGCTAATATGCACCGTCGATATCCAAAATCCCTGTTTATTACTCTACCCATTGGCTGAGTGGGAAGAAGTTGAACTTAAATTATCACGACTTTCCAGCATGGTTCCGCAAGAACGTTTGTTCCAACAAGTGATTCTTGGCAACGCAACCGAATGTGAACTGGATAAAAATGGTCGCTTTTTGATTAGTCCGGTATTGCGAGAGCACGCCAATTTAGATAAGGCATCTATGTTGGTTGGGCAATTTAATAAATTCGAAATTTGGCAAGAAGCGAAATGGCAACAACACATGCAGCAAGGCATTACCAGCATTCAGTCTGGTGATTTTGAATTAACGGAACGGTTACAGGACTTCTCTTTATAGTCATGGGACAAGAATTTAAACATATTTCAGTACTGCTTGAAGAAGCGGTTGATGGTCTGGCGATTAAGCCGGACGGAACCTATATTGACTGCACTTTTGGCCGTGGCGGCCATTCTGGACTGATCCTGAGCCAATTAGGAGAAACGGGGCGCTTGATTGCCATTGACCGTGATCCGATGGCCATTGCCGCTGCGCAGAAATACGCCGACGACAATCGCTTTGAGATCGTTCATAACGGTTTCGCCAACCTTGCTGAAATCGCCGAGGATCTTTCTCTGCTTGATCGCGTTGACGGTATTTTGCTTGATTTAGGCGTCTCTTCTCCGCAGCTTGATGATGCCAGTCGCGGTTTTAGTTTTATGAAAGACGGCCCGCTGGACATGCGCATGGATACCAGCAAAGGACAAACAGCAGCCGAATGGATAGCTCACGCCGATGTTGAAGACATAACCTGGGTACTAAGAACCTTTGGTGAGGAAAAACATGCCTGGCGTATCGCCAATGCCATTGTTGATGCTCGTCTGGAGCAAGATATCAACACCACGGCAAAATTGGCCAAAATTATTGCCACTGCAGCGCCGCAACGAGAAATCAAAAAACACCCTGCAACCCGAAGTTTTCAGGCGATCCGTATTTATATCAACAGTGAGCTTGAACAGATTGAAGCGGTGTTAAATGCGTCATTAGATGTATTAAAAGAGGGTGGTCGTCTGGTCGTGATCAGCTTTCATTCTTTAGAAGACAGACTGGTTAAACAGTTTATGAAAAAGCAAAGCCAGGGGCGTCAAGTGCCCCGTGGAATGCCGATCGCTGAGCATGAACTGCAAAAAGGCAAAAAACTTTCCCTAATCGGGCGTAAACAAAAACCGAGCAAATCGGAAGTTGAAGAGAATGTGCGATCGCGAAGTTCCGTTCTACGCGTCGCTGAGCGTTTAGGCAAGTAGGCCGACGAAAACGTCACGAGGAAGCTGAAATGGCAGACAAAAATCAAGGATTGGTTACACAGATTTGGCAAGATATTTGTCAATTTAAAATGACCTATGGCTTGATGATTGCGCTATTAATTTCAGCATTTTCAGTAATTTACTTTACTCATTTGAATCGGCAAACAACCACAGAACTGGACCAGTTGCTCAGTCAGAAGGATCAGTTGAATATTCAATGGCGAAACCTGATTCTTGAGCAAAGCGCTTTGGCAGAGCATAGTGAAATAGAACAAAAAGCTCAGAGCTTTTTGATGATGACAAGACCGTTGGCAAAAGACGAAAAAATAATAAAAATACCATGACGGCTAAGAAACCGAAAAAGAACAAAGGCAACGTTCAACCGACGACCATCACCTGGCGTTTCAACCTGGTGATTGCTGGCATCGGTCTGGTTTTCTTCGGCCTGATTTTAAGAGCCGCTTATATTCAGGTTCTTGAGCCTGATATGTTGAAAGCTCAAGGGGATTTACGCTCTTTAAGAACTGCCACAAAAGATACTCACCGTGGCTCCATCGTTGATCGTCATGGTGAAGAACTGGCGGTCAGTGTTCCTGTACAAACCGTTTATGCCGATCCTAAATATGTCATTGAAAAAAATGGCCTGAGCCAAACCCGTCGTCTGCAAGCCCTTGCCGACGTTTTAGGTATGGACTTAACCACCTTAAAAAAACGCATCGGTACCAATCCTAAGCGCCGTTTTGTTTATCTTGCCAGACAAATCAACCCCGCAATTGCTCAGTATGTCAAAGAGCTAAAAATTCCTGGCATTCATCTGCGCAAAGAATCGAAACGATTTTACCCTGCTGGCGAAATCACAGCGCATTTGATTGGATTTACGGATGTTGACGATAAAGGGATTGAGGGACTTGAACGGGTTTACAATGACGTTTTAACCGGACAATCCGGTAAAAAACAGTACCGCAAAGATGCAAAAGGTAACTTAATCGAAATCCTTGATGAGCAGGAAGCGCAGCAGCCGCAAGATATTACCCTGTCAATCGATCAACGCATTCAGGCACTGGCGTATCGGGAGCTGATTGCCGGAATTAAATCTTTTAAAGCGAATTCCGGTTCCGTCGTTGTTGTTGATGTTAACAGCGGTGAAATTTTAGCCCTGGTTAATGGTCCGTCATTTAACCCTAACAATCGTAAGGGTGTCGCTACCCATAGATTTCGAAATCGTGCCATTACCGATGTGTTTGAGCCGGGTTCGACAATGAAGCCGTTGACGGTGTTAAGTGCCCTTGAATTTGGCAGTGTTGAAAAAGATGCGGTGATTAAAACCGGGCGTTCAATGCGCATTGGTGGGCGTCGGGTTTCAGATCCCAGACCGTATGGCGAGCAGACCCTGGCGGATATTTTGAAAAATTCCTCAAATATGGGCAGTACCCGGCTTGCGTTAGATATGCCGAAAGATTATTTTATCGGCAAGTTTTTTGAGATGGGTTTTTCCGAAGATACCGGAACTGGCCTAACTGGCGAAACGTCAGGAATGTTATCCGATCGCAGTCGTTGGTCCAAATTTGAGTTAGCGACCTTATCGTTTGGTTATGGACTGGCAATTAGCCCACTGCAGTTGGCACGTTTTTACGCAACCATAGGCAATGGCGGTATCAAACGACCCTTATCGGTGTTAAAAGATCCGAAATTTAATCAGGGGGAGCGGGTTGTATCGAATGACAATGCGATCGCCTTGATGGCAATGCTGGAGCAGGTGGTCAATGACGGCGGAGCCTGGCGGGCCAAAGTAGAAGGATATCGGGTCGGTGGTAAAACCGGTACCGCAATAAAAACTACCGTTGGTGGTTATGGCAATGATTATATGGGATTGTTTGCTGGGATCGCACCGTTATCGAACCCACAAGTAGCGATTGTTGTGGTGATTGATGAACCGGCCGGTGATCTATACCACGGCGGCGAAATTGCCGCTCCGGTTTTCTCAAAAATTATGACGGGAACTTTGCGTTATTTGAATATAACGCCCGATGGATTGCCGCAATTAACCACGCAAACGACAGAAACAACCAATACGATTCGTACAGGAGTGAGCAATGGGTGATGTAACTGCTTATTCCATTACCTCGGCACTCGCGAAGTTCAAGATAGCTCTTGATCCAAAACTTGATGTCGGCAAAAAACATATTGTGAATGATTCTCGTCAGGTAAAACCTGGCGATATTTTTGCAGCAGTACGTGGCACATTAGAACAAGGCCACGTATTTATTGAAGCGGCGATAGCTGCCGGTGCTTCGTTGATCCTGATTGATATTGACGATGAAGCCGGACATGGACAATTGCGCTGGCTACAAGGTCCTAATCACGCCGTCGCTGCGATTGAATTTTATAATCTCGGCCAACAGCTCGCGGCTGTGGCCAGTGAGTATTATCGTCATCCGGCCACATCAATGACGTTATATGGCGTGACGGGAACAAATGGCAAAACCAGTTGCTGTCAGCTGATTGCGCAAATGCTAAATACTCTGTGTAAGCCAGCGGCGATTATCGGAACTTTAGGTGCCGGTCCAGTTGACGATTTGGTGACGATCAATAACACCACTCCTGGTCCGACAATGTTGCAGTCCTTGCTCGCACAATTCAAGCAAGATGGGTTGCATAATGTCGCGATGGAAGTGTCCTCCCATGCGTTGGAGCAAAAGCGCCTGTTACCGGATTTAATCGACGTTGCCATTTTTACCAATTTAAGCCGGGATCACCTCGACTATCATGGTTCGATGCAGGCCTACTCAGAAGCTAAGGGAAAATTGTTTGTTGATAATGGCCATCAGCGCTGGGTGCTAAATGGCGACGATAAACAAACCAAATCGTATTTGCGTCAGCGCGCGGATAAAAATTCAGTGGTGCTATTTTCATCGACCCAATCCTTACAACAGTTACGCAGTGACGATACTAAGGCAGAGCATTTTCTCGTTGCGAGTAACATCGAGTGTCATCCTCAAGGACTGGCGTTTGATGTATGTTCGACCTGGGGGGATGTCAAAGTTACGACGCCGCTTATCGGTCGCTTTAATGTCGACAACTTACTTGCTTGTTTGAGCGCGTTATTAATTCAAGGCTATCCACTTCAGGATTTAGCCGATGCCGCGTTGCATTTACAAGCGGTTGCCGGGCGCATGGAAGCATTTAGCTCAGATGCTGCGTCTGTGACTGCGGTCGTTGATTATGCCCATACCCCGGATGCGCTGGAGAATGCCCTGAAAGCCTGTCGTTATCATAACCCGGAAAACCTATGGGTGGTTTTTGGTTGTGGTGGTGATCGTGATACAGGCAAGCGCCCGTTAATGGCGCAGGTGGCTGAACAATACGCCGACCGATTAGTCATCACCAATGATAATCCAAGATCCGAAGACCCGCAGGCTATCGCCGATGACATTGTTGCTGGTCTGGCGGATAAATCGGCTGCTAAGATCATTCTCGAACGCCGCCAAGCTGTTGTCGATACGTTATCTCAGGCCGGGGCTCAGGACATGGTGCTATTGGCCGGAAAGGGGCATGAAGATTATATGATTATTGGCGAACAGCGCATCGATTACGATGAACGAGCATTGGTGGCAGATTATTTTTCCAGGAGTAACCGATGATTAAATTAACTTTGTCAGAAATTGCCAAACATATCGGCGCGACATTAATTGGCGATGATACCGAAATCGAATCGGTAAGTACGGATACTCGCAACTTAACGGCTGGCGATTTATTTATCGCCCTTAAGGGACCGAATTTCGATGCCCATAAGTTTATCAATCAGGTGCAAGATGCAAAATGTGCGGCTGCGATTGTATCCAGCAAACAAGAAATTACCATCCCTCAGCTTTTAGTCGCCGATACCCATAAAGCCTTAGGCCAACTTGGCGCCCTGGTTAAATCCCGTGTCAATCCGAAAACTCTGGCGATCACCGGCAGTAGCGGCAAGACAACGGTGAAGGAAATGTCGGCAGCGATTTTGTCGCAGTTAGGGCAAGTACTCGCGACCGCTGGCAATTTTAATAATGACATTGGCGTTCCGTTAACATTAATGCGTTTATCACCAGGTGATGAATACGCGGTTATCGAACTCGGCGCCAATCATTTAGGGGAAATCGCTTACACCACGAATTTAACCAAACCCGATGTGGCAATGATCAACAATATCGCCGCGGCACATTTAGAGGGTTTTGGTGATCTTGATGGTGTTGCCCGAGCCAAAGGCGAGATTTTTGACGGATTACCAGAAAACGGTTTTGGCGCTTATAACTTCGACACGCCATACGCAGACAAATGGTTGTGGCGCCTTGAAGGCAAACAGATTAAAACCTTTTCCGCCAGCGATAATCAGGCGGACAATTATGCCAGTGATATCGAAATGGATACGCTGGGTTGCGCCGCATTTGTATTGCATACTCCGCAACAAACCGTTGACGTGCAACTGCCGCTACCTGGGATCCATAATGTCAGCAATGCGGTTGCCGCAGCGACAGTGTGTATGGCCATGGGCGCGACATTAAACCAGGTCAAACAAGGTCTGGAGAGTATGCAGCCAGTAAAAGGACGGTTAAACCTACATCAATTACCTGGCGATTTAACCCTAATTGACGACACCTATAACGCCAATGTCGAGTCTACTCGAGCAGCAGCGGAACTCTTGTCCGGTTATCAGGGTCGAACGTTATTGATATTGGGTGATATGGCTGAGCTTGGCGAAGATGCTCGTACGTATCACCAGGAAATCGGTGAATACGCTAAAGCTCAGGGTATCGACAATCTGTTGACGCTTGGGGTTTTGAGTCAGTCAACGTCCGACGTATACGAACAACAAGGCCGGCATTTTTCATCGCGAGAACTACTACTGGATTATCTGGTACAACTTATCGCCGATGAAACTCAGCCAATTACGATTTTAGTTAAAGGTTCGCGCAGTGCGCGAATGGAATTAGTTGTTGAAGAGATCGCCAAATGGCGACGCAGTACAACAACAGGGGGAGCAGCATGCTAGTTTGGTTGGGTGAATATCTTACCCAGTATTTTAGCGTTTTTAACGTATTTTCATATTTAACCTTTCGCGCGATTATCAGTACATTGACGGCGCTCGGGTTATCACTGTATTTTGGTCCAAAACTGATTCGATACTTGCAGAAAATGCAGATCGGCCAAACGGTCCGAGATGATGGGCCACAGAGCCACCTGTCTAAATCGGGCACTCCCACCATGGGCGGCATTCTGATCTTAGGTGCCATCGTTACCAGTATTTTGCTATGGACCGATTTATCAAATCCTTACGTACAAATCGTGCTGTTTGTGATTATCAGTTTTGGCCTCATTGGCTTTGTTGATGACTACCGTAAAGTCATTCGTAAAGATCCCAATGGATTGATCGCCCGCTGGAAATACTTCTGGCAAACCGTGGTTGGCTTAATCACGGCATTCTTCATCTATGCGATTGCCGCAAGTCCTACCGAAACATCATTATTGATCCCATTCGTAAAAGATGTGATGCCGCAATTGGGGATGCTGTATATCGTCCTGACATATTTGGTTATTGTTGGTACTTCCAATGCGGTAAATCTAACGGATGGCCTTGATGGCCTTGCGATTGTCCCGACCATTTTAGTTGCCGCAGCATTTGCAGTGTTTGCATACGTTACCGGGCATTTGAACTTCTCAGAATATTTGCACCTACCGCATTTACGAAATGCCAGTGAGCTGGTGGTGGTTTGTACCGCCATTGTAGGCGCGGGGCTTGGGTTTTTATGGTTTAACACCTATCCCGCACAAGTGTTTATGGGCGATGTAGGTTCGCTTGCTCTAGGCGCGGCATTGGGTGTGATTGCAGTTTTAGTGAAGCAAGAGATTGTGCTTTTCATTATGGGTGGTGTGTTCGTCGTTGAGACACTCTCGGTGATTTTGCAAGTGGGCTCCTACAAATTACGCGGTCAGCGCATTTTCCGTATGGCGCCAATTCATCACCATTATGAATTAAAAGGTTGGCCAGAGCCGCGCGTTATCGTGCGTTTTTGGATCATTTCCATTGTATTGGTATTAGTCGGTCTGGCGACTTTAAAACTGCGCTAGGCAACAAACGGGAAAGAGATAAGGGAATATAGAGAAGACGATGACGGCACTGCAGTTTTTACAGGATAAACGCGTAACAATTCTCGGTCTGGGCGCGACTGGGATGTCTTGTGCACGTTTTCTTGACCGTCATCATATTCCTTTTTCGGTGATCGACTCCCGTGCGTGTGTCGCTGGCGTCGCACAAGCGAATGCCTTGCCCCATTGCCTTGGTGTCTATCTGGGTGGTTGGGAAAAAGAGATTATCGCCAATAGCGAGATTATCATCGCCAGTCCAGGCGTCGATATTAACGATGCCAATATCGCCGACGTTATCGCCGTTGGCACGGAAGTGATTGGTGATGTAGAATTGTTTGTTCGGGTTAATACCAAACCCATTGTTGCGCTAACCGGATCCAATGGTAAATCAACCGTGGTGAGTTTAATCGCCCATCTGGCGCAAAGCTGCGGTGTAAATAGCATACTCGCCGGTAATATTGGCCAACCGGTGTTAGATATTGTCGAACGCGATGCCGACTTAATTATTCTCGAGCTTTCCAGTTTTCAATTAGAAACCATGTCGAAGATGCAGGCGCAAGTGGGTGGCATTCTCAATATTTGTGATGATCATCTGGACCGCCATCAGACGTTAGAAAATTATCAGGCGATAAAACAACGCATTTATCAGATGAGTCAATATTGCGTTTACAATCGTCAGGATGCACGAACACTCCCGCCGAAAACCGCAGAAAAACGACTGAGTTTTGGTCTGGATCAACCGCAACAAGGTCAGTTTGGCCTGATCCAAACCGACAAGACCTATCTCGCTTTTGATGAGCGCACGTTAATGGCGACCGACGAATTGCCATTAAGTGGTGAACACAATTATTTAAATTGTCTGGCAGCACTCGCCTATGGTCAGCTTTTAGGCTGGCCAATGACATCTATGCTGGAAGGTCTAAAGAGCTTCCGGGGATTGGCACACCGATGCCAGGTGGTTGGCTCAAAAGACGGTGTTACCTGGGTCAATGATTCCAAGGCTACCAATGTTGGCGCCACGTTGGCAGCGATTGAAGGCTTGGCTAACAGTGCCAATAAACTGATTCTGATAGCTGGCGGTGACGGCAAGGGCGCGGACTTTACACCGTTGCAATCGGCATTCACCGATAAAGTCGATTCGTTGATAGTATTTGGTAAAGATAAACAGGCATTAGCAAAATTAAAGCCAGATGCGATTTTGGTGGACTCCATGCACGAAGCGGTAAGTTATGCCAAAGCGCGAGTCGGTCGCGGCGATATGGTGTTGTTATCGCCAGCGTGCGCGAGCATCGATATGTACGCAAATTATATGGCGCGCGGCGATGACTTCAGTGCCTGTGTCAGGGAGGTGCAGCATGGCTAAACCAAATACCTCATTACCCATGCCATTAATGGCTTCTATTCCTCGATGGGGGCAATGGCTGAGCCTGTCTGGTGACGAGAAGCAGCCGCTTACATATGACCGAGGTTTTTTGTTATTGGCGCTGGCGTTGTTTCTTATCGGTATGATTATGGTCGCAAGTTCATCGATGCCAGTGGCAGAGCGCTTGTATGACAATCCATTTCATTTTGTCTTTCGCCATGGCTTTTACATCGTTATCAGTCTGGTGATTGCTGCGCTGGCGCTTACCCGCCCAATGCAACAATGGCACCAGGCAAGTGGTTATCTGCTGATATTGGCAATTGTGATGCTGGCCGCTGTGTTAGTTATTGGCCGTACGGTTAATGGTTCTACGCGCTGGATTGCCTTAGGACCTTTCAATATCCAGGCGGCGGAACCGGCGAAACTCTTTTTCTTTTGTTATTTATCCGCGTATCTGGTCCGTAAAAAAGATGAAATTACCGAACAGATCAAAGGTTTTTTTAAGCCTTTACTGGTGCTTGGGGTGCTTGGCTTTTTATTGCTGATGCAACCGGATCTGGGCACTGCCGTGGTAATGTTCATTACCACCATTGGTTTATTGTTTCTGGCGGGAGCCAAAATCTGGCAGTTTTTAGCGGTAATGTTCGGTGGTCTGATGGGGATTGCTGCGCTGATTGTGATGTCGCCATATCGCTGGCGTCGTATTACCGCATTTATGGAACCCTGGGAACGACCGTTTGATGAAGGCTATCAATTGACTCAATCGCTGATGGCCTACGGGCGCGGGGAAACGTTTGGTCAGGGGCTGGGGAATAGTATCCAAAAATTGGAGTATTTACCGGAGGCACACACGGACTTTGTTATGGCGGTTGTCGGTGAGGAATTTGGCTTTTTCGGTATTTTCATAATTTTACTGATTTGTTTTACCTTAGTGATTAAAGCCTTATTTCTGGGCAAACGCGCGTTGCTCAATGAAAAATATTTTGAAGGTTATTTTGCCTACGCCATCGGCATTTGGATGAGTTTTCAGATTGCGGTAAATGTAGGTGCCAGTGCTGGCGTATTTCCAACTAAAGGATTGACCATGCCACTGATAAGTTATGGTGGCAGTTCGATGATCGTGATGACCCTGGCGATCGTGGTTTTGATCCGCATCGATCATGAATTACGGGTGCAAACGCTAAATAGTGCGAATCAATCAAATAGTAAATCAAATGGCAAAGCAGCAAACAAAACACGAAAACCACGTAGCAAAGCAGGGGGCGATGATGAGTAAGGCCCCAACAATACTGATTATGGCCGGAGGCACCGGCGGGCATATCTTTCCAGGTCTTGCGGTGGCTGATTATTTGCAAGCGCAGGGGTGGCAAGTGCACTGGCTTGGCACCTCATCTCGAATGGAAGCCCAGGTTGTCCCTAAATATGGTTATGAGATTTCATTTATCGATATTGCCGGCTTACGGGGTAAAGGAATTCGCTCCTGGTTAAGTGCTCCGGTAAAAATTATTAAATCTGTGCGTCAGTCGCTTGCGGTTTTAGAACAGGTAAAGCCGGATGTCGTGCTTGGTATGGGTGGTTATGCATCGGGGCCAGGCGGCGTGGCCAGCAAAATAAAAGGGATACCTCTGGTGTTGCATGAACAAAATGCTGCCGCAGGATTATCGAATCGGATGCTCGCAAAAATTGCCAGTAAAGTCTTGGCGGCATTTCCCAATGCATTTGATTCAAACCTTGATGTGGAAGTTGTCGGTAATCCGGTACGAGCGGATATTCTCAATTTGCTTCAAGTTGATGAGCAAGAACAAGTTCTAGCCCAAGACGGTCAAGCAAGCGAAACTTCCGCGTTACACGCGAACAAAAATATCTTGGTGGTTGGGGGCAGTTTAGGCGCAAAAGTACTGAACGACACTGTGCCAGAAGCTGTTGCCCAGATAACATCTGATCCGGTCTCATTGTGGCATCAAACCGGCGCCGGACATCTCCCCTCAGTGCAGGAGACGTATCGCTCACTAAATCTTAACAATGACAATATCAAAATTACCGAATTTATCGATGATATGGCTGCAGCATATCGTTGGGCGGATGTGGTCATTTGCCGAGCTGGAGCATTGACGGTTTCGGAACTCGCGTTGGCGGGAAAACCGGCAATATTCGTCCCATTACCCCATGCAGTCGATGATCATCAAACAAAAAACGCCATGTTTTTGGTAAACGCTGGGGCGGCGAAACTGCTGCCTCAATCTGAATTAACCGCTGCTGCTTTGGCACAGCAATTAACGTCGCTATTTAGCTCTGAGCAAAATTTGCTTACTATGAGCAAAGCGAGCAATGCTGCGGCAAAGCCAGAAGCTACGCAACACGTAAGTGAAATATGTCAATCAATGGTACACCTATGAAACAATTAACAGCTCATATTCCCGAAATGCGCCGAGTGAAAGTGATTCACTTCGTTGGCATTGGCGGTGCCGGCATGGGCGGCATCGCAGAAGTACTTTTGAATGAAGGTTATCAAGTCACCGGTTCTGATATCGGTGTCAATGCGGTCGTCAACCGCTTAACATCGTTGGGCGCACAAATCTCCATTGGTCACCAGCCTGAGAATATCCACGGTGCCAGCGTTATCGTTGTTTCAACAGCAATCGACGCCGACAATGTCGAGCTGCAAGCCGCGCAGAAACTGCGTATTCCTGTGGTTCGTCGAGCGGAAATGCTGGCCGAGTTAATGCGCTTTCGTCATGGCATTGCCATCGCCGGAACCCATGGCAAAACCACCACCACCAGCTTGATTGCCAGCATTCTTGCGGAAGGTGAACTCGACCCGACTTTTGTTATCGGTGGCTTGCTCAACAGTGCCGGCACCAATGCGCGGTTAGGTAGCAGTCGCTATCTGGTGGCCGAAGCAGACGAAAGCGATGCCTCTTTTTTGCATTTGCAACCTATGGTTTCGGTCGTTACAAATATCGATGCCGACCATATGGAAACCTATGAAGGGGACTTTGAAAAACTCAAAGACACGTATCTCGAGTTTTTACATAATTTGCCGTTTTATGGTCTGGCCGTTGTTTGTGTTGATAATCCGGTTGTTAAAGAATTACTGCCAAGAATTTCCAGGCAAATCATTACCTATGGTTTTTCCAGCGATGCCGATGTGCGCGCCACGGATTACCAACAACGCTCGCAAACCTCAACCTTTACCGTGCATCGCAAGGACAAACCGGCACTCGCAATTTCCTTGAACCTGCCGGGTCGTCATAATGTGCTGAATGCGTTAGCGGCCATCGCCGTGGCCACGGATGAAGGTGTTAGCGATCAAGCAATCGTTGCCTCGTTAGAAAAATTTGAAGGGATAGGTCGTCGCTTTGAATTTTTAGCGCAGCTATCTACCGAGCAGGGGGGAATGCAAGTCATCGATGATTACGGACATCACCCAAGTGAAGTGGATGCGACCATTAAAGCAATGCGCAATGGCTGGCCGGGTAAGCGTCTGGTAATGATGTTCCAACCGCATCGATATTCCAGAACCCGAGATTTGTATGAAGACTTTGTCGAGGTATTATCTCAGGTAGATTCGCTGGTGTTATTGGATGTCTATGCGGCAGGTGAAGAGCCAGTGGTAAACGCCGATTCGAAAGCGTTAGCACGCAGTATTCGTTCTCGCGGGGCGCTAGAACCCATTTATGTCAGTTCACCGGAGCAGTTACCGGACATAATGTCGTCAATCTTACAAGACGGGGATATGTTAATCACCCAAGGCGCCGGGAATATCGGGGCAATTGCGCGCGAGCTGATTAAAGCCAAAGTATTAAATATTAAGCCTGACACCAAGCTAAAAAAAACTGGGGATGATAATGACTAACGCAGCCATGCTCACCACAGAGCAGTTGAAACAAGAGAAAATTGCCGTGTTGTTTGGTGGCGATAGTGCCGAACGGGACGTGTCATTAAATTCTGGCGCAGCGGTTGTTAAAGGGCTCGAGCAATTTGGGTACCAGGTCTTGGCAATCGATACCCAGGGTTTTTCGCTGACCGATTTACATGCGTTAAAAGTCGACCGAGTGTTTATTGCCCTGCATGGCCGTGGCGGAGAAGATGGCTGTTTGCAAGGGGCACTTGAATACATGAAGATCCCTTACACCGGTTCGGGCGTGCTTGGCTCGGCATTATCCATGGATAAGGTCCGCTCTAAGCAATTATTTAAAGCCAGCGGCATTGCAACAGCGGCGTTTTATGTTATCAACCGAGAAGATTACCAACAGGCGGACTTGTCCTCGATTCTTGTGCAGTTGGGTGGCAAGGTGATGGTAAAACCTGCCAAAGAAGGGTCGAGCATAGGGATGAGTATTGCCAGCAATAGTGAGCAATTAAAGCAGTCTGTTGCTGTGGCATTGAAATATGACCAACAGGTATTGATTGAACAGTGGTTAAGTGGCGCTGAGTATACAGTGGCAATCCTAGGCGACGACGCATTGCCGGCGATCCGTATGGAAACCCCTAATGAGTTTTATGATTACCAGGCAAAATACCAGAGTCAAACAACCTTGTATCATTGCCCGTGCGGTCTCTCTGAAGAACAAGAAGTAAGATTACAGGCATTAGCATTGCGAGCGTTTAAGTCTACTGGCGCAAAAGGTTGGGGACGCGTTGATGTGATGCAGGATGAATCAGGAAATTGGCAGGTCTTGGAAGTGAATACGGTGCCGGGAATGACGGAATCGTCATTAGTACCGAAAGCTGCGAAACAGGCGGGATTAAGCTTTTCCGCGCTGACTGAGCGAATTTTGCAACTAAGCGTTGCTTGAACGTGATTAACAGGGATTGGAAATGAGTCGCGAATTGACGATAACAGAAACAAGCGCAAAGCCGAACCTTAGGTTTTGGTTAGGCTTAGTGTTTTTTATCGTCACTTGCCTGGGGTTGTTATTTGGCCTGACTCGATTATTGCAAGGGATGATGCAGGAAAATGTTGCTCCGGTTTCCTCATTAGTGATTAATGGCAATACCCCGTACACCCAGCAAGATGAGATTGTTGCGGCAATTACCCGGGCGAAACTGGATAACTTTTTCCAGCTTGATGTTAATCAGGTACAAATGCAAATAGAAGCGTTGCCCTGGGTTTATTCGGCAACCGTTCGCAAACAATGGCCTAATGAACTTAGGGTTTATGTTGAAGATCAAAAGCCGGTTGCGCAATGGAACTCAGATTTTTTCATTAATGAACACGGCACAATTTTTCAAGCGGCACAGGCGCGAGTACAGCACCCACTGCCAAAATTGTTTGGTCCGGAAGGCAGTGAAAAAACGGCCCTGGAAAATTATCAGAATCTCAATGAGTTATTAGCCTTCATTCAGTCTGATATTCGTGAATTGGTGTTAACCGAACGCTTTGCCTGGCAATTGACCTTATCCGATGGTGTCTATTTGAATCTGGGGCGAGAAGATCGGGTAAAACGTTTGCAACGATATATGGATGCCTATCCACAAATTAAGGCGCAACAAACAAAGCAGCAGCAAGTCGATTATGTGGACTTGCGTTATGACACGGGTTTGGCCGTAGGTTTTAAACCAATACAACCAAAAGAAGAGCACAATGGTAATGCCTAAAGCAATGGAAAGAAATTTAGTAGTTGGACTGGACATCGGCACTTCAAAAATTGTTGCCGTGGTTGGTGAAGTCACATTGGACAACACATTGAACATCGTCGGTGTCGGTCAGCATGCGGCACGAGGTATGGATAAGGGCGGCGTTAATGATTTGCATTTGGTGATGCAATCGATTCAGCGTGCCATTAACGAAGCAGAATTAATGTCGGATTGTCGGATTGGTAATGTCTACCTGGGCATTTCTGGAAAACATATTAAATGCCAGAACGAAAACGGTATGGTGCCCATTAATGACAGCGAAGTGATGCAGGAAGACGTCGACAACGTTATTCATACAGCGCGTTCCGTGCCATTATCGGCAGAGCGCCGTATGTTGCATGTGTTACCGCAAGAATATACGGTGGATTGTCAGGAGGGGATTAAAAGCCCGATCGGCATGTCCGGGGTACGGATGGAAGCGAAGGTACATATTGTAACTTGTGCCAATGATATGGCCCGCAATATTGTTAAATGTGTTGAGCGCTGTGATTTACATGCAGACCAGTTGATTTTCTCGGCACTCGCGTCAAGTTATGCGGTCCTGACGGAAGATGAAAAAGAACTGGGTGTTTGTGTTGTCGATATGGGCGCAGGCACGATGGATATTTCGGTGTTTACCGGCGGTGCTTTACGCCATAGTGCGGTGATTGCCGTTGGTGGTAATCAGGTCAGTAGTGACATTGCAAAAATATTTCGAACTCCGTTGAGTCATGCGGAAGAAATCAAGGTACAATACGCCTGTGCATTGCGCCAAATGGTGTCAATGGAAGAAAATATCGAGGTTCCCAGTGTCGGTGGGCGTCCGGCGCGAAGCATGTCGCGTCATACACTGGCGGAAGTGGTTGAACCTAGGTATCATGAGTTGTTTGAGCTAATTCAGGAAGAATTGCGAGAAACAGGTCTTGAAGATCAGATAGCAGCGGGTATCGTTTTGACCGGCGGAACCGCAAAAATGGAAGGCGTAGTTGAGTTTGCCGAAGAAATATTCCAAATGCCGGTTCGCATCGGCACACCGTTGAATATTACCGGCTTGACAGACTATGTAAATGACCCAAGTTATAGTACAGTAGTGGGTTTGCTCCACTATGGTTTGCAACACAGCAATCAAAGTGGGGCTGAAACAGGTAATAATGGGGGAATGGCAGGACTCTGGGCCAAGTTCCGTTCCCTTTTAAAGGAATTTTAAAATACAGTTTTTGGTGGAACAAAAAAAGTAACAAAGACGGAGAGAACTATGTTTGAACTAATGGACGACCACAACGAGGAAGCGGTCATCAAAGTTATCGGTGTCGGCGGCGGCGGCGGTAACGCGGTGGAGCATATGGTAAGCCAGACCATTGAAGGGGTTGAGTTTATCACGGCGAATACCGATTCCCAGGCTTTACGCAATTCATCGGCTAATATCACTTTGCAATTGGGGGCGGATGTCACCAAAGGTTTAGGTGCAGGTGCGAATCCGGAAATCGGACGACGTGCGGCTGAAGAAGATCGCGAGACAATTCGCCAGACCCTGCAAGGGTCAGATATGATATTTATTGCCGCTGGCATGGGTGGTGGTACCGGTACTGGTGCTGCACCTGTTGTTGCTGAAGTGGCTAAAGAAATGGGGATATTGACGGTTGCAGTAGTAACCAAACCATTCCCATTTGAAGGGAAAAAACGTATGAATTACGCGGAGCAAGGCATTGAGTTCCTTGCTGGTAACGTTGATTCATTGATCACTATCCCGAATGAAAAACTACTTAAAGTACTGGGTCCAGGTACAAGTTTATTGGATGCGTTTAAAGCTGCAAACAATGTACTTTTAGGTGCTGTGCAAGGTATTGCGGAACTGATTACCCGTCCAGGTCTAATCAATGTCGATTTCGCCGATGTTCGTACGGTAATGTCAGAAATGGGCACCGCGATGATGGGCTCAGGCATTGCTTCCGGTGAAGACCGTGCGGAAGAAGCTGCAGAATCTGCGATTTCCAGCCCGTTATTGGAAGATGTCGATCTTGCCGGCGCACGCGGTATCTTGGTCAATATCACTGCCGGTATGGATATCAGTATTGACGAGTTTGAAACCGTTGGTAATGCAGTGAAAGCGTTCGCGTCTGAAAATGCAACGGTCGTTGTTGGCGCCGTGATTGACCCGGATATGTCCGATGAATTACGGGTAACGGTTGTGGCCACAGGTATTGGTATTGCTCAGAAACCTGAAATCACCATAGTACCGAATAAACCCGTTCAGGAGCCTATGGTTGTTAATGGCGGTTTTGCAGGTAATGCGGAGCCAGAGCCAGTGAGTAATCCATACGCAGAAGAAAAAGCCGCACCGCAACAAGCGAGCAGTGCCGATCCAGACTACTTAGATATCCCTGCTTTCCTACGAAAACAGGCTGATTAGTCGGAACCTCTGTTTTGGAGGTTAAATAAGTGGTTGAATTTTCGGTGTTTATTATAACTGGAAAGGGCGAATTTTGACTGCTAGCGAGAGTTTTGCTATATTACGCCCCCGGCTCACTGGTCTGAACTGTTAAAACAGAGATAAGGCGAGCGATGAGCCAAGATAAAAAGATTAATTTTGCGCAGCATTAAGGCGAATTATGATTAAACAACGTACGATAAAAGATAGTGTTTCGGCCACAGGAGTCGGTTTACACAAAGGTGAAAAGGTGCAGATCACTCTCCGTCCTGCCCCTGCCAATACTGGTATTATTTTTCGCCGTGTAGACTTAGAACCGGTTGTTGATATCAAAGCTTGCCCTGAAGCCGTGGGCGAGACGACGTTGTGTACCTGTCTGGTAAATGAACAGGGTGTTCAAATTTCCACCGTTGAACACCTGCTTGCAGCCGTTGCAGGGTTGGGTATCGATAATATGATTATCGAAGTAGATTCTCCGGAAATCCCAATCATGGATGGTAGTGCATTACCGTTTGTTTATTTGATTCAGTCTGTAGGGATTGATGAAGCCAATGTCGCCAAACGTTTTCTGCGAATTAAAAATACGATTCGTGTCGAAGAAGGCGATAAATGGGCCGAGCTTCGTCCTTACGAAGGCTTTAAAGTAAATTTTGCCATCGATTTTGACCACCCGGTTATTGCCAATACGGCACAAACCATGAAGATGGATTTTTCTAGCAGCTCATTTATTAAAGAAATCAGTCGTGCTCGCACCTTTGGTTTTATGAAAGATATTGAGTTTTTGCGTTCTCATAATCTGGCATTAGGCGGTAGCTTGGAAAATGCTATCGTACTGGACGAATACCGTATGCTTAATTCCGATGATTTACGTTATGACGATGAATTCGTCAAACATAAAATCCTCGATGCTATCGGTGATTTGTATATGTCCGGCGTGAGTATTCTTGGTGAGTTAAATGCTTATAAATCCGGACACGGTCTGAACAACCTATTGTTGAGAGAAGTCTTTAAGCAAAGCGAAAACTGGGAGTGGGTCACTTATGAAGACAACCGTCCTGCACCGATCGCGTATCAGGACGCTCTCGTCCACAACTAATCCAATTCTAAAACCGAGGTTAACCCTCGGTTTTTAATTTCCGCCTTTCAGTCTTTGTTTTGATCCGATTTATTGGCGTGTTGCGCCAGTCGTCTAATCTTCTCTTGTAAGCCTGCCGGTGCATTGTTTGCCACCATATTTAACTGTTCAGCGGTATGCTTCGACATATGCTTAGAGGTTTTTTTGGTTGCTTCTTTGCGTGCTTGCGCTTCATCCGGGCGTTGGTGACCAAACGGATTTATTTTAAGTTCAAGCTTGGTTAGCTGGCCCTGACTTGCTTGCGATAGTTGTTGGCAAATTCGATTTCGTTCAAATTGTAATCTTTGCCCCCAAACGGCTGATTTGACTTCTAATATCACCGTTTCTTGTCTACAATTAGCTACTTGCCAAATTTCCTCTGGAATATCCGGACAAATAGCGGCGATAATAGAATTAACTGATTGCAGTGTTTTTGCTTTGGCGCTAAAGCCAGCAAGACTGCCTGACGATTCGGCGATTAACTTGGCCAAATCCTGAGGTGTTTTTTCAATACGGGACATGATTAAACGCTCAATCCAAAGCAAGTATGAAGAATAATAATTATGAGTTTAACAGTTTTATACCGTGGAAAGAACGTTCGTTTTTCATTGCGCCTGACTAAGGCCCGTTGGGTTGCGATTTTAGCCAGCTTTACTTTGTTATCAGGTCTGGTGATACATTGGATCTTAAAGCCAGTAGACGTTCCTGTGCATTTGGCAGCCGCTCTGGTTGATGCACAAAATTCTCCTCAAAGCGAAATCAATCATGATGCCCTACAGGTAACTGCGTTAACCGCTCGGTTGGCGGAATTACAAAGTCATGTCCTGCGCCTTAATGCATTAGCTAAACGCCTGGCGGAAGATGCCAATATCCCGGAAGACGAGTTCAATATGAGCACTGCGCCGTCGTCTGGTGGTCCATTGCAAGCAGAACCTTTTGTCAGTCAAAACTCCCTCTCTGAATTAGAATCTGACCTGGGTTCATTGGCGTTAAATGTTGAGCAGCAACAAAATCAATTTAACCTACTTGAATCTCTGGCCCTTGGTCACCACATAGAAGATAGCAGCTACTTATCTGGTAGACCCATTTCCAGTGGTTGGCTTTCTTCCTATTATGGGATCCGTAAGGATCCGTTCAATGGTAATCCAACGATGCATAAGGGAGTCGACTTTGCTGGTAAGGAAAATGCCGAGGTCATTGCAACGGGTTCCGGGGTAGTGAGTTGGGCGTCAGAACGCTATGGTTATGGAAATTTAATAGAAATTGATCATGGCACTGGCTTTAAGACCAGATATGGGCATAATAGTGCCCTATTAGTAAAAGTTGGTGATGTGGTAAGTAAAGGGCAAATCATAGCTCGCATGGGTAGTACAGGTCGCTCAACAGGTCCTCACGTTCATTATGAAATCCTGCGCGGTAATCAGCAGATTAACCCGATTAAATACGTTTATAGAAAACCTAAAACGTAAAGATATCAACAGCATAAACAATAAACTCAAAGAGTTTGTAAATATTGAAGCTGAAACTGAGTTTCAGGGAAATGGTTTAGATTAACATGTTTGTAAAAATGATGACGAAGATGTTTGGTAGTCGTAACGATCGATTACTCAAACTTATGCGAAAAGACGTAAAGAAAATTAATGCGCTGGAAGAAGGGCTGCAAAGCCTGTCTGATGACGAACTAAAAGCAAAAACAGCAGAGCTTAGAGCGCGTATCGAAAACGGCGAAACCATTGCGAGTTTATTAGCTGAAGCGTTTGCGGTGGTTCGTGAGGCGTCGGTTCGTGTCTTTGGTATGCGCCACTTCGACGTGCAAATGATCGGTGGCACGGTTTTACATCAAGGTAAAATTGCTGAGATGCGTACCGGTGAAGGTAAAACACTGACCGCGACATTGCCTGCTTATTTAAACGCGTTATCCGGTAAAGGTGTGCATGTCATTACCGTTAACGACTATCTGGCAAAACGTGATGCCGACTGGTCTCGACCATTATTTGAATTTCTTGGTTTAACGGTTGGGTGTAATATCCCGAATATTTCTCAGGAAGAGAAACAGGCGGCCTATGCTGCGGATATTACCTACGGTACCAACAATGAATTTGGTTTTGATTACCTGCGCGACAACATGGCTTTTTCGACGGCGCAACGAGTTCAACGCCCATTGCATTACGCCATTATCGATGAAGTCGATTCAATCTTAATTGATGAAGCCCGAACGCCGCTGGTGATTTCAGGTCAGGCAGAAGATAGCTCTGAATTGTATAAGACGATCAACCAGGTCGTACCCTTACTTGAAGTGCAGGATGAAGAAGATCAGGAAGGTGAAGATAGCACCGGCGATTACACCATTGATGAAAAAGCCAAACAGGTTTATTTAACCGAACGCGGTCAGGTTCGTGTGGAAGAAATTCTCCAGGAACGCGGGTTGCTACAAGAGTCTGAATCTTTA
The DNA here is from genome assembly GCF_005843925.1 of Thalassotalea litorea. Classification (GTDB taxonomy): domain Bacteria; phylum Pseudomonadota; class Gammaproteobacteria; order Enterobacterales; family Alteromonadaceae; genus Thalassotalea_A; species Thalassotalea_A litorea_A. Next base: position 124,402 of record NZ_VCBC01000004.1, read on the forward strand.
TACGCAGCCAGTTCAATTTCATTGTTACACCACGTTATGGCAGCGCTTCGTGCCCATAAACTGTTCCAAAAAGATGTCGATTACATCGTTAAGGAAGACGAAATTGTTATCGTCGATGAGCACACTGGTCGGACAATGGAAGGTCGTCGTTGGTCTGAAGGTCTGCATCAGGCAGTAGAAGCCAAAGAAGGTGTTAATATCCAGAATGAAAATCAGACTCTGGCATCGATTACCTTCCAAAATTACTTCCGGTTATATGAAAAACTATCGGGGATGACGGGTACTGCGGATACCGAAGCGTTTGAATTTAACCATATTTATGGTTTGGAAACGGTCGTGATCCCAACCAATCGTCCGATGGTTCGTGACGATATGGCAGATTTGATTTATCTGACCACTGAAGAAAAAATGGAAGCCATTCTTGCCGACATCAAAGATTGTGTCGAGCGAGGTCAACCGATTCTTGTTGGTACCATCAGCATTGAAACGTCTGAATTTCTATCAAAATTTCTTCGCAAAGAAAAAATCAAACATAAAGTTTTGAATGCTAAATTCCATGCGGAAGAAGCAGAAATTGTCGCACAAGCCGGTAAAATTGGTGCGGTCACTATTGCTACCAATATGGCCGGTCGTGGTACCGATATTGTTCTCGGTGGTAACTTATCATCTGAGCTGGCAAAAATTGACGGTGCCGACGAAGCGCAAATTGCTAAAGTGACAGAGCAATGGCAAGAAGAACACAACAAAGTGTTGGAACTTGGCGGATTACATATTGTTGCAACCGAACGCCATGAATCCCGTCGTATCGATAACCAGTTACGTGGTCGTTCAGGTCGTCAGGGTGATCCCGGTTCAACACGATTCTATCTTTCGATGGAAGATGGCTTGATGCGAATTTTTGCATCAGAAAGAATTGCCAACATGATGCGTAAGCTAGGGATGGAACATGGCGAAGCGATAGAACATCCTTGGGTAACTCGCAGTATTGAAAACGCCCAACGTAAAGTTGAAGGTCGTAACTTTGATATTCGTAAGCAATTGCTTGAATATGATGATGTTGCCAATGACCAACGTAAAGTCATTTACGAGCAACGTAATGAATTGCTCGAAGACGGTGATATTGGCGAAACCATTAAAGTGGTTCGTGAAGATGTATTGTCGGGCATGATCTCTCAGCACATTCCACCACAATCGTTGGAAGAAATGTGGGATGTTCATGGCTTAGAAGAGCAATTACGTGGTGAGTTGACGATCGACTTACCAATCGCGAAATGGCTTGAGGAAGATGACAAGCTGCACGAAGAGTCGCTACGCGATAAAATTTTTGACAGTGTTGAACAGGCGTATTTAGCAAAAGAAGAGCAGGTTGGGGCAGATGCATTGCGCCAAATTGAGAAGGCGATCATGTTGCAAAGCCTGGATTCTCATTGGAAAGAACACCTCGCGGCGATGGATCATTTGCGTCAAGGTATTCATTTGCGCGGCTACGCACAGAAAAATCCTAAGCAAGAGTACAAGAAAGAATCTTTCGCCTTGTTCTCAGATATGCTTGAAAACTTGAAGTATGACGTTGTCAGTATTCTTTCGAAAGTTCGTATTCAGCAACAGTCGGATGTCGATGCTTTAGAAGAGCAACGCCGTAAACAAGCTGAGATGCAGCAAAAACTGCAACATGAATCAGCCGGTCCTCTTGTTTCTGAACCTCCAGCGCAACGTGTTGGTCGAAATGATCCATGCCCTTGTGGATCGGGTAAGAAGTACAAGCAATGCCACGGCAAGTTAGGCTAAGCGAAGCAAAGCGTATCCAAACAAATAGATTAACGATAAGGCCGGTTCATTCCGGCCTTTTTTATAGCACAGTAGACAAATTGACAGAAACGATAAAGAGACAGAATTCAATGGGGCAAGGCAATCTATGAAAAAGCGTGTGCACGTTGCGGTTGGTGTTATCTTAAGAAATGATCAGGTATTCCTGACGCGTCGTCATGTACATCAACACCAGGGCGGGAAATGGGAATTTCCGGGGGGAAAGGTTGAGACAGATGAGACGGTTCATCAGGCATTACACCGAGAATTAATGGAAGAAGTTGCCATCGATACGCTGGCAATGCGTCCATTGATGAATATTGCCCATGATTATGAAGATAAGTCTGTGTTGCTTGAGGTTTTTGTTGTCGATCAATTTAGTGGCGAACCGGAATCTCAGGAAGGGATGGAGCAAGGGTGGTTCAAAGTTTCAGAGTTATCAAACTTAGAATTCCCGAACGCGAATAAAGACATTATCGTCAAGCTTCAAAACCCATAATTCTTCAAGACCCAAGGTTACTCATAAACTTTACCTTTGTGTCTGAGCCAGCCATCGATATGTTTTTTATTTGGATCGTGGTGTGTCCAGTGAATAACCCCGCCCTTTGAATTCCATTCATACTCACCATAAAACTCAACCAAATCGCCTTTTTTTAAATCTGTAATCTTCGGAGCAAGATCAATATTGTGAGCAACGAGGACCGTTTGTGAGGGTGACACACGCAATATAAAGCGTTGATGGCGACTACCCTTGTTATCGTCCGCAAGGAGTGTTTGCACCTTTCCAAGCGCCTGAATTTGCACATCGCTTTGTCGATTTCGAAACGCTTCGTCTAACGCACGTAAATTCTGGGTTGTTTCCGCACTACTGGTCGGGAGATTGACCTCAGTGCTCGCGCTATCCTGATTGACACTCGGGGCACTCTGGACATTCGGTTCAGGCCGATTAATGATATAAGCGACGATAAGTACACAAATAATTCCCGCACTGATATTTTTGAAATTTAAATTGTTTCTTCTGGGCATGATGAATTACGACTGCTTAGTTTGACTCATGATAAAACACATCGATGTAAATTAGAATCAATCCATTTTGCTCTATATCGCGATGCTAAGTTGTTGACTGCTATTAATGATAAGTGAAAATAATTTAATTGTTAGATTAGTTCTTCTCGTTTGTCGAAATTAGTTAGATTGTTTACTCTAACTTTGCTTTCGAAATCTCCCCAGATTTTCTAAAAGTATCATTTGGTTTTTTTATAGGGCATCTTTGATGCCCTTTTTTTTTACCTTTTATTCGTGTGAATTTTTAAAGTTAATATTCTCAGAAATAACCATCTTTTAGTAAAAGCTCTGTGCTGGTCAAAGCCGTTCGCGACGAAGCATATCCTACCGAGTACACAGATTACATCCACTTCAGGCACACCGATTACATCCCGTCAGAATACACCGATTACATCCCGTCAGAATACACCGACTAAACCCAGTCAGAATACACCGACTAAATCCAATTCGAGTAGACCGTTCACATGCAGTTTCGAATGAAACACACCCCCGCCAGTCATTCCCTGACACTACAGGGAATCTATCACCACAAGGCTGAATGTGTCGCTCCGAGCACACCAATTGAATTACCTCCGAGTACACTCTCATAAACATCGCTCGGAGCACTCCAATTAAATCCTTTCCGAGCACGCCGATTACAACACACTTTGTGGACATGCTGCTTTGAATGAAACACGCCCCCGCGAGTCATTCCCTGACACTACAGGGAATCTATCACCACAAGGCTGAATGTGTCGCTCCGAGCACACTCTCATAAACATCGCTCCGATCACATGCTGCTTCGAATGAAACACACCCCCGCGTGTCATTCCCTGACACTACAGGGAATCAATCACCACAAGGCTGTATGCGTTGCTCCGAGCACACCAATTGAATTCCCTCCGAGCACACTCTCATAAACATCGCTCCGAGCACATGCTGCTTCGAATGAAACACGCCCCCGCGTATCATTCCCTGACACTACAGGGAATTTATCACCTCAAGGCTGCATACGTCGCTCCGAGCACGCCGATTACAACCACTTTGTGGACATGCAGTTTCGAATGAAACACACCCTCGCGTGTCATTCCCTGACACTACAGGGAATCTATCACCTCAAGGCTGAATACGTCGCTCCGAGCACGCCAATTAAATCCTTTCCGAGGACATGCGGCTTCGAATGAAACACATCCCCGCGTGTCATTCCCTGACACTACAGGGAATCTATCACCATAATTCCGCGAATAAATCTAAAGTGACGCTCAGCAGCGGTGTTCGTTAACTCTCGCGATTGTCTGGTTAAGGAATTGTCTGGTTAAGGAATTGCCTGCACCATTGTGGTGCGCACGATTATTTCTAGTGCAAAGGTTTGAACATAAATGCCGAAAAAGCAGGCATTTCCATAGAAATACCGGTAAAAATATAAAAATTAAATTGGCGCAAGAATTGCTTTAATAATAATGATTTCAAATAACATAAATGATTTAATATGGCCGTTCAAACACCTATTCGTGGACTCAGATCTTTTTGTATTGCCGCTAAGTGCTTAAGTTTTAAGCATGCTGCTGGGCAACTTTTTCTCACCCCCTCTGCAGTCAGTCATCAAATAAAGCAGCTTGAAGATCAACTAGGTACCGATCTATTTAAGCGTCAGACTCGAGCCATCGAACTTACCAATGCTGGCAAGCAATTTTATAAAGCTGTGCAGCCAATTATTACCGATTTAGAAACGACAATTTCTGACTTTACCAATAGTCAGCAAAACAAAACTATCGTCGTCAGTCTTCCGGAATTTTTTGCCAGTGAATTGTTTGTACCTAAACTAAGCGAGTGGACGGATTTAAATCCGGAAATTAACCTGCAACTCGAAACCGCTAAAGTTGGGGCAACGCCGGCGAAGGGTGATTTAAGCGTGGTGCTGGCAAACGGTAAGCCAAATGGCAGTATCGTTACTGATTTATTTCCACTGCGCTATGTACCGGCTTGTAGTAAGCGCTTATATCGTAAATTCGCAGCCGAGGGCTACAAGGCGTTAAAGAGCGTTCCATTGATATTACATCAGTCGCGACCGTGGTCCTGGCATCAATGGGCGGAAAGAGCAGGGGTCGTAGATTTTGATCCAAAACAGATAATTCAATTCGATAGCATGTTCGGTTTGGCACGTGCAGCCCAGCAAGGGATGGGGATCGCGTTGGTTCCTATGCCTATTAGTCAAAGCTGGTTTCAAGAGCAACACCTTGTACGCCTGTTCGAAGAAGAATTAGAAACGAATGACCGTTATTATCTGTTACAACATGAAAATATTGAAAATTCGAAAGAACTCGAAACGTTTGCCGACTGGGTAAAAAACGCGTTTGCACAGTACCGCTAACCAATTAGTTAATCTTCAGTTAAACAAGAGAACTTAAATAGAGCGCATCCTGTTAATTAGGGTGCGCTTTTTTTATGCCCGTATTTTATGCCCGTATTTTATGGCAGTAGCTGAAGCTTGCTTTTAAACCTTACTCTGACACGACGACAGAGCTGTAAATGTCCTGCAACTGTGTGTCGGCCTGGCTTTCGCCATCAACGCTGTGTGCACAACGCCGAGAGTGAATTAATTTCACTTTAGTGCGACAACATTTTTCGTTTGTCAGCTTCCCCCACTTTTCACTAAAGTTGCATTGTCGCCAATCAGATAGAGGTGACAAACGACATGATTAAAACCTAGAGGAGGAAAACACTATGTCGAACAAGATACTAAACAAGAGTTCAAACAAGAATTCAAACAAGAGGTTAAACAAGAGCAACTATTCGTATAAAGCGTTATTGCTGTCTATTTTAACCGCATCTGCTGCCGCCGAGGCATCTGAATCATCAGAGCTATCAGCACTGGAACAGCCGTTTAAAGTTGCCGTTGTGAAAAATGCTCCGGGTAGCAATGCCATCGTTTCTGGAGAGTTTGCCGTCGGTGCATCAGAACTAACCTCTTCTGAAATGGACAAGTCTCAACATTTTGAGAAGGCTATGGGATTGTGTGCTTTACATATTAAAACCGGCGAGTATGCGGTTGCGAAATCTGCCTGTAGTGAGGCGGTAACTGCGGTATCCGGTTTTGAAGATAGCCATATATCGCGAACTTTGTCGGCAATGGCTTATAGTAACCGGGCAATTGTGAAGTACTTCACTCACGATACCTTAGGCGCGTTTACTGACTTTAGTAAAGCTCTGGAATATAGCAGCGATACTATCGTTATGGACAACTTAACACGCTTGAATGTCGCGTATTTGAAATCTCAGGTAACTCCTTCTTCCGAAGCAGCACTGTCTTCGGGTTTGGCTGAATAAGCTTGCGGTCAAAATAATGTAGTAAAGGATAAAGGTTTAAAATATGCCCTCTCAACAACGAATGCGAATGGTTGCAGTTCAGCCATTCGCTCTTTGTAAAATGGCGTGCAAGGAATATAACCGACAAGTTTATACTTAGGCTAAATTACTTACCACTTACCACTTTCATCTCACCACTTATCACTTTCATCTCACCACTTATCAGTTTTCCGGCTCTATTCTGGCTCGACAAAAAATTTATTGTGTTGCAGAAATTCATCTTCCAGTGCATCTAACATTTCCTCGTTTAACGGCTCGTTACTTTGCATTGGTTGTGAAATTTTGTGATTTTCTTCGGCCCATTCGCCTAAGTCAATGAGTTGACAGCGTTTTGAGCAAAAAGGACGGAATTGGTTTTCAGTTTTCCATTCAACTTGGTTTTTACAGGTAGGGCAGTTTACGATGGTTGGCATTGCTATACTCCGTGCAGAACATAGCGAGATTCTATCTAATTTCTGTGCTCACGTTAAGTGCTAGATTAATTCATTCATTAAGGACTGGGTTGCGTACTATGTCAAATAGCAGATTAACTGGTGACATAAAAAGCTGTGTTAAGCGCTAAATATGACTACATTCAATTATTAGCATTTGGCTAATTTAAACGACACTTTGTCGTTAATATATTGCTGTCCTTTTTGCGCACATAGTTCCATGAATCGTATCGAGTAACGGAACCGATTGCCACTGACACTCGGGAAGTAATCAACGCCTTTATTTATTTTTAAGCGCAATAGTGAAAGACCTTCACCGGTATCCTGATAGAAACTATTACTCGATTCAATTTGCTCAAACTCAGATTTTTGACGGATAAATTTTAACACTAAAGATAAGGCATTTTCTAAGCAACTAAGCTCTGCTAGCCAGCGATTAATATCTTCACGGATTAAAATTGGCGGTTGATGAAACCAGAATGTCAGAGCGGGCAAATCAAAGCCAGAATACGCTCCTTGCAGGGTAAATCGTTTGCGTAAACCATCGAGAAATTTATCATTCTTCAAATCTGTCCATAAAGGATTTTTAGAGCGAAAAATCGTCGAAAGGGCTTTTGCCTGATGTAGGTTTGTTTGCAAGGTTTTGTTATCAACATCGGGAGATTTGCCCCAGGCTGTCAGGTTTCTCTCGAGTTTTTCCAAATCTTTGATGAGATCGCCTCGGATGTCATGGCGATCCAACGCATCCAAAATGGCAAATAGGGCATTGAAAAATAGTGGGTAGCTATTTTCGAAATCGTCATTAAGGCAGCCGTGCACCTGCTCAAACAATTGTTCTAGCTTCAGGTAGCTACGGATCCTCTCATTTAAAGGATGCTCGTACAGTATTTCAGACATAGGCTATTTATTCTTATTATTTTTCGCGTATCTGGGGGAATATCGCAACTAACTATTAAACTTTGAAGGTTTATAGCAATTCTTAGCAATCGATGAATTATCTCACTCATCAAGTCACCAAATTTTTTCAGAATTGCTATGATCCACACCGGATAAATCAACGCATTGAATTAACTTAACAATTTTTTAATACATGGAACAGTAAAAATTGCTTAAAAAGTGATAAATCTGAAAATTTTGGAGAATAATTTAGAAATTGTCAGTTTATCGAATGAGAATTGGTAACTGACTGGTAGCATTGTGATTTTATCAGCATAGACTTTGTTCGTTTGTGACTTTAATTAGCTGTGATTATATAAAACTGTGATTATATGAAGCTTGGATATATGAAACTTGGATATATGAAGCCGTGATTGTATTTGGAGTTGGCTACATTGGGAGTTAGCTGTACTTGGAGTTAGCCGCACTTTGAGTTAGCCGCACTTGAATTAGCTGTAGAGCGACATTTTCTTGCAGCCATATTTGGCATCGGCTGTCGCTGTTTTAGCATTGACTATCTCAAAACGGTAACCGACGTTTGCCGACTTTACCATAGACTGTGGTGCCATTTTACTCACAAAACTCATAAACCGTTTGTCTTATTATTGGCTAATCAGTTTGATAAATTCTCGATGCAGGTTTTCTACTTTATTGAGCAATAAATCTTGCTCTCCGGTGTTATTCGCAATCACATAGTCGGCATGATTTAGCCGCTCTGCACGGCTTAACTGCGATGCCATAATCGCCTTGATTTGGGTTTTATCATTATTATCCCGAGCCATGGTTCGCTGAAGTTGCTCATCTTCACTAATATCAACAACTAAAACTTTATCGACGGACTGGTAGAGACCATTTTCGATTAATAGTGGCGCCACTAACAGACAATATGGGCTTTTGGCGTTTTGGCACTGTACTGAGATCTCTGTGCGGATTAACGGATGAAGCAGGGCATTCAACCAGGCTTTTGCCTGAGGCTCCTTAAACACCTTTTTGCGTAGCTTAGCGCGATTTAACTGACCGTCCGCCAATAGATAATCATCACCAAAATGTTTTTTGATTTGGGTTAATGCTTCAGAGCCTTTTTCTACAACCTGACGGGCAACAATATCGGCGTCAACGATGTCGATATCATAACGGCTAAAAAGGTTAGCGACGGTGGTCTTGCCGGAGCCAATGCCGCCGGTTAAGCCGATGATGAGATTAGACAATTGAATTCCCGTGAGTTGCTATTGATTGAGGTTATATAAGAAAAGGGAGATAGGTGTCAAGGAGGCGAGGTGACAAAGGTGTCTAAAGGTGTCTAAAGGTGTCAAAGGTGTCAAAGGTGTCAAAGGTGTCAAAGGTGACGAGGTGTCAAGGGAGTCGAGGTGTCAAGGGAGTCGAGGGTGTCGAGGGAGTCATTGGGCGCGTAATGCCCAATCATCGCCAGGTGCAATCTTCGATTGCGTGTCAGTAATAAAGTCTTCGATTCAGCAAGAGGTTTTTGTACCCGAAGCCAGTGGACGTACCCGTAGGGACGTGGAATTCACGTCCCGTACTCGCAACAATCTTTGATTGTGTACCCGAAGTCAATGCTGTTTGTTGGCGTACCCGAAGGAGCGTATATCACGCTCCGTACCCCTACTAAAGCGCGCATATCACGCTCCGTACCATCCTTTTTATTACACCAACATCCCTAGATACCAGGACCAAATCCCTTCACCCCATAATGCGGTGATCCAGCCGGCAATGGCTAAATAAGGGCCAAAAGGAATGGGTTTCGAACCTTCATGATTACGAAATACCATCAGGCTAATGCCGATAATCGCACCAACCAAGGAGGCCATTAATATCAATAACGGCAATAACTGCCAACCAAACCAGGCACCGAAAACAGCAAACAGTTTAAAGTCGCCATAGCCCATACCTTCTTTACCGGTAACGAGCTTAAACAACCAGAACACCGTATATAAGCTCATATAACCGACAATTGCACCAATCACTGCGGTTTCAATATCGACAAACATGCCATTTACGTTGAGCAATAACCCAAACCATACCAATGGCAGTGTGATTTGATCCGGCAATATCATTTTATCGAAATCAATCATAGTCAGTGCGATTAAGCACCAGGTCAATACCAGCATGGCCAGTGTTGTCCAGGTGACCCCGTAATGCGCGGCAATAACCACAGACAACACACCGGTTACGAGTTCAATCAGTGGATAGCGCACAGAAATTGATTTGCCACAGGATGAGCATTTGCCTTTCAAAAATAGCCAACTGATAACCGGGATATTTTCCCAAACTTTGATTTTATGGCCACAGTGAGGGCAGGTGGAAGCAGGTTTTGATAACGATAGAATCTGATCTTTATTCTCTTGACCACTCGAGCCTGGTTCTGCCTTTGATGCCCTGAGTGCCTCGCTACCTTTATCATTTAACTCTTCTTCGAGCAGTTCGCGACATTCACAAAACCATTCCTGCTCCAGCATTTTTGGCAGGCGATAAATTACCACATTTAAAAAACTGCCAATAATAAGGCCAAGCAGTAATACTGCGCCATAGAAAATATAGGGAGAACTTTCGAATAAAGCTTCGAATAGGGAAATTGCATCGGAAAACAAAATACATTCCTTGATAAAAGAACCGGGTAAGCATTTTTCTCACCCAGGTAAAAGAAGTAAAAATGGTGAAATAAAACTAAATTACAGCACCAATCTGGAATATTGGCAGGTACATAGCGATAATCAAACCACCGATAACCACACCTAATACCGCCATAATCATTGGCTCAAGCAGCGCCGTTAAACCATCGACGGCATCATCCACTTCTTGCTCGTATACGTTTGCGACTTTTGCCAGCATATCATCAAGGGCACCGGATTCTTCCCCAATGGTCACCATTTGAATCACCATATCCGGGAATATATTGGAGTTTCGCATCGCCAGGTTCATTTGCATACCAGAAGATACTTCGGTGCGAATTTCCTGAATCGCATCACGATAAACCGCGTTACCGGAAGCACCGGCCGCAGAATCTAAGGCATCGATTAAAGGCACACCGGCGGCAAAGGTTGTTGATAAGGTGCGGGCAAAACGCGCCACAGCGGCTTTATCCAAAATCATCCCGATAACCGGGATTTTTAATATCGCGCGATCCACTTTGTCACGAAAATCCTGGCTCTTCTCATGGGTTTTCTTAAACAGATAACCGGCGACAAATAATCCGGCTAACACAAAGTGCCAGGATGCTATCAGCATATCGGAAATGCCAACTACAAATAGGGTAAAGGCTGGTAATTCTGCATCAAAACTTGCAAATATTTCAACGAATGTCGGCACGACTTTAATTAATAGTATCGAGGTTACAATGGCGGCAACAACGATTACCGCGATTGGATAAGTCATCGCTTTTTTAATTTTAGATTTTAATGCTTCGGCTTTTTCTTTATATAAAGCAATACGCGCATATATGGTTTCTAATGCACCGGATTGCTCACCCGACTCTACCAAATCACAATAGAGATCATCGAAGTATTTTGGATGTTCACGTAGTGCTTCCGATAAAGGAATACCAGCTTGCACCCGCGCGCCGATATCACCTAACAGTTGTTGTAACGCCGGTTTCTCTGAACCCTTACCGATCATTTCTATGGATTGTACTAAAGGCACACCAGCCCCGAGCATAGTCGCAATTTGCCGGGTTAATATGGCGATATCTTTTGCGTTGATTGGCTTGTTGCCCCCTCCGAGACCAAATAACGGTTTGGGTTTTTTCTTATGCTTTAATGGGGTTATGCCCTGTGCGCGCAATTGCGCTTTTAGTTCGCCAATATTGGATGCTGATAGCTCGCCTTTTACTTTCTTCCCTTTACGATTCACCCCTTCCCAGACGAAGGTATCCAGCTCTTTAACTTTTGGGGCTTTTTTTGCTGCAGTCACTGCCATGGTATTTACCTGTTATTCTGTTTATTGTGCGGGGGCAAATAAAATCTATGTTTTAGTTTTTAGCGCTTAATTACTATTTATTTTAGTAATTGTATTTTCTTGCTTTTCAAGCATACATTTTTACCTTTAGTGAGTTACTTTCTAAGATACAACACTATTTTCTATGCCGTTACCCTGGTCACTTCCGCGAGACTGGTAACACCCGATTTTGCTTTTAATAATGCCGATTGTCTAAGATTATTAAACCCTTCTTTTTGCGCCTGATTGGCAATATCCAACGAGTTACCGCCTTGCATAATAATCTCTGCGGTTTGTTCCGATATTTTCATCACTTCATAAATACCGACCCGGCCCTTATAACCGCCGGTACATTCATCACAACCAACTGGCTTGTAGATGGTTAAGTCTTTTAAGTCTTCTGGCGCAAAGCCAATCTCTAATAACGCTTCGTCGGTTACCTGATCTTCGGCTTTACAGTGATTGCAAAGGCGCCTTGCTAAACGCTGAGCGATAATCAAGCTCACCGAGCTGGCAACGTTATAAGACGGAACCCCCATATTCAACAAGCGTGTTAAGGTTTCTGCTGCGGAATTTGTATGTAGGGTCGATAATACCAGGTGACCGGTTTGCGCCGCTTTTATCGCAATTTCAGCGGTTTCCAAATCCCGGATCTCACCAACCATCACAATATCCGGATCTTGTCGCAGGAAGGATTTTAGCGCGCTGGCAAAATCAAGGCCGGCTTTATTATTTATTTGTACTTGATTGACCCCTTCCAGGTTAATCTCCACCGGATCTTCGGCGGTAGAAATATTGCGCTCTTCGGTATTAAGAATATTTAAACCGGTATACAAGGAAACCGTCTTACCCGAACCAGTTGGGCCGGTAACCAGAATCATCCCCTGCGGCTTTGATAACGCGTCCATATACATGGCTTTTTGTTCCGCTTCATAACCCAGGATATCGATACCCAGTTTGGCACTGGAAGAATCCAAAATACGCATCACTACTTTTTCCCCCCACATGGTGGGCAAAGTCGAAACACGAAAATCAATCGCTTTGTTCTTGGTAATATTAAGCTTGATGCGGCCATCTTGCGGCACCCTGCGCTCGGCAATATCCAGCTTTGACATCACCTTTAACCGTGCGGTTAAACGGCTGGCAAGTCCAACCGGCGGGGTGGCAACTTCTTGTAACACGCCATCAATACGAAAACGGATACGGAACTTTTTCTCAAATGGTTCAAAATGCAAATCCGATGCGCCTTTTTTTATCGAATCTAGCAATATCTTATTGATATACACCACAATCGGCGCATCGTTTTCACCACCACCTTCGTCATCTTTTTGCTCGGTTTCGGCAACATCAATGCCACTAAGCTCTTCAGAGTCTAGATCGGTTATCTCAAGTGCTTCCGCTTCATTGTCCAGAAACGATTCAATGTGCTTTTGTAAACTATTTCGTTCGACTAGTACAAATTCGGTGGTTAATCCGGTATTAAACTGAAATTCTTCTAGGGCATCGTGATTGGTGGGATCCGCTACCGCAATATGCAATACGCCAGCACGCAAATACACCGGCATAGCTTTATGTTTTTCTATCAGTTTCTGATTGCGCAGCCCTTCTGGCAGGTTTTCTAAATCAAACGATTTAATATCTACCAGTGGATAGCCATAACTTTTCGATAAGGTTTTGGCGATAGTCATTGCATCAATCTTTAATTCATCGGCGATATAATCGAGCACCGATTGTTTTGATTGCTGGCAAGCTTTAAATATTTCCGCTGCCTGTTGCTGACTGATTAACTCGGTGCGAACAAATTTGGATAATAGATTTGTTTGACGATGAAGTCCTTTCATAGATTTTATACCCCTGAAACCATGAAACCAGTGTACCGAATTTCAGATATAAAAAAAGCCCCTTTAGGGGCTTTTTAGGTCTTAAATTATTATTAAGGTGCTGCTGCAGCTGCAACAGTAGCATCACATGCGCCAGCGGCTACACATGAACCACTAGCTTCCCATGTAATAGTTCCACCAGCTACAGTACCAGTCATAATATAAGTTAAATCACCAGCGGCAGCTGTGCCAGTACCTGTGATGCGAGGTGCAGCTGCGGTACCGTCAAGCGCAACTGACAATAAATTTGCAGTTGCAGTTGAATTGTTGGCTGGAATACCTGCAGTACCAGGTGTATGACAAGTAGTACCACCAGTTTGAACACAAACCTCTATGGCTGTTTTTACTGCACCAACTGCAGTCGTTACTTCAGAGAAGCGAGCTTTACGCGTGTAATCCTGATAAGCAGGAAGAGCTATCGCCGCAAGAATACCGATGATCGCAACTACGATCATTAATTCGATAAGGGTAAAACCCTTGTTGTTTTTCATAGTTTTCATATTAAACATCCATTAACGTTATTTTTATGTTTAGGGGGCCTTTTCTAATATGCTTGATTTTTAAATGGCTGTAAAACGATTTTTAACAAAAAATTAGCTTTTGGAGAAGAAAGTGTACTGTTTGCTGAAAAAATCAACGCTTGTAAAGGTGTGTCATTGTTTGTTTATCTAAAAAAGCTGCAATATTAGTAGGTTAACTGATAAGGGGTAGCAGTTAATAAAAGCAAATTTGTACAAAAGTGTAAGATAAATTAAGGGAGTAGTGGTGAATGACAGCGCTGGACAAAGGGGATCCGGAGGAAAATAAAGAAAACGGTGTTTAAGGGGGCAAAAGAAAACGGTGCCTAAGGGTGTCGAAAGAAAACTGTGCCTAAAGGTGTCTGAGGGTGTCTAAGGGGGTCGAACGGTGACAAAGGCACTCCGTCATCCTGGCGAAAGCGGGGCTTGTGTAATTGAGGGGGCAGGTTGCGGTTACAGCCACAGTTTACCGAATAAACTAAAAAGCTGGGCTTCTAAGTTGTACTAGCCAAGTCGCTAACACTGAGCCCTGAAACCTTGAACCTGAATCCTAAACGGCGTTTTGCCGTTTAAACAAACCGCATCGACAGATCGATAGCTTTTACGTGCTTAGTTAACGCGCCCACCGAGATAAAATCGACGCCGGCTTTGGTATATTCTTTTAAAGTTGCCAGTGTCATATTGCCGGAAACTTCCAGTTTGGCTCTGCCCTGATTAATCGAAACCGCTTGTTCAATCATTGCCGTCGTAAAATTATCTAGCATGATAATATCGGCACCGGCATCGATGCCTAGAGATAACTCCTCCAGGCTTTCCACTTCCACTTCCACGGTTTTCCCTGGAAAGTTTTGTTTCGCAGTGGCAATGGCCTCAGGGATACCTCCACAGGCGTTGACATGGTTTTCTTTAATTAAAAACGCATCGAACAAGCCAATTCTATGGTTATAACCACCGCCGCAGGTAACCGCATACTTTTGTGCACTGCGCAAACCCGGAATGGTTTTACGGGTATCTAGTAAGCGGGTATTACTGCCTTGCAGCTCTTTAACATATTGAGAGGTGATAGTGGCGGTGCCGCTTAACGATTGCAAAAAATTAAGGGCGGTGCGTTCGCCGGTAAGCAGCAGTCGGGCATTGCCGGAGATTTCACACAGAGTGTTATTTGCTTTTACTGACTGTCCGTCATTAACAAACCAGGTGATTTTTGTGTCTGGAAGTGCTGCTTTGGCATCAAGTTGTTTAAATACTTCATTAACCCAGGCAACACCAGCGATAACACAGTTTTCCCGGCAAATAATGGTTGCCACGGCATTATGATCCGCAGGGATCAGGCTTGCGGTAATATCCCTGTCAGCATCTGCGATTCCGCCTAAGTCTTCCGCTAACGCTAACGTGACACTCGTTTGGATATCTTGGTTCAAGTGGACCTGCATAAAATTCTCGCGTGTTAGTAATTCTTGGGTACGTTAAGGTGAAGGTACTTACCTTTCTGGCTGAAATCTAATTGCTTGAGCGCACTCATGCCGAGCAGAATTTCCTGACCATCCATACCGGGGTTAATATTGGCGCGCACATTATATAAGTTTATATTACCGATACTCAACTCATCTATGGTGGTTGCATACACCCGCACTGAACCATTGGCGGTTTGTACGCGATGGCTTCCTTGTCGTTCCAGACCATATCGGTCGGCGATTTCCATTGGGATCGATACACTGGTGGCGCCAGTATCGAGCATAAATAAAGCATTTTGTTGATTAATCGTGCCTGCCGTCACATAGTGACCATAGCGGTTTCGTTCAAGTACCACCTGTTCATCGCCACTGGCGTTCAATCGTGATTGAGGTTTTTGATTTGGGTTCCAATCTGCGTCCAGTTTGCTTTGAAAAAACCACACCATTAATAACAGACCGATGATCCATGCCATCCAGATCATTACCTTACCGAATTTTTGACTATCATCCTGCTTTTGCATATCCCACTCTCAGATTGTTAATTTTAGCTTTGACACGGAGTTACATACTCGAATCAGGCACTTGAATCAAACACGCGAATCACCACCATAGCCAGAGAAAAACGATAACCGACGGTTGTACATCACCATTGTTATACTAAACGCACAAATCGACTATACGATTTCACTATTTATTATTTTTCTATTCCTATTTCTATTACGATTTCATCGATTCACTTTGCGGGTGATTGTTGCACATTGATTCACACAGCAGTATGGTGCAATAATTCTGTGTCGTAATTTCCCACTATATCCGCTAATGATAAAAAATTACACTATCAATCAGGGCTGGTTAGCCGACCAAGACCATTTTAGCCAAGGGGTTGAATCGTCCGATATTCGCCAATGTCCTTCTCCTTTTTATGATGAAAGGGAAGGCGCTGATATTAGTTTACTCGTCGTCCACAATATTTCCTTACCCCCAGGACAATTTGGCGGTAACTATATTGACCAGTTATTTACCGGCAAGTTAAACCCGAAAGAGCATGAATACTTCCAGGATATTTATCAATTTAAAGTATCTGCCCATTGCTTAATTAAGCGAAATGGCGATGTCGTGCAATACGTGCCGTTTGAAAAAAGAGCCTGGCACGCCGGTGTATCGGTATTTAATGGCCGCAGTAAATGCAATGATTTTTCCATTGGCATTGAATTAGAAGGCTGTGATGATGTGCCCTATACCGAAGTCCAATACCAGCAACTTGCAGCAATTACCCGAGTGCTACAAAAACACTACCCATTGATTGCCAAAAATCATATCACTGGCCATTGCGATATTGCGCCGGGTAGAAAAACCGATCCGGGTGAGAGTTTTAATTGGTCACACTATTTCTCATTGCTGAAATAACCGATGGGTTTCCTTGCTTTCGATTAGGTGATTGTCCAGTTCCGCAGCTAAACTAAAGAGATTATTGATAAATTCTAAAGTTTAAGGAATTGTTTCTGGTAATCCTGCCATTCTGCTTGTAGAATTTTTGTTAATCATGATGAAAATAACATCACTATATAAGTAGGGTTTTCAATGACTTTAATTAGCTTGCTTATTGCTTTGGCAGCAGAGCGGATTTTACTCTCCAAATACTGGCAGTTTAATTTTTACTTCGGTCAGTATGTTGGTTTTGCCCGTGGCTTTGTTTCCAAAGGTGAAATTAGCAAGAATGTTGTGAACCTGGTTGTGTTTGCATTGCTCCCCGCCTCACTTCTTTCTATTATTCTGTGGTTTTTCGACAATAGCCTGATTCACTTTATCTTTGTCACCTTGGTATTGATTGTCTGCATTGGCAGTCAAAGAATACGTGATAGTTATAAAAACTATTTAAATGCTGCGATGCGCGGCGATCAGGAAGCGGTGATTCTGCATCAGGATGAATTACAACAAGGTCAGCAATTTGAGGGTGAAAGTTTTGGGCAGACGCTCGTGTGGATGAATTATCAATACTATATGTCTTTGATGCTGATTTTCACCTTCTTCGGCATTACTGGTGTGGTGTTTTACCGTCTGCTTGTTGCCGTTGCCAACCATAGCGGCGAGATGGATGGGGAGAGTTTCTTACCGCAAACTGCGGCAGAAAACGCCCAAAAGATTCTGTTTTATTTAGACATTATTCCAAGTCGCGCGGTCGCCTTTGGCTATATGCTAGTCGGACATTTTTCGAAAGCTTCGACATTGTGGCTTGAAGGCATGCTGAACTTTAAACAGGCGCCGCGTCAGTATTTATGTGAAGTTGCCGAAATCGCAGAAGATTATCAAATTGATGATGAAGACTGCACAGCGGAGCCATGTCTTTTAGTGCGTCTTGCTAAGCGCAATGTATTGTTGTTGCTCGCTGCAATTGCCTTTATGACCATTGCCGGTGTTGCTCACTAGAATAAGTTTCTGCATACAATGCCGCTACAGGTTTACTTCTTTTCGTTGTCGTAAAGCAGATCCCCACTTTCGTGAGGATGACGTTAAAACGTTTGGATGACGTTAATGCATTTGGATGACGTTAAAGCGTTTGGATGACGTTAATGCGTTTGGACGACATTAGGCGCATGATTACAATGAGCCGTCACATGACTGCGAACTGATTTCAGTCGCCCCTTACCTTTACTTTCCTATTGCTATTCAATGCTGGATAAGGTCTCTCGTGTTTTTTAATTATGCGATAGATCCCCACTTCGTGAGGATGACGTTAAGGCGTTTGGATGACATTAAGGTGTTTGGATGATGGCAGCATTTGGAAGACGTTGAGGCGGTCGGGTGACATTGGAGCGTTTTGTCACAATTAGCCGTCCTATGACGGTGGCGCGTTAGATTAGAATGGGTCATTGAAATCTTGGGGTGAACTCCTGGGATTAACGCTCATGCACTGATCGTGCTTCACCTTGATTTAACCGAATTTGCCGACACCTAAACTTTATATAACCTAAATTTTCTCTACATTGCGTTTATATAAGCTAAATTTTGTCCACATTGCCTTTATACAACCTAAATATTCTCTGCATTGCTTTTATCCAATCGAATTACAATTCATAGCACCTTTAGATATCATTTTAGCAGGCTATAACGCAGTAAAAATTGGTCTGACCATTATGTTTTTTCGGTATAATTACCCTCCAAAATATCTTTATCTCCCTAGCGATTGTGTCGCAAAATTTTACATGTCGAAGATCTTCTGTTATGTTTTAACCTAGAAATTTCAATATTGGTAAGACCATTTAACCAATGTAATTGATGGTTGTATTTGATATATCAGTCGACATCAATGGACACAGGATGAAGCCAATGGCCTACAAGAAGATACAGCAAGCAAAAATCTCTGATGTCATTGTTGAGCATCTTGAAGGCATGATTTTGGAAGGCAGTCTCAAGCCCGGGCAAAAGTTGCCACCGGAAAGAGAGCTTGCGGAGCAGTTTGAAGTGTCTCGGCCTTCGTTGCGTGAAGCCATTCAAAAACTGGAAACGCGAGAATTGGTTTATCGTCGCCAGGGTGGCGGTACTTTTGTCAATGATACATTGCTAAGCGGCATGGGCGATCCCATGTTTGATTTGTTGGCCAAAAAAGGCGAATCCCAATATGACTTATTGGAATTTCGCCATGGTATCCAGGGTATGGCTGCGTATTATGCGGCAATGCGAGGCACCAAAGCGGATTTCGAACAGATCCAGAAAAAGTATGATGCAATGGCGGACGCGCAGATTGAAAACACCACAATCAGTGAAAATTTTCATGGTGAGGCCGTTGCCGTATTTGATTTTTATCTGGCAATTTGTAACGCGTCCCATAACGCCGTGTTGTTACATTTGTCGCGCTCAATGTCGACCTTGTTGATTGATAACATTGAGAAAAACCTGATGGTTCTGGCCAAACGTCCGGAAGTGCCAGGAAAAATAGCCCATTATCGCAAACGTTTATTGGAAGCCATTATAAGTGGTGAACCGAACAAAGCCTGGGGTGCCAGTCATAAGAATCTGGCATATATAGAAGAAGTATTATTAAAGCTCGGCGATGAAAATAGCCGAGTTAAGCGCTCTTTAAGACGCTTACAAACCGTATAGTTACTCGGTTTGGTTAATTTCTTAAAGACTTAATTTTTAATGGCGAAACTTAAGACAGTTGCGATATTTCAACTATCTTTAATACAAAAATTTTGCCGGTATTTTTTATAATTTGGAGTTAGAACGTCGTTATGTCTGAGATCCTCAACCACGATATCGATCCGCAAGAAACACAAGAATGGCTTGAGTCCATGGAAGCGGTGCTGGAACAGGAAGGCCCTGAGCGAGCACACCAACTACTTGAAACCCTGATTGACCGAGCTCGTCGCAGCGGTACTCACTTACCATTTGATGCAACAACTGCATACGTCAATACCATCCCAGCTGGCCAGGAACCTAATATGCCTGGCGATCTAACCATCGAAGCACGCATTCGTGCAGCGATCCGCTGGAATGCGTTAGTCTTGGTATTAAGAGCCTCGAAAAAGGATCTTGAACTAGGCGGCCATATTGGCTCATTCGCATCTTCTGCAATGCTTTACGATGTGGGTTTTAACCACTTCTTTAAAGCGGCAACAGAAAAAGACGGCGGCGATTTTATTTTCGCCCAGGGTCATATCTCTCCGGGTATCTACTCCCGTGCTTTTGTTGAAGGCCGATTAACCGAAGAGCAAATGAACAACTTCCGTCAGGAAGTCGATGGTAACGGACTGTCTTCTTATCCGCATCCTCATCTAATGCCAGACTTCTGGCAATTCCCAACCGTATCTATGGGTCTTGGTCCATTACAAGCGATTTATACGGCTCGATTCTTAAAATATTTAACCGATCGTGGCATTAAAGATTGTTCTGAACAGCGCGTATATTGCTTCTTAGGTGATGGCGAAACCGATGAGCCTGAATCATTAGGTGCGATTGGTCTGGCATCTCGTGAAGGTTTAGATAACTTAACGTTCGTGATCAACTGTAACCTACAGCGTCTTGATGGCCCGGTACGTGGTAACGGTAAAATCATTCAGGAACTGGAAGGTACCTTCCGCGGTGCTGGCTGGGAAGTAGTTAAAGTTATCTGGGGTTCATACTGGGATGCACTATTGGCCCGTGATACTTCAGGTAAACTATTACAACTGATGAATGAAACTGTTGACGGTGAATATCAGAACTGTAAAGCCAAAGGCGGTAAGTACACCCGCGAAAACTTCTTTAACAAATATCCAGAAACTGCTGCACTCGTGGCGAATATGTCCGATGAAGACATTTATCGCTTAAACCGCGGTGGTCACGATCCGGTGAAAGTTTACTCGGCATACAAAAAAGCAATGGAAACCAAAGGCCGTCCTACGGTAATCCTGGCGAAAACGGTGAAAGGTTTTGGTCTTGGTGCATCTGGTGAAGCGTTAAACATTGCCCACAATGTTAAGAAGATGGACGTTGATTCCATCAAGCAATACCGTGATCGTTTTAATATTCCGGTCAGTGACGACGATATCGCCGATCTTCCTTTTTACAAGTTCCCGGAAGATTCTGCTGAATACAAATATATGCTAGAACGTCGCACCGCCCTTGGTGGTTCATTACCCGCGCGTTTAGAGCAAGCGGAAGAAACGCTGGAAATTCCAAAGCTTTCCATCTTCGATGCCATCTTGAAAGGTTCTAACGGACGTCAAGTTTCATCAACGATGACGTTTGTTCGTGTCCTTAACAGTCTCCTAAAAGATAAGAAGATTGGTAAGCGTATTGTTCCTATCATTCCGGATGAAGCCCGTACTTTTGGTATGGAAGGTCTATTCCGTCAGGTTGGCATTTACGCCCACGAAGGACAAAAATATGTTCCTCAGGATGCTGATCAGGTTGCTTATTATCGTGAAGATAAAAAAGGCCAGGTACTGCAGGAAGGTATTAATGAATTAGGTGCGATGGCCTCTTGGGTTGCATCAGGTACGTCTTATTCAACCTGTAATACCACCACTATCCCGTTCTACATCTATTACTCAATGTTTGGTTTCCAACGTGTAGGCGATTTGGCTTGGGCGGCTGGTGATAGCCAGGCACGTGGTTTCTTATTAGGCGCGACTGCCGGTCGTACCACATTGAACGGTGAAGGTTTGCAGCATCAGGATGGTCATTCTCATGTTCAGGCGAACCTGATCCCGAACTGTGTAACTTACGATCCAACCTATGGTTACGAAGTTGCAGTGATTGTGCGTGAAGGTTTACGTCGTATGTATGAAGAAAATGAAAATATCTTCTTCTACCTGACACTAATGAATGAGAACTACGAGCACCCGGCGATCCCTGACAATGCAGAAGAAGGCATTATCAAAGGGATTTATAAACTGGATACCGTGAAACCTGCCAAGGCAGCGAAAGCGAACGTACAGTTGATGGGCTCTGGTACCATTTTGGTTCAGGTCCGTGAAGCGGCGCGCATTCTTGCCGAAGATTTCGGCATCTCTTCTGATGTTTACTCGGTAACGTCGTACAACGAGTTGGCACGTGAAGGCCAGGAAGTTGCACGTTATAACATGTTGCACCCAGAAGCTGCGCAAAAAGTTCCTTACATCAGCTCGGTAATTACCAAAGATGCTGGACCTGCAATTTCTGCCACCGATTATGTTAAAGCTTATTCCGATCAATTACGCGCGTTTATCGATACGGATTACCGTGTACTAGGTACCGATGGTTTCGGTCGCTCTGACAGTCGTGCAAACTTGCGTCGTCATTTCGAAGTTGACCAAAACTATATCGTGGTTGCATCACTTTATGAGTTAGCGCTACGTGGTGATATTGAAATGAGTGTCGTAACCAAAGCGATTAGCGACTTTGGTATTGATACAGATAAAATCAACCCGCTATACGCGTAATTGACTAGTAAGGAAATTTAGATGTCAGATATTCAAGAAATTCTAGTCCCAGATGTCGGCGGCGATGAAGTTGAAGTGATTGAACTTTGTGTTGCTGTTGGTGATAGCGTCGAGGCGGAAGATGCACTGGTTAGTGTAGAAACAGATAAAGCCTCAATGGATATTCCAGCACCGATCGCTGGGGTTATCAAAGAAATAAAGGTTGATGTTGGTGCCAAGATCTCTGAGGGCGATTTAATCGTTATATTAGAATCAGCATCGGCAGGTACGAGCGCAGAAGCCAGTACCGAAACGACAGAAAGCGCAGCTGCCGCACCGGAAACAGTCGAAGCTCCAGCAGCTCCCGCAGCCAGTGAAGCGGTGGTTGAATCAGCGCCAGCGGCAACTGCAGCTTCGGCCGTCATCGATGTCCATGTTCCCGATATTGGTGAAGATGGTGAAGTTGATGTCATTGAAGTACTTGTTAGCCCAGGTGATGAAATTGAAGCCGAAGACGGTTTGATTACTTTGGAAACGGACAAGGCAACGATGGACGTTCCAGCGCCAGAAGCCGGTAAAGTTATCGATGTTAAAGTCGCCACCGGTGATAAAGTGAGCGAAGGTTCATTAATTATTACGTTGCAAACTGCTGGCGGTGCATCAGCACCTGCCGCCGCGCCTGCGCCGAAGGCTCCTGAAACTAAAGAGCAAACGGTCGTTGCCGCACCGGCACCGAAACCGCAAAAAGCGGCTCCGGTTCCGCACCATCCAAGTGCCGGCGAGCGTCAAAGCAAAGGCAATATTTACGCGTCACCTTCTATCCGTCGCTTAGCCCGTGAATTCGGCGTTGATCTTACGGTAGTAAAAGGTACGGGTAGCAAAGGTCGTATCTTAAAAGAAGACGTTCAGTCTTTTGTTAAATACGAGTTGTCACGTCCGAAAGCGACGGCAAGCAGCGGTGTTGCAGCAGGTGCTGGTGGTCTACAAGTGATTGCCCAGCCGAAAGTTGATTTCAGCAAGTTTGGTGAAGTTGAAGAAGTTGCGTTAACTCGCATCCAGAAAATTTCTGGTCCTAACTTGCACCGTAATTGGGTAACTATTCCGCACGTCACGCAATTTGATGAAGCGGATATCACCGATGTTGAAGCATTCCGTAAACAACAAAATGTGATTGCAGAAAAGCAAAAGCTTGGTTTTAAAATCACGCCTTTGGTCTTCATCATGAAAGCGGCCGCCAGCGCATTACGCGCGTACCCGGTATTTAACTCAAGTTTGAGTGAATCCGGTGAAAGCCTGATCATGAAAAAGTACGTTCATATTGGTGTCGCAGTAGATACCCCGAATGGTTTGGTTGTCCCTGTTGTTCGTGACGTTGATCAAAAAGGTATTCACGAGTTATCGAAAGAGCTATTGGAAATATCCATGAAAGCTCGTGAAGGCAAGCTTACTGCGAAAGATATGCAGGGTTCTTGTTTTACCATTTCCAGCCTTGGTGGGATTGGCGGTACCGCATTTACGCCGATCGTCAATGCGCCGGATGTGGCCATCCTTGGTGTTTCTAAGTCAGAAATGAAACCTAAATGGAATGGTAAAGATTTTGACCCAAGATTAATGTTGCCGTTATCGCTGTCTTACGATCACCGTGTTATTGATGGTGCTCTGGCTGCGCGCTTTACTGTGCATTTATCGTCGGTAATGTCTGATATTCGTCAATTGATATTGTAACCTGCAAGGTTACATGCCAATAGCTCCAGCGATGCAAGTTTGGCTGGAGCTTGGCGAAGGGCGTTATAGATAGTACTTATTACCAATATTTGTCGCGAAAGTTGGCGAAAATTTGTTACACAAGGTACACTTGGCGCGCGAAAAATTTCGTGTTTGGTTCAATCATAAACGTTTTTAATCTTTAAAAATGCACTCTGTTGAACGGAACATTATTTAAACAATTAAAGTTTAATTGAACAAAATCTAGTCTCGCTGAGCGTTAAGCGCCGCGAGCCAATATAAAAAGTTTGAGGTTAACATGAGTAACGATATTAAAACTCAAGTCGTTGTTTTAGGTTCTGGACCTGGTGGTTATTCTGCGGCGTTCCGCGCAGCTGATTTAGGTTTAGACGTAGTATTAATTGAACGCTATGCCACTCTGGGTGGTGTTTGTCTGAACGTTGGTTGTATCCCTTCTAAAGCATTACTTCATGTTGCCAAAGTAATTGATGATGCAAAAGAGATGGCAGATCACGGTGTAACCTTTGGTGAGCCGAAAATCGATATCGATAAAATTCGCGGTTGGAAAGAGAAAGTTGTGGGTCAGCTTACCGGCGGTTTAGCGGGTATGGCAAAACAACGTAAAGTTACCACCGTAAATGGTTTTGGTAAATTTACGGGTCCTAACAGCATTGTTGTTGAAGGTGAAAGCGGTACAACTACCGTAAACTTTGATAATGCTATCATCGCAGCCGGTTCTTCTGTGGTTAACTTGCCATTTATACCGACGGAAGATCCTCGCGTTCTTGATTCTACGGGTGCACTAGAGCTAGAAGACGTACCGGGCGAAATGTTGGTTCTTGGTGGCGGTATTATCGGCCTGGAAATGGGTACGGTATACAGCACATTAGGTTCTAATGTATCGGTTGTTGAGTTTGCGGATCAGCTAGTCCCTGCAGCCGATGCCGATGTCATGAAGATTTATACTAAGTACGTGAAGAAACGCTTCAACTTAATGCTATCAACGAAAGTTGTAGCAGTTGATGCCAAAGACGACGGCTTATATGTGACGTTTGAAGGTAAGAACGCACCAGAAGGTCAGGTACGTTATGACAAGATTTTAGTTGCGGTTGGTCGTAAGCCAAATGGTCATATGATTGACGCAGACAAAGCTGGCGTTAACGTTGATGAGCGTGGCTTTATTAATGTTACGAATGAATTGCGTACCAATGTAAATCACATTTTTGCCATTGGTGATGTTGTTGGCCAGCCGATGCTAGCGCACAAGGCGGTTCATGAAGCTCATGTTGCTGCTGAGGTTATTGCAGGTAAGAAGCATGTATTCGATCCTCGCTGTATCCCTTCAATCGCATATACCGATCCGGAAATTGCATGGGTTGGTGTTACTGAGCGCGAAGCAAAAGAACAAGGTTTAAACATTGAAGTAGCAAACTTCCCGTGGGCAGCCTCGGGTCGCGCCATTGCATCTGCTCGTACTGAAGGTAAAACTAAGCTTATCTTTGATAAAGACAGCGGTCGTGTTTTAGGTGGTGCGATTATCGGTATTAATGCCGGTGAAATGTTAGGTGAAATTGGTTTAGCCGTTGAAATGGGCGCCGATGCGGAAGATGTTGGTTTAACCATTCATGCTCACCCGACACTGAATGAATCCATTGGTATGGCAGCTGAGATCTTTGAAGGCTCAATTACCGATTTACCCAATGCCAAAGCTGTTAAGAAAAAGAAATAAAAACAAACGTTTTTAGTCAAAAGCCAGGTTATCAACCTGGCTTTTTTGTTTCGATAACATAGGAAATGCCTTCAGGCATTCGCCACCTTTGACGCTAAAGGCTAGGTCGCAGGTTTCAGGCTGCAGAAAAAGCAACAAAGGCTTTTGACTAGTCATCTTTCGACACCTTTAGACACCTTTAGACACCTTTCGACAGCTCTCGGCGACACCGCTTATTCCGTCGCCTGAATCTTATTTAAGTAAGGTCGGGTTAACGTTGTTGCGAAAATGATGTAACCACAAGCCATCGCAACCTGAATTAAACGGGTATAAAATTTTTCATCGGCATCAGCATTACCAAGGGTGGCAGAAGACACCAGAATAATCACCGTTGTCATCGCCATGGCATAAATAGGGGCTAATGGCCTTGCCGAGAAAATAAGCCCGCCAAAATACAAGAACAACAATAAAAACAATAAAATAAGGAAGCTGTATTGAGGTACCATCACTAGGGTGGCATAGATAAGCATGGCAAAAATACCGCCTATGCTATTGCCTAACAATAATGCTTTTGCCCCCTGAATTCCTACCAGTAAATTTGGCTTTTGCGCCAATATCGCCACAAATACCAGCACTAAAATTGCATTGCTCAAATCCAGCATTAAAAACATCGTTAATACTGGCATGATAATAATGGTGGACAGATATGCCAGCTGCAAGCGTGTTTGTTTGGGGAGGTTTCGTTCAGCCTGTGCCGCCTTTTTGGCATTCACATAGCTAGTGCCGGGCTTATCGGGAATAAGCTCATGGGCCATCATAGTGATCACTAACGCCATTAAGCAGGAAAAGATAAACCCATAGGTAACTTCAATAACGACGGCCTGATGGAGCAATGCTAATAGCGGAATAATAGTAAAACCGATTAACAGCATGGTGATCACAAATTCATTGCCACCACTATGGCTCCAATAGGATAACCAAAAGATAAGTAACAAACTTACCAGCATAAATACCACAGGGAAAGGAAGTAAAAATCGGGTCACTAATATGCCCGAGGAAAACGCCACCACCACAATCAGGAATATATTTCCTAAGGTTTTGAAAGGAACTTTGGGTTTGTCCGTCGCCAGAAATTTTGATGCCAGCACAGGGCAAAGAAAGGCCAGCGGCCAGTTATAGCCAAACGCAATGGCAATCGCTGCACCTAAGCCGACGACGAGGCGTATGGTGCGAATTGTATTAACCGGGTAAGACCACAAAAACCTAGTAAACATAAGACATAAAAGTCGTCAGACGCATATACAGTTTGCCAATGCTATTAAGAACGATATTGCTACCGGTGTAGGTGATTACGTCCGCCTGACCACCTTCGCGAAGAAAGCCACGAACGTCTTCATCTTTAAAAACAATCACAACAATAAATCGTTGCGGATCTCGCATCCAGCCTTTGGGTTTTTCTGGGGTAGACAGCTCTCCAGGTTGGGTTTTATCAAAACTGACACCGTAACCGACCGATTTAATTTGCCCTTTAAATATTTTACCTGGCGCCGAATCGAGAACAATATCTACCTCATCTCCTTCTTTAATATTACCGAGGTTGTTTTCCCGGTAAGAAGCTTCAATCCATGCCACATCGGTGGAAATAAAAGTCATGATTTTTGCACCGGCGGCGGCGAAATAGCCAACATTGACTTTGGCATAGGAAACGACCCCATCGCTGGGGGCCATAACCTTAGTTTTAGATAGTTGTAGTCGGGCGTCTGACAATTGGGTGATAGCCGTTTGAATTGCTGGGTTGTCTTTCCCTGAAGCCCCTAACTGTTGCTTTGCCTGTTCATAAGCGGCTTGCGCATTGGCTATTTCCAGTTCCGCCTGAGTCACGGTACCGCGTGTTTCATCCGCTTGTGCCGTGGAAATGATACCTTGTTGCTCCAAGGCAAAGATCCTATCGGCATTTTCGTTTATCGTGTTTAAATTGGCCTTAGCCTTTTCCAAAATGGCCTTCGCTGAGGCAACATTGGCGGTACTGGCTCCAACATCCTGACCTGCCTGCTCTAACGCTGCTTCGGCTTTTTCAACCGCCAGTTCATAATCTCTGGGGTCTATTTCAAATAAGACGTCGCCCTTTTTGACGTGCTTATCACCGCCGACATGAATCCTCGAAATCTTCCCGGAAACTTCGGGCACAATTGGGATCACAAAACCTCTGACCCTCGCTTGATCGGTTATTGGGGTCAAGCGATCGCTGGCGATATACCAAACAAAGTAAAGAGCCGCGATGATCAGAATAATCCGGGTTAGACGATTGGCCAGATCCGGCTTGGATTCTTCCTTATCCGCCTTTTCATCAGATGTCACATCCGTGGCTGTTTCTGCATTCGTCAAAGCCGATTTATTTTCGTTGTCGATACTGTCTTCATTACTCGTCATGGACCACCTTTAAGGATTATTGTTTTTGTTTAACATATATAACGGCTTAGTCGGAGTAGGGTTTTTCGATTTGTATGGTCGAATGCTGTAACCAATGCATGGTTAACTTATAGCCAAGAGACAGCACTACGGCACCGACAAATAACCCTATGATCCCCGATAGCAACATTCCGCCGATGGCTCCCAATAAAATTACTAGCATTGGGATATCAATGCCTCGACCCAGCAACATGGGTTTTAATACCGCATCACTAAAGCTAACCAGAAGCGCCCATATCAAGAAGATAGTCGCAGGCGTTGTTGTGGTAATGGAAAAGTAATAAGCGGCGATAGGACCCAGTACCAGGAGCGGTGGAAGTTGTACGATTGCCAGAATCAAAACCAGCAGTGCCCATACACCAGCGCCGGGGATGCCGGCGACAAACATACCGATACCGGCGAGTAGTGCCTGAATGACCGCAATGCCAAGAATGCCTTGAGCGACGCTACGAATGGTGGCAACAGAATCAACAATCGCCGTTTCGCCGTTCTCTGCCATGATGCGATTAAAAACCAGACGTGATCCATATAAGCATTTTTCATGGTTAACTAGCATCACCGCAGCAATCAGTAATGAAATGATAAATTGCAGCACCGTGCCGCCAATTCCGGCGATGGTGCTAAAGAGGGCTTCTGTGAGCGACTTGAATGCGTCGGAATGTTCAACGACAAAAGCTTCGAAGTTAGTCGATGCATGCCCCCAAATTTGATAAATTTTCTCACCGACCAGAGGCCAGGATTTAACCGCATCCGTGGGTTGTGGCACCTTAAACGTTCCTTCTTTAATGCTTTCGGAAACGGTTTGCACGCTGTCGATAGTAGATGCGGAGATATTGATGGTCGGCACCACTAACAGTGCAAGCCCAAGGATGGCAATAATTAATGCCGCCAATTTGTTACGACCTCCCAATGCACCGCTAATCTTTGCAAAGAAAGGATATAAAGCAATGGCAATGATGCCGCCCCACAATATCAGCATAATAAACGGTCGTAGTATCGCGCTACACCAAATCAAGACAATAAAAATAGCCGCCAATTTGATTGCTGTATCTATCATCCGCCGGGTAAAACGTAAATCTTGTTCGGTCAGCTCGGGCTGATTTTCAGGCTGTTCACTTTTAGGATCTGTCATTGTTTTGCTCTCTATGTGAATGTGGGGCGGTCATACGGGCGCCAACCAGACTGGCCACAAGAATCGCCAGATAAAACTGGCCTACGATTGCTTCCATATAAACCAGAAATTGTGTGATCGGGGTAGAAGGTGAAATATCACCAAAACCTAATGTTGTAATGGTTACAAATGAAAAATACATAAGATCCGGTAATAACTCATACCATTGTAAATCTGCCTCTATGCCGTTAAATGCGCTGCCAGCAAATAGTTGCATTAGCGTATACAGCAGCCCCCAAATCATTGCCATAAGTAGGTAAAGACAAATCGACCCCAGAATGTTATTCCAGGTTACGGAACCAGAAAACAGAACCTGAGTAGCGGTTTTTTTCGCCGTTATCAGGAAAAACAAAAGCATAATGAACAGTTGTAAGAAGAGTTTATCAATACTTTCAAGGTAATAGCTTGCGAGAGAGGTTAGGATAATTACAACGGGAAAAACAAGGCCACGACGAAAAATGTAGTTTTTGTCATGGGCCCCCCAGACCGCTACCAGTAGCGTCACCACGGTGGCAGACTGCATCAATCGCTGCATCTCTCCGGCAAAAAATTGCTGCGCAAGCGCCATCCCTGCCAGCAACATCACCAAGGCTACGATTAAAAAGATAAAATTATCCTGTTGAGAGATTTTTCTATTCAAATCAGAAGCCTGAAGGTAGTCAAAATGCCATCCTTTAAAATTAGTAGAAAACTCGATAAATTCCCAGTTTCAAAGGCGTTTACTGGTTGTTTTTGCGAAACTTAATTGCTAAAAATAAGGGTTAGAGATCGCCAAGTGCTATTCTTGGTATTTATAGTGGATATAACTCACATTTTTGGATATTGGGTTCAGTTTAAAGGCTGATTCACGTATAATGCGGCCAGCTTAAAAAGCCCCTGAAACAAGCAGGGGTACTCCAGCATTCACAGAAAAGAGGAAAGTACTGTGCTTCAAGATTATCGTAAACACGTTGAAGAGCGCGCCGCTGAAGGCATCGTTCCCAAACCCCTTGATGCTGAACAAGTTTCTCAACTTGTTGAATTAATCAAAAACCCACCAGCCGGTGAAGAAGCGTTTCTTCTTGACCTGATCACAAATCGCGTTCCACCGGGTGTTGATGACGCAGCGTATGTTAAAGCTGCTTTTCTTGCTGCCATTGCAAAAGGTGAAGCGAACTCACCGATTCTGGATGCAGCAAAAGCGACTGAATTGTTAGGTACCATGTTAGGTGGTTATAACATCCAGCCGATGATTGACTTATTAGACGATTCTGCAAATGCCGATATTGCGGCTGCTGGTTTGTCTAAAACCTTGCTAATGTTTGACGCTTTCTATGATGTACAAGAGAAGGCTAAAGCGGGTAATGCTACGGCGCAAAAAGTGATGGAATCCTGGGCGAATGCTGAATGGTTCCTGAACAAGCCAGCTGTCGCTGAAAAAATTACCGTTAAAGTATTTAAAGTCACCGGTGAAACGAACACTGATGACTTATCACCTGCACCGGATGCCTGGTCGCGCCCTGATATTCCGTTACACGCGAAAGCGATGTTGAAAATTGGTCGTGATGGCATCAACCCTGATGATGATGGAACTGTTGGTCCGCTTAAACAGATCGAAGAATTGCAACAAGACGGTATTCAACTTGCCTATGTTGGCGACGTAGTTGGTACTGGTTCTTCGCGTAAATCTGCAACGAACTCGGTGCTTTGGTTTATGGGTGAAGATATTCCTCATGTACCGAACAAACGCGGTGGTGGTGTATGTCTAGGTGGTAAAATCGCGCCAATTTTCTACAACACAATGGAAGATTCGGGTGCATTACCGATTGAATTAGACGTACAAGCGATGAACATGGGTGATGTGATTGATATCTTCCCATACGAAGGTGTTGTAAAGCGTTCAGGCACGGATGAAGTGATTTCAACGTTTGAACTCGGCCCAGTATTGTTAGACGAAGTTCGTGCTGGTGGTCGTATTCCATTGATCATTGGTCGTGGTTTAACCGGTCGTGCTCGTGAAGCATTAGGTTTAGGTGAAACGGAATTGTTTGCAAAACCTGTCGATGTTGCCGAGTCCAGCAAAGGTTTCACTCTGGCCCAAAAAATGGTTGGTAAAGCTTGTGGTGTTGATGGCGTTCGTGCCGGTCAATATTGTGAGCCGAAGATGACCACAGTAGGTTCTCAAGATACTACCGGTCCTATGACCCGTGACGAATTAAAAGATTTGGCATGTCTTGGCTTCTCCGCTGATTTGACCATGCAATCTTTCTGTCATACTTCGGCGTATCCTAAGCCAGTTGATGTACAGACTCACCACACCTTACCTGATTTCATTATGAATCGTGGCGGTGTATCACTGCGCCCAGGCGATGGTGTTATTCATTCATGGTTGAACCGTATGTTATTGCCTGACACGGTTGGTACTGGTGGTGATTCACACACCCGTTTCCCTCTGGGTATTTCATTCCCGGCAGGTTCTGGTCTTGTTGCATTTGCTGCAGCGACCGGCGTTATGCCTTTGGATATGCCTGAGTCGGTATTGGTTCGCTTTAAAGGCGAAATGCAGCCGGGTATCACACTACGTGATTTGGTTCATGCTATCCCGTATTACGGTATTAAAAATGGTCTTTTGACCGTTGAGAAAGCCGGTAAGATCAACGAATTCTCAGGTCGTGTACTTGAAATTGAAGGTCTTAAAGGTTTGACCGTTGAGCAGGCATTTGAATTGTCTGATGCATCTGCTGAGCGCTCTGCTGCAGGTTGTACTATCAAGCTTGAAGAAGATGCCGTTGCGGAATATCTACAGTCTAATGTGGTTATGCTTAAATGGATGATCAGTGAAGGCTACGGTGATGTTCGCACAATCGAACGTCGTATTAATGCGATGCAAGAGTGGTTGGATAACCCATCGCTCATGGAAGCCGACAGCGATGCTGAATATGCGCACGTAATCGAAATCGATTTAAGTGACATCAAAGAACCTATCGTTTGTTGTCCAAATGACCCGGATGACGCAAAATTGTTATCGGATGTTGCTGGCGATAAAGTTGATGAAGTATTCATCGGTTCTTGTATGACGAACATTGGTCACTTCCGTGCAGCGGGTAAACTACTCGAAAACTTTGGTGGTGTGTTAAATACTCGTATGTGGGTTGCCCCTCCAACGAAGATGGATCGCGATCAGTTAACCGCCGAAGGTTACTATTCTACCTATGGTAAAGCCGGTGTTCGTATTGAAACGCCAGGTTGTTCTTTATGTATGGGTAACCAGGCTCGAGTTGCTGAAAAGTCGACCGTACTTTCTACTTCGACACGTAACTTCCCGAACCGTCTTGGTAATGGTGCTAATGTCTATCTAACTTCGGCCGAGCTTGCCGCAGTTGGTGCCATCGTGGGTCGTTTGCCTACGGTTGATGAGTACATGGAATATGCTAAGCAAATTAATGCGACAGCAGCCGATACCTATCGCTACCTGAACTTCCATCAAATGGACAGTTACACCAGCAAAGCGAAAGAAGTCGTTATTGCACAAAACGTCGCTTAATTAGTTAACGCTAATTTCGCCTTAAAGCGAGCCTTTCTTTTCGGATTGGCTCGTTTTTGTTTAATTAGCTCAGCCTAAAGGCAAGGTCGCAGGTTTCAGGCCGCAGGTCTCGGAACAAGCAACAGCAGCTTTTTTCTTTGACACCTTTAGACACCTTTAGACACCTTTCGACACCGTTTTCTTTTGCACCTTTCGTCACCTTTCGACACCGTTTTCTTTTGCACCTTTCGTCACCCTTAGACACCTTCAAGCTCCGACACCCCCAAACTCCCTCGCCCTTACCGCCGTTCCCCGACCTGTTGCATAAATTCTCGAAAGTATTTATCTTTGCGACTTTCCCCGCAGGCGCTAAAGGATGAGCTTTTGCCAAACTCATCGTTGATAAAGCTTAAGTCCGTTTCCTGATAACAGTAGCCATCGCGTTTTTCGATGGTTTCATTGCCGACAATTGTCGTGTTCTGGGCGCGAATCTGGTCCGCCGTTGGTTTAACAACGCTTATTGGAACGGAGGCAGGCAGTTGCTGAAATACCGAGTAGCCTCGTGAGCTTTGATAAGGATTATTCGTATTGTCTTGATCTTTTTGCGAACTCAACGTATCTAATCCCTTATAAGGGTTAAATACGGCCTTTCCTAGCGGTTTTCTGGCTTTAGTTTCTGTTTCTGTTGCAGTGTCTACTCTGGATTGAGTTTGGCGGTTTACCGTTTCGTCTGTCTGCGTGTTTATATTTGTCTCAGTAGTATCGGTACTTTCAAAGCCTTCAACACGTTCTACACCTTCAGTATTCTCTACAACACGGTCCTCTTTAAATTGTTTTGTTGTTCGCTTTATCGGCACAGCGTTAGCATGGCTCGCGGCTTCCTCATGGGGAGAAACTTCCGGTTGGGGTAAGGTTTTTGAAGGAGGGTATAAGTAACTGTCTATTTTTACCGGTTTAGGCTTAATTTGCGCATTTTCAATGATAGTAACGGGTTTTGGTAACAGCAAAAAAAGAATAAGGCAGTGCAAACTCAACGCCATCGCCAACGGCACTGCATAAGACTTAGGTATCGTTGTTACCAATTTCATCCTTGAATAAACCAATAATTGATTTGTTGTTTGAGCATAAGACTACTACGTCAGTTAAAAGTTCTCGGTTAAACTATAGGAGATGGTGGTAATCGGATAAGATGATTTATGGAGTACGAGTTTTACCAGGATTTTATCGATGGGAGTCCTAAAGCTAAGTTTTCTTATGGGCATGAGGTCATAGGCTTTTGGCTTGAGCAAGAAATCGGCACAAATGTCAGTAAGTTGTCAGCGTTGATCCAGCAATTGCAACAAATGATTAATGACAGGTATGGCCAATTGCAACTATCGGGCAGAGAATTTAGCTTAGACGCAGATTTTCAGGATGCGACAATTTTGGCGAATAGTCATTTGCAGGCGGGCATTGTCACTGAAGGTAGGCATGTGGATCTTGAAGAAGGTGATGCCGAACCGTTTGAACAACAGGAATTCGACGAAAATCCGATGTTTGTCGAAGCCGAATGCGGTAGTCCGGATTTAGTGCATATGTTAATGTTATGGCAAGAGTTTTTAAGCTAAATTGGGATCCATTGGGTTAAATTATGCGTATAATTGCCTGAATCAATTATGCCCAGCAATGCATTGAATGCTTTTAAAAAATTAAAAGTGAAATTAACAATTAGAGAACTTTATGAGTAGTGTGAGTAGCGACTTCCAACAACAAAATTCCAAGACTAAATCGCAACGATCCATTTTCGTAGTCCTGGCACCGTTTATCATTGTCGCGTTTGGATTTGCTGGATGCGTAGGTTTGTCCGCCATGGCAGAAAAGCCAGAGAAAAAACCAAGTTTGGCAAAACTGCCTGTTGTTGAAGTGGCCGAGATAACCAAACAAGACGTTACCTTTACGATTCATAGTCAGGGCACAGTCATGCCACGCACCGAAACCGCGCTGATATCCGAAGTTTCAGGACAAATCACCTTTGTAGCCGACAAGATGAAAGTCGGTGGCTTCTTTAAAAAGGGTGAGGTTTTAATGGAAATCGACCCGATTACCTATCAGGTGGGTGTATTAGAAGCCCAATCTCGCTTGGATGCGGCAAAAGCCACTTTAGTGGAAGAAAAGGCTCGAGCCGATCAAGCAGAAGATGAATGGCAACTTACGGGAAAACCGTTATCTGAGGCACCGGTTTTAGCGTTGCGATTGCCGCAACTGCAAAGAGCAATGGCTGATGCGGAAGCTGCCACTGCCGATATGCAAGGCGCTCAACTCAAATTAAAGCGCACGAAAATTATTGCCCCATATGATGCGCTGATAAAAGCCAAATATGTTGATATTGGTCAGTACGTCGGCACAGGCACGCAATTGGTTGATACCTTTGCTGTTGATTACGCCGAAGTTCGTTTACCGGTGAAACAACAAGATATAGGTTTTATCAAACTGCCAAAAGTTAACCAACAAGGCGATGCATCAAATACTGTCGTGGTATCCACGCAGCAGGGCTTGCGTACGTTAACCTGGGATTCTTATATTTCTCGCTATGAAGGCGTTGTCAATGACCGATCCCGGGTTCATTATCTGGTCGCTCACATTGACGATCCTTACAATCTGCTAACCGAAGAACGGGATGTTGAATTGCGAATGGGCATGTTTGTCAAGGCAAGTATTAAAGGCAAATCATACTCTGACATTACCGCCATACCGCGCAGTGCGATTCGTGGTGCCGGCCAGCTCTATTTAATTGATCCAGAGAATAGACTGAAAATCGTTACCGTCGATGTTTTGCGCTCGGACAAAGATTATGCGTATATCCAAGGCGATATTGTCGCGGGTAACCGGGTGGTTACCACACGTCTGGAAACACCGGTACAAGGAATGGAGCTACGGGTAAGTGGCGAAGAAGTCGAGCAAAACGAGGTTTCAGAACCCGCGGAAGCTGAGAAAGCTAATGACGCCCAAACCTCAAATGCGACTGAAACTCAACAAACTAGTACTCGGGTGGAATAGTAATGCAACCGGTCGATGAAAAATTAACAGGGATTATTGCCTGGTTTACCCGCAATAGTGTTGCTGCCAATCTGCTTATGGTGTTTATTCTGGTCATGGGGATTTACTCTTATCTCACCATTACCAAAAAAATGTTTCCGGAGTTTTCCACTAATTCTATTCAGGTCAGCGTTATTCATCCTGGCGCTGCTCCTGAAGATGTTGAACAGTCTGTAGTGATCAAAATTGAAGATGTTCTGGAAAACATTAAAGGAATTAAACGCATCACCTCTCAATCCAGAGAAGGTTCAGGTACGGTGACCATTGAGATTAAAAATGGATTCCCACTGTCTGAAAAACTCGATGAAATCCAGATGCAGATAAACACCATTCAGACGTTCCCGGATCAAATAGAGCGCCCACTTGTTGTAAAACAAGAGTTTGAAGCGGATGTATTATGGGTTTCCGTTTACGGTGATATGGAACGTCGTACCCGGCAGGAGTTGGCGCAGAACATCCGTGATGAAATCATGCTGTTGCCGGAAGTGAATATTGCTTCCGTGGTTGGTAACCGTGATTACGAAATTAGCATTGAAGTGTCAGAACTGACTTTAATCGAATACGGATTAACCTTCGATCAAATTAGTCAGGCAATTCGCAGTTCTTCATTGGATTTACCCGGTGGAACGATTAAATCCCGTGGCGGTTATATTCAACTGCGAACTGAAGGTCAGGCGTATACCGGTGAGGAATATGCCAACCTTGTGTTGCGCACGGAGCCGGACGGCACTCGGTTGCTCTTAAAAGACGTTGCCACGATTAGGGATGAGTTTGTTGAAGGGGAGGGCTTTGCTCGCTTTGACGGCAAAGAGGCATCAAATATCCGCATTAAATCGACCGCCGATCAAAACGATCTTGCGATTGCCGAAGCGGTGAAAAAGTATGTTGAACAAAAGCGTGCGGCAGTTCCCGATGGCGTGGCTTTAGATGTGTATGGCGATAGTTCGTTCTATTTGTCCGAGCGCCTGAACATGATGTTTAGCAATCTCCTTCTCGGGGCGCTGTTAGTCTTTATTGTCCTGACCTTATTTTTGCGAATTCGTGTCGCTTTCTGGGTGATGGTTGGTATTCCGATCTGTTTCCTTGGGGCGTTTATGTTTATGCCTCTTCTTGGGGAGTATTCCGTCACCGTAAATCTGCTCAGTTTATTCGCCTTTATTATGGTTTTAGGGATTGTCGTTGATGATGCCATTGTGATTGGCGAGAGTGTTTATTCTGAGATTCAAACCAGTGGTCATTCCGAAAATAGTGTTATTCGTGGAACTCACAAAGTTGCGATGCCAGCAACATTTGGGGTGTTGACGACCATAGCTGCATTTTTACCATTAATCTTTATCGATGCCAACGCGGCGACTTTCTTCCGGTCGATCGCGGTGGTTGTCGGTTTGTGTCTGGTGTTTTCGATCATTGAATCGAAATGGATTTTGCCTGCGCATTTGGCACACATTAAGTACAAAGAAATTGATCCCGTAAACGCTCATTTAATTCATCGCGTGCAGCTTTGGTTTAAAAACTGGTTAGATAAATTCATTAAAACGACCTACAAGAATACCCTCGAAATCGCCCTAAGAAATCGCTATAACACGCTAGCATCTTTCATTGCCATTTTATGTATTTCCATGGGGTTGATTTTGGGTTCACTGGTGAAAGTCGAAGTATTTCCTAATGTGCCAAGTGATTTTATTCAAGGTCAGATAACCATGGTTGACGGTACACCACCGGAACAGCGCAATCAGGCAATTGATGAGATAATTGATGCCGCCTACCGAACCTCGAAAAAGCATAGCGAAGAAGGTGAGACGTTTATCGCCCACAGTATGGTTTGGACTCAGGGAGATCTCGGTGGCGGTATGCTGCTGGAGTTAAACAAACCTGAATTTCGAAACCTTAATTCCTTTGAAATCGAAAAGTTGTGGCGTGAAGAAGTAGGCTCTTTGCCTGGCGTGCGCGAACTCAGATTATTTGCCGGTACGAATGCCGGTGGCGGCTCCGCTCTGGAATTCCAATTAACCGGTAAAAACGACGATGAGTTGGAACTTGCAGCGTTAATGTTACAAAATCAATTGTCAGAATATGCTGGTGTATATGACATTCGTAATTCCTTTAGCCGTGGTCAGGAAGAGATCAAATTAAAGATTAAACCTGCCGCAGAAGTTTTGGGTTTAACCCTTACCGATTTAGCAAGACAAACCCGCCAGGCTTTTTATGGTGAGGAGGCACAACGAATTCAACGGGGCCGTGATGAGCTCAAAGTCATGGTGCGTTATCCTGAAGAGGAACGACGTTCATTAGCGGATTTGGAAAATATGTGGGTTCGCACTCCAACCGGCGATGCTGTGCCATTTTATCAGGTTGCGGATATTGAGCTGGGTCAGGGGTTTTCAAGAATTACCCGTATTAACCAGAAACGTTCAATTACCATTGCGGCAGAAATCGATTCTGAAAAAGTTGAATCGAGCAAGATCATCGCGGATGTAAACCAGGAAGTGATCCCGAAAATATTGGAAAAATACCCCAGTGTTGAATACGGGATGGAAGGCGCTGGTAAAGAGCAGATGGAGTTAATCGGGCAACTGATTATGGCAACTCTTATCTCTTTATTTTTAATCTACGGATTAATTGCCATTCCGACCAAATCTTATGCACAACCACTGATCATAATGTCGGTGATCCCATTTGGTATTATCGGCGCAATTTTCGGGCATCTAATACTGGGCAAAACCGTTAACATGATGTCGATGTTTGGCTTTATTGCATTGTCTGGTGTTGTGGTTAACGACAGTTTGATACTGGTGGACTTTATTAATAAAGCCAAAGATCAAGGCATGCGTTTATTCGATGTTGTAGTCAGTGCTGGTATGCAACGTTTTCGGGCGATATTGCTAACCTCATTAACCACTTTCTTCGGGGTACTGCCAATTTATGCCGAAACCAGTTTGCAGGCGCAGTTTATTATTCCGATGGCAATATCGTTGGGGTTTGGTATTTTGTTTGCAACGGTCATCACCCTATTTTTAATACCCGCCTTATATTTAATTAAGGAAGATATTCAAAATATACGATGGTTTGGGCGCAAAGCAGACACCGAAGCAGATAAGAATCGATTGCAGGTTAAATGGTAATATCCCATGAAAATCGTACTACTACACGGATTGTTTATGAATCGGCTGATCATGGCGCCGATGGCGTTACGATTAGAAAAGCTTGGCTGGGAGGTAGATAATCTTTCTTATCCAAGCACCAGTTCAGATAAGGCAGCACTATTTGATGTGCTTGCAGAATCGGTGGGAGAGGGGCCCGTAGTTATGGTCGGTCACTCTCTCGGCGGGCTGGTGATAAAAGATTTTCTTGAGCACAGGAAAGTTTCTGAGGTAAAAGTGCCTTTGGTGATTACCTTAGGCACGCCGCATCAAGGCGCAACGATTGCTGAGGATTTGGCAAAGCTGAATATTCAAGGCATGCTCGGTTCTTCACCACAATTTGGTTTATTACCAAGTCACTATGAACCCGAGTGGGATTTGCCGAATAAGCTGATTTCCATTGCCGGCAATGTGAAAATTGGTGCAAGACCGTTATTGGATCGCGTTTGGCGCGATAGCGTAGAAGAATCTGATGGAACGGTAAGTGTTGAAGAAACCCGTATTGAAGGAATGTCAGAGCACATTCTGGTGCAGCAAACCCATACCTCTATGGTGTATTCTAAAGACGTACTTCGCTTGGTCGATAAATTGTCACGGCAGGCCTTAGGGATCGAACCTTGCCAAATTGAAGACAGTAAAATTAAACAGTTTTTGCGACGCTAATTACCCATTCGACAAATTAAATTCTTCGGGAAATCTTTTAGCGCTCATTTACCCTTCTAAGGCACAAAGTTTACGACTTATTTGTGTCTTAGGAAATCTGGTCGATTCAGACAGAACCAACTTACTCATTGCATTGAGCAATTGCACCAAGGAATTGCACATCGATTGCGCTTTTTTGCACTGTTGTGGTGCGCTAAATTTGTGCGAAATCACAATATTCCCCTAACGCCCATAAATACTGGTCTTTGAAAAGTTGGCACGCCACTTGTAACAGTCGTAATAACTTTTAATAGGGGGCGAAATGAAATTAATCAACGCAATAATAAAACCATTCAAGCTCGACGATGTCCGTGAAGCAATTTCCGAAGTAGGCATTGAAGGTTTGACCGTAAGTGAAGTACGTGGCTTTGGCCGTCAAAAAGGTCACACTGAGTTATATCGTGGTGCTGAGTACCAGGTAGACTTCTTACCGAAAGTAAAACTTGAAATCGCGGTTAAAGCGGAAGATGCGGATCGCATCATCGAAGCGATCACCAAATCTGCCCACACAGGCAAAATTGGTGACGGTAAGATTTTCGTATATGACCTAGATAAAGCGGTACGTATTCGTACCGGTGAACTTGATGTAGCTGCACTATAAGTAGGAGATAATAATGGAAGAGTTAGCATCAGTATCAACAACAGTCTCCGAATTGAGATTTGCACTAGATACTTTTTACTTTTTAATTTCGGGCGCACTAGTAATGTGGATGGCGGCAGGTTTTGCCATGCTGGAAGCCGGTTTAGTACGCTCTAAAAACACGACAGAAATTCTAACTAAAAACATCTGTCTATATTCAATTGCCTGTGTAATGTTCCTATTGATTGGTTATAACATCATGTATGTTGATAACGTTGAAGGCGGAATTTTACCATCATTTGGAAGCTTGATTGGAACACAAGCGGGTGATGCAGATCACTCTCTTGAATCTGATTTCTTCTTCCAGGTTGTATTCGTAGCAACGGCTATGTCAATCGTCTCTGGTGCGGTTGCAGAGCGTATGAAGCTTTGGTCTTTCCTAATTTTCACCGTTGTTTTAACCGGTGTTATTTATCCAGTAGAAGGTTACTGGACTTGGGGTGGCGGTTTCCTTTCTGAAGCAGGTTTCTCTGACTTTGCCGGTTCTGGTATTGTTCACATGGCCGGTGCTGCTGCAGCATTAGCGGGTGTACTTCTACTCGGTGCTCGTAAAGGTAAGTACGGTGAAAACGGCGAAATCTTCCCAATTCCTGGTTCTAATATGCCACTGGCGACGTTAGGTACCTTTATCCTTTGGATGGGTTGGTTCGGTTTTAATGGTGGTTCTCAGTTAATGGTTTCTGACGCTGAAAACGCAACGGCTGTTGGTCAAATCTTCCTGAACACCAATGCAGCAGCGGCTGCTGGTGCGGTTGCCGCCTTGTTATTAAACAAAGCCATCTGGGGTAAAGCTGACCTAACCATGGTTCTTAATGGTGCTTTAGCAGGTCTTGTAGCGATTACCGCTGACCCACTGTCTCCATCACCTCTGTTCGCCTCTTTAGTCGGCGCGCTTGGTGGTATTCTGGTTGTATTCTCTATCGTAACGTTCGATAAGTTGAAGATTGATGATCCAGTTGGTGCTATCTCTGTTCACGGTGTTGTTGGTCTATTCGGCCTGATGGCAGTACCTTTCAGTAACGGTGATGCGACGTTTGGTGCTCAACTTTACGGTGCTGCGGTAATCTTCGCTTGGGTATTCGCGGCGAGCTTTGCAATCTGGCTACTTCTTAAGAAGACTGTTGGCATCCGTGTTAGCGATGAAGAAGAATACAACGGTGTTGATAAGTCCGATTGTGGTGTTGAAGCTTATCCTGAGTTTGTATCTCTTAAAAACTAATACTGATAATAAAAAGTTAGTTAAATGCTAAAGGAGCCTTCGGGCTCCTTTTTTCGTTTTCCACACCAGGCTTGAATGCAAAAGCCAATATTACCACCATTGGAAA
Source organism: Thalassotalea litorea (assembly GCF_005843925.1). GTDB lineage: Bacteria > Pseudomonadota > Gammaproteobacteria > Enterobacterales > Alteromonadaceae > Thalassotalea_A > Thalassotalea_A litorea_A. The sequence continues at coordinate 166,126 of NZ_VCBC01000004.1, forward strand.
TGCCGATAACCGCTGAAAATAGAGTTTTGCATGCTATGAGCTGCCCCGATGTTTTATCGCTTCACAAGGCAATGGTGAAGGTAAAAAGTTAATGTAATTCCTTTGCCTTTCGTCTATAATTCGCGCCAAATTTTTAATATCTGTTTATTGAGGGCTTATCATGGCTATCGAACGTACTTTTTCTATCGTAAAACCAGATGCTGTTGCGAAAAATGCAATTGGCGCTATCTACAACCGTTTTGAGTCTGCTGATCTTAAAATCATCGCGTCAAAAATGGTTCACTTGAGCCGTGAAAAAGCTGAAGGTTTCTATGCGGAACACAGCGAGCGTCCTTTCTTTGGTGCTTTGGTTGATTTCATGACATCTGGCCCAGTAATGGTTCAGGTTTTAGAAGGCGAAAACGCGGTACTTAAAAACCGCGAAATCATGGGTGCTACCAACCCTGCTGAAGCGCTAGCCGGCACTTTACGTCACGATTACGCTGAGTCTATCGACGAAAATGCTGTTCACGGTTCTGACGCTCTTGAGTCAGCTGCTCGTGAAATCGCATATTTCTTCAGCGACGATGAAATCTGTCCTCGTACTCGCTAATTTGAGTAACTAGGAGCAATAACTCAGGTTCATATCATTGTATTGAACCAAGGGGGTATGCTTCTAGAGGCTGAGAAAGGATTTTACCATGATGTTGGTAAAATCCTTTTGTCGTTTTTACGTCGCCAAAAACGGGTCAACTATTCATAGCGAAACCTTGATGAATATTTAACCAAGATAATAACTGTAGATTACAGTTTACTAACATTTGAAAATTGTTTGGTACGCTTAAAATGTGTACAATGAACGCCGTTTTACCACCAGAGAATTCGAGATTTTAATGTCCGCTAATCCAGTAGAAATCCAAGAATCTGCAAGTCCGTCCAAAGTCAATTTATTGAATTTTGATCACCAGATGATGCGTGAATATTTCGCCAGCATCGGTGAAAAACCATTTCGTGCCGATCAGGTTATGAAGTGGATTTACCACTTTGGTTATGATGACTTTGAAAAAATGACCAATCTTAACAAAGCATTGCGTCAAAAATTGCAGCGCTCCTGTGACATTAAAGCTCCAGAAATTTCAGAAAAACAGGTGTCGAATGACGGTACCATTAAATACGCTTTAAAGCTGGAAGGTGGCCAGGAAGTTGAAACCGTATGGATCCCTGAAAATGGCCGGGCAACCTTATGTGTCTCGTCTCAGGTTGGTTGTGCATTAGAGTGCACGTTTTGTTCAACAGCCCAACAAGGCTTCAACCGTAATCTCTCTGTATCGGAAATTATTGGTCAGGTTTGGCGTGTCGCCAACGATATTGGCGCAACCCGGATTGCTGGCACTCGCCCGATCACCAACATCGTAATGATGGGAATGGGTGAACCACTATTAAACATGAAAAACCTGATCCCAGCTTTGGATAACATGTTAAATGATCTCGCGTATGGCCTGTCTAAACGCCGCGTAACGGTAAGTACGTCAGGGGTTGTACCGGCGCTTGATATGCTTAAAGAGAAAATCGACTGTGCGCTGGCGATCTCCGTGCACGCGCCAAATGATGAACTTCGCAACGAACTTGTACCCATTAATAAAAAGTATCCACTTCGCGATTTTCTCGAAGCCAGTCGTCGTTATATTGAAGGCTCTAAAGCCAATAAACAGGTTACCGTTGAATACGTGATGTTAGATCATGTCAATGATTCAACCGAACAGGCCCACGAATTGGCGAAAGTTTTGGAAGGTACGCCGAGCAAGGTGAATCTAATTCCATTTAATCCATACCCTGGTTCACCTTACAAACGTTCGAGCAATTCTCGTATCGATCGTTTCGATAAAGTATTGCAATCTTATGGCCTTACGGTGATCACTCGACGCACTCGAGGCGATGATATTGATGCTGCCTGTGGTCAGCTTGCGGGTGATGTATTAGACAGAACCAAGCGTACAGGAAAAAAACAGATGCAAGGCGATGCGATTTCGGTAAAAATGGTCTAATTACAACAATAACCCTACAAGGGCAGGAAGATGCAAAAATCAGTGAAGATATTTTCCATGATTGCGCTGGGCTTAATCGCAGCAATTGGTACTAGCGGCTGTGTTACGCAAAATTATGCGGAAGAAAAGCCGGTCGTTGATCGTGCCGTAAATGACAAACAAAAAGCAAAAACCCGAATCTCCCTGGCTTTGAGTTATTTGAATATGGGCAATATGGCCCAAGCTAAATTCAATCTCGAGCGAGCAAAAGACTATGCGCCGAAATCTGTCGAGGTTTATAGCGCTTTTGCGCATTATTTTGAAGTCGTTGGCGAAAACGAACAAGCTGAAGAGGCTTATCGCAAAGCGTTGGATATTGACGATAATGACGCGGATACTTTAAACAACTTTGGTGTGTTTTTATGTCGCCAAGAGCGGGTGAATGAAGCGGAAAATTATTTTAAAGCGGCGATTCGAGTACCTAGCTATCTGCGTGTTGCTCAAACTTACGAGAATATCGCCCTTTGTCACTTAAAAATCGATAACTTCACCAAAGCAGAGCACGCATTAGAGCGCAGTTTGGCCCATAACCCCAATCGCGCGTCGGGATTGCAGCAACTGGCTCAGTTTAATTATGCCAAAGGCGATTACGATCAGGCTGCCATGTATTTGAGCCGTTTTGAACTGGCGACTCGTCGTTTTACCCCGCAAGCCATGGCATTGGCATTTAAGATCCAGAATAATATGGGGAATGCAGACATTGCTGAAAATTACGCGAAAATGTTAATCAACATGTTTCCGGAATCTGATGAAGCGCTGCAATATCTGGATAATGGTCTGGTCAGAATCGACGAAGATAAGCTTGCTGACCGTTATCATCAGTTTATTTTGGCAAAATCCAAGCCGATTAGCAGTCCTACACTGACCGCGAAATCGAGCTCGACACGTAAAGCTGCCGATAAACCCAAAAATACGCCCACGCTTAAGTCGCAGCCAACAGCCAAATCGGGCTCAGACGTTGACAGACAAAGCGTTAAAAACGCACCAACGGTGGTTGCCGCAGTGATAACACCGGCAACAAAGCCAACAAGGTTACCGAAACCGGAACCTGTGGCAAAGGCGGATAAACAAACGACGGCGAAAGATCCTGCAACAAAGGCACAGCCAATGACTGTTGCATCGGTTACCGTGGTGGATCCAAGCGCCAGTAAACCTCAGGCAAAATCCACGATAACGCCACAACCGAAAGTGAAAACGCCCAAGCCTGCGACCCCTCAACCTAAGGTCACAACAGCAAACACTGCGAATGGACCCGTGCATGTGGTAGTCAAAGGTGATAACTTGTACCGAATCTCTCTTAAGTACAACATCACAATCAGCACCTTGCGTCGTTGGAATGATTTAGTTGATGAAAATATTGAAGTTGGCCAGGCATTACGCTTGAGTCGGCCAAAAAAATAATCAGAGTTAATAGAATATTATGAGCGAACAAAACCAACCTATTGATATCTGTGATGATATTGAAGTAGTAGGGCCGGGACAAATGCTCCGGGAGGCCCGGGAAGCCAAAGGTCTGAGTCAACAAGACGTGGCAACCCATTTGAATTTTCGATTGGCCCTGGTTAATGAACTAGAAACGGAAGCCTTTGATGCGAGTACGCCAAGCACGTTTCTACGGGGATACCTAAGAAACTATGCGAAATTTCTTGGAATAGACGACAAAGACATACTTGCCAGTTATGAAACACTCGGGGTAGCTCGTCAGCAGCGGGATGAAATGAAAAGTTTCTCTCGAAGTACTGCCAAAAAAGCGGAAAATAAGCTGTTAATGGTGACCAGTTCGGTCCTTGCTACCTTAATGATAGGGTTTTCGGCGTATCACTTTATTCTTGAAGACAATAGTGAGTCAGTCACCATTGCCTCGACCGCCGAAACTGTTGACACTGCAACGCTTTCCGAAGCATTCGCGGATGACGCGAACAATGTGATTGAATCTACAGAGCTTGTTTCTGACAGCGGCGCCAATGCAGCAGGTACGCAATCAACGATCAATGTCGCAGCGGTCGCGCCGGGTGAGCAGGGAGCCAATCAATTACTTAACTCAGAGACACAAGAACGTGAGATTGCCACCGTTGAACCAGATGAATCGCAAAGCTCTGTACCTGAAGTTCATCTTGCTGGCGTGGTTAGCGAAGTTCAGAATCGCACCCAGAGCACAAATTCAAACACCAATCAGAATGCCGTTACGACGCAGGTTCCCGCGCAACAGACCGACGCAACCAATTTAGTGGTCGCTGAAGCGGAATTGAACTTTGTCTTTACCGGGGATTGCTGGGTAAATATTTTTGACGCCGATGGCAATCGTTTGGCCTGGGGGATCAAGAAAAACGATTATGTTATGACATTGACGGGCAAACCACCGTTTAGTGTCACTTTGGGTAAACCGGAACTGGTGCAAATGACTTATCAAGGGGAAGAGATTTCTCTGGCTGAGTTTAAAGTCGGTCAAATTGCCAAGCTTACCGTTCCTGAACCTGTCGATGAGGAAGCGGCGGAATAATGTCCGCTGGCCTGAAATTATCACATTAAATTAATAGACTACCCATGTTTACTGAAAATCCGATAAAACGTCGTAAATCCACACAAATTATGGTGGGTAATGTTCCTGTAGGTGGTGACGCACCTATATCCGTGCAATCTATGACCAATACACCGACAACTGATGTCGAAGCCACGGTAAAGCAAATTCGTGACTTAGAAAATGTTGGTGCCGATATCGTTCGCGTTTCTGTACCGACAATGGATGCCGCCGAAGCATTCAAGCAAATTAAGCAGCAGGTAAAAGTACCCCTAGTTGCGGATATTCATTTTGACTATCGAATTGCCCTGAAAGTCGCCGAGTACGGCGTCGATTGTTTGCGTATCAATCCGGGTAATATCGGCCGTGAAGATCGTATCCGAGCGGTTGTCGATGCGGCGCGGGACAATAATATCCCAATTCGCATTGGGGTTAACGGTGGGTCGTTAGAAAAAGATCTTCAGGAAAAATATCGCGAACCAACAGCAGAAGCGCTTTTAGAGTCAGCACTGCGTCATGTTGATATCCTTGATCGCCTGAACTTTGATCAGTTTAAGGTCAGCGTAAAAGCCTCCGACGTATTTCTTGCCGTCGGTGCATATCGATTGCTGGCGAAGCAAATTAACAACCCTTTACACCTTGGTATTACTGAAGCCGGTGGCTTTCGAGCAGGCGCGGTAAAGTCTGCCGTGGGGATGGGGATGCTACTTGCCGAAGGCATTGGCGATACATTAAGAGTGTCACTTGCTGCAAACCCTGTAGAAGAAATTAAAGTTGGTTTTGATATCCTCAAATCCTTACGTTTGCGTTCTCGCGGTATCAATTTTATTGCCTGCCCTAGTTGTTCTCGTCAAGAGTTTGACGTTATCTCTACCGTCAATGCGCTGGAAGAGCGCTTAGAAGATATCCTGACACCGATGGATGTATCTATTATCGGTTGTGTGGTTAATGGCCCCGGTGAAGCAACGGTATCTGACCTTGGGTTAACAGGATCAAACCGTAAAAGTGGATTTTATCTCGATGGATTGCGTCAAAAAGAACGTATTGACAATAATGACATCGTTGATCAGTTAGAAAAGAAAATTCGCGCTAAGGCCGATTTATTGTCCAGTGAACGAAAAATTAAGATAAAGGAAGTGTAACAGCAATATCATTCTGTCAGTCATTGCGATAACGGAATAAGGTTTTACGTTTGCTGTTGATTTGCCTATAATGCCGCCCTTGTGGCGAATTTACCAACAAAGATTTAAGAGAACATTCGAGTGAGTAAAGCTATTCAAGCCATTCGTGGTATGAACGATTGTCTTCCCGGAGAAACTGAAAAGTGGCAACGGGTTGAACAGGTATTGCGCAAAGTCGCCAGTAACTACGGCTACTCAGAAATTCGCATGCCCGTGGTTGAATCTACCGCTTTGTTTAAGCGCGGTATTGGTGAAGTTACGGATATTGTTGAAAAAGAAATGTATACCTTTGAGGATCGCAATGGCGATTCTCTGACGCTGCGCCCAGAGGGCACGGCCAGCTGTGTGCGAGCCGGTAACCAACATGGATTGCTTTACAATCAGGAGCAACGTCTTTGGTATATGGGGCCGATGTTTCGTCATGAGCGTCCGCAAAAAGGCCGTTATCGACAGTTCCATCAATTTGGTCTGGAAAGCTTTGGTATTAGCAGTGCTGATATCGATGCCGAAGTTATTATCTTAAGTGCTCGTCTTTGGCGGGAACTTGGTGTCGAAGAGTTTGTCACACTAGAGTTGAATTCACTCGGTTCTAATGAAGCTCGTGCAGATTATCGTCAGGCGTTAGTGGAGTTCTTAACCGAGCACCAGGAACAACTGGATGATGATTCTCGCCGTCGAATGCATTCAAACCCGTTACGGGTACTGGATAGCAAGAATCCTGAGGTTCAGGCTTTACTCGTGACTGCGCCTAAGTTGTCAGAGTATCTGGATGTCGAATCTGCAGAGCATTTTCAGCAGGTATGTAAACGATTGGATGCCGCAGGGATCGCTTATCGTCTCAACGATAAACTGGTTCGCGGTCTGGATTATTATAATCGTACTGTATTTGAATGGGTCACCGACTCATTAGGTGCACAAGGTACGGTTTGTGCCGGTGGGCGCTATGATGGCCTGGTTGAGCAACTGGGTGGTAAAGCAACGCCGGCCGTTGGATTTGCGTTAGGTATTGAGCGCCTGGTATTGCTATTGTCGGGGTTAGACAAATTTAATGACTTACGACCAGCGACAGATGTGTACGTTGTAAGTATGGGTGACGCAGCGGAAATGGCGGCACTCTCGTTGTCCGAGCAGTGGCGTGATGCAGTTCCTGGAATTCGCATTCAAAGCCATTGTGGTGGTGGTAAGTTCCAAAAACAATTAAAGCGCGCCGATAAATCCGGTGCTGAGATCGCCATAATACTTGGTGACTCGGAAGTCGAACAAAAAAACGTGACGGTAAAATATTTACGTCAGAAAAAAGAACAAATCAGTCTGCCTTTTGAACAAGTCGCAGAGCTGCTAACAAATTTATTAGAAGGGTAACGTTGTGGAAATTTATCAATCTGAAGAACAACAAGTTGAAGCGATCAAAACATTTTGGAAAGAAAATGGTAACTCTATTATCGCCGGCCTGGTAATCGGTTTAGGCGGATTCTTGGGTTATAACTATTATCAAGATAGCAAAATTGAAGCGATGGAATCTGCATCGAGTCAGTATCAGCAAAACATTGAAGTAATGACAACGGATGGCGAGACTTTCCGTACCAGCAGTCAAAGCTTTATCAATGACAATAAAGATTCTAGCTACGCGGCATTCAGTGCATTAGCTCTGGCCAAAGATGCAGCATCACACAGTGACTGGAAAGAAGCTGAGAAACAACTGGCGAGTGCTATTGAACTGGCTCCGAGTGATGAAGTGAAAGCGATTGCTCAATTGCGTTTGGCTCGTGTGCAAATTCAGCAAGAAAATATTGATGGCGCTTTGGCAACATTAGGTAAATCTTTCCCTGAGAAATTTCAGGCAAGCGTAGCTCAGACTAAAGGTGATGCTTATCTGCTTAAAGGTGACAAGGAGCAGGCTCGCAGTGCATATCAGGCAGCGGCCGATGCGGGTGGTTTAGAAATCAGCCCACAGTTACAATTAAAGCTAGATGACTTGGCTGTTGCTGTAAATCTGGCTGACTAATCTAAGGGAACGGTGTGAAAAACTTGAATAAGAAACTACTCAGCACCCTGCTAGCATCTTCGATGTTGTTTGGATGTGCCACTGACGATGAAGAAGAAGATACCAGTAACCTTGTCGCAGAATTAACCGAAATTACGGCCGAGTTTACACCGGAGTTATTGTGGGAACAGTCCACAAATAAAGGCGTACAGCATTATTTCTCGCGATTAAACCCTGTGGTTGCCTACGATAAAGTCTTTACCGCGGAACGAATGGGCGAAGCTTATGCGTTTGATCAAGCGACGGGTAAAAAGATCTGGGAAGTCGATTTAAGTGACATTGAAGGCACTCGCAGTTTCTTCGATGATCGAGTTAGCGCACGTATCTCGGGTGGCGGAATTGCCGGCTATAACATGGTGTTCTGGGGCAGCGAAAACGGCATTGTCTATGCACTTAATCAGGAAACTGGTGAGTTAATCTGGCAAGCGAAAGTACCGGGTGAAGTGATTTCAAATCCTGCGCTTGAATCCAATATGGTGTTGGTGAATACGGTTTCTGGTGCTTTGGTTGCACTGGATTCACAAACCGGTGAGCAAGTGTGGAAGGCAGATCAGAACGTTCCGCCTCTATCATTGCGCGGTGCAAGTGGTGTAGTAAGTAGCTCAGGTGGTGCTTTTATTGGCAACGCAAAGGGTGAGCTTGCCGTGTACATCGCTGACAGCGGTCAACAGGGTTGGGCCACTGAAATTGGCGAACCTTCCGGTGCCACAGAGTTACAACGTATCGTCGATGTTGATGTCACACCTGTAGTGTTTGGCGACAAAATTTATGGAATTTCTGCGAATGGTAATTTGGCCGCATTAGATATGCGTTCAGGCCGTGAGATTTGGAAGCGTAAATACTCGTCATATCGACAACTGACGGTTGATGGCAATCAAATTTTTGCCACCGATGAGAAAGGCCATATTTATGCGCTAAACCGCAATGATGGTACTGAAATGTGGAGCCAGCTGTCTTTGACGAATCGTGATACGACCGGTGCCGTAAGCGTAGGTGATTACATTGTGGTCGGTGATTTGGAAGGTTATTTACATTGGCTAAAGAAAACCGATGGCAGCATTGTTGCTCGTTATCGTGTCGATAGCAGTGCCATTTATGTCACACCAGTGGTGAGTGAAGGGCTTATTTATGCTCAGTCTCGTGACGGCGAGCTTCAGGTAATTAAGACGCCTGAATAAAACCAAAAATTATCAGTTGCTCTGATGTATCAGGGCAATAGCAAGATTTGACAAAAAGCAGTAAAGGTCAAAGTTTGCTAAAGTTATCAGCGGCTCCGTAAAATTTACGGGGCCGCTATTATTTTAATAATACTAACTCTTTGAGGCAGGTGAACATTCGCAAAGGTTCACCTTGTTACGAGGTTTAGTATGAAATCATTTTAGAGGTAGCCATGCTTCCTGTTGTTGCTCTGGTTGGGCGTCCTAATGTAGGTAAATCAACTCTATTTAATCGCCTTACAAGAACCCGTGATGCGCTAGTTGCAGATTACCCGGGCCTTACCCGTGATCGTCAATATGGTCAGGCGGAAGTGGAAGGGCAGCCTTTTATCGTGATTGATACCGGCGGTATTGTTGGTAATGAAGAAGGTATTGATGCATTAATGGCGGAACAGTCATTAATGGCTATCGAAGAAGCCGATGCCGTTTTGTTTTTGGTCGATGCTCGTGCGGGTTTAACGTCAGCGGATCAATCGATCGCCGATTATCTGCGTAAACAAAGTAAGAAAGTTTTTTTGGTTGCCAATAAAATTGATGGTATCGACGCAGATTCTGCGGTGGCGGAGTTTTATCATTTAGGACTTGGCGATACGGTTCATCAAATTGCGGCTGCACACAACCGTGGAGTAACACAACTACTCAATCTGGCTCTTTCTCCTCATATCGATGGCATGGTGCTCAGTGACGACGAAAGCGATGAGCATGACGATGAATTCGATACGGTTGTTGACCTCGAAGAAGGCGAAGAATTCGACGATAGTGAAGAGACGGCTCAGGACGATAAAATCAAACTGGCGATTATTGGTAAGCCAAATGTGGGTAAGTCCACCCTTACCAACCGTATCTTAGGTGAAGAGCGTGTTGTGGTCTTTGATATGCCAGGAACCACTCGAGACAGTGTCTATATTCCGATGGAGCGAGGCGACAGAGAATATACATTAATTGATACTGCCGGTATTCGACGTCGTAAAAACGTTACAGATGCCGTTGAAAAGTTTTCAGTTATCAAGACGTTGCAGGCGATTGAAGACGCCAATGTGGTATTGCTAATCATTGATGCACGCGATGGTATTACCGATCAGGATTTGTCTTTGTTAGGTTATGTCCTTGAATCTGGTCGCTCATTGGTGCTCGTCGTAAACAAATGGGATGGATTGGATACTGCGGTAAAAGATCGGGTGAAATCCGAGTTGGATCGCCGTCTGGGTTTTATTGACTTTGCTCGGTTACACTTTATCTCGGCTTTACATGGAACCGGTGTCGGTCACTTGTTCGAGTCGGTGGAAGAAGCGTTTGATTCCGCGACAAGGCGTACATCTACCGCCATGTTAACCAAGATTATGGACATGGCCGTGTTTGATCATCAACCACCAATGGTCAATGGACGTCGTATTAAACTTAAATACGCCCATGCCGGCGGGTACAATCCACCAATTATCGTGATCCACGGCAACCAGGTAAATTCATTGCCTCAGTCGTATAAGCGCTATTTAATGAATTATTTCCGCAAAGCCCTGAAAATTATGGGGACGCCAATTAAAGTGGAATTTAGAAGCACGAATAATCCTTTTGCCAATAAACGCAAGCTCACTTACACCGAGCAAAAGAAAAAAGCACGAGCTACCCAGGGCTATAAAACAAAAGAGTAAGCATTCGCTTACTCTTGGGGTTTAGATAAGCCTGCAGAAAGTTATCAGAAGTGATAAGCGATATGCAGGCGATATTCATTTAAGTCATGTTGAAACGTCTCGTCGTAGCCTAAGCTAAAGCGAGCTCCCACAGACCAGTCTTGATTCACCTGATATCGATATTGATTATGTACCAGATAGCGATTAGTTTCATAAAGCAGATGCCCCTGAAGCTGAATCGCAAACTGATGCCGATCATTAAATAAGTAGTGCCAGCCCAGCTTGCCCAGATATCCCGTGTCGCTATCTTGCCCTGAAAAATCCGCAATTTGTTGTTCAAATTGCTCCCTGATGGTGCCGAGTTCTACCTGCCAAAAACTATTGCCTTGATCCCAGAACTTATACCCTAAGGTAATTTGCTGGCGATTTAGCTCAAAGTCATTGTTCCGTATGGAGTCTGATTGGAAGCTGGCTTCTGAATAGATAAACCAGCGTTTGGATACAGGAAATACCAGACCTAACACTGGCCCGTCAAAATCTACATCCTGGGAAAGCGGGTGTTGCCTCTCGTAACCGATAAACAATTGAATATCTCGATTATCCACTTGTGATTCCACCGCCGCAACGGAGAAAGAAACCATCAATGCCAATAACAACAAACAAAGTAATACGCGTTTCATAGTCCAAAGCTTAGACAGGAAAGTCCAGCACAGCAAGAATGTGAGCGACAAGCGCTAATGGCGGATCATTCCTTCAATACCCCGTTGCGACACAGGAATAGAAAATACCTGATTTTGGGTGACATATAGCGCAACTCCGCCAAACTGGCTGATCCCGAACAGGTGTTGTTCATCGCACGTCAATTCGGTGATCTCCGCACCACCAGCACCGCTGACAATATTTACCGGTTCATCAGGCACATCTATGACTTGCAAGCTATGCTCATGGCCCGCCAAATAGAAATCTACCTCATATTGTTTAAGCAAGGCTCTGACGTTACCCTGCAGGCCTTCTTCATTACCATCTTCACCATAGGAAACGATAGGGTGATGGCCAAATACTAGGGTGTATCGAGCATCATCATTGGCGAGCTGTTGCTGTAACCAGGCCAGCTGCTCTGCTTGACCTATGCCAGAGGTAAAGGGGGTGGTATCGATGGCGATCAAGTTGAGTGAAGGCCCCTGCGACTGGTTAACGGTATCGGCAAACGACAAGCGATTGCGATTTATTTGGGTTTGATAGTAAAGCTCAGGAAAAACAATAAATGGTTGAGCATCACCCCATTGCAATAATGCTTGAATGTCGCCGTTGTAATCATGGTTTCCTGCGGAAAAAAACCATCGAATATCGGTCAAACCAAGAGGCGTATAGATGTCAGCAAATGCGGTTTGGGTAAGAATATCATCGGCACTGCTAATGCCATCATCATAAAATACATCACCGGTATGAATAATGGCATCGAGTGGATATTGGGTATGATAGGACTCTATGATCTGGGCCGCGATCAACTGTGCTTCATTGGCTTTACCCGTATCGCCTAAAACAAACAGGTGCCAGCCAGGCGTATTGAAAATTTGAGGATCAAACGGCTCAATGGCGCTGCCACAAACCAAAGGAGGTTGGGATGTACTTTGCGGCGTAACCGATTGAGGATTGGGATCGGAATTAACATCGGAATTAACACCGGAACTATTATCATCGCTATTACAGGATGCTACTGCCAGCAAAACAACGAAAATACGGAGCCATTTTTGCACTAAAACCACAACATAAAACCACAACGATTAAGCCATAGATGGAGTTATATGGCTGGATTAAACCCGATTTAAGCAATAAGTGTAGACTAAAGCGGGATAATCAAGCGCTTGGTTTTAAGGATCTGCTTTAAGGTTTGGTTTTCTCAATCACTTTGGCGTGCAGCCGACCGTCGCTAACCTGAACACTGATATTATCGCCCGGAGTAATGTTGGCAACCGTGCGGATGATATTTCCGGCAGCATCTCGAGTAATGCTATAACCACGGGCTATTGTCGCTAATGGACTGATAATATTGAGGTTGTGGGCAAGGTTTGCCAGCTTTTGGTGTTTTTTATCCTGGCTGGTCAATATCGCATTATGCAACCGAACCGACAAATCCGTGAACCGTGCCTTTTGCAATGGCAATTCTCTTGCCGGGGATAATGACTGCAATTGATGACGAACACGTTCAAAGCGAAGTTGCTTTTGTTGTAGCTGGTTCAATAATCCGAAATTCAGTCGTTGCTGTAACTCATCGACGAGTTGCTGTTGTTTTTGTAATTGCTGTTTCGGATGGGTTAGTACCAGACGATGATGCAAACGATCCTGTTGTCTGTGCAGGGCATGAAACTTACCGGTGATTAAGTGCGCCAGATGCCGACGATATTGTTGCACTTTATTCAACAGCGCTTTGTTATCCTGGGTTACCAGTTCGGCAGCGGCTGAAGGTGTTGGTGCTCGCATGTCGGCGGCATAATCACTTAAACTGATATCAACTTCATGGCCTACCGCACTAATGACGGGGATTTCACAGGCAAATATCGCCCGCACCACAGCTTCTTCGTTAAAGGCCCATAAATCCTCTAAAGAACCACCGCCGCGCCCGACAATCAGTACATCACATTCATCACGAAGATCGGCCACTTCGATAGTTTCAGCTATTTGCGCCGCTGCGCCATCGCCCTGAACCAGCGTTGGATAGAGAATCACATTGACGCCAGGGTTGCGCCTTTTCATTACCGTTAGAATATCGTGTACTGCCGCCCCAGTCGCGGAGGTGATAATACCAACAGACTGAATATTCTCCGGCATTGCTTGTTTGTATCTTTGGTCAAACAAACCTTCCTGAAGCAGTTGTCCTTTGAGTTGTTCAAACTTTTGCCTTAATAAACCCTCACCAGCATCTTCCATTTGTTCTATGATTAACTGAAAGTCACCGCGGGGTTCATACAGAGAAACTCTGGCTTTTACCAAAACTTGCTGACCATTACCGGGTTTGATTCGCACATTTCGATTATTACCGCGAAACATGGCACAGCGGATTTGCGCTTTACTGTCCTTTAATGAAAGGTACCAATGACCCGAACCGGCAGCCATAAAGTTGGAAATCTCGCCACATAGCCACAAGGTATGCATCTCACTTTCCAGCAGCAGTCGAACCTTTTTGGTTAATTCGCTAACCTGCAGAATACTGCGTTTTTCGTGATAATTAGGGTTCATGATAATATTTTGTGAAATTTTAGTTATTTTATTAAGTTAATTACAAATTTAAGTTTACTGGACGGATGGAAACCGATAAAATCCGTCCGCAATATTTAAATGCCTTTAGGTGAGATGTTGCCATGCTAAGAATCGCTCAAGAAGCCCTGACTTTCGATGACGTACTGCTTGTACCTGCCCACTCGACTGTCTTACCCCACACCGCAAATCTTAAAACCAAATTAACCGAAAAGATAGAACTTAATGTGCCAATTTTATCCGCGTCTATGGACACGGTGACCGATGCACGTCTTGCTATTGCCCTGGCTCAAGAGGGTGGTTTAGGTTTTGTTCACAAAAATATGACTGCACAAGAGCAGGCTGCCAATGTTCGCCAGGTAAAGAAATACGAAAGTGGTATTGTTTCTGACCCTGTTACCGTGGGTCCGGATATGTCGATTGGTGAAGTGACGAAACTCGCCGATGAGCTTAAATTTTCGGGTTTCCCTGTAGTCGATAGTGACAAAAACCTGGTCGGCATCATCACCGGTCGTGATATGCGTTTTGAAACTAACTTTGCAAAGCCAGTTTCAGAATTGATGACTGAGAAAGAACGTTTAATCACGGTTAAGCCCGATGCAACCCGTGAAGAAATTTTGAACCTGATGCATACCAATCGCATCGAAAAAATCTTAATGATTAATGATGATTTTGAATTGGTCGGAATGATTACGGTTAAGGATTATCAAAAGGCCGAAAGCAAGCCTAATGCCTGTAAAGACGAGTTTGGTCGCTTACGTGTCGGTGCCGCTGTTGGTGTTGGTGCGGGTACCGAAGAGCGTATTGCCGCATTGGTTGAAGCCGGTGTCGATATTTTATTAATCGATACGTCTCATGGTCATTCACAAGGGGTGATAGATCGCGTAAAGAAAACCCGTGAACAATATCCGGATTTGCAAATCGTCGCCGGTAATGTCGCCACCTCCGAAGGTGCGAAAGCGTTGGCAGAAGCTGGTGCCAATGCGGTGAAGGTCGGTATCGGCCCTGGCTCTATTTGTACGACTCGTATCGTGACCGGTTGTGGTGTTCCACAAATTACCGCGATTTCTGAAGCCGTCAAGGGCGTTTCCGGCATGAACATTCCTATTATTGCTGATGGGGGGATTCGTTTTTCTGGAGATATCGCCAAAGCTTTAGTTGCTGGTGCACATTGTGTCATGGTTGGCAGCATGTTAGCCGGTACCGAAGAAGCGCCAGGCGATGTAGAACTTTATCAAGGCCGTTACTATAAGTCTTATCGCGGTATGGGTTCGCTTGGGGCGATGAATCAGAAAGAAGGCTCAAGTGATCGCTATTTCCAAAAATCCGACGAAGCCGACAAACTCGTTCCGGAAGGGATCGAAGGTCGAGTGGCTTACAAAGGCCCAATGGCGGCAATTATTCATCAGCAAATTGGTGGTATTCGTTCTGCGATGGGGTTAACCGGTTGTGCAAACATCGAAGAGATGCGCACTAAGCCGCAATTCGTAAAAATTACCGCTGCTGGGATGGGAGAGTCGCACGTTCATGACGTTACCATCACTAAGGAAGCCCCGAACTATCGTTTAGGCTAAGTAACTGGGCCCGCAAAAGGGCCCATTTTCTTTGTCCCTATTTCATGTACCTATGTGTACAACCGATTTAGTAACGATTTAGTACCTGTTTATTTTTTGCTGTTATACCAATAGGTCTTTGTGAGCGATTATTTAATCGAATTGGTATAAAGACAGCCACCTGACTAAGAGAAGAGACGAATGAGTCAAGATATTCATGATCATCGAATATTAATATTAGATTTTGGTTCCCAGTACACCCAGCTTATTGCTCGTCGTGTACGAGAGATTGGTGTCTACTGTGAGTTATGGGCCTGGGATGTTACGGAAGAACAAATCCGTGAATTTAATCCTTCGGGTATTATCTTAGCGGGTGGTCCGGAGTCCGTTACTGAAACCGACTCTCCAAGAGCACCTGAGTATGTCTTTAATGCCGATGTACCGGTTTTTGGTATTTGCTACGGTATGCAAACCATGGCAGAACAACTGGGGGGTGGCGTGCAAAGCTCAGAGCATAAAGAGTTTGGTTATGCTTCTGTGGAAATCATCCAGCAATCGGATCTGTTCAAACATATTGAAGACAGTATTGGTGCTAATGGTAATGCCTTGCTAGACGTATGGATGAGTCATGGTGATAAGGTTTCACAAATCCCGGCAGGCTTTACCACAATTGCACAAACGCCAAGCTGCAAATATGCAGCGATGGCTAATGAAGAGAAACGCTTTTATGGTGTGCAATTTCACCCAGAGGTGACTCATACCAAACAAGGTAAACGGATTCTTGAGCACTTTGTTATCGATATCTGTCAGTGTGAAAAGCTTTGGACACCGAGTTCGATTATTGAAGATGCCATCGAAAAAATGAAGCAACAAGTCGGCGATGATGAAGTGGTTCTTGGTTTATCCGGTGGGGTTGACTCGTCAGTCGTAGCAATGCTTTTACACCGTGCCATTGGCGATAAGCTAACCTGTGTATTTGTTGATAACGGTTTACTGCGCTTAAACGAAGGCCAGCAGGTGATGGAAATGTTTGGTGACCATTTTGGTCTCAACATTGTTCATGTTAAAGCACAAGACAGATTTATGGATCGTCTTGGTGGTGTTGATGAACCTGAAGCCAAACGTAAAATCATTGGCAATGTTTTCGTTGAAGTTTTTGATGAAGAAGCAAGTAAACTGGCAAATGCTAAATGGTTGGCGCAAGGTACTATCTATCCCGATGTGATTGAATCTGCGGCGTCAAAAACCGGGAAAGCGCATGTGATCAAATCACACCACAATGTGGGTGGTCTTCCGGAAGATATGGAGCTTGGCTTAGTTGAGCCACTTCGTGAATTATTCAAAGATGAAGTTCGCAAGATTGGCCTTGAACTAGGTTTACCTTACGATATGCTTTATCGTCATCCATTCCCAGGGCCGGGCCTGGGTGTGCGCGTTTTAGGCGAAGTGAAAAAAGAGTTTTGTGATTTATTGCGTCGTGCCGATGCGATTTTTATTGAAGAATTGCATAACGCGGATTTGTATCACAAAGTCAGTCAGGCGTTTACGGTGTTCTTGCCTGTGCGCTCTGTTGGTGTGATGGGCGATGGCCGTAAATACGACTGGGTCGTTTCTTTACGCGCCGTTGAAACCATCGACTTTATGACCGCCCACTGGGCTCACTTGCCATATGATTTCCTGGGGTTGGTATCAAACCGTATCATTAATGAAATCGACGGTATTTCCCGTGTGGTTTACGATATTTCCGGTAAACCACCAGCGACGATTGAGTGGGAATAACCCGCTAATAATTTAATGTGATTGGTATAACAATTCATTGTTGAATCCAAAAGGCCTGCATCAAGCAGGCCTTTTTTGTTTGTTGATTGTCAGAAAGTATTAACCTTAAAACTGATAATCCAACATTAAATTTAACATTTGGTCAGCTTTATCATCGTCACCCCATTTGTTTGTATAAGTGACGAATTCGATCCCCCAGCCAAGGCCAAAATTAAACCTGTGCTCATACGCGATATTGAGCCCCAAAAATGTACCATTGCGACTGAAATTAATCTCTTCGGCTAAAAATCTATCTCCGGTTTCAGGCGATAGTTCATAGGCATTGACTTGCCCGTCGGCCTTCCCCCACTGAATAAATGGCCCGCCGTATATAATTCCTTTAGCAAGTGCTCGATAACCCACGACCCAGGCAATATCAATAATATCGGATTTCTGATGCCAATCTGCTTCATCTTTTTGATGGCGTTCATAACCCAATGTAACGGCTTGAGAGAGATTACCAATATCGGAATTTTCAGAGTGCTCACCATAAAATTGATACTTTACCGCCGCTTTTAAACTGTCCGCTCCGCTCAGGCTAAACTCCCAGCCGTTTCCTGCAGTAACGTCAGCCGACGCGAATAAAATAACTTCATCATCCCCGTAGTTTTTCTCTCGAACTTGGGAATCGATTGTATGGTCATTCAAGTCTTCGTAACGGTCGATAACGATTAAGCTTCGGGCTGTGAACCCCGTCGCAATATTGACTTTCAAAGGTTGCGAGTAAACTTCAGGGCTATCAAACCGTTTTGGATTGAAGCTAAGTTCTGGTGTAGATTTACAGGCGCCAAGGGTTAGCACGAAAGGTAATAGCGCCATTAAATGAGAACTTTTCATAATCTTCCTTAATAGTTACAACTGGTCAATCTAAACCAACGACGCGACCCAATATATCGGACCTAACATAAATTTCAAATATATTTTAGTAAGTTACGCAACTTATGTGGTGTGTTGGAAATTTTGTCAGTAATCATATAAAGCGTTTTAAGCAACAAAAAATAATTGAAATTAATTCTTTACCTCAACCTGACTTTAGGTTTTAGCATGGCAGCAATTCGTGAATCAGATGATAAGGAAAACCTCATGCTAACCCTTGAACATTTAAACTTAGTGGTAAAAGATTTGCCGCAAACCCTTGCCTTTTATCAGGCCGCCTTTCCCCATTGGCACGTTCGTGGCGAAGGGGAAGATACCTGGCACGGGACTTTGAGACATTGGTTGCATTTCGGCGACGATTATCAATATTTAACCTTTAATGATAATGGTCAGGGAGACAATCGAGATTTAACATCTAATCGCCTCGGATTAGCCCACTTTGCCTTCGTTACCTCAAACTTATCCGCACTAACCAGTCGTCTCGCTAATGCGGGATTTCAAGTCGCAAAACCCGGCGCGGACAATCCGTTTCGTAAAAATGTCTACTTTATTGACCCGAGTGGTTATGAAGTGGAATTTGTTGAATATCTGAGTGATTTACCCCAGCAGCGAAATCAATATCAATAAAAGGAAGCGGTCATATGAACAACGAAAATAACAGTGTGATTCTCATGGCAAGCAGTCGTGCCAATGGCAATACTGCATCCTTAGCAAATCGAGTCGCAGAGCAAACAGGCGCCTTTGTGATTGATTTAAACCAGTACTGCATACATCCTTATCGATACGAGAAGCAGGCTCAAAACCACCGGCCAATTGATGAGTTTATGCCGCTGATCGATGTGCTTTTGCAATACCCGAAAATCCTATTTGCCTCGCCTGTCTATTTGTATTATTGGCGAAAGGTTATGACATGGTTCCAAAGCGCTGCTTTGAAGAAATGTTTTCAGAAACATTCAAATACTTAAACATGGAGTATCAAGGAATGCTTTATATGCCTTGCCGGGAAAACCTAGGACTTATTGATGCGAAAAAGCAAATACAGGAATACTGTACGAGTCTTTAGAGGCTGCTCAATCGGTTGATGATTAAGCAGAATTCTCGCGGCTTTATTTTCGCAGACGAAACTGAGTTTCTGCCGCTCGATTATAGGCCGGTAGTATGGATTGTCTGGCGGCGTGTTTTTTTGCCATCGCCTTAAGATTGATTTTTAATACGCCCTTATTATCAAATTGACTGGCAAAGGTGCCCATATTGACCATATCAACCTGCCAGTTGGTCAGGCGGCCTACGACGTAATTACCGAATAAAAACGCTTCATATTCATTATTTAGGGTTAAAAAATCACTAAATGAAAAGCCGGATAATTGCTTTTGCGCGATAAATGCCTGTTTATAACCTTGAGATAAGGCATCGGACTGATCTAATTGTGCCAATTGGTACTGGTAAGAGTGACGAGTTTCATGAATAACAAAGGCTAGCGGGCCATAATGTGGCTGACTCTTTAGCTTTTCCGGGTTTAGGTAAACCGTTCCTGTATCGATTATTTTACCGCTAAAATCGGTTTTAAACACGAAGTTGACCGCACGGTTGGGGTAAGTCGTTGTATCAATGAGCAGTGTCGGTGGCTCGATATTCAGCACCTGGTGTTCTAGCTTAAAAATCTCTTTGAGGTACGGGATTTGCTGCTCAATTGTCAGTTCAGGCCACTTTGTTATTGCTTTATTGAGTAACGGGTGTGCCAGTATTGCGGTCACTAAGTCGTCCGCTTGCTGATAGGTCTTCTGTTCTGCGCTATTAACAAATTCTCTTGCTTGCGGTTGTAATACAAATGCACCGGGGGCTTGTTGTTGCAGTTGTTCATTGGCGAAAAACTTGGCACGTTTGATCGCGATTTCTGATTGACCCTCGGCATTTAACTGGGTGGATATCACCACAGATAAAACGACAAGTAACGAGCTGAGTAGGCGGGTGTGTCTGCTGACAGGCATTATGGCTCCAAACCGGTTTTGTAATGACGGCCTATTTTAGCCGATTTTCACTTTCCTGTTTACCGATTCAATGCAATGATAAGACGATTAATAGCACATACCATTATCCGGAGCTTTTATGGATCTCTACGGTTCCACAACGTCGCCATTTGTACGACGTACCCGATTACTTTCTGCTGCGTTTTTAAACGATAGCCTGACATTTCATAATATTGATATTTTTGATGAGCGGGGTAGGGCTCTGCTTGGTGCCCATAACCCGACGATGAAAGTCCCATTTCTTGTGGATGGAGAATGTCAGGTCTTTGATTCAAGGATTATTTTCCGTTACCTCAGTGAAAAATTCACCCTTGTGCCATTAACCTGGGAACAGGAAAACCAATTGACGTTAATGGATGCTGCGAGTGATTCGCTGGTGGAAATATTATTGTTAATGCGCAGCGGTTTTGATGTGGCGCAAAATGCGTTATTTTTTAATTTGCAGCGTGAGCGACTCAGCAAAATTTTTGCGGTATTGGAGCAGGACTGCAAAGATCAAACATTCGATAATTGGAATTACCCTGCGATTTGTTTGTATTGCTTGATCGATTGGGCGATGTATCGGGAGTTGGTTGATTTTACGCCCTATCCGGCGTTGGGAGAGTTTCAGCAAAAACATCAACAACGTATTGATGTAACCTTGACAGATCCCAGGTAGCTTTGTGTTTTAAAATAAAAAGGGAGTCAATCACAGACTCCCGTATTGGTTTTAATATTTATTCAGTGACATCAATTAAATCAAAATCGGCAAGTTCGTCGACATTGCTGGTCAACTGGTCTTCCAACGCATTTAATTGTTGAAGATCCGTACATAAGGTCTCTGCTTGCGCTTCTAAGTGCTCAGCTTTATCTTCCACGGCAACTTCGATTTCTTCACCCATGCGCTCCATTCGCTCACCAAAGGCTTCCATTTTTTGCTCAAAATCGCCATCTTCACTATTCATTGCCTGGCCAATGGCAATAAAAACATTACCAATGGAATCTGTGACGATGTTTTCAATTTCTTGCTCCAGTTCATCTTCGATAAATTCATCTAAACTATCAAAGTTTTGCTCAGCAAGGTAAACGGAGCCATCCTCTGAGTGGAAGCGGGTCGATAGTTTTTCCTTAATGTCGGCAAAGGACTGATTTAACGATTGTGCAGACTCGCTATCTTCACCGCCCAGGCCAATGGCCACCTGCGATAGAGCTGAAAATGCGATTTCAACCGCATCTAATGCCAGGTTGACGATTTTGGGAACCTGCTGATTCACCCCTGCCGCATACTCGGACACTAACGCCTGTTGATCATCACTGAGTGATATTTGCTTACCTTCTACAAATAAATCCTTTTGATTGTTGATCTGCACGATAGTGCTATCTTCATCAAGGAAGCGAATTGTGTCATTTTCGACAATGACGCCATAGTTCATATTGATAGAGCAATGATCAGAAGAAAAGCTCGAATATTCATTTTCCTCGTGGGCATAGGCAGCTCCGACTGCAAATACGGAACCTAATAAACTGGCTATTATCAACTTTTTCATGTTTCACTCCTGAATTTTTGCAGTGCACGCACCACAACCTGTTATTTTTATCTGACAGCGTAAGTTGTCAGAGATGATAAATATCGACGATTTCAACGATTTATCATTAAGATATAACGAGTGTTGCAATCCCCTTGCCATATTTCTAAATGCAATAAAAACAATGGGTTATTGGTTTCATTGCAACTACTGGATGACTGCTATGAGTAAAGGTTAGTCAATACCACCAATAATTAGTCAATATTGTATTTAGTTTTTTCGTTGTCTCTCAATGACATATCTAGGTGTTTCATCATAATTGAGAAGAAAACGACGCACTAAATCTAACCCCGCATAGGCGATATAATTTTGAAAAAAACGCCTTGGCCCTGGGAAATACAGTTGTTGCGTATGCTGAGTGGTCTTATCTCCCCAGGCAAGCCAGACTGTCCCAACCGGTTTGTCTTCACAGCCACCATCGGGCCCGGCAATGCCTGACACGCTTACACCAACATCTGCTCCTGAGGCATTTAATGCGCCAATCAACATTTGCCTTACAACGGTTTCACTCACCGCACCGACATTTTGCAAATCTTGTTCACTGACCCCTAAAAGTTTGTGTTTGATCCGGTTGGAATAAGTGATGTAACCCGCCTCGAATACCGCAGAGGAGCCAGGAACGGAGGTAATGGATGCGGCAATTAAACCCCCTGTGCAGGATTCGGCCATGGTTAGGGTTTTATTCTGAGTATTCAATAGTTCGACGAGTGTCGAGGGCAGGTCGCCTTCCCCTTCACAGACAACATGGTGTGAAAACAAACGCCTTAATTTTTCAGTCCAAAGCTGCAGATCACCGTGATCTGATAAATAATGCGCGGTCAGCTTAATTTCTAATAACGGCTGACTGGCTCGAAATCCTAATTCAATATGCTCAGGCCAATCACTTATTTGGTCATTAATGATTTTTTGCAGACCCGATTCGCCAATCCCAAAGACTTTGAGTTTGTGAGTCTTGTTGTTCATATCGGCAGGCATTTTGGTCTGGATAATTGGCAAAATGCTTTCGCTGAGCATAAGTTTCATTTCCCTGGGCACTCCCGGTGTACAGATCACCAGACAGTTGTTTAGGGTTAAGGAAAATCCGGGGGCGCTACCAATTGGATTGCTAACAATATCGCAACCTTTAGGCAGTATTGCTTGCTTACGATTCGGCTCGGTTAATGGATACTGGCGTCGATCGCACCAATCTTGCAATTCTTTTAATGCCTGAGGGTGTTCTTCCAGTGCAACGCCTGCCGCCTGGGCAAGTGCCTGAGCGGTTAAGTCATCGATAGTTGGACCAAGTCCGCCGTTGATGATCAGGACATCGGCGTCGGTTGAAAGTGTTGTTATGTGTTCAACTAAGATGCTTAATGTATCGCCCACGGTAATTTTTTTGGTGATTTCTACACCTAACTCTTTTAGGTGCTGGGCCATAAAAACCGAATTCGTATCGACGATATCGCCAGCCAATAATTCATTGCCCGTTAGCAATAATTGCACATTTAGCATGTTATAAATCCATTCATTTGATTGACGTTAATCATAACGTTAATGAGGTGTTTAATAAAAAATAATTCTTTTTAAACCTTTTCTCAATTTGCTGCATCTTACTCTACAACTCAATCATGTAATTTATTGCTGTAGCAATTTTAGAAAAGGACAAAACAATGAAAAAGTTATCTTTGGTAAGCGTAGCGTTAGCCAGTCTTATCACTTTTCAAGCGCAAGCCGATGTTGATAAAACCGTAGAGAAAACCTTTGATTTAAGCGGTCAGGGTGAACTTTTGGTTGATAACGTCAATGGTAACGTTGAAATCAGTGCATGGGATCAAAACAAAATTGCGGTAAAAGCCATCATTACCGCCGATGACGAAGATGATTTGCAAAATGTTGAAGTCAAAATGCATCAAAGTGGCGACCGTGTCAGTGTCGAAACCGATTATAAGGAGCGCGGAGGTTGGGGCAACAGCAACGGCTCTGGGAGTGTCGAATACATTATTCAAGTACCGGCAAGCATTGATTTAAAAGAAATCGATTTAGTCAATGGCGCGTTAACTATCGAAGGTGTGCGCGGTGAGCTCAATGCCGATATGGTGAATGGCTCTATCGAAGCGACAGGTTTAGCGTCTAATGTGGAAGTCGATGCGGTAAACGGTGGAATCGAGTTAACGTTTGCAGACGATGCGAAAGATCTGGATATCGAAGTTGAAACGGTCAATGGTGGCATTCGTCTGTTCTTCCCGGAAAATTTTGGCGCTAAAGTCGAAGCGAGTACCGGCAATGGCTCAATTCGCACTGACTTTGGTTTAACCGGTGATAAAGGCAAGTACTACGGTACGGATTTATCGGGTAAGTTCGGTGATGCAAGTTCAGACCTGGAATTGGAAAGCGTTAACGGCTCGATTAAAGTTTTGAAAAAATAATTTAGCAGCATTTACCTATGTGATCTAAAACCTCAAAGGCAAGACATCCGTCTTGCCTTGTTGTTGTCATTGACTCACCTCAACTAGCCTTAGAAGCTGATTTGAATGCGAATATCGCCAATTAGTAAATCCTGCCATTTCGGCTCGACTGCCTGAACTTTGTTCGCTTGCAGTAATGATTGGATATCGGTTTTGTTACCGCGCAGAGACGCTGGATTATTGCGATAGAGATATTTGTTTTGCCATTTTCCTTGCTCGTCCAGTCGCCAAATATTCATATCGGTAAACTGTGTGGATTCTTTAACACTGATGTATTCTGCTAACCCATCTTTATTTAAATCGATAGCCAATAGATAGTAACCTTGCTGACCAGGCCGAAACCAACGGTTATTTTCCTTTTCGAACAAGGCGAGCTTTAGTTCTTCGGGAAACGTATGTTGTTCTGGCCAGTAATCGACATAACGAAAAAACTCTTGTTGAGAAACTTGTTGTTGCGCATCTCTTTTCGGCGCATACAAGCGATCTATTTTCAGCGAAAATTGCTCATCGTTAATCGCATCCTTTAATTCTTGTAAACCGA
Organism: Thalassotalea litorea; assembly: GCF_005843925.1. Taxonomy (GTDB): domain Bacteria; phylum Pseudomonadota; class Gammaproteobacteria; order Enterobacterales; family Alteromonadaceae; genus Thalassotalea_A; species Thalassotalea_A litorea_A. The sequence goes on from NZ_VCBC01000004.1 coordinate 190,856, forward strand.
TATACCCTTGACGCGCCAGACTCCACTTAAAATAATAGGTGTCCAGTTGATCAATATCGATAACATTATCGGCGACTCGCTTTAGCTGACTTTGAGTCGAAATTTGCTGAAAATTTAACAGTGGCGAATTTACCAGCAGCATCAGCGCCAAAACGATTAACCCCATCCGCACATTGACCCAACTAAGCGAGCGCAACCAATGGTCTCGTTCTCGTAATATGCCTTGTAAATAACCAAGACAAAAGCAGGTGAGGATTGACCAGGCAACCACACCCCAACAGCGACTGACAGTCCAGCCATATTGATCGATGCGTAACCACAAACCATAGGCACTGATCACGCTAAAGATTGGTAGTATCGCGATACTCAGGTAAATAAATCGATGCCAGAATATCGGGTAGGCGCGTTGTTCCTGATGGTTTTGATAAACCGCATTGACAAAAAAAAGCGTCATTGCCTGTAGCGACAGCAAGAGTGTGCTGCCATAACCGGTATCCCAAAGTTTTTGTAGTCCGGTAAAGGGGAGAGTGATGACAAATGCCAGTGCCACAACCGCAAGGAGCGGCAGTAAAAACTTAATCAAGGTTTGTAAGATATTAGCAATAATATCAACGGTCTTGGCAATCCGGCGAAACGTAATCACAGCAAAGCCAAATGCCATGCAAAGCACAGGAATATTAAACCAGGGCTTTTCCAACAACTGACTGAAAACATCAATGCCAATCACGTTAAAAAGTGCCGCGCCCAAATTGAGGATGCCATAGAAAATCCCGGTAAACAGTAAGGATTCGGCAGCGATTAAAAAGTTACGCCAGGAAAGTTGAAATAACCTTTGGTAATCTAATTTGGACTTCTCACTCCATAATTGTCCATACATGATGGCTTTAAAAGCGGCAATTCCCGTCGTCACTATAAAAATAAATTGCATTGAACCGGATTCAATAATCGCTACCGGTATTTGCTGATAACCGATATAGCTTGCCGTTAAACTCAGAACAATTCCGAATAGAGCTAAAAATATAAGCAGCCGCTGCCAGTTTTGAGGGGTCGCAGACAATTGAAGTAGTACCGGTAGGGCGATACTCAAGGTGGCTAAAGGATTGAACCAAATTGGGTTAGTGGCAGGAAAAATCTGTTGTTCGAAACTGTAATAGAGAAACCATAACGCTATCCCCTGCAGTAAAGAAATACTCAGAGTGGTTAGTTTGGGCAGTTGCTTGTCCATAACGCTACCTTTTTGTTTTTACCCTAGCATAAAATTAATATTATTAACTCATTGATTTTCATCTCGATGATATTGAAATCATTGGAGTTAAATTGAGTCAATGACAGGGGCCGTCAGACCGCTTACTGGCAATGCTGGTAATCGTCTCTGGAGTCGATGTTGCTAATGCCAGGCAAATGTTCTGATTTAGCCGCGCAAATATATTTTTAAACGGCTAAAGAGTATCGAACAACGAAATGAAGCGTGTATAATCGACATTTTTTCTGGGAAGTTGTAGATGCGTGATATGCGTGAATTAACATTAGAAACAATCAAAGTAGAGCCACAACGCCAAGCCACAGCCTGTGTGATCTGGTTACATGGATTAGGCGCGGATGGTCATGATTTTGAGCCGATTGTTCCTGAACTGCGATTACCAGAATATCTATCGGTGCGCTTTATCTTTCCCCATTCTCCCAAAATGCCTGTCACTATCAATGGTGGAATGGTGATGCCTGCCTGGTACGATATTCTTGATATGAGTGTTGAACGCAAAGTTGATGTTGCGCAATTAACCCAGTCGGCTCGCGCAGTTCAAATTTTGATTGATGAACAAATCGCATCCGGTATTGCGCCCGAACGCATTGTTTTAGCAGGATTTTCCCAAGGTGGCGCGGTCGCCTATCAAGCCGCGTTATCCTACCCTAAAAGCTTAGGTGGGCTACTTACCATGTCGACCTATTTTGCTACCAAAGATTCTATCGAATTAACGGATGCAAATCGTAGTATTGATATTTGCATCATGCATGGTAGTCAGGATCCTGTGGTAAATCCAATACTTGGGACTCAGGCAAAATCGGTATTGGAAACTTTAGGTTTTCATCCTGAATATTATACGTATCCAATGCCCCATTCCGTTTGCGCCCCACAGGTAAGAGATATTTCCAACTGGCTACAACAGCGCCTAAGCTAATCCTATGGGGTCAGAGTCAATTTAAGAAAATACATTGTTATAAAAATCAATAGATTAACTATGATTAAATGATGGCTCTGTCCCCCAAACGAATCACAATTAAGCTGGAGTTACGATGCCTAGAAAACTAACCTATGTCTATAAAGGCGATCGCAAGGAACTGCCATTTTCCTACTCTCGTCATCACGATATCTATGAGGCCGCAGCAGCTGCTGAGAATGTTGATATCTCTGGATTTTTAGCCATGGAAGAGCAGGTACGAATGACCTCGAAAGGAAAACATGCAGTAAAAGACTTTCGCCAGAAGGAATTTGCCAGAATGGGCTTTAGCGACATTAAAATGGTCGTTGACGAAGACGACATTTGCAGTGAATAACATCAAGGGGTCAGAGTGGTTGAAAATCAATAACTCTGACCCCTTGATATAATTTGCATCGTTTTGACTTGTAAAACCATTTATTAACCGCTTGAAGGTGATAAATACTTCGATAAAAACGCTTCTATTGCCTGAAACGCTTTCTGGCGATTGTCGGAAATACTCAAAAAATGATCGCCTTTATCTAAAGTGACAAATTGAACCACTTTATTGTGGCTATTTAATTCACGGGCCATAATTTCAGAATGACGATAGCGTACGGTGCGATCGTATTCACCATGAAGCAGTAAAATCGGCGTGTTAATTTTCTGCGCATGCTTTACTGGAGAGATATTCCATAGGGCTTGATAGTCATTGCCTATTTGCTTCTCCACAAGTTGAGAGTTTCGATATCGTCGCGAGTATTTCACCAACATTTCAACATCAGTAATGCCTGCGAAACTGACTGCGCATTGGTAAAGTTCCGGGGTTTTAATGGTGCCCATTAGTGCCGCATAACCGCCATAACTGGCGCCAAGAATGCATATTTTATCAGCTGCGGCGATGTTTTGAGAAATCAGCCAGCGAGTACCATCTTCAATGTCATCCTGCATGGCTTTTCCCCATTGTTTAAGACCTCGCATCATAAAGTCGTGTCCATATCCTGACGAACCACGAAAATCGATTTGCAGAACGGCATAGCCTCTACTCGCCAGAAATTGACTCCAGTAGTCAAACCCTGACGTTTCCCGACTGATAGGCCCACCATGAGGAAATACTATGGTGGGAAGTTTGCCTGCAAACTTGTCTCTGGGTAAGGTCAGATACCCTTTAATGGTCAACCCATCGCGCGCTTTAAAGGAAATTTCTGTCCGAGGAGACAGCTTTTCAGGAGGCAGGGCAAGATATTTATGCGCGACGGCTTTTAAATATTTGGCCTTTCTATCACCAAGATAATAAGTACCGGACTCTTGAGCACTACTCGAATAAACCAGATAGCGGTTTGCATCTTTTGATATGCCGAGTAATACATTGTTGGTATTTAATAGCACTGCATCGACTGAGGATTGCAATCGTGAAATATGCGAATCCCAATAATGATTGCCAATACCGATCACATTGCTCGTCGTCGGATCGCGACGTAATTGACCACTAACGTCATAACTGGCATTGGCAAAGACAAGTTGCAATTGCAGTTTTGGGTCTTGAATATTGACTTTAAACAGCGCATCTTTGCCTTGATGTAATGCTAAGACATATAGAATATCTGGATTGTTAGCAAAGCCTAAAGGCATTATTTTCTTATCGCTAAACGCCTCATACGACCATAGTGTCCGAAAAGGTTGGAGGGCATCTTTACGTTCAATAATGTCGAAATTTGTACCGTCTACCTTGATACCGATACGAATGTTATGTTGGTTATCCGAGATCCAATCGCGCACGCCATCAATGGGTTGCTGCAGTGTTTCAAAGTCGTTATCGCCGTAAAATCCTAATTTAATTTTATAAATACTGGTTTCAATTTGCGCACGAGTTCCGGCTAGTGCGACCAGAATATGCTCTTTATCATCAGGTAATAAATCGACAACTCTTGTTTGAATTTGTGGTGTGTAACGCAACTTCCTGCCCAAGTGTTTAGGAATAATTGTTTTGTTCTCACCCGTTTTGGCATGCACCTGATAGGTTCGCCATTCATCGCTTGGCGTATTGCCGCGAAAGGCAGGAAATTTTGCCGTTACCAGCAAGACTTCATTGTTTGCCCAAAATAATGAAGTTAATACATACTTGTTGTTATCCGTAAACATAGAATGCAGGGTACTTTGGGTATCAATATCAACAATGCTTACAACGGATCCTGATGATTCTCCTGTCACTTTGACGATCGAAGCCAGATAGCGGCCATCAGGTGAAAGCGTTACATTTGCAACATCTGGGGTGCTGGAGAATGCTTCGATTGGTGGCGCGATAGAGGCGGCGCTACTGGGTATTGACAATGTAAGCGCTAAAAGCAAACCGAAAAGATGCAAGTATGTAAAGTCTGAAATTTTCATCAGATCCCTCTGTAACGTATTCAAATCCTTATTGATTATGTTTTAAACAATAACGTTTGGCCAGAATATTCACAAATCGCGATTTTTCCTTATTGTTGATCGGTATTGAAAATTCAGGCTCTGCAAATCCGTGAGTGAGTTTTGTCCTGGATGGTTGCGGCAGTTGATTGGCGATTTAGCTGGAGAGACGCAAAAAAAAGCGGCTGGTAAGCCGCTTTCATGGTTTTAGTTATTCACGGTAGGCCTCGCCTTCCGTCATCCATTTTGGCGCCGGCTCGCCTTTGAGGAAGTGATCAAAGTATTGTTTCATTTTGATGGTGTAATCCACTTTATTGGGATACTTTTTCAAGTGATGCGGTTCACCTTCATACTGTAACAAAATGACCTCTTTACCCAAACGACGCATCGCCAGATACATTTCTACACCCTGCTGCCATGGGACCGCATCATCAATATCGCCAAACTGCATCAGCAACGGCGTGTTAATGCGGTCAGCGAAAAATACCGGTGAGTTTTCAATGTAAAGATCTCTGCGTTCGAATAAACTGGCGCCAATTCGGCTTTGCCCTTTTTCGTATTGAAATTGCCGCGCAAGACCGGTTCCTAAACGAATACCAGAATAAGCACTGGTCATATTGGCAACCGGCGCACCGGATACGGCTGCGGCAAACATATCGGTTTCGGTAATCGCAAACAAAGTCTGATAACCACTCCAGCTATGCCCGTGCAAACCAATGGCGTCTTTATCGGCAATACCCATATCAATGATTTTCTGAATGCCGGGTAAAATTGACTTGTTGGTGGAATGACCAACAGTACCGATTTCAAAATGCACATCCGGTAGGAAAATCGCATAACCATTGGATGAATAAAATGGGAAGTTTGGACGATGATTCACGTTCATCGCGTTAAATTCATAGAGGCGCTGAGAAAATAGTCGATAGTAATAAACCAGTACTGGGTAGGTTTGTCCTTCGACATAGTTCGCCGGCTTTATCAATACACCTTGGTGGGCTTCTCCCATGGTCGACGTCCATTCAACCAACTCAGCATCTCCCCATAAAAACTCTTCTTTTTGCGGGTTAACCTCGGTCAGCTTTTTGGCGTTATCAAAGCCATGGTTGCTGACCCATAAATCAGGGAATTCATTAAAATCTTCACGAGTGTAAATAATCGCATCGGCGTCTTTGGCGGTGCTCAGATATTCAAACTTTTTGTTTTCTTCGACCAACTTTGTCAATTTATTGCTATTTAACGCCAGCTGATAAAAGCCAAAATTTTTCATTTGATCGTTGTAACTGGTTAATAACAAGGTTTGCGCTTCGTCAAACACATGATGATCTTCATCTTCGATATTGATGCGAAATTGCCGTTGCTCGACACGCCCCATATCACAGGTTAAACAATCTCGATCATCGCCGTCATAGGAGAAAAACCAGATATCGAATTTATCGTAGGCTAAGAAGCCTTGATCATCTTCAATCCAACCGGCAATACCATAGCCAGGCACATTTGACGGATAATCATGATCTTCATTGGCAAAACTTATCGGCATGTCCGCAGTTAAGTTGCGGTGACGATTCTTACGGCTGTCGTAAATCCAGAGATGACCATCATTGTAATACGCCACATACCGGCCAGATTCACTGACTTTCATATCATTGTATGAGCTAAGTTTTTCTTTGATTAAGGTTTGCTCGCCATCATCGATATCGATTAAATAGAAATCACTGAAAAACCCTTCCCAGGTGCGTAGTTTTCGATATTTCAAATCGCTGCTGGCTATTAAAGCCTGGTCATTTTCATTAATGCGCAGTTGTGGGATATCTTTGCTGGCTAAAGGCACGACTTTATTTTTAGCGACATGGTATACCGCCGGATAAGTGTGCTTTTTATCACGATTATATTGAAACTTTTCGTTGGTCTTGATTAACGGGTCATCACCATGCCAAACCTGAAGTTGCTTTTGCTTGGTTAAACGCTCGATATCAAACAAATCGTCTTCGGTTTTTATTTTGGCCGGTTCTGCTGGTGCTTCCGGAAGCGACTTAAATCCAAAAAACAGGCGTTTGTCATCCTGGCTCCAGGTAAGCTTGCTTACTGAAGGGATGTAAGGGTTGGCTAAGTCGGGCGCGCGCTTGCTGATGTCGACAGTTTTGGTTTTCGTTTTGTTTCTGGCGATTGAAACGAGTGCTAACTGGTGCTGGCGACGTTCCGTTTTTTCACTAAAATCCCCTTGCAGATATGCCAGGGTATTGCCTTGTTCATTCCAGCTTAATTGGCTGAAGCTGGCATTTTTTTGTTTCGCAATGGCATTGTTATTGGCACTTTCAAGGTTTCGTAAATATAAACCGTTGTCGCTACCGTCTTCGCTGGAAGCGCTATACGCGAGCATAGGCTGCTGTGGAGAAAATTGATAGGCATCAACATGCTCAATGATTTGCTTTTCGCCATTGCGTAAATCGACCAGGGTCAACGACTGATTAATTTGCTTTTTGTTATAAAGCTCGGGTGCCTCTTCTTTATCGTTAGCCGCAAGTTTGGCTTCTTCTGGCTCGATAGCCTCTGCATCTTCACTTGACGATGATGGCGTATCTTTGGCGTTGTCATCAGCCTTAATTGTCTGGGAGAAAGCTAGCCAATGAGAATTGAGGTGTAATTGAAAATCTTCAACGTCGAGGAAGTGGTGCTTTTCGCCAGTGATCAAATTAATCACCATCAGCTCATTTTTCAAATCTTTACGGGTTTTCTTAGTGGCTTTTTCCCGCGCAAGTAATGCTGGCGCTTGCGTGATGGCGATGTATTGGGAATTATCACTGAAATAGCCTGAGGTGCCACGAGCTACCTGATATCGTACGTCGCTGGTAACGGATTGCACATAATAGGTAGTGTTACCACGGTCTGGTTCAGCGGCATATGCCAGCCACTTTCCATTATTGGAAAGTCTGGCATCATCGATACTGCGAAATTTCATGATGTCGGTCACTGACAGAGGTCGTTGTTCACTCCGAACAATGAAACTGGCTGACAGAATTACTGTTATCAAGGCAGAGATAAATAGCGTTGATTTGCGCATAAGCGTGATATTTGAACCCGTTTTTATTAGTTTAGCCCTGATTAAACTGGGTTGGTGGTGTTAAATCAACTTAAAACACGCCAAATGTCGGTTTTTGACGATAAGATGCTGTAATTTTTGTTAAAGTATGGGGTAGTCATTGAGCTATGCATAATGTGGAAAGAACGTGTATCAACGTGAGCAATTAGTTGGGGTTTGGCATCGCAGCGAAGATTTAGGTAAACAACAATTTAGTGAAATTGCTGAATTAACCGAAGATGGGCGATTCGTATTCACATTTTATACCTATAACCTGGAAGGGAAGTTGCTGTCTCAAATCAGTGAATTTGGAGATTGGGGCTTAGTCGCAGATATTCACTTTACGATCACAAACTCTGAGATTGAACATGATAGTGAATATCAGGCCGATCGCACGAATGCGGACAACTATCACGCTTATCGAGTATTGGAACTAACAACCAAACAATTTACCTATGAACACATCGTCAGCGGTGATAAATTTACCCTGCAACGAGTTTCGAAATCCGACAACCCTTGCTAAGCTAGATAAAGCAGGATTAGAAAATTATCTAACTCGTTATTTAGTATCAGTTTAGTATGAGTTTTGTATAAATTTCGTATAACTTGGGTATAAGCTTCATATAATAATCTTCGTAAGGTGCACCGTGGCTAGAGATCTTTCCAAATATCCTTCTGACTCCAATGGCAATATGCTTTGGCATATGTTGCAAACCGGAGACAAATTGACAACTCCTCGAGAAATTCAATTTTCAGTGATTTTTCCAAGTCAGGAAAAAGCGCTGCAGTTTGGACAAATCCTGCTCGAAAATAACCAAAAATTATCCTTTTGTCCGTATTTAGATAATCCCGAACATCCATGGGAAATCACCGCATACCCAGAAATGCCAGCGAGTTACGACAACATTATTGGTTATCAGATGTTGTTAGAAACCCATGCACGAAAATTCGATGGTATCTATGATGGTTGGTATTGTCCGCCGCACAGTTCTGAGTAATTCCAGAATAACCCCAGAGAAGTTTTGAATGGATCGAAATCAACTAAAACAATTAAATAAATTATCCGCAAAATCTTATAATGACCAAAAAGCCCTGATTAAGCGCATTTTGATGGGCAAGCCTGCAAAATGTCCGACTTGTCAGCAAAATCTGCAATTTTTGGAAACCCAGGATAGCAAGGGCGCGACAATCCGTTGTCGGCAAGGATGTACTGATATCGAATTAGATATCAGTTAAGCTTTCTCTATTGTCAGTCGATATTATTTGGCCTGCCCTATGTCTGAGATACAAATCGTCCGCGTTACGCCGGCATTGGTGGCAAGCCAATTATCGGCATTGGTAGAACTGATCTACAGCTCTGGTCCAGTAGCATTTGATTATGTGTTTACCGATGGCAGAAAATTTTTACATTACAGCGTCAATAAAGGACGTAGCCAGTTCGGTTTTCAAAACCATTATGTTGCCCTTATCGATGGTGTTATTGTCGGTTCAGTGGCCTGCTTTGATCGTCAGCAACTGATAAAAATGGAAGTGGGTTGCATACTCGACATGCTGAGTGTCTGTCGCTGGAACTTCCCGATTGCCGCCAAACGCGGTCTGGCTTTTGAATGTATTGTGCCCAAACCTGAGGCTAATGCCCTTTATCTGGCTCATCTTGGGGTCGTTAAAAACCTGCGCGGACAAGGGATCGGTCAACAACTCATTGAGTTTGTCCAGCAACAAGCAATATCAGAGAATTATCAATCTGTAGTCTTAGATGTTGCCCATAGCAATCCCAAAGCCGAGCAGTTGTATCTGCGCCAGGGCTTTGAAAAAATTGCAAGCCGTGAATCGAATATAGCGCCCGTGGTTGGCCATAACCGGTTACGGAAATTGGTGCTAAACCAATGTTAAGCATGTACCTGGCGGTAATTAGAATCGTACCCATTACGCTACGAATGACATGAACTACCTGGCTCATTTATACCTTGCCAAAACCAATCGGGATTCGCTTACCGGCAATCTCATGGGAGATTTTTGTCAGGGATTGGATATCAAGCAACTCCCTCTCGCTGTGCAACTTGGCATTCATAATCACCGCAGCATTGATCGTTTTACCGATAGTCACCCAAAGGTACGAGCATTGAAATCCTGTTTGCCACCACAATTGCAAAGGTTTTCGGGGATTATTTCTGATGTGGTATTTGATCATTTTCTAGCGTTGCAATGGCAGCAGTTTAGTGACAAAAATTTCCTGGAATTTCGCCAACACAGCTATCAAAAGTTAGCACAGGGTTATCCTTTAATGCCTGAAAAAATGCAAATTATGGTTGAGCGAATGATTTCTCAGGATTGGTTAAGTGGCTATCAGGATTTCGCCAATGTTGACCGGGCGCTACAAGGGATTGGTCGGCGAATGCGTTTTGCCAACCCACTAGATGCGGCGATCGCTCCTGTGCAGGCTCGGTATGAACTGTACCGAGCCAGTTTTGAATGCTTTTTTCCTCAATTGATTGCCCATGTACAAAGGCAAAATATTGAGGGCGAAGACGAGGGTGATGAAAGTTAATGCTGCGCCCAAAAGACTCGTTAGATAAACGTAGCGATATCTTTCAGGCTTTTTTTGACCAAGGCATGCTCAGGTACGGTGGCGTCATCCGCGGGATAACCTGCAATAATCAGCATATACGGCCGTTCATTATCATCTCGATTACAGACTTTGCTTAAAAATGACATGGGCTTGGGCGTATGGGTTAAGGTAACTAAGCCACTGTGGTGCAGGGCATTTAACAGAAAGCCTGTAGCCAGACCAACGGATTCATGGACGTAGTAATTCGTATTTTTTTCATCGGCATGAATTCCCCCTTTTTTCTGACTAAACACTGCGATCAACCAGGGAGCGTGTTCCAAATATGGTTTGTTAGAATCCGTCCCTAAGGGCTTTAATGCTTCTAACCATTCATCACCTGCACGGCCTTGATAAAAACTTTGCTCTAAGGCTTCGGCCTGTTCTCGAATTTGTTTTTTTACATGTGCGGATTCAATGGCTACGAAATGCCAGGGCTGGTGGTTCGCACCACTTGGTGCTCTACCTGCCGCTTTAATGCAGTTTTCAATAATCGCTTTATCAACCGCGCGTTCGCTAAATTTGCGAACCGAATGGCGACGCTTGATATCGTCATAGAACTGCGCTGAACGCGCTAACATTTCAGCGGGTGGATATTCAATGTAATCAGTGAGCGGTGCGTTTTCGTGGTCTTTCATTCAGGACTCTTATTGGACGGGTTAACTGGCATGGATATAAGCATACCCATAACTGAATTATTGAACAATAATTGTCGCAAGAAATATCAATAATGGATGTTTCCTGATACTCTTATGTCTTTGCTCCCATAGACTTTTATGACCGTTATGACTCAGCCTGCATCTTCTTCCTGGCGTACTCCTTTTGTCTTTTTAATTGTTTCCTCGGTCATCATGACCTTAAGCTTTTCGGGTTGGCAGGCGTTGTTAAATAACTTCACCATTGAAGCCGCGGATTTCACCGGTGCCGAAATCGGTATGTTGCAGTCATTGCGTGAAATCCCCGGCTTTCTTGCCTTTACTGCGGTATTTCTGTTGTTGGTTATCAAAGAGCAACACTTTGCTCTGGTCTCTTTATGTTTGCTAACCGTTGGGGTCGCAATTACGGGCTTCTTTCCATTCGAATACGGTTTGTATGCCACTACGGTGTTGATGTCGATAGGTTTTCATTACTTTGAAACGGTTAACCAATCCTTAAGTCTGCAATGGTTTTCTAAACAGGAAGCACCGGCAAAATTGGGGAAGTTATTGTCGATTAAATCCATTGCGGCACTCGTCGTATATGGTTTTATTTATATCGCGTTTGAATATTTATCAATGCCTTTTGCCACCGCCTATTTAATTCTTGGTGGCTTAGGGCTCGCCCTTACCGCCTGGTTATGGCTGTACATGCCGTTGTTTCCGGTGAAAGTGGCGCAACACAAACATATCGTGTTGCGTAAACGTTATTCTCTGTATTACTTTTTGACTTTTTTAAGTGGTGCCAGACGTCAGATATTTGTGGTATTTGCCGGCTTTATGATGGTGGAAAAATTTGGCTATTCGGTCGCAGACATCACCTTGCTGTATATGCTCAATCATGTTTTGAATATTTATATCGCGCCAAAGGTCGGCCAATGGATTGGGAAAGTTGGTGAGCGTAAAGCACTCACGTTGGAATACATCGGTTTGATCATTGTTTTTACTGGCTATGGTTTAGTCGAAAACGCTTACGTTGCAGCAGGTTTGTATGTGATTGATCATATCTTTTTTGCGATGGCGATTGCGATTAAAACCTATTTTCAAAAGATTGCCGATCCTGCTGATATCGCTTCGAATGCTGGCGTCAGCTTTACCATTAATCATATTGCGGCGGTGGTGATACCTGCATCGTTTGGTTTGATGTGGCTAGTCGAGCCTTCCTGGGTTTTTTATAGTGGTGCAGCAATTGCAACATGTTCACTGATTGCCAGTCAGTGGGTGAGAATCACACCTGCGCCGGAGCAAGCACAATTACAGGCAGCTAACTAAAAAAGAACAGTTATTCACGTGTGGCTTTAAGGGCCAAGATTAAAAAAACTGGTAATTGAACGTGAGCCAATTAAGCCTGAAGCGATTAAGCATTCGCCATCAGGCATTCAATACGAGCGTAATCTTAGGGTAATTTTTGTGTTTGCTTAGTCGCTTGATTTTGACAATATCGTTTGTGTCCAGGCAACGGCTTCAGGTAAAGAATGGAAGCTGCTGGTTTTTATTCGTTTGGGTAGGAAACCCGGCAGTGGACTGATTCTGGTCTTTAGTGAATCTTTGTATGTTACCCATGCAATGCATTTGAAATTGGAAAAATCCTCCAGTAAATTGTGGATAAATTCCGGGTGGCTTGAATAGCTGTTAACACGATCTGATATCCAGCCAAAATCCGAGGTGTATTTTTCAGCAAGAAATCGATAGATAAATATTGCTTCTTGTAAGCCAGGATCACTTCCTTCAAAGTATTTCGCGATCACATAATTTTCATGAAGTTCATAAATTGCATTGTTTGACTTAATTGATTCCATAGACTTTCTCAGTGCAAGGGAAGCTTACTCTGATGGCAACGTATTTAGGTAAGATTTAGTCCAGATCACCGCTTCAGCTAAAGATTCAAATGATTTCTTTTCTATGCTTTCGGGGATAAATCCAGAAAGTTTGCTAACCTCGGTTTTTATTGCGCATCCATATGTGACCCATGCCATACACTTTAAGTGATCAAAATCTTCCAATACCCCTTCGATAAATTTTGGCTGAATCGAGTAGCTGTTGATACGATCCGATATCCAGCCAAATTTTCCGGTAAATTTATCCGCTAGCAGGGCACGTACAAGAACCGCTTCTTCAAGCCCCTGATCGCTACCTTCGGCAAAGCGCGCGATGATAAAATCTTGATGAATTTCAAAGGTTGCATTATCAACCTCGATTATTTCCATACCAGCCTTCCTGTAAACAATTGGTCATGTTGCATTGCTTAGGCCAGTGCTTTTATTTGCGCCAACGCCTGCTCGATTTCATTTTCGTTATTAATTAGCGATGGGGCAAATCGGGCATAGGTTTTCCGATAAGGAGTATTGCTCATAATGATGCCCTTACTGTGTAAGGTTTTTACCACCTCTTCTGGATGCATGCCATCGACTTCAAAGCAAACCAAGCCACTGGACAATTGCGTAGCCATTGGCGTGTGCAGTTTTATGTGGGACATTTTTGCTAACCCTTGTTTGGTTTGGGTATTTAGCTGGTGTATCCTTTGCTGCACATTGTCTTTGCCGAGCTGACGATGTAATTTGAACGCTTCAGGTAGCGCCCAACGATGTTCAAACGAGTGAAATCCACCTGGCGTCATATGTTCACCGATAGGCACTTGTTTCTGCTCAATAGTTCCTAACCAGACTTCATAGGAGGCACTAAAGCTCGGGATCACAACTTCGCTGCGTTGCCACGCAGTTTCTTTTCCCCAGATAACACCTGTCCCTCTTGGACCAAAGATCCATTTATGGGTGCCGGCAATAAAGAAATCACAACCGAGCTTACTGACATCCTGATCTTCAATACCAAAGCCGTGTACCCCATCGACGCAAAATAAAATTTGCTCATTGTCGTTACGGGTGCGATTCATTTCTTCTATTACATCGGCCATCGCCCGTATTGGCAGTTTAACGCCTGTCGATGAATGCACCCAAGTGCAAGCAAATACCCGTGTTTCGGGTTTAATTGCCGCTTTTAGCCGTTGACATACGTCATCAACATCCACTTGCCAGGCATTCTCATAAAGTGCGACTTGTCTCACTTTTGCACTGGTTCTTTTAGCACGGTGGGCTAAAGACATATCGGTCGAATAATGGTCGTGAGTGGTTTGCAGTATTTCCTCGCCAGAATTTAGTTTCAGACCGCTGTAAACCAGGCCCAGTCCCATCGTGGTGCTATCGGTTAAGGCAATGCATTGTGGCTCTCCGCCCATGTAATCCGCAGCAGATTTGGCTATGTCGTGATCAATCGTTAAGTATTTGCTATGCCAGTAATCGGCAGGGTTTTCGTCGAAAGCCTGGCGATGACGGTTAATCGCATCGGCGACAGGTTTTGGGTGTGATGCCAGTAAGAATGTCGCGAGCTGTATGTAGTCGCGAGTCAGCGGAAACAAGTCTCTTAACGCTTTCCAGTCTCCCTGAGATATTGGTCCGGCATTGGCAGGATTTTGTGGATTTGAATTCCCGCTTGCACCTAATGCAAGTGCCTGACTCGCGGGAAGAAATGCGGCTCCCATACCCAATCCCAGTCGGTTTAAAAATTGGCGGCGTAACATCGGTATCTCGCTTATCGAAATTAAACTGTGCTAAGTATAGATGAGCAAAAAAATAGATGAGCAGAAAATAGATGAACCACAAAGTAAGGGACTAAGGCATTGCGACCGATGAAGATGTTGTTAGGGTGTCAGGCACTCGAAAATGTTGGTAATAAACCTCGGGAGGTCGTACATGAATAGCGTAATACTACATACGCGGACAAAGAAAAAAAGCGCCCGGAGGCGCTTTTTTAAGCATTGAAATGTTATTAACCGACAAACTTTCTGGCGTTGCGGAACATACGCACCCATGGCGAGTCTTCTTGCCACTCATCGGGATGCCAGGAGTTGGCCACAGTTCTAAATACACGTTCAGGATGTGGCATCATAATCGTCACCCGGCCATCGGTTGTTGTAAGGGACGTAATACCATCCGGTGAACCATTCGGGTTTGAAGGATACGTTTCTGTTATCTGACCATAGTTGTCGACATAACGCATCGCCACTGTACCGGAATCATTTGCGTCTGCAATGGCTTGCTCTGACGTAAACTCGGCACGACCTTCACCATGTGAAACGGCGATTGGCATGTGTGAGCCTTCCATACCTTTAAAGAATATGGATGGGCTTTGCTGAATTTCTACCAGTGAGAAACGTGCTTCGAAACGCTCAGATTTATTCTGCACGAAACGCGGCCATGCATCAGAGCCAGGGATGATTTCATGAAGATTAGAAAGCATCTGACAACCATTACATACCCCCAAAGAGAACGTATCTTCACGGTGGAAGAATGTCTTAAACATTTCGCGCGCTTTATCGTTAAACAAAATCGATTTCGCCCAACCTTCACCAGCGCCCAGTACGTCACCGTAGGAGAAACCACCGCAGGCAACTAAGCCTTTAAAGTCAGCCAAATCGACACGACCCGCGAGAACGTCGGACATATGCACGTCGACCGTAATAAAACCAGCACGATCAAATGCTGCGGCCATCTCTACGTGGGAGTTGACCCCTTGCTCACGTAAAATTGCGACTTTCGGATTGGTTTCGTTTTCTGCGTCAGCTGCGATATGCGAGGCGACAATATCGTCGTTAAGATCAAAGGTTAAGTTTACATTCAGACCTGGATCTTCAGTATCAAACTTAAGCATATGTTCTTGTTCGGCGCACTCAGGGTTATCGCGTAACGATTGCATTCTGAATGTAGTTTGCGCCCAAACCGTACGGAAGTGGGTGCGAGTATTACTCAAGACTTCATCGCCGTCACGGCTAAAGCGGATTTGATCGTCATTATTCAAACGACCAATATCGGTGCAGTACTCTAAAATGCCATGGTCAGCAAAAACCGCATGGATGGCATCGATATCCGTTTCTCGGATTTGAATCACAGCACCGAGTTCTTCGTTAAACAATACGCTTAAATCATCACCAACGAGTTTACTGATATCAATATCAACACCGGTGTGGCCTGCGAATGCCATTTCCGCAACCGCGGCGAACAAACCACCATCGGAACGGTCATGGTATGCCAGCAGTTTTTCTTCGCGAACCAGAGTTTGGATGGCGTTGAAGAATCCTTTTAGTACTTTCGCATCGTCAACATCCGGGGTTTGTGTACCCAGTTGCTTGTAAACCTGAGCAAGACAAGAACCGCCCAATCGGTTTTTACCACCGGAAAGGTCAATGGCAACAATACGCGACTCACCTTTATCGGTGCGTAATTGCGGGGTTACGGTTTTACGAATGTCTTCGACACGGCCAAATGCAGTGATAACCAGAGAGAGTGGTGATGTTACCGCTTTATCTTCACCGTTTTCATCTTGCCATTGGGTTTTCATCGACATTGAGTCTTTACCCACAGGGATGGTTAGACCAAGTTCTGGACATAACTCTTCACCAACGGCTTTTACGGCTTCATAAAGACCGGCATCTTCACCCGGGTGGCCCGCTGCGGCCATCCAGTTTGCAGACAGTTTGATTCGGTTTAAATCGCCAATATCGGCACTGGCAATATTGGTGAGTGACTCAGCCACTGCCAGTCTTGCCGAGGCGCCATAATTTAACAATGCCACAGGGGTGCGTTCACCAAGGGACATTGCTTCACCATGATAACTGTCAAGCGCTGCAGCGGTTACCGCACAATCTGCCACAGGTACCTGCCAGGGACCAACCATTTGATCGCGGTTTACCATGCCGGTAACACTGCGATCACCAATGGTGATTAAGAAGGTTTTCTCTGCAACTGTTGGCAGACTCAAAATGCGATCTGCGGCGTCATCTAGGGTAATGTCATCAAGGGCAAGCGCTTTACCGGTTTCGGTTTTGCTTGCTACCTGACGGTGCATTTTCGGAGGCTTACCTAACAATAAGTCCAAAGACAGATCGATTGGCGTATTTTTCTCAGCGTCATCGGCAAAATGCGAATCGGTTAACGTCAGGTGTTCTTCTTCGGTTGCGTATCCGACCACTGCAAATGGCGCGCGTTCACGTTCACAAATGGCTTTAAATTCATCCATACGCTCTGGCGCGACGGCCAATACATAGCGTTCTTGAGATTCATTACACCAGATTTCCAGTGGCGACATGCTGCGCTCGTCGTTTGGAACATTGCGCAACTCAAACTTACCACCACGGCCACCATCGGCGACCAGTTCCGGGAATGCATTGGATAAGCCACCAGCACCCACGTCGTGGATAAATAAAATAGGGTTGTCATCACCAAGCTGCCAGCATCGGTCAATAACTTCCTGACAACGACGTTCCATTTCTGGGTTTTCACGCTGTACCGAGGCAAAATCTAAATCTTCATTAGACTGACCGGACGCCATGGAAGAGGCTGCACCGCCACCAAGGCCGATGTTCATTGCTGGCCCACCAAGTGCGATCAGGCTAGCACCAACAACGATTTCACCTTTTTGGACGTGTTCGTCGCGAATATTGCCTAATCCACCGGCCAACATAATTGGTTTGTGGTAACCACGAATTTCTTCACCGTTAAATGAATGCACCTGTTCTTCGTAAGTACGGAAATAACCAAGAATATTGGGGCGGCCAAATTCGTTGTTAAATGCAGCGCCACCTAACGGACCTTCAATCATGATATCCAATGCAGTGACGATACGACCGGGTTTACCAAAATCCGTTTCCCAAGGTTGTTCAAAACCAGGGATGCGCAAATTTGAAACCGTGAAGCCGACGAGGCCCGCTTTCGGTTTCGAACCAATACCGGTGGCACCTTCGTCGCGAATTTCACCACCAGAGCCGGTTGCCGCACCAGGGTAAGGTGAGATAGCGGTTGGGTGGTTATGGGTTTCGACTTTCATCAGGATTTGGATGTCTTCCTGAGTGTATTCGTATTCATGGCTTACTGGGTTCGGGAAGAAACGGCCGGCTTCAGAACCGGTCATAACCGCAGCATTATCTTTATAGGCACTCAAGACAAAATCACTGTTAAGCTCATAGGTGTTTTTAATCATTTTAAACAATGATTTATCCTGAGCAACACCGTCGATTGTCCAATCGGCGTTAAAGATTTTATGACGACAATGTTCTGAGTTTGCCTGGGCAAACATGTACAATTCGATGTCATTTGGGTTGCGACCCAATTTGCTGAAATTTTCCACTAAATAGTCAATTTCATCATCGGCCAATGCCAGACCCAATTCAATATTGGCTTTAGCCAGTGCTTCGCGACCACCGGTTAATATATCCACGGATGCCAAAGAGCCAGGTTCGGCGCTTGCGAATAATTGCTCCGCTTGTTCAAAGTTCGCAAATACCACTTCCATCATTCGGTCATGGAACAGCGCAAGCAATGCATTTTGTTGCTCTGCGGATAACTCATTTGACGTTTCAACGTAGTAGGCGATACCACGTTCAAGTCGGATGATTTTTTCTAAGCCACAGTTGTGTGCGATGTCGGTAGATTTGGAAGACCAGGGGGAGATGGTTCCAGGGCGAGGAGTCACCAGGAAGAGAGTACCTTGCGGCTCGTGTTCTTCGATGGTTGGCCCATAAGTCAGCAGCTTTTGCAGTTTGCTGAGTTCATCGCTGGTCAACGCCGCATCATTGTGCGAAAAGTGCATGAACTCTGCATAAATGTCAGTGACCGGCAGATTCAATTGCGCACATTGCGTCAGGAGTTTTTTTAATCTGAAATCGGATAACGCCGGAGCGCCGCGTAGGATTTCCATAAACTAAATACCATGGTTAGATTGAAGGGTAAATTTTGCTGCGCATTATAGAAGAAAAGATGACCTTTGATAAGATAAAAACCCGCTTAAAGCGAACTAATTCGAAAAAGTGCTGTAAAATTTGCATAATTCACGACACAATAAAATTATTATGAAAAAATTTATCCATACAGCTCAACATCTTCGACTGGTTTTGTTGTCGGCAGTGGCATTTATGCTATTTGCCTGTAGCGAACCGGACAAACCCGCTTCCCTAGAGCAAATTCTCGAACATAATACGTTGCGGGTCGGTACTTTGCAGGGGCCTGGGAATTATTATCATCACGCATCTCACGAAGCTGGTTTTGAATATGAATTGGCACGTAGGTACAGCCAGTACATTGATGTCGAGTTGGAGATGGTACCGGCCAAGAATCTAAGTGAATTGTTACACAAGCTCGAATCCGGGCAAGTAGACTTTGTCGCGGCTGGAATTAGTGTGACCAGTGAGCGTTTGGAAAAATACCGCTTTGCACCAAGTTACGGACAGGTTTCTCAGGAACTGGTCTTTAAACAAGGTGGCAAATGGCCTAAATCCATTAGTGAAGTTGACGGAAAATTGCTGGTCGTAAAAGACTCTTCTCACGCGCAAAACCTAAAGCAATTACAAAAGCTTGAGCCGCAATTAAAGTGGCAGGAAAGTAGCTCCCATGATAGTGAGGAATTGTTGCGAGCGGTCGCAGAAGGGGACATTGATTTTACCATCGTCGATTCAAATACGCTGACACTAAATCAACAAACCTACCCGCAAATCAATGTGGCCTTTACCATTCAACAATCACAACCCATTGCCTGGATGCTCTTAAAAAACGCTGATGATGCATTACTGGCTTCATTAGTGGAATTTTTTGGCGAAGCGCATCATGACGGGACTTTACTGACCTTAACGCAAAAATATTATACCGACATTACAACCATCGATGGCGTCGATAACAGCGGTTTTGTTAATGCTACCAAGGTAAAACTGGCTCAGTTTGAACCCATGTTCCGTCGCCATGCGGAAGGAATGGACTGGCGTTTGTTGGCGGCCATTGCGTATCAGGAGTCACAATGGCAACCGACTGCTCGTTCCCACACGGGAGAGCGGGGAATGATGATGCTGGATAAAAAAACAGCGCAGCAATTGGATGTCCATTCCCGTTTGGATGCAGAGCAGAGTGTACGCGGTGCTGCTAAACTGTTTCAGCAAATGTTTGCCCGCATCCCTCATCGCATTAGTAACCCGGACAGACAATGGTTTGCGCTGGCCGCTTACGATATTGGTTGGGGGCATTTAGAGGACGCTCGTTTGTTAACCGAACAACAAGGCGGCGATCCGGATCGCTGGCTCGATGTTAAGACTACGTTGCCACAGCTCAAAGAGAGAAAGTACTACCAGCATGCAAAGTACGGTTATGTTCGAGGCGATGAACCGGTGCGCTACGTGGAGAATATTCGCGCCTATTACGACACGCTAGTGCATTTAGATGAAGAAAATTTGCATGATAACTAAATAGCTAACGTGCTGAAAAACTTGCCATTACAGAGCAAACTATCAAAATTCCTACTTTCCAGGGTGTTGGCCTCGACACCCAGGTCATAAAAATGTCATATTGGTTTTGTATACTTAAAGAGTAATGCCATTGGCCAAAACCTGTGTAGGTGATAGCAATAGTTCACCACATTGACCTTTTAAATATGCACGAGGTCATCGTCAGTTTATGGCTAATTTTATGGTATCACGGAGGTTGTCATGAAAAGAAAAGCGCTAAGATCGAATCACCGGCGTCGCCAGGCGCGTTCAACGCATCGTAAAGTTAATGCGCGTTATCGGGTATTTTTCCGGGTCGTGTTGCAAAGCCAGGAAGGTAGTTAAGCGCTGTTGCGTGTGGCTTTAGTCTAAACATGAAAGTTTGCACTAGCCTGTTGCAAGTGTTTATCAACGACACCTATTATTGCTATCTAGGGCGTTCGCGACGTACTCAAATAACCATCTGAATTTAAATGAGTTATTTAATTCAACTGGTTGGTTGGCGGGTTGAGTGACGGCTATGATCCCTGTTGTTTTGCCTGCTTTTGTTTTTTCTTATCGGCACGTCTTTGCTTGAAAAAAGCGGACAAATTTTCTGAGCATTCCTGTGCGAGTACGCCAGCAGTTATCTCCAGCTGATGATTGAGTTGCTCCGATTGCACCAAATTAAAAACACTACCACATGCGCCGGTTTTCTCATCACGGGCACCAAACACCAGGCGTTTAATACGACTATGCACCAATAGCCCAGCGCACATCGGACAGGGTTCGAGGGTGACATAAAGCGTGCAATCGAGCATTCGATAATTATTGAGGACATCACCTGCCGCTCGAATTGCCTGCATCTCAGCATGAGCCGACGGGTCGTTGAGGGTTATGCTCTGGTTGCAACCGCGGGCGATAATCTCACCGTTATAAACCAATATAGCCCCTACAGGGATTTCACCAACAGAAGCCGCACGTTTTGCTTCTACCATTGCGGCACGCATAAACATCTGATCTTGCTCGTGTGTGTCACTGTTCATTTACGTTACTTAAACCTTATGTTTGGGGATTTTCACTAAATATTGGTCTAACAGCACTCTATCGGTGTGATCCTGTGCTCAATATTTATACGGCTTAAAAAGCTTAACCCACTGTTTTTCATTTGAATTTTATATCGGGTTAAGCGTTGGTCTGCAAATTGCTTATTCTATAATAGTCGAGTAAATTAACCAATGAACTTTGCCTACAGGGCCGTGCAACTTAAGGAAAGAAAAGCCATATGACCGTATTTAACTTTGTGATTATTATCGTTGTTTGTTCACTGATATATGAATATTTTAATCAGCGCCAAAAGCTACAACACAACAATACCAGCTCTGAAAAAAAACATGATGAATTGCTGAATGAAATCGGTGAAATGAAACAGCGCATTGAAACTTTAGAGAAAATCGTAACCGATAAGGGCTACGATTTGAAAAGTGAAATTGATAATTTATAAAAAAGACACGCTTATAAAAATAAGGACAGTAAGTCGTTCAGATATCGGTGCCCCTGTTCAGAGATCCGATATTGATCATTGTCTTTTAGCAACAAGCCTTTATTCGTTGCTTGTTGTAAGGGTTGTGTGATGCTGTCTGCGTTCAAGCCGGTAGCTTGTTGAAAATCCAGCAAGGTAAACGGTTTGAATAAGCGCAGACGGTTCATCATATATTCAAAAGGGCGTTCTGCCTCGGCTACCTGATGCCACTTATCGAGCGCCTGGCGGTCTTTTTGTAGGTAACCTTTCGGATGTTTAACTTTAACCGTGCGGTGTATGGTTTGCCCATCGATATCGGTAATTTTACCGTGGGCCCCGCAGCCAATTCCCAGATAATCGCCGTTCTGCCAATAATTCAAATTGTGTTGGCTTTGGTATTGTTCACCTTTACTAAACGCGGAAATTTCGTATTGTTGATAACCTGCGCGGCTAAGTAATTCAAAACCTTGTTCCTGAATATCCCAGAGCGTTTCATCTTCCGGTAATGTCGGTGGCTTTGAATGAAAGGCGGTATTGGGCTCGATTGTGAGTTGATACCAGGAAAGGTGTTGTGGATTTAGCGCAATAGCCTGCCGTAAATCATCCAGAGCATGGTTGACGCTTTGATTTTCAAGGCCGTGCATTAAATCCAGGTTAAAGCTGCGTATCCCCGCTTGATGCGCTAATTCTGCGGCGCGAATGGCTTGGCCTGAGTCGTGAATTCGCCCGAGTTTTATTAATTTATCCGACGCAAAACTTTGTACGCCAATGGATAATCGATTTACTCCCGCACTAGCAAAGCCTTTAAATTTATCGGCCTCTATGGTGCCTGGGTTTGCTTCAAGGGTGATCTCGGTCGTATTGCTGATATGGAGGCGCTGACCGACACCATCGAGGATATTGCCAATAGCTTTTGGCGAAAATAGACTTGGCGTGCCGCCGCCGATAAAAATCGAATGCACCGGCCGTTGAATCGTAAATCGGACGATATCATCACTGAGGTCTTTGAGCAGCGCAGCAACATATTCGGGCTCATCAATATCTTGTTTCAGAGCATGGGAATTAAAATCACAATAGGGACATTTTTGCACACACCATGGAATATGGATGTACAAAGACAGTGGTGGAGATACGAGCATCAGCTTAATCCAGGTGTTGAAAATGGGCTAACAATTGCTTTAATGCTTTCCCGCGATGGCTTAACTGATTTTTTACGGCTCTGGGTAATTGCGCAGACGTACATTGATGGGCATCTACCCAAAACAATGGATCATAGCCAAACCCTTGTTCGCCTTGTGCAGTGGTTAAAATACTCCCGTCCCAGGTACCATGACAAATCACTGGCGTCGGGTCATCGGCATGGCGCATATACACCAAAACACACTGAAATCGAGCGCTTCTTTGTTTATCATCTGCATCCTTCATGGCTGCCATAAGTTTGTCGTTGTTAGCACTGTCATTACCAGCTTCACCAGCATAGCGCGCCGAGTAAATGCCGGGCTTACCGTTTAGAAAATCCACTTCTAATCCCGAGTCATCGGCAATCGCCGGTAAACCGGTGCATTTTGCCGCATGACGGGCTTTGATTATCGCGTTTTCGACGAACGTTGTGCCGGTTTCTGCAACATCAGGCACATCAAAATCACTTTGTGGTAACACTTCAATCTGATGTTCACCTAACAACTCTGAGAGTTCTTTTACTTTTCCGGGGTTACCGGTGGCCAATACCAGGGA
Organism: Thalassotalea litorea; assembly: GCF_005843925.1. Taxonomy (GTDB): domain Bacteria; phylum Pseudomonadota; class Gammaproteobacteria; order Enterobacterales; family Alteromonadaceae; genus Thalassotalea_A; species Thalassotalea_A litorea_A. Next base: position 214,363 of record NZ_VCBC01000004.1, read on the forward strand.
TTGTTTCATCATTATTCCATCTTGTTAGGTTAAATAAGCGAGCAATAAAAAATGCGGCATGATACCGCATTTCAAATGTTATGCCAGTGCAATTGCCGGTATCAAGTCCAGTACTAAAACCAGGACTAAAACCAGGACTAAAACCAGGACCACCGTCGAGTATTACAAAGGAGGGGGCTACTCTTCTACATAGAACTTTTGGGTAAACTTCAATTGCTGCTCGTCGCCATTGTTGTTAATCAAAATATCAAAGCGATAGGTTTCATCATTTGGGTAGTCGATGGTCGCCAGATAATAGATGGCTTCGCCCTCTGTGACCTTATTAAATTTCAAAGTGAAGGTTTGCCCAACCAGGTTTGTAGCGGTGCCTGAGATCCCCACCGACAGCGCCGGTGTATCCTCTTTGGTTGTATCCAAGGCAACGATATTGAGCAATCCACGATAGCGGCTACGCTCTATTTTGTAGGATTGTGCGACTTCCGGGGTTAAAAAAGTCGTCGGGATGCCGATGTAATGGACTTCCATTTTTCCCAGTTGTTTTACGTTTTGCTCTTGTTGTTGGCCAGAAGCGGTGGCAACAAGGCTTAGACAGGCAACTAGTAATAACCAAGGCTTAAACATATTCATTTCCAGCTCATTAGATCTAAGTTAATTATAACAGCTTTAAGGCATAGCCAGTGCATAGTTAGGACAGCGCTCTGGCGGGTATAATTGGTGTTTCCCAAATATGAAAATCGACATCAAATGTTGAACGGCCATTCTAACTAGGCCCAAAGCCAGTAAATCACTGGGCTATCATACTGTTTTAACGAACGATTTGGTATATGGGAATTGAAGCGCTCGGCTAAGAGCGCCTTTCGATGGGGTTACAGCGACTGCCAAAAGGGCACGAAGCCGCCGAGGAATAGATTGAGAAAGTTCAATGCAACCAGTGCGACTAAAACCGAGAGATCTAAGCCACCCATATCCGGTAGCATGCGTCTGATGGGATTCAGAAGTGGTTGGGTTAACTGGTGAAATAAAGATTGCACAGGATTACCACTTTGCACAACCCAGCTCATCAATGCCATCAGTATTAAGACCCAGAAAATTAAGAATCCCGCTTGCTTGATAGTAAAAATTACGCCAATGATGATATAGGTCACAATATCAATCGAGGCGCCATGGACAACGGCTAAAACGATGAATTTAGCAATGCCGACGAGCAGCGCAACGACTATCGTGGCGACATCAACACCGCCAAAGCCTGGAATGATGCGGCGAAATGGGTTGACTACAGGTGCCGTGGCTTTAACTACAAACTGGCTTAGAGGGTTATAAAAATCCGCTTGCGCTAATTGTAGCCAGACTCTTAACAACAGAATCATTATGTAGGTGTCAAATAAAAAGGTCAGTAGGAAATTGACAGCTTCCATGAATTCTCCAAATTTTTTTATTAACTAGTTTAAAATTATCAGATTTTTTCGGTTTATGCGTTATCTTTGGCCATTGCAATGGCTCGATCTTTTGCGGCTTGCATGGCTTTATCGACCAATTCAGGCAATCCGCCTTGTGCAAATGTTAAAAGCGCTTGTTGCGTTGTGCCGCCTTTCGAGGTGACATTTTCGCGCAACGTAGAAATTTCTTGATCGTGATTTTCAACAACCATCTGCGCAGCCCCTAAAGCAGTTTGTTGCACTAAGGCTCTGGCTTGTTGCGGATTAAAGCCCAGGGCAATGGCTTTATTTTGCATCGCTTCCATAAATGCGAAAAAATACGCTGGTCCGGAACCGGATACGGCAATCAAATCATCGATATTTTCTTCCGCTTCCAACCACTGGACTATACCAACACTCGCCATCAATGTATCTGCCAAATGTTTTTGCGGATCACTGACCTCAGCGGATGCAAACATGCCACTGACGCCTAAGCCCAATTGTGAAGGCGTATTTGGCATACAGCGAATTACCGGCGCCGCAAATCCTAGTGCGTTTTGTATTGGTTTAATATTGACGCCTGCGGCGACACTGACAAAACATTTGTTCGACAGACTGACATTTTTTGCCAGTTGTTCACAGACCGGTTGAATGAAATGCGGCTTTACCGCCAAAACGATAAGGTCAGCTTGCGAACAAGCCGCAACGTTGTCTTGAGTGATGGTGATGCCAAAATCCTGATGCAAAGCGTCGAGCTTACCGATGCTTGGGTTTGCAGCAATGATGTTTTTGGCAGGGTAACCGTTGGCAACTAATCCAGCGATAATCGCTCGGCTCATATTGCCGGCGCCAATAAAGGCAATGGTGTTATTGGTCATAGGTGTCTACTTATCTATTTCGTATTTTTGCTGTATTGCATTGATAGCAACCAGTTTCATTTACAATTCTAATTACCGCAAAGGTAGTTGAAAACATTTAATCGCGCTTGCCGAAAATCGCGGTGCCGATGCGTACCATGGTTGATCCGCATCCAATTGCCTGCGCCATATCGTTGCTCATTCCCATCGACAACGTATCGACTTCAGGGTAGCGCTGTTGCAGTTGCAGATACAAGTTTTGTAACGCCGAAAATTGTTGCAATTGCTGTTCGATATTGTCGGTTTTTTCTGGAATTGCCATCACCCCGCGTAGTCGTAACTGTTTACAGTTGTTGATAAAATCTGCAAGAGTGAATAATTCTTGAGCACTAACCCCAGATTTACTTTGCTCGTCGCTAATATTCACTTGTAAACAAACGTTCAGAGGGGTAATGTTAGGATCACGTTGTTCATTCAGGCGTTTAGCGATTTTTTCCCGGTCGACACTGTGGACCCAGGAAAAATTATCCGCGATCAAACGGGTTTTATTAGCTTGAATTGGCCCTATAAAATGCCAGTTTAGGTCAGAATTATGTGCAAGTTGTTGAATTTTACTGACAGCTTCCTGAACATAGTTTTCACCAAAATTTCGTTGTCCCGCATCTATCGCCTGCTGAATTAACTGCGCTGATTTTGTTTTGCTGACCGCTAAAAGGGTAACTGAAGACGGGGCTCGATTTGCCTGAATACAGGCATTGTGAATCTGTTGTTGAACCTGAGTCAGCCTGGTAACAATTTCTGTCATGTTTTATTTCTTTATAACAATGATAATAAGTTAAGGGAATGTATGGATATTACCGAACTCTTGGCATTTAGTGTTGAACACAATGCATCCGATTTACATCTATCTACAGGCATGCCCCCCGCCATTCGAGTAGACGGTGACGTACGTAAAGTTAACGTACCCGCCCTTGAAGATAAAGACGTCAACGCGCTGGTTTACGATATTATGACTGATCGCCAGCGAAAAGAATACGAAGAAAATCTAGAAGTGGATTTTTCCTTTGAAGTGCCAAATCTTGCACGTTTCAGGGTAAATGCATTTAACCAGAATCGTGGGCCGGCAGCTGTTTTCCGTACTATCCCCAGTGAAATATTATCTTTGGACGATTTAGGTTGTCCCGATATCTTCCGAACGATTTCAGAAAACCCGCGTGGCTTAGTGTTGGTTACCGGTCCTACAGGTTCAGGTAAATCTACGACATTGGCGGCAATGGTCGATTATATTAATGATACCAAGCGTGATCATATATTAACCATTGAAGATCCAATCGAATTTGTTCATCCAAATAAACAATGTTTGATTAACCAACGGGAAGTACATCGTGACACTCTGAGCTTTAACAATGCATTACGCTCAGCACTGCGTGAAGATCCCGATGTGATTCTGGTTGGTGAGATGCGTGACTTGGAAACCATTCGCCTGGCGATGACCGCTGCAGAAACCGGTCACCTGGTATTTGGTACTTTGCATACAACCTCAGCACCGAAGACGATTGACCGTATTATCGATGTATTCCCTGCCGCTGAAAAAGACATGGTTCGCTCCATGCTTTCGGAATCTTTGCGCGCGGTAATTTCACAAACCCTCGTCAAGAAAGTTGGTGGTGGTCGAGTGGCGGCCCATGAAATCATGATCGGTGTTCCGGCAATTCGTAACCTGATTCGAGAAGATAAAATTGCACAGATGTATTCTGCGATTCAAACCGGGATGCAACATGGTATGCAAACCATGGATCAATGCCTGCAGGACCTTCTGAGTCGCGGCATGATTTCCCGTGATGACGCAATGGCAAAAGCCGTAGATAAAAACCAATTCAGAGTTTACTAAGGCTGATAACCGTAAGCAGGGATTAATTATGTATTTTCATCAATTATTGCAAAAAATGATTGAAATGGATGGCTCGGATTTATTTATCACGGTGAATCTGCCACCCAGTGCCAAAATTAACGGCGAATTAACGCCAGTTTCTGAAGAAGTACTGACCTATGGATCGGCACTGGAGCTGGTTGAAGGTTCGATGAGTGAAAGGCAGTTAAAAGAATACGAAGAAACCAAAGAATGTAACTATGCGATTGCGGTAGATGGCATCGGTCGTTTCCGTATTTCGGCTTTTTGGCAACGAGAAATGCCAGGCATGGTCATTCGTCGAATCGTCACCCAAATCCCAGATGTTGATCAGCTCGGTCTACCGCAAGTGTTAAAAGACGTGGTGATGTCCAAGCGTGGTCTGGTGTTGTTCGTTGGTGGTACAGGTACTGGTAAATCAACTTCGATGGCGTCACTCATCGGCTATCGAAACCGCAATGCCCGTGGTCATATCCTGACCATCGAGGATCCGGTTGAATTCGTCCATGAGCATGGAAAATCGATGATCACCCAGCGTGAAGTTGGGATGGACACCGAATCGTTTGATGCAGCGCTGAAAAGCTCTTTACGTCAGGCTCCCGATGTCATTCTGATAGGTGAGATCCGTTCTCAGGAAATCATGGAACATGCGTTAAGTTTCGCGGAAACGGGTCACTTATGTATTGCAACACTCCATGCAAACAATGCCAACCAGGCCATTGACCGTATTATGCACTTAGTGCCAGCAGAACAGCATGGCAAGTTATTGTTCGATTTGGCACTTAACCTGCGAGGCATTATCGCTCAGCAATTGGTACCAACGCGTGACGGTGATGGGCGTGCGGCGGCAATCGAAATCCTGTTAAATTCTCCTTACATTGGTGAATTGATTAAAAAAGGCCATGTTGGCGATATCAAGGAAGTGATGGCTAAGTCCCGAGAATTAGGGATGCAGACCTTTGACCAGGCGTTGTTTGATTTGTATGAAGCCGGAACAATCAGCTATACCGATGCCTTGCATCATGCGGATTCACCGAATGATCTACGCTTGATGATCAAGCTTCGTTCAAATGAACAAACTGGTATGGGTGGATTAAAAGGAGCGACCTTAGACGGCTTTGATGACGACTAATCACGCTAAAATCCAAGGTTAGAAAAATAGTTGGAACACTAAAAAGCAGAGCTTATCCTCTGCTTTTTTTATGTCATTAAAAAGATAGGATAACAACTCAATAATTTTCTTGAACCCCCTCCAATCCGATTTAGTCTGCCTACGTTTCATTAAACAGCTATCAAAATAAACCCCGCACTTTTCATCGATATATTTAACAAGACAGCCATTATTTAACAAGACAGCCATGGTTGCCAACCCAGCTATGCAATAGATATTTAATAAGACACCCACGATAACGATGCAATCGTCGGGTCATTATGGCTTTTGTGAAAAACAGGGGGAGGAAGTTTCGATAGCTTCTGGCCATTAAACATCAACAGTCGAAATTTTCGCGTTTATTGATTCGAGATTACTGTGGGTGTCTTGATAAGGGATTACTGTGGGTGTCTTGATAAGGGATTACTGTGGGTGTCTTGATAAGGGATTACTGTGGGTGTCTTGATAAGGGATTACTGTGGGTGTCTTGATAAGGGATTACTGTGGGTGTCTTGATAAGGGATTACTGTGGGTGTCTTGATAAGGGATTACTGTGGGTGTCTTGATAAGGGATTACTGTGGGTGTCTTGATAAGGGATTACTGTGGGTGTCTCGATAAGAGATTACTGTGGGTGTCTTGATAAGGGATTACTGTGGGTGTCTTGATAAGGGATTACTGTGGGTGTCTTGATAAGGGATTACTGTGGGTGTCTTGATAAGAGATTACTGTGGGTGTCTCGATAAGAGATTACTGTGGGTGTCTTGTTAAAAGATTATTGTGGGTGTCTTGATAAGAGGTTGCTGCAGGGGTTTGATCGCTGATGTCGTTACTCGTGTGATGGAAATGAAAAAAGGGCTTGAAAGCCCTTTTTTATTGGAATGATGAGTTGGGTTAGTCTAACCCTGCGGCCTTGCGTAACGTATCGGCCTTGTCAGTTTTTTCCCAGCTAAATGCGGTAAACGTGTCTTCACCGACAGTCATTTGGTAAGGCTCGCGACCAAAATGGCCATAAGCGGCGGTTTGCTGATACATTGGGTGTAATAAATCGAGCATTTTGGTTATGCCGTACGGGCGTAGGTCGAAATGGTTGCGCACTAGCTCAACCAACGTATCTTCGTCCAATTTACCGGTACCAAAGGTTTCTATTGCGATTGAGGTCGGTTCTGCGACACCAATGGCATAGGATATCTGTATTTCACAACGATCTGCCAGTCCAGCAGCGACGATATTTTTCGCTACATAACGACCAGCATACGCGGCGCTGCGATCCACTTTTGATGGATCTTTACCTGAAAAAGCACCGCCGCCATGACGAGCCATGCCACCGTATGTATCGACGATAATTTTACGACCCGTTAATCCGCAGTCACCAACCGGACCACCAATTACGAATCGACCTGTTGGGTTGATGTGGTACTTGGTATCTTCGGTTAATAATTCCGGTGGTAATGTGTGCTTGATGATGTTTTCCATCACCGCATTGTATAGGTCTTCCTGTTTGATATCTGGGTTATGCTGGGTCGATAACACAACGGTATCAATGGCGATGGGTTTACCATCTTCATAGACAAAAGTAACTTGAGATTTCGCATCTGGACGCAACCATGGCAAGATGCCGGATTTACGCGCTTCCGCCTGACGCTCGACCAAACGATGAGAGTAATACAATGGCGCGGGCATTAAGGATTCGGTTTCGTTGGTTGCATAACCAAACATCAGACCCTGATCCCCAGCACCTTGATCTTCTGGTTTTGCTCGATCAACACCCTGAGCAATTTCAGGAGATTGTTGACCAATTAAATTCATAATGCCACAGGTTTCTCCATCGAAACCTACATCGGAAGAGGTGTAGCCAATATCACAAATTACTTGGCGGGTAATTTTTTCTAAATCGACCCAGGCTTCAGTGGTCACTTCACCCGAAATGATCGCCACCCCGGTTTTTACCATGGTTTCGCACGCGACACGCGAATGCTTATCCTGGGCAATGATCGCATCCAGTACAGCATCGGAAATTTGATCTGCGATTTTATCTGGGTGACCTTCAGAAACCGACTCTGAAGTAAAGAATTGCTTAGCCATAATGCCTCTATCTATAAAAAATTCAGTCTTGGTACCAATCGCACCGACTGCTTGGCCATCTATCAAAAAGCATATGCCAAGTTCAATATAGTGCGAATTCTACCTTCTCAAAAAACAGAAATCTACTTTTTTACGTCTAGACGTCTAAAAAGGTTCAATCAAGTTTCTGTATAAAAAGTCGACAATTGCTTTAAATGTTGTCAGGAGAATTAACACTAACAATGTTTAAAATTTAGAGGTTATGTCTAAAGTACTGTAAATAAAGGGTATTTTATTTAGGCATAGATAATGCAAACATGATGATGCACAGAAGTAAGTCTGGCGCCTCTATCGTTATCGTTGCAACGATAACCAGCCATCAAATTCGCGGAGGTCAGTAGTAGCGTGTTTCTTTAAGTTATCAACAAGGAGTAAGCGATGCCTTTAAAATATCGAATCTTCGTGAAATACCTTTTGCCTTTTAGCATATTGATTATGTCCGTTTATGCGCACAGCATGATCGGGTAAATCCTCCTGATTGCCATTAATGACTATTGAAGCCGCACGGTTTCATATTAGGCCATAAGCTCGTCAATCATTCGCCCAGTAATATTGTCTGCGAGCTTAAATACGAGGTGATATTAATTTCTTTCTATACGTTTGCGGATATCGCTCTTTTCATTTTCAGTTTTTTTTCCGTACAATACTTTTTTTGACTCACCATCTAGCGACACTACTGAATCATTATGACGCCAAAAACACGTATTTTTGTTCCCGATAATTTACAGTGTGGAACGACTCAAGCGCTAACCGACGATGCTTTTGGCCATGTGGTACGGGTATTACGACTGGCTGAAGGGGATACCATCGCGGTATTCAATGGTGATGGTTATGAATATTTGGCGACCCTAAGTGATGTTGCGAAAAAACGAGCCAACATTAAAATTTTCGAACAAACGCCGGTGATCAACGAGTCACCGCTGCAACTGCACCTCGGACAGGTGATATCCAGAGGTGACAGAATGGATTTCACTTTGCAAAAATCGGTAGAGTTGGGAGTCAGCGAAATTACTCCCTTGTTTAGCGAACGTTGCGGCGTAAAACTCAGTAATGAACGATTACAAAAGCGGGTGTCGCAATGGCAGAAAATTGTTATTTCTGCTTGCGAGCAAAGTGGCAGAGCATTCGTACCTAAGGTAAATGATGCAATCAATCTCGAAGAGTTTTTACAGCAGAAAAGTGACGCTTTAAAGCTTAACCTGCACCCAAGAGCTGAGCATTCAATAATGGGGCTACCGATAGAGGATATAGCGGCTTCGCATCAGAATAAAGTGCGCTTGCTTATTGGCCCAGAAGGCGGTTTGAGCAATGACGAAATTGAAACGGCGGGCAATCAGGGCTATACCGAGGTTCTTATGGGACCACGAGTATTGCGAACGGAAACGGCCGCGCTTACCGCGATAACCGCACTTCAATGTCGCTTTGGAGATTTACGTTAGCCCTTAACTTGTTGATACGGCTGAACTAGAATAGCAACTATGAAATCTTACATCGCCCAGTTGGCGATAGACAATAATTCAGGAATAGTGAATGACGATTAAACTTGGCGTGGTAATGGATCCTATCGAAGCGGTGAAAATTGCCAAAGATTCGAGCATGGCAATGATGCTTGAAGCACAAAAACGTGGTTATCAACTGCATTACATTGAGATGAATGACTTATATCTGCTCCAGGGAGAGGCGCGAGCGACTACGAAAACGGTTCGTGTCTTTGACGATGCCCAAAAATGGTATGAATTTACCGGTGAGCAGGACATTCCTCTTACGGATTTGGATGCCATTATTATGCGCAAGGATCCGCCATTTGATACCGAGTACATCTACGCAACGTATATGCTGGAACGCGCTGAGGCGCACGGTACCCTAATCGTGAATAAACCGCAGAGCCTGCGCGACTGTAATGAAAAACTATTTACCGCCTGGTTTCCTGAATTAACCGCTGCCACTTTAGTCACTCGAGATAGCCAACGGATAAGAGATTTTCATCATCAGTATCAAGACGTTATTATTAAACCTCTGGATGGCATGGGGGGAGCATCGATTTTCAGAATGAAAAATGATGAAGCGAATGTCGGGGTAATTATTGAAACTTTGACGGCACATGGTAGCCAGTATGCTATGATCCAAGAGTACATGCCTGAGATTGTGGACGGTGACAAGCGCATCCTGATCGTAAATGGTGAGCCGATGCCTTATTGTCTGGCTCGTATTCCAGCCAAGGGTGAGACGCGAGGAAATCTGGCCGCTGGTGGTCGAGGTGAAGCGCGTCCCCTGTCAGCAAATGATCGTCTGATCGCCGAGACCATAGCTCCAGAGCTGAAAAAACGTGGTTTATATTTTGTTGGTCTTGACGTTATCGGTGATAAAGTCACAGAAATCAACGTTACCAGTCCAACCTGTATTCGCGAAATTGAAGCGGCATATCCAATTAATATCAGTGGTAAATTGATGGATGCCATTGAAGAAAACATCAACCAGAATTCGCCTCAACAATAACAATAAACGCAAAGCCAGTGGCGACACTGGCTTCCTGGTCCAAGCATAGGAACATTTGCGTGCAAAGTTTAGAAAATCAGTTGTTGATTGCCATGCCCAGCCTTGATGACCCGTATTTCACCAAAACGGTGACCTACATTTGTGAGCACAATGAAAATGGCGCGATGGGATTGGTGATAAATATCCCTGTTCGTATCACCTTAAAAGAGCTGTTAAAGCAAATCGATTCGGAACAACCGTTAAAGGACGTCAGCAATCAAAGGGTGTTGGCGGGAGGGCCAGTCTCTCCTGATCGCGGTTTTGTTTTGCACAGTAGTCAACCTGGCTGGCATTCCTCACTGTCATTGCATGATGACATTATGATCACCACGTCAAAAGATATCTTACAATCCTTTGGGACTGAACGCGCGCCAAAGCAGTTTATCGTTACCCTAGGTTATGCTGGTTGGTCAGCGGGGCAACTCGAACAGGAACTTCAGAAAAATTCTTGGCTAAATACGGATGCGGATAAACAGATATTGTTTGAAACGCCAATTGAGCTGCGCTGGCAGCGGGCGGCGGAAAAGCTAGGTATCGATTTAGGGCACCTGTCGAGTGAAGTAGGGCATGCGTAGCGTTAAGCGATGAGGCTAACGCCTTGTCACTGTTATCTACATAGGCTGGGTCGATGGCAAAAACGCGGATAATGCCTTGTTTTCGCTGATTGACGCGTCGATGGATAAAAGTGATTTTCTGGTGCGTTGCGTTGCGTTGCGTCGTGGACGCCATTGGCAATGCAGCAATTATCCTCAGCGCAGACTTAACTGGTTTAGTCACTTGGCCCTGTTGCCAGAGTCGTCAGGTATGTTTTTCTAATACAATTCCGTGGCAAAATATAAGTGAAGCTGTGGCTAACCTTGTACAACTCGAATAATCCTTTTAAACTTCTGATCCTACAAACCTCGATTTCCCTGGAGAAACACTTTTGCCCGCATCTATCGGTTCTCGCACCGCACTTGGTTTTGATTATGGCACGAAACACATAGGTATTTCCGTAGGGCAGGAGTTCACCGGTACCGCCCGACCATTGAAAGCCATTAAGGCAAAAGATGGTATTCCAAATTTCGATTTGATCCAGGCAATAATCAAAGAGTGGCAACCGGATATTTTGGTCGTTGGATTGCCATTAAATATGGATGGTACCGAGCAACCGTTTACCGCCAGAGCAAAAAAGTTTGCGAATCGATTACATGGCAGGTTCGGACTTGAAGTAGTCATGCAGGATGAGCGACTGACTACAGCCGATGCAAAGCAAAGTTTATTTGCCCAGGGTGGGTACCGGAATTTACAAAAAGATAATATCGATTGTCAATCTGCCGTGGTAATTTTAGAAAGCTGGTTTGAAAGCCAATACCTTTAACTTTGGTTTAATTCCACTGGTTGGTCAGGAACTTGTTGGGTAGCGATTTCATTGTCTTGCTGATGCGTAACGTCATCGATAATCAACTTATGACCTTTCGTTTGTGTCTTTACCGCCATTTTTGCCTGGCAATGGGCCAACAGCGCGTAGATGTTTTGTTTTCGCCCTTGAAGATTTACCAGCATACTCGTAGAGTGGTATGGAAACTTATACGTTAAAAAGATACTCGGGTTAAGTCGTTCGATTTGCTCAATCACTCTGCCTTGAATTTGTAATAATCGATGCATGTCTGTCGCGGGTAATAGCATAACCAACATACTACCCTTATAACGACCAATAAGGCTTGAGTGAGGAGCATTATTGCGTAGAATTTGCGATGTTTTTTCGATTAACCAGTCGGCTAAGTTATGACCATTGCGATAATTTATCTCGGATAATTGATCGAGTTGCAAACAAAACAGGCAAGCTTTTTGCTCATCCATACTCTGAATATCTTTCCACTTGCTACTAAAGTGTTTGAGCAAATGCGCGCGATCGTATACCTGGGTTAAGTCATCAAGTTGTGATTTTTTCAAGATGGCTTCTTTTGATTTACGAGTGCCAAATACACTCAAACCTAGGCCCAACACGACAAATATCCCTAGGCCTATATAGCCCAGGCTGATTAAGTTCTGCTTATTTAAGGTATCGATTTCCTGATTGACGATACGAATCTGGCTGTTCTGCTTTGCCAGATGAATGCTCAGATCGGTAAACAACTGTTTATTTTTCTCTAATTCAAATTCAAGGTTTTGTCGCACCCCTTCCTGAGCACGCTGTTGGATAAAGTGAGTTTGCTGACGTTCTAATTTATCTGCCAGATAAATATAGGCCTGTTCTGGCGTTCCTTGGGATTTAGCCAGCTCCGCCATAATCTTAGACGCTTGATGGAGACTTGAATTGATCTTAAAAGATTCCGAATACGACATTGCCTTAGTGCCATAAAACCAGGCTTTTTGTGCATTTTCCATGCGATAATAACTTACCGCGAGGTGGGCATAAAATTCTGCCATATTCATCGGATAGTTATTCTGTTCGACGCTTGCCAGTCGAGATTCTAAGGTCTCAATAACCCAGGAATAGTTGGCTTCGCGAATCTGTAGTAACGCCATATCCGCTATTACCCCCTCAACAATAATGTTCTCTCCAATGCTTGTACAAAAATTGAGGGTTGAGTGATACAAAACATCTTGCGGTGAGGTTTGGTCTAATCCGATTAAGGCATCTAGTTTGTGAGCAAACACTAAACACTGTTGTCGTTTAGTTAATGGACGATTGGTAAGCCGGCCCAAATAATCTAATGCCTGACGATACGCGCCTAATTTATTATAAAAATAGCCGATACCCATTAACGTTTTTGTATAGAGCTTTGGCTCAATGTCTGGGTGGCTTAATAGGGTAAGGATGCTGTCCAATTGCGAAAATGCTTGCTGATAATTCCGCTCTAGCAGGTGCAAATTTAATATATACGACAATGCTTGCAGGCGAGTATTAACATTCTTACTTGCGGAAAGCTGTGTAAATGCTGTTAACGATTGTTGATACTCACCAATGAGTATCAAGTGATAAGCGCGTAGATATGAGTATTGCGCATGTTGTTGATTATCTAATGAACGCAGGGCAAGAATATCGAGTAATGCCTTGCTTAGCTCAATATCGGTAGAGCGATATTGTTCGGCATTGCGGAGTAAATCTTCGGTTGTCCACTGGGAATAATTATCGTTACCTGAATCAGCGGTGATTGCGGTTGGGTTATCTGCAGCCTGATTTGTAGCCCAAGCACTACCAATCAGATTTAACCCAAATAGTGTAATCACGATCATCGCTACAGTTTGCGGTTTTTTTTGCTGTGCTCTGGACAAGGAAAATTGTTTTCTATTGCCCCGCAAATACAAGCTGATACGTGGACCTTTATTGCAAAATATTTTGCTCAATAATGAACTCGAAGACAACCACATTCCAGGCTTAAGCATCTTAAACATCAACCGCCTCCCCGCTAACCTTTTGGTATGACTGCGCTTTGTCACTTTGTGCGTCATTATCTCGATAGGTGACATTGGTATCGCGTTGCGCTTGCTTAAATAGCGTTGAAGATTGGTTATCCTGGTAACTGGGACTTTCAATAATTGTTAGAGGGCAATAGGCAACCATTGCATTTTTATTTTTTCCTGAGGCCAATTCAGTGGAGAGGCTTCCTAACTCACCGTTTGACGCGTGATTTAGGTTGTTTTCCGAATTGCCTAGCGCTGAGTCATTTGTGGTTGCCTGTAATGCAGCAATTAAATCCATCATAATGTAACGGAAACGATAGCCGCTGTTTTCACTATGGGTTACACCTATTCGAATATTATCGATGCCCAGTTTTGCGGTTAGTTTTTTCTGCAGCTGGGCAGCAAATATCATTGAATGTTCTTTATCAACTTGGTTGTAGAGCACGATAAATTGTCGCTGACTTGCCCGCGCAATCATCATTGACTGGTGTTTTGGTTGGTCGTCATGATCGTTAAATAACGCGTGATATACCATTTTTAGCTTAGCGCAAGCGCTTGAGTTTTTGTTGCATCTATTGATTTGTTTAACGCCAAGTTCACTGTTTCCTAAAGACGATATTGTAGCGACCGTTTGTTGCTCCAATAATTGTTGCTGATATTCCCATAAACGCTGCTTGGAGATATTGGCATGCAGAGTCCGGTCCATATCCGCTCGTTGATCTTGCCCGTGTTCTTGAATACCCGGTTTTTGAATATGCGTATTTATTGAATTGGACGGCAGGGAATTGGCGTCTGAACTTGCAGGGTACTTTGCCATAGGCAATTGGATAATTAACGCGCTTACCGGGACTTTGGCTTTATACCAGGTAGGCAGGCACTGTTCACAGATGTTTTCCAGTGCTTGTCGAGTCAGGGCTCCACTGGCGGCATCCAGTTGCAGACGTTTTTTTAATGGTGTAATGATGAGAAGGTGGCGGCGCATAAACACGTAAAGCACAAGTATCACAATGGCCAGCGCGAGTAACGAAAACTGAATTGCGATCTGATGATGAAGGCTTTGTTGAAATACCTGCTGTACTGTCTGCTGATTTTCATTACTGGTTAACAGATTTTGTTTTAATTGCAGACGACTTTGTTCGTCTAACATTCGTGCCTGGTGCATTTGCTCTCGGGCTTGAGCTTTAGCTAGACGTTCGTTACTTGTATATTCTTGATGACGTTGATATTGATGTAAAAAGTCAGATGCTTGCTGGTAATCCTGGTGTTGGAAAAAGTATTGAGCAAGCAATTTATAGCTCTCGGCTATATAGCGACTAGAACGGCCTGTGTCTTCGAGCCTAGCTAATTCAGCCATTAATTTAGGGACAGTGATTTTCGCCTGCTCGAGTCTATTCACGGTAAGTTGATAATTTAGAGTAACTCTCAACGTTTCAGCATAATGGTAATGATCGTTTGCCATCAATTGCGCATATTTATCGAACAATGCACCTACTTTTTGATGTTCATCGTGCTCCAAATAATATTCAATGACATTAAATAAAATGGCGTTAAACAGGAGTGCTTCTCCTATTGATAAACAGTCAAGTTTTGACTGATTAAAAATCGTTTCTATCGTTTTGAGACCCGCATGATTCTTTTCACTGTTAAATTGGTGCAGTCGAAATATGCAACGATCTCTGGGAGATAAATTTGCAATTGAAATATTCTCTAGAGTTTGCGAGGCAAGTGTATATTCACCAACAAAGTTGTAGAAATATGCGAGCATCAATTTGCTGATACTTTTGACTTGGCCGGTGGGCAAGTTGGCCAGGTTTTCTCTAATGTGCTTTTGCTGCTCAATGGCAAGTGCATAATCTTCAGTGATAATCGCAATATTCAAGATGTTGTAATTGGCTCTGGCACGCACCAACGGGTCGTTATTTTGAACTAAACGCTTATGCAGGATAAGCGCTTGAGGAATATTATTTGCCTGGGTTTCTTTTTGCGCATTTAAATACGTCCACTGAACTTGGTTACGTTCATTCAGACGCACTTTGTACGCGTTTAAAAATGCGTTCAGAGAGTTTACTAATTGAATAAATCCGAGGCTGTCTTTGGTACGGTTTGCTTCAATGCTGGGTAACTTCCCATGCAGCTCTTCATTGAATTGAGTCGTTAGCAGTTGTGATTGCTGTGAGCCTTGTGCATGCAAAATTGCTTTGGCTTGCTGCTGCCAACGTTTTCGCCAGTGCTCAAGCTCATCTAGTGTTTGTATCTGAGTCGTTGCCTGCAATGGTTGGACGACTTCGCTGCGGGCGTATCCCGATTGAAAGAGTAGTAATGTAATCGAAACCGTAAGTGCCAGTGTGATTGTTTTTTTATGATACGAGCATTTTATAACGTTTGCTTCGCTCGCGGTTTTCATCCGCAAGGTGTTGAAAATGTGCACGATTGTCGACTGAAAAAAAACGTAATAAGACTTCAAAGCCGAGCATAAGCGCTGAGATTGGGTAATCCCATTGCAGGTGCAGGATAAAGAAGAAAAGATCACAACACTGGCGCTTTTTCGCTAAACAACAAATACTGAACAATTACATTGCAATTGCTTGTTGAGAGGATGCCTGCTCGTTGTTGTCAGAAGTATCTTCTTCGTTATCGTCCGATTCTTCATCATCATCTTGATGGACGATATTACATAGGTTTGGTGATAAGCCTAAAAGGGACTCCAAGGCCTGAGGATCCCCTTGCAAAATTGCTTCTTGGGTAAGCTCTGAAAGCTCTAGGTTTGCCATTTGTTTTTGCAGATTTTCTAACGTGTGCTCAGACAGATTCGCTTCTTCACCTAAACGCTCTAATAACTGGATAACATTGGACATAGGATTTTCCCTTTATTGTTATTTTAATATTTTCGGGTGCAGCCAAAAATGATTTTATCGTTTACCACAAACTTCTATATTCCCACTATCGATCACAAGATAAAAGCTTTTTTATGTGATTATTTTTCACTTGATGTTTGTTCGCGTTCGCTTCTTAATCGAATTGCTTTTTATGTCTTCACAATCAAATCAGAAATTCCTTTGTTTCCTTAAAATGGGCAACAGCTAATCTTGTTTTATTTATGCCGATAGATACGATCAAGTTGCGCCAGTTTGGCTTGAATCCCGGCGTTTTTTTGCATTTGTGTACAGGGTGGGATCAACATTGTGGTGATCTGCGACGTTGGTGTCTGGGCAAATTCCGCCAGTGTAATCGGCGTGATACGGGGCGATTCGATGGCAAGCGTTGGCGCTTCGTATAGGATGATTTCATGATGCAAAGGGTAGTTTTGGTGCAATACTTCGACCAAAAGCTGTTTGTAGGGTTCCGAGGTGCTAAATTGATGGCCAGAATCCCCCAATATTCCGACTTGCCAGAGTATTAGGTAAGCGCTGTTGTCGATAGGGCGGTGATAACGGATAAACTGATTTGCTTCGAAACTCGCACAACCGTTTTTTCCGGGGTCGATGCCGCAATCCGCTAATAAACAATCATCCGCAGAAATTCCAGGAAGCATTTGTGCCAGATAACCTTCTTGTTTTGCTATCGCAATGGCGGTGTGCGGCGGGGTGGCGAAAATTCCAGGGTGACCATAAAATGCACCCACAACCTTGTTTCCGTCCCTCACAGCATCGAGCATAACCGCAACCATTTTCTGATAGGTTTCGCTGCGAGGTTTCCCTTTCTGGTAGTACTGCTGCAGGTCATGAACATTTGAATTCATTTCCGTTAGCCACAAACGACCAAAACTGGAATTCATCGCACTAAAAACAATGTCTGCTTGTGTAATATGGTTGCGGGCGTTAGGAGTGAGGTGAGCACCTAAAGTGATACCTGTACCAACACAGGTAAGACTGCCTTTTTTATTCATAATCTTTCCTTAATAAGCGCACCTAGCGAGCGGCTTTCGTTGCTGTCATTAAACGCAAATGCGATGAAATTGGCGTGGTTAAACCCATGTTCAATCAGCCGGTATTTGAAATCATTGCTCTAATCATTGTTTAAGTCACCGCGCTAATCATTGCTCATGTCATAGATTGAGTGATGTTCCGCCAGTGTGGACGGAGATTTTATTGCTAAAACGCAGCAAATAAAAAAGGACCCTAAGGTCCTTTTTCTATGCAATCGAGGGTCGATTAGTGGATCAATCTCGCTCGAATCGTGCCGTCGATCGCTTTCAGCTCTTTCAGCGCCATATCGCTGTCTTTCGAATCTAGGTCGATAACCACATAACCAATTTTGTCATCAGTTTGCAGGTATTGCGCGGCGATGTTTATTTCTCTGTCCGCAAACGTCTGGTTAATTTGCGTCAGAACACCCGGGCGGTTATGGTGAATGTGGAATAAACGTGAACGATTGATATTGGCTGGCAACGAAGCTTCGGGGAAATTTACTGCAGAAACCGTTGAGCCATTATCGGAATATTTAATGATCTTACTGGCCACTTCAATACCGATGTTTTCCTGCGCTTCTTGGGTGCTACCACCGATATGTGGAGTCAGAATTACATTATCGAATTCGCGCAGTGGTGAGATAAATTCATCATCATTAGATTTTGGTTCCACAGGGAATACATCTATCGCAGCGCCACCAACTTTTTTCGTTTTCAGAGCCGCAGCTAACGCATCGATATCGACAACCGTGCCGCGTGATGCGTTAATGAAGATGACTCCGTCTTTCATTTGCGCAAAATGCTGTGTGCTGATCATATCCTGAGTTGCCACGGTTTCAGGAACGTGCAAAGAAACCACATCAGCACAGGCTAACAATTCTTCGAGGCTAGTACATGGGCTGGCGTTGCCAAGCGGTAACTTGGTTTCAATATCATAAAATTTTACGCGCATCCCTAAGTGTTCCGCAAGAATACCTAACTGGGTGCCGATATGACCATAACCGATAATACCTAAGGTTTTGCCTCTGGCCTCAACGGCACCTGCGGCGGATTTTAGCCATTCACCACGGTGGGCCAGCGCACTTTTCTCCGGGACGCCACGAAATAACAGCAATAGTTCTCCGATAACCAATTCTGCCACCGAGCGGGTGTTGGAAAATGGTGCGTTGAACACTGGAATGCCGCGAATTTGTGCCGCAGGCAAATCGACCTGATTTGTACCGATGCAAAAACATCCAATGGCCGCAAGTTTTTTGGCATGACTAAGGACATCGTCAGACAATTGAGTGCGAGAGCGAATGCCGACAAAATGAACATTGGCAATTTTTTCTTTTAGCTCGTCATCAGGTAATGAACTTTTAAGGTAGTCAATGTTCGTGTAACCATTGTCTTGTAAGGTTTTTACCGCGCTAGGGTGGACACCCTCTAGCAATAAAATTCGGATTTTATCTTTGTGCAACGATTGTCGGGTCATAGGTACTAACTCTGTAAATAACACTGTTTAGATGGCTAGACAGCTAAACTAACATATAGAGTGAAAACTCCAAAGCGTTTTTTGGATATTTAATATTCGATAAAACAGTATTCAAGTCATCATTTTGACTGATTGAACGAGCTGTGTTTTCCGCTCAGTTTCAATTCAGCGCCAATTCAATGGCAATGAAATCTCATCACAATGTTTCATCGATAGATTGTCGCAATGTTATTCGATGATTTTTGCCCCTTGTTCGGTGCCAAGAATCAACACATCCGCGCCACGATTTGCAAATAAGCCATTGGTTACCACACCGACGATGGCATTGATGTTAGTTTCCATTGCGACGGGATTTAAAATTTCCATATTATGGACATCGAGAATCACATTGCCATTGTCGGTTACCACGCCTTGTCGATAAACCGGATCACCGCCGAGTTTTACCAGCTCACGAGCGACATAACTACGGGCCATCGGGATGACCTCAACGGGTAATGGAAAGCTACCTAATACGCCAACCTGTTTACTTGCATCGGCGATACATACGAACTTTTGTGCAACGGCGGCGACTATTTTTTCCCGGGTAAGCGCGGCGCCACCACCTTTAATCATATGCATATGCTCGGTGATTTCATCGGCACCATCGACATACACGTCCAAAATATCGACGCTGTTGAGATCAAATACTTCAATACTATAGGCTTTCAATTTTTCCGTTGATGCTTCTGAACTGGAAACCGCGCCTTGAATTTTATCTTTAATGGTTGCTAACGCATCGATAAAGAAATTAACCGTAGAGCCGGTTCCTACCCCAACAATACTGTCAGGTGTAACATAATCTAGTGCGGCTTCAGCTGCTGCTTTCTTCATTTCGTCTTGGGTCATAATGTTTCCTTTTTCGACACGATGGCTCGATTATAGCGTTAAGCCTTGTGAAATGTCTCCTATATGCCACCACAATATTATCGTCAGCCGTTCAACCTTTATGTACATGTCACAATGCCTGCGAACTTGGTGTTTTTGTTTTTGCCAGGGCTATAGGCAGTACTTTTGACGGTGCTATCGGCAAGAATGCACGGACTTTCTTAGCCACATTTTGAACGATACCTTAGGTCAAGACCCGCTTCCTTCATAACTTTCAAAAGTTATCACATAACTTGTTGATATAACGTATTTTGTAGAGTAATTAATCGTCAATTCCTCAGCTTTCCCTCAGGTTTTTTAGTCGGTATCAGGGTTTAATTAATGGGTCGAATGGCGACAAGAATGTTAACGCACTCTTTAACGATGACAAATAACGCTTATGACCAATATCCGATAGCCGGCGTAATTTTGACGATGAAGACAAGCAAGTTTCATTGCCACAACCAGCCAGACCGCTATGAGAAATGAATAAAAGATGGTCGTTGTGTTACCGCAGATACGAATGTTCTATCGCTTCAATATGGCAATGCTCTTTGAGCAAAATTAAAACATAAACACACACCTAGTGCATGCGTATGCACGGTTAATTTTAAAGGAAAATGATCTAGGAGATAGTGATGAAAACGTTAATGTCAGCGATAGCCACGGCTCTGATTGTGGCATCAGCAAGTAGCCAGGCGGTTGAGCATGAGTTTATTGCCGCAGATAACTCTAACGAAACCAAAACCTGTATCTCAGCGGCATCTGATGATCTTTCAAGTTTGAAGAAGTATGTAAGGCGCTCATTTGATAATAATGTGCGATTAATGAGCCATGCACTTAAGTGTAACGATCAGGATATCAATACCTTTGCCCATACGTTTGGTGCTCAGGACACTTCAGAATATTTAAACGGTAAGGTTTCATCTAAGTATCGAATTGATGATTCAGTGCAAATTATCGATACCAGTGCGTATCAACCTGATACACAGGGTAAGGTGGTGATTATAGTAAGCAGTAAATAGAAAAGTGTTGTTTTATGCGCAGTTCGGTAATCATTGCCTGCTGCGCATTTCTTTGCTCGAAGATGGTAAAAAACGCGTGTTAACAACTCACGTCTAACAAGCAATGATTTGGGTTAGGGGAATATCCCAGGGTTGGGGAGTTAGCGCCGCAACTCTCTGGCAATGGTGGGCCACCCCAACGGTTCGTTCCTGCAATGGTGGGCAAAGTGCCAGCATCCGATCATAATAGCCTCCGCCCATTCCTAAGCGGTTTCCGACATCGTCAAATCCAACCAATGGCGCGATAAGTAAATCGAATTGAGAAATCGCGAGTACTTGCCTGACATCCAAAATTGGCTCTTGCAGTTTATAGCGATTCAATACCAAGGGGGTGTCAGCGCGATAGTTTAAGAATAGCAGGTGGCCCTTGCTAAATGGATGCAGCACCGGCACATAGGTTTTAATCTGTTTTTGCCAGCACCAATCAAAGAAGGGTTGTAAGGATATTTCGCCGTCAGCTGCAAGGTAGCCGGCAATTGTGCGGATGTTTTGCGATTGACAGTGTTGTTGCAGTTTTACACAGAGCTTTTCGCTGGCTTGCAACTGTTCCGCCGTGGTTAGATTTCGACGGTATGCCTTAAGCGTTTTTCGCAGTCCTGAGTAATCAATGGTTGTCATAGGCGTTAAATGAAATAGGGTCAGAATATATTCTGACCCTATTATGTTTGAATCTTGCTAGCTTGCCAATCTCGAGGCGATTAGAAATGGAATTCAATGCCCGCAAACGCGCCATCAAATTGCGTATCCAGATATAAATCGTCTAGATCCTGAAGATCAAATTTCATCGAGCGGTAACCCAGGCGGATATCCAAATCCACAATCAGATTATCGACAAAAGAGTATTTTAAACCTGCCATCGCGTCATAAACATTATGATCGTCAAAGCCAATCCATGAACCTTCCGCGAATGCACCTAAACCGGTACCGGGAATGCCCACTTCCGTCGCTAAATACAACATTGGGATCACGCCATCATAACCGACTTCTTCTTCACTAAACACTGGGTTTAAATCGTCTTTGCTGACGGTAACCGCATACTCTGCGTACTTAAAGTTCAGACCAAAATCGATGCTGAAAATGGCATTATCAAACAGTTCGTAATACATGATGACATCGAGATGATCTAATTCGGCATTGACGAGCGTGTCACCATCATAGGTGTTACCACCGAATTCAAAACCGTCGACATCGGCCATACCCATGGTATCCAATTCATTTTGACGAAGCTTTAAATTTGGCAGTAATGGGATTGGATGCTCTAGTGCAGCCCAGTAACTGGACTTTTTGTCATCTTCCAATTCAAAGGCTTGTAATTGCTCGGAGCTTCCAAAGCTACCTTCTGCTTCCATATCCCAAACCTGACCACCGATATAGACACCGACAATGGTATCGGCCTGGGCGAAAAACGAACTGAGGGCTAACGTTGTTGCTAAGGCGAGTTTTTTCATGACTTTACTTCTTTTAGTTATTGTTATCTTTTTCAAGATAGGACGACAGGCCAACATTACCGTAAAATGAAAAGAAAATGTAGAGGGGAAGTTAATTTTTCATCAAGAGTCTATGAAAAATAATGAGTTCCTCGTCAATACAGGGAGGTAGGAACAGCCATTCAGACACAAAAAAGCGAAATCATTAAAAATAAATGACTTAGCTATTTCGAAAAAGGGTTCCCCAAAATGCCGGTACCAACGTCAGCCCTTGAACAACCGTGTGTTCAAGGCGGAGGTTGCGCAATTGCCTTAGGCTTCCCGGTACAAGCCGGGCCTGCTCAATAGCAACCGATAAACCCCCTTAAGTAGAAATTATCGGCTCAGGGACATAGTTAATATCAAACATCCCAGGGAACTTGAACTTTAATTATACAAAATTTCCGCAAAAATAGTCGGAGATTTGTGGCAAGACGTGAAAAATGTCGCGAGCATTTCATCGTTTATTGCGTAACCGCATTTGTATCAACGGCAACAAAAACTTGGCAGAACACGCGCTTACCACAGATTGGGAATGCATCTAACTCACGTTATCGACACCCAGTTTGACAGATCGGCAGCACTTTAACTCAGAGCGCCAAAGGGCGCAATACGAAGGTTGATGATTTTCGGAAAAATACGTAATAATTTATAACGAAATGTATGGTGTGGGTCGCAACATAAGCCCTGCAAATAGGGCATCTTTCAGTCCTGGTTCGCCTTTGCCAAATTGTCATTTGCCAAGCCAATAAATGCCAACATGCGAAAATGTGATTAATTGGTATTTTTTTATGCAGTAAAACAACAAATCCCTTGCCGTTTCAGTATTATTGCGGTGGAAACTGGTGTAGGTATCTAGGCAGTGTTAGGATAATAATAATGTTTATATTGAATGAAGTGTTATGACACAAACTAAGTTAATTACTTTCACTCAACTTCAGGCGTTTTTAGGAGGCGAAAACATACAGTCTCACGCGTCTGAAATTCATGGTTTTCTTACCGGGATGGTAGCCGCAGGTTATTCGCTTGATAAAACCGATTACCTTAAAATCCTTGCCGATTTTTTTAATAATGGTGAAACATTATCAAAAGCCATGCATCGCCAAATGAAGGTTTTATTTGCGGATATTGTTCACTCTATCGTTGATGATAACTATAGCTTTCAACTGCTAGTGCCGGATGATGATGACTCCATTTTCGAACGCGGCCAGGCGATTAGTGCCTGGGTTCAAGGGTTTAATCTGGGGTTTGGTTTGTTGCAAAAACAAAGCAGTAGTTACTCCGAGGACGTTCAGGAAATTATCAAAGACTTCGCCGATATCGCTAATTTGTCCAGCGAATTGGAAGACGACGAAGAAACGGAAGGAGCCTATTTTGAAATTCTCGAATATGTTCGCATTTCGTCACTGCTCTGTTTTGCTGAATTAGGCGACAATCCGGCGCCAGCGCAAGAATCTAAGACCTTGCATTAGTTAATCACGGAATCGAAACTTACATTTTAACGCCTACAAATATTTTTGATCATTATGAATAAAACCCACATTGATGTTGCTGAATTTCAGCAACGCCGTTATCGATTGCTGGCGCAAATGCCGGCCAATTCCGTTGCCCTGATCCCTGCCGCTAAAGAAGTCACCCGCTCTCGGGATACTGAATTCTTATTTTGCCAGGACAAAGATTTTTTCTATTTAAGTGGTTTTCATGAACCTGACGCTTTATTGGTGCTGGTGAAAGGGGATAGTGCCGATACCCCCGAAAAGGTTGCCGCCAATCTGGACGTGAATGAAAGTATTTTGTTTTGTCGTGATAAAGACCCGCAGGCGGAAATTTGGCATGGGCGTCGCATCGGACCCGAAGTCGCGCAAAGCGAATATGGTGTGCAACATACCTATGGTTTGTCTGAACTTGAACAGGTAATGCCGATGTATGTGAATGGTCGGAGTTCACTGTATTTTGCCCAGGGGCAAGATAAAGTCTTTGACGATATGGTGTTTGCCATTTTAGATATATTGCGTAACGGTGCGAAACAAGGGTTTTCTGCACCGGGTACTTTGCAGGATATTCGTCCCATTGTGGCGGAAATGCGTTTGCTTAAATCGGATGCGGAACTGGCCATTATGCGCAGCGCTAATGAAATTTCGGGGAATGCGCATCAAAGGGCGATGAAATTTTGCCAACCGGGCAAGTTTGAATATCAGGTAGAAGCGGAAATTTTACATGAATTTGCCAGCAATGGTGCACGCACTGCGGCCTATGGTTCGATCGTCGGCGGTGGCGAAAATGCGACAATTTTGCATTACACCGACAATCAGGATGTCTTATTAGACGGAGAGTTACTGCTTATCGATGCCGGTGCCGAACTTTGTGGTTATGCCGCGGATATCACCCGCACTTTCCCAGTCTCCGGTAAGTTTAGTTCGGAGCAGGCGGCGTTATACAATTTGGTGCTCGAATCGCAAAATGCGGCGATAGCGACGATCAAACCTGGCAGCAACTTTGCGGCTGCCAATGATGCGGCGAATCAAGTGTTGACAAAAGGTTTACATCAGCTGGGTATTTTACAAGGTTCGTTAGAACAGTTATTGGAAGAAAACGCATGTAAACAATACTTTATCCATGGTCTAGGTCATTGGCTGGGGTTGGACGTTCATGATGTTGGTGATTATCAAATGGATGAAAACCGTCGTCAGTTACGACCGTTTGAGCCGGGTATGGTGATGACGATTGAGCCCGGGATCTACATCGATGCCGAAGCTCAGGTTGAAGAGCGCTGGAAAGGCATTGGCATTCGTATTGAAGATAATATACTTGTCACCGAAAGCGGCTATGAAAATCTTACCGTAAATGCAGCAAAAACGGTTGAGGAAATCGAATCCTTAATGGCGACAGCAAACAAAGCGTAATAGGCAAACCCGAGAACTATGGCGGCAAATCAAGCACAATACGATATCGTTATCTCTGGTGGCGGCCTTACGGGTGCTGCGATGGCACTGGCCGTCCTCAAGCAAGCAAAAAAACCACTGCAGGTTGCGATAGTTGATAGTGCCAACAAACAACAGGCAAGCGGTGGCTTTGATGAACGTGTGATTGCACTGTCTTACGGGAGTGCCGAATATCTGCATAAACTTGGAGTCTGGGACCGCTTAAAATCACACGCATGTGCAATCAAAAATATCCATGTCTCAGATCGTACTTACTATGGTAAAGCCAGAATTGATTGTCAGGATTATCAACGCGAAGCTCTCGGTTATGTCGCCCCTTTAGATGCGATTGCAAAGAGCATTTATGCCGAACTTAAAACCCTTACTGGTGGCAATCATCGACTAGATGAATACTTTGCGAACGGTATAGAGGATATCGTCTGGCAAAAGAATGAAGTACAGGTACAGTTGCAACAAGGACAGTTGCTAACCGCCAAATTGTTGCTCGGTTGCGATGGCGGCCAATCCCGATGCCGACAAATCGCTAAAATCGATACCGAATGTAAAGATTACCAGCAATATGCAATCGTTGCTAATGTGCAAACTACATTACCGCACAACAACAAAGCCTTTGAACGATTCACCAAATCCGGGCCATTGGCAATGTTACCGATGACTGAGAATCGCTGTTCGCTGGTCTGGACTTTGACACCGAGCGACGCTGAGTATCTTATGTCCATGGACGATGTGGGTTTTGCCAATGCCCTTCAAAAAGCGTTTGGCGACTGGCTTGGACCATTTACTCGGATCGGTCGACGGCAGAATTTTCCATTGCAGCTAGTCCATGCAATGCAATTAACCCAACACCGTTTAGCGTTGCTGGGAAATGCTTCCCATACACTACACCCGATTGCAGGTCAGGGCTTTAATTTGTCGGTTCGGGATGTCGCGTGTCTGGCATCGTTAATCACCAAAGCATTAGAAAATGGCGATGATCTTGGTAGCTATGACTTGTTGAGCCGTTATCAGCAACTGCGGCAAGAGGATCAACAAACCATTATTCGATTAACGGATTCACTGGTGCACTGTTTTTCCAATCAATATTTCCCGCTAGTAGTTGGTCGTAATGTCGGTTTAAAAGCATTAAATTATTCTTCAGGAATAAAACGTTTATTGGCGCAAACAACCATGGGCTATGTAAAGGAATAACTGAGGTATTTGATAAAGCATGCAACGATTTGATATAGCAATTGTCGGTGGGGGGATCGTCGGGCTGAGCGCTGCGTTAGCCATTGCCCAGAAAACCAAACTTCAAATTGCAGTGATTGAACCTCAACCTGTGGCTAAGTTTACAGAGCAACCTAAACTCAGAGTGAGCGCCATTAATGCCGCGAGTCAGCGACTGTTCGCACGCCTTGATGTCTGGGAAACAATGCTGGAACAGCGTTTACAGGCTTATCAGCAAATGCATGTCTGGGATAAAGATGGGCCGGGTCAGTTAACCTTCGCGGATCAGGGAAATGATCAGAGTTTGGGTTGGATTATCGAAAACGATGTGATTCGTCAGGCGTTAACCCAACAAGTTGAAGCCCAGCCACAGATTGAAATTATTCCGCAGCCACTGTCGAATATTGCCGTTGGCGATAGTGAAGTATTTTTGAGTTTTGCAGCGCAACCGCCGGTACTCGCCAGACTCGTCATTGCCGCCGATGGGGGGAATTCCTGGGTACGACGCCAGCTAAAACTTCCGATGACGTTTCGCGACTATGATCATCACGCATTGGTCGCAACCGTTAAGGTTGCAAGCCACCATGAAAATACCGCCTGGCAAGTGTTTTTAGACTCGGGGCCACTGGCGTTACTACCGCTTTACGATCCTAGTTTATGCTCAATTGTTTGGTCGGCACCGCCAGAGAGAGTCGCGAATTTGAAATCAATGAGCGACGCTGAGTTTGAAAAGGAGATTACGTGTGCCACGGATGGAAAATTAGGAATGATAAACCTAGTTTCAGAGCGACTGAGCTTTCCATTGAAAATGCAATTGGTGGAAAACTTTGTCCAGCAAAAGGTTGTCCTTATCGGTGATGCTGCCCATACGATTCACCCCTTAGCAGGGCAAGGGGTAAATCTAGGCTTACAAGACGTACTCGCACTTGCGGATACGCTAGAAGATGCATTTGCCAACGGCGACGCTGAACAAGTATTTAGCCATGCTGACAAGGTTAGTGTGCTAAATAAAAAGCTTGGCGAGTTCTCGCGCTTTCGTAAGGCCGAAGCCATGGAGATGGTGGTGGCAATGGAGGCCATTAAGCAGGGTTTTTCGCTACAGCAAAAAGTCCCGAAACTATTGCGGGGCTTAGGGATGCGAGCATTGAACAATTTGCCATTGTTAAAGCAACAATTGGTGAAAAAGGCAATGGGGAAATAACGGAGGGACGATGCTAAAGCATCGCCACTGTTTAAGAGGTAAGCTGCGCTGGTGGAATAGACGGTTTACGTCAACTCCAACATCGCGACACAGTCTGATTCGAATCCAGCGTTGATACTTTGTGTCAGCTTTGCAAAAACTCCGCTCGCGACGCAGGATTGGATTTAAAACACCCGCCTAAGGACGTCGTGGTTGTACTTGATGTGCTATCCATAATACCTCTCGATTTTACACAGTAATGCACAGCATTAATGGTAACCGCTACGTGCTCGGTATCTAACAATGTCTGCAGTGCCACGAGAATCTGTTGAGTCAAACGCTCTTGAACCTGAGGTCGCTGCGCGAAAAATCGAACGATGCGATTAATTTTTGATAAGCCGATGATGGTTTTGTTTGGAATGTATGCAACTTTGGCGCTGCCGTCTATTGTCACAAAATGATGTTCGCAGGTACTGGTGACACTTATATCGCTGACCGCGATCATTTCATCATTACCCATTTTATTTTCAATCAGGGTGATTTTAGGAAAATTGGCGTAATCCAGGCCGGAAAATATCTCTTTGAGATACATCTTTGCAATCCGCTTCGGGGTTTCTTGTAAGCTGTCATCACAGCGATCGAGGCCTAGAATATCAAGCACTTCGACAAAAGCTGATTCCAACCGAATTAGCTTCTCCTCGTCCGTTAATTGAAATGCCTTACTGCTTTTCGATGGCACTGAAACCGGTGTTTCAATACCTTGTTCAAGCAGAGCTTCCCTGACTTTCTCAGCTTCAGCACTCACGGGCTGTGCTTGCTGATTCTCGCCGTGCTTCGCGACGACTGACAGGGGCTTTTTCAATGAACCAGATTTCATAGTAATCTCTCTTTTCAATGGTCTAATGCAGTAAAAATCGCGCCTAAGACACGTTTCTACCACCATCTAAGTGTAGGGTACGACCAGTCATATAGACACTGGCGAGCAAATAATCGACGGCGGCGATGCCCTCTTGCCATCCCGGCTCTTTCTCCATGACAGACTTTTTCAACGTTTTCAGGCGATAGGCTTGATCATCATAATCGTTGAATTTCAGCAAGGCTGGCGCAATATTATTTACCTTCACATCCGGGGCGAGCATGCTTGAGAATGATAAGGTTAAATTGGCAAGTGCGGCTTTGCTGGCGGCGTAAGCCATATGCTTTTTACTGCCTTTGTCTACGATATAATCTGTCATATGGATCAAATCGGCGCATTGCCCATGTTGTTGACTGTGAGCTCGCAATAACGGCGCTAACAGATGATTCATTTGGAAAGGTGCTTGCACGTGGACTTGTAACATTCGAGCAAGCGTCTCAGTCAATGACAAATCATTGTTGTCGGGTAGCCAATCCGACGCATTGTGCACCAGAGCACGAATGCTGGAACAGTGTTTTTGGATGTGCTCGACAAAGCCTTGGATCTCGTCGTCGTTTTGAAAATCAACCTGCCAACAATCGACGCCCATGGCTTGTAATTCGTCAACCTGCGGCCGATGACTGCGGTAACTGATATAAACCTGAAACCCTCGTTGTTGGTATGCTTTTGCCAAATGATAGCCAAAGCGCTGACCAGCGCCAGTAATAATGATATTGGATTGTGGCATATCAGAGTGCTCTTTTCGCGCTTAATGTCAGAGACACCGAGTCTGCAAATCTTAATGCATGGGGCTTTTCTACTTGAACGGTCGCATGACTGACAATTTTCGGTTCCATCGCAATGGCGAGTAAATCTGAGGTGAGTTTTTCGAGCAACTTAAAGTGGCCATCTTCGACATGCGCAATCATTTGTTTTGTGATGGTTTTGTAGTTAAGCGCTTTGGACTCTTCATCAGATTCGCAGGCACTCATAGCGGGATAATAGATTTGCGCATTGATGACGATATCCTGTTGTTTGGTCAACTCTTCAGGGTTGAAACCGATAAACGTTCGCAATCGTAAATTGATGATATCAATTCTAGCCTGTTCCATTTCAAAACCTAGTTTCGGTTGATTAATATTGTGCACCGTATTCATCGTTTCCCCTTATTTTAAAATTCAGTATAACAATCACTGCATCAAAGCGACAAGCAGGGAAAAAATTGCCTGATATGCCGATGTCTTGCAAATGCCATTTGCTAACCGTCGCTTCGCGTGTGCCACTATAATTACGTCACCACACTAACCTTAGATGGCGATAGCCAATACGGCTCTGCGCCATATTTAGATTTTTTTCTAGCACTATAAAATTCATTGTGTATAATGCCTGGGTGTTTAGACGTCTAAACGTCTTTTATTTCGGAGTTGCCATGCGCCTATTTGATATTTTGTCTGTGTTATACGAACCAATTAATGAATTGGATAACCATGATCACTTATTAAGCTATATTCAGCCACAATTGAACCCAGACGGCAGTTGCCCTATCTATAAAGTCGAAGGGGATCGTTATGATTTGCGTCAGTATGCGAATAACGAAGAGCAACTGAAAAATCTGGTGGATTTGCTGGCGAGGTTAAATCGTCTGGTGCGCTGGATCCATATACAAACCGACGTACTTTGGTTTGGGATATATTTGCGCCACGGTGATAAGTTGGTTAAGTATGTATACAACGGAGAAATGTCGAAAGCGGAATTCCCTATCTCTGAGGAATATCTGCATAAATCGATTAATACCCGAGTGATAATGGAAAAGCAGCATTACTATATTCCAGACGTCGAAACCCATGAAGGGCCGTATTATCGTTGTGATGCCAAAGTTAAATCCGAACTTTGCTGTCCAATTTTTGCTGCCAATGGCGAAGTCATTGGAATTTTTGATAGTGAAGATCATCGTAAAAACTTCTTTGACGATAAAATCGATTTTATTGCCCACAAAGTAAAAAAGGCGATCGAAATATTTTTAGAAGACCACCCCTACATTACCCAATCAACGAACTTTGAAGCGCAAATCGGTTAGTCGCCCTTGTCTTCTTTGCGGGCGTGATACCTGCGCCCGCGTTATAAACCCAAAAATTTACTCTGGTCACTTGCTGTGTTAATGCTCGCTAGGCTTAAATGACTTCAGCCACAGCCCCACCAATTTAATGCCTCGATTACTAGGAACCTTGGTATAAGTGCTGACAGTATTGTTCAATACTGTCTTGCCATAAGAATCGTTGCTGACTAGATAACTGACGCATTTTCTGCCATTGCTGTGGTTTTTCGGAATAGGTCGTTAACGCATTTTGAAAACAATCAATTAATGCATTGGCTTGTTTATTGATATCGGCACCTCGGAAAAGATAACCTGATTTGTTTTCAACAACGGTATCGTGCAGGCCTCCTATGTCGTGAACCAGACAAGGTTGACCACTTCTCAGTGCTAGCATTTGACTGATACCACATGGCTCAAAAGAGCTCGGCATTAAAAATAAATCGCCACCTTCAAATAAATATTTCGGAAGTTGATGGTGATAGCCGTTGATAAATAAAAGGTTTTCATGACGTTGCATGGCCTGCGTGATTTGATCTTCAAGATCGGGATCGCCTGAGCCTAAAATTATCATGCGTCCATGCGTTGCGGCCAATACCGCAAGCAAGTGATCGAGTACCGTTAAGCCATTGACGGTTTCAAGTAACAAGGTTACTTTTTGACTGGTTAAGCGACCAATACTGGTGACTAATGGTCCGTGAAACGGACTTTCCTGCCACTCTTGTAGACGTTGTAATGCGACAAGGTGGGCTGAATGGACAAAATGATGGCTGGCCTGCCATTGTTCCAATACCTGTTGAATTGCAGGGAATGCCTGATGGTCAAAGTGCCGAGCGGGTACTGAATGCTCTGGCTTTGGGTTCAAAATTGGCGCATAGTCATAATCGCAACCATTGAGTATGCCAAAGAGTCGCCCTTGTTGCTGCGCCCGTTGTAAATCCAGATGCAACCCTTCGCCACCAATAAAGCCCTGCTGGTGCATTGAGGGTTGTATGACCTCTTTTGCATAAGTCGGGGAGACAACGTGAACCGCGTCGACTAAATTAATTGCCGCTCGGGTCGGGTTGAAACAATTAGGGTAGCGTGGATCGCATACTAAGGTTTCATCAACCGTCAAACCAGGAAACCAGGCTTTGAGACTGGATTCATCACCATCTATCGGACGAATACCCTGCAACGCCAGGTTATGAATTGAATAGACGCGATGAATATTCGCCACGGGGGCGTATTTTTTATGAAATGCGGCCAGCGTTGGTACTAAACCGCTGTGCCAGTCATGGAGATGCAAAACACGAAATTTACGTAACCAAAAACCACTGAGTAACTCGCAAATTGCGGCGCAAAACAGAGCGAATTTATTGGCATCGCTGGCAAATGGTCGGTGCTCGCCATCGTCCACATAAATCCTTCCACGGCCGTGTTGATAAAACAGCGGGTGCTCTAAAAACCAGTGATTCACCGCAGGAGAAGTGATGTCAGCTGCAGACTCGGTAAAATCGATACGATGTAACTCAACCTGTTCAATTTGGCCTCGAAACTCAACGCTGATTTGACGGATCAAAACGGATTTTTGATTCTGGCCATGAATACCATACCCGGGAGTGATTACATCAGCCTGCAAGCCATGCTCAACACTGAATTTAGGTACGTCACGTATGACATCACCAATGCCGCCAACTTTACCACCCACCAAGGCGTCATTTTCTGAGGCAACATGCAATACTGTGAATTGTTGATTGTCGGTTTTTGTTTGCGAAATACTACTCATTATTGTTGTTTTAACTTTTGCTTACCGGCGACACGATGCGCGGCTTTAGATTCTATTCAATTGGCTCAGATTGAGCCTGTTCTACTGCCTGTTTGGCGAGGTAACCGGCGATCATGTCTCGAGTAATAAGCACGACACCTTTATCGGTTACTCTGAACCCATTCGCCTTGTCCTGTTCATGATCTTTGCCAATCACTAAGTTTTCCGGCACGTTTACATTGCGATCAATAATCGCTTTGTGGATTCGACAATTACGACCAATATTCGCCCCTGGCAATACCACGCTTTCTTCGATTAAGCAGAAGGAACTGACCCGTACTTTATTGAATAATAAAGAACGCTTGATGGTTGAACCAGAGACAATGACACCGCCGGCAACCGTCGAATTGATGGCCATCCCACGTCGATTTTCATCATCAAATACAAATTTTGCCGGTGCGGTTTGCTCCTGATAGGTCCAAATCGGCCAGTCTTCATCATACATATTTAGTTGCGGGTCCAGTTCTACCAGCTCCATATTGGCTTCCCAAAATGAGTCTAATGTACCAACATCGCGCCAGTATGGTTGTTTTTCAGAATTGGGATCCCGAAATGGAAAGGCATAAACTTCATGGGACTTAATAATGCTTGGAATAATATCGTGACCAAAGTCACCGCTGGAGTTTGCTTTTTCATCGTCAACTTGCAGTTGCTCAAACAAAAACTCTGTATTAAATACATAATTTCCCATGGAGGCCAGACAATAACCGGGCTTTCCAGGAATTTCCGAAGGGTGCTCTGGTTTTTCATCAAAGCGCAGCACTTTATTGTTTTCATCCACTGTCATCACGCCGAATGCACCGGCAGCCTCTTCGATTGGCACTTCAATACAACATACCGTCATATCGGCACCCTGAGCGACGTGTTTGGCGATCAACGGGCCGTAATCCATTCGATAAACATGATCACCGGAAAGGATCATCACGAATCTTGGCAGCTCATGACGAATAATATCGATATTTTGAAAAACCGCATTGGCGGTGCCACGATACCACTCGTCACCATAACGCTGTGAAGCCGGCAAAATCTCGACAGATTCGCCCATTTCTTTTTTAAAATGACTCCAGGCACGGTTAATGTGGCGGATCAGAGAGTGAGATTTATATTGCGTTGCAATACCAATCCGACGGATCCCGGAATTGATACAGTTTGATAGAGGGAAATCGATGATGCGGAACTTACCGCCAAAGAATACAGCGGGTTTGGCGCGCCATTGGGTAAGTTCATGCAGACGTGAACCCCGTCCTCCGGCTAATACTAGGGCGTATGTATCTCGGGTTAAGTTACTGATGTGACGATTATTATTTGGCATCTAATTATTCCTGTGCGCAATTCCATATTAGAGCGCTCAGTCAAATACAGCATCATTTTGAATGAGGCGAGCCCCAAGCGATTGGGGCGAATACCCATTAAGATTCTGTGCTCAATTCAAAGTGCTGGTCGCATAGCGTTCAGTATTCGAAACAAGTACCAGCGAATCTTAATAGGGTTAACTGCAGATTAGCATTGATTATACGTGCGTGACAACGACACTGTTTTCACTACCAAAATCATTTGCTATATATGTGTCGGCAGCGTAATCATTTTCCCATTCAGACTCGTTCAGCAAATAACGAAAATGGAATGTTTGATCTTTCGGCAGGCGAACCTTGGTTTTAAAGGTATTGGCTTTTTTATTAAACTTCATAGCCACGGGTTGCCAGTCATTAAATTCTCCTACCAAAGCCACGCTCGTGACATCAGGACGAAAGAATTCAAAAGTTACTTCAGTTTCATCTTTAGTTTTAAAAAAACGCTTGGTTAACATTACTAACTCCTTGGACGACTAATTGTTATTGATTTCCCCTGAAATAGTTAACGCACGCTAGCGCTCTACAGTTTGGTATATAACTGTGCAATATTTAACCAATGTTGCACTAGGTTGATGCAAATACCCCTATAAACCGTGTGTATTTCAGGCTCGTACAGATTACTGCAAGAAACATTCCTGACTGTAACGACTTGCGATATTTGCCACGCTATTCCAGAAACAATAACTTTAGACGAGAAAATTCATTTCGCTATTTTCTTTTTTAATATCAAAAGTATCGAACACGAGTATCAGGTAATGTTAATTAGATGCAGGGTTTACAATAGGTAAGTCAATGACAAAGCTTACACCGTGGTTTTTTATCGTCGCGCTTTCATCAGCAAGACTATCACCCTGAATCGGTTCCAAGTTTTTACCCGCATATCCGGGGGCCAGATTATGGGCGCTAATCGTGCCTTGATGATGATCGACAATCAATCGGCTGATATACAGGCCGATCCCCAGGTGCGATGCATCCGAATTATTGGTGCGCAAAGAAACCATGGCATCGAAAATATTTTGGCTCATATCATCAGGAAGCGATGAACCGTAATTGGTAATGGTGATTCGCGCGGACTTTTTGTGTTTTGCCAGGGAGATCTCAATCGCCTGGTCGTTATCACTAAAATCGACGGCATTGGAAACCAGCTTATCTAACAATTGCGCGATATGATCATCGCTGCCGCTAATATAGAGTGGTTTGTCGGCAATCTTTACCGAAAAATGTTGCTGCGGATAGATTTGCTGGTAACCATAACTGCACCCCTGCACCAGTTGT
This sequence comes from Thalassotalea litorea, assembly GCF_005843925.1. Lineage (GTDB taxonomy): Bacteria > Pseudomonadota > Gammaproteobacteria > Enterobacterales > Alteromonadaceae > Thalassotalea_A > Thalassotalea_A litorea_A. The sequence goes on from NZ_VCBC01000004.1 coordinate 249,304, forward strand.
ACCAGATCAAAAGTAATAAACTCACTGGTTTGCAGCGCTTGCTCTAATTGTGTCGCTTCGCTCATGGTCTGCAACATGGTATTTAAACGCTCAATACCTTGGTGGGCTCGGGTCAGATATCGCTGTTGATTATCATCCGTCGCATGGTAGTTCAAATTTTCTAACGAAGAACGAACCAAGGCAACTGGTGTTTTCAGTTCATGGGACAAGCGAGAAGACATGGTCTGCAAATAATTATTGTATTGACCAAGTTGGCCGAGGATATTGGCAAAACTTCTCGATAAATCACCGATTTCATCTTTTGCCGGCAAGTTCAATAAAGGTTGCACGATACGACCATGATCGTCGACCACCGCTTCGGTTGCATTGCGCAAGCGGCGAATACGCAGCGAGATCCGTAATGCATAAAACAACAGGGCCGCCACTGAGATATAAATCATCAAAGAAGTAATAACTACCCCTTCGATAGCACTGTTACGAATATCTCGAATACCATGGGTTGTTTCTTCAACTATCACCGCACCTTTGACTTGATTGTTGACATAAATGGGGTGCGCCGCTGACAGGATCACCGCCTTGTTATCCTTAGTGGTCCACCACATGGTCGCAGGTGTTCCCGTTAATGCTTGTTGAACATGGGATTGTTTATTTTGTCGGTATTCAAATTCTTCACTGGTAAAGTCACTGCTCGGTTTGGTCAATAAAAAATAATAAAATGGCGCCATGATCCAGGTTTTCGCCGTTTCCAGCCAGGTCAGTCCTTCCCGTTGATATAAGCTGGAATCAAAAACCCCTCTGGCGGCATGAATGTTACCTTGCTGGGTTAGTGCACGCTGGTGCTGATCGACCACAATGATGCTTGATTGGCTGCGTCCCATGGCCTTGATAATCCGTTCGATATCAGGAGATGGCACGGTAAAAGTACCGAGCTGTTCACTGCGTTTTGGATCCGCAGAGCCAATCGTAATCGTCGGCAAATCCCGACGATCAAAATCGGTGATCGCAAACGCAACTTTTTCGCCAAGCAAGGATTCCGGCATACGCAGCTCTATCGTGTAGCCCGTGTCCGTTGCTTGCCAATGACCTTGTATATTACTTTGTGGCTGCGGGTATTTCTGGTTTTCGTTGCTGCTTGGTAAACGATAACCATTTACCCAGCCACTTTGATAACTGGTAACAATATAACGCTGCAATTGTTGATTTTGATTGAGGGTGGCGATTTCCAAATAATCGTTATCAGTGATGCTTAACTGGTTTCGCGGTCGGTAAACAAGCTGTTCGTCTTTGACGTCAAAATAGGCATACACATAGTCGTCAAAACGGCCTATTTGAGAAGTAAATTCGACACTGACTTGCGCCGCCTCAAAGTGACTGTCGATTTGGTGATGAAAATCATAATGATTGCGTGCGGCGATTTGTACTTGCCAGTCGGATAAATCGCCATCGAGGCGAATGGGATTTTGGATCTTGGCCGGGAGAAAATCTTTGCCGGTTTCGAGTTTTTTCTTATAACTGGCTTGTTGATTAAACAGGTTAGGACGTTCGTGTAAGGCGGTTGCTAACGCCCTTGCGGTACCCATTAGAGTTTGTTCCTGACCTTTTCTTAAAAAAGTTTCCATATCCCAGATGTAGTAGTAGCCAATAAAGGGGATCGCCAACAACAAACTGGCTACTAGCATTAATTTGCTCCACAGATTTAGCCGCAGTTTACGCCACATCAATCCATTCCTTAGTCAACATCATGCCAACGATAGCCCATGCCATAAACCGTATCGATGCAATTGAAAGTCGCATCGATGGCGATAAATTTTTTGCGAATGCGTTTAATATGGGCGGTAACTGTGTTGTCATCGACGACGATTTTAGCGTCATCCATCAGTTGCTGTTTTGACTTCACATGTCCTGGATTTTTTACCAAGGCATGGACCATCCAAAACTCAGTTATGGTGGTTTTGACCAATTGTTCCTGCCAATGCAGGGTCAGGCGATCGAGATTGACGGTTAGCATACCGCGAGTGAATTCCTGGTCGGCTTGCTGTGGCTGGGTCAACCGAGATAGGTAATTCAGGGTTGCATGGATGCGGGCACTGAGATTATCAAAACTCATGGTCTTACTGACAAAGTCATTAGCACCTAAGCGCAAACCACTGATTTGATCGGCATCACTGTCTCGGGCGGTAAGGAAAATAATCGGTAGCAGATTGGATTTGTTGCGCAGCCATTGGCATAACTCAAATCCGCCATCAAATTGATCATGCAGGCCAATATCCAAAATAGCGAGGTGGGGCAGGGCTAATTCAAAAGCAGACATTGCGGAATCTTTACACGCATAGGTTTGCACACTAAATCCTTGCTGGCGCAATGCATCTGCGTAGTTTTCACGGATACCGTCATCATCTTCTACAATTGCGATTCGTTTACTCATAACTTTATTTTTGTTGCTGTCGTGTATTGTCACTATACCCTGCGCTTTGGTTGTGAATAGTTATCCGACGGATAAATCACAATTGGTCATAATTGATTTGCGGCTTATCACTTTTTAACAGCTTTTTGGTCAAACTCCCAGTGTTTAATAACTCCATAGCTTGCTTAATTGCAGCGAATAACACACTGACTAAAAACATACGAAAGGGGTTACCATGACACTTAATCAATTTAAAACACTTACCGTTGGTTTATTTTTTGCCGCATTGATGGCGCAACCACTTCAGGCGAATGCCAGTAGTGGCAAAACCATGGCCGATGAGCTTAGTAAAGAACAGGCGATCGGTATTAGCAGCGGCGCAGTCATTGGGGCGATATTTGGCGGACCACCGGGGGCATTCCTGGCGGCCGTGCTCGGCGATATGATTGCCAAAAATATGATGGTACACGAAGAGTTGGATGAGGTGAAAACTCAACTTGTTGTTACTGAGCAGTCATATCAGCGACAACTGACATCGTTACAGCAGCAAAATCATCAGCAACTTATTGATGCTAAACATCAACATCAACAGGTTCTGATTGATCAGGCGGAAAACTTTTTAATGAGCCTGATGTTTGCGAACGGATCGAGTGAGGTTGCCAGCCAGTATCAACCGCAAATTGTCGCAATGGCGGCGCTACTAAAACAAAATCCAGATATCACCATCAATTTGTCGGGATACACAGACACATTGGGTAGCAAAGATAAAAACCTGGCGCTGGCCGAGGAACGGGTTATGGCAGTGAAAACCATGCTGTTGGTCAATGGTGTTAATGAGATTCAAATTCAGAGTGAAGCCATCGGCGAAGTACGACAAGGAGACAGTGAAAATGCAGTCCCCAGCTCCTTTGACCGCCGAGTGGTTATGCAATTAACCGCAACGCAAACGGAGGTGGCGAAAAACTAGCAAAAAAACATCGTTATTTATAATCATTGGTTAACGTTACGTTAGGCGCCTTAGGGCGCCTGTTTCGTTTATTCGATTCAGGGGTTAAGGCTCTGGACGTTGTTTAATTTAAAATAAATGTTTTTTTTGCATCCAAAATGGACCTTGCCTGCCTCTTACTAATAACACTCACTCGTTATTTTAAGGAAATACCCATGCAAGATAGCATCATCGTAGGGATCATTTTTATCTCATTTTCGGCAGTCGCGTTTTCATTTTTATTTTTCAGCTACCGCAATAAAATTGCATTACAACAAACGCTGCGCCTGGCATTAGAAAAAGGCCAAGGGCTGTCACCGGAAAGTATCGAAAAAATACTGCAAACCCAGTCGGCACCACAAAAAGATTTTAAGCGTGGTATTTTATTGGTTTGTCTTGCGGTTGCTACGGCCCTGTTTGGTATGCTGGACGGCCTGGATACGGATGTGATTGGTATCAGTCTGTTTCCATTAGCATTAGGGATAGGTTATTTGGTGGTTTGGAAATTTGACCAGCAAGAGTCATAATCCGCTTATGGGATTTCAAATGATGAAAAGCAGATAACCATGTTATCGCATTGGTTACAGCGTTTTCAAAAGCGTGGCGACAGTCACTCTTTTGCACAGGTGGTATCGCAATGTCAGAGCCAGTTGAAAGGCTACTGTCGGCGCCTGACCGCGGGTGATATTGAGCAGGCGGATGATATTGCACAAGAAACCCTGATAACGGTGTATCAGCAATTTGGCAGGCTGAACAACCTTGATGCGTTTAAATCCTGGTTGTATCGCATCGCATTTCGTCATTTTTTAAAAATGCAACAGCGAGAAAAACGCTGGCAATGTCTGCAAGAACAGGAGCTTGAATCCTTATTGTTGCAGCAAAGTGATGAACGTAATAGTGACAATCACGAATTTATCGATGAGCGCTATGTCATGCAATTGATGGCGCTACTTAACAGTGAAGAAAGGGCAGTGATTACCTTAAACCATACGCTTGGTTATTCCCACCAACAAATCTCATCCTTATTGGAGATGCCACTGGGCACAGTTAAATCCCATGGTAAGCGAGGTAAGGATAAATTGATCGCCTTTTCACTGAGACAACAGCGAGGTGCCGCATAATGAGCCAACCAGATAGCGATTTGATGCAATATCTACACAGAGACTTTGTCGCAGATACACCAAAACAGCAACAGGAATTTATCCGGCAATCGGTGCAAAAGTACCGTCAGCATAGCCAAAAAAGAGCGATCGTTTTTACGGTGTTTGGGTTAATAGCTTTGCTGGCATTAGTTATGTTTTTTCCGATTCAGCCGATGGTGGAAATATTCAGTAGCGGTGCGAATATTGAGGATATTTCCCTGCCAACCCTAACCTTAGCGGTGCTGCCTGTGTTATTAATTTCCTATGTAGTCGTACTTCTTGAAAATAGTCGTTAATTGAAAAAGTCCAAGGTCACAATTGGTCATCATTGATCTTAACGGATCACCTTGTTGGCCGGAATAGGTCATAGTTTCTCGGTTTAATATAGGTATAAAACCGGGAGGCATCATGAAAATTCAAACCATTGCTAAATTCACGGCACAATTACTATGGTGGGCGGCTTATCTGTTTGCCGGCGCGGGTATTTTGACTCACTGGGTTGCTTACTCAAGTATATTTACTGACATTCAACCAATTTCTAAAACCAATCTCGATTTCAGCTTGGATGGCAGTTTGGAGCCTGGCGCTAGCCCAGGCTTAGAAAATTCAGGGGTGGAATTTGGCGTTCCTGCCATCGTAATTGAACAGCGCATTTTTGGATCTGAGTCGTCTGCGGTGATCCGGTTAAGCCCCACTTTGTCAGGCTCTTGTTCACAAAACCAGTGCGCATTTGCAGATACTTTTCCAATCGACTCTTCTTCAGCGGTTAACCATTCACAACTGGATATTGATAAAGGTTCGCCAAAACCTCGGATTTATCGTTGGCATAGAGGGCTCTCGATTTCTTTAAATCATAATGCCTACATGCAAGGTTTGCGATTTTTAAATCTGTCTGAAAAAATTACCTTACAGGACGATTTTAAAGGCCCTGGTACGTATCAGATTGTCGATATTCAATTGATGAGTGACACAGCGTTGAAGCAATGGGTAAGTGAGGTGCAAAAAGATAGCAAACCGATTGCCTTGCAATGGTTAATTGTGCATAGCCCTTATGATACTAATTCAACTGACGTGCGTTATGTTATTGTTGCAAAGCGCACGCCGTTAATGCGAAATACCGACGCCGTTCGTTATCATTTTTAATGTTGGGCAGGCTATTTGGGCGCCGTCAGAGAATCTCGTGCGATCAATAATGGTTGATTGTCATATTCCAGATTTTTGGATTTCAATCCATAAGTGGAATGCAACACTCGATTGGCAGACACTGTGCCGATTTCCTTGATCGGGTTTTTTATCGTCGTTAAGCGCGGATAAATAAACCGGGAAAAGTAGGCATCATCAAAGCCAATAACGGATAAATCATCAGGCAATGCCAGGCCTAAATGCCGCGCTGCCATGATAGCGCCTGCAGCCATTTCATCATTGCCGCACACCAGGCCTGAAAATTTGATTCCGGATTTATATAACTGTTCGAAACCATGCTCTCCACTATATTCGGTGTAATCGCCGGTAAAAAATAATTCGTCATGGATTGGCAGTTTATGATCCTTTAATGCCTGGCGGTGGCCACGCAAACGCTCCATGGCATCAAGCTTCCATTCAGGACCTGAGATATAGGCAATGCTTTGATGGCCCACTTCAATCATTTTTTGACAGGCCATATAACCACCTTGGTAGTTATCAATGGATAAGCATTGTGTTTCCAGTCCTTCAACCTGACGGTTTATCAAGGTAAATAATACCCCGCGTTTTTTCAAATCACGCAAATATTGGTCGCTGACTGCTTCAACAAATAAAATTAGGGCATCGCAACTACGTTGCAAAAGGAATTCTATCGAATCTTCTTCAATGGCTGCATCGGCATGGCCGGCAGCAATCATGACATGTTTTTTGGCACTTCTTAGGGTCAACTCTATTTCATTAAGGAGCATGCCGTAATAGGAGCCCTGTAATTCAGAGATCACCACGCCGATTGAATTTGAACGTTTTGATGCGAGTGACTGGGCAATCGAATTGGGACGAAAACCCAATTCGTCCATGGCTTTGAGTACCTTGTCCCGGGTATTCGGGCTGACTCTGGAGCTGTTATTCATGACCCGGGAGACAGTAGCGGAGGATACGCCGGCGAGTTTCGATACTTCGTAAATGGTACTCATCGTTAAAATTTAAAAGCAGATGAAAAAACTTGAGCTAAGTTAACATAAAAATTGTTTTAACATCAGCTAGTTTCTTCATTTTCTAAGTTCTGTTTTTAATTAGAGCAGAATAGGCTTTACCACTTTCTTTTAGATAACGCTGCTGACTGTCGTAATCGACGTACACTAAGCCAAATCGTTTGGTATAACCTAATGCCCATTCAAAGTTATCCATCAGGCTCCAGCCAAAATACCCCTGAACATTGACGCCTTGTTTTATTGCTGTATCCACAGCGTTGAGATGATCCTGATAATACTGAATACGACCGAGATCGTTAACCGTGCCAGATGTAAGGCTGTCTTTCATGGCACAGCCATTTTCGGTGATATAGATGGGAGGCAACTGATAACGCGCGTCCAACTCTTTCAACAATTTTGTAAACGCTGAAGGATAGATCTCCCACCCCATATCGGTTACGGGTGCATCCGTTGGTGGAATTTCTTCAAAAATGTCACTTGGATGGGCTTTATATACCGCTCTGGTATAAAAGTTTACGCCGAGAAAATCCACTGGCGTACTGATGATTTCCATATCGCCGGAGTGAATATCAGGCTTAATGCTTTCATCGAAACTATCAATAATATCCGGATATTTACCTTCGAAAATAGGTCGGCTGTACCACCAATTAAAATAATCGTTAGCATAGGCCGTTGCCTGCTTATCTGCGTCGGAATCGGTTGCCGCATAACCTGGGGTGAAATTAAGTACGATCCCATTGAGGCTATTCGGGCAATTCTTCTGTAACACCTGCATCGCCAGACCATGGGCAAGTAGCAAATGATGTGCGGATTGGCGGCCGAATGCCTGCTGTGATTTTCCTGGCGCATGAATACCAATCTCATAGCCAAGGTAGGAGCTGCAGAACGGCTCATTTAAGGTCGCCCAAGAATCGACCAAGTCGGCGAGTTCACGACTTGCGACATCTGCATAACGTTGAAATTCGTGTGCCGTTTGTCGATTTAACCAGCCACCATTATCTTCAAGGTGTTGAGGCAGGTCCCAGTGGTAAAGGGTTACGAACGTTTTAATATTTTTCGCTTTTAAGCCGGAAAGCAGGTTTCGATAAAATTCGATACCTTGGCTATTGGCGGTGCCATCTTTATTTAAGACCCGGCCCCAGGCAAGAGATAATCGATAGGCATCAACCCCCATATCGGCGATTAAATTGACATCATCGTTCCATAAATTGAAATGATCACAGGCAACACTGCCATCTGATGTATCGGCGATGGTATCGGGTTTTGCACAAAAGGTATCCCAAATACAGGTCTGGCGACTATTAATGCCACCTTCAATTTGAAATGACGCTGTTGCCACGCCAAATGTGAACTCTTTATCCAGCATTCTGGAATCTTGGGGTAAGGATAATTTCATACTTCTCTTGTCACAGCTCAGGTTTTAAAGTTTGTAAGTATTCACATTTATTTTTTACTTTTGATTTTCGGCAAAAGTTACTGCTAAAGAATAAAAGCATTGCCGGGAAATTCAAATTCATGGTATAAATGAAACCGCTTACATTTGCACAAAGAGTAGAGCTTTCATCGTCAAAGGTCAATAGTATCTGTTGCAAATAGGCCGAAAAAATAATCAGTTAGGCGTGAAAATATATAGAAAATGCGCCTGGCCAAAGAACATCTGGGGAATAAAAATGAATTCATCGACTACGGCTAATCCGTCTGTCCATACCGCCGCAAGCGTGACTAATTACACTTTCGCACTCACTTCTTTAACATCGCTATTCTTTATGTGGGGGTTTATTACTTGTCTTAATGACATCTTAATACCGCACCTTAAAGCCGTCTTTGATTTATCTTACACCCAGGCGATGCTGGTACAATTTTGCTTTTTTGGCGCATATTTTATTTGCTCGCTGCCAAGTGGTTATCTGGTTAAAAAAATTGGTTATCAAAAAGGTATTGTCGTTGGTTTAGTGATTGCTGCCCTTGGCTGTCTGTCGTTTTATCCAGCCGCATCAATGCATAGCTATCCGGTATTTTTGCTGGCGTTATTTATCTTAGCGTCAGGCATCACATTGCTGCAAGTGTCAGCAAACCCCTATGTCACCAGCCTAGGCAGAGCTGAAACGGCGTCGTCACGTTTAACCTTGACGCAAGCGTTTAATTCACTCGGGACAACAATTGCGCCGTATTTTGGCGCTTATCTTATTCTCGATAATGTTGCCTCTTCGATGGCAACTGCCGCGGAAAAAGCAGCGTCAGTACAAATGCCTTACGTAATGTTGGCAGCCGCTTTGTTAGCACTGGCAGCAATATTTTCCTGGCTAAAACTGCCTAAAGTGGCAGAGCACACCGACACATCAGAAACCGTATCCGGAAGCGCCTGGGAGTATCAGCACTTAGTGTTGGGTGCGTTAGGCATTTTTGTTTATGTTGGCGCCGAAGTGGCGATTGGCAGTTTTATGGTCAATTTTTTTGGTGAAGCGTCGATTGCGGGAATGGAAGAGTCTGAAGCGGCCAAATACCTCGCGTACTATTGGGGAGGCGCCATGGTTGGGCGTTTTATTGGTGCCGGTGTTATGCAAAAAATAGCGGCAGGAAAGGTCTTGGCATTTAACGCCACGATGGCCTGCGTTCTTATTTTAGTGACGGTGTTTAGTTCAGGGCATTTGGCGATGTGGGCAATCCTGTTGGTCGGCTTGTTTAACTCTATTATGTTTCCGACTATATTTTCATTGGCACTTAAAGGCTTGGGTGCGCATACCGCACAAGGCTCAGGAATCCTATGCTTAGCCATTGTTGGTGGCGCAATCGTTCCTGTGATTCAAGGGTTGCTTGCGGATACTATCGGTATTCAACTGTCGTTTATTTTACCGATTATCTGTTATGTCTATATTTGTTATTACGGGCTTAAAGGCTCTAAACCACGTCCTGTAAACGGTTAATTGGAATTCATTATGAGTAAGTTGAATATTAAACGAACCAAACTTAATCTTGTGTCTTTGGCGCTTGTCGGGACATCTTCGATACTGCTTAGTGGGTGCAATCAGCCGCCTCAGGAAGTTGAAGAAAATTCAACGCCTGCGACTAAGGCAACTGAAACCCAACACAACTTAGATATCTGGCCAGTGCTTGAATTGCCGGTGAAAAAAGATCCGGCAATAGAACAGAAAATTACTGATATGATTGCGACGATGACGCTTGAGCAAAAAGTCGCGCAAATGATCCAGCCGGAAATACGTGATATTAGCATTGCCGATATGCGTAAATACGGCTTTGGTTCGTATTTAAACGGTGGTGGTGCATTTCCAAATGACGATAAACATGCAACGCCAGCGGACTGGATAAAGCTCGCCGAAGATATGTATCAGGCCTCGATGGAAGACAGTGAAGATGGTATCGCGATTCCTACTATGTGGGGGACCGATGCAGTTCATGGTCACAACAATGTGATTGGCGCGACGCTATTTCCTCACAATATCGGCTTAGGTGCGGCCAATAATCCAGAGTTGTTGGAACAAATTGCAGCAATTACCGCTACTGAGGTGATGGTTACCGGGATTGATTGGGTCTTCGCACCAACGGTTGCGGTAGTGCGTGATGATCGTTGGGGGCGTGCCTATGAAGGGTATTCTGAAGATCCGGAAATTGTCCGAGAATATTCCGCTGCTATCGTAAAAGGTTTGCAAGGTGCTGCGGATAAAGACTTTTTAGGCGATAGCAGGGTAATCTCGACAGTCAAACATTTCCTTGGTGACGGTGGTACTGAAAATGGCGACGATCAGGGTAATAACCTGGCATCGGAGCAAGAGTTATTTGATATCCATGCGCAAGGTTATGTTGGTGGTTTAAGCGCCGGCTCGCAATCGGTGATGGCGTCATTTAATAGCTGGCATGGCGAGAAAAACCATGGCAGTAAATATCTGTTAACCGATGTCTTGAAAACGAAAATGGGCTTTGATGGTTTTGTTGTCGGCGACTGGAATGGTCACGGTCAGATTCCAGGCTGCACCAATGATAATTGTAGCCAGACCATTAATGCGGGTTTGGATATTTTTATGGTACCAACGGATGCCTGGAAACCTTTGTATGAAAATACCATTGCTCAGGTGGAATCCGGTGAAATCCCGATGAGCCGGATCGATGATGCGGTATCGCGTATATTGCGAGTAAAACTTCGCGCCGGATTATTTGACAAGCCAAGCCCTGCCAATCGTCCTGTTTCGGGCAAACTTGAATTAATTGGTGCCGACGAGCATCGCGCGGTAGCCCGCCAGGCGGTTCGCGAGTCTTTAGTGTTACTTAAGAATAATGACCAGCTTTTGCCTCTTAAGCCAAACCAAAAAATTCTCCTTGCTGGAGATGCGGCTGATAATATTGGTAAACAGTCAGGAGGCTGGACCATTACCTGGCAGGGGACTGGCAACACCAATGCTGACTTCCCTGGAGGCACATCAATTTTTGCCGGCTTTGAACAAGCGGTAACAACAGCCGGTGGTGACATTGAGCTAGCCATTGATGGCGAATATCAAAATAAACCGGACGTGGCGGTAGTGGTGTTCGGAGAAGAGCCATATGCCGAAGGGATTGGCGATATAGACAACCTTGAATATCAGCGCGGCAATAAGAAAGATTTGGCTTTGCTTAAAAAGTTAAAATCAGATGGCATTCCTGTGGTTTCGGTATTTATTTCTGGTCGGCCAATGTGGGTAAATGCCGAACTTAATGCCTCCGATGCGTTTGTGGCTGCATGGTTACCGGGCAGTGAAGGGCAGGGCATTGCCGATGTTTTGTTAACCGATAGCGCGGGTACCACACAGCATGATTTTGTCGGTAAGTTATCTTTCTCATGGCCCAAATCGGCCACACAAACTACGGTAAATCGTAATGATGATAACTACGATCCATTATTACCTTATGGATTTGGTTTAACATATGGCGACGAAAATGTACTTGTCGATGATCTTGATGAGACGGTTGCGAAATTTGCTGATGCGGATCAACCTCTGGTGTTATTTGAGCACGCAGAAAAGGCCCCTTGGGCAATCAACCTAGTCTCTGGTGACCAATCAACAGGGGTCAATAGCTCCATCGTCGAACTTGGTAGCATTAAATTGCAAACCATGGACAAAGACGTGCAGGAAGATGCCAGAACCATTACCTTTGCAGGGACTGAGCAAGCCATGGTGAGTTTGCGCAGCAACTTTGTTGAAGACTTGCGTAATTATACGGAAAACGATTCAGCGTTAACCTTGTTAGTGCGCAAAGATCAGGAGTTTAGTGAAAAGGTTTATCTGCAAATGCACTGTGACGAAGCCGATTGCCAAAAACAGGTAGATATCACCTCGGTGATCAAAGGGTTTACCATTCATGAATGGCAGGAATTAAGTGTCGATCTTAAGTGCTTTAGCGAGCAAGGGCTAAACTTTGCCCGGGTGAATATGCCATTTGGTATTGCAACGCAAGGCAGCGGTGTTGTGTCATTTGCTAAAATCAGAATGGTGCCCAATCAAGGTGCTACGGCGAAAATAACCTGCCGATAGGAATTTTATATTAGCAATTAATTCATACATAGATTGTCGTCTAATAAATCTATCTTTACCTCAGCAAGGTATGAAATAAGCTTGTTTCGTACCTTGCTCTTTAATAATAACAGTAAGAGGAATGCAAGATGAGAAATCAATTAGCGCGAATACCCAGCCGGTTAACAGCGATAGCCTTAACGCTCGCAATAACCGGATGCGGCGGAGGTGGCGGTGAAAATGATTCGTCAAATTCCAACCCACCCACGCCTACACCTCCTCCTGAACCTACACAACCGGTTTTTCCTGCCAAAGTTGTCACTAAAAGTAATGACTGGCAGCTATTGTGGCAGGACGAATTTGATGGTACTGAAATTAATACTGAATACTGGCAATTTGAACAAAACTGCTGGGGCGGCGGTAATAACGAAAAGCAATGTTACACCAACCGAACTGATAATGCGGTAATTGAGCAGGGCAGTCTGCACATCATTGCGCGCAAAGAAACCTTTACCGGACCTGCGGTACAAGATGATTCTCCAGATTATAATGAGAATATCACCAATACATTACCCTACACATCGGCACGTTTGCGCTCTAAAGGCCTGAAAGACTGGCGCTATGGTCGTATTGAGGTAAGGGCTAAATTGCCACAAGGACAGGGAACCTGGCCGGCTATCTGGATGCTGCCTACGGATTATGTTTATGGCGGCTGGGCCGCATCTGGCGAAATCGATATCATGGAAGCGGTAAATCTAGGCGCCGCCAGTGATGCTAGCTGGGCGCAGTCCGGTGATATCGAAACGCGCGTTCACGGTACCCTGCACTATGGCGGTAGCTGGCCAAATAATGTTTATTCTGGGCAGGATTTTCTTCAAGACGGAGTAAAACCTTGGGAGAATTTCCACACCTATGCGGTGGAATGGCAAGAAGGCGAAATCCGTTGGTATATGGATGATATTCACTATGCAACGCAAACCAGTGACGGTTGGTACAGTCAATACACCAATGATAGTGGTGTGGTTGTGATTGCAGAGGACACCGCACCTTTTAATCAGGACTTTCATTTACTACTTAACTTAGCTATTGGCGGTAGTTGGGCTGAAAATGTGAATGAAAAAGGCATTGATAGCTCCTTAACTGAAGCAAAAATGATTGTTGATTATGTGCGTGTTTATCAATGTTCAAAAGATATCGTAACCGGCAAAGGTTGCGAAACAGTTTCCGATGAGGCTATTTTGGTGGAAGGGAAGCAGCCATAACATAATCCAATTTCTCACGGTATTTACCGTATGAGAGTATTGTCGTTTACAGTCTTTAAATCACGAAAAATAGCCGGATATAGAAATTTCAGATCCGGCTATTTATTAAGACTAAAACGTATTCTAATTACATTGTATTTGATGGGCAGTAATTTTGAATGAACTGCCAGTGATCTGGCCAATTATCGACTTTCTTTCTTGTGTTCATTTTTGCATGGGAGAGAAATTTTTCTAACTCACCGTCACTCATTACATCCACAATCGGATGATAACTGTTTGGCATCATACCTTGCCCTATCAGACATTGTACCCAGGATGTTTCTCCAAATAAGTCGCCATGTTTCTTAAATACGCGACCGGACTCTTTGAACAACTCTAGTCGATGAGCGAGTGAATCCGGTATCGGCATATTTTTGCAGTAACGCCAGAACGGGCTATCATCACGCTCGGTCACATGGTAGTGCATGATAATAAAGTCACGAATATTAAGCATTTCTTCCATGCTCTGCTTGTTGTATTCATCGATATCAACCTGGTTAAAACCGTTTTGCGGGAACAGCTGTAATAATCGCACGATCGCTTTTTGAAATAGATGGATACCGGTTGATTCTAGCGGTTCAATAAAACCTGCTGAAAGACCCGATGCGATACAGTTTTTAACCCACTGTTTACGCCTTACACCGGTTGTGTATTTAATTACTCTTGGGTCATTTAGCGTCTTACCTTCCACATGGGTTAATAAGGCATCAATGGCCTGGTTATCGGTCATGTATTTATCGCAAAAAACCAATCCATTTCCAGTTCTGTTTTGTAATGGAATTCGCCATTGCCAGCCTGATTCTCTGGCGATTGAACGAGTATAGGGAACCGGCTTTGATACAGATTCGGTCTGTACTGCAATCGCGCTATTGCAGGGTAGATAATGGCTCCAGTCATCAAACCCGGCGTGCAAGGTCTGCTCGATTAAAAGCCCTTTAAATCCGGTGCAGTCAATAAATAAATCGCCTTCAACCAACTGACCATTCGCTAACTTAAGTGCCTTTATGTAGCCATTTTCAGGATCAAGTTGAACTTCATCTATAGTACCTTCAACTCGAGTTGTACCACTCTTTTCCGCAATCTTACGAAGAAACTTCGCATATAATCCTGCATCCATGTGGTAGGCATGGTTCAGCTCTTGCTTTGCCATTACCGCAAATTTTCCTTCACGACTTGCTAGGTGTTCTGGGACATAATCGCCGATTTCAGATACCAGGCCTCGTTCTTTACCTTTTAACCAAAAGTGCTGGAACCCGCATGCCCAGCAATCCGGACCTAAATAACCGAATGAATGAATGTAATTTTTGTCTTTTTCACGCCAGTTCTCGAAAGAAATTCCAAGCTTGAAAGTGGCATTAGTCGCCGCCATTACTTCTCTTTCATTGATACCCAGTAATCGATGGAACAAATGTAGGGTAGGGATTGTCGCTTCACCAACACCTATGGTCGGGATCAAATCCGACTCTACTAATGTGACCTCGACTCGATGGTCAAGTAGTTTGCTTGTTGCAGCGGCTGCCATCCAGCCTGCGGTACCGCCCCCGGCGATAACCACTTTTCTAATCTGTTTCTTGTTGTTCAACATAGTTTCTACCCTTTTATTGTTTTCGTCGGGTTAGCGCTTTAATTTATTCAAAAGTTCAGCTCTTAATTGACGAGCCATGTTTGTATCCAGAGGGAGATTCAATTTCCCTTTGACCTGCTCAGGTATATGGTTGTGTTGATCTAGCTCTTCCGCAAATATGTAGTGGTCAAAAATGTGCTTCCAGGCCATTCTCTGTTCTTTAGGAAGGCTTCGTATCGCCATAATCGCCATTGATAACGCATTGTTTGGCCGACCATAGACAGAAGGTGTATCTCTCCACCAGTGCGTTACAAGCACATTCAGAGGTGCTAAGCCTTCCACATGATGCCACCACATACTGGGTAAGATTAATGCGTCTCCCGGTGCCAATTCCGCCACCAGCGCGTTTTCAATCGCTTGTTCGAACCTCGGGTACTTTTTAAAGTCGGGATTTTCAAAATCCACCAGGCTAATCTCCTGACCTCCGGGAGCAAATTCAATTGGACCTGGATAAAGGTTACTGATTTGGTCCGGGGGAAATAGGGTAAATCGGCGATTTCCAACAACATTACAGGCAACATTGGTTGGAAAATCATAGTGGGCTGCGATCCGACTTTGATTGCCTATCCAAAGGCTTACAATTGGAATCGCATTGGTAATATTAAAATCATTATCTTCAACCAGTTTTGGAAACCAGCGATGAGCATCCGTGGAACCCACGTACATGGTTGCAGGTGAAGCAGAGCTTTGTTGTTCAAGAATTTTATCGAGTACCAGATTCAAATCCACCCGGGAATTTGCCACATTAAACCCAGTAAAGTCTTCGTTGTAAAACACCCGGCCTTTAATGTCAGGAGCACCTAAACTGGCAATTACAGGATCACCAGAATATACCGAGCGCAGGTAATCCGCAGCTTCTTCATTCGATGCTAAGCCGGCCTTTACGATTGGCCAGCTTTGACAAAATCCTTTTAAAACAAGAGGTACAGGCGAATAAAGCAATGCATCGGTAATACTGTCCGAAACGACCCCTTGGACCTGCTCAACTTGTTTGGTGATATTTAACATATTATTCTATTTTCGTTTCAACCCAAGCTGTTTATTCTTGCGCGCTAAAAGTTGGCCAATATTGCCTTGCGATGCCATTGCAAAATGGATTGCTTTTAAATATCCAGATTTAACTAATCCTGCCATTTTTTCATCCGGCAATTGGTCAAGCTTCTCTTCATTAATCGCATACAAACCGACCATTTGATGCTTTGAACCATCATAGAGTTCGACGTCCAGGGTAAATGGTTCCAGAAGTTCTAGTTCACTCAGGCACGCTGCGAACTCTTTGTTTGCCTCGATCCCGTGATGAATTGCTTCCATCATTGCTGCAACAGAATCAAGATAATCGCTGTTACCGCCAAACTCCATAAATAGGGATTGGCCCTCGTCTTTATTCACTCGTGGGTGTTCGACATCCAGAGTGAGCACTCGCTGTTGTTGCGGCTTGCCATCAACGTCCTGAGTTTGAGTCCCTATGGTAAAGGGACTGCGAGCGACAGTAATAGGGATATAACCCGCATCCCAGCCGTCATTATTTAGAAATAGATTCTCTTGATGTTGGAAGCCAAAAAGTGCAACTGGCGCAAACTGTCCCGTTTCTCCTTCTTTTTGGAAGAAGATTGGATAATATGCCTGAACCGCACGAAATTCGTCGGGAAAGGTTAGGGTATACCACAGGTTATCACCCAGTTCAGTACAACGGTTGGTGTTAATTTTTAAATCTTTGTGGTCAACATTGTTAACCAGTTCATGCTTTGCCATATCGTATCCTGTTGTTATCTTTATATGTTTTGCAGGCCATATTGTTTGATTTTGTTTAGTAGCTCTCGATTTGTCGGGAGAGTATTTAGCAATTGTGCTGTTTTACTTCGGTTTTGCTGAATTAACGCGTTTACTTGTTGTTGCTCATCAATTATCTTTCGGCTGAATTGGGGGCGGGTTTCCCCTCCCATGCCATAGTAAATATATTGGTAACTCGCGGACGGAAATAGTTCTTCGGTAACCAGCGAATCATATGTATACGGACATTGTGACTGCCATAGTGTTAACTTTTCCGCCAGATCTGCGGGGATTGTGGTCGCAGAGGTATTATCTAGCCAGTATTCACTGTCCCGCCTTTGAGACAGTACATAATGGAGTTTCAGGAATTCGAGAATTTGTTGCCAGCGCTCAAGAAATTTTTTATTGTAGCGCGCAGCAATGATATCCATATGGGAACGGCTTTGTGGCAGTTGTTTTGCAATATACTTCGCGGAAAGTTCAATCAGTGCAATCGCCGATGCTTCTAGTGGTTCAATAAAACCAGAAGACATGCCAATAGCGACACTGTTTTGGTGCCAGAATTTTTCCCTGTGCCCTGGGTTTATGGCAAGTTTTCGTACTGAAATATCATTTTCATCGAGTTTTATCGTAGAGCTTTGGATGTACTGACGCAACGTCTGTTCGGCATTATCGTCATTTTGGTGACTACTCGAATATACGTAACCGACGCCACGGCGCGATTGCAGGCCTATATCCCAAATCCAGCCATTTTTTTGTGCCGTAGACAGCGTTGAAGAACCGATTGGTTGCTCTGCAGAGTCGTAGTTTATCTGTGCTGCCATGGCAGTGTCATTAAATAAAACATGCTTTTGACTCACAAACGGGATTTGGTAGGTCTTGTCGATAATCAGACCATGGGTTCCGGTACAATCAATAAACAAGTCACCGCCAATTTCACCATGTTTTGCTGTGGTTACGGACTTTATATCTTGATTTGGATGAAGGTTAATATCGGTGATCGTATCGTTTATATGTTTTACACCAAGTTTATTGACGCAATGTTGACGAATAAACGGCCCGAATTTTCCAGCATCCAAATGATATCCATAATTACCAAAGAAGGAAAAAGAAGGGGTCGATATTTGCTTTGGGGCTAAACCTTCTTCGCACAGCGCTGCCTGGAAGGTTACGGCATTTGCGAAAGGTATTTTATCTTTATGTTGTAACCAGTGGTTAGCCAAATTTAGCTGGTGATATTGTTCCGGCAAACTAAACGGATGATAATAATAATCGTTATCTCCCCGGCACCAATTAACAAACTTGGAACCTTGTTTAAAGGACGCATCGCATTGACTTAGGAATTCAGTTTCGTCAATGCCCATGGATTTTAATGTATCACGCATGGTGGGCCAGGTACCTTCACCGACACCGATAGGCGTTATTTCAGTAGATTCTATAACGGTAATCTGAATACTGTTTTTATCGTTCTCTACCCAATGCTCAGCAGCGATGATTCCGGCGGTTATCCAACCCGCGGTGCCTCCACCGAGTATGGTGATTTGTTGTATTTTATTATTCGGCATGCTGCTTACATCATCTGATAGTTTGGCCCAGTTTGCGTGGCTTATGGACTCATTTGCGTTAGAACCATAATGCTAAAACATTGCGGTTATTACAATAGAAATAGGGGTGATTGAGAAAATAAAGCCGCGGGATTCCGCGGCTTTATTATCAGTGTTGCTATCCTCAAAAATTAGAAGGAGTAGCGAGCACCTAGCGCATAACGTGCACCGGTCTGAGTGACATTTGTCACCTGATTCCAAGAACGACCATGCTTACGAGTGTACTCATCGGTAATATTGATACCTTCGAGGAAGACTGTTAAGCCTTCAACCCATGGCAAGTCGTAACTTGCGCTGATATCAAACTGCTCGTACTCTTCGGTATATACAGGGTTTGGTGCATTGTCTGCAGCATTTTCCCAGTAAGACTTCAGGAACTCATCACGCCAGTTATAAGCAATACGAATCTGGAATCCGTCTTTTTCATAAAAGGCAATAAGGTTGGCAGTATCACTGATGTCAGTCTCTGGATTTACATCTAGAGTAAGGCTAGTGTTGTCATAGGTGTTATCCGTATTAACAAACGTGTAGTTAGCGATCACACCAAAACCTGACTCACCGAATAGGTGCTGAGCTGTTAGCTCTAAACCATCGTAACCTTGCTCATTGCTGGAATTGCTCGGTACGCTGATTGCAAAGTCTAATAATGGGTCACCAGGAACACCTTCAACAACAACAAAACCAGATGCATTCAGATAAACCGTTTCACCATCAGCGTAGTTATCATATATCCAGTTACGCATCGCTGTTTTATCGGCAATACCAACTGCTGCAACTGCTTCATTCCAGCGCTGACCGCCAATTGGCGTATTGATATCAAACGGTCTGAAATCTTCAGTTGTTGTGGTAATCGCATTGGTGATGGTTTTGTCAAAATAGGCGGCAGATAGGTAGCTACCTTCGGCGTAATACCATTCAACGGAGAAATCCCAGTTATCCGATTCAAGCGGTAATAAACCAGGGTTTCCAGAACCACCACCAGCACCGGCCAGGTTATGTCCTTGGCCTACTGAGGTACCACCAGACAAGTCACCGTAATATGGACGGTTAATGGTTTCGCTGTATGCTGCCCGCACAATCAAATCATCGGTTAACTCAAGATTCAAGTTAATTGAAGGTAAGGTGTGTGAGTAATCACCGCTTCTTGATTGGTAAATAAAATCACCATCAATTGGCGTTAGGTAAAATTCTGTTTCACCTACCCAGCTGTCAAAGTCTTCATAATTAACAACCGCAGAAGTACTGTCAATTTCAGTTTGCTCGTGGCGCAAGCCGAAATGCACGTCAAATGGCATGGTGCCAATTTCACCTTCATAGTTGTATTGAAAGTAAATAGAGGTAATGGTTTCTTCTACGTACCGGTCGGTGCCTTGGGCAAAGTTATTTGATGGACAGAAGTTGGTACCACAAATCGAATCTGCTGGCTGACCATATAAAGACTCAGCATAAGGAACGATGGTATTAAAGTCCCATTTATAATATCTGTCGACAATATTCCAGCTACCCGCATCTTGATCCTGAAAATCAGCAAAATAACCGCCGCTGACATCAAATTTATCATGAATGCTACTTTCTGGTAATTGCGATGCATCAAATACGCCTGCGCCCATGCCACCCCAGTCATCACGTTGAATTTGTGGTGCTTCACGACGATGGTTAGAGGCGTTCATATATGCAGCGCCAAAGTCAATGGAACCGAATTCGTCCATATCATAGGAGCCATTCCACTGTGCCTGATCGAGTTCAATATCTGTGCGGTCATTACGGAACCAGCTACCCGCGACTTCCATCAATTCCGGCGATAATGTTTCTGAGCCTTTCACCGCAAGTACTGGTAAAGCGCCAGAAAAATCGGTGGCGGCGCCTTCACGAATACGTGCCATCAATGATAAGGTATTCGCACTACCGTATTTGTTGTTAGGCTCTTCAACGGCATCTGACGTATGGACATCAAATTCCATCCAGAAATTGTCGGTTACCTGCCATTCCAGATTTAAACCTATCATGGTGGTGTCTTCACGAGTACCTGAATTGCGTGCACCCATGGATAAATCCTGCAAAGAACCTTCACCATAGTATTCGCTATAAAGTAATGGTGAAGAAACAGGACCATCTGACCATACGTTTTCAGATGGTGCAAAGGTGTACCATGCTGAGATATCGTTGTACTGAAGATCAACTTCTTTTTCGATGTACATTGCATCAACGGTGGCGCGGAAATTGTCTGATACATCGTATTGAAGTACTAAGTGACTATTTAGGCGCTTGCGCTGTTGCTCTTCAAATTTGTATATAGTGGTTTGCGGAACTGAATAAATATCATCGCTATTCGGATCAGGACGGTTTACCTGATTTTCATAAGGAACACCACCCCAGGTAGCATTGTCGCCGTCACCCCAATCCTGGTGCTGACGCGCTTCAAATGAGCGCCAACCAGTACCAACTTCTGCTTGTTGGCTACCTGACTCACGCTCTGCGTAGTTGGCGGTTAATGAAATACCAAATTTACCATCGGCAAATACATTGGAATAAATACCGGAAAGTTCAGGAGTAATACTACCTTCTTCCGTCGAGCTATCATTCACGCCTTTGACACTGAAACTCGCTTTTTGCTTGCCAATTGCCAGTGGTTCATTGGTATTTAGGTTAATGGTTGCACCTAAGCCACCCGTGGCTAATTTGGCCATGGACGTCTTATAAACTTCTAAACCAGAAATACCTTCAGCTGCCAGGTTATCAAAATTGAAAGAGCGATCACCTGTGGTATTGGCCAATTGACGGCCATTGATAAGCACCAGGTTACGTGATGAGCTAAAACCACGTACCGTTACCTTTTGACCTTCACCATTGTTACGGTCAATGGATACACCTGAAATACGTTGTAATGATTCTGCAAGGTTGGTATCTGGGAATTTACCCATATCTTCAGCGGAAATAGCATCCACGATGCCTGTTGATGAACGTTTGACGTCCATTGCTCGAATTACTGAGCCTTTAATGCCAGTAACTTCTATGACTTCGATTTCATCGCCATCTGCCTGGGTGCTTTCTTGCGCACCGGCACTGGCCATGGTCGTCGCGCCCAGCACTAGTGATAGTGTGGTGGCTAACTTAGACTTCTTGAACGTAAAGTTCGTCATCTGTTTCTCCCCTGGGAACTTAATCCCTGTTGTATTTTTGTTTTTTGTAACCGCTTACATTTTTAATTCTTTTACTGCGAAAAAATGCGGTTATTTATAAACTAATACGTTATTTACTTAACGTCAACATTAATTGTTAATTCAATGTTGGTCAAAAGTTAATCAAAACAGGGGCTGGAAAATCAAATTTATCTGCACTGGTTGCTATTTTTAACGGAATTTTATGTTGATGGATTGCTTACTGATTCACCCCTTGAAACTGATCTTTTGGACACTGAAAGTCATAACACAATGATAAATCAGCAACCTTTTTCAACCAGCAAACGTTAATCGTGTAAAAGCGCTATTTCGGTCAAAGAGGTACGTTAAACTGGGTAACCCTTGGTAGCTAACGATTTGTATTTTCTGCTTTTACATTATGTTCATATTGTTTTTTACTTGGAGGTATACATCGGCTGTTTAGGTGATAAACCTTAAGGTATAGCCCAGAGAATTCGGTTAACCGAGCGCTTTGGTGGAAACTTATATACATTGGTTGTGAACTTGGATTATCTTGTGGTGTTAATTACACTGAAAGTGAATCTCTGATTTATTGTGCTGCAATCCTTCGCAGGCTCTCGTGCATGAAGTTAAATCTGATCATTAACATAAGTACTTGTAGCTGAGACTTTAATCTAATAAAGGTGGTTGTTATGGGCGGTCGGGCAGCACGGAAACGGTTATCTTCGAATCTTTGCCATTGCATTTTGGCGTCATTGCTACTGATTCCTGGCTTGTTTCAAAATGCGGCTTCGCAAAGTGCAGAGTTAAAAAGCGCGGATAGCAAGTCGACATATTCGTTGTCGATGGCCGATTATCAAGACAAAGTTTATGCCTCCTGGTTAGGGCAAATGGTCGGCAACTTTTATGGTTTACCCTATGAATTTAAGTTTATCGAACAACCCGGTCCGGAAAACTTTCCTTATGGATATGGCAGTAGTCTAGAACGTCTTAAAGAGTTCAATGGTGCGTTTTCTGACGATGATACCGATATTGAATATATGTATCTGTTGGCAATGGAAAAATACGGCACCACTCCTTATTACCAACAACTGGCTGAAGACTGGCAGCACCAGGTGCGAGAACGGGTTTGGGCTGCTAACCGCCAGGCTTTGGCATTAATGCGGGCGGATTTTAGCCCCCCTTTAACGGGTCATAAATACTATAACAGTGAGTGGTTTCAAATCGACCCGCAACTTATCAATGAAATATGGGCGGTGACCGCCCCAGGGATGATTGATTATGCGGTGCAAAAAACCGACTGGGCAGCGCGGATCACCAATGACAGTTTCGGGGTAGAGCCTGCAATGCACTATGCTGCGATGTATAGTGCCGCGTTTTATGAATCCGATATCAACACGCTAATCAATATTGGTTTAAAAGCCTTGCCTAAAGATGGCAAATTTTCACACGTTGTGATCGATATGCAAAAGCTTTATCAAAAGTATCCGCAAAACTGGCAGCAGGCGCGTCAGGAAATGGCCGCTAAGTATGCAGGGAACTTCGAGTACAACCCAAATTCCTGGTATGCCATTGATGCGACGTTAAATGGTGCCTGCGCAATACTGGCTTTGTTATATGGGCAAGGGGATTTTCAGCGCACGATGGATATGTCGGTCGCCATGGGTTTTGATGCCGACAATCAGGCCGCAACCCTTGGAGGTTTACTAGGAATCATCGGCGGTGTGCAAGCCATTCCAGAATCTCTGCTGTATCCTTTTGGCAACAAACAATGGCAAAAACCTTTTAACGATAAGTACATCAACATTACCCGAGAAGACCTTCCTGATGCGAGCATTGAAGATATGGCTCGTCGTATTGCTACGCAAGGAGAAAAGGTGATTATCGCCAATGGCGGCAGCAAAGAAACCGTAGATGGGCAACAAGTTTATCGGATTAATCGCGAGGCCAGTTTTGTCGCGCCTATGGAACTTGCCAAAGCACCGCCGCTATTTATCGAAGTTAATCAACAGTTTGAATTTGAATTTTACCCGTTATTACATCATCAGTCGCTTGATTATGTGCGCTTTTCTATTGTAGAAGGGAGTTTACCTGAGGGGGTCACACTGAAAGATAATAGAATCTTCGGCGTCAGTGGCAAAACCGGGATTTTTCAAGTGACAATTCAAGGCGTAACGCCCGGGATGACCAATCGACAAACCTATACACTATCCATCCATAGTAAAAATCTGGCACCTGAGGCTGAGGCCGTCATTCATAATGATAAAGAGTATCAGCAGTTGGACGATGAAATTTTCCTTATCCGCGATGGCAAGCGGGGATTACGTGATGGTTTGAGTCAGGGCGATACCTTTTATTCCGCGCCACAAGCTAAAGCGCCGGCATCAGCGGATACCTATGGCTACCGCTTTAAAACCGCTCAAGAGATATCGACATTACTATTTAACCCAGGATACGTTAAAGAAGACAGCGGTTGGTTTACCAGCATTCATGTTCAATATTTAGATAACCAGCAAGAATGGCAAGATGTAAAAGCACTGAATATCACCCCGCGTTTGGAACTCCATAACAATAAATACTTGCAGGGCAAAGTCATTGATCATTTGGTGCGCTTTCAACCGGTCTCTACCACGGCAATTCGAATTCAGGGTATTCCAGGCGGCACCCAACCGGATGATCCAGAACAACACAAAGTCTTTCAATCGGCCATTTCTGAACTTAGCGTTCATCAGTATTAGTAGGCATTAGCACTAGTCGGCGGTGATATCGGCTAACGGACTATTATTTTGTTGCACCTGTTGTAATAGCGAAAATTGCGGTTGGTAATAAAAACTGCGCAAAACAGGGCGCCGAGCGTCAACGAACAGGGGGTAACCCACAGTTCGGTAGCTGTTTTGACTTACTGGATAAGGGCGTTGAAGGTTAAGAGAAAAGCCGATTTCTCCGCGGTAATCAACGCTGGTATTGAAATTGTGATAGCCAGAGAAAAAACTATCAGCGCCATTGTCGTTAGGTAGGGTATCAATACTCCACAAACCAGCACGAATATGGTCAGGTTTTATGAAAAAAATCTGCGATTTATCTGCGTATGACGATGGATGTTCGAGGTTGCTGAAATGAATTCGTTGTGCGACTTCCAATCGATTGGTCGCCGCCATTGAAGGATAGTTGAACATCAGGCTAAGCGCTTGCTTTACAAGGGGAATCTGGATGGGATCCGTTACCCCGTTCATTAATCCGAGGTTGTGCCAAAACGCGATGGTATCTGCTTTTTGTGCTAACTGCTCTGTTATCTTAGCTGCAATATCTAAATGATATTCTTGTCGTTGCAGTGCCAGCCAGATCTGTTCCAGCGGCGAAAATTGATGGTGCTTAAGCAGCCAGTCAATGATGCGTTGCGGGGCGATATTGGCAAGCTTAACGTCATTACTTTCAATCCTTGGGATCGCGATATTTTCACTAAACCCTGACAGGGTTATCTGCCGGCTGATTTCTTTATTCGAATAGCTGGCGTTGGGGTAGCCTGATAATGTGCGCAGTACCACCATTGCAAAGTCGGAATGACTGTGGATAAATTTACCGTCCGGTTTGCGATTTTTATCGTTGACGTGGCTAAGGACATATTTGAATTTGCCTTGGGTCGTTTGTTGATAAAATATTTGTCGATAGTTGAGATCAATGACCTGCACACTTCGATATGGGCCCAATTGCTCAGGGAGGGATATCACCACGGGACTGGTGCGCAAATCGACAATTGCCACTAGATGTTGGATCCCTGGTGCGGAATAATCAACGGCGGCAATGGGTCTGACAGACGCAAAATTATTGGCGCCAAAATGACGAAGGTGATCGATAACGCGCTTCGCATGATAGATGCGAGAATACGTAAACAATTGACTGTCATCGAATGTTTGTTCGAGGTTTGGCGCTTGCTTTGCCGAAACTGAGGTCAGGTTAGAGCAAACCAGTAGTGCCAAAAAGTAGCATGTTATGATTTGTTTAATCATGCCCTAAAGCATAGGGCATGATTCAATAACCGTGAATAAAGGCGCGTTATTCTAGGGGGTTTTAGGATTGAACTTCTTTTGAATTTTTTGCCAACACTCAATGTAATTATGTTGGCGCTCTTTGCCGTGCAGGGCATAAGCCGTTGGTGAGATAACAAAGCGTGATTCAAACATAAAGGCTAACGTGTTCTCATAACGTTGCGGTTGAAGGTCGACAGTACTGGCTTTTTCAAACACGTCGGCTTCAGGGCCATGGGGCGACATACAATTATGCAAGCTTGCTCCACCAGGCACAAAACCATGCTCCTTGGCGTCATATACACCTTCAATCAGGCCCATATACTCACTCATAAGATTGCGATGATACCAAGGCGGGCGAAAGGTATTCTCCGCGACCATCCACCGAGGTGGGAAAATAACAAAGTCCAGATTTGCTACACCAGGCGTTGCTGTTTGGGATGTTAACACGGTAAAAATTGATGGATCTGGATGGTCATAGCTTACGGTATTGATCACATTAAAGCGGGATAAATCGTATTTATAGGGGGCGGAGTTACCGGTCCACGCGACTACATCTAATGGAGAGTGACCGATAGGGCATTGAAACAAGTTTCCGTTAAATTTGGTGACTAAGGTGAAATCACCCTCAATATCTTCAAAAGCCGCAACCGGGTACTGGAAATCACGATCATTGCTGTAACCATTCGCACCAACAGGACCACGCTCAGGTAAGTGCAGAGGATCACCATAGTTTTCGCACAAATAGCCACGGGCGGTATCACTGAATAAACTGATCTGAAACTTCATGCCGCGGGGGACCACGGCGATTTCCCCTGCCTTTATTGTTAACTTGCCGCATTCTGTAAACAACAACAATTCACCCTGTTGCGGGACAAAGAGCATTTCACCATCGGCATTACAAAAGTAACGGTTATCCATATTGGCGTTCAATGCATAATGATGAATTGCCATGCCGCTTTGACCATTCGCGTTACCGTTGGCAGCCATGGTAATTAATCCGTCAATAAAGTCCGTTTTCTGAGTCGGGATATCAATTGGATCCCAACGCAACATACTCGGAGGAGTAACGGCCTCAGTGATCGGCGCTGTGCGAATTAAACCATTGTCAATTGCCTGATATTCGCCTTGTACGGCGCTGGGTCGGATACGGTAAAACCAGGTGCGACGATTGCTACTTCTTGGCGCGGTAAAGGCGGTACTGTTAAATTGCTCGGTATAAAGATCGTAGTTTACCCGCTGTGGATTGAATTGCCCTTTCGGCAGCGCACCGGACAAAGCCTCGGTTTCAAATTCGTTTCCAAATCCAGTCATGTAGGTTAATGAATCGGCGACCGACATAATGGTTTCCTTTAATTGTTATCTTGTTGTCAGTTACGTTAAATCTTAACGTAAAAAGTCAGGGGAATTAATGACCTTGCGATAATTATGGTCTTAATTGCCCTGTTGTTACTGTGCATTTGTAAGTACAACTTTACATTGAATGTAAAGTCGGTGTTGGATTTTCATCTTTATTGCCAGGAGCATTGACTATGATTTATCGTCAAAGCATTGGGTAAATAATAGCCGCTGTCGATAATTTCGTGCCAAGCCAATGTCCTCGTTGTTCGGGCATGAATAAATCTAAGGGTAACCTTGCTATTTGGAAATTCGCCCTTAAATAGCAATGAGTAAACGATAAATTAATTTAAAGCAGGACTTATGATTCAAATTACCCCGGAAAACTTTCAGCAATTGATGTTTGAAGATTCAAAAGAAAAATTAGTTGTTGTGGCGTTTTGGGCTGAACAAATGCCTGAGAGTGTGCAATTACGCGATGCATTAGCCAGTCGTTTAGCCGGAAGAGAGCAAACCATTATTTTTGCGGGCGTTGATTGTCAACAACAACAGCAAATTGCGGCGCAATTTGGTATTCAGTCTTTGCCAACCGCCATTGCCGTTAAAGACGGTCAGCCTATCGATGGCATTGCCGGACCGCAGACCGATGAATCAATAACTCAGTTTATTGATAAACATTTGCCAAAACCCGAAGATGAGTTTTTAAAGCAAGGGCAAGATGCGCTGTTGCAACAGCAACCTGGCGAGGCAATCAAGGTTTTACAACAAGCTAGGATACTAGACGAACAGCGTGCGGATATCGCCTTAGCATTGAGCGATTGTTATGTGCAGTTGGGCAAACTTGATGACGCAGAAACCTTGCTGGCGAGCATTAAAATGGTCGATCAGGACAGCTATTACCAAAGCTTGATTGCCAAGCTTGAACTGGCAAGAGAAGCGAGCCAATCACCGGAAATTCAAGCACTGGAGCAAAAGCTGCAGGCAGACCCTGACAACGTAGAACTGCAACGCCAACTGGCAGCGCAATACAGTCAGAATAATCGTCAGGAAGAAGCCCTTGAGATGCTATTTGGTTTATTAAAAAAAGATATGGGCGACAGTGAATCACGCAAAATGTTGTTAGATATTCTTGCGGCGTTACCGGATGGCGATCCCTTATCTGCGAAGTACCGTCGTAAACTATACACCTTGATGTATTAAACCGGCGGAATTACATCGGTTATTGCATTTCCCAAAAGAGGATTCGAAATACAAAACATTGCGATGGTTATGACCACGGTCGGTATATCGAAAATGTCGGTCGTTACATGGAAGTCATTCATTAGAGCAATGCAGGGAGCAATTGCCGACAACATATTTTTGATTCAATGTTCGGTGGATAATCGAGCGCTTAGCGCTCGATTGGTAAGAACAAGTTCACCTTCCATTATTGGTCTTGCAAATAGCGCTTTAACTTTTCCAATTTCGGCGCGACGATTATCTGACAGTAAGGCTGGGAAGGGTTGCTGTCATAGTAATCTTGATGATCTTCTTCTGCTGGATAAAATGTCGCCAGAGCTTCGATGCGGGTCACTATCTTGTTGTTAAATTCACCACTGTTTTCAAGTTGAGCAATTTTCTTTTGAGCCTGTATTTGTTGGTGCTGGTTGTCTGGGAATATGGCACTGCGGTATTGAGTGCCCGTATCGTTACCCTGGCGATTAAGTTGAGTAGGGTCATGGAGAATAAAAAAGATATCCAGTAGCTCATCAAACCCAACCCGGCTTGGATCAAAGTGAATCTGCACGACTTCCGCGTGTCCGGTTGTACCTGAGCAAATCTGTCTATATGTTGGGTTGTCGATTTCGC
Organism: Thalassotalea litorea; assembly: GCF_005843925.1. Taxonomy (GTDB): domain Bacteria; phylum Pseudomonadota; class Gammaproteobacteria; order Enterobacterales; family Alteromonadaceae; genus Thalassotalea_A; species Thalassotalea_A litorea_A. Next base: position 278,160 of record NZ_VCBC01000004.1, read on the forward strand.
CACCCATGTAGCCACTGACAACTTTTACGACGCCGGGGACGCGCTGATAAGGCGCTTCCAGACACCAAAAACAACCGCCAGCCAAGGTGGCGGTTTGTAAGTTTTCCTTAGACATCATCAACCTCTGTCAGAAACTAAATATTGTTGTAAACTCATAGGATTTAACGTTACCATCAAACATAAATATACGCAGTAGTATCGTTATGGATCAACAACAATTAATTGACGCCGTTAATCAAATTATGTCGTTTGGAAAATATCAGGGGCAACCGTTACTCAAACTTCCAGAGCCTTATCTGGTGTGGTTTAAAAGCAAGGGTTTCCCCGATAGTAAACTTGGCCAGCAATTGGCTCTGATATACGAAGTCAAACTCAATGGTTTGGAGAGCATGCTGATGCCACTTTTAAAAGATGATTATTAGAGCCAGGCCAAACGTTTCTGACTAAAGTTTGTTTGATAAATGTCTAAAGCACAACGTGACGTGTGCATTTATTTATTCATTGCCATTATCGATGACACATCCGATTGAGCGTATTTAATGTATGTCCCAGGGCAAAGATAATTTCACCAAAATTGACCGAAAACTCGTGTGCTAATTCAGAACCCGGCTTGCGCTGGCATGTGTCGATAAGTTGAATACCAAGCGCAAGCTCTTTTGCTATGGCGGTCAACATGGCTTGATGAAATCGCAATTTCGGCTCTGACGATATTTGCTCTAACAGTTTATTGGTACTCGCTTGCCAATGCTTAATCTCTTGTTCAAGTTCGGTCAGTTGTACTTCGGTTAACGCTTTATGCCAACCTAACGATAATTGTTTTAGTGTTAAACTTTCTACCGCTAAAAAGTCGGCCCACTGATCGAGAGGTGCCTGCTGATGATACAAATTTTGCTGATATTTGATATGGTGACGGGTGTAATATTGAGCTGGCTCCAACATCTGAGATACATGGAGTAAATGGGGTAGTAATGTTGGATCTTCTAATAAGTTAGCGAGACCAATACGTTGTTGTTTTATATGACTTAACCCTACAATTTTGTCTGCGTACTTTTCTATTTTTAGCAAACGTTGATACATAGATGTTTCATCTATCAATGCGGATGAGGACCAGAAACGCTCTCCGATAGCAAATAATCGCGGCCATATACGAATATCAATGTTATTTTCTGTGACCAGTTCGCTCCAAATTGTCGCCTCACCGCCAAGTAAGTTACTGTATTTCATTGTACTTTGATGTTGCTGCGGATAATCAGAGCCACGTGTTTTTTGAACGCTAATTTGCTCCATTTCGTAGGGCGTATTGCCAACCAAAATAGAACCACTGGCAATGCCATTTCCGGACATGTTAAACCTGGCTGCAAATGGCCCCATCCAGGTGTCCAATGAGATAGTGAGAGATGATTTCGTGTGCTCAACGATATGGACGGCTTTAAACGTATTATTGTTTAATTTTAGAAAGCCAAATGTCGATGTATGCAGAGGTGATTCCAACACCAGTTTCCCTGCCACGTCAGAGCCTTTTAGCCTCGGCATGACAAAGTTAACTTCAAGTGTATTTGCTTCGGGGGCGGGTGCTGGTGTCGAATCAATATCGGGCCTAAGGTTATTTCGGTAGTGATATCCCGTTGGTTGTGCTTGATCAATATAAAATCCTGTCGATAACAAACCCATATGGCCCGCTTCTGTGATCGCAGCCAGCGAGTCAAACCCGCGCCAGGACTGAACGACGGTATCTTTTGGTAAGCCAGGGGTAAAAACTTCATCCCAGCCCATCATAACTTTCCCTCGTTGTTTTAATAATTCATTAACCCTGCCATTAAAATGAGTATGTAAACCTTGAGCATTCTTAATATTGTGCTTTTTCATGTAGTCTTGAACGTTTTGGCTATTCTGCCAATGACTTGGGTCGATCTCATCACCGCCAATATGGAAATAGGGGTCAGGAAATATTTCTGCAAATTCGCCAATTAAGCTTTCGATAAAAACGAAAACCTCTGGATTACTGGGATCTAGCAAAGGTTTAAAAACCCCCCAATGTGATTCTCGTTTATACTGTTTGTCCAGCGTCATTAATTCTGGGTATGCTCGGGCAATCGCCGAAGCATGTCCTGGCACATCCAACTCTGGTACAACACGAATCCCCAATAAACTGGCATACTCAACCACGTCTCGCATTTGTACTTTGGTATAGAAATCACCATCCGAAGCTACCGTGTGTAGCTTTGGATAAGTTTGAGATTCAAAACGCCATCCCTGATCATCTGTCAGGTGCCAGTGAAAGACATTCAGCTTGGCTGCCGCCATACCATCTAACTGTCGTTTTATTGTCTCAATCGGCATAAAGTGACGAGCACTGTCTATCAGCAAACCTCGCCATGGATACTGTGGCTTATCGAGAATCTTTATTGATTGGATTTGGTTATTTGAATTGGCATAGATAAGTTGCGTTAAGGTCTCTAAACCACGAATGATGCCAAGATCATTCGCAGCGGTTAACTGCATGGTTTGTGGATTGACCGTTAAGCTATAGGATTCGTCATCATATAATTGCGGGTTACGGTCAATTGCCTGGCTTGAAATCAACAATACTAACTTCGCCGATTCTTTCGACTTTGCTGCGATCAATTGAATTTTTGAATCGAGTTTTTTTAACCTTGAATTAAGGCGGCTAATCCCCTTATTAACTCGTTCATTGTTTGAGTCCGACCAATAGGGTAATGCAGGCGTCAGGCTAAAGTGGGTCGTTTCCGAGGTGAAATATTGTGGCTGAGGCATTAACGTCAAAGAAGAAGCCATACTGACAGCACCTTGTGAAGTCACAAAAATGACCAGCAATATTATTTTGGCAAACTTACTCATGACGCTTCCTTGTTTATCTTATTTTCCCTTAGTTTAACAGGAATAAGAATTTCTGACAGCGCTGTCATGAAGTTTTTTTCGTCGTGTTTTTCATTCTTTATGGATGCGTATTTTGAACGTCTTTTCTTATATCGCGCCGACTTTAACAACACAAAGATGAAACGCTGGTACAGCACAATAGATAATACCGATTCAAAACCAAATGCGGGTTATGCGCAAACCGAATTGTTTGTCTCAGGCAATAAGAAGTATTGCTATACCATTTCACGACTATTGATAGGGATTAACGCCACACTTCCATTCCAGATTTTTTTTAAATTACACTTGTTAAAAACGGTTATGAAAATGATAAAAAACTATTCCTTTCCTCGGTTTTTTGGTTGCTAGCGCGGCATTTCTAGACTTAACTTAAAAGCTAGGGTCAGGTTTCTTTACAGGTTTACTGAAACCTTGAGCCATCTCGCAATAGAAGTATCAGTTATTAGGAGTTATCAATGAAGAGACAAAAGCGCGATCGTCTGCAACGAGCTCATTCCCATGGTTACAAAGCCGGCCTGCACGGCAAAAATAAAGAAGAATGTCCCTATCAAAATCTCGATGCAAAGTCCGAATGGCTAGGCGGTTGGCGCGAAGCAATGTCTGACAGGAATGATGGGCTATTTAAATAGAGCGAAAAAACCGAACGACTCAAGGTTAAAACCCTGAGCATTGCCTTTAAAAGCAACGAATAGCATCGGCCTGGAACTGAATATACACTTCTGTGCCGTGGGCTAATCGTAATAACTCTACCGCGTATCGAGACGTATTGATGGTAAAGGTGTGATCCATGACCTGAACCTTTACCATCATGCCATTGCGGCTGAGTCGGTGTAATTGCGTCACGGTTCCACAGAAGCAGTTAATAATCGAACTGGCTTCAGGCTTCACTAAGCTCAAACTGAGGTCGTCCGCCAAAATATAACACCGTAATGCTTGCCCTAGGGAAGCGTTCATTAGTGGCGCAAATAATTTTACTTGATTGTTATGGGGCGCGATAAAATCTAATTGCGTTAACCCGAAATTCACTAAGTGTTGCTTGACGGTTAACGTGAGTGACGTTGGACTGCTTATCTCCGATGTTATGCGTTCATGGAGATTATTTAAAACCTGATGGACATGACCATGTTGAATAATCCGGCCATTTTCCATAACCATAACATCATCAGACAATTGTTGTATTTCTATAATATTGTGACTGACATAGAGTATCGGTAAGCTCAACCGTTGATGAATATTACGCAGCAGTTGAACCATATTGCCGCGGGCACGGTTATCCAAATTCGACAAGGGCTCGTCCATCAGCAATAATTCCGGCTCAGCCAGCAATGCACGTGCGATTGCGACCCGTTGTTTTTCGCCAGCGGACAGTTTTAGTACATCGCGATTGAGCAGCGCATCTATTTGCGTCAGATGAATAATTTCTTCTAAATCGAGGTGATTCGGCTTACAACGTTTAAACGCGTAGTTAAGGTTTCCTAATACGGTTAAATGCGGAAACAATCGAGCATCCTGAAAGACAAAACCAATTTTTCTTTGTTCCGGCTTGATGAAATTATTGCGGTTTTGCAATGTTCGGCCATTGAGGATAACGTCTGCTTTAGCATCTTGGTTTAAGCCTGCAATCACTCGTAAGAGACTGGTTTTTCCGGATCCTGAATGACCAAGAATGCCGGTGATCCCCTCGAGATCAAAACGAAACTGACAACGTAAATTAAAATGGTCGAAATCCAGAGCAATATCGACATTGAGGTTTTTATCGAAGTTGTCCTTAAGGCTCTTCATTATCCCCATACTCATGGAGCTACCCTGTCTTTGACGTTGCGCTCATGATTAAAGTTAAGTAGATAAATTAAGGCTAGCAATACCATGGAACCTATTAATAATAAGGCGGCAAGCCAATGAGCCGTTGCGTAGTTCAATGCTTCAACTTGATCGAAAAGAGCAATAGATAACACACGGGTTTCCCCAGGAATATTTCCGCCAATCATTAAAACCACGCCAAACTCCCCCACAGTATGAGCGAAGCCAAGGCTGGCTGCGGTGATAAAACTGGCTTTGGTCATCGGCAAAACGATGGTAAAAAATCGGTCAATACTGTTCGCACAAAGCATCGCCCCAGCTTCGAGCAAACTGTCGCCAAGTTGTTCAAATGCCTTTTGCAACGGCTGGACTACAAATGGCAGAGAGTAAATTACCGAGCCGATTAAAATACCGGTAAAGCTAAACGCCAGAGACTGGCCGGTGATACTTTTCCACCAGGCGCCGGGCCCGTTCGTCGGCGAAAACAAGATCAATAAATAAAACCCCAATACCGTTGGTGGTAACACCAAAGGCAGCGCAACGATAGCTTCCAATATGACTTTATAGCGACTATTTAATTTACTCATATACCAAGCCAGAGGCGTGCCCAGCAGTAATAAAATGACCGTGGTCAGTCCGGCAAGTTTTAATGTCGTATAAAGGGCTAGCCAAGCATCATTGCTGCTCATCAATTGGGGTCTCCGGGTCCGCGTAGCCCATCTCTATAATGAATTTCTGGCTGCTATCGCTGAGGATAAATCGCTGAAAATCACGTGCTAACTCTACATCTTTACATGAGTTTAGAATAATCATCTGCTGCTCTATCGGCTCATGCAAATTACGATCAATTAATACGCCACTGCCGATATCGGACAGCAATAATTGCGAATGAGAGATGATGCCAAACTCGACGGCCCCCGTGCGGGTTTGCTGGTAGGTTTGGCTGATATTATTCGCGGTAATGACTTGCCGATGATATTTTCGCCACAATCCTAATGACACCAGAGCCTCGCGAGCAGCTTTTCCATAGGGCGCTAAGTGCGGGGCGGCGATTGCAATTTTACCCGGGTGATTTTGTAAGGCATCCAATGCGGTTTTCGGGTTGGTTGCTGACCACAATGCCAATTGGCCTATGGCGTATGTAAAACGGCTATTTTCTAGTGCAAAGCCTTCGTCTTCCATTAACATAGGACGCTTTTTGTCGGCCGAGAACACCAGATCGAATGGTGCACCATGACGCACTTGTTGGTACAAAACGCCAGTGGCCGCAACAGAAATTTTGGCATCAATTTTGTGGTCATTTTGCTGATTATAAGCGGTAACCAATCGCCTGAGTGGCTCAGCAAAATTTGCGGCAACCCCTATTTTCAATGTCGTTTGCATTTGCTCAGCAGATGCGACAGTCGAACCTATCAGGGTCAAGATAATTAGCAGGGAACGGGAAATATTTACCACTTTGGGCCTCAATTTGATTTTTTATTATTACAGCAACGGAACAACGGCATTATTGCGTTGACTGTTTTCCAAAAGGGGGCTTGGATTTTGAACGTCTATTATAAATCTAACTTTATAAAAAGCATCATTTACAATACGAAATACTTACAAACAAGACTTAATAGTAATGATGCAAGGTCATCTATGATAATACCAATCACATTAAATTATTGCTCACTCAGTGAGAATTTAAAGGCTTTTAGGCAAGGCTTTGATTGCAGAGAATGGTCGCTTCATTATCTCAAAATCGGTCAAAATCAGTAACGCAGGATAAATGCCTTTAAAACTCACCCGTAGGGAGTTTGTCAGAGGTCCATTTACGGCCCTATATTTCATTAATATAGAATGACTATATCAATAAAATCTATGTTGTAACTGAACCTCTGCCCTAACTCTGAGTTGTGCTCAAACTTAATGTGATTGGTATAATACCATTGATTTAGGTTTGGCTAGAGGGGAATAAACAGGTTGAATGCATAGCCGTCAGGCCAAGAATTATCGGTTGTGGGCGCAATCTATGGTTGATTAGCTGATGTACTGATGGAAACGCGCTGTACTTTCTATTTCCCGAGCCGTTTGTTGTGCTCGCTGCCACTGTTCAGGCGTATTGGTATTTTCGAGTCTTTTTGGAAAATCACAACGCAGCGAGTTAACACCGCTTTGCGCAAATAGTTGCTTAAAGGATGGCCCCTGTGTTTCAGGGTTCGTAATAAGTCTTTGATAGTGCTGATTTAAAAAACTGTGTACCTGAACATTTATGGGTAGGTAAAGCGGTAGCGGATGATCTGCAAAACACGTACATTTACCACTTAACTCACCAGCGATTTTTATCTGTTTTACCTCCGCCGCACTCAGCAACGGCATATCAACGGGCAAAGCCAGAATCGCTTTGGGTTGTCGTGATTGAATGATTGAGTATAGTCCCATCAAAGGCCCGGCAAAGGGGATGTAATCGGCGATACCCTGGTGCTGGCTTTTACCACTAATGACAATATCGTTAATGCCAACCTGTTCTAGTAATGATGCGCTGTACTGCATCATCGATGGGGTTGGTTGTGCTGCTACGTTTACATCGGTTTTCGCACTATGAGTTGATAACAATGCTGGCAAACGGGATTTGTCTTGTCCCATTCGTGTAGATTTTCCGCCGGCTAATACAACGCCCAATATCAAAGATGAACGCATAGGGCTTACCCTCCTAACATGGATAGTTGCTTTGTTGCGCCAGTATTACCTTGTTGAAGATAATGGGTGGGGTTTTTCTCCGTCAGCATTGCCTTTATCGCAGACTGCAGTCCCTGTGGGTTATCATCATTAAGATGATCGCGAATCGAGAGTCCTTGATCCGCAAACAGACACAGATGCAATTTCCCTAACGCGCTAACTCTTAAGCGGTTGCAGGTCGAGCAAAAATCTTTACTGTATGGGCGAATAAGACCAATTTTTCCTGCATAATCAGCATGCTGATACTCTAACGCAGGGCCAGCCGTCTTAGGCCGCTTGGTCAGGTGCCAACCTTTTTCGAGCAACGCATTTTCGATGGTTTGGCCGCTGACATGTTGGGCGTTATAAAAATCGACATTGCTGCCAGTCTGCATCAATTCGATAAATCGTATTGTCACTGGCGTTTTGCGAACGAAATCGAAAAATTGCTTAAGCTCATGGTTATTAAACTCACGCATTAATACCGTATTGATTTTGAGATTCGTCAGGCCAGAAGAAATACAAGTATCGATACCGGCCAGTATTTCATCTAATTTATCTTTGCCAGTGATTGCTTTAAATTGGCGAGGGTCTAAGGAATCGATGCTGATATTTAAACTATCCAAACCGGCATCAATCCAATCGCCGGCTTTTTGTTGCAAATTAAAGCCATTGCTCGTCATTGCGACATGTTTGATGCCTGTGGTGTTTTTGCAGGCTTGGATAATTTCAGGCAAGTCTTTACGCAGAGCAGGCTCGCCGCCGGTAATACGGATTTTTTCTGTTCCAAGCTGGGCAAAGCCTCGCGCCAGGCGAGTAATTTCAGCCAAAGACATAAAATCCCGGTCATGATCGCACTGATAGCCGTCAGGCAGGCAATAGTTGCAACGAAAATTACAAACATCGGTAATTGAGAGTCGCAAATAATAAAATTTACGACCAAACGCATCTTCAAGCATGTTCACCTTTCCAAATTCGGGAGGCTAACCCGTTTCCCGGTTAACCCTGGTGGTATTGACCACGGCTAACTATTCATAGGGCGTGTTAAACGCGGCTTAAGGCTGCGTTAACCCCGTAGAATAAATAGCTCGGCGATAATAAAATGTAGTTTTAAGGTTAACACTTACACCTTAAACAACCAATAATTAACGGAAAATAGTTCACTGTCGGTGATGCATTTTGCTCTTTTTTATTTCCTGTATAAGACAGTAATCATTTGTTTTGTCAGTGAAAGCTTCATAATATTGGAAGGTGGGTTTCTCAGATTCTGTCGTTTTTATGCAATTGTTAAATTGTAAACGGCAGGTGTTTTGGGCCACAATTAATTTGTATCTGTTAAGGGGGTTGTTGGCTAACCCTACCATTGAAGACAAAGCGGAGAATCCGGGTATGTTAATGCGACAAACATGTAATTTGGTTTTGATTGTGACTATGGTCTTTTCGCTGCAGGTGTTTAGTGCCGATGAAGTCTATATTCCCGACAGCAACCAACAGGGGGAATTACATCCCAAGCTGGCTATTTTCAAACCATATTTTGGCGGTTGGCAATCGGATATGGGCAAAAATAAGAAAGGCGAGCCTATGATTGATGTCTCGGTTTGGCAGCGTGCATTAAATGGCAACGCCGTAAGAACTCTACATTCGATTAATCATGGTGTTTATGGTGGTGAGTCTTTGATTTTTTGGGATGAATCAGAGAAAAAAATAAAGTTCTATTATTTCACCACCGCAAGTTTCTATACTTCCGGCTGGATGGAAGTGACCTCAGATAACACCTTTACTGCATATGAGGACGTGACAGGCTCCGAGCAGGGCATTACTCAGGTTAAATCCGAGAGCGAGCTTTCTGACCACGAAATAACGGTATCGACCAGCTACCTGAAAAATGGTGAATGGACCGAGCCCCAGGTACGTAAATACGTGCGCAGTGATAACCCGGTTAAGTTTCAGTAACAGCAAGCCAGTCAGTGGTATTTTAGTTCGGGTGCTGAAATATCATTGGCAAAGTCTGTAAGGATTGATGGCATGTCCTGACAAAGACAAAGACAAAGACAAAGACGAAGACAAAGACAAAGACAAAGACAAAACCAGTGACAATGACTATTTAACTGTCGTCATCCTCACGAAAGTGGGGATCTGCACTTTACCCGAAATCACGGCCGTGTAAAAACTTCACGTCTGAGTCACTTATAATTGTTCGTTATCGTTTCACATCGCCACCTGAACTTCACCAGACCCTTTAAAGTAAGAAGAGTCGATTTTACCAACCACTCACGCCTTCCATATCGGGTAGGTGATGGGCGATACCCTTATGACAATCGATGCAGGTTTTCTCGCCGGATGCTAACGAGGTACTATGTTGTTTTGCTGCGCGAACGCTTTGAGTAGTGAAATCCATGTAGCTAAAGTCATGGCAATTTCGACACTCGAGAGAGTCATTGGCTTTGAGCCTTGCCCATTCATGTTCTGCCAGTTCCCGGCGCTTTTCTAAAAATTTCTCGCGCGTGCTAATCGTACCAAAAACTTTGCCCCATACTTCTTTAGAGGCTTGCATTTTACGGGCAATTTTATCGGTCCATTCATGGGGCACATGACAATCCGGGCAAGTCGCTCTTACACCGGAACGATTCGAAAAATGAATGGTGGTTTTTAATTCATCGTAAGGGTTATCACGCATTTCATGGCAACTGATGCAAAACTGCTCAGTGTTACTGACTTCCAAAGCAGTATTGAATCCACCCCAGAAGATAATGCCGGCAATAAACCCGCCTAACGTAAGAAAGCCCAGAGAGTAATGAACGCTGGGACGGCTAATGGTTTGCCATACGCGAAGAAAATACGCTTTCATAAAGACTCCTGGTTACTGACCTTTCGGCTTCGCTGCTTTATCAGACATGATGGTGTGCATGTCGACAAAGTCGTTTGCAACTTTTGGCTCTGTTGACAGCTGTGGCACGTGACACTGATTACAAAAATATCGCCGCGCTGATATCTCCGCGAGGAAATTACCGTCCCTGTCCATATAGTGAGTCACACTAACCATTGGCGCTTGGGAATCGTTGGTGCGACTTCTGGCATGACAGGACATGCATTTATTGACGTTTAAATTTACCTCATAGCCTCGCACCGAATGCGGAATTAGCGGTGGTTGCATCGGGTAGTTACGCGCCTGTTTGATATCGTCGTTGGTCGCTTTGGGGATGTATTCGGGGTTTACATCTTCATCAATAGCGGTGTTATTGCGCAGCGTTGCGATTTCTTCTGCGACAGCGGCAAAACATAACACCAACATGGGAACGAGCATTACTTTGGCAAATTTCATCATCAACCTCCTCACGCTTTCTCAATTTTGACGGCACACTTTTTAAAGTCCGTTTGCTTGGAAAGGGGATCCGTTGCATCCAAAGTGATTTTGTTTATCAGGCGACTGGCATCGAACCAGGGCATAAATACTAAGCCTTTGGGGGGCTTATTGCGGCCTCGGGTTTCCACCCGTGTTAATAATTCGCCCCGCCTTGATATTATCTTGACCCGCTCACCGCGACGCATATTTCGTTGTTTTGCATCGTCCGGGTGCATATATAGCAACGCATCCGGTATTGAACGGTATAGCTCCGGCACCCGCTGGGTCATCGACCCACTATGCCAGTGCTCGAGCACCCGGCCTGTCGACAGCCATAAATCGTATTCTTCATCGGGAGATTCTGCTGGTGGTTCATAGGGCAGGGCAAAAATAATGGCGCGATCATCCGGATGGCCGTAAAATTGCCAGTCTTTGCCTTTTTCGACATAGGGATCTTCCCCTTCTTTGAATCGGCGTAACGTCTCTTTACCATCAACCACGGGCCATCTTAAACCTCGTTCCTGATGATAAACGTCATAAGGCGCAAGATCATGAGCGTGACCCCGGCCAAACGTTGCGTACTCTTCAAACAAGCCTTTTTGCAGGTAAAAACCAAAATGTCGAGCATCGTCGTTAAGCTGTTCGTCAGCGACTTCCGATAATGGATATTGATCAACCTGACCATTTTCAAACAACACTTGATACATGGTTTTACCGGCATAGTCGCCTTGCTCGATAAGCTCTTTTGGCCAGACTTCTTCAATCTTGAAACGTTTACTAAACTCTACCAATTGCCATAAATCCGAAAAGCAGCCCTGCGGCGGAGGCACTTGCTGATACCAGGATTGTGTGCGTCTCTCGGCATTGCCATACACGCCTTCTTTTTCCACCCACATTGCGGTAGGCAGTATTAAATCAGCAGCTTGCGCGGTGACGGTTGGGTAAACCTCGGAGACAACGATAAAGTTATCTGGGTTGCGATAACCGGGGTAACCTTCTTCATTAATATTGGCCGCAGCCTGCATGTTGTTGTTGCATTGCACCCAATAAAAATTGAGCTTGCCGTCTTTTAACATCCGATTTTGTAATACCGCGTGATATCCCGGTACCGGATTTATCGTATCTTTCGGTAGTTTCCAGATTTTTTCAGCTTTGGCACGATGCTCAGGTTTTTTCACCACCATATCTGCAGGCAATCGATGTGCAAAGGTGCCAACTTCACGGGCGGTGCCGCACGCTGAAGGTTGTCCGGTTAATGAAAATGGGCTGTTGCCCGGCGTGGAAATCTTGCCGGTTAACAGGTGAATGTTATAGACCAGATTGTTTGCCCAGACTCCTCGGGTATGCTGATTAAAACCCATGGTCCAAAAGGAGGTGACCTTGATATCGGGATCCGCATACATTTTTGCCAGCTCGATCAGTTTTTTCTTTCCGACACCGGACAACTCAGAGACATAATCGAGTGTATATTTGCTGACAAACTTGGCGTATTGTTCAAAATCAATTTCAACCGCATCCCCCGCGGTTTCGTCATTGTGTTTCGCTGCTTTTTCTAACGCATTTTCCGGGCGCAGACCATAACCAATATCGGTGGTTCCCATTTTGAAATTGGTGTGTTTGTTGACAAAGTCGTGATTCACTTTATCGTTTTCAATAATGTAATGCGCGATATAGTTGAGGATGGCTAAATCGGTTTGTGGGGTGAATATCATCCCATTGTCTGCTAAATCAAAGCTGCGATGGGTAAATGTGGAAAGTACGGCAACTTTTACGTGGGGCGCGCTAAGTCGGCGGTCAGTGACACGGGTCCAGAGAATCGGATGCATTTCGGCCATGTTTGAACCCCATAACACAAATGCGTCGGCTTCTTCGATATCATCGTAACAACCCATGGGTTCATCAATGCCAAATGTACGCATAAAGCCGACAACCGCCGACGCCATACAGTGCCTTGCATTAGGATCGATGTTATTGCTCCGAAACCCCGCCTTAAAAAGCTTAACCGCGGCATAACCTTCCTGCACTGTCCATTGTCCAGAGCCAAACATGCCCACCGCCTCCGGGCCTTTTTCTTTAAGGGCCTTCTTGGCTTTTTCCGCCATAATGTCGAAAGCCTGATCCCAGCTGACCTCGGCAAATTCGCCGTTTTTATCGTATTCGCCATTACTCATACGCAGTAGCGGCTTGGTAAGTCGGTCTTTGCCGTACATTATTTTTGATAAAAAATAACCCTTAATGCAATTAAGACCTTTATTGACCGGTGATTTTATGTCGCCGTGAGTGGCAACGACTTTGCCATCCAGTGTTGCCACATTGACACTACAACCCGTGCCACAGAAACGACAGGGCGCTTTGTCCCATTTAAGCTTGGTGATATCTTTTGCGGTGATTAAATTTGAAGCGCTTGCTGGAATACTTAACCCTGCGGCAGTTGCAGCAGCTGCTACCGCATTGGCTTTGATAAACGCTCGGCGATCTAGTTTCATGGGGTTATTCTCCGCTACTCGCTGATATATTGGTGATAGACGGGGGCAAGGGAAAGCACCCCCTGCATGTCTTTGAGGAAATCCATTTGTATGGCAATCTGTTTATGTGTGTTTGCTTCGAGCGTAAACACTAACTTGCCCATCTGTGATTGAACGTGGACTTCGCCACCGGGCATAGTGGCAATGTAATGGGTGACATTTGCGATCTCTGCCTGAGCAACTAATGCCACAAAACTCGCCACATGGTATTCATCGGCACAATTCATAATCGGCTCTCTTGCGCTTTCTTTGCGGTTTCTAAATTGATCAGTTCGGTGGATTGATTTGGGCAGACGCTGATACACGCGCCACACTGATTGCAGGCATTTTGATCCACACTCGGCTCTGGAATCGCCTGTCGATACACAAAACTAATTGCCTGTTGATCACAACTGTCGGCACAGCTTTGGCAGAAGATATGCTGTTTTGCCAGGCAGGTTTGTTTGATGTTGAGTTGTCCAGAAAAGGGCGGCTGTTGGCGCGACTGAAATAAGGGTTCCGGGCATTTTTCAACGCATGCCGCACAGAAAGTGCATTCACCTTTACTGAAATTCAGGAACGGCAAGCCATCACCATCTAACTCGATAATTTGAGTCTCACACACTTCCAGACATTGGCGGCATTTACTGCAATTATGATTAAAGTGCTCTTCGCCAATCGTCCAGGGTAATCGAAAGTGGGTGATTGTTGTTCGAGATTGAGCCCGCAGAAACCGTCGTTTGGACAGATCTACGTGTCGCAATGTCGCCATCAATGTCCTCCGGGCGGGCCATAAATAATCTGACTCATCCAGATAATAAAGCCATAACTACCGACAATTATTATCGATAGAATCGGTGCCAAAAATATGGTTAGAAATAGAAACGTATTTCTTTCCCTGGATTTTTGAACATTGGCATCTGGATTTAAGTTTTCATCACCGCTTAACTGTTCAGGTTTTGACATAAATGGTACTCATTACAGCTCTTTGCTACACACTGGACCTGGCAACCAACAACGCCACAATCCAATCGTCATTTGGGGGGTGTATCTTAAAGTTAGCAGAGGAACGGAAAATTGGCAGTAATCGATGGCTTCTTTGTGGCTTTAGGGCAAGCTAACAATGCCAGCCTTGTAATCAATGGATGCAATTCTGTTAGACTATAGCTTTAATATTCGAAGGTTTTCATTAGGTTGATGGCAGAACAGGCATTTCATTGGTTACATTGGTCGCGGCAGCAAGCAAGGGTTTTGCTATGTATTGATGTTGGCGATCAGACTTCACAACCCCTGACCAATCTGCTGTTTTCACAACTTAACGGTTACTTTTCGAGGCAGGACAAAGCCTTTCGCGCCAATTGCAGCCTGACACCACCTAAAGTGAATACGGCAATTTATCAAGATTCTGCTTCTGCTCAAGGGCTAAACCCAATATCGCAAGTAAACGCACAAGCACAACGGGGCATATCAGCGTTTATGCCGTTTGAAGCTTCTCAAGCACCCAAAGCTCTTGCCCAAGATGTCGCAACAACTAAGGCTGATACGGATCAATTCGCCGGCCAGACGAACAGTCTATTTTCGACCTGTAGTTTAACTGGGCAACAATATCGATCTCAATTAGGGCGAGAAAATCGCTTGGTTTTGATTGATATGCGGCGGTCGTTCAACCCTGATGTTATTGCAGCCCTGGGCGGAACCGTGATCGGTGGTGGGGTGATGGTCATACTTGTTAAACAGCCAAAGACTCTATCATTCACGCTTGCACACTTTAGCCAAGGGTTTGGTGGGCGCCGACACTGCCATTATCTCAAATTAAGCGGAGCAAATTTACAACAGGGCGACAAAGACACGATCACCGACGTTTTCTCTGTGCCTGAATGCATCAACAAGCGTCAAATTCATAGCGATAAGCATTCAGCCCAGTATGTGAATAATTCAATCGCTAAACAACCCGAAGATGGTGCACTGTCACACTTCGACAATGGCGCGGTTAATGAACAGCAGCACCAGGCGATCACCAAAATTATTAAGGTCGCAACGGGTAGGCGCGATCGCCCTTTGGTGATCACCGCAGATCGCGGTCGAGGTAAAACCACTGCCCTGGCGCTGGCCAGTATGCAATTACTGCAAGAGAGTACAACTCCAATAACGATTTTTATTACCGCACCATCACCGATGTCGATACAAACCTATTTCCGACATTTTCAGCAAAACACAAATGAGTTTTTAGTGCATGGCTTGCACGTGAAATATCGCCAACATCACATTCGTTTTGTGCCCGTTGATGAACTTATCGCGGGTGACCTGCAATGCCAATTACTATTAATTGATGAAGCGGCGGGTATTCCGATTACACTATTGAAAAGACTAAGCACTTGCTATCACCGCGTAGTCTTTTCATCCACAGTACACGGCTATGAAGGAGCGGGCAGAGGTTTTACCCATAAGTTTTTACCGCATTTACATCGTATTTATGCCAATAGCCGAGAATTACACTTAAGTCGTCCGGTGCGCTGGTCACAACATGATGAGTTAGAACAACTGCTGTTTGAACGTTTTTTCTTAAATGCGTCGTTGGCAACCTTGCCTGATAATATAAAAAGCACCAAGGCCGAAACAGTTGCTGCGCCGATACGCTATCAATGGCTGCAAGGCAAAGAATTAATCCAATGTCCGCAATTATTTGAACAGGTATTTGCGCTGTTGGTTGGGGCTCACTATCAAACCAAGCCTTCAGATTTAAAAGTCTTGCTGGATGATGAGCAAGTTTATCTTGGTCTTCAATTGGTCGGTGTCTCTGCTGAGTTGCCGAATCAACCACAAGCGGATTCGATACTGACCGGTGTTGCTATGCTCATGTTTGAAGGCGATCTCGACGAAGAACTGATCGCAAAAATTAATCAGGGGCAAAGGCGAATTTCAGGGCAGTTTACCCCTCAGTCATTATTGACTCAGGCCAATGTTGAATGGGCATTTAATTTTCGCTACGCGCGTGTGCTGCGTATTGCGGTGCACCCTGAACTACAAAGTCAGGGGTACGGTAAGTTGCTGCTAAGTGCCGCGGAAATATTTGCCATCGACCAGCGTCTCGATTGCTTATCTACTAGTTTTGGCGGCAACCAACAACTATTTCACTTTTGGCAGGATAGTGAATTTCAGGTGGCCAGGTTAGGTTTTACCCGGGATAAAGCCAGTGGCGAACATTCAATCTTGATGTTAAAACCGCTAACGGCTGAGGCAAAACCTCGAGTATTCGCCTTACAATTACGTTGGCGTCGCGAATTGATAAGTTACTTGCCCGATGAGTATCAAAACTTGTCCCCGTGTTTGGTCGCGTTACTGTTGTCAGCAACGGGTAGATGCACGCTGGAAGACGATGGACAGCAATTGAGTCCTTTCTCCGCGGACGATTTGATTATTGTTGAGCATTTTATTGACGGCTCTCGACAATTGAGTTGCTGTATTCCGGCGCTACAGAGATTATTAATGTCGTTAACCAAAACTGACTATAGTTATGTTAAAAATACGGCGTTAAACGAATTAGGTGAGACATCATCATTGGCGGTACTCGTTGCCAAAATTCTCCAGAAACATAGCTTTTCACTATTGGCAAAGCGATTTGATTTAACCGGCCAAAAAGCAGTCATCAAGCAATTGCAAGTGGCGTCTGAAGCGCTACTACAACGCATCAAGGCAAATGATCAAATTCATTGCCATAGCGGGGAAAACTCAACGAGCAAAAGCCGCGACATGCTTGATAACACCTAACAAAAACCATAGAGGTTCAACGGGAATTCAGTGATAGAAGTCAGGAATCTTTCAAAACAATACAAAGACGTCAAAGCGGTAGATGATGTCAGTTTTACGGTGAGCAAAGGCCATTGTTTTGGGTTACTCGGTCCAAATGGTGCGGGTAAAACCACAACGATTGAAATTATGGAAGGAATTTTAAAGCCGACTTCCGGCTCAGTGAATTTTCAGGAAGTTGCTGCGGACGATGTCAGTCAGCACATTGGTATTCAGTTTCAGCACACGGCGTTACAGGATTACTTAACCGTCAAAGAAATCCTTATTCTGTTTAAATCTTTTTATCAACGCTCTGTAGAGATTGCAACTTTGATTAAATGGTGTGATCTGAACGAGATTATTGATCGCGATAATCGTTTGTTATCCGGTGGACAAAGGCAGCGTTTGCTTTTAGCGCTGGCATTAATTAATGATCCGCAAATTGTTTTTCTTGATGAGCCAACGACAGGTCTGGACCCACAGTCTCGGCGTCATTTTTGGCAATTAGTCGAAAACATAAAAGCCCAGAATAAAACAGTGATCCTGACCACGCATTATATGGACGAAGCACAACAGTTGTGTGACCAAATCGTGATCATGGATCACGGTAAAATTATTGAACAAGGTTCGCCAAAAGCTTTGTTGGACAGGCACTTTCAACAGGTTTTCCTTACCCTGCCAACCGGCAATATCGATACCTCGGTATTGTCTGAATTATTCGAAGATGACCAATGGCAAACAGGAGCCGAGCGCATCGAGATTGCCACAACCCATGTTGAAAGTACGGTGAAAAAATTGATTGGGGCACATGTGCCATTAACAGGGATGCATATAAAATCTGCCAATCTTGATGATTTGTTTTTAAAGCTTACAGGCCATAGTTTACGGGGATGATGGATGTTTAATGTGCAGCGGTTTTGGGCCGTGGTCAAAGCGAGAAATCTCGAGTTTTTTCGAGACAAATCTTCTCTGGGCTGGAATCTATTATTCCCGGTATTGTTACTGGCAATATTTGCAATGGTATTTTCCGGCGATGGTCGTGCCGTTTATAAGGTCGGTGTATTGGACAGACAATCGGAAACTTTGGCATTTCTCAGTACTCGCTACATCGACTTCATTGAGTATCAGCAGTTAGATAAGGCGAAAATCAAACTTCAGCAACACGAAATTGATTTGGTGATTGACCAGGGCGCGCAGCAGTATTGGGTTAATGAGGAATCGCCGAAAGGTTATTTAGTCGAGAAAATGTTTCTCAGTGAACAGAGCAACTTCCAACGGCAACTCACTCAGGGTAGGGCAATTCGTTATATTGATTGGGTATTACCGGGGATCCTCGGGATGAACATTATGTTTTCCTGTTTGTTTGGTGTCGGCTATGTGATCGTTCGTTACCGCAAAAACTCGGTGTTAAAACGACTGAAAGCAACGCCGCTATCAGCTTTTGAATTTGTCGCTGCACAGTTAACCTCAAGGCTTTTCATCGTATTGTTTATGGCGACAATCGTGTACGTCGGCTGCGATCTATTTTTCGATTTTTACATGTTGGGAAGCTATCTGGATCTATTTTTAGTGGCGTTGGTTGGCGCAATGAGTCTGATATCTTTGGGGTTGGTTATCTCTACTCGAAGTAAAAGTGAGGAGTTAGTCGGTGGTTTGTTGAATATGGCGACCTGGCCAATGATGTTATTGTCCGGGGTATGGTTTTCTCTGGAAGGGGCGCCGCAAATTGTAAAGAACATCGCCGCAGTTTTTCCTCTCACCCATTTAGTTTCCGCGGCGCGAAAAATCATCACTGAAGGGGCGACATTAGTCGATATTCAAATGGAGTTGTGGATTATGGCGGGGATGACTTTGGTATTTTTGCTGTTGAGTGCGTATTTATTTAGCTGGGATGGTGATCGCTAACCGTGCTAATGCTATTAGCCAAATTAACCACCACCACCTTGGCGTGCTTTCGTGATTATTCCTGTTTGCCTAAGCAGTGCTCAATAGAGACGGACAAAAGCTCTTTGGCATTTTGTGCACCTTGCTCTTGTTGCACATAGTCATGAGTTGGGGTGACCTTGTTGCCCCATTTTATATAAGCCGCACCCCAGGTTAATCCCGCACCAAATGCAGCGCTCATTATTTTATCCCCAGCTTTGACTTTGCCTTGCTCTAACGCTTCACACAAAGCAATTGGCACAGTTGCGGCAGAGGTATTACCGTAGTTTTGAATATTGACCATCACTTGATCGTCACGCAATTTAAGTTTGCTCTGCAAGGTTTCAATAATTCGAATATTGGCTTGATGAGGTACGAGCAAGTCTACGTCTTCGACGCTTAACCCCGCTTCTTCCATTACCGTCTCTGTTGCCTTACCCATACCACGCACAGCACGTTTGAAAATATCCTGACCCTGGAACGAGATATCTAATTCCGACGGTGGGTTGATGTAGCGATCCATATCGGTACCGAAGTTATTGATCGATAAAATATCCCGGGCATTCGAATCACAGCCTAACTTCGCATTTAATAAACCATAGGGCTGGTCAGTGGCTTCTAGAATAACCGCACCGGCGCCATCGCCAAACAATACTGCGGTATCGCGCTTGTTCCAGTTAAGAAACCAACTCATCCGCTCAGCACCGATAACCAGTGCCTTTTTGGCTGCACCAAAACGAATTTGTGCGGTGGCATTTTGTAAAGCATACAAAAAGCCGGTACAGGCCGAACTTAAATCAAAACATGCAGCGTTATTCGAACCAAGAAGTTGTTGGACTCGAGACGCCGTATTCGGAACCAAAGTGTCAGGACAGGAAGTTGCAATGATAATCAAATCGAGGTCATCGGCTTCGATTCCGGCACTTGCTAATGCATGTTTTGCTGCCAATGCTGACATTTCTGCGGTGTTGATATGTGAAATCCTGCGCTCTTTAATACCTGTACGGGAGCTGATCCATTCATCGGAAGTTTCTAGAAAAGTGGCGAGGTCGTCATTGGTTAAGATGGCGGGAGGTGTGTATTTACCCCAGCCGGTGATTTCAGCGTATTGCATAAAGACATCCTGAACGCTACCTGGACAACTTTTCCAGGACAGCAAAACTACGAATAATGGCTTAGTTTAATGACAAATGTCTGCAAATTAAAGAAAATAGTTAAGAAAGTAGAGGAAGTTTAACCCTTGATATGAACTTTCAAGGGGTAGACGGTGACAGTTTGAAAGGCAAAACTTTCAAGCAGGTGTCAAGGTGTCAGCGCGTTAGCTGTCGGCCGGAAATCTGAGTAAATAAGGCTTTCTTTCGCGACATCAGTTTGTCTTCTTAACCCATCAGGTAAATGTAGATTGCCAGAAAATGACAACAGCTTCCCGCCAACACAAAGACATGCCAAATTGCATGATTAAACGGGATTTTGTTAAAGGCGTAGAATACTGCGCCAAGGGTGTATGCGGCGCCACCACTAGCTAACAATATTAAACCGCCGGTTGCGACATTAGCGATCATATCTGGCATTGCAATAACCACCAACCAGCCCATGGCGAGATAGGTTGCTAAGGATACTTTTGGAAAACGTTGACGAAAGATGAGTTTAAAAAAGATACCAGCAATGGCCAAGGTCCAGACAATTGACAAGATTGCATATCCCCAGGCGTTTTCTAAAGATATCAACATAAACGGGGTATAGGTTCCGGCAATCAGCAAATAGATCGCACAATGGTCAACGAGTTTTAGTACAGATTTTGCCGATTGGTGCGTAATGCTGTGATACAAGGTTGAGGCTAAAAACAGCACGAGCATCGAAGTTCCGTAAATAATGGCGCTGGTCATTTGGGCAGCGTCATTGGCGACCATGATCATTAATGTCAGAGCTGCCACACTTAATAAAGCGCCAACACCATGGGTGATTGAGTTTAAGAGTTCCTCGACCAGGGAGTAGCCTTGGCGGAGATTTTTCTGAATGTTTTGGGAAATCACTTGACCGGACATGGGAGCGCCTGAGAATAACGGGAGACAGTATAAATTATGCGCTGAACCGCAACGGTTTTCAAATGAAGATTCTAGAATTGCGCATATTCGGCAATAGAAGGGTTACCGGAAGCGTCTGGTACACGCTTTCCGATACCCAACAAACAGCTCGGTTCATGTTGAGCCTGAATTATACTTCTTCTAATAGATGCTCTAACGAGTTGTCGTAACTTAGAAGCTCTTTTTCTAGAGCAAGTTTTTCCTTAAATTGTTCTATTTCACGCCATTTACGCTTTTTGCTTGTTTTCGTTTTAGTTTTGCCTTCGACAATTTCCATTAAGCTCTCAATTGGATCCATAATATTAGCTCCTGCTGATTACAATTGATTACAATGACACTTTTTTAATAACACAAAAAAAAATCGAAGAAAACCATTAATTGTAAAAAAAACAAACAAAAAAAGCGGTATTAAACCGCTTTCTTTGTTTGTTTTTTAATCTAAGTGTATGGTTTACAACAATTTGCTTAATTTTTCTTCAAGCTTAATTTGATCAACCGTAAATCCTCGGATCCCTTCAGCAAGTTTTTCCGTTGCCATCGCATCTTCATTCATTAACCAGCGGAATTGTTTTTCCGATAACTTATCACTCGATGCAATTGGCGCATTATTATCTTGTAGCTTTCGCGTAACCGGTTCATTGGATTCCGCCAGTTCTGCTAACAGGGCGGGACTGATGGTTAATCTATCGCAACCTGCTAGTTCCAATATTTCATCTTTGTTGCGAAAACTGGCACCCATGACAATGGTTTTGTAGCCGTGCTGTTTGTAATAGTCATAGATCTGCGTCACTGAGATAACACCGGGATCTTCTGCCGCAGGGTAGGCATCTTTGCCACTGGCCTTTTTATACCAGTCGAGAATGCGGCCAACAAAAGGCGAAATCAAAAAAACGCCTGCTTCGGCACAAGCTTGTGCTTGCGCAAAGCTGAATAAGAGTGTCAGATTACAGTTGATACCTTGCTGTTCGAGTTGTTCTGCGGCACGAATACCTTCCCAGGTAGAAGCGATTTTTATCAGGATTTTATCCTGAGTAATGCCTTGTTGCTCATACATTGCAATTAATTTTTTTGCTTTGGCGACCGTCGCTTCGGTATCAAACGATAAACGCGAATCCACTTCCGTAGAAATGCGGCCCGGGACAATTTTCAAAATTTCGACACCGGTCAATACTGAAAACATATCGGCAGCTTCAATTATCTGAGCGTTTGCATCGCTGGCATGTTGCTTGCCATATTCAATCGCTTTTTGTAATAGCGGCTGATAGCCCTCAATGTCGGATGCTTTGAGCAAAAGGGACGGGTTGGTCGTCGCGTCTTGGGGGTGAAAGCGGGCGATCGCATCTACGTCGCCAGTATCGGCAACAACGGTGGTCATTGCTTTTAATTGAGATAACTGATCGGTCATTGTTTTGTCCTTAAAGAATGTAGCTAGTGTCATTGAACCCAATAATGCCCACCTTTACAAGTCAATAGAGTAAATAATCGAATATTTTATAGAGAATGCAGACGGTGCAACAATCAATCCATCGATTACTGCAGTTGCAAGCGAAGTCGGCAACATTTTTGTTAATGTTAAAATTCCGAAAAGTGCATTGTGTCCAGATACCTTTTTTACGAGAGCATGGTATAGTCAGACACAAATTAAATTCGTTGAATGAGTGGAACCTAATTCATGCTTATTGTTGTATCTCCTGCGAAAAATCTTGATTATGAATCGCCTTTGACTACCGAAAAATTTAGTCAGCCTGAATTGTTAGATGATAGTCAGGAATTGATCGAGCGTTGTCGTCAATTGACGCCAGCGGATTTGTCCTCGTTGATGTCAATCAGTGACAAACTCGCCGGTTTAAATGCGGCAAGATTTGGCGAATGGCATTTACCATTCACAGCCGATAATGCAAGACCCGCGGTTTTGGCATTTAACGGTGATGTTTACACAGGGTTGGATGCAAAAACATTTGATCAACAAGATCTTGAGTTTGCCCAGAATAATTTGCGAATTTTGTCGGGATTATATGGGGTGTTACGTCCTCTTGATTTAATGCAGCCATATCGACTGGAAATGGGCACCAGACTCAATAACGAAAGAGGCACCAACCTCTATCAGTTTTGGGGGGAAATCGTCACGGACAAATTAAATGAGCACTTAAAGCAAGAGTCTGACCCAGTGCTCGTTAACCTTGCATCGAACGAATACTTTAAAGTGGTTAAAAAGAAAAAGTTACATGCATCAGTGATCACCCCGGCATTTAAAGACTGGAAAAATGGTGAGTATAAAATGATCAGCTTTTTTGCTAAAAAAGCCCGGGGCTTGATGGCACGTTATATCATTCAAAATCAATTAACGGATGTTGAACAGCTGAAAGGTTTTGACTTAGATGGCTATCAATATAGTGAATCGCTTTCAACGGAATTATCACCGGTATTTACGCGAAAGTTAACGTAAAGGCAATGCTGGCGCATCGCCTTTACTGTGTGAGGTAACCTGTCGTCAGCGGGTAAAATCTGCTTAGTAAGCGATTGTTGGATGAGGACTAAGGTTGGTGAAAAAGCACCTTAACTCCCTGGCCCCGGATACCCCATCACTCGTTACTTTTTCTTCGCCGCTTTTTTCGCTTTCTTGGCTTTTTTCGCGGCCTTTTGCTTAGGACTCAATCCGGCGTTCTTTTTCACTTTGACTTTGCTTTTGGCTTTCTTAGTCGGCACTTTGGCTTCTTTGTGTTTTGGGCGTAGTTCGTCAATCACCCGACGGCGTAAGCGCTCGTCAATAAAACGTTCGATTTTGCCTAATGAGGTCATATCATGGGCTTCAACTAAGGATATTGCCGTGCCTTTTTTACCGGCCCTGCCTGTACGGCCAATACGGTGCACATAAATATCGGCTTTGCGTGGCATATCAAAATTAATCACATGAGTAATTTCATCGATATCTAAACCTCGCGCAGCAAGGTCGGTAGCAACGAGAATATTCGCTTTGTTATTTTTTACCCGGGCAACGGCGTTATTACGCTTATCCTGGGGCATTTCCCCTTCCAGCCAAACATTGGCGAGATCAGAGCTTTGTAATTTACCGGCTAAAAACTGCACCGTCTCGCGTTTGTTGGCAAACACAACTGCCCGCTTAACATCTTCTTGGCGCAGTATGTTTAGCAATAATTCGATTTTGTGTTCTTTGCTATCTGCCAGGTGGATCCATTGATGGGTTTTCGCTTTTTCTTTGCGAGACGGGTGGGATTCAAGAAAAACCGGCTCGTTCAAAATGTCCTTAGAAAAGCGAATGATGCCAGCCCCGGCTAATGTCGCGCTCAACAAAAAGGTTTGTTTACGCCATCTGGCCTCTCCGGCAATGCGATTAATATTGTCAGCAAAACCCATATCTAACATGCGATCGGCTTCATCGAGGATCAGAATTTCAATTTCACGGGCATCAAACTGCTCAGTTTCTATATATTCCAGTAAGCGACCAGGCGTGGCAATTAGCACATCTGTGGTACTGGTCAGGATCTCTTTATGGGAACCGTAATTAACGCCCCCGGTGATCAAACCACTTTTTATACTGGTAAATTCGCTGAGCTGTTCAGCCTGTTCGAAAATTTGCGTCGCCAATTCCCGAGTCGGTGCCAGAATCAATACCCTGGGAAAACCTGGCTTGGTGCGAGGGTAGTCGAGCAGATGCTGCAGGCATGGCAATAAAAACGCTGCAGTTTTACCGGTTCCAGTCGGAGCACTGGCGAGCACATCTTTGCCGGCCATCGCTTCAGGTAAAACCAGCTCTTGAATTGAGGTCGGTTTTTTGTACCCGGCTGATTTCGTGGCAGCAACGAGTTTATCGTCAAGATCAAACTGTTCAAACATGGTAGGAAAGTACCTTAGAATTTACTTTGTCATTAAAGCCCTGGCGAGGACTCAGTATAGGTGGTTAAGTTATGTTAATCCAAACCTCTTGGGTCTGGAATTATTTTCCGGATAAGCTTTTATGCTTGTAGATCAATGATTTCTTGTAGAATTTGCTGACACCATTGATCAATTCTCTGCTCAGTTAAGTCATATTGGCATTCATCGTCCAGCGGTAAACCAACAAAAAACTCCTGATCTTCGGTCAGCGCTTTTGAGGCACTAAACTCATACCCTTCATTTGGCCAATATCCAATAAGGCTTGGCCCTCTTACGATCACTTGCTCGTGCAACATGCCTAATGCATCTTGAAACCACTCACCATAACCTTGTTGATCACCCAATCCATAAAGTGCAACAACTTTGTCGGTTAAGTTAAGCTTTTCGATATCGTCCCAGCTCGATTCCCAGTCTTCCTGCAATTCGCCGAAATCCCAGGTGGATATGCCAAAAATAATAATGTCGTAATCTTCGCACTGTGATAGTGGCACGTCTTTAATATCAAAAATATCGACCAAGTCTGCGCCGATTGCCGCCTGTATTTTCTCGGCAGCCATTTCGGTATAACAGGTTGTTGAGCCGTAAAATAAGCCTATTTTCATGGTCAAAGACAGTAACGGGGAAAATTTGCGGCGATTTTAACAAGATCATAGCCGTCATGCCATATTTTCTGTTGGCTGGATAACAAAACACTATACTTGTTATAGCCGTACCTTTTGCTAAAAAATCAAAAGGCTTGTAATTTTTATACATAGACAGTAATTTAGTTGGCCCTAATTCGGTCTATCCGAAGGTTAGTTTAGGAAATATAAGTGGACCTCTATATGACTTTTTTATCTCGTGCAGGGCACAAATTTGTGACCACTGCCTTGGCATTGATGACCTTGATGCTTACTACGACTGCAAGCGCTCAGGACTTATCCGTTGAGCAAATAAAAACGATTAAATCTCAGTTAACCAAACTCGGACTCAATGCCGACACGGTAACCGCGTCGCCAATGGATGGTCTGGTGGAAGTGTTCACCGATCAAGGCCTTTTCTACACCAGTATCGATGGCAGCTATCTCATTCAGGGCAAGGTTTACGACATATCAGGTTCACAAATTTCCAGCCTAACCGAAGAGACTTTGGCGAAAGTCCGCGTTGACGGTATGGATGAATTCGAACAATCCATGATCGTATTTCCAGCGAAGAAAGAGCAATATCAGGTGACGGTTTTTACCGATTTAACTTGTGGTTATTGTCGGAAGTTGCATCAGCAAATCGACGAATTTAACGATCTTGGCATCACGGTACGTTATTTAGCGTTTCCAAGAGGCGGGATTGGTAGTCAGTCTTATGAAGATATTCGTTCGGTGTGGTGTAGCAATGATCAACAAAAAGCGATGACAGATGCCAAAGGCGGAGCGCAGGTACAGCAAAAAATCTGTGCGCAACCGGTTGCCGAGCAATATGAATTTGGTCGTAAAATCGGTGTGAATGGCACTCCTGCAATTATGTTGGAAGATGGCAACATGCTACCGGGTTACAAAACCCCGCAACAGTTGCAGCAAATATTGCGTAGCATGCCAACCGCCAAAGCCGGTTAAGCCCTCACCACAATTTCACCAAAATCTACCCTGGAATACGCATTAACTCGAATCGTATTCCATGGTATTCTGCTTGCACTCTTATCTAAATACGCCTCAGCCTAATGCCGAAAACCATTCGTCGTCGTCCAGCACTTACCAATCCTGTGGTTAATTTGCCCGTGGATCCTTTGATTCAGAACTTATATCTCAGTCGAGGTGTGGAAAGTGAACAAGAACTGGATATGGCATTAAAGGCGTTGCACAGTCCTGCCTTAATGAAGGATTTATTCAGTGCCGCAACTTTGTTATTTAATGCCATTAATACCGGTAAACGTATTATCGTTGTTGGCGATTTTGATGCTGACGGTGCGACCAGCACTGCGGTGATGATGGAAGGTTTGGCGTTGCTTGGTAGCGAAAATCACGATTATTTAGTGCCGAATCGGTTTGAATATGGTTATGGGCTCACGCCGGAAATTGCCCAGTTGGCATTGGCCAAAGGCGCACAATTATTAATTACAGTCGATAATGGCATTAGTTGTACCCAAGGGGTTAAAGTGGCCAAAGACGGGGGCGCTCAAGTCATCGTTACTGATCACCATCTACCGGGCGAATCATTGCCTGACGCTGACGCGATTGTAAATCCAAACCAACGAGATTGTGAATTTCCCAGCAAGTCCATTGCCGGCGTCGGTGTCGCGTTTTATCTGTTGTTGGCGCTACGCAAAAAGATGCGCGAGGACAATTGGTTGCAGCAACGGGGTCTGGCTGAACCCAATCTTGCACAATTGCTGGATTTGGTTGCGTTAGGCACGGTTGCCGATGTGGTCACCTTAGATCAAAACAATCGAATCTTAGTATCCCAGGGGATCAAGCGTATTCGTTCAGGTTTGACTCGCCCGGGGATCAGCGCTTTGTTCGAAGTGGCCAAGAAAAACCCGCAACGTATTCAAGCCAGTGATTTTGGCTTTGCCCTCGGGCCTCGCTTAAACGCTGCGGGACGTTTGGATGATATGGCCCTTGGTATTCAGTGTTTACTGGCACAAGACCTAAATCAGGCTCGGGTGATTGCGATGGAGCTTGATCATTTAAATAAAGCCCGACGTGAGATCGAGCAGGGGATGCAAGAAGAAGCTGAGCGGGTGTTAACACAATTGGATTTTAGTGGGGAATCGCTGCCTTCCGGCATTGCCCTGTATCGAGATGACTGGCACCAAGGGGTGATTGGTATTGTTGCCGGTCGAATCAAGGAAAAATATCACCGCCCGACGATTGTATTTGCCGGAGGCAGTGACGGGGAAATAAAAGGCTCCGCGCGCTCCATTCCAGGATTGCATATTCGTGATTTACTGGAGCATATTGATTCTCAACACCCAGGTTTAATTATGAAATTTGGTGGTCATGCCATGGCCGCCGGTTTATCTATCGAAGAAGCGGATTTCGCTAGGTTTCAGACCTTGTTCGATCAATTGGCCAATCAATGGTTAACCCAGGATATGCTGGAAAATAGCGTATTATCTGACGGCCCCTTGTCCTTGCCACAAATGAGTGAACAACACTGTGAATTAATCGAAAGTGCCGGTCCATGGGGGCAAAACTTTCCAGAGCCGATATTTGACAATATATTTGAGTTAGTTCAGCAACGGCTATTATCGGGTAAACATTTGAAAATGGTGCTGCGTTTTGAAGATCAGGTTTTCGATGCGATCGCTTTTAATATCGACCCCAATATTTGGCCTGATGAACAGATCCGATTTGTGCATCTGGCATACAAACTCGATATTAATGAGTTTCGTGGTAAGCGCAATTTACAACTCATGGTTGAGCATATTGAACCGGCTTCAGCGCAATGATTCTCGACGGATATGCAGCGGCGAAATTTTCTGCGTTTTTTTAACGGTTAAGCCGTCTTAGCGGTGTATTCCATTGTCGTGATACGCTACAATGCCCGACTATTTTGCGTTATACCGACTACGATAGGTATTGGCTCAATTTAGAATGTCAGTTGAGAGGGCCGTTTGTCATTGATGAAATTGATGACCTATCTTGTATCTATGGCCTTGTCGGAACCATTCTAAATTTCTGCTAAATGAGCGAACCGCTGGCGTTATTGGTATGACATGTGAACAAACCGAGAACTTTTTAATTAGCAATGTTTGAAACCAATCCTATATTGAATAAATTAAAAGATATCCGCGAACGCACTGATTTGCTTCGGGGGTACCTTTGACTACGATCACAAATCAGAGCGCCTGGTCGAAGTCAATCGCGAGCTTGAATTGCCGGATGTCTGGAATGAACCTGAGCGGGCGCAAGCACTAGGGAAGGAGCGTTCTTCTCTGGAGTTGGTGGTAAAAACCATCAATGACATGGTCACCGGTTGTGAAGATGTCGAAGGACTCGTCGAACTCGCGGTTGAAGAAGAGGATGAAGAAACCTTTTTGGATGCCGAATCAGAAGTTGTCGATCTCGAAGCTCAATTAGCGAAGTTAGAATTTCACCGTATGTTTGCCGGTCCTCAGGATGGCAATGATTGTTATCTTGATATTCAATCGGGTTCAGGTGGCACAGAGGCTCAGGATTGGGCAAGTATGCTGATGCGTATGTATTTGCGTTGGGGTGATGCACACGGATTTAAAGTCGATGTTATCGAAGAAACCGATGGCGATGTTGCCGGTATCAAAGGGTGTACGTTGAAATTTTCCGGTGAATACGCGTATGGCTGGTTACGCACCGAAACCGGTGTACACCGCTTAGTGCGTAAGTCACCGTTTGACTCTAATGCGCGTCGTCATACATCGTTTGCGTCTGCATTCATCTATCCGGAAATCGATGACAGCATTGAAATTGATATCAATCCTGCCGATTTACGAATCGACACATTCCGGGCATCTGGAGCCGGTGGTCAGCACGTGAACAAAACCGATTCTGCGATACGTATCACCCACGAACCCACAGGCGCTGTGGTCCAGTGTCAAAGTGATCGCTCGCAACATAAAAATAAAGCTCAGGCAATGAAGCTATTGAAAGCAAAACTGTATGAGTTGGAAATGCAAAAGCAAAACGAAGACAAGCAAGTCCTCGAAGACGGAAAATCCGATATTGGCTGGGGAAGTCAAATTCGCTCCTACGTATTGGATGATAGCCGGATTAAAGATTTACGCACCGGAGTTGAGAGTCGTAACACCCAAGCGGTACTCGACGGTGGTTTAGACCAATTTATTGAAGCCAGCCTGAAGTCTGGCCTGTAACTGAGAAGTGACAATGACTGATATTGCCAAAGATGAAAACAAACTAATTGCTGAGCGTCGTGCCAAATTAGCGGCGATTCGCGACAACTGTTCAGCGAATGGACACCCGAATGATTTTGACCGAGAGCATTATGCCGCGGATATTCAATCAGCTCATGGTGATATGGACAAAGAAGCGCTGGAACAAGCGGATCTGCAATATGCAGTTGCTGGCCGAATTATGGCGAAACGCGGTCCTTTCCTGGTATTACAGGATATGTCTGGGCGCATTCAGGCCTATGCGGATAAAACCGTACAAAAAGACATTAAACAACGCTGGGGCATGTTGGATATCGGCGACATTATTGGTGTCAAAGGGAAATTACACAAGTCAGGCAAAGGCGATCTTTACGTCAATATGGAAGAGTATGCGCTATTGACTAAATCGTTGCGCCCATTACCCGAGAAATTCCATGGCTTGTCAGATCAAGAAACCAAGTATCGTCAGCGTTACGTCGACTTGATCATCAATCAGGAAACGCGTGATACTTTCCAGGTGCGCTCAAAAATCGTCAACGGTATACGCAAGTTTCTAACCGAACGCAATTATATGGAAGTGGAAACACCGATGTTGCAAACCATTCCTGGTGGTGCAACGGCGAAACCGTTTGAAACGTTCCACAATGCGTTAGATATCGACATGTTCTTGCGTATCGCGCCGGAACTTTACCTTAAGCGCTTGGTTGTTGGCGGTTTCGAACGAGTCTTTGAAATCAACCGTAACTTCCGTAATGAAGGTCTGTCGACCCGTCACAACCCTGAATTCACCATGATTGAATTCTATCAGGCATATGCAACCTATGAAGATTTAATGAATCTGACCGAAGAAATGTTGCGTACGCTGGCCCAAGATGTAATGGGTAATACAGTGATCCGCAATACCGTGAAAAATTCTGACGGTGAGGTTGTTGAAGAGAAATTCTATGACTTTGGCAAGCCGTTCACTCGCATGTCGATGATGGATGCCATTATGACCCATGCACCAGAATTGGATGAAGCGGTGATTCGCAACCCGGAAGAACGCTTTGACGACTTAAAAGCAATTGCTCGCAAAGTCGGCGTCAAAGAGCCATTAGGTGAAAACGTTTGGGGCGCCGGTAAGTACATCTGCGAGATTTTTGAAGAAGTGGCGGAACACAAATTGGATCAGCCGACGTTTATCACTGAATATCCATGGGAAGTATCGCCATTAGCACGTCGTAACGATGACAATGCGTTCATTACGGACCGCTTCGAATTCTTTGTTGGTGGCCGCGAATTGGCAAATGGTTTCTCTGAGCTTAACGATGCCGAAGATCAGGCTGCACGTTTTAAAAAGCAAGTCGAAGAGAAAGATGCTGGCGATGATGAAGCAATGCACTTTGATGAAGATTACATCACCGCATTGGAATACGGCCTGCCGCCAACGGCGGGTGAAGGTATTGGTATCGATCGCTTGGTGATGTTGTTTACCGACTCACCGACGATTAAAGACGTAATTTTATTCCCGCATATGCGACCACTTGCGGAATAAACGTTCGATAAATTGATTAAAAAAGGGAACCGAATGGTTCCCTTTTTTTATGCTTGCTAAATTCGCGACTATTCTTAATGCATCCAGAAGAAAAGCCTTTGCATTGCATTAAATACCGATGAGCCAATCTAAAATCCTTGTCCTTTTTGCCCACCCTTCTTTACATCGTTCAGAGGCTAATGCACCGATATTTCAACAGGCGTGTGAATTTGATTTTGTTACAGCGGTCGATTTGTACGCGGAATATCCGCGCCTTAATATCGATATCGATAGAGAGCAACAGCGACTACTTGCCCATGATATCGTGATTTTTCAGTTTCCAATCTATTGGTACTCGACCCCCGCGATTTTAAAAGAGTGGCAGGATTTGGTGCTCGAATACGGGTTTGCTTATGGGCAAGATGGCAATCAGCTTAAAGGTAAGACTTTTCTTTGCGCGGTGACCGCAGGCGGCAGTGTCGAGGCCTATCGTCAAGGGGGGCATAATAATTTTACTGTCAGAGAGTTATTTCGTCCTTTGGAACAAACCGCCATTATGACTGGCATGCATTATCTGCCGCCTTTAACACTTTTTGGTAGTCGTACCGCGACCGATGAGAATCGTCTGCCACTGCATTTACAACATTGGACGACGACTTTGGATATGCTGCACGAGGGGCAGATTGATATTCAGCGGGCGGATAGTTTTATTACATTAAATGATTACCTTACGGATAAAACTATGGGAATAGAAAAGTACCATAGTAAGGAAGTTGGCCCAGATAATTTGGAGCAGGAGGACAACCGATGACGGGGTATTTTGTACAGGCATTCATTTATCTGATTGCTGCCGTGATTGCCGTTCCCCTTGCCAAAAAATTCGGTTTAGGGTCGGTGTTAGGATACCTGATTGCCGGTGTTATTATCGGTCCGGTAACCGGTTTGGTGGGTAAAGAAACGGTAACAATCCAACATTTCGCTGAGTTTGGCGTGGTGATGATGCTGTTTTTGGTGGGTCTTGAACTCGAACCAAAAATGCTTTGGCAAATGCGGCATCGATTGCTAGGACTTGGTGGATTACAGGTGGCCTTAACAACTGGCCTTATTACAATAATTGCCATGGTGTTTGGTCAGCCTTGGCAAACGGCATTGGCGATAGGCTTGATTTTTTCACTGTCTTCGACAGCCATCGTACTACAAACGTTTAATGAGAAAGGTCTTAGCAAAACGCAAGGAGGGCAAAATGCGTTCTCTGTTTTGTTAATGCAGGATATCGCTGTCATTCCTATGTTGGCATTTATTCCGATGCTGGCACTACCAGAAATTGCAGACGCGGCTGCTTCACTTAAAGAGGCAAGTGAGCACCATCAAGAGTTGAGTTTAGTCTCGGGGTTACCAAGCTGGGCTTACGCTCTGGCGATTCTTGCTAGCATTGTTGGCGTGATCGTTACCGGCCACTATCTCAGTAGACCCTTATTTCATTATGTTGCAAGCTCGCATTTGCGTGAAATTTTTGTCGCAACAGCGTTGATGCTTGTGGTGGGGATTGCCGCACTTATGTCTTTGGTAGGACTGTCACCGGCGTTAGGGACGTTTTTAGCGGGTGTAGTGCTCGCGAATAGTGAATTTAAACACGAACTCGAGTCCAATATCGAACCGTTTAAGGGGCTATTACTCGGACTTTTTTTTATCACCGTCGGGGCCGGGATCAATTTTTCCATTTTTGCGGATAATCTTGTGGTTATCCTCGGCCTGACGTTATTGGTCATGTTATCTAAAGCGGCAATTTTATGGTTGCTGGCAATGATTTTTAAAATTAACAACAGTGATCGCTGGTTGTTTGCACTAAGCCTCGCGCAAGCCGGTGAATTTGGTTTTGTATTATTAAGCTTTACCATGGCCCAACATGTTATCGCCCCGGATGTAGCGGCTATTTTGCAGTTGGTCGTGGCGTTATCGATGTTTTTAACCCCAGTGTTGTTTATCGCATTTGATAAAATCATTCTGCCGCGCTATCGCGACGCCATTAATCAGATGGAGTTTGATGATATTGATGATTGCGGTACCGTAATCATTGCGGGTGCTGGACGGTTTGGGCAAATAGTCAATCGGTTACTGGTCGCCAACGGTATCAAAACTGTTATGTTAGATCATGAAGCAACGCAAATTGAAAATATGCGTAGGATAGAGATTAAAAGCTATTTTGGTGATGCGACCCGGCCTGACCTTTTGCATACCGCAGGTATTGATGATGCACTAATGT
Source organism: Thalassotalea litorea (assembly GCF_005843925.1). Taxonomy (GTDB): domain Bacteria; phylum Pseudomonadota; class Gammaproteobacteria; order Enterobacterales; family Alteromonadaceae; genus Thalassotalea_A; species Thalassotalea_A litorea_A. Next base: position 311,705 of record NZ_VCBC01000004.1, read on the forward strand.
TTGTCGTGGCTATTGATAACATCGATAACTCGGTAGCGTTGACACATCATATAAAAAAATCCCACCCTAAGCTCACGGTTCTGTCACGTTCATTTGATAAAGGCCATAGTTATGCACTGCGTCAGGCAGGAGCCGATTTTACCATCAATGAAACCTACCACTCCGCCTTGGAACTTGGTGCCGAAGTTATGCGTAAAGCGGGGCTGCACCCATTTTTTGTGGAGCATAAAAAAACGTTATTTGCACAAGTTGAGCAAGACGCTTCCGATGACTTGTATCAAAAATGGTCAAATAGTGAAGAAGAGCAATATGGCAGTGACTATCAAAAACTGTTTATTCGCCTCGAACAGGCCATTAAATCTGCAATGGGGCGCGACCGGCTCGATAAACACAGTGCCAGCGAACGAGGCTGGACACCTCCGCCTAAAGGTTACGATAAGAAGCTTTAAGGTATCTTTATCGTTGCAAGCTACCACTCAAACGAGCACTTAAACGGTTATCCATCAGATCTGATATATACTTAACAGCATTTATTCATGCCTGTTGTGGGTGAAGCGTAGTTTGGGCGAGGTAATTGTATGGAATTAATTCCGTTAATCATTCAATTGGTAAGTGGTGCCGTTGGCGGCAATCTGACTGGCGCCATTTTTCAAAAAATATCACTTGGCACTTTAGGTAATTCAATCTTGGGGATCCTCGGTGGAGGATTGGGCGGTCAATTGCTGTCAATGGTGGGGATATCCTTAGGCGGTGATGGCAGCTTAGATCTGGCCAGTATTATCGGTAGTGTCGCTGGTGCCGCTGTTGGCGGTGGTGCATTGATGACCATCGTTGGTTTTATCCGCTCCTTGTTAAGCAAGTAGCTTTTATCCCCACACTTAAAACGAGTAACACGTAAAACACGTTTTCTGGTGTCTCTAGGCTAAATTTTATCGCCTCAAATACCGGTGCAGTAATGGACGAGTATTTACCTTTAATTATTCAGATGGGCGCAGGCGCCGTAGGCGGCAATGTTGCCGGCACTTTTTTGCAAGGATTGTCGTTTGGTTTTCTTGGCAATTCGCTGGTTGGTATTGTCGGCGGCGGTATGACTTCCAAGGTGTTGTATGCTTTTAATGTCACCTTAACCGGTAACTCTATGGATTATCACAGTGTTGTGAGCGATCTCATTAGTGGGTGTATTGGTGGAGGCCTGTTAATGTTGGTCATTGCATTTGTTCGCTCTTTGTTTGGCAATTGACCGTGCAATGACTTCTTTGTAGCTGCACCGAGCACCACTGAATGTATTGAGCAAATTGCATAAGGCATGGTTGTATACGGCACGCGGATTGTTATTACGTGTATTGCAATTATCTGTTAATATGGCGGTTTTCTTCTAGACCCAATTTTATGGCTATAAACTGGTTCCCCGGGCACATGCATAAGGCCCAAAAAGAGATCAAGGAGATCATCCATCAAATAGATGTGGTGATTGAAGTTTGTGATGCGCGCTTACCATTTAGTAGCGAAAATCCAATGATCACCAGCATTCGTGGTGACAAGCCTTTGATTAAAATCCTCAATAAAGCCGATCTTGCCGACCCTGATCTTACCCAGATTTGGCTCGATTATTTTCAGGCCCAGCACAATGTAAAAGCGCTGGCATTAACAACCGAAGAACCATCAGGTGCCAAACAAATTGCGAACTTGATTCGTAAGTTAGTGCCGAATAAGGATGAAACCGGTAAGCAGATTAATGCCATGATCATGGGTATTCCTAATGTTGGAAAATCAACATTGCTAAATACTTTGGTCGGTAAAGCGAAAGCCAAAGTGGGCAATGAACCGGCGGTAACCAAAGCTCAGCAACGAATTCGCTTAGATGACGGTATTTATCTATACGATACTCCAGGCATGTTATGGCCGAAAATTGCTAATGAAAATAGCGGCTATCGTTTAGCGGTTTCCGGCGCAGTAAAAGATACCGCATTTGATCATGATGAGATCGCGTGTTTTGCCGCGGAATATTTGTTGCAAGCTTACCCTCAGCGGTTGACGGAACGATATCAAATTGATCCCTTGCCAGAGCAGGAAGTGGAGTTTCTCGAGGAAATGGGACGCAAGCGTGGTTGTGTGCGCGCCGGTGGTCATGTGGATTTTCACAAAGCATCTCAGATTATCGTCAATGAAATTCGTGATAAAACCTTGGGCCCGATAACGTTTGAAACGCCGCAAATGGTTGAAAAGGAAGAAGTCTATTTCACTCAGTTGCAACAGCAACGAGAACAAGAGCGAGAAGCACGCAAGAAAGCGCGAGGCCGTGGCCGCAAGAATAAACGCAAATAAACAATTTATTACTCACGTTGAGATAAGCAGAGCAGAATCAACACAGCAAACTAAAAATAGCAGAGTGCATAATGACCATGAATGATAATCAAGAATTTACCTTACATCCGGATTTGCAAAGAGATTGCGTCGTTGTCGCCTCTCTTCCTTTGTGCGAACTTTTACTGTGTAACGATCGTCAATATCCCTGGTTTATTATGGTACCCAGACGCGAAGGGGTTAGTGATTTGCATCAACTGGACTGGCAGGACTTGCAGCAATTTATGAATGAATCAAGCATGGTTAGTGAACTGCTAATGCAAGAGTTTAATGGCGATAAAATGAATGTTGCGGCATTAGGTAACGTAACCCCACAATTGCATGTTCACCATATAGTGCGTTTTAAAACGGATCCTGTGTGGCCAAAACCTATCTGGGGGCAACTGCCGCTCAAACCTTATTCAGCCGACGAAATTGCTAAAATAAAGCGCTCTTTATCAGCAAAGCTGACGGCAATTTTGGAACGTTAAGCGCGCTTATTTTGTTGTTCCAATGCTTTGATCTGCGTCACGCATAATTGGTTTTGTGGCGCTTCGATTTTTGATTGTTGCGAACACTGTAGAATATAGCCATTGATATAATCTATTTCACTGCATCGACCGGCGAGAATATCCTCTCGCATCGACGAACTATTCTGAGCGGTCTGCCGGATCACCTGTTCAATCGTATTGGTTAAGGCTTCTTTATCCAATGTTATCTCAGCATAATCCGCCTGTGCGACTATTTCATCGACGAGCATAGCCATTCTTGATTGATACTGCACCTTAGCCAACTCCCCATTTAATATATCGTAAATTGCGGTCAGCGGATTGATAACGCTATTAATCGCCAGTTTAGTCCATTGCCTGGTGCGTATGTCGTCATGCCAGCTGCAATTGCCGAGATCTTCTATCAGTAATTGAATGGCAGGGCATTGCTCAGTTAAGTTTTGATAGTTGCCGAGTTGCCACTGGCCTTGCCCAGTATGCTGGACAAAATCAGGGCGATGGCGACGCGCACCTTGGGTGCTGAGCATCAGTCCTATCAACTGGTCGGGGGCTAACACAGAGCGGATTTGTTGCAAGACGCCCATACCATTGTGAAGTAAAATTAACGGGCAATCTGAATGCAAATAGGGCTGGATATAATCCACCGCTGGGCGCATTTGATAGGCTTTTAATGCGCAGATAATCACATCCGCTTGCTTGAGTTGTTCGACCTGAACGTAGTGCAATGAGAGATCTTTACGCGACCCGTGGAGATCCATAAACGAGTAATTTTGGTGTAAAGACGCTAGGGGCGTTGTGGCTTTTGGTAGAAACTGTACCTGATGTCTAGATTGTAATTGCTGGTGTAACAGACATCCCATGGCGCCGGCACCAATCAGTACAATCTTCATGATCAGTAGTCCTCTTTTGTCGCGAGCGACTTTATTCGCTTTTCACGCCAATTAAGCTGGCCGAGTTTCACAAACATAAAATACAACACCGTGAATGCCAGACACCCGGCAACATCGGCATAAAAATCGCCCCATTGTGCGGCGCGAAAGCCCAGTATCCACTGGCCGATTTCCGTCAACGCCCCATAGCAGATAAGACCCGGTAAAAGCACTCTTTGAGGCAACTGGCCTACGGTGTACAGCACCCCATTTAACAGGAAGAATCCAAGAAAGTGTGCGGCTTTATCCAGCAATTGGCTGCGATGCAGCTCCGAGATACCATCAAACCCAAGAAGATATGCAATGGTGCAGATCAGAACAAAGGCTATCGTGAAAAAAACGGAAGAAAATGACAATGGTTTAACCTATATCTCTATCATGGTAACGCGGTGAATTTATTTAGTTAGTATAAGCCCATGCGTCACAATGGGATTTTTTTTGAATCCTAACATAAGGACGGCGTAAAAGAGAATTTATTGCATTGACGACAGGCTGTTTGATAGTCTTAGCGCCAGTGTAATTATTAATGTTTAAGAGAGCCTATTATGCCTTCAATGGACATAGTGTCAGAAATTGATATCGAAGAAGTTCGGAATGCCGTCGATAATGCCAGCCGTGAACTGAGCACCCGTTTTGATTTTCGAGGTGTTGAAGCGTCATTGGAGTTTGTTAAGCCTACGGTGAAAATTAAAGCGGAAGGTGATTTTCAACTCAAACAGTTACGAGATATGTTGCGAACACAATTATCAAAACGCAATGTTGATGCTAAAGCAATGAGCGTTGGTGCAGAAGAACACACCGGCAGAACTTTTCAGCAGATACTGACCTTCAAAGAAGGGATAGAACAAACGATGTCTAAAAAAGTCATTAAGCTTATCAAGGATAGTAAGCTAAAAGTTCAGGCGAGTATTCAAGGTGAGCAGATTCGTGTGACCGGTAAGAAACGCGATGATTTGCAAGCGGTTATGCGACTTGTTCGAGAAGCAGAGCTAGAGCAGTCTTTCCAATTTACTAACTTTCGAGATTAAACCTTTAAGAAATGCCTAGGAGCATATTGATTTTAACGATATGCTCATGGGATATTTTCTGGCTCCCGTAGCTAGAGAATCGTTAGGGTTTTACTTCCGAGTGCTTGCAATATGCCGCTGCAGCGTTTTATATTGCCAAGCCATATCCACAGATTTTGTGGTGCTGAATACAATTGATAATAACAAATAAAGAAGAATAAATATGGCATCGTCTCGCGGTGAATTTAGTTCACGACTGGGTTTTATTATGGCAGCAGCGGGTAGCGCTGTTGGTCTCGGGAATATCTGGGGATTTCCAACGCAAACTGCATCCAATGGTGGTGCAGCCTTTGTACTCGTCTATCTGATCCTGGCATTTTGCTTGGCTTATCCGGCATTCATGGCGGAGTTGCTGATCGGGCGATATGGTCAGGCAAATGCGGTGACTTCTTTGCAAAAAATGTCTTCCCGACCATGGCAAAAGCATTTTGGTTTCATTGTTGGGTTTGGCGGTATTATTTGTGCTGCGCTCATTCTGAGTTTTTACGGCATTATTGCCGGTTGGATGATGTCCTATGCAATTGAGAGTGCGGCCAGTATTGTTGGCTTACACTCGGTGGCGGATTGGGTCATTGCCAATAGTTTAGGGCGTAACTTGTTATTCACCGTTGCCTTTATGGTATTGACCGTTTTTATTATTCGCAAAGGCGTTGAAAATGGCATTGAAAAGTGGTCTAAACGCTTAATGCCAATGATGCTCGGTTTGCTTATTCTATTGATTATTTATGTCATGACCCTTGATGGCGCAATGGAAGGCTTAAATGCGTATCTGAATCCAGATATTTCACAATTAAAAGATCCGTCCTTGATTGTCAGCGCGATGGGACAGGCATTCTTCTCCTTATCATTGGGTACCAGTGTCATGGTGATCTATGGCTCTTATATCTCCAGGAAAGAAAACTTGGTGAGCCTGGGCGCACAGGTGACCCTAATCGATGTAAGCATTGCCTTTTTGGCGGGATTGTTAATTATCCCGGCAATGTATGTTGCACAGGCACAAGGTGTGGCGATTTTTGCCGCAGATGGCAGCTTAATTTCCGGTCCTGGTATGGTATTTGATGTGCTGCCTAAGCTATTTGAAGATATGGGGCTGATCGGTACGTTTATTGGTTTGGCGTTTTTTATTCTAATGAGCATCGCAGCACTAACATCGTCGATTTCCATGTTGGAAGGGCCGGTCTCTTATACGGTTGAACGGCATAATGTGCCACGCGCCAAGGCAACCACAATTATCGGCTTTTTAATTCTCTGTATTAGCGTCGTGATTGTGTTCAATATTGATACTGGTTTAGATTTTATCGCGACCTTGTCGACCCAATACGGACAACCAATCATTGCTATGCTGTGTTGTATTTTTGTTGGTTGGATATGGCATAGAAGCTCAATTTTAGAAGAACTTAAGCAAGGCAACGATACCGTTGACCATTCGTTTTTCTGGAAAATTTGGCCTTGGTACACCAAATTCGTTTGCCCCGTTGCGATCGCAACCGTATTCTTAAATTCCCTATAACCTTAAAGCTTTCTAAAAGCGCTTCAGGTCCACCCTGCAGCGCTTTTTTTGTATCTTCAATCCGCTAATGTACTTGCTTGATAAAAATTATTTAGAATTACTTAGACACCCACTGTAACTTGAAATTATTTAGACACCCACGGTATTTGATAGTTTATTGAGGCCACGTTATCCGATACCCGCCAATCACATTTCTTCACCAAGGCACCTTTTTATTAAGACACCCACGGTTAATCACTAAATTATTTTGAAATTAATTAGACAGCCATTAAAAATTATTTAGACAAAATTACTTAGACACCCACCACTAACATTTCTGCACAAAGGCGCTTTTTTTATCAAGACAGCCACTGTTGAATACTAAATTAATTTGAAATTAAAAAGCCTCTATTAAAAACTGGTCGCTATTAATAACGGGGAGTTTGATGAAAAATCAGATTAAATACGCATTTTTGTGGGACCTGAAAACTTCAGAGCTTGGAAAGGTCTATAACTTTAGAAGTTGTTTAATATCATCTTGGTAAGTGGCGAATAATTTACCATCATGAGTGGGAATCGTATCGGTAAATTGAAATTGTTCATCGCGAAAGTTAAACGAGATTTGCACAGCGTGTAAATAACCTCTGTCAGTCGGGAAATTGCCAGAGTCGCCAGCATGATAGTTAGGATCCCCTAAAATAGCTGTACCAAGGCTATTCATTGCAACGCGTAATTGATGTGTTTTTCCCGTTTTAGGCATCAACTTATACAGTCTCAGTCCAGGAGATAGGGAGTAGGAATCAAATTGAGTGATTGCTGGGTTTTCCTGAGTGCGCAGTAGTTTGTAGGTTCCGCGACGCGATTTGACCATATCGCCTTTCACGCATCCTTGTTTTTTCTTGGGTTTGCCGCTGGCCAACGCTATATATACTTTACCTATTTTTTGATTGGCAAAAAGCTCGGACAGGTGCCTTGCAGATTCAGGTGTTTTTGCCATCAACAAAATGCCCGATGTTATTTTATCGAGCCTATGAACGGGATATAACTCACCATACAAGCGTTTATAGCGATTAAAAAAACCTTGCCCGATACTGTCTTCATCATGGAAATTAATTCCAGAAGGCTTGCTCACGACAATAAAATCATCATTTTCAAACAGTGGTTTTGGCGTAGCTGAAATAATATCGATACCTTAAATATGTAAGCTTTTATCCCGAACAGTATAAAACTAATTATGGCGTCTCCCAACAGATACATTGGTTTATACCTTAAGTTAGGCTATTTTTTGGGTAGGAAAAATCCGTTATTTGCTTATTTTTGTAAAGATTGTCGTTGTAAATTCAATATCTTCCCCCACATAATAAGCAAATTGCCTGTATGTGGTGCATAACTAAGTTCGCAAATGATGCGAGTTTTGGAGCAAAATTGACTTTTTCTATCTCTGATTTTATTGCTGAATTTTCAAAGCCTTCTAATTTATCGACATTGACGGGAATTAATCGAGGACTGGAACGAGAAACTTTACGTATAAAGGCTGACGGTCATTTATCGGAACAATCCCATAATCCGGCCTTAGGCTCCGCATTAACAAACCCTTTGATAACGACCGATTACTCGGAGAGCCTGCTGGAGTTTATTACTCCTGTGAGTAACTCAATTGAAGAGTCCATTGCGCAACTGAAAGACATTCAAAAGTTTACTCTGTCCAATATTGGTGGCGATCATTTTTGGCCAATGAGCATGCCATGTGTGGTAGCCAAAGAAGATGATATCAAGCTAGCGCAATATGGTTCTTCCAACGTTGGCAAAATGAAAACAGTTTATCGCCAAGGATTAAAAAATCGTTATGGCTCAATGATGCAGGTCATTTCTGGCATTCATTTTAATTTCAGTTTTAGTGAGGAATTTCATCAAAAAGCACAAGCGATGCTTGGTGATAACGGACCACTACAGGATTTCATTTCCGACCGTTATTTTGCGCAAATTCGCAATTACAAACGCTTTGGTTGGTTGATACCATATTTGTTTGGAAGCTCTCCCGCTTTATGCCCGACCTTCTTGCAAGGTAGAGAACATAATTTTGACTTTAAAAAAGCGCCGACGGGGTGTCTGTATCTTGAATATGCCACCTCATTAAGAATGAGCGACCTGGGTTACACTAATTCGGAACAATCAACATTGAATATTTGTTATAACAATGTCGACAGTTACGTCGCCAGTGTTAAGCAAGCTATTACATTGGCTTCCGAAAAATTCGCTTCCATTGGTCTGAAGAAAAATGGTGAATACCAGCAACTAAACGCAAATATTCTACAGATTGAAAACGAGCTATATGCGCCAATTCGTCCTAAACGAGTCACCAAAGCGGGTCAAAAACCGTCAGAAGCATTGGCTGAAGGCGGAGTGCAGTATATTGAAGTTCGCGCATTGGATGTGAACCCATTCATTAGCACCGGTATTAGCCGCGAGCAGATGTATTTTATGGACGTATTTTTGACATTTTTGTACTTCCAAGATTCACCCAATATGACTCCTGATGAGTTTAGGGTAACCACTGAAAATACAGATAAGGTGATACTTACAGGACGTGACCCACAACTCAAATTGAATGATAGCGGTGTGGCAAAGTCAATTCCGCTTTGGGGGCAGGAGATTTTTGAAAACTTGGTAACTATCGCTAAGTTGCTGGATGACGCTCACCAATCAACGAAATACAGCCAGGTTGTTGCTACCGAGTACAACAAAATTTCAAACCCTGAATTAACACCGTCAGGGTTGATATTAAATGATTTGCTGACAAAAGGGCGTGGCATCATTGGCTGGTCGCTGGAACGTGCAGAAAAATACCAGCGAGAGTTAGAGCAGTGGGAATATCAGATTTTCAATGAAAAATACCTGCAACAATTGGCAAGTGAGTCATTGGCCGAGCAAGCAGAAATTGAAGCCGGTGATAACGTTGATTTTGATAAGTTTCTCGAAGATTATTTTTCACGATAATTGAGTTTTGGCACAGGGTTAATAGAGGTCAAGTTTGGACGAAATACAATGGCAAGACTTTAGTAAAGTTCAACTTTGCGTCGGGACAATTATTGCGGCTGAAGAATTTCCCGAGGCTAGAAAACCAGCCTACAAGCTGACACTCGACTTTGGTGAACATGGTGTGAAAAAATCGAGTGCTCAAATTACCGAGCTCTATGGCGTCAAAAATCTGATCGGTAAACAAGTCGTTGCGGTGATCAATTTTCCTGTTAAGCAAATCGGTCCGTTCATGTCAGAATGTCTGGTGACCGGATTTTATGATGCTTCCGGGAAGGTATGTTTGGCCGTACCGGATAGTCACGTGCCGAACGGCTCAAGACTTGCTTAGTCGTTCAATCTTAATTGCTTAGCGCTTTAGGTCAATAATCTACTTGAAGGCTTTTCTGGTAGTGTTCTCGATACGCAAGCAATATTAGCGTCAGTAACGAGGCAAGAAGAAAGTAGCCTCCGATTCGATAAGCTATTGTCATTTCAAATAACCACAAACTAAACCAAAATATCATAAAAACTACCGCAGCTATAACTCCCTGCGCATAGAGGCGCGAAGGAGGAGCTATACATTCTAATTGAGTTGTTAAACCACGACTATAGTGCAACGCTTTAAGTGGCATGACACCCTTGGCGATATAATGAATCGCAGGAATGAGTATACCAGCCAATAACAAAAGAGCGTTTTCATTGGCTTGGAAAGATTCTACGATGCATGTTTCCCAAACATAGGCAAAACAACTCGCCAACCAGATGGAGATGCTCACCATAAACCAAACATTTGGAATCGTTTTGCGAATTTGCACCCAGATCATTTGTTGCCCGAGTTCTAAGTCACTCTTTTCAGATGCGATAACGTCATCGATAAAAAGTTTTTGCGGTGGTGATAGAGAAGATTTTGGCATTTGAGGTTGAATTGTTTTTCTTGAAATATACCCTTTGAACGCAATGCTAGCAAGGCCTGGAGACTTAAGTGTTGATTAAATGATCGATATGTTAAGGTTATTTTAAAAGGTCCAGCATTCAATATTTATTAAAAGTAAATATTCCTCATATATTTCAGTTAGTAAGCACGATTATTTTTGTGAATCTCAGGTTTGGTGAAAAAATATACATTTTTTTTACAATATATATGAACTTTTTCGGATTTGGTTACTCTTATAGTTTGAAAGCGTTTATTCCCTGGACGACTTTCCTTAAGATTCCGGCGCGATTTTATCGCGCCTTTTTTTTTACCTCATTTAAATTTCAGCCTCACTTCAAAAAAACGCTTCAAATGAGACACCTGTCCTTGTTCTCATCGTTGCATTCGCGATTGCTGAAATTAATTTGAAACATCGCGCGAATGTATTATATAGACACCCACCTCAATCATTAATGTGACTCAAATCCGCAAGTAATAGAAATCAAATTTAATCACCGAAATCCGATTTGCTCGCGATTCAGGTAAAAACAAACACGCATTTGTTGTAACGAAATAATCGACTGGCAGGGCCTGTTATGTTGGCTAAGCTGATTTTGACAGAAGATTTCCATGGCGAAGGATGATGCCAACCCCAAGAAACAGGCAAGTATGTTTGCAAGGCACCCCTATTACCATTGTGTAAGCCGATGCGTTCGTCGGGGGGATGTTGATGTGACAAAGATAAATACACAAATAAGAATTTTGAGGATAGAAGCGGTCGGACTGAAAATCGTATCTTAATCTTGTCTTAATCTTGTCTTAATCTTGTCTCAGATATTCTGTATTGATGTCTGTGCCTATGCGGTAATGAGCAATCATTTTCATGTTGTATGGCATATCGATAGAAAAGCAGCCAAATCAATGTCTGAAGAAAAAGTTCTTCGTAGATGGCATACGCTCTTTACGGGAACAATGATCGCTCTGAACAAGAAACATCCAAGAAATCTGAGCTTTTAGTAAAAGTGAGTATTTAATTATGATTTGAAATGGGCTTATTCAGTTTTTTTTTGCAAAAAAAAAGCACCTCATAGGAGGTGCTCAAAAAAACTATAAAACCCAAGGAGAAATGTTCATTTCGTAATATAAGAGTCAGGTAATTTCAAAAAGTTCAAAGTTTTTTTCAAAAATAGAAAAAAACTTAAAAAAAAGTTAAAAAATCTGGCAAACTAAATTCAAAATAATAACGTTTATTAGCAAATGAAAATTCTAAAGACCTGTTTACTCGTCACTTTTACTTTTGTGTTATCAGCTTGCGCGACCGCTCCGCCTCAAAACCCGGAAAATATTTGCGAAATTTTCAGAGAGCATCATCATTGGTATGAAGGTGCGAAAGACATGCAAGATCGTTGGGGAGTGCCTATTCACGTACCTATGAGTATGATGTATCAGGAAAGTTCTTTTCGTAGTGACGCATTGCCGCCTCGAGATTATTTGCTAGGGTTTATTCCTTGGGGAAGAGTAAGCACTGCCTATGGCTTTTCGCAGGCAAAAACTCTTACATGGGAAGACTACATGAAAGATACGGATAATAGTGGTGCTGATAGAGATGACTTTGCTGATGCGATTGATTTTATGGGGTGGTTCATTGCCAAAACACAAAAAGTTAATGGTGTATCCAAATGGGATCCTTACAATCAATATTTGAATTATCATGAAGGTTGGGGTGGGTTCAAACGCAAAACTTACGCAAAAAAATCATGGTTACTTCCGGTGGCGAACAAAGTTAAGCATCGAGCAGTCACATATTCCGGTCAATTAAAGACTTGTAAAGACGAATTAGACAGTAGCTGGTTGTGGCGGGTTCTTTTTTACTAATATCGTAATGTCATACAATATGATGCATTGTCAATTGAGCGCTGGAATTGTTTTTAATATCAATAGTCAGCAAGAATCATTTCAGCCCCTTTTGCAGCAATCATCATTGTCGGAGCATTGGTGTTGCCACTAATTAAGTTCGGCATTATCGATGCGTCGATTACTCTCAATCCATTCAACCCTTTCACTTTAAGGGTTGGGTCAACTACTGCCATTTCATCAATGCCCATTTTACAAGTCCCTACAGGGTGATAAATATTATTGCTTTTCTCCTGAATAAAGGCCGCTATTTGTTCATCGCTTTGTACTTGTTCTCCAGGGAATATTTCTTTTACGTTGGTAAGTGATAGTGGAGCTTGTTGAAATATTTGACGGGATAACTTTACCGCTTCGATCATAAGTTTCATGTCATGTGGGTGGCTAAGCATATTCGAATCAATTACCGGAGGTGATGTAATGTCCGCAGACATTATCCGTATTTCACCACGACTTTTCGGCCTTAAAATACATGCATGTAGCGTGGTTCCTTGAACACCATACATTTTAATGTTGCGCCCATGATCATCCATAGCGCTGGCGATAAATTGCCATTGGATATCAGGTCTCTTATCCAACCCTTTACTGGAGATAAACCCCCCGGTTTCAACTAAAGACGTCGTGAATGCCCCTCGCTTTGACCTAAAATAATCAAACGCTTGGTTGCTTAACCACCAAAGTGAACTCGGGCGAAGACTAATAAGGTCGTGGCGCTTTTGCTGATTTACAATGCAGACATCTACATGATCTTGTAAATTTTTACCCACGCCCTCTATTTCTTTCACTAGTGGAATGTGTAATGCATCAAGTTGGTCTTTTGGGCCAACACCGCTTACCATCAGTAATTGTGGGCTATGGATCGCACCAGCACATAAGATTACTTCTTTATTGGCTCTTAACTCGACTGTTTTGTTGTTGTCTTTGTCCGACTCCAACAATTGGCTTTGTTGGAAACGCACGCCGATGGCCCTGTCCCCTTCGAATAGTATTTTTTCGACTCGGCTGTAGGACAACACGGTTAAGTTTTTGCGTGATTTCGACGCTTGCAACGGGTGAATAAAAGCATCCGCAGCACTGTGGCGCTGGCCATTTTTTTGAGTAACTTGAAAATGCCCTACACCCGCTTGATGTTCACCGTTAAAGTCAGGATTAAAGGGATAACCTAGCGAAGTCGCCGCATCGATAAATTCTTTACCAATCGGGTGATTCGAACGTGAATCTGCTACATTTAGCTCGCCATGTTGGCCATGAAAATCGTCTTGGATGCGCTCCTGACGTTCAAGCGACTTAAAATACGGTAATACTTCGTCATAGCTCCAGCCTTCATTTCCAAGCGCAGCCCAGTCGTCGTAGTCTTGACGATCTCCTCGTACGTACAACATTGCATTAATCGCACTGGAACCACCCAATCCACGGCCTCGGGGGTTGTAAATATGACGATTCGCTTGAGTCGGTTGGACCGGTGTCTCGAATCCGTAATTATATTTAGGAATACGGAAGAGAAGCGGGATTGCTAAGGGAGTTTTGATCAAGGGGCTTTGGTTACGGCCGCCAGTTTCCAATAAACATACGGAAAAACCTGCGCGAGCAGACAATCGATTAGCGAGCACGCAACCGGCAGAACCGCCACCTATGATGATAAAGTCGTATGTCATTTGTTAATTTTCTCCCGATAATCAATTAGTTTAGCAAAGTGATCGGGCAAATAACATTTAACTGCTTACAGAGTAAAAACCACGACTCGGTGATAAATTGTTGCGATATCATAGTTACGTCGTATATCGCTCTAACGCAATAAATCCAAATCGAGTTTTAATCAACAATCGTATTGTGAGTATTCCAACAAAAAGAGTGTACATTACTCACATGACGCAATTGTGTGGGCTTTGTAGAGCGTCCCAAAACAAAGCTGCCTTGTTAAATGACTGAGGGTGTCTTGTTAAAATGACTATGGGTGTCTTGTTAAAGTGACTGTGGGTGTCTTGTTAAAATGACTATGGGTGTCTTGTTAAAATGACTGGGGTGCCTAACTAAAAGTCGCGGTGTGACTGAATGCGGCTTGTCATTAAATTTTGGGATAGTTAGATGATAGGTAGTGAAATGCCAGCGGCGTGAACCGCTGACGTAGAATCTTTATTGTTCCTGGAAGTGTTCAATCATTACTCGTACGGTTTTCACCATATTGCCGTCCACTTCGATAATCTCGATTGGGTAGCCAGCGATACGCATGCTGATATTCGCTTTGGGAATTTCTTCCATGTACTCCAAAATCAAACCATTCAATGTTTTTGGTCCATCGGTAGGGAGTTGCCAGTTCATTTCCTTGTTAATATCACGGATATTCGCGCTGCCGTCTACTAAATATGTACCATCGGGCTGTTTATGCACTTCTTCGCTTGGCGCTGGTTCCATTGTCGTGGTGAAATCACCAACAATTTCTTCAAGAATGTCTTCTAAAGTTACCAGACCTTGGATATCACCATATTCATCAACAACTAAGCCGACACGTTCTTTGGCACGCTGAAACTTCAACAATTGCACATTCAATTGTGTCCCTTCTGGAATGAAGTACATTTCTTTGACTGCTCGTAGCAAAGTCGCTTTGGTAAACTGGCTTTTCGATAACAGCTTTACGGCATCACGCATATGCACATAACCGACCACGTCATCGATATTATCTCGATACAGTATCACTCGGGTGTGGTTTGCCTGAGTCAACTGTTTTTGGATTACCTTCCAGTCGTCATTGATATCGATGCCTTGAATTTCACTGCGCGGGATCATTATGTCTTCGACGGTGACTTTTTCTAAATCGAGGATACTCACCAACATGTCCTGGTCTTTTGCCGGGATCAAGGCCGCCGATTCATTTACCACGGTACGTAATTCTTCCGAACTTAGGCTATGTTGTTCACGCTGCTCTGGGCTGATACGCAATAAAATCAAAATCCCGTTGGTTATCCAATTGACACTAACGACCAATGGATAAAACAATTTCAGCAAAACCTTAAGAATGATCGAGCTTGGAAATGCCACCTTTTCCGGGTGCAGTGCGGCCAGAGTTTTCGGGGTGACTTCTGCAAAAATTAGAATGACTAGAGTTAACACTAAGCCCGCAATAAAGGTGCCGGCATCGCCTAATAAGCGCATGCCAATATAACCCGCAATCAGGGATGCAAAGACATTGACTAAGTTGTTGCCGATGAGAATAAGACCGATTAATTGGTCGGGGCGCTTAAGTAAACGACTAACTCGTTTCGCGCCTTTATGATCATTTTCTTCCAGATGTTTCAGGCGGTATCGGTTTATCGACATCATACCGGTTTCAGAGCTAGAAAAATAAGCAGAGATAAAAATTAATACGGCAAGTATGACAAACAGCATACTTGTAGAGATATCGTCCAAAAGGGGATCCTATAAAGTGTCACAAATAATCAGGCGGGTTGCTGGTTTTTTAATCAGTCGTTTTGCCCGGTTGTCTAAGATAAAAGAATCTCTCGGACAAATCTACTACCAAAATAGGATAAAGTGAGAATCGCGGTAGCAATTGTCGATAAAATCATAATTCTGTGGCCGCGCCACCCCATCTGATAGTGTCCCCAAAGAATAACCAGATAAATGGCCAATGCAAACAATGACAGAACAGTTTTGTGCAAATTATCCTTGGCGAAAAAACTATCGATGAAAAATCCGCCGAGAAATTGCGACGCGATAAGCAGAACAACACCGGTGATAAGTAATCGGAATAATTGTGATTCTACCTGCATCAATGGTGGGAGATGATTCACCGCGGTGATATTTTTGGCTTTCAGTTTATAGTTAATGAAATTGACCTGAATGGCAAATAACGTACTGATCACTAATACACCAAAGGCAAGTAAGGCCAGACTGATGTGAAGCACAAGAACGACCTGCGATGAGTCGATTGCTAACGTGCCGGAATCCGGCACCAGTAACGCGATTAATAAAAATGATCCCGCGAATGTGTATACCCCGGGTAATATCAAATTGATTTTCGAGCGAAGCGATAACGTTGTCACGCAAAGGGCAATGATCAGTGCCACGAGTGATGTCACATTTAATAAGCTGAAGTTGACTTTTGAATCTGAAAAAATCACCTGGCTGATTAACACACAGTGGAGCAAGCAAGCGGCACATCCTAAAGAGAAAAATAACTTAGGGTTGGGCCCGTTGGCTTTAAACAAACGGGTATAAACGGAGAATGCCGCCGTCAAATATAGCAAGGCTGTTATGATTGAAAGGACCGGTGTCATGGTCTTCGAAGCTCCAAAGCCAGTTGTTGTTATTAAAGTTGCCTATATTAAGTCAACTTATGACTTATCTAGCATTTCCAATTGGACAGATTAAATTGTGTTAACACTATGTCCAAATATGAACATACATACCACAGATAAACCAGCTCACATACTACCAGAAACCCAGTTCAATTCTATGAATTCGTGTGACAAAATTTTAAGCATTTAAGATACGTTTACGCAATGGCTTGAAAGCACTGACCAGCAATAACAATGAACACGTGCTGGCAAACCAGATTGGAACCAACTCGTGGCTGTGACTCATTTGCTCAAAAATGCTGACACCAAACTGGTCTAACGCATAATCTAACCCTAAACCAAACGAGACCGACGAGATAATAATACCGGTTAGATATAGGAATAATACTCGTCCACCCATTTCATTACGAATAACCCCTAACGTCGATATGTTGGTCGCAGGGCCTGCCATCATGAATACCAGAGCCGTTCCTGGTGAAATCCCAGCCATGATTAATCCGGCGGCAAGTGGCGTCGAAGCGGTGGCACAAATATACATAGGCACTGAGATCAGGATCATTAGCGCCATGGCAACAAGGCCACTGCCATACTGCAACAGGAAATCGGCGGGCATAAAGGTTCGAATTACGGTTGCGAATAGCAAACCAATTAATAGCCACACAATGAGATCATCGAGCAGTTGTGTAAACGCATAGCGAATGCCAATTAATATTTTTGCCCCGATAGTTGGCGAGTCATCGGTAACCGTGGCGGTGGTTGCGGCACAGCAGTGATTTTCTTTGACTTTCGTGTTTGCTGGGCTTTCAGCTGAGTTTTGCGGTTCCGGGGGGGTTATTGTTTCGGTCTGGCAAGTATTCCCGGACGTTTCAACGCTGGCACAGCAACTGCTTGATTTGGCATTATCTATTGGTTGTATCTCGGCAGGTTGCGCTGACTGTTCGGGTACCTGTTGAAGTTTGTGCTTAGCGTCGTTCGCACCTTTTGTTCCCTGGGCGACTAACAGACCGGTAAAAATTGCGGACGTTATTGCGGCAATTGGACGATAAATTGCCATCACAGGCCCTAATAGGGCATAAGAAACGGACACGGAATCGACACCGGTTTCTGGAGTGGCAACCAAAAATGAAGACGTTGCTGGCGCTGATGCGCCCGAGCGATGTAGCTGAGTGGCAACCGGGATCACCCCGCAAGAACATAATGGTAACGGTGCGCCAATAAATGCGGCTTTTACGACGGCCATTTTACCTTCGCCTAAATGCTGGCTCAGAACTTGGCTCGGGACCATAGATTTCATTAACCCGGCAATAATCAAGCCTAACAATAACCAGGGACTCGCCTCGTTTACGATGGCGATGAAATTATTGAGCAACTCCAACATGGCTTCCATTTAGGGTAAATACCTCGCGTGAAAATTTGTCCTGTCGAGAATTCGTTTATTTGCTGAAATTACCAAAGGTTATCTTTATAGGCATTAACGAACTCTTGATCAATTGTACCGTAATTTAATCAACAACATATGAGTAAATCGTAAGGAAAATGTAAAAAAGGTGCAACCGGTGGACGGTTTGCCGTATTCTGACTCAAATTCGCGAATTAAGCGGGCAGTGGCCAAATAATATGCTTTCGCTTCTGTTTTGTCCGGTTATAATAGGCGGATTAACGAGTATTGATACCAATTTTATGTTCTGGGTAACCCATGTTTGAAAATCTTTCCGATCGTTTAACCCGGTCGCTAAAAAATATTAGTGGTCGTGGTCGTCTGACTGAAGACAATATCAAAGAGACTTTACGTGAAGTGCGGATGGCTTTGTTAGAAGCCGACGTCGCTTTGCCTGTTATTCGAGAGTTTATCGCCAACGTTAAAACCCGCGCGGTAGGCCAAGAAGTAATCAAGAGCCTGACCCCAGGACAAATTTTTGTCAAGATTGTTCGTAGCGAGCTGGAAGCTGCAATGGGCAGCGCCAATGAAGCTTTAGAGTTAAAAGCCGCGCCTCCAGCGGTTGTTTTAATGGCGGGTCTGCAAGGTGCGGGTAAAACCACATCGGTAGGTAAACTGGCGAAATTTTTAAAAGAACGCGAAAAGAAAAAAGTGTTAGTGGTTAGCGCTGACGTGTATCGTCCGGCAGCAATCAAGCAATTGCAGACGCTGGCCGAAGAAATCGATGTCGAATTCTTTCCAAGTGATGTCTCTCAAAAACCGGTAGCGATTGCCAATGCGGCAATGGCGCATGCCAAGAAGCAATTTATCGATGTGGTACTTGTCGATACTGCTGGTCGTCTCCATGTAGACGGCGAAATGATGGAAGAGATCCAGCAATTACACAAGAGTGTTGACCCGGTCGAAACCTTATTCGTCGTGGATGCGATGACAGGTCAGGATGCCGCGAATACCGCCAAAGCGTTTAACGATGCACTACCTCTGACTGGTGTGATCTTAACAAAAACCGATGGTGATGCCCGCGGCGGTGCGGCGTTATCAATTCGTCATATCACTGGCAAGCCAATTAAGTTCTTGGGTGTTGGTGAAAAGACTGACGCCCTAGAACCATTTCATCCGGACCGGGTTGCTTCACGAATTCTTGGTATGGGCGATGTATTGTCTCTTATCGAAGAAGTTGAACAAAAAGTTGATAAGGATAAGGCCCAGCAATTAGCCAAAAAAGTAAAAAGCGGCAAAGGCTTTGATTTAGAAGACTTCCGTGAACAATTAGTTCAGATGAAAAGCATGGGCGGCATGATGGGGCTTATGGACAAGTTACCGGGTATGGGTAATATGTCAGAGCAAGTCAAAGGTCAGATGGACGATAAAATGACAGTGCGTATGGAAGCGATTATTAATTCCATGACACCGGGGGAACGTAAACGCCCGGATATCATTAAAGGTTCACGTAAACGTCGTATCGCTGCCGGTTCTGGTACGCAGATCCAGGACGTCAATAAATTGCTTAAGCAGTTTACCCAGATGCAGAAAATGATGAAAAAAATGTCAGGCAAAGGCGGCATGCAAAAAATGATGCGTTCAATGCAAGGCATGATGCCTCCTGGCATGGGCGGGGGCGGTATGTTCCGCCGCTAATGACCGGATTAGTATTACGGACAAACCGAAGTAATACGCTTCGGTTTTTTATTGAAGTTGTTTAGGGTATATTCAGAGCATTATCGATGGCAGCATTGACCCAAAAGCAGGGCAGGCGGCCAGACAATCTGAAACATTTATAGGCGTGACGAACCGTGCAATTAGTTAAATCCTTAATCTGTTTATTAGGCCGTGACAATGGCGAGCGATTTCTGGCGATATTCGCCAGTGTTTTGCTGCTGTTTTTTGTAGTTACCGGCAATGTCTTCACCGCCTGGTGGGCGCAACTAATTTGGCTGGTTCCAAGTGTGCTAGTGATATTTTATACGACCATCCGCAGGGTTCGTGATGCCGGCGAAAAAGCGGGGCTCGCCTGGTCTTTGGTCGGTTTGACGGCGTTGGCGTGTATCTTACCGTTATTCCTACCACACTTCAGTGCTTACACACCGTTAATGCTCGTGGTGTTTTTGGGCCTCTACATATTTAGTTTACCGGCAAAAGACCACCAGTTTTACACGTTAGGCTACAAAGGGCCTGTTGACCTGTCGGCTTATGCCAAACCGGTTAAAGTACAAGCCAAGCCCTTAAATGCGAGGGTAGAGCCGGTCTTGTTTGGTGGTGTCAATACTGGCAATCCTTATAACGATGCGCCTTATGGCACCCATGGCGATGAGTACCTGAATCGTAAAGCTCAGGCTCAGCCGTCTGAGCTGGCAAAGTGGCGTCAGGACCTATATCAGTGGTTTCGTCAGCATAAGAAATTGAGCGGGTCACTCGCCAGTGCGATGAGCGTTTTGATTGTGACATTATTGGCATGGCCTTATTTGCCAAGCAACGATCACGCGCAGGGTGAAACCGCACAATTAATGATGCCTGTTATCCCATCCGCAAGTGTGGAACGAAATCATCGATTAGAAATGCCCGATGACTTTTATCTAATGATGACCGAGCACGACGGCCTGGTGATTCATTGGCAAGCGGATATCCAACGTGATGGAGAAATTTGGTCTTTGGCGTCAGCCAAAGGCGACGATACCTGTCAGTACATTGAATTTAATAATGGCGACAAGGTTCGTCCTTACAATGTTGCCGTAGAAAATGGTGGCGATTATTTTGCGAGCTTTTCTCCATTAGATTCGCGCATGTTAGTGCAATCACTGGAAAAACGTGGGAATTTCGGCCTGTGCGGTTATAACTTCTCACTTAAAGGTTCACAAAAAGCCTTAAACTCGCATCCAGTCTATATCGAGTTAACCGATTAATCTTAGTAAAGCTTCAGTGTTAACCCTAATAGGTTAGAGCCAATGAACAATTGGCTCGCCCTTTAAGTGTCAATACCGGTTGCACGACTGGGGCAAGACTCTGATCGCATTTACGCCATCGACGGGGCTTTTCACCTTATTGAATCTAGCGTGTACTTTTCAATTCTCACTTGTTTTTATGCGACTGATTTCTCTCTTATCCATGCAAAATCCGCGGTGACCATTTTGCCGAACTCGCCTTTATATCGCCTGTAAAATTCAGCCAGGCTATATCTAACGACGCTAATCCAACGACCTTAATCTAACGAACGTAATCAAGTCACTTAAACTGACAATTATGGACAGTTAATGTTTTTAACCGTTGGGGGGAATGGTGGTTTTTAATAAGAGCCACTAACACCTGGCATTTGCATTAAACGCCTGAACAATTATCTTGGTTTTAAAAATCGTTGTATGTATGTATGTATGTATGTATGTATGTATGTATGTATGTATGTATGTATGTATGTATGTATGGTTATTTCTTCAGGGTAAGGCACACTTTTAGCTTAGCGATATTCTGTTTGCTCAATATCTTGTTACCCAGGGCAGTTAATACTGAACCTGCGACGACGAGCATTGCGCCGATGTATGCCAATGTATTGAGCTCTTGGGCGCTGATAAATTGTGGAAAGAATTGCTGCGCGATTGTCGCAAAAAATACCGTAAGCAATGGTGTGATTGCTAATACTGCACTCACCTTAGAAGCCGGCCAAAATTCCAATGATTTGGCGAAACTGCCGTAAGCGATTAGCGTATTGGCGCAACAAAAGACTAACAGTAATATCGCGATCCAGTCGAAACTGCTTACCTGTGCCGGACTAGATACCGGTAAGAAGAATAAACTACTGAACACATAAATTACCCACATGATTTGGTTGGCGGTAAACCGTTTCAGCATTTGCTTTTGCATGATGGCATAAATTGCCCAGGTAACAGAGGCGCCAAGCATAATGACAAAGCCCATGATAAAGTCGTCGCGATCAAGGGTTGAGGAATTGCTAAACTGCTGGTTAAAAAATAACACCAGGCCGATCACTAAAACCACTGAACCGACCATTTGGCCGCGGCTAAACGCTTCTTTAAGGAATATGACACTGCCCAGAAGCATCATTAATGGTGCCATTTGAATGAGCATTTGCGCCGTTTCTGCGGGAACAAAATACAAAGAAGACAAATACAGGATATAATTCAAGCTGAGAAATACAGCGGCAATCGCTAACGGTTTCAGCCAGCGTTTATCTTTACTAAATAGCGCTGGGATTTGATTTTTATTTTTTAAGCCAATTCCGACCAAAACTGCGGCGAACAAAAAGCGATACCAGGTAATGGTATACGAGTCCATAAGCTGCAAAACCGACCCGAGTGCAAGCGGCAATAGGCCCCACATAATCGCGGTGGTAAGCGCTAAGAGCAAACCTTTGGTGTTTTGTTGTGAATCGCTGGTCATACTTTAAAATCTTGAAGTGAAAAGCGCAATATTAGAGAGAGGCGCAGATTCTAGCCTAGTTAATGTGGAATAGCTTGTGTTTCGTTAGAAATTTGTTCGATTATGTTCATTAAGGTTGCTTTTTCTCGGTAAAAGCGTAAAATCTGCGAGCTTTTCTTGCCCCCGTGGTAGGAAAGTGTCTGGAAAAACGTTTTACAACTTATTAAATAGAGGACGGTATGGTTACCATTCGTTTAGCACGTGGCGGCGCCAAAAAGCGCCCATTTTACCAAGTGGTTGTTGCTGACAGCCGTAACTCTCGCGATGG
The DNA here is from genome assembly GCF_005843925.1 of Thalassotalea litorea. Taxonomy (GTDB): domain Bacteria; phylum Pseudomonadota; class Gammaproteobacteria; order Enterobacterales; family Alteromonadaceae; genus Thalassotalea_A; species Thalassotalea_A litorea_A. Next base: position 334,313 of record NZ_VCBC01000004.1, read on the forward strand.
TCGTTTCATCGAGAAAGTTGGCTTCTTCAACCCAACTGCACAAGGTCAAGCGGAAAAACTTCGTTTAGACCTAGATCGTATCAACCACTGGGTTGGTCAAGGTGCAGCATTATCTGATCGTGTTGCTAAATTGGTTAAAGACGCTCAAGCAGCGGCTTAATCGGTTTATCAATAATTGCTACTGGACTAGGTTATGGAAAAAGAAATCATCCTCGGAAAAATCGGTGCTGTTTACGGCATTAAAGGGTGGTTGAAGATTCATTCTTTTACCGAAGAGCCGGAAACAATTTTCGATTATAGCCCCTGGGTATTAAACCTAGGTGGTAACAAACAAAATATCGAAGTAAGTGAGTGGCGTCGCCATAATAATGGTTTGATTGCCAAGTTTACCGATATCAATGACAGAGATGACGCGCAACTGCGCACCGGTGCTGAAATATTAGTGTCCGATGTCCAGTTACCAGAATTGCCGCAAGGTGAGTTTTACTGGCGTGATTTGATTGGTATGGATGTGGTCAACGAACAAGGTTATAACTTTGGTAAGGTGACTGACATTATGGAAACTGGCTCCAATGATGTTTTGGTTGTAAAAGCGAATCGCACTGATGCGTTTGGCAAAAAAGAAAGGTTAATTCCTTATCTTGAAGATCAGGTGATAAAATCTGTATCACTTGATGAGAAAAAAATTGACGTGGACTGGGACCCAGGTTTCTAACTCGATGGCAGACAACACGAAGCGGTTAGAGGTGATAAGCCTATTTCCTGAAATGTTTCATGCAATCACTGAGTTTGGGGTGACAGGCAGGGCAATACGCAATGGGTTAATTGAGTTCCATACCCGGAATCCAAGAGACTTTGCCCATGATAAACATAGTACCGTTGATGACCGACCTTATGGCGGTGGTCCGGGAATGTTAATGATGGTGCAACCACTGCGCGATGCTATCCATGCGGCTCGAGAAGCCGCAGGTGGCGAGGCCCATGTCATATATATGTCACCGCAGGGACGTAAACTGGATCAAGCTGGCGTACGTGAGTTATCGCAATATAAGAATATTGTCCTCATTGCAGGACGATATGAAGGCATCGACGAGCGATTAATCGAGTCGGAAATCGACGAAGAATGGTCAATCGGTGATTATGTGTTAAGCGGTGGAGAAATCCCTGCTATGACGGTAATTGATGCTCTGGCGAGATTTGTTCCTGGCGTATTGGGACACAATCAATCAGCCGAACAGGATTCATTTTCTGACGGTTTATTGGATTGTCCACATTACACCAGACCAGAAGTTTTGGATGACAAATCAGTGCCTAAAGTCTTATTAAGTGGCGATCATGAGCGTATACGCAAGTGGCGATTAGAACAGTCTTTAGAAAGAACTTGGACTCGACGTCCAGAATTATTAACAGATCTAGCTCTGACTGATGAGCAGGAAAAAATGTTACGCGATATAAAAGCGAAACATCAATCCGGCAATAACTAGCAGTGTATTCTAGGCAAAAGGTATAATTATGAGCAATATCATTAAGCAGCTCGAAGACGAGCAAATGAAAACTGACGTACCAGCGTTCGCACCTGGCGATACTGTTGTTGTAAAAGTAAAAGTTAAAGAAGGTGACAAAGAACGTCTTCAAGCCTTCGAAGGTGTGGTAATCGCGAAGAAGAACCGTGGTTTGCATTCATCTTTCACCGTTCGTAAGATTTCTAACGGTGAAGGTGTAGAGCGTGTATTCCAGACACATAGCCCGCTAGTAGCAGAACTTTCTGTTAAGCGTCGCGGTGATGTACGTCAGGCTAAGCTTTACTATCTACGTGAACTTTCTGGTAAGAAAGCACGTATTAAAGAGAAGTTGGCTAAGTAATCATTACTTAATCGCTATTGAAAAAGCCCGCATCAAGCGGGCTTTTTTGTCTCTGTATGAAAGTCTTTTTGGGGATTATCAGGTTCGGTATTGGCCGGCGGTTAGCGACAATTGAGTGAATAGAATTTCTGAGCGGTTTTCGTGCATATCTGTGCTTGCTGTTCGGTATCAAGGCTATTACACAAGGCGAACCATGCATCGCTTAACTGGGCAAAGCTCATATGTAATTTGTCGACGGGAAAATTCGAACCGAGCATGCAACGCTCTGCACCGAAAATTTCGATAGCGGCTAACCCATATTTGATAAAACGCGCTTGATTAAATTGCTGGGTAAACATCGAAAACCCCGACAGTTTAATGTAGCAATTGTCCAGACGAGCAAATTTACTCATCGCCTCTCGCCAACGCTTAAAGCCAGATTCAGATTGATCCCAGGGAGAGGCAAAATGGCACAATACAACGTTGAGTTGTGGCACTGACTGCAATGCTTGCAATACGGGTTCATATTGCTCTTGGGTTAATTGCAAATCAAACGTCAGTTGTTGTTCTGCAATTAGGGCCCAACCATCAACCCATTCATGGCCTTTAAAGACCGGTAATTGATGATTTTCTTCCGGGCTTTTGCCAATCATATGGCGTACGCCTTTTACATGCGGATACTGGCTCTGCTGGGCGAGTTGCTCAGCAAGGTTGGCGCTACGCACATCAACAGCAGCAACAATCGCGGAAATTGGCGCTCCGCTTGCTATGTAGGATTCGATAAGTTGGGTTTCGCGCAGATTATGCTCTGGAATACAGCCAACCTGGATATGCACACTGTTGCGTACTTGGTGCTGATGATCTTGAAGATAATCGCTGGGTAAGTAATTTTTTCGAATCGGATCCGGCTGTCCAAAAAAACGCTTGCTACCCCTAGCTTCAAGCCAGGGATAGCTGAGTTTATCAAGTTCCCAAAGGTGATGATGAGAATCGGTAAAACGCACGAATTAGCCCTGAAACATTGACGAATGAGGAAAGCGTTTCTGGAACGCGAGAATATCGGTTGTGGTTAGTTCCTGCTGGATTTTTCCTTGCTCAAGGCTGAGCATGGTCAGCATAGGTACGCGCACGCGCTGACCATTTTCATCACCATCAAGGTACCATTTGATTGCGACTTGCTCGCCGTCGACTAACACTTGTTCGAGCTGCGCAAATGCGCGGCTTAAGCGAGTCAACCTGGCTAGCACAAAATCAAATAAGTCACTGGAATTGACCTGAGTTTCATTACCCGGAAGTTTAATGGCTGCATTAGCATCGTAAACGGTGTCAATTGCCGCGAGCTGATTCTTTGACCATATTGACCACCAAGAATCCAAGAGTGACGCTAAATCGGCGTTTAAGGCGCTAATCGTCGATGGTATCGCCAACTCACCCTGAAGATGATCCTGCTGGTCATAATCGGCAATGATTAAGGCATCGGCGTCCGGCAGCATTTGGGTTAGCGTTGCTTCATCTTGCCCGGTAGCTAACGCAAGTGCCGGGGTATCGATCATTGCCACAATTGATTTGATCACCTCACCATTACTTTCCAGCCAAAACGTGTAATTAATGTCGACGTTTGTCGTCGTATGGCGAAACGTCAGGTTGGCCGCGATTTGGCTGTCCTGTTTAATGACCTGACTCGCGACAACGTCACTGCGACCCATAGTTGCTAGCCAGTTTTGGACAATCGAGCGTAACTGGTCTTCGCCATAGTGTTTTACATTATGTTGCTGCCAGCAGGTCGAGTGTAGAAGTTTATTCGCCAATGCTTGGATGTCACCCTTGGCAAATGTATTTGTGAGGGCTGTTAACATGACTGTTCTCCTTTCGCGGCGTTAAGACGATTAAAGTCTTTCATCAAGTTGGCATAAGCTGCCACTTCATCAAATACGGTCCACTCTTCCTGGATTTTATTGTCGATAATACGCAGGTGGGTCGAGGCCAGGACAAAATAGTCTTGGCCGTTATACAGACTTAGGCGTTCCTCGCCGGAATGGAAAGTGCCCGCGATAGACCAACGAATGGCAATATCGCAACCTTGACCTTCAAAATCGACGACACCGACATGATCGACCGTCGCTTTTGCATCCGGGACTTGCGCTAAAAAGCGAATAAATACGCCTTTGATACCAGGAATACCTGAGGCTTCGGTGCCCCCTGGCCATTGTACTTTGGCATTGAGATGATAAAGCTCGGCGATATGGCTAAAGCACTTCTCATTGAATAGTTGTTCTATCCAGCGATTAGCGATTTCCACTGCACTTTTATCGACCTTGGTCAGCCATTGGTGCTCCGAGGGCTGGCCTGCTTTGATGCGTACTATTTCATTGTGGCGCCATTGTTCGAAAGTATCATTATCCGGCAATTGGGAAAAATGCTCGGCCGCGTCTAATACATCGATGCCAAGTTGCTTGACCAAAAAGCTGTTATCGCGCATTAACCATTCATAAACAATCTTATTTTCCAGACAGATACAATCGGCAATGGTAGTGACCCGTCCCGTCTTACCGGTTGCCGGGCCAAACTCCGAAGGCCCTTTGTTGGTCATAATGCTGGTAATACGATGGGATGAATAGTAGCCAGCCTTATCGCCTAGATCTCGCCAAATCACGTTCTCACCAATTAGCGAGCGATCGGGAAAAGCGCCGATGGTTTTCAAGGTGTTTTTAACCACAGTTTCAACATCGTCAGAATATCCGCCTAGGGTATGCACCGGGCAATATTCTCCGTAGTAGTCGATGCAAAGACCAACATTCTTTTGTTCCCATATTCGATGGGTAATGCGAATAATATAATCGACAATATCGACAAACTCTGGGTCAAATCCTCGTAGAGTCTGCACTTTTTCACCCTGAGGGTTTAATAGCTCAGGCAAGTTTTTCCAATACAGTTGCGTAACGTTTTGTTGCGACATAATGATAAAATTCTTGTTATCGTTTAATAAAAATATTGACTTCGAAGTCAATTAAAGTCAAATCTATAATGCTTTTTTTGCGGATATGAAACCAATACATAGGGCTTTTGCCATGGCGCCGTATCGCGATAGGGTATTTCGATAACCTATTTAACGTAAAAGGTATCTTGCATCATCGCAAAAACATCGAGCCCCATTTGCTTACACATATGGATAATGTCGATGCCAACCCAGTTCTCAACCAGCAATGAGTCTTGTCGACGCCAGATATCGATAACGCGCAATTCCAAGTTCTTTCCACAAGGGGGAAAACCCAGCCAACCGCCAACGAGATGGCTACCATGCATATGTGGCCAGCCACCGGTCGACACATAGTTCCCTCGTTTCACTACAGTAGCTTTATGATCCACCACCCGGTCTGGAAAACTAAATACAAACGGGCCTTGATGATCACGGCGAAAGCCTTCGATACCGCGGGTGGTGCCGATACCCGCAGGACCGTACCACATAAAATCTGGGCGCCAGAATTTATCCAGATGCATACTTTGTAACGATTGACCGTCAAAGCGACCCAATTCGTCGAGCATCGCCATCACTAATTGTTCGGATTCCTTCGCTTGAGCAGCGGATTCTTGTGCAGGGTACAGGCCATCCATGGTACTTGGCGGCATAATCAAGCCGTCGTGGCCGAGGCTTTTGCGCAGGGGATTAACTCCTGCCTGATTCATCACGTCGATAAAATCGAGAATGATATAGTAATTAGCAACTTTGCCTTGCTCCAATTGCACCAATTCCGTAAAGCGCAGATACAGGCTTTTCTGGGTCGGCTTAATTCCCAATAAATCATGGGTAAATGTACCGACAAAGTAGCCGGTCGCCGCGATCCAGTCGTGCCCCTGGTATTCACTTGAAAATTCAATATAGGCCTTTCGTTCAATATCCGGCATTGCAGTATTAAGAACCTGCCAGTAATCCGTTTGCACCGCATCCAGGCCGTGAATGTCTTCGATTGGATAGGAGACATGCATTTGCATCGCCGCTTGTGCCACAGCTTCAAGGTTGTTTCCGGATTGCAGCGCTTGATAAAATTGATTGATTATCGACATTCTAAAACCCCCTAAACCATAAACTGAATAGAGCCAAGGAAAATCAGAGTCGCGATAAAGAAGGCAAACAGCCAGTAATTGATAGGATCAACTTTACCCGGCACTCGATACCAGCCATTCTCTTTCTCGTCTAACCCTTCTCGGGCAAATTTTAATTGTTGACCTTTAATGGTGTATTCAGAAAGCTCATGTTGCTTACCATCGATCAATCGGCTGGCAATTAAGGTAATCACTGCATTCACTCCAGCACCAATCGCGCAGTACCATGGCCAAGCCACATCGGTGCCTAGGGCTACGGCTGCAACGACTACAAACCCGGTAAATGTTCCGACAAGCAATCCATTTTCCGTCGCCTGTTTAGAGAAGAAACCTAATGCAAACATGCCCAGTTGTGCGCCAACAAAATAAGAACCAACTTTACTCAATACTTCCAGAATCGAACCGGTAGAGTGTAAGTGATACATTATTGCCGGAAAGATTATCAGTACCGCCCAGAACAGGGTGAAAAATCGTGAAACTTTCAGGTAATGGGCGTTGGATTGATCTTTTTTGAAATACTTTTTATAAAAATCAATGGTCGATACGGTCGACAACGAATTAAATGCGGAGTCTAGGCTCGACATCGATGCCGCCATGACGGCTGCCGCAATAATTCCCATAAGTCCTGGCATGCCATACTCTGCGGCAAATTGGAGAATAATGGTATTGTCATTTTCAAATGGCTTACCTTGATAGTAACTGTAAAACAGCACGCCAAGAATGATGAAGAATAGATAAATAAAGAACGCGGCAAACCCCATTAATAAGTAGGATTTTTTCGCATCACCGATATTTTTTGCTGCCAGAGTACGCTGTACCATCATCTGATTAGTACCATATACTGTGGTGTGATAGAGCGTCATGGCAATGATGCCACTCCAGACCGTGGTTGTGGCGCTGAAGTCCCAATCGGTGAGTAATGGGTTTAACTTGCCTTCGGCTTTTAACTGGGTCAGCGAGTCCATAACCGAGAAGCTACTTTCATTAAGCAGGGCATAAAAGATAATGCCGGCACCGGCAAACAGGATGAACGATTGAATCACATCGGTCCAGATTACCGCAGTAATACCGCCAAGCACGGTATAGACCAGTGCAATCGCCGTTACGATGACGATTGCGACAATCACATCAATGCCAGTAATAAAACTGAGTACCACGGAAGTGGCGTACAATACCGCGGCGGAAGACATGGTTTGTGATACCAGCCAGATTGATGAAATCAACGCCCGTGCACGTTTACCGAAACGCTTTTCCTGGTATTCATAGATGGAAGCAACGCCGGCGTTATAGAAAAATGGAAAGAAGAAAATGATCACCGCCATTATCACTAATGGATAATTTAGGTGAATGGCGATAACGCTTAAGCCTTCTTTATAGGCCCAGGCCGGTGCCCCTAAAAAAGTCATCGCACTTACGTAAGTGGCAACAACGGATATACCGATTGCCCACCAAGGGGTGGTTTTCTGACCGACGTAGAAATCTTCATCGGTTTCTATTTTTTTTCCTATCACTAAACCTAACGCGAGGTTTGCAATGATATAAGCTATTAATATGCTCCAGTTCAATGCGCCGAATTCAATCATGTCTTGCTGTTACTTCCCATATTTATCGTTATATTTATTGATTAGCTGCCAGCATCATATTATCAATTGACTTCGAAGTCATTAGTAAATAGCATTCTTTTAACTTAAAAATGATTACAACCAAGTGAATCTCTAAAGATGACAAATTATCAAACAGAAAAAGCCTACGTTTTACAGTATTTTGACGCGATGGAAAATGCATCGATTGAAAACCTGGCTGAAGTTCAACAAGCGTTTATTGGTGATGATTATGAGTTTTTTGGTGTTTACCCATTTAACAAAATTGAGAATTTATGCGATGTAACGGCCAATGTCTGGCACCCGATTTATCAGTCTTTTAAACAACTGCAGCGGCGTCAGGATGTCTTTATGGCAGGTACCAGTGAAATAAATGGTGAAACCTGGGTGATGAGCATGGGCCATTTTATGGGGCTGTTTGATGCGGACTGGACGGGGATTCGAGCTAACCGAAAAGTTGTCATGTTACGTTATGCAGAATTCAATTGTGTCGAAAATGGCAAGATCACCAAAACCGGTTTGTGGCTGGACATCATTGGTTTGATGCATCAGGTAGGCATTAATCCACTGCCGCCGCAGACGGGTGCATCATTTGTGTATCCAGGCCCTCGTCACCACAATGGTCTTCTATTCGAACAACATGATCCGGTTGAGGCAGATAAAACCATGCGGGTTCTCAATACCATGATTGATGATCTTAGCAAGCTCAATCAAACCGGAAATGACAGAGCGGGTCCGGAAGTCATGCAAAAGAACTGGCACGATAATATGACCTGGTATGGTCCTGCGGGAATTGGTGCAACATATACCATCCCTCGATATCAGGAGCAGCATATGTATCCATTTAGGGAAGGATTAACGGACAAGGTTTTTAATGGTCATGTCTGCCGTTTTGCGGAAGGCCAGTTCGCCTGCTTTTTTGGTTGGCCAAATCTTTCTAATAAATCCCAAGGTGGATTTATGGGGCTACCCAGCGGTGATGTTCGTGCCGATATGCGCGTTGTTGATGTGTATTATCGTGAAGGTGATAAATTGCTCGAAAATTGGGTACTAATTGATATTCCTTATTGGCTTAAGCAACAAGGTGTCGATATTCTCGAACGCACCGCATCGATTCTAAATCCAACATTGGATTAGGAACCACTTATGATTGGTGTTCGTATGGTTGCTATATCGCTGTCTCGTATTGTTGGGGCAAGTATTGTTATGCTTTGTACCTGGTGTTCATCCGCCAGCGAATTACAGCCCCTTGATGATAATTCACATGGCTTGTCACGCTATCTTTTGCAATTTGAATCTCAAGGGTTACATCAGTACGCCTTATATATTGTTGGCAGTAACCAGGGATTTTCTGCTCTAGATTTAGTGGTTGTCGCCCACGGATACCACCCAAATCCACCGGATTATGGTAAATTGGCCAATGGTGATTCGCGGCGCCCGGGAAACTATTATCGTCAGTGGGTTGAGGCATATGCATTGGCTGGATTTAATGTGCTGGTGCCCGACTATCGAGGTCATAATCAATCGCAGGGGTTTGGGTTTACCCATCAAGGTGGTAAGGTGAAATTTCCCGAGCAATATTATGCCAGAGACTTGCTCGCCTCGATTGAGGCGCTTGAACAACAAATGAGAAAAGATAAACAAATTGAAAATATTGCTCTGGTAGGCCATTCAATGGGAGGCCCCATTGCGTTTTATGCGGCCAGCCAACTTGCAGAAAAAGTAAAGCTGGTGTCTCTATGGTCATCGGCGAAATATCGCTTTGAGCAGGACAAGAAAAACCCCTTTGATATCCCCTTTATTCTTCATCATGGCGACAAAGACACAACGACACCAATCAGTAACACAGACTATTATCGCCAAAATTTTTCCGATAATTTGCTCTATCAAGGGGTTTATAACACCGAGCAACATATGCTTACACAAGCCGATTTTGCAACCGCAATCGCGATCGATATTCGCTTCATTAAACATTATTTTCACGGACAATCTTATGACTGACACGTTACTCAATAACAAGCAAAAAATTCACCAATTGAGCCAGACGTTATACAACTTCGATGCGGATAATGTGAAAGCATTGCTTAGTGATCTTTTCACTGACCACGCAAAAGTACAACTATGCTTTCCATTTGAGACCCTTGACGGCAGTAATGGATTGTTTAACCAGGCACTAAAGCCTTTATATCAAGCGATCCCCGATTTGGAGCGGCGCGATACCATTATCATATCCGGCCCAACGGGCAAGGGCGAAGAGTGGGTTGGTTGCTGTGGCTATTACTGCGGGACGTTTAGCAACTCATGGTTAGATATTCCACCCACGGGGCATATGGTGTCGATGCGCTTTCATGAGTTTTATAAGTTTGAAAACGGAAAGGTTGTAGAGTTTCAAGGGATTTGGGATATCCCTGAGCTCATGATGCAAGCCAATGCCTGGCCTATGGTACCTAGCCTTGGGCGTGAATGGCACGTGCCAGGCCCTGCCAGCCAGGACGGTTTATCGCAATTTCCATGGGATAAAGCGCAGGCCGAGCATGCGCAGCAAGTTGTCACGGATATGTGTGTTGCTCTTGGTAACTATGCCACTGGCGGGGTGAAAGCGATGCAACTGGATAAATACTGGCATCCTCGCTGTTCCTGGTACGGCCCTTCGGGCATTGGTACGGCGAGAACTATTACCGGGTTTAGAAACTGGCACCAAATTCCTTTTTTAAATGGATTGCCAGACAGGGTAGGGGATCCTCATGCAGGTCATGTATTCTCCGACGGCAATTACACCGCTTTTACGGCTTGGCCCGGCATGTACATGACTGTGAGTGGCTCCGGTTGGCTAGGTATTGCCCCGGGTAACCAGAAAATTTCGATGCGCAGTCTCGATTTTTGGCGCGTTGAAGGGGATCTAATCCGCGAAAACTGGGTATTAATTGATATGTTGTCGGTTTACGATCAGCTTGGTGTCGATGTACTTGGTAGAATGCGTGAATTTAATAAAGCGAGAAATTACACGTAAAAAAACCTAGCTGGATTCAACGCGAATGCAGCTAGATTTACTTCAACGTCGCTACATACCTCCTAATTATTTAATTTTTTCAATTTATTTTGGCTGAAAAAAGTTCAACGCAAAATGAGCGTACCTATTGCATGATAATTCCAATAAATACTTGAAAAGCAATTTGTTATCTTTGTGGAATTCAACGGAGTACAATTGACTAGCTTCATTACCTGTTGATATTTATGGGTTTTTGCTCTTGGTGTTAGGTGGTTTATGCTTTTATGGTGACTCCGAAGTCATTAAATGATTCAAAAAAATGCGTTGATATTAAAGTAAATGAATTGTTTAAAAGTTGTTATCTTTCTAATGGCTCGTTATTAAAGGGTGTTGCAAGGGGTTGCTCTGAAATTTTAGGTTGATATTAAAATGATTTCGAAGTACATTTTTTTCATCCACATAAATACTATTGATAAAAACACACTGAGTGGATTTCAAATTAGATAGAATTTACTTCGGGAATAAAAAAAATGAATAGAAAACCTAAGAGTCTATTAAAATCAGCGGTAGCACTAAGCGTTGCTAACGCGCTGGTCGTAAGCGCTGCTTATGCGCAAGAGAAAGATCAGCAAGATATTGAAAAAATTGAAGTAACAGCAACAAAGCGGGTTACCAGTATACAGGAAGTGCCGCTGGCTGTTACCGCGATCGGTGGTGATGCATTGGTTGATATGCAGATCACCGATATCCTATCCATTGAAAAAGCCATACCCGGTGTAACGGTTGCCAGTTTTGGTAACAACCCGCAAGTTATCCTTCGTGGTGCTGGTTCTGCAGGTACGACAGATATTGCGGTACCGATTTATCATAACAATATGTATTTACCGACTTCAGGCCAGGCACTTGCAGGTTATATGGACGTAGAACGTATCGAAGCGTTGCGTGGTCCTCAAGGTACCTTGTTTGGACGCAATACATTCGGTGGTTTGATTAATGTTATTACCAAGAAGCCGGATACTGAAGAGTTCGATTTTGGTGTCGCAGCCACCCTAGGTGATTACGGCCTGCAAAAATATGAAGGTTTCGTGAACGTTCCATTAGGCGACAATATTGCATTTCGCCTAACCGCGGCTGATGAGCAGCGCGATGGCTATGTTGAAAATATCAACAACCCGGATGGTGATCTGAAAGATTCTGATTACACCTATGTTCGTGGTCAATTATTGTTTACTCCGACCGAAGATCTGTCAATCAATCTGACCATGTCGCACTGGAAAGATACCGGTAATGGAAGCTTAAACTGGGCCTACAAAGCGGCAGGTATTCCGTTAGATAAAAATGATCCGACAAAAATCAACGCCATCGATGGTTATTTAGATCCACGAATGGGTGTTTATGAAGGATGTGCAGGCGAGCCGGATCGTGCCGGTGGTCGTTCGCAAGCCGGTAACGTTTGTACCGGCGATGCATCGGCATCAATTGTTAATGATCCTCGTAAGATTGATTACGACTACACGCCAATTCGAGAGCTGGAAGAAACCGCGGTTTACTTAAATGTGGACTGGGAAGTAGCAAGCCATAGCCTGGTATTGAATGCAGCAGCATTTGATTATGAAGCGATTAACTTGATGGATGCGGAGTTTTCTTCGATGGCATCCTGGGTTGATGGTACATATGGGACAACCAAATCAAAGCAAGTCGATTTTACCATCTCATCATTATTTGATGGGCCACTGCAATATACATTCGGTGTGTACCACTTTGACAGTCAGGATCCGGATAACAAATCTGCGTATCTATTTGGTAGTTTAACTGAATCCTGGTATGCCTACGCCGGTGCAACACCAGAAACCCCTTCCTGGGCTTATTGGAATAACGAAGGACGTGGTGGTACAAAATCGACAGCGTTATATGGTCAGGCAACGTATGCATTAACCGATAAATTAAATGTTACTGCCGGTATTCGTCACACCAAAGATGATCGCGAGTCACAGGGCTCAAATTCATTAGGTTGGGGTAACTGGGAAGATCACTTAGGTCCGGATCTACCTACCTACAACTATGATGGGAAAGAGGTTGAACGTGGCGAAGATTCCAACACCGATTACCGTTTAGGTGTCGATTACGACGTCGCTTCTGACGTTATGGTCTATGCGTCTTACGCAACCGCTTATATCGCGGGTTCGACAGATTTGGCAACTCAGAAACTACTTGACCCGCAAACTAATAAATCATTTGAAATTGGTTTTAAATCGACCTTATTTGATGGTGACTTACGCCTCAATGGTGCGGCATATAATGCCAAATATGAAGGACTAACAACTACTGCGTTTATCGAGCAAGGTGATACTGGTGTTGCCGTGGCGACACAAGTACCTGGTGGTTCAATTAACTCTCGTGGTATTGAGTTGGAAGGTTTCTGGGACGTTACCGAAGATTTAGTTGTTGATTTTGGCGTATCTTTGGATATGTCTGAATATGATGAGTTTATCGTCGGAGCAGGTAATCTGGTCTGGAACGGTGAAGCGCCAATTGGTGCCGAAACGATTAACGGCGCGCACGTATTCGTGATGGATGGTGAAAACACACCTTATACGCCAGATATGACGGTCGGTGTGGGTATCTCATACTTCTTCGATTTAGGCGATATGGGTACGGTGAAACCTTATGTTCATACGTATTACAACAGTGGCTATATGACCAACCGTGCACCGGTATTCTTTGGTGAGCAGGACGCATATGCCAAAGTCGATTTGTCGGTTAAATGGCAATCCGTGGATGGTGACTTCACAGTTCAGGCGTATGTCAATAATGCCACCGATGAGTTAATTCAAACCTACACGGAAATCCTGAGTCGTGCCCGCGTTGCCTATGATTATGCTGCGCCACGCAATATGGGTATCCGCTTCGGTTATAACTTCTAAGTTTAAACCCTCCTTGTGTTAAACTTTTTTAGGCCTACGATGTAGGCCTTTTTTATTACAGGGACGTAAGTATGCCCGGTGAGCAGGATGCGGAGAGGGTGTATACATGGATGTATTTATCCTGAGCGAGCCATGGATGGTGTTAGCCAGGGTTTATTACAGGGACGTAAGTATGCCCGGTGAGCTGCCTATATGGACGTAGGTATATCGATTATGTCTGGAATTGATAATCGATTAGAGGAGAGGGTGTATACATGGATGAAATAGGAAGGTTTCAGGATTCAGGCCTAAGGGGCAAGTTTCATCGTTTGTTGCCTGGTTATTTTATTCAAGGTTAAGACGCGATTAATCAATAGTCAGCGTTATTTCTCAGTTAATTGATGCAGTGGTGATCATGAATCAACAAATCGTAGAGCAGTTACAGCAGGGTTTTCAACTGCTGCAAGCCGGGCAAATTGACCAGGCGAAACTGTGTTTTGAGGCCATTCTTAACGTCGACGCCAATAACGAATTCGCTCTGAATTTGTTGGGGGTAACGTATCTGCGATTGGCTCAACCACAACAAGCAATTGATGTCTTGCACAGAGCGTTGAAGGTCAATCAAAAAGACTCGGAAACGTATGCCAATTTAGGTCTGGCATTTAAAGATTTAAATCAATGGTCAAAGGCGCAAGGCTTTCTTGAACAATCATTGCAAATCAACCCCAAACAACCGACGGTATTAAATAACCTGGGGAATGTTTTTGCTGCCCAGAATCTGCATCAACAAGCGGCCAAATGTTTTGATGCGGCATTAAAACTGGCGCCGGATTATCCCGAGTGTTTATCAAATTTTGCCCAGTCTTTAAAGGAGATTGGCCAGCATACGATTGGCCTGAAAGCGATAGGTGCAGCTCGAAAACTTGAACCTGACAACAGTTATTTTGCGAATGTTCAGGGCGAAATCGAGTTAGCTTGTGGGCAATATCAAGCGGCAGAAAAAAGCTTTAATAACGCCATATCGTTAGGCGACAACCTGGTGGCGAAAGTCAACCTGTCGACCGCGTTAAAGCAAACCGGTTGTTATGCAAAAGCGAAAGATTGTTTGTACGAGGTACTGGCAATTGAGGAGAATAATACCGAAGCTCATCATCACCTTGGGGTATTGCAGGAACAGTTAGGGGAGTTTGACCAGGCCGCTTCCAGCTTTCGTCGGGCGTTACAGTATACGCCTAATCACGCCAGTTCGTTTTATCAGCTGGCGAAATTAAAACAGCAAAGCCTCAGCAAACAAGAAGTCGAAAAAATCAACAACTTGCTAACCGACCCGGTAACTCCGGATGTGTTTAAGGTGTCGTTGTATCTGGCGCTTGGTGTGCATGCCGATAAGCAAAAACACTTCCACCAGGCCATCGAGTATTTTATTCAGGCTAAATCGCTAAAGGCGAAAAAAGTTCCGTATCAGGCTGAGATAACCGAACAATATCGACATGTGGTTAAGGAAATACAACCTCAGGTTGGGCAGGGGCAGGTCGTTGGTAATATGCAGCCGGTGTTTATTGTCGGGATGCCGCGCTCAGGTACCAGCTTAACCGAGCAAATTCTGGCATCACATTCTCAGGTATTTGGCGCTGGCGAACTCGGGTTTATCAATGATTTAATGAAGCAAGCGGAACAGCAAACCCAAACGCGATATCCTTATTGTCTGACCAAGCTATCCACGCAAAGCCTCACTCATCTTGGGCAAACCTATAAACAGCGAATCACACAAACTTTTGGCGAGCATCCTGTGGTTATCGATAAAAACCCGCTTAATTACAATTTTATTGGATTTATCAAAGCGATATTACCAGACGCGAAATTTATCTATTGTAAGCGTCAGGCGATGGATAATTGTGTATCTATCTTTAAACTGCCATTTGACGATAACCAAAGCTATGCTCACGACTTATCCGGTCTTGGCCATTATTATCGTGAACACCAAGCGTTAATGACAATATGGCAACAACAGTTTAGTGATGACATGTTGCAAATCGATTATGAGAATATGGTCATGGATCAGCAGCAGCAAACACAAAACCTGATGGATTTTCTGGGACTTGATTACGAAGATGCGACCGATGAATTTTACAAGACAGAACGAATAGTGATGACGCCAAGCGCTGAGCAAGTGCGCCAACCGATTTATACCAGCAGTGTCAATAATTGGCAAAAATACGGTGACGCCGTTTTGCCGTTAGCCGAGGCTCTACAGATTGATTTATAGGGTCGATTTATAGCGTCGATTTATTGGGCAGGCTAGTGCCACAGGTTGTGTATAAAGATATCTGGGAATATTGATAAACACTTCTTTGGCGTTGGCTAAGTGCTAATTTTCACGATAAAGAATAATGACAACATAAGGACGATTATGGAAAAAGCTATTTTAACGACACACGTTGGCTCTTTACCTCGAGAGCAACAAGTTGTCGATCTGATTTTTGCGCGCGAGCAAGGGCAAGCGTACAACAGAGCCGAGTTTGATCATGTGATGACAGCGCATGTAAATCAAACGGTAAAAAAACAGCTGGATATTGGTTTGGATATTGTTTCCGATGGGGAAACCTCAAAGATCTCTTACGCGACCTATGTGAAAGACCGCTACTCAGGCTTTTCCGGAGATAGCCCGCGCAACGCACCTGCGGATCTCAAATTATTCCCGCAGTTTTTAGAACGACTGGCCAAATCCGGTGGCACACCGACGTATTCACGGCCGATGTGTACCGGTGAAATCGGCGTTAAAGACACGCCAGATTTACAGGAAGATATCAACAATCTTAGCACCTCGGCAACGGAATTGGGTGCAAAACAGGCGTTTATGAATGCCGCATCACCCGGTGTGATTGCCTTGTTTTTGCCGAATCAATATTATGCTAGCCGCGAGCAGTATCTGCAGAAATTAGCCGAGGTGATGAAGGCAGAGTACAAAGCCATCGTTGATGCAGGGCTGCTGTTGCAACTTGATTGTCCTGACTTAGCCTTATCTCGGCATATGTTGTTTAACGATTTAACCGACGAAGCGTTCATTAACATTGCTAATCAACATGTTGAAGCCCTAAATTATGCACTCGAAGGCATTCCATCAGAGAAAGTACGAGTACATATTTGTTGGGGGAACTATGAAGGGCCGCATGTCTGTGATATCCCAATGGCCCGCATGTTCGACACCCTAATGAAGGTCAATGCGGATCACTTATTGTTCGAAACCTCAAACCCCAGACATGCCCATGAATGGCAGGTGTTCAAACAAAGGAAAAATGACATTCCCGAGAATAAAATTCTCGTGCCTGGGGTGATAGATAGCACCAGTAATTTCGTTGAACATCCTGAGGTTGTCGCAGAACGAATTCGCAAGTTCACGGATATTGTTGGACGGGAGCGGGTCATTGCCGGTACCGATTGCGGATTTGGTACTTTTGCCGGTTTTGGTGCGGTTTCACCGGATATTGCTTATGCAAAACTGCAAAGCCTGGTCGAAGGAGCTAAGTTGGTCTAGTGCACCGTCAAGGCCATAAACTCGGTGTTTATCGCCGCAAGTCGGTTTGAGCATGTGATTAGGCCAAGTATTGAGCATGGAAGAGATTGCATTGAAAAGCACGTGCGCCGCATCAGCAGCATTTTCTTTTATCAGTGTGCGCTTTTAAAGGTCGCAATGTCGTGCTCAAGCATTTGGTCTAATCCTGCCACGGTGCCCGGGGGAGAAAACCAGGGATATTTACTTACCTGTAACGAATGGGTGTTGCCTGAATACTCAAGGAGCTTTGCGTCACCACCTTTACCATTAACGCTATCTGCCAGTGCTTTATTCCATTTCGGTGGCGAGTAATAGTCTTGATCCGAATAATGTAAAACTAATGGCTCTTGCAGATATTGAGGATAATGAAACGCCGACGTCGCACGGTAAGCGTCGATGATTTCTTCAGGGTGTTCAATAACGGTTTTGCCCGTGTGATCCGTCGATAAGGTAAAACCGAATTCGCCAATGCCTTCACGCTTTAATACCCGGTACATTTCGCCATACTTCGTACGATACGCCTCTCGTACCGTTGCCATTGACCAGGATTGGTGTTGCCATGTCCAGGCCGCAGTATCGGTAGTACCTATCCAGTCTGGCGGAAACGGGAATTGAAAATCTGCATTGATCTCGCCATTGGCACCAATCGGTGTACCATTCCATTGGCCATCACCCGCCATAAAGGCCTGAGGGGTACTCGCCATTGTGCCATACAATTCACCTTGTTTAATTCTCGGTAGAAAACATCCAGCAAAGATAGAGGCTCCGGCAATCGGCGTTGTAACCTGAGATCCTTCTCCGGCAATGGCCAGGGTTATCAGAGCAGAATCACCGCCCTGGGAATGACCGGCTAAAAACACTTTGCTAAGGTTAACGGGCACAGCGATATCTTTTGCCAACAACGTTTCAATGCTCGATACGCTATCCAGCGCATTTAACATATCAATAGCATAGAAAATAGGGCTGATATAACTGGCATTATCCCAACGTTTCATAAATTCTATACCATCGGCGGCAACATTATTAACCGTGCCATGGCCACGCCAACCGGGCGTGATGACGATAAAGCCACTTTGCGCTAATTGATCAATGTATCGTGCCTGACTGCCTGTTTGATCAAGAAAAAAATTAAACGATGGAGCATTTGTTTCACCCACCCAACCATGACTGTACAGCAATACCGGATATCCCGCATTAGGCGCAGGCGCATCTGGAATATCGATTCGGGCATAGACGTTAAGGCCATCACTGTTATAACGAGTCATATACGACTGATAGCCTGAGCGCTGGTTGTCGACACCTGTCAGTAACTGAAACTCACTACCATATTGGCGTTGGCGAAGCGCGCCAATCGAAAGTGCTGCCAAACTCGGGATCTCGGCTGTGGCCCAGTCCATTTTTGATATGGACGCTGTCGATGTAATAGCACTATTGCACCCTAAAACGGTGACAACGGATGCAGCCAATAGACTCAAGCGACTCAGACGCCCTGGGCGATTCAGAAAAGGCGAGATGAAACGATTTTTCATGTTGCTGATGTTGCCTGTTTAAAGCGTTGTTGTAATTGCCGTGCACCGCTGAGCATAAAACTGTGATCGGAGCCGAGCAAAAACAACGAGACTTTTTCGTTTAACCAGGATTCAAGTTCTTCGAGATTGCTAATAAACATACCCGTTGTGACACCGTGTCGGTTTGCCGTGGCAACGATTTGGTTAACGATTTTTTTGACGTTCTCGCTGTTAGGGTCGGTTTCTCCTAACGCGACGGTGAGATCCATACGGCCGATAAACAGGCAATCAAGCCCCGATACCTGGCAAATAGCATCAAGATTATCCAACGCCTCCAAATCTTCAATTTGGGCAATGACCGACGTATGATTTTTATTGTGCTCAAGGTTTTTTTCGATACCTCTGGTGGTATAACCTGCCATGCGCGTCGAGCCAGCATAACCGCGTCCACCAGGGCCATAGTAGCATTGTTCAATCACCCGACTGAGTTGTTGTGCGGTTTTCACATGGGGAATAACGACCCCATCGGCACCAAGATCCAAAGCATTTAAGATGGTATCGTGATGATCACTGGGAATGCGAACAATCACATGTTGCCGGTTTGCTTTGGCCGCAAGAATACAGGCATCAAGATCTTTACGATCAAAGGGCGCATGCTCGGCATCCAGACACAGAGTCGCAAAGCCAGACTGCGCCAGTACCTCGGTAATATGAGGATGCGGGGTTTTAATGAATGTGCCTAGTAATGGCTCTTTGTTAGCCAGGGCTGCCTTAAAACTATCCATAATTTTGTTCAATCCAGTGGTCGATAATATCCAGAATGGTTTGTGGCTGTTCAAGCACAGCAAAATGTCCACATTGTTTTAATATATGTAATTGCCCTTGCACTAAAGCGTCCGCCATTTGCTGTTGGTGCTCAACCGGGCAGGGCAAGTCATATTCCGCACCAATAACTAATGCAGGTTTGTTAAATGTTTTTAGTAGTGCCATAGAATCCGGACGTTCCGTCAATACCTTATGCTGAGCTTCGAAGGTTTTGATGCCAAGCTCGTTAGCCATTGCAACAACCTGTTGTCCTGGCTCGCTGTCTGGATTGGCAAAAAAAACAGGTAGCATGACGTCCTGAAACAAGTACTGAATGCCATGTTGGCGGGCAAGGTTCAGCTGGTGTTGCCGGCCGTTGTAGCGCTCGTTGTTATCCGCCAGACTATTGCTGTTAAGTAATATCAACCCGGTTATTTGTGCGGGTACCTTGCGCATTAATTCAAATGCGACCATGCCGCCCATGGAAAAGCCGACGGCAATAAACGGCCTTGTTACAACCCGTTTTAAAACGGTGTTGACCATATCCTCGAGACTGTCCTCAAGGTTAAAATCAATGATGATGGCATCAAAACTAGGGTGATTTTTAAATGGGGAGAAGATAGCCCCGGTACACAACGTACCAGGGAGAAATACAAGTAGAGGTTTAGGATTCATCTTTTGCTGGGGCAACGGTATTGCCCGGTATTAGTGTGCCGGACCAGACTCGCAATTGAGCCGGATTATCCGGAGATTCAATTTGTTCTAACAGTATATCAACAGCAGCCTTGGTCATTTGCTCAAGTGGTTGCTTAACGGTGGTTAAACGATAACTGTGCCAGGCAACCGCACTGACACCATCAAAACCGACCACGGATAAATCTTCTGGTACGTTTAAACCAAAATTTTCCCGGGCTTCATCAATAACACCAATCGCCATGGTGTCATTACCGCATATTACCGCAGTGGGTGCTTTGTTTTTTTGCATCCATTCGGCAAACGCTAAACGACCTGATTCATAACTATAATCGCCATATCTCACCGGAACCTTATGATGGCCTTTTTGCGCCAGTGCGTTAATTGAACAATCCAGTCGCTCCTGAGCAACGTCAGACTGCTCTGGCCCGCCCACAATTAAATAGGATTTGTGATTGTTGTCATCAAGCAGCGAGACCAGTTCTGTTAACCCTTGTTCATGGTTACAACACACAGAGCTAGCCGAATGTCCGGAAGCACGGCGGTTGTATAGCACAACGGGAATGTTGTGATCCTTAAACTGGTTGATACTGTCATTATCAAAATGTGCGGCCAGGGCGATCACTCCATCGACCTGGAAGGTCCATATTTGCTCAAGAATATCATCTAGTCCATCGGCATCATCAAGATTGAAAAGCAATACCCTTTCATTCTTCGCCGATAAGCGTTTATTGAGCAAAGACAGCACTTCCGGGTAATTAAGGTTTGCCCTGGAAGAAAGAATAACGGCCACCATACCGGAGCGTTTGGTGATCAGCATTCTGGCTATGGCGTTAGGTTTGTAACCCAACTCCTTTGCCGTCGCTAAGACCTTTTCTCGGGTTTTCTTTGAAACACTCCGTCCTTTAAGGAATACGCGTGAAACAGCCGATTGTGAAACACCGGCAGCTTCTGCGACATCATAGGAGGTGACACGTTTATTCTTATTCAATGTTATTTCTCGTATCTTCTTAAGCGAATGTCAGCTTGTTCCTTATGTCCGGCGAATCCTTCAACGGCACAAAGACGTGAGCAATAATTGCCAACGATCACTGACGCTTGTTCAGTAACTTTCTGGAAAGTACAGGTTTTAATGAACTTTCCGACCCATAGGCCACCAGTATAACGCGCTGCTTTTTTAGTTGGTAGTGTATGATTGGTACCAATACATTTATCGCCATAGGAAACATTCGTTTCCGGGCCTAAGAACAGGGCGCCGAAGTTTTGCATATTGTCTTTGTAATAGTCGACATTTTCGGTCATTACCTGGACGTGCTCAAACGCCAGATCATTGGCAACCTGTAGCATTTCTTCATGAGTATCACAGACGATGACTTCACCAAAGTCTCGCCATGCCTGCCCGGCAATATCTCCGGTTGGTAAAATCGTTAACTGGCGCTCAACTTCGGCCATGGTATCTTTTGCCAGTTTTTCACTGTTGGTTAGCAATACCGCTGGAGATGTAGGGCCATGCTCCGCCTGACCTAATAAGTCTGCTGCGCATAATTCGCCGTCCACACTTTCATCGGCAATTACCAGCGTCTCGGTAGGTCCAGCGAATAAATCGATACCAACACGGCCAAACAACTGGCGTTTGGCTTCTGCAACAAAGGCATTACCCGGGCCGACGATCATATCGACCGGCGCGATGCTTTGTGTACCAATGGCCATGGCGGCAACGGCCTGAACGCCACCAAAGCAATAGATTTCGTCGGCTCCTGCCATATCCATAGCAACCACGATCGCAGGTGATGGCTTGCCATCAAACGGCGGTGCACAGGCGATGACGCGTTTAACACCCGCGACTTTCGCGGTGACGACACTCATGTGGGCTGAAGCAACCAAGGGATATTTGCCACCAGGAACATAACAACCAACGGATTCCATTGGGATATGCTTGTGACCTAACACAACACCAGGAATGGTTTCTACTTCCACGTCTTTCATCGAGTCACGCTGAATTTGCGCGAAATTGCGAACCTGTTCCTGCGCCCAGCGAATGTCCGAAATAACCTGCTCGTCTAATTCTTCATAACAGGCGGCAATTTGCTCCTTACTCAGACGGAATGACTCCGGAGTCCATTTATCGAACTTTTCAGAGTAGTTTTTAACGGCTTGATCGCCATTTTTCTCGATGTCGGCAATGATATCTTCAACGATAGTCTGCACCTGCTTGTTCGATTCGGCTTTTTCTTCCAGGCTCGGGCCTTTCTTGAGGTAGTTGATCATTAATTCGCTCCCAAATAAGGTTTTTATTGATCTTTTTTGATTTTATTTCTTGAATGTAATCGCATCCTACTGAATAATGACTTCGAATGCAAAATAAAAAATTAAGGTAAGGTTTATGGGTTTTAGTAATCAATTACTCAATGGCAAAACCATTATGGTGACTGGCGCTGGCAAGGGAATTGGGCGCGCTTGCGCGTTACTTGCGGCGCAGTGTGGCGCCTATGTTATTGCGGTTGCCCGTACTGAGTCTGACTTGCTGCAATTGCAAAAAGACAGTACTGAGTTATCTGGAACGATTGAAACCTGGAGCGAAGATGTAACTAAGGCATCGTTTCATCAGCGCCTTAAGGGTTTAAGCGAACTTCATGGCCTGATCAACAATGTCGGTACCAATCGAGTCGCAAAAATGACTGAACAGGCGGATGACGATGTCGATGCCGTCCTCGATTTGAATATCAAAAGCCTGTATCGCTGTGCAAAAGCGGCACTGATACCAATGCAGAAAAGCGGCGGCTCCATCGTCAATATGTCTTCGCAAATGGGCTTTGTTGGCTCACCAGGGCGGACGTTGTATTGTGCGTCGAAACATGGCGTCGAGGGCTTAAGTAAAGCCATGGCGGTGGAACTTGCCGCGGATAATATTCGGGTCAATACCGTTGCTCCGACATTTGTTCTCACGCCAATGACCGAACCCATGTTCGAAAACCCGCAGTTTAAAAAGTTCGTATTCGACATGATCCCAATGCAAAAGCTGGCGAGCACGGAAGATGTGGCCAATGCCTGCGTGTTCTTGCTTAGTGATCTTTCAGCCATGGTCACCGGAACCTGCATTAAAGTCGATGGCGGATGGACTGCCCGATAATTAAAACTAAAATAATTAGGAATTTGTAATGACCTTAGAAAACAGAGCGGTGCGCTATCAGGATTTGATCCCTTGTACCAATGCGTTTATTGATACCCGAAGCCCTGGCTCCGATAAAAAAGAAAACTTTACGGTGATTGGCCCGGGCGTGGCGGAAAATCCGGATCAGCATGTCCATATTTCTATCCCGCATGGGTTTAATATCGGTGGCGCTCGCCAGCCAGCCAATTGCCTGAATTCACAGCACAGCCACCTGACTGAAGAAGTTTTTGTTGTCCATAGTGGTGAGTGGGATTTTATCAGTGGTGTCAATGCCGATGATGGACGAATCAACTTAAAGCCAGGCGATATCATTTCCATTCCAACGGATGTTTTTCGTGGCTTTGAGTGTACGAAAGGGGAAGCGCAAGGCGTTGATCAGGGCAAAGGCTATTTACATGCGGTATTAGGTGGAGATGATCCTGGCCGGGTATTATGGGCGCCAAGCGTATTTGAGATGGCCAAAGATTATGGTCTGGTACTGCTCGATGATGGCTCGTTGGTTGACACCACGCAAGGTGAAACTTTACCCGAAGGTAAATCTGCGATGCCAGTAACGTCTCCCGAACAAATCGCGGAACACCGAGTGGTTTCCAGTAAAGCATTAGAAAGCATTATTATTCGCAGTGACGATTTTTCCTGGCAGCAAGATACCTTACTTAGTGAGTTTCCTGGGGTAGAAGAAGCGTCATTAGTTGGCGGAGCATGCCCGGCTGAAAAAGTTCAGGCCGCTAAACTGGGTTGGCAACACGGCTTTGTGGTTCGTGCCCTTAGGTTTGCACCAGGCGCAACGATTGAACGTCATGTTCGTCTTGAAGAAGAGGTTATCTTTATCCATCAGGGACGACTAAACATTACCGTCGATGGCGAAACCATTGAGTTATCCCAAGGGGATAATTTTACCACCCCAATTGGTTCCGTGCGCCGTTTTGAAAATTCGGGTTCTATTGCTGCCATTTATTATGTGACTCGCGGCGGTAATGAGCCGAAAGCGCCTGATTTTGTATAAATATATATTACTCTAAGAAACCGTTTAAGCCGGCATTCAGCGACTTGTGTCGGCTTATTTTTCGCTTTTTCGGTAACTTTTCTGTCGAGTCATCATTAATTTTTTTCTTGTCATTTTTTCGACTTTTTTATCAAAGCCTGTCAGTGAAGTTTCGGTTCAGCTCTTCAACAATGTGAGATTGTCAGGCAAGACATAGTAAATACTTCCGTCCTATCCAGCTTTCGTTGGTAATTAATTTTTAATGACAGCGTTGTCATCTTGTGTTTATACTGATTATCCTTTATTAGTTAATTCATAATAAAAAACATTAAATATCTGGTTTTTAACGATTAAGAACCTGAAAATGCTAATTGCGACAATCAGTTAACATGCGTAGTTGGCAGTCTTATTAAAAAAACAAATGATTTTGAGCAGGAAGACCATGGAATTAAAACCTTTCTATCCGGTAAGTGATAAAGCGAAAGCCCATTCGCACCTTAGTGAGCAAGAATATAAGCAGATGTATCAGCAGTCGATTGAACAGCCCGATGCATTCTGGTCTGAACAAGCGAATAAATTTATCGATTGGATTCAACCTTGGGATGAAGTGTCTAAGGTGGATTATCATCAGGCGAAAATCCAGTGGTTTTCTGGCGCTAAATTGAATGTCAGCGTTAACTGTATTGACCGTCACTTACCCGAACGTGCCGAGCAAACGGCGATTATTTTTGAAGGTGATGAGCCAGGTAGCAGTCGTCATGTGAGCTATCAGGAATTATCGGAACAGGTAAATAAGTTTGCCAACGTTTTAAAAAGCCGCGGTGTGAAAAAAGGCGATCGGGTGTGTATCTATATGCCAATGATTGTCGAAGTTGGCTATGCGATGCTGGCCTGTGCCCGTATTGGTGCCGTGCATTCTGTGGTCTTTGGTGGTTTCTCTACAGAGTCCATTAAAACCCGTATTCTTGATGCCGACTGCAAAGTTGTGATCACTGCCGATCAGGGCGTACGTGGTGGCAAGATTATACCGCTAAAAAATAATGTCGATGCAGCGGTGGCTGATTGTGCTGACGTACATTCGGTGATTGTCGTTGAGCGCACCGGCGGTGATGTTCAATGGAACGATAGCATTGATGTCAACTATGAACAGGCCATGCAACAGGCGGATGCCTATTGTGAGCCAGAGGTCATGGACGCCGAGGACCCATTATTTATTCTTTATACCTCGGGCTCTACCGGCAAACCTAAAGGCGTATTGCACACCTGTGGTGGTTATATCCTGTATGCCGCGATGACCCACAAATATGTATTTGATTATCGCGATGGCGATATCTACTGGTGTACTGCTGATGCGGGTTGGATAACAGGTCACAGCTATATTTTCTATGGTCCGCTTGCCAATGGTGCTACAACACTCGTTTTTGAAGGGGTGCCGACGTATCCGGATGCATCACGCTTTTGGCAGGTCATTGAACAACATCAAGTCAATGTTTTCTATACCGCTCCGACAGCGATCCGTGCCCTGATGGGACTTGGTGATGAGTTGGTAAATAAGCAGGATTTGTCATCATTGCGCCTATTAGGAACAGTCGGTGAGCCGATTAACCCAGAAGCCTGGCATTGGTATTATGAAGTGGTCGGTAAAAACAACTGTCCAGTTGTTGATACCTGGTGGCAAACCGAAACTGGTGGTGTACTCATCACTACATTACCCGGCTCTTCTGGGATGAAACCAGGCGCTGCGGGTCTACCATTTTTTGGTGTTGAGCCTGCGATTTTGGATGGCGATGGTAATGAGCTGGAAGGCGAATGTCGTGGCCGTTTAGTATTAAAAGGCAGTTGGCCTGGGCAAATGCGCACTGTGTACGGCGATCAACAACGCTTTTATGACACGTATTTCTCTCAATATCCGGGCTATTACTTCGCAGGTGATGGTGCTAAGCGCGATAAAGACGATTATTACTGGATCATTGGCCGAATCGATGACGTGCTAAATGTTTCCGGTCACCGGCTGGGAACCGCGGAAATTGAAAGTGCGTTAGTATTGCACCCGAAAGTATCGGAAGCTGCGGTTGTGGGTTATCCCCATGACATTAAGGGGCAGGGCGTGTATGCCTACGTTACTTTGATGAAAGGTCAGGAAGGTGATGCCGCGCTTGATACTGAGTTAAAAGCGTTAGTGGCCAAAGAGCTGGGCAGTTTTTCCAAGCCAGATTTATTGCAATGGTCACCGAGTCTTCCAAAAACCCGCTCCGGTAAGATTATGCGTCGAATACTGCGTAAGATTGCTGAGAATGAATTGGATAACCTTGGCGATACTTCGACATTGGCCGACCCAAGTGCGGTGGATGAGTTGGTTGAGAATCGGTTAATCCGATAGTTTCAGGCTAATTATTACTTAGTTAAAAGGCAGAGCATAGGCTCTGCCTTTTTGCTTTAGAGGGTGACTCCGTCGGTTATGAACAGAGATGTTTGGTATACACAAAATGCAGGAGCAATTTTCTGAGAGGATTCCATCGGTTATGGGCAGGTTTTCGGGTGACGAACTAACGTCGGTGAGGACCGCGTCGAAGGAGACTCGGTCGTAGAGAATTTCATCGGTTATGGCCAGGGATGGCTGGTATGCCGAAAATGCTGTCGTAATTTTGTGGGCTTTCTTTTGCATTGATTCAATTAAAGTTTTCAGATAATTTAGTTGAATCAATCTGGCTTCTTTGAGCGAGGAACAGTCGTAGCCAAATTCAATGCTTCAAAATATTTTGGGATAGGAAATCAATATGGATGTTCAAGAGAACTTTAGCGACGAAGCGAGAATACAGTTAAATTTTACTTCCTTTATGGCTGTAGCTATTTGGGTTTGTTTTGGGGTCGCCATATCTTTTTCAATAGCATTTCATTTTATTGTAACCAGTACATTCACTGATGCAGGTTTTGAAAATACAATGTTTTGGTTCTCTTCTTTAATGTACGGATTTATAGGCTTTATTTTTTCTTTGATAGGTTCTGCTTTAATTTATCCTATTTATAAATTTTGGTGTGAACGCATGCGAGGACAGAGAGTAAAAGGTAAGTTTGCTTTAGTAAATCGTAAGTTTTAATAGACTTTAATGACTGCAAGTGGCACATTTTCGACGTCGCCCTAAATAACGTAAGTTGTTGATAATTAGGTGTTCGCTAGCGGCTGCTTAGAGCGAACAAGAGTCATTCAATTTCTAATCTTCAAAGCACAAAAAAGAACTGGATATTCAAGTGAAGCCAATGAGCAAATCTCGAAAATTTATAATGGGAATTCTGCGCCAGCATAAATGCCTTCAATTTTTATTGCGGTCCATATGTACTATTTTTGCTGCTCTAGTTATATGCAAATTGCTCTTCATAATTGGAGTTGTCGAAAGACCAATGTTTGGTGGTGTAATAGGCCAGATTTTTATGGGATTTGGAGTATCTCTTGGTCCACTCGTTGGAAAAATTATCTCTAATCCACGGTACGATTAGAGCGATAAGCGGAAGTTGAATAATAATGAAATACCTACTTGCCTCAATAGTTTTATCTCCTCTGTTTGCATTACCTGCAATAGCATGTGATAACGTTGCAGGTACGTACTCAAGTGTTAGCGAAACTCATTGGAACTTCACTCTAAAAATTGATAAATCTGAAACAGAACTTCGTTACACAGACTATTCGTTCGGTGACGATGAGACTAAGACTAAAACAGAGATTGAACGAACCCAATATGGGTATTGTGAACATATTTCAGATAATAAGTACCAGTTAACTTTCGCTGAACAATCATTCATCATTCAATATGACCATGAATTGAGTAAAGAGTCTTTTGGTGAAAAAGGTTATGCGCCAGGTTTTGTCGCTGATTTTATAGAAAACACAAAGGTTGAACTGTGGCTAACAGAATAAGCTGTGCGGCAGTTAAGAGCGATCAAGAGTCATTCAATAAAATCAAGAATTCAAAAGGCGCCTGTTTTCAGTAAAGACAAAATGGAATTTTTAATTACCCCACTTATCGGAATCGGACCGATTAAACTAGGAATGTTGAGAGATGAGATAAAAGAAGTCTTAAATGACTTCTTCGATTCAACTAGGGGAGATATTGATTACTACTTTAATGGTAATCTCCAGGTTGAATTTGATGAATCTAGAGCAAGTTTTATTGGGATTGCATTCGATAATTCATACACTGTATTTTTCGAGGGCGTCAACGTATTCGATATTGACGCTGTTGAGTTATTTTCCCTAATAGCATCTAAGGAATCTGACAGGCACAGATTTAATCCTTCAGAGTATGTCTTTCCCGAACAAATCTTGAGCCTTTGGGATGCAGATGAGCAATACGACTATATTGGGTCACACCAAAGAGTTGTCTGGGCGCAAATAGGGTTAGGTTCGAGTTCGTACCTAAAAGCCATAAACGAGCTTATTTGACGTTAAATGCTTGAAAAGGTTAATGTCTCAGAAGAGCGATAAGCAGCCATCCAATCGGCTGAATACTTATACTGTTTCTTGTTTAGCTTACAAGGAAATTTATGTACAAATGCATGGAATGTAACACCGAGTTCGATGATCAGTCAGCATATTGTGAGGACTGGAGAAATAGTCATAGAAAACAGGGATGCCCGCAATGCAAAACGTTTTATATTCGTAATGAAAAGAAACGTTCGAATCATTCTATTTTGATGATTCTATTCTTTTTGCTAATGATGGGTTTCATTGACTCTGCATCTGAAGGTCACGTTAGAGAAGCCATTAATTTCGCTGTAAGCGCAGTTTTATTAAGTATTTATGCTTTTAAACACATTCCCGTATCTAAATACACTCCTATAAAGAAGGTTAAAGATTAACTCAATTCAATCTATATCAATACTTAGTGGATAAATTAACTGTATTTAGGACATTTGCGTTGAACGGTTTAACCCAGTAGTTTGGATGGAAGTCTGGCGGCCTGATCTGCTTAAAATGAATGAATTTCTTGTTCAATAACTAGGAAAACAAATGTTAAAAATTACGAAGCATAATACGGGTAAATTTTGCTTCTTTTGGTTTTGCGCTGCCATAGCCCTTGCGGCAATAAATATTGGGGTAATTGATCATTTAATTATTGTTGTAACTTTGATTAGTCTGGGTGCGTGTATAGAAGTTACTTTAATACATAAGGGAATTGAGCGTCATGATCTCGGGCTCTTAAACTATGTCTTGATCGCTCTATATTTTTCTTCAGTTTTTTTTGGAGCTGCAGATATAGATAGTGGTTTTTTAGAGTTTTTATTAAGTGTCTTTGGGATATGGGGACTAATTGTTGTTGTTTTGGTTCTTTTGGAATGGCTGTATAGGGTAGGCCTATGCTTGAAAAAACACATTACCTAAGAAAAATTTGATGAAATGTAGTTTTATTGCAAGGGCTGAAAAGAGCGATCAAGAGTCAGTCAGAATTCCCCAAAACGAGAATTACTGAGCCGTCTACATAATAAACTGTTAGCATTATCTAAGGATGAAACATGACTAGAGGTCAATTCGTATCAAGGACCATGATACTTGTAGCTGTTGTTTGCGCTTGCATCATTTTGTGGGAAGCCCTAGCAAACATTGGTAATTGGATTAAGTTGGCCGCTATCGTTGTGCCATCAGTTGCTGTGATTGTAGTGCTTGCGTTGCTATCTCGAAAGATCAGTGAATCGTATGGAAAGTTTAAGAATCAATTGGCAAAACGGAATCAAGCCAAGATTCTAGTGCTGGAAGATCTGATTTTAGGGGGGATGGCAATGGTTTGTGGTGCTGCACTTTACCATTGGTACACAAGCCAACCTATATCAATGGCAATAACTTTATCGATTATGGGCTTGTATTTTGGTAAACAGCGGTATCAACATCACATCGATGAGCTCAAGAAGAAATGCTAACAAGGCCGTTAAGTCGGAACTCAAATAGTTGGCTGGGTTCCGCTTCGCTACACGATTATAGCCAACTATTTTCGTCCGCTTACGGCGGCGTTAAATGTCTAAAACGATGGAACAACTAATTTACGTCAATGTTGTTGGTTTCCCCGATGGGAATCTAGAGCCAGTGAAAGCAATATATCAACATGGTTCCTGTTTTAGAATTGTCGGTGTAAATGACGATGACGAGCATTTTCCATGGGAGTTCATCACAGGAGAAATAGTTACCTGTGAAAAGGTTTCTTTCTACGAAGATGAAAGTGGTTTGGTTGCAAAACAGAAGTGTAGGTGTACTAATGTATAGTTCCGTGCCAAACCAGCCAATTAACAAGTCAAAGCAGCAAGGGCCCTTCGGGCCGGGATGCATTAAACAGCGTCTCTGTTTGAAGCGTTAGATTTCTAAAGGGAGTTTAGAATGTTCAAATCAAAAGAAGAGTTTCAAAATACAACTCGCCTCATTCGAAGAGGATTGATATTAAAAGCCTCAATTTTACTCCCCCTATCTATTTTATTTATGTATCCTCTGGGGCAACTGATCAATATATATAGCAATTCGCTACCTGTTTTGATTGTGAAATTCGATGTAATAGTTCTCTGGATACCACTAACAATTGTAGTTTTTTGGTTACTGAGGCATGTTTATTCGATTGCTCGTAAAAACAACCTTTTTTGCGAAAAGTGTGATGAACTGTTGTTTTATAGAGCTAATGAAGAAATTCAAAACAAATGTAGGGTATGTGGCCAAGTCATTTGGAACGAAACCTAACAAGTTACTCAAAAGTACGTAAAATGCTTGGCTTGCGCTTCTTCGTCGCTAATTTTAGCCAAGCATTTATACGCCCATTGGCAAGGCGTTAACACCTCGAAATCAGCGTATATTAGAAATTGCTAACGGGCAGCTAATGGCACATAGCCGCCGTTCAAGCTGTGACGATAGATTCCCTGTAGTGTCACGATGTATGGACTCCCTCCCCTCGGGGATGTAACGTAAAAATGACCAAACCTTTACGACGGAGTCCATACA
>NZ_VCBC01000039.1 GCF_005843925.1 Thalassotalea litorea
GCTGTGAGTTCAACCGATGGACGCAACACACTCATTAAATCGTTCAGCAGGTGTTTCATATTCTAGCGTCTTTCGCGGTCTTTCATTAAGTTGTCTTGCAACCTGACTTAATCGTAACTGAGAATGTACGCTTAAGTCAGTACCTTTCGGGAAATATTGTCGTAGCAACCTGTTCGTGTTTTCATTTGAGCCACGCTGCCACGGGCTTTTAGGATCGCAGAAATACACCTGTATATCGGTCGCTAACGTGAAGTCTTTATGGTTTGAAAGCTCTGCACCTCTATCCCAAGTAAGTGATTTATATAGCTCTGTAGGAAGCTTTTTCGATTGTTTGATTAGAGCCTTTATAACCGTCACGGTTTTGTTGTTTGGAACCTTGGCTAGCATTACATATCGTGAATGGCGCTCTACTAATGTGACGACATAGCTATTGTTCGAACCTTGTATTAGGTCACCCTCCCAATGTCCAGGAACGGCTCTGTCTTCTACTGAAGCAGGCCTTTCACTGATTGGTACTGCGTCAGAAATGCCTCCTATACCTTTGCCTTTTAGCGTGGTTTTTCTCGACTTACGAACAGGCCTGTGCGTCCTCAGATGCTTTTGTAGCTCTTTCTTTAATGCTCCACGAGCCTGGATATAAAGGGTTTTGTAAATGGTCTCATGCGACACATGGAGCTCCTCTTTATCGGGATACTTCCGTTTCAGCCACCCGGATATTTGTTGTGGAGACCATGCGGTTGCCATTTTCCGAGCAATTATTAAGCATAATGCTTTGTTCCCCAGTAGCTTACAAGTTTTAGGTCTTTTCGTGTTTTCCCATGCAACTTTATCGGCTTTATTTGCTCGATAGCATTTTGAACCGCCATGTCGTTTAACTTCCCGGCAGACAGTTGAGGGTGACCTTCCGAGCTTCCTGGCGATCTCACGGAGAGACTTTTTGGAAGCTAAACCTCTAGAGATTTCTTCTCTTTCAGTAAGGCTAAGTGAGCTAGGATGGCGCTTTCTTTCTGGAGGACGAATCCCTCCGGCGTTGTAGATAGTAGGTTGAATTGAAGTATGGCCGCGATTAAACATCCTTGCGATTTCATGCAAAGTATCGCCTTGCTTATATCTATCCCAGATAATTGTTTTTTGCGCGGCGGTAAAGTATTCACGCTTTTTCTGTTTCATGCAGTCGCTCCTCAAGTTAGTATAAGGATAGCGTTGCACTCACCGCTTGAACTCACAGC
>NZ_VCBC01000040.1 GCF_005843925.1 Thalassotalea litorea
GGTAAGACTACTCTAACTGCTGCGATTTCAGCGGTATTGACTAAGACTCACGGTGGTGAAGTTCGTGATTTCGCACAAATCGATAACGCTCCAGAAGAGCGCGAGCGTGGTATCACAATCAATACTTCTCACATTGAGTATGACACAGCAATTCGTCACTACGCACACGTAGATTGTCCTGGTCACGCGGATTATGTAAAAAACATGATCACAGGTGCGGCACAAATGGACGGCGCGATTTTGGTAGTAGCCGCGACTGATGGCCCAATGCCACAGACACGTGAGCACATCCTACTTTCACGTCAGGTTGGTGTACCATTCATCATCGTATTCATGAACAAATGTGACATGGTTGATGACGAAGAATTGCTTGAGCTAGTAGAGATGGAAGTACGTGAACTTCTTTCAGAATATGACTTCCCAGGCGATGACTTACCAGTAATTCAAGGTTCAGCACTTGGTGCATTGAACGGTGAAGCGCAATGGGAAGAGAAAGTACTAGAGCTTGCGAACGCATTAGATACTTATATCCCAGAGCCAGAGCGTGCGATTGACGGTGACTTCATCCTTCCGATTGAAGATGTATTCTCAATCCAGGGTCGTGGTACGGTTGTAACTGGTCGTGTAGAGCGTGGTATTATCCGCGTAGGTGACGACGTAGAAATCGTAGGTATCAAAGAGACGACTACAACGACTTGTACGGGCGTAGAGATGTTCCGTAAGCTTCTTGACGAAGGTCGCGCTGGTGAGAACTGTGGTGTTCTTCTACGTGGTACTAAGCGTGATGAAGTACAACGTGGTCAAGTATTGTGTAAGCCTGGTTCAATCAAGCCACACACAAAGTTTGAGTCAGAAGTTTATGTATTGACGAAAGATGAAGGTGGTCGTCACACGCCATTCTTCAAAGGCTATCGTCCACAGTTTTACTTCCGTACGACGGACATCACAGGTGCAGTAGAGCTTCCTGAAGGTGTAGAGATGGTAATGCCAGGCGACAACTTGAAGTTTGTTGTAGAGCTTATCAACCCAATCGCGATGGACGAAGGTTTACGCTTCGCAATCCGCGAAGGTGGCCGTAC
>NZ_VCBC01000041.1 GCF_005843925.1 Thalassotalea litorea
CGTCATTCCCTATATGGACTCCCGTTTCATTTCAAGGATACTATCAAAATAAATTGTAAAACTGCTTCCGCATATTCGGGCTCTCGTTGAGTAGCGAACTCTGGCCCCTGATGTATTCGCACCTTCATGCCTCTTCGTGACAACGATGTCTTGCATCTAGGGAATGATCAGGCTCTTGAAGGTCGGTCTTACCTATTTATTTTTCGCGTATCATTGAAGTGAATAATTCTCTTTTGGTTGATTCAGTTAGTTTATTTCAAATGGTGATTAGTATTTCAATTAAACCGCTTGTGGTGCTTGATATGCCTCGCCATGTTTGAGCATTGCCCAAGATGTGCGGATGGTCTTATTTGCCAATGCCACCGCTGCTCTGCGGCTACCAATTCGCTCAATGAGCTGCTTGAGCCATTTTTCTTTATGATTTCTAGGCTCCCGTTTATTGACGACTTTTACTACCGCCATTGCGCCTTGAATCAGGCTCGAGCGCAGCCGTTTATTCCCTTGATTCTTGCCAATGCCACCCAAAGTTACTACGCCTCCAGTACTGTATTGTTTGGGCGTTACACCAATACAAGCTGAAGCTTCTCGGCCATGCGAGAAATTTTTACCCTGACCACCGAGCATTAGATACAACCGCATCGCATTTTTTGGGCCCACACCTTCAAGTGCCATTAACTGATGACATTGAGGTTGCTGTTTGATCTGTGCTTCCATTTCCCGCTCTACCTTAGCTTGATGTTTTTCCGCAT